>CAWAHH010000016.1:0-41897 GCA_963781745.1 uncultured Actinomycetota bacterium | reverse complement strand
CAGATGAGCGTGGTTGAGGTGCTCGCCTCGAGCGGCGTGTCTGGGGGGTGAAATGGCGTCAGGGCCCCCACGATCAACGGCGACCAAGCTGTTGCTCCTGAAGGACCCTGACGTTGATGCACTCTACGTGCGCCTGCGTGCCGTCGCCGTCTCCTCGGTGGTGTCCGCGGGCCGATGAACTGTTCGGTGTCGAGGGCGTCCACGTCCTCGACGTGACCACCCGTGACGACGGCACGATCATGCTCGATGTCGAATCCGACGCAGACCTGACTGGGTGCCCGGACTGCGGCGTGGTTGCGGTTGGCCACGGCCGTAGGGTCCAGGTCCTCCACGACGCGCCGTGCTTCGGCAGACCGGTGCGGGTGCGGTGGCGCAAGCGGATCTGGCGATGCCCGGAGCCGTCGTGCCCTCGCTCGACATGGACCGAGGACCACCCCTACGCACCCGCCCGGGCGAAGCTCACCACCCGCGCGACAGCGTGGGCGCTCGACGCGTTGCGCCATGACGACACCACCGTGTCCGCGATCGCCCGGCACCTCGGCGTCGCGTGGGACACCTGCTGGTCGGCGATCAAGACAGCCGCGTCGACCCGGCTCGCCGACCCGGCCCGGCTGGGCAACATCAAGACCATCGGCGTGGACGAGCACATCTGGCGACCCTCGAAGATCTCCTCGACCGACAAGGCGGTCACGGTGATGGTCGACCTGACCCGCGACGAGCACGGTTGCCTGCGCGCCAGGCTCCTCGACGCCGTCCAGGGCCGCTCGGGGCGGGTCTACGCCGACTGGCTCACCGACCAAGGGGTCGAGGGCGTCGACGTCAAGGTCACCATCGAGCACGCTGCGCTCGACCCGTTCCGCGGCTACGCCAACGCCATCCGTGACGAGCTGCCCGACGCCGTCGCAGTGCTCGATGCGTTCCACGTCGTCAAGCTCGCCGGCAACGCCCTCGACGACGTCCGTCGTCGCGTCCAGCAGGCGACCCTGCACCGGCGCGGTCACAAGGACGACCCGCTCTACAAGATCCGCCGCACCCTGCTCACCGGCGAGGAACACCTCACCGACCGTCAACGCCAGCGGCTCGAGACGTACCTCCCGGTCGGTGACCCGAACTACGAGGTCGAGGTCGCCTGGCGCGTCTACCAACTCGTCCGTTCGATCTACCACGCCGAGTCCCCGGCTGCTGGACGCACGATCGCGGAGAAGGTCCTCGACTCGCTGCACACCTGCCCGATCCCCGAGGTCAAGCGGCTCGGCAAGACCCTGCGCCGCTGGCGCGAAGAGATCCTCGCCTACTTCACCACCGGCGGCGTCAGCAACGGCGGCACCGAAGCCATCAACGGAGTCATCGAGAAGACCCGACGCCTCGCCCACGGCTTCCGGAACTTCACCAACTACCGCATCCGGATCCTGCTCGCCGCCGACGGCTCACGCCCCTACCGAAGAGCCCGCACGACAAGAGCCGAACCATGCTGAACTGGGAAGGGCCGCTTTGACGGCGTGTTCCCGGAGGACCTGGAGTAGCGCAATCGAATCTCATGCGCGGCTCCAAGCGCGTCATACCGCCGCGAATAGCCTGCGGCTCGCGGCCTGCTCCTCACCGCCGCGAATAGCCTGCGGCTCGCGGCCAGCGTCCTACCGCCGCGAATAGCCTGCGGCTCGCGGCCAGCGTCCTACCGCCGCGAATAGCCTGCGGCTCGCGGCAGTAGGACGCAATCAAAGAGCAAACGGGCCGGCTACCAGCTGCCGCAAGGGTGCACAACAAACGGCAGCTTCTCCATCGCCTCCACGAGTGATCCAGTTGTCTACGGACCCGTCTACGCGTGCGCGGACAACAGGAGGACCTCATGGAGACACTGCTCCTCAGACCCGAGGAGGTTGCCGAGTACTTGAACATCGGTCGGTCCAAGGTATACGAGCTTATGCGAGCCGGCACGCTCGAGTCGGTCCGCATAGGGGCGTGCCGTCGCGTTCCAAGAGCAGCAGTCGACGAGTACGTCGAGAGCCTACGCAGCAGTCCCTTCCTCGTGTGATGACGATGCCGAACGAGTCGCTGTCGACGGTGGGCTGTGTCTGAGCGCCGGCGACGAGCACGTGGCGAGGGGTCGATCTACCAGCTCGCGGACGGTCGCTGGAGGGGGTCGGTGGACCTGGGCTGGGTCGCCGGCAAACGTAAGCGCAAGCAGGTCACCCGCCGGACGAAGACCGAGGTGGGCCGCGAGCTGCGCAAGCTTCTGACAGCCGCTGAGGCTGGCCAGCTCAGTAGCGAACGGTCACCCTCCTTGGAGGCATGGATGGCGACCTACCTGCAGCAGGTCGCCCCGAGCCGAGTACGTCTGTCGACGCTAGAGAGCTACTACGACCTCAGCCGGCGCTACATCGTTCCCGGGCTGGGTCGTCATCGCCTCGACAAGCTCCGGCCACAGCATGTGGCCGCCTTCTACCGAGACGCGTCCACGCACCTAGCCCCTTCGAGCGTGCGACGGATCCATGCCATCCTCCGGCGCGCCCTCACAGTGGCCGTCCGGTGGGGCCTGATTGCCACGAACCCCGCGAGCATGGTCGACCCGCCGACCGTCGTACGCTCAGAAGTCGTCCCCCTGAGCCTCGACGAGGCCAAGACCTTGCTGGCGGCGGTAGGCAATGATCGCCTCGAGGCTCGATGGGTCATCGCCTTGACACTCGGACTACGCCAAGGCGAGGTGCTCGGGCTGGGATGGCAGCATGTCGACTTCGTTCGTCGAACGCTCCGGGTCGAGCGCGCCCTCCAACGACAGCCCGATGGCAGGCTGCTGCTCACGCGCACGAAGACCGAGCGGTCCAAACGTGTGATCCCGATGCCGCCGTCGGTCGTCGACACCCTCAAGCGACATCAGGCACACCAGGACCGCGAGCGACGCCTGCTCGGACCGGAATGGCCAGCAAGCGACCTCGTGTTCACGACAGCGGTGGGTACACCCATCCATCCCCGCAATGACTACCGGGCATTTCGGCAGTTGCTGGTCAGGGCGGATATCCGCCCGGTTAGATTGCACGACCTCAGGCACACGGCGGCGAGCCTGCTGCTCGGCCAGGGCGTCGCGGCTCGAGTCGTGATGGAGATCCTCGGCCACTCCCAGATCTCGGTGACGATGAACACCTACAGCCACGTCGACCCCGAACTCAACCGAGACGCGACCGACCGGATGGAGGCACTGCTGTGGCCCACCGAATGACTCACCTGCGGTCGGAGCCGGCATTGGCTTACCTTTTGGCTTACCGCCCGGTCAAATGGTTCCGGGTTTCCACCCGCATGGGGCGGCGCACCTCCGCTGACCTGGGGCTTTGTTGGAGCCGCCTGTCGGAATCGAACCGACGACCTTCTCATTACGAGTGAGACGCTCTACCGACTGAGCTAAGGCGGCCTGGTGCACGGTTCCCCGGGCACGCCGCAGAAGTATACGGACGCCCTCGCCGTCCGCCGAATCCGCCCACCCGCCCGCCGTACGACGGTCTGGAGCACGTGCTTCCCCAGGAGAGCTGCACCTTCCCTCGGCGTGCATGCCAGGGGAGGCGATCGATTACCAGGGGACCCTGGTGATCGTGGGGCGTCAGTGCACCCACCGGACGGCCGAGGCGACGTGCTCGGGGGACGCGTCGGCGAACAGCTCCAGCTCGGACTCGCGCACCGCCAGGACCGACTCGACCAGGGGCGCCCCGAGGGCGTCGGCCAGCACGGTGTCGGCGGCGAAGGCGTCCACCGCCTCGCGCAGGGAGCCCGGCAGCCGGGTGATGCCGCGCGTCGCGAGGTCGGAGGCCGACAGCGCCGCGGGGTCGACGTCGACGGGCTCGGGCAGCCGGGTGCCGGCGGCCATCCCGGCGGAGCCGGTGGCCAGCAGGCCGGCCAGCACGAGGTAGGGGTTCGCCTGGAGGTCGAAGCACTTGACCTCCATGTTGGCCGCCCACGGGGAGCTGCCCGTCGAGCCGGTCACCATCCGCAGCGCCGCCTCGCGGTTCTCCAGGCCCCAGCACGCGAAGGCGCCGGCCCAGTGCTGCGGCACCAGCCGGAGGTACGACGCCACGCCCGGCGCCCCCAGGGCGAGCAGGCCCGGGAGGTGCTCGAGCACGCCGGCGCTGAACGACTCGCCCTCGGCGGTCAGGCCGAACGTCCGCTCCTCGCCGCCCGCCATCAGGTTCTCCCCGTCGCGCCACAGGCTCAGGTGCACGTGGCCCCCGTTGCCGACGCCGGCGGTGTCGACCTTCGGCGAGAACGACGTGCGCAGGCCGTGCGCCGCCCCACGGCGCGCACCGTGGCCCGCACGAGCACCGACGTGTCGGCGGCCGCGACCGGTGACTCGGGCGCCACCGAGAGCTCGAACTGCCCGGCGGCGTACTCCGGGTGGAGCTGCTCGACCTCGACGCCCTGCGCGACGAGGGCGGCGACGACGTCGCGGCAGTAGTCCGAGGCCTCGACCAGCCGCGCGAGCCCGTAGCCCGGGCCGGTCGCGGCCGGGACGTACTCGTCGCCGTCGCCCTGCGAGACGACCCACTCGATCTCGAACGCGGACCGCACCTCGATCCCCTGCTCGGCGAGCCCGTCCACCTGCCGGCGCAGCAGCAGCCGGCTGCATCGGGCGTACGGCGTCCCGTCCTGGGCGTACCTCTCGCCGGGGCTCCACGCCCAGCCGGGCTGTCCGGCGAGCACCACGAGCCGGCTCAGGTCGGGGACGATGCGCTGGTCGCCGACGGCGCCCACGCCCGAGGCCGGGGCCGCGACCCAGTCGTCGAAGCGGAAGAAGTCGAACGCCGTCGAGAAGCCCACGCCCCACTCGGCGAGCTGCGGCAGCCGGGCCACCGGGACGGACTTCACGCGGGCGATGCCCGCGTTGTCGACGAACGTCGTCGCCACCAGCACGACGCCGCGGCTCTCGAGGCCTGCGAGCAGGTTCTCCGCGTGCGTCCTGCGGGCGGTGCGGTCGTCGGCGTCCATCGGGTCCCCTCTCGCCGGGCGGCGGTCCCGGTGCCGGTGCCGGCGCCGGGTGCTGGACACGACCCTAGGGGCTGGCCAGGATGGCAGCACCCGCCCGGCACGCCGTACGACGTACCGCCACCGTCCGCACCCTCCCAGGGGGACCGCCATGGCCGCACCCGTCCGCGAGAGCACGCTGCGCCCGACCCTCTCGGTCTGGCAGGCCGTGGGGATCTCCGTCGCACTGATGGCACCGAGCATGGCGGCCAACATCAACCCGCAGGGCACGGCCGGGCTGGTCGGCCGGGCCACCCCGCTGGCGTTCCTGCTCGCCGCCGTCGCGGTGCTCCTGATCGCCTACGTGTTCGTCCGGCTGTGCCAGCACTACCGGCACGCGGGCTCTGTCTACGTGTTCGTCGGCGCGACCCTCGGGGCGAGGGCGGGCGCGGTGGCGTGCCTCGGGCTGATGGGCGACCTACGTGTTCTACGGCCTGGTGACCTCCTCGGCCGCCGGGATCTTCGGGGCGGCGTTCCTCGACGCGGTCGGGGTGTGGAACGACCAGCCGTGGTGGGCCGGCTTCCTCGTCGGCGGGCTGGCGCTGGTGCTCGCCCTGCTGCTGACGGTCGTCCCGGCCCGCCGGGCGACCTCGCTGCTGCTGACCGTCGAGGGCCTGACCGTGCTGCTGATCCTGGTCGTCGCGGCGGTCGTGCTGGTGCGGCTGCTCGGCGGCGACGCGCCGGGCGGTGCGACCTTCACGATGTCGGTGTTCACCGTCGCGCCCGGCACCGACAGCTCGACGCTGTTCCTCGGGATCGTGTTCGGCCTGCTGTCCTTCGCCGGGTTCGAGGCCGCCGCCACGCTCGGCGAGGAGGCCCACCACCCCCGCCGTGACATCCCGCGGGCGATCCTCGGCACAGCCGTCTTCGGCGGCGTGTACTTCACGGTCGTCACCGCGATCGAGACGATGGCGTTCGGCACCGACCAGGCGGGCATCGACCGGTTCGTCAGCTCTCCGGCGCTGATGGGCGACCTCGGCGCCTCCTACATCGGCCCCTGGGTCAACGACCTGATCACGCTCGGCGCGAGCGTCAGCGCCTTCGCGTGCTGCCTGGCCTGCGTGGTCGGGGCGTCGCGGCTGCTGTTCGCCCTGGTCCGCGACCTGGCGCCCGGCCACAGCCTCGGGCAGCACCGGTCGCAACGGCACCCCGGCGGCGGCCGCCCTCGTCATCGGCGCCGTCATCGCCGGCATCGCCCTCGTCTGCGCCGTCGCGTTCTCCGCCAAGCCCTTCGACACGTTCCTGTGGAGCGGCACCATCGGCACCCTCATCCTGCTGGTCGCCTACGTGCTGGCCACGATCGGCTGCATCAAGCTGGTCTTCGTCGACCGGGCGATGGCGGTGCCGCGGTGGGAGGTGGCGATCCCCGTGCTGGCACTGGTGATGCTCGGCTACACGATCTACCGCAACGTGCTGCCCTACCCCACCAGCGGCCCGGCGCGCTGGTTCCCCGTCGTGGCGTTCGGCTGGCTGCTGCTCGTCACGGTCGTGATGCTCGCCGTGCCCGGCCTCGCCCGCCGGCTGGCCTCGGGACTGACCCGCCTCGACGTCCCGGCGAAGGAGTCGGTCTAGATGCCGGCCGCGGCGATCATCCGCCCGGGCGCGACCGCGTGAGCGCCCCGCTGTCGCTGGTCGACCACCACTGCCACGGTCTGGTCACCACCGACCTCGACCGGGCCGGGTTCGAGGCGCTGATGAACGAGGCCGACCGGCCCTCGCCGCTGGGCACGACGCTGTTCGACTCGATGCTGGGACTGGCCGTACGACGGTGGTGCGCGCCGGTCCTCGACCTCGAGCCGCACGCCGACCCGGACCAGTACCTCGCCCGGCGCCGCGAGCTCGGTGCCGCCGAGGTCAACCGGCGGCTGGTGTCGGCGGCCGGGATCGACACGTTCCTGGTCGACACCGGTCTCACGCCCGACCGGCTGACGTCCCCCGGCGAGCTCGCCGCCCTGTGCGGGGCGCACAGCCGCGAGGTGGTGCGGCTCGAGGCGGTGGCCGAGCAGGCACTGGTCGACGGGGTCGCGCCGGGCGAGGTCGCCGACGTCGTGGTGGAGCGGCTGCGCGCCTCGGGAGCGGTCGGCGCGAAGAGCATCGCGGCCTACCGCGTCGGTCTCGTCGCTCCCCGCGGAGCAGCCGTCGCGCGACGCGGTGCGCGCCGCCCTGTCCGACGTACCGAACGGTCCCGACGGGCGGCCGCGCCTCGCGCATCCCGACGTGCACGGCTGGCTGGCGTGGACCGCGCTCGACCTCGGGCTGCCCCTGCAGCTGCACGTCGGCTACGGCGACAACGACATGGACCTCGCCGAGAGCGACCCGTTGCGGATGACGGCGTTCCTGCGGGCGACCCAGGAGCGCGGGGTGCCCGTGCTGCTGCTGCACACCTACCCCTTCCACCGGCACGCGGCCTACCTCGCGCAGGTCTTCGACCACGTCTTCATGGACCTCGGCCTGGCCACCCACAACACCGGGGCGCTCTCCACGACGCTCGTACGCGAGACGCTCGAGCTGGTGCCGTTCGGCAAGCTGCTGTTCTCCAGCGACGCGTTCGGCCTCGCCGAGCTCTTCCACCTCGGCGCGCTGCTGTTCCGCCGCTCGCTCACCGCCGTGCTCGACGAGCTCGCCGCCTCGGGCGACCTCACCGCTGCCGACGCCGAGCGGGTCGCGCTGCTCGTCGGTCGCGAGAACGCCCTGCGCGCCTACGGTCTGGCCGATGACGCTCGCTGAGCGGTGGCGCGACGCCGTACGGCGCGAGCTCGACGTCGCGGTGGCGCTGCGCCACGCGCTGCACGCCTCGCCGCGGGTGTCGGGCGACGAGGTCGACACCGCCCGGCTGGTCGTCGAGGCGCTCGGCTGCGGCGAGGGGCGCGCGGTCGCCGGCACCGGCCGGATCGTCGAGGTGGCGCCGGGCGACGGACCGGTGGTGATGATGCGCACCGAGCTCGACGCCCTGCCGGTGGCCGAGCGCACGGGGGCGCCGTGGGCCTCGACGAACGGCGCGATGCACGCCTGCGGGCACGACGTGCACATGGCGGCGCTGACGGCGGTCTGCCGAGCCGCTCGTGGGCTCGACCTGCCGATGCCGCTCGTCGCGCTGCTCCAGCCGCGCGAGGAGGGGCCGCAGTCGGGGGCCAAGGACGTCGTGCGCGAGGGCGGGCTGGACGGCGTCGCGGCCGTCGTCGCCGCACACGTCCAGCCGCAGCTGCCGCGCGGCACGCTCGGCGTCACCCCCGGACCGGTCAACGCGAGCATCGACGAGTTCACCATCACGATCCGCGGGCGGGGCGGGCACTCCGGCTACCCACACATCGTCACCGACTCGGTGCTGGCGCTGTCCACGGTCGTGGTGGCGCTCCAGCAGCTCGGCGCGCGCCGGGTCGACCCGGTCGTCGGGATCGCCTGCATGGTCAACCAGCTGCGCGCCGGGACCGCCAACAACGTCGTGCCCGACAGCGCCACCGGCTCCGGGACGGTCCGCACGATGCGGGAGGTCGACCGCCGCCAGGCGCACGACGCCCTGCGCGACATCGCCCGGCACGTCGCGGCGGCGCACGGCTGCGAGGCAGACGTGCACATCGCCGACGGGGAGCCGCCGCTCGTCAACGACGACCACCTCGCCGCCCGCGCACACGTCGTCCTCGAGGAGCTCGGCCACCCGGTGACCTCGGACTTCCGGTCGTTCGGGTCCGACGACTTCGCGCACTACTGCCACCACACCAAGGGGTTGATGGTCTTCGTCGGCACCGGCAGCGCCGACGGCGGCCTGCACGACGCGACCTTCCTGCCCGACGACGCGTTCGTCGCGACGGTGGCCGACGCCCTCGTCGCGGGCTACTGCGCGGCCCTCCCCTGACCCCCTCACCGTTGTCACTGGGGGGAGGGGGTCAGGCGGAGCGGAGGCTAGCGGCCCTCGAGCAGGGGCCCGGCCGGGTCGTGAGCCAGCCCCCGTCGCCGGGCCGCCATCGCCGAGAGCGCCTCGAGCGCCACCCGGTTGGCCAGCATCGCGGTGATCTCGGCGTGGTCGTAGGGCGGCGAGACCTCGACGATGTCCATCCCCACCACCGGGAGCTCCAGGCAGATCCGGCGTACGGCGTCCAGCAGCTGTCGCGCGGACAGGCCACCGGGCTCGGGCGTCCCGGTCCCCGGGGCGTGCCCGGGGTCGCACACGTCGACGTCGACCGACAAGAAGACGCCGTCGCAGTCGTCGAGGGCGATCCCGAACGCCTCGGTCAGGCACGGGTCGAGGCCGCGGGCGCCGATCTCGGTCATCTCGTAGGACCGCATGCTCTGCTCGGCCATCCACGACAGCGTCTCGGGCGGCGGCCAGTAGCCGCGCAGCCCGATCTGGAGGAAGCGGTCGCCGCGCAGCGCGCCGGACTCGATCAGCCGCCGCATCGGCTGGCCGTGGCCGTAGAGCGAGCCGAACTCGATGTGCCCGGTGTCGGCGTGCGCGTCGAAGTGCAGCATCGAGACCCGTCCGAAGCCGAGGTGCCGGGCCACCCCGGTCGCGTCCGGCAGCGTGACCGTGTGGTCGCCGCCGAGCACGAGCGGCACCGCGCCCGAGGCGGTCACCGTGTGCACGGCCTCCGTGAGGGAGGCGATGGAGCGCTCCACGTCGCCGGAGTACATCTCGACGTCGCCGGCGTCCACGACCCGCAGGTCGGCGAGCGCGTCGACGCGCAGGGCGAGGTGCGGGCGCGACCCGTCGTGCGGGAGGTAGTCGGTGCCGCGGATCGCCTGCGGCCCGAAGCGGGTCCCGGGCCGGTGGGACGTGCCGCCGTCGAACGGCGCCCCGAGCACGACCACGTCCGCGTCGGCATAGGTGGCCGGGTCGCCCAGCGTGCAGCGGTCCACCCCCAGGAAGGTGATGTCGGGCCCGAACTGGGCGCCGTACCGCTCCTCGCTCATCAGCAGTCGACCTCCTCGCGCGGGACCGTCCCGGAGACAAGGTACGACTCGACGGCGCCGTCGACACAGGTGTTGCCCGCGTGGTAGCCGGTGTGGCCGTCACCGTCGCGGGTGACGAGCACGCCCTTGTCGAGCTGGGAGGCCAGCGCCCGGGCCCACGACAGCGGGGTCGCGGGGTCGCGGCTGGTGCCGACGACGAGGATCGGCGGCGACCCCTTCGCGTGGATCGGCGCCGGCTCGGTGCCGGTGTGGATCGGCCACGAGGCGCACGCGGAGAGCCCGAAGGCGAAGATCGCGCCGAAGGTCGGCGACACCTTCTCGAAGCGGGGGATGTAGGCCGGCACGTCGGCCGCCGGGATCGAGTCGTCGTGGTCGAGGCAGTTGACGGCGTAGAGCGCCTCGAGCGAGTTGTCGAGGTAGCCCTCGCGGCCCGCGGCCGGTGTAGGCGTCGGCGAGCGTGAGCAGCGGGGTGCCGTTGCCGTCGAAGGCCTGCTGCAGGGACATGTCGAGGATGCCCCAGTAGTCCTTGTTGTAGAGCGGGGCCCAGATGCCGTAGACGGCCAGCCCGGCGGTCAGCTCGCGCGAGCCCGTCGTGCGCAGCGGCTCGCGCCTCCACGTCGTCGAGGAAGTCCCGGATCCGACGGGTGCCTGCGTCGACCGAGTCGCCGAGGAAGCAGCCGCCGCGGTCCACGCAGGCGCCGACGTACGCCCGCAGCGCGACCTCGAACCCGCGGGCCTGCACGAGGTTGCGGGAGAGGTTGTCCTGGTCGGGGTCGATCGCGCCGTCGAGGACCATCCGGCCGACGTGGGTGGGGAACTCCTCGGCGTACGTCGCCCCGAGGAAGGTGCCGTAGGACGCGCCGAAGTAGCTCAGCCTCCTGTCGCCGAGGACCGCGCGCAGGACGTCGATGTCGCGCGCCGCCTCGACCGTCGAGACGTGCTCGGCGAGGGTGCCGCTGCGCTCCTCGCAGCCCGTCCCGAAGTCGCGCAGCAGGTCGTCCGACGTGCGGATCTCGGCGGCGGTGTCCGGGTCCGGGTCGGAGGCGACGAGGGTGTCGGCCTGCTCGGTGGTCAGGCAGTCGAGCGGGGTGCTGTCGCCGACCCCGCGAGGGTCGAACCCGACGATGTCGAACACGTCGCGCAGCTCGTTGCCGAAGTAGGCGTCACCGTTGGCCGCGTAGTCGACGCCCGAGGCGCCGGGACCGCCGGGGTTGACGACCAGGGACCCCACCCGCCGCGACGGGTCGCCCGCAGGGACCCTGAGCACGGACAGGCTGATCGTCTCGCCCTCCGGGTCGTCGTAGTCGAGGGGGACCGTGATCCGGGTGCACTGGTCGCCGTCGTTGCAGCCCTTCCAGGTCGGCTTCTGGCCGTAGAACCGCTCGAGGCCGGGGGCCGCCCCGTCGCCCGCTCCGGTCGAGGGGACCGGGCTCGGGCTCAGGGAGGGGCTCGCGGACGGCGTCGCGGAGCCCGACGAGGCGTCGTCGCCGGAGAAGACGCCGCACCCGCTCAGGGCCCCGGCGAGCAGGGCGAGGCTGGCGAGCAGCGCCAGGCTGCGGGTCCGGGGCGACGGGTGCACCCGCCCACTCTAGGAGGGCAAGCCGGGCGAAGCGGCCAGAACCCCACAGGTCACCGGGTGCGCAGGGCCACCATCATCGCCTCGAGGGCGAGCAGCGGCGCGGTGTTGAACTCCATCATCTGCTCGCGGGCGGCGAAGATCGCGTCGATGCGGCGCAGGTTGTCCTCCGGGGAGGAGCGCCGGGCCAGGTGGGCCACGTCGTCCCGGACCTCCTCGTTGACCAGGTCGACGTCGGCGCCGGTCTGCACGGCGATCACGTCGCGGTAGACCGACATGATGTCCATCAGGCACCGGTCGACCACGTCGAGCTCGCGCCGCTTCTGCCGCTGCTTGAGGCTGTGCTCGAGCTCGCGCAGCGCGGCGCGGTAGGTCCGGGAGGCCTTGGCCTTCCGGTCGTCGCCGTACGTCGAGGCGAGCTCGTCGAGCCCGCGGGCACTGCTCTGGTCGGTCAGCGCGGCCGTCTCCTCCTTGGCGAGGTCGACGAGGTTGGCGGCGGCGTTGAGGCACGCGCCGAGCGAGGTCAGCCCGACGGGCAGGGCGACGACCTCGCGGCGCCGGTTGCGGGTCCGCTCGTCCGTGGCGAGGGCGCGGGCCCGGCCGATGTGGCCCTGGCTGGCCCGGGCCGCGAACGCCGCGATGCCCTCGGGGACGGCCTCGCGCTCGACGAGGAAGCGGGTCACCTCCCGGGCGGTCGGGGTGGCCAGCGACACGTTGCGGCAGCGCGACCTGATCGTCGGCAGGACGTCCTCGACGGTCGGCGCGCAGAGCAGCCACACCGTCTTGGGGGTCGGCTCCTCCAGCGCCTTCAGCAGCGCGTTGGCGGTGCGGGTGACCTCGCCCTTGGCCAGCCGGTCGGCGTCCTCGATCATCATCACCTGGAAGCGGCCCTCGACCGGGTGCAGCCCCGCCATGCGGACCAGCTCGCGCATCTTGTCGATGTAGTGCACCGCCGTCTCCGAGCGGGTCACGCTGATGTCGGGGTGGGTGCCGGCCAACGCGGCGACGCACGCGTGGCACTCGCCGCAGCCGATGCCCTGCTCGCACTGCAGCGCCGCGGCGAAGGCGATCGCGGCGTTGGAGCGTCCCGAGCCGGGCGGCCCGGTGAACAGCCAGGCGTGCGTCATGCCGTGCCCGGAGACCGCGCGCCGCAGCGTCTCGATGGCGTGCCGCTGCCCGACCAGGCCCGCCCACACGCCGGTGGCCGGGACCTCGGGCGCGAGGTCGACAGCGCCGCTGCTCACGCGTCGCTCCGGAGGGCCTGGTCGCGCGGACCGTCGGTCCGCAGCGCCTGGTCGAGCAGCGGCCGGAGCCGCGCGCGGATCCGCTCGGTGACCTCCTCGACGGGCAGCCGGGCGTCGACGACGAGGTAGTGCTCGGGCGCGGCGGAGGCCAGGGAGAGGAACATCTCGCGGACCCGCTCGTGGAAGTCGACCGACTCGGCCTCGATCCGGTCGCGCTCCTCGAAGCGGGTCAGCCCCTGCTGCGGCGGCAGGTCGAGCACCACCGTGAGGTGCGGCCGGAGGTCGTCGGTGGCCCAGCGGGCGACCCGCTCGACCTCGCGGTCGACGAGCGCGCGCCCGGCGCCCTGGTAGGCCAGCGTGGAGTCGACGTAGCGGTCGGTGATGACCACGGCCCCGCGAGCCAGGGCCGGCGGCACGACCCGGTCGACGTGCTCGGCCTTGTCGGCGGCGTAGAGCAGCGCCTCGGTGCGGTGCGAGATCGCCCCGGTGGCCGGGTCGAGCACGATGCGCCGCAGCTTCTGGCCGACCTCGGTGTCGCCCGGCTCGTGGGTCAGCAGGACGTCGTACCCCTCGGCGCGCGAGCCAGGCGGCGAGCCGCTGCGCCTGGGTGGACTTGCCGGCGCCCTCGCCGCCCTCGAGCGCGACGAAGGTGCCGGTGGCGGTGTACACCCCGGTGGAGCCGGTGAAGGCGTGGCGCAGGTCGGTCACGAGAGAGGTCCCCGTTCGGTCGTCCATCTGACGGTAGGCGGCGACACCGACAGCCGTCATCAGCACCGCCGCGATGAGGAACGTGAACGCGGCGCCGTTGTAGACGACGTACGGCTCGCCGAACTCGTCGAGGGGGCCGATCTGGTGGGTGCCGATGAGGCCGGCCAGCAGGGGCGCGACCGCGAGCACGAGCGCCAGCGCGAGCCGGATCATCGAGCCGACGAAGGCGAAGGTGCGCCCCCGGAACTCGTCGGGGACCTCCAGCCCGAGCATGGTGTTGCCGGTGATCCAGCCGACGCCGGCGAAGAAGCCGAGCACGCCGTCAGGCCGACCACGACGGGCAGCTGCTGGACGAGCGCGAGCGGGAACAGCAGCAGCCCGGTCAGCGTCAGCGCGATCCCGAACAGCCGGCGACGGGACAGCCCCTGCAGCAGCCGCGGGCCGCGCCACATGCCGAGCCCGAGCCCCGCGAAGACGGTCCCGAACAGCAGCGCCGTAGCCGGAGTCGCCGCCGCCGAGGTCGGACACGTAGGTGCGCGCCAGCCCGATCACCACGCCGCCGGCCGCGAACGCGCCGATGATGCCGGTCACCAGTCCCGCGCACGACGGGGGTGGTGCCGACGTACGTCCAGCCGTCGACGATCACCCGCCACGCGCTGCCCTCGGTCGCGGTCTCCGCGGGCCCGCTCGGGATGTCGCGCAGCCGGGCGATCACGAAGCCGGACACGATGAACGAGACGGCGTTGAAGTAGAGGGCCAGGTCGACCGGCCCGCTCGTGCCGAACCACTCGAAGATGTTGCGGTAGAGCTTGTCGACGAGCGTCAGCCCCGCGAAGATCGCGGCCGCCGGGAGCGCCGAGCCGTACGTCGTCGCGAGGCTGACCTGGTTGGCGGCCTCCAGCCGGTGCCGTGGCACGAGGTTGGGGACCGTCGCGTCCTTGGCCGGACCCCAGACCAGGCTGATCGCCTCGACCAGGACCGTGACCACGAAGATCCACCACAGCGTGCCGACGATCGGGATGGTGAGGAACAGCAGGCCGCGCAGGTAGTCGCCCCAGATGAGGGTGCGCCGGCGGTCGAGCCTGTCGGCGACGTAGCCCGCGACCGGCCCCATCACGAGCGCCGGGAGCACGCGCAGGAACAGCACCGTCGCGATGGCGTAGTTCTTGCCGGCGTACGAGTCGGCGCTCGCATTGGCCATCGCGGTGAGCGCCAGCAGCCCCATCCAGTCGCCGAGGCTGGACAGCCCGAGCCCGATCCACAGGTGCCGGAAGTCGGTGATCCGCAGCACCGCCGTCAGCGAGTGCGCCGGCGCCTGCCGGAGGTCCTCGACGGCCCCCTCGGTCGCCGGCTGCTCCGCCCCACCGGCCCGCTCGCTCACGCCCCACACCCTACGGTCTGCCCCGGCGCCCCCATCGCCGGCCGCGGCGGTCAGGACTTCTTGGCCGCGGCCTTCTTCGTGGTCTTCTTCGCCGCGGTCTTCTTGGCGGTCGTCCGCTTCGCGGCCTTCTTCGCCGGTGCCTTCTTCGCGCCGCGCTTGGCGGCCTTCTTGGCCGGGCCCTTCGCGCGTCGCTCGGCCAGCAGCTCGGCGGCCCGCTCGAGGGTCACCGACGCCGGGTCGTCGCCGTCGCGCAGGGTCGCGTTGTACTCGCCGTCGGTGACGTAGTGCCCGAACCGGCCGGCCTTGACCGTCACCGTCGCACCCGACACCGGGTCGGCGCCGAGCTCGCGGCCCGGGTCGGCGGCGGCGCGGCCCCGACGCTTGGGCTGCGCGTAGATGGCGAGCGCCTCCTCGAGCGTGATGGTGAGCAGCTTCTCCTCGTCGTCGATCGAGCGGGAGTCCGTGCCCTTCCTGAGGTACGGCCCGTAGCGGCCGTTCTGCGCGGTGATCTCGTCGCCCGACTCCGGGTCCGTGCCGACCACCCGCGGCAGCGTCAGCAGCCGCAGGGCGTCGTCGAGCGTGATGGTGTCGAGGTTCATCGACTTGAACAGCGAGGCGGTGCGGGCCTTGCGCGACTTCGGCGCGTCCTCGGGCAGCAGCTCGGTGACGTAGGGCCCGTAGCGGCCGTTCTTCGCGACCACCATCAGCCCCGACTCCGGGTCGGCGCCCAGCGGGGTCTCCTCGCCGGCCGGGTTCGCCAGCAGCTCCCGAGCCTTCTCGGGCGTGAGCTCGTCGGGCGGCAGGTCGTCCGGGACGTTGGCTCGCAGGCCCGGCGTCGCGGTGCTTTCAACGTATGGCCCGTAGCGGCCGACCCGCAGGTCGATCCCCTCGGTGATCGGGAACGTCGCCAGCTCGCGGGCGTCGATGTCGCCGAGCTCGGTGACGAGCTGCTTGAGCCCCTCGATGTCGCCGGTGCCGAAGTAGAACTGCGCGAGCTCGGTGTTGCGGTCCTTGCGCCCCGCGGCGACCTCGTCGAGGACGTCCTCCATGCGGGCGGTGAACTCGTAGGAGATCTGTCGCGCGAAGTGCTCCTCGAGCAGCCGGATCACCGAGAACGCCAGCCACGCCGGCACCAGCGCGGTGCCCTTCTTGTAGACGTAGCCGCGGTTGAGGATCGTCCCGATGATCGAGGCGTACGTCGACGGGCGACCGATCAGCCGCTCCTCGAGCTCGCGGATCAGCGTGGCCTCGGTGTAGCGGGCCGGTGGCTTGGTCTGGTGGCCCGACGCCTCGATCCGGGCCGCGCTCACGGCGTCCCCCTCGGACACGTTGGGCAGCCGGGTCTCGCGGTCGTCCGGGCCGCCCGACTCGGAGTCGCCCTCGTCGTCGCGCCCCTCGACGTACGCCTTGAGGAAGCCGTAGAAGGTGATGACGCGACCCGAGGCGGAGAACACCGCGTCCTCGCCGGACGCCGCGCGACCGCCGAGGCGCACGGTCACGCTGCGACCCTCGGCGTCCTTCATCTGAGAGGCGACGGTGCGCATCCAGATCAGCTCGTAGAGCCGGAACTCGTCGCCGGTGAGCCCGGTCTGGGCGGGCGTGCGGAAGTTCTCGCCCGCGGGACGGACCGCCTCGTGCGCCTCCTGCGCGTTCTTGACCTTGGAGGTGTAGGTGCGCGGCTTGTCCGGGACGTACTCGGCGCCGTAGAGCTCGCGGGCCTGGTTGCGCGCCGCGGTGATCGCGGTCTCCGACAGCGTCGTGGAGTCGGTGCGCATGTAGGTGATGAAGCCGTTCTCGTAGAGCCGCTGCGCGACCGACATCGTGCGCGAGGCGCCGTAGCCGAGCTTGCGCGAGGCCTCCTGCTGCAGCGTGGTCGTGCGGAACGGCGCGTAGGGCTGGCGACGGTAGGGCTTGGCCTCGACAGAACGGATGTCGAACGTCGTCTCCTGCAGGCCGGACGCCAGTGCCTCGGCGCGGGCGCGGTCGAGGTGCACGACCCCCTGCGAGGCGGCCGAGTCCTTGAGCACGCCGAGCGAGGAGAAGTCGGTGCCGCGGGCCACCCGCTTGTCGTCGAGCGAGTGCAGCTTGGCGGGGAACATCCGCTCCGCGTGCTGCGAGCCGGCGTCGAAGGTGCCCTCGAGGTCCCAGTACGACGCGGTGCGGAACGCCATGCGGTCGCGCTCCTTGTCGACCACCAGCCGGGTCGCCACGGACTGCACGCGTCCCGCGGACAGGCCCGACATGACCTTCTTCCACAGCACCGGCGAGACCTCGTAGCCGTAGAGCCGGTCGAGGATCCGCCGCGCCTCCTGCGCCTCGACGAGGTCCATGTCGATCTCGCGCGGGCTGTCGACGGCCGCGTTGATCGCCTGCGGGGTGATCTCGTGGAAGACCATCCGCCGCACCGGGACCTTCGGCTTGAGCTCGTCGAGCAGGTGCCAGGCGATCGCCTCGCCCTCGCGGTCCTCGTCGGTGGCCAGGAAGAGCTCGGAGGCGTCCTTGAGCAGGCCCTTGAGCTTGGTCATGTGGGCGCGCTTGTCGCGGGAGACGACGTAGTACGGCGTGAAGTCGTTCTCCACGTCGACGCCGAGCCGCGCCCAGGGCTCGCCCTTGATCTTGGCCGGGATGTCGGCGGCGCTCTGCGGCAGGTCACGGATGTGACCGATGGAGGACTCGACGACGTAGCCGCGCCCCAAGTAGCCGGCGATCGTCTTCGCCTTGGCCGGCGACTCGACGATGACCAGCTTGTGCCCGCCGTCTCCGGCCTGCGTTCTTCGCCACCTGTGTGCTGCTCCCTCGAATGCGTGTTCGCGTGGACACGGTAGCGCCTGACCGTGAAGGTCTCGGTCCCCTGCCCCTCCGGTGGGCGGTCGTGACCCTGGCGATCGGCCGGCCCCCGGCTCGTTCACGGTACGGGTCCGGTCCCCGGCCGCGCGTCTCAGCCCAGGGTCAGGAACCCGTCCGCGACCAGCTCGCGGACGGCCGGCACCCGCTGACGCGCGCAGCTCCGCCGGGTCCTCCCCGAGCAGCGCCGCGAGCGCGTCCAGGACCTGGCCGAGCGTCAGGTCCCCGTCGCAGGCACCGACCAGCCCGGCCTCCACGGTGTCTGCTCGCCTCGCCCGCCGCATCCCGCGCTGCTGGCGCAGCACGATCGTCTCCGGGTCGGCGGCCCCGGGCTCCCCCTGCGTCTCCTGGCGTACGTCGACCCGCGTGACCAGCCGGGCGGCCAGCAGGTCGGCGTCGGAGGCGGCGGCGAGCGCAGTCGGTGCGCCGGCCCCGCTCGGCGACCTCCCGGCCGAGCGGCTGCTCCACCTCGTAGGGCCACTCCTCGAGGTGCAGCACCGGCGTCGCGGTCCACCCGGCGCAGGTGCAGCCAGCCGAACCCGATGCCCTCGACGTGCTGCTCCTCGAACCACGCCAGCCAGGCGTCGTACCTGCCGAGGTAGTCGGGGCGCCCGTGCACCCCGGCGTCCTTGAGCCACAGCTCGACGTACTCCGCCGGGTCGGCCACCTCGCGCTCGACGACCCAGGCGTCGCAGCCGGTCCCGGCCAGCCAGCCGCCGACCCGGTCCTGCCACGGCTCCCCGGCCCGGTGCACCCAGTTGGCGAGGACCTGGCAGCGCCCGCCCGGAGCGAGGTGCCGCGGCGCGCCGGTGACGACCCGCCGGACCATCTCGTCGCCCGGCAGCCCGGAGTCGCGGTAGACCAGCGGCGCGTCGGTCGCCGGCGACACCACGAAGGGCGGGTTGGTCACGACGAGGTCGAACTCCTCGCCGGCCACCGGCTCGAAGAGGCTGCCCGCCCGGACGTCGACCTCGACGCCGTTCAGGGCCGCGTTGAGCCGGGTCAGCGCGAGCGCGCGCTCGTTGACGTCGGTCGCGACCACCGTGCCCGCGTGCGCGGCCAGGTGCAGCGCCTGCACGCCGCAGCCGGTGCCGAGGTCGAGGGCGCGCGCCGACCGGGTCGCGCACGGTCAGCTGCGCCAGCGAGGACGACGCCGGGCTGATGCCGAGCACGTGGTCGGCCGCGACGTCGATGCGGGCGCCGTCGAGGCCGGGCGTCAGGTCGCTGGCCACCCACCAGTCGGTCCCGTCGTCGGCGTAGGGACGTACGTCGACCAGGGCCCGCACCTCGTCCCCCGTCGACGCGAGCAGGCCGGCCCCGGCCAGCGGCTCGACGAGCCCGGGCAGCGCCCGCTCGGCCGCCTCCCGGGCGACCGTCGCCTGCAGCGGCCAGAGCCGCACCAGCGTCGCGAGGGGCGACCCGCCCGCGGTCGCCCGCAGGCCGGGCGTCGTCTCGTTGCGCGAGAGCGCCGCGTGCGCGAGCGGCCCGAGCAGGCCGGCCACGCCGTCGTACCCGTAGCCGGACGCGACCAGCGCGGCGCGCAGCCGCTGGACGACCTCGGGTGGGAGCACCCGCCGCAGCCTAGGCCACCCCGATGCCGGGGGCGGACGTGCGACGACCCGCCCGCAGGAGCGCGGACGGGTCGTCGTCGGGGCAGGGGACCTCAGCGGGCGGCGGGAGCCTCCACGTTGTCGCCCAGCGTCACCGAGCGGCGCTTGGAGACGATCACGGCGCCGGCGATGATGGCGACCGCGACCAGGGCGATCAGGATCCGGACCGGGTCGTTCTGCGTCGTCGCCGACCGAGAGGTTGACCACGGCGGCGGCGATCAGCAGCGAGACGAGGTTCATCACCTTGATCAGCGGGTTGATCGCGGGACCGGCGGTGTCCTTGAACGGGTCACCGACGGTGTCGCCGATGATGGTCGCCTCGTGGGCCTCGGAGCCCTTGCCGCCGTGGTTGCCGTCCTCGACGAGCTTCTTGGCGTTGTCCCAGGCGCCACCGGAGTTGGCCAGGAAGACGGCCATCAGGGTGCCGGTGGCGATCGCGCCGGCGAGGAACCCGGCCAGCGCGGTCGCGCCGAGCCCGAACCCGACCGCGATCGGGGCCAGCACGGCCAGGATGCCGGGCGTGACGAGCTCGCGCAGCGAGTCCTTGGTGACGATGTCGACGACCTTGCCGTACTCCGGACGACCGGTGCCCTCCATGATCCCGGGGATCTCGCGGAACTGGCGCCGGACCTCGTAGACGACCGCGCCGGCGGCACGGGCGACGGCGTTGATGGCCAGGCCGGAGAACAGGAAGACGACGGCCGAGCCGAGCAGCGCGCCGACCAGGACGGCCGGGTTGAAGACGCTGAAGTCGAGCAGGCTGGCCTCCTCGGCGGTCGGGTTCGCCTTGGCGAGCTCCTCGAAGATCGAGGTGGAGTACGAGCCGAACAGCGCGGTCGCGGCCAGCACGGCGGTCGCGATCGCGATGCCCTTGGTGATCGCCTTCGTGGTGTTGCCGACGGCGTCGAGCTCGGTGAGGATCTGCGCGCCCTCCTCGCTGACGTCGCCGGACATCTCGGCGATGCCCTGGGCGTTGTCGGAGACCGGGCCGAAGGTGTCCATCGCGACGATGACGCCGACGGTGGTCAGCAGGCCGGTGCCGGCCAGCGCGACCGCGAACAGCGAGACGGTCAGCGCCGCGCCGCCGAGGAGGTAGGCGCCGAAGACGGCGGCGCCGATGACCAGGGTCGTGTAGACCGCGGACTCGAAGCCGACCGAGAGGCCGGACAGGATGACGGTCGCCGCACCGGTCAGCGACGTCTTGCCGACGTCCTTGACGGGGCGGTACTCGGTGCCGGTGTAGTAGCCGGTCAGCGCCAGGATGCCCGAGGACATCACGATGCCGATGACGACCGCGCTGGAGGCGATCAGCCGCGGGTCGCCGTCGAGCGAGGCGAACGGCCTGGCCGAACTCGGCGAAGCTGGCCGGGAGGTAGAGGTAGGAGAGCACGATGCTCGCGACGGCGGCGATGCCCGAGGAGAGGTAGAACGACCGGTTGATCGTGGTCAGGCCGTTCTCGCCGGCGCTTGGGCTTGGTGAGGTAGACACCGGCCACGGCGGTCAGCGCGCCGATGGCGGGGATCAGCAGCGGGAACACGAGGCCCTTGTCGCCGAACACCTGGGAGCCCAGGATCAGCGCGGCGACCAGCGTCACGGCGTAGGACTCGAAGAGGTCGGCGGCCATGCCGGCGCAGTCGCCGACGTTGTCGCCCACGTTGTCGGCGATCGTGGCGGCGTTGCGCGGGTCGTCCTCGGGGATGTTCTGCTCGACCTTGCCGACGAGGTCGGCGCCGACGTCGGCGGCCTTGGTGAAGATGCCGCCGCCGACCCGCATGAACATCGCGAGCAGCGCGGCGCCGAAGCCGAAGCCCTCGAGGACCTTGGGGGCCTCGCCCTGGAAGAACAGCACGACCAGGCTGGCGCCGAGCAGGCCGAGACCGACGGTGAGCATGCCCACCATGGCGCCGGTCCGCAGACCGATCGTCATCGCCGGCTCGCGGCCCTCGGAGTTCGCCGCGGCGGCGACCCGGAGGTTCGCGCGGACGGCGAGGTTCATGCCGAGGTAGCCGACCGTCGCGGAGAAGCCGGCCCCGACCAGGAAGAACACCGAGCGGAAGATCCGGACCGTGGTGTCGTCGGCCGGCAGCGCGAGCAGCGCGAAGAACGCGATCGCCGCGAAGATCGCCGAGCGTCCTGAACTGCCGGGTCAGGTAGGCGTTGGCGCCCTCCTGGACCGCCCGCGCGATGGTCCTCATGTTCTCCGTGCCTTCGCCGGCAGCGCAGGACCTGACCTCGGAACACCACGGCCATCACCAGCGCGACGAGCGCGATGACGCCGACGATGACGACCAAGCGCAAGTTGCCGCCGGCCAGGTCCACGGTCGCAGCTTCGCCGCCCATCTCCGGCGGCAAAGATGTGCCCGGACATACGTCCTCCTCCGCTAGGCCCGCTGCGGGCCCGTCAACGATGCGTCCGCGCGGTCTGCTCCACGGGGCGCGGGCAGGCTGTGACCTGCCTCTCACACTTGGGTGTGCCGGAGTCTACGCATCTGCACTGACGGCGATCGGTCACCGGGACTGTGGGATCGCCCACATTTGCCGCGGCCCCGTGCGGGGCGGGCGTTCAGGCGCAGGCGCCAGGACATCGAGCAGGGTCGTCGTTCCCGCGTCGCCGACGATGCGAAGTCGTCGATCAGCCCGCGCAGCAGCGCCCACGGCTCGACCCCGTCGATGTCGCTGGTGGGGGGTCCTGAGCGGCGACGGAGCCGGCGGCGGACGACCGTCGCCCGCAGCCGGTCGTCCAGGCGCAGCGCGACCTTGACCGGGCCGTGTCGCGGGCGGGTGGACCGGCCGCGCGGACCGTCGCCCACGAGCAGCGCGCACGCCTCGCCGACGGCGAGGCGGACCTCCTCGACGAACTCCTCGTCGCGGGACGGCCCGGCGGGCGACGGCGGCGGCCACCAGCCGCACGGTGCGCACCAGCGCCGGGTCGCGGGCGATCGAGACGGTGATCCCGGTGGCGGTCCGAGCCGCGCCTGCCGGCACCGCTCTAGCGCTCGGCGAGGGCGTCGGCCTGCGAACCGTGGATCGCGAAGACCTTGGCCAGGCCGGTGATCCGGAAGATCTTCAGCAGGCGCTCCTGGTTGCAGATCAGGCGCATCGAGCCGTCGTGGGCGCGGACCTTCTTCAGCCCGCCGACGAGGACGCCGAGACCGGTGGAGTCGAGGAAGTCGACCTTCTCCATGTCGATCACCAGGTTGTAGTTGCCGTTGCCGACGAGCTCGGTGATCTTGTCGCGCAGCTTGGGCGCGGTGTAGACGTCGATCTCGCCGCCCACCTCGATGATGGTGTGCCCATCCTCGTGGCGCGTCTCGAGTGACAGATCCACGTGTGTCTCCTCACCGGCGTGTCTGGGCTCGAGCGGGCAACGGTGGCTGCCCTCGGCCGATCCGGTACCCGTGCATTCAATCATGCACCGTCCCCGGCCGCCCGGCACGCCCGAGCGGTGCCCGGTATGCCGCCGCGGGCCCGATCAGCTCCGCGGGGGTGCTCCTTGCGAGACTGCGGGGTGCCCCTCGACGTGAGCAGCCCCGCGCGCGACCTCGTGGCGCTGCTGACCGCCCCGCCGGGCGCGAGGAACGGCTCACCCACCTCGAGGTGCTGCCCGCCCGCGCCGGGGACGCGGGTGGACTGGCCGGCCTGGGCGGCGCCGGAGCTCGTCGCCGCGCTGGGCGCGCCGGGGGATCGACCGGCCCTGGCGGCACCAGGTCGAGGCGGCTGAGGCGGCGCACCGCGGCGAGCACGTCGTGGTCTCGACCGGCACGGCCTCCGGCAAGTCGCTGGGCTACCTCCTGCCCGCCCTCAGCGAGCCTCGGCGAGGCCCGCAGGCGGGGCGGCCGCCGGGGTGCGACGACGCTCTACCTCTCCCCCACCAAGGCCCTCGCCCAGGACCAGCTGTCAGCGCTGCTCGGCCTGGGCCTCGACGGGCCTGCAGGCCACCACGCACGACGGCGACTCCTCGCCCGAGCAGCGCGAGTTCGCGCGCGACCACGCCGAGTACGTCCTCACCAACCCGGACATGCTGCACCACTCCCTGCTCCCCGGGCACCGGCGCTGGTCCCGCTTCTTCGGGATGCTGCGCTACGTCGTGGTCGACGAGTGCCACCACTACCGCGGCGTCTTCGGCGCCCACGTCGCCCAGATCCTGCGACGGCTGCGCCGGGTCTGCGCCGCGTACGGCGCGTCGCCGACGTTCGTGCTCGCCTCGGCGACGGTCGGCCGAGCCGGCGGTGTCGGCGGGCCGGCTCACCGGGCTGGAGGTCCGCGCCGTCGACCGATGACGGCTCGGCCCGCGGCGAGGTGTCCCTGGCGCTGTGGGAGCCGCCGTTCACGTCCCACGGCGGGGAGAACGGCGCGCCCGTGCGCCGCTCGACGACCGCCGAGATCGCCGACCTGCTGACCGACCTGGTCGTCGAGCGACGTGCGCACCCTGGCCTTCGTCCGCTCGCGCCGCGGGGCGGAGTCGGTCGCGCTGACCACGCGGCGGCTGCTCCGCGAGGTGGCTCCCGGGCTGGCCGACCGGGTCGCGGCGTACCGCGGCGGCTACCTCCCCGAGGACCGCCGCGAGATCGAGCAGCAGGTCCGCGACGGCACCCTGCTCGGCGTGGCCGCCACCAACGCGCTCGAGCTCGGCATCGACATCGCCGGGCTCGACGCCGTGCTGATGGCCGGCTTCCCCGGCACCCGGGCGGCCCTCTGGCAGCAGGTCGGCCGGGCCGGCCGCGGCGGCCGGGACGCCCTCGGCGTGCTGGTGGCCCGCGACGACCCTCTCGACACCTACCTCGTGACCCACCCCGAGGCCCTGATCGGCGGCCCGGTCGAGGCCAACGTCTTCGACCCCGACAACCCGCACGTCCTGGGCCCGCACCTGTGCGCGGCGGCCGAGGAGCTGCCGCTCACCGAGGCCGACCTGCCGCTGTTCGGTCCGCGGGCGCGGGAGGGCGTGGACGCGCTGACCGCCGGAGGCCTGCTGCGGCGCCGGGCGCACGGCTGGTTCTGGACCGACCGCCGCCGGGCCGCGACCTCGCCGACCTGCGCTCCAGCGGCGGCCCTCCCGTCCGGCTCGTCGAGGACGGCCACCGGCCGGCTGCTCGGCACCGTCGACCAGGGCTCGGCGCACGGCACCGTGCACGAGGGAGCGGTCTACCTCCACCAGGGCGAGACCTACCTCGTCGAGACGCTCGACCTCGACGACGCACGTCGCAACGCGTGGTGCGCGACGACCCCGGCTTCACGACCTCGGCGCGCGACCTGACCGACATCGCGATCATCCGCCGAGCGCGAGCACGAGACCTGGGGACCGGCCCGGGTCAGCCTCGGCGACGTCCGGGTCACCCACCAGGTCGTCTCGTTCACCCGACGCCGGGTGCCGACCGGGGAGATCCTCGGAGAGGAGCCGCTCGACCTGCCGGAGCGGATCCTCGACACCGTCGCCGTCTGGTGGACGCTCCCGCCGGCTGCCCTGCAGGACGCCGGCCTCGCCGCCGCCGACCTGCCCGGGGCGGCGCACGCCGCCGAGCACGCCTCGATCGGTCTGCTGCCGCTGTTCGCGACCTGCGACCGGTGGGACATCGGCGGCGTGTCCACGGCGCTGCACCCGGACACCGGCCGGCTCACCGTGTTCGTCTACGACGGCCACCCGGGCGGCGCGGGCTTCGCCGAGCGGGGCTTCACGACGGCCCGCTCCTGGCTGTCGGCGACCCGCGAGGCGATCGCGGCCTGCCGCTGCGAGGAGGGCTGCCCGTCGTGCGTCCAGTCGCCGAAGTGCGGCAACAACAACGCGCCGCTCGACAAGCACCGCGCCGTCGACCTGCTCGACCTCCTGCTCGACGGGGTCGGACCCGCCGGAGGCTGAGGGTCCGGCGACTCCCCCCGCGCGCACTGGAGGCCCACGCAGGGTCGGAGGGAGCCGCACGCCGTGGTGCACGGGTTTGCGCGTGGTGCTGCAGGGAACCACTGGAGAGCCCGCTTCGTGGAAGGACATGCTCATGCTCGTGCTCGGCCTCATCCTCATCCTGCTCTCTGCCGGAGCACTCGTCGCCGTCCTCGGGAGCGGCACGAACGACCAGGCAGCCCTCTACGGCAGCACCGTCGAGATGCCGACCCTGGTCGTCTTCCTGCTCGGTGCCGCCACCCTGCTCGTCTTCATCATGGGTCTCGAGCTGGTCCGCTCGGGCGCCAAGCGGGCCAACCGCAACCGCAAGAACAACAAGAAGCTCCGCAAGCTGGAGAAGCGCGAGGGCATCCGCCAGGAGCAGCAGGCCGCCGCCACCGGCACCGCACCCGCGACCGCGGAGCCCGAGCCGCACACCGCGACCGGCGCCGGCGTCTCGCGCAGCGACGGCCCCTACGAGACCCCGCCGCCGGCCCGCTGACCCCCTCCGGCCGGGCTGCCGGCCGGACCGCCCGCCGGACTGGCCGCCGGACTGGCCGCCGGCCGGCTCGTCAGTGCCACCTCGGTGGCTGCCACCGGGCCCGCCCGCGCCCGCCCCGAGATCGTGAAGCGGTGGCCGAGCACCTCCCTGGGAGGTCGCTCGACCTCGACGACAACGGTCGACCCGTCCTGGCGGCAGGCGACCACACGCGTCTGGTTGCCTCGCGCGGTCCGTGACGCCGCCGCGCAGCCGTCCCCGCCCTGCTGGGCGGCCGCCGCTCCGGCGAGCGCGGCGAGGTCCGCTCCGGCCTCGGCCCGACGCCGGTCGACGAGCACACCGCCGAGCACGGCCACCACGGCCGTGACCGTGACGAGCAGGCCGATCAAGCCGACCGCGAAGGCTGTGGCGAACCCGTTCTCTGACCGGTGCGAGCGGCCCGCTCCGCCGTCGGCCCGGCGGGGTCGGCCCGGTCGGCGGAGTCGGCACGATCGGCGGGGTCGGCCCGGTCGACTCTCGGGTCTCATCGGGGCTCCCGGGCGGCCACGGCCTCGCCGTCCACCCGGACACCGGGCAGGAAGCCGAAGAGGCCGCCCGGCCCCCGCACCTCGGCACTGACCCGCACGGTGACGACCTCGTCCGAGCCGCCGACGTCGACCGTGGCACCCTCCGGCGCCACCCGCCGGCCGAGGGAGACCGCGGCGGCCCGGTCGTCGTCGCGCGCGACCGCGCGAGCCACCTCGCGAGCCGAGTCGACGACCCGCACCTGCGTCGCCGCGAGCGCCAGCAGCCAGACGAGCCCGAGCGTCACCGCCACGAGGACCGGGAGCACGACGACCGTCTCGGCCGTCACCGTGCCGCGCTGACCCCGGGCCGGAAGGCGGTGCCTGCTCGGACGGTCCGCACGACGGGTGCGCCGGGACGGGGCCCGCAGCGCGCTGCGGACCCCGTCCCCCGGGAGCCGACCCGGCTCGGGCACGCTCAGAGCCCCAGGATCTTCATCAGGATCGTGAACAGGGTCTTCAGCAGCCCCTGACCCCAGTCGCTGGTCAGGA
This sequence comes from uncultured Actinomycetota bacterium, assembly GCA_963781745.1. Classification (GTDB taxonomy): domain Bacteria; phylum Actinomycetota; class Actinomycetes; order Propionibacteriales; family Nocardioidaceae; genus Nocardioides_B. The sequence continues at coordinate 15,195 of CAWAHH010000016.1, read as the reverse complement.
GCTTGATGAGAACGGACGCGAAGCCGCATCCGGCGGCGGTGACGACGGCGTACTCCGCCGTGGTGACACCGCGCTGGTTGCGGAGCCGGGCGTTGGGGGACCTGGTCATGGAGACCTCCTCAGGGGCCCACCGGATGGTGGGCGGATCGATGGATGGCAGGACTCTGGCCCGGTCCGGACCCTCACCGCGGAGGCCGTCGGCAGATCTGGGGACGTGGCCGCCAGGACCTGGATGTGGAGGGAATCCGGCCCCGCTGGTGGCGTCAGCGACCGACCAGGACGCCGACCGACCCGGCGACCAGCGGGACCACCCCGACCAGCACGAAGGCCGGCAGCAGGCACACGCCCAGCGGGACCGCCGCCTTCACGCCGACGGCGCGGGCGCGGGTCTCCACCTCGGCGCGGCTGCGCTGCCGCAGGTCGTCGCCGAGCCGGACCAGGGCGTCGGCCACCGACGCCCCGGACGTCACCGCGCGGCTCACGCTGCGCCCGAGGGCGCCGAGCTGGGGGTGGTCGGCGAGGTCGCGCCACACCGTGACGGGGTCGACGCCGAGCCTGAGCCGCGCGGCCACCGTGGCCAGCTCGTCGCGCACGGGTGGGTCGACGGCCGCGACCACCTCGCCGAGCGCGGCGGCCGGGGACAGGCCGGCGGCCAGGCACGCCGCCAGCAGGTCGACGACGTGGGGCACCGAGGCGACGAGGCGCTCGCGGCGCCGGCGCACCGAGGGTGGCTCGAGGCGCCCGACGAGGCGCCAGCACACCGCGGCCGCGACGGGTCCCACGACGTTGCCCGCGACCCCACCGAGCAGCACCGCCACACCGCCGCCGACGCACACGGTCGCACCGAGGCGGACCCAGGGCTGCTCGCCGCGCGCGGGTCGGGCGGCACCCTCCCCGCGGCCGCCGGAGCGCTCCCCCGAGCCGGCCGTCAGTCCGCGGGCCGCGCCGCGTGACGCGCGCTCGTCGGGCCCACCACGGCCGTCCCGCCCGGGCCGACCTGACGGGGGACTCGGCAGGGCCGCGTCGCGGGTCGGTGGAGGAAGCGCCACCCAGGCCGCGACCGCCGCGAGCACCGCGGCCACCGGCGCCGCCACGCTCACCGCGCACCCTGCCGTACGGGACGGCACGACCTGGCGCTCATGTGGTCAGGACCGTCTCGGCGATGCGGTCGATCCAGAGCAGGCCGGCGAAGGCGCAGGCCGCGCCCGCGCCGAGACAGCCGACACCGACCGGCGTGGCGAGCAGGAACTGCCACGGGTCGCCGCCGATGCCGGCCGACATCGCCAGGGAGGCCACCGGGAGCAGGGCGACCAGCCGCGCGGTGGCCCGGGCGGAGGCCAGCTCGCCGGCGACGACCGACCGGGTGGCCTCCCGCGCCCGGGCGGTCGCGGCAACCCGGGTCAGGGCCGCGGCGAGCCCGGCGCCGGAGCGCTCGGAGACCTGCCACGCCGACGCCAGCTCGCGCAGGCCCTCGGCGCCGGGGAGGGCGGCGAGACGCCGCAGCGCGGTGGGCACGTCGGCCCCGAGCCGTCCCGCGGCGACGACGGGCTCGAACGCGGGCCAGACCTCGGCGCACCGCGCCAGACCGGCCACCTGGGGCTGCCCGGCGCGCAGCTCGCCCGCGAGCGCCTCGCACACCTCGACGACCTGGGCGCGTCGTCGCTCGGCCGCCCGCGCTCCGCGGGAGCGTCCGACCAGCACGGCGACCCCGCCGCCGCAGGCGACCAGGACCAGGACGAGCACCAGCCGCAGCCCGTCGACGAGGAGCAGCACCGCGCGTGCCGGCGACCGGGACCACCACCGCGGCGAGGGCCGGCCCCCGGCGACGCGGGCGGCCGCGAGCCCCCGGGCGTCGGCCGGCGGACGGTCGGTCCTCGGCCGAACAGGCAGGGCGAGCACGACCGCGGTGCCCGTGAGGAGCACCGCCGCGACCACGCCGGGACTCATCGGTCCGACCGTCCGGCGCGCCGCGAGCGCCGCGGCGCTCGCGAGGGCGCGACGAGGCTCATCGGCGCAGCCGCTCGACCAGGAGCGAGGCGGCAGGGTGCTCGCTCGTCGACCCGTCGGCGGCGAACGTCAGCGCCGGGACCGCCCGCACGCGGCCGTCCGGGCCACGCCCCAGCACGGCGACCTCGGCGAGCCGCCGGGGACCGTCCGCGTCGCGGCCAGGTGGACCACGGCGTCCACGGCCGAGGCGAGCTGGCTGTGCGCGGCGGCCTGGGGCAGGCCGGCGGCCATCGCCAGGGCCTCGATGCGGGCCGGGACGTCGCCCGCCGAGTTGGCGTGCAGCGGTGCCGCAGCCGCCTTCGTGGCCGGTGTTGAGCGCGGCCAGCAGGTCGGTCACCTCGGCCCCCCGGACCTCGCCGACGACGAGCCGGTCGGGCCGCATCCGCAGCGCCTGGCGGACCAGCGACTCGCATCGGCACCTCGCCGGCGCCCTCGACGTTGGCCGGGCGGGCCTCGAGCGCCGACGACGTGCGGGTGGTCGGGGCGCAGCTCGCTGGCGTCCTCGACCAGCACCAGCCGGTGCCCCGGGTCGACCAGGGACAGCAGCGCCGAGAGCAGGGTCGTCTTGCCGGAGCCGGTGCCGCCGCTGACCAGGAACGCCAGCCGGGCCGCGACCAGCCGCCGCAGCAGCCGAGGCGGCGTCGGCGTTGAGCGTGCCGGCGGCCACGCAGCTCGTCGAGCGTGAACACCCGGGCCCGAGGGACGCGCAGCGAGATCACCGTGCCCGGACGGGCCAGCGGCGCGAGCACCGCGTGGAAGCGGGTGCCGTCGGGCAGCCGCAGGTCGACGTACGGCGTCGCGTCGTCGAGCCTGCCGCCCGACCGAGCCGCCAGCCGCTGGGCGAGGCGGCGCACGGCGGCGTCGTCGGGGAACCGGACGTCGGTGCAGCTCGAGGCCCGCGGCCGCGGTCGACGTAGACCGCCCCGGCGCCGTTGACGAGCACGTCGGTGACGCCCTCGGTGCGCAGCAGCGGCTCGAGCGGCCCGGCGCCGAGCACGTCGCGGCGCAGCAGGTCGTGGACCGCGAGGACCGTCGCGTCGCCGACCGGCCGCCCGCGCTCGCGCAGCGCGCGCGGCCACCACCTCGGGGGTGAGCACCGCGCCGCTCGCGGGCGAGCTGCTCGCGCACGCCGTCGACGACCTCGGCGGCGAGCCGGGCGCGGTCCGCGACGGCCCGCTCACGCCCGGACCGGACCGCGCCTCGGGGGCGGCGAGCACGCTCGGCGGCCAGCCCGCGCCAGCCCGCCGCGACGGCCGTGCACCGGGCCGAGGCCGAGGTCGACGCTGCTCCACGAGCCGTCGCGCGCGTGGGCACCTCGGCGAGCAGCGGCAGCCCCAGGGCCTCGGCCACCCGTCGCGGGCGCGGCGGTGGCCGGACCCGACCGGACCGACCGCGCCGAGCCGGTCGTGCAGGGGCCGCAGCGGGCCGACGACCCGGCCGGCCGACGCCACCCCGGGACGGTCGCCGCGGTCACGACCAGCACCAGGTCGCAGCGGGCGACCACCTCCGCGCGGACACGTCGTCGACCACGCCGCGGGGAGGTCGACGACGACCACGTCGTGGCCGCGCTGCGCGGCCGAGAGCACCTCGCGGACGGTGCCGGCGTCGGGCGCCTCGGGGCGCCCGGCGGCCCAGGTCAGCACCGCCAGCCCGTCCCTGGACGGCAGCGCCGCACGCAGCGACCGCGACCCGAGCCGTCGCTGGCGAGTCGACCAGCGCGTCCCACCGGACGCCGTCCGGGCGACGCCTCCGGTGGCACCGCTCCCCCGATCGACCGCAGCCCCCTCGAGCGGGTCGAGGCCGACCACCCGGTCGACCCCGGGCCCCAGCGGGTCGAGGTCGACCAGGACGCGCGCGGCCGCTGCGGGCCGCGACCAGTGCCAGGGCGCGGCGAACGTGGTCGCGCCGGCCCCGCCGGACCCGGCGACCACCCCGATCGTGCAGCGCCGGCCGCGGCGCCCCGTCGGCGGCGTCGCCGAGCAGCTCGCCAGCCACGCTCCCCGGCCGGGCAGCTCGACGACACGCGGCGGCGCCGACCGCCAGCGCCGCACGGAACAGCGCGGTCGGCGAGCGGGCCGTGGCCGACGACGTGGACCTCCTCGCGGCGGGGCGGACGCTGCGCGGCGACCTCCCGACGAGGTCGGCGCCCGACCAGGACCACCGAGGCGGCCGACCCACGGCCCGCAGCGCGCCGACGGGCTCGTGGGCCGACGTCGAGGGTGGTGCCGGCGGCGGCCGCGAGCCGGAGCAGGTCGTCGAGCAGGCCTCGTCGCGGGTGACCAGCAGCAGGGCGGGGCTGGTCGTCATGCCATGCCGAGCGTGGGCCGCGGCCGGGGTCACGGCCCGCGCGTCGACGTACAGCCTGGTGGACAAGGCGGCGGTCCGAGCGGCCTGTGGACGAACAGGTCGACCGGCCCGGGAATGGGGGCGGCCCCTGGCCGGGGGGGGGACCAGGGGCCGCCGAGGATCCGACTCCTGGGGGGATGAGCCGGACCACTGACCAGCGACTGGGGGGATGCCGCTGGAGGACTCGAGCGGGTACCGCGTGTTGGACTCAGGAATGGTAGCGCGCCTGTCGAAGGTCGTGCACCAGTGCCTCGAGTCGTAGCCCCATCGGCGAGTCGCATCGACGCGCCGGCAGCGCTCGCGAAGGCGTCGATCTGACGTCCGCATTCCGACGGCGGCCCCGTCGGGTGCGGACGCGTTCGAGACTGTCGGGCACCGCGACCAGGAGGGGACCAGCGATGGCCGGCACGGGCGGCACGGGACGTGCGCAGGGCCGCCCGGCCGCGTTCTTCGACCTCGACAAGACGATCATCGCCAAGTCGAGCACGCTCGCCTTCAGCAAGCCGTTCCAGGCCGGCGGCCTGATCTCGCGCCGCGCGGTGCTGCGCAGCGCCTACGCGCAGTTCGTCTACCTGGTCGGCGGCGCCGACCACGACCAGATGGAGAAGATGCGCGAGTTCCTCTCCGAGCTCTGCGCCGGGTGGGACGTGCAGACGGTGCGCGACATCGTCGCCGAGACCCTGCACAACATCGTCGACCCGCTGGTCTACGACGAGGCCGTCTCCCTCATCGAGGAGCACCAGCTCGCCGGGCGCGACGTGATCATCGTGTCGGCGTCCGGCTCGGAGGTGGTCGAGCCGATCGGCGAGATGCTCGGCGCCGACGGCGTGGTCGCCACCCGCATGGAGATCGTCGAGGGCAGCTACACCGGCGGGATCGACCTTCTACGCCTACGCCGAGAACAAGGCCGCCGCGCATGCGCCGCGCTCGCCGCAGGACAAGGGCTACGACCTCGACCGCAGCTACGCCTACTCCGACTCGATCACCGACCTGTACATGCTCGAGGCGGTCGGTCACCCCTTCGCGGTCAACCCCGACCGCGAGCTGCGCAGCAGGCGGCGACCCAGCGGGGCTGGCCGGTGCTGGTGTTCACCCGCCCGGTGGCCCTGCGCAGCCGGATGCGGCTGCCGCAGAGCCGCGGCAAGCCGACCCTCGCCGCGCTCGCGCTCGGCACGGCCGCCGCGGTCGGGGGCGCGGTGTACGTCGCGGCCCGTCGGCGGGTCGTGCGCGGCGCGTCCTGACACCGTGCGTGAGATCCCAGTGCCGTCCGAGCCACACGCGGACGACCAGGTCGTCCGCCGGGACACGCTAGACCATCGCTAGACAGGTGCCGCGGGCCTTGTCGCGCCGGAGCCTGCGGCGTACAAAGGGAGTGAACAACTCAAGACCCGCACATGAGCCAGGTACCCACGCGGCGACCTCCCTTCCTCTAGGGCGTCGATTCTCCGGGTTCACCCGGGAGCGACATTTCGGGTGCACGCTTGGTAGCCATCGGTCTCATGTGTCAGCGGCGGCACTCTGGGGCAACCCGGACGAGGTGCCGCTCGCATGTCCGGGGCAGGCGACCTGCTCGGCTCAGCGCAGCGGGCTCGCCTCCGCGCCCTCGGCGATACGCCTCGGCGGCGTAGAGCAGCCAGGCGTGCACGCCCGCCGCGCCGCCCTCGCGGTAGCCGCGCAGGTTGGACTCGTACTCCGCCCGCAGCGCCAGGTGCCCCGCCTCGGGCACGGTCAGCGACGTCGGCGTCGACGCCCCGCGCGACCAGCACGAGCCGCTCGAGCGGCCCGCGCGACCAGCCCGTTGTGGGACGACGAAGGGCGCCGCGGTCGCGACCTCGGCGTGCGCGACCGCGGCGACGACGAGCGCCGGCGCCTCGGTCGGGCCCGGTCAGCAGCGCGGCGAGGTCGCGCAGCCGGGCGGCGGAGTCCGCGTCGCGCGGCCGACCGAGGTCGTCGTCGTCGACGACTCCCTTGCGCGGCCAGCGTGTGCAGCCGCGCCAGCGCCTGCAGCGGCGCGGTCGCGAGCGCCGGCACGAGGCCGAGCAGCTCGGTGCTGATCCGGCACGGCGGACCGCGCCACTCGGCCCGCCGCCGCCGGCGCGCACGGCCTCGAGCGTCGAGCCGGAGCCCTCGAGCACGGCGCTGGCGTGCGCGCCGCGCAGCAGCGACTCGGCCGTCAGGTCGGGCGTCGTACGGCGCAGGCCGCGGTCGCGCAGCAGCGCGTCGATGCCGTCGCGGGTCGCGGCCATCGCCGAGGCCACGCCCTCGAGAGCGGCTCAGCCGGCCGAGTACGTCGGGGGCCGGGGAGGCGGGGGCGGCCGGCACGCCGGGCAGGCTAGCCCAGCGCACCCGCTCGCGGCCGGGGCGGACCCGGTCAGCCGGCGTGCGGGCCCTTGGCCGGACGTCGGCCACCGCGCTCATCGCCTCGCGCAGCTCGGCGAGCCAGTCGCTCCTCGTGCTGGCCGACCAGCCGCACGCACCAGGCCAGCGCCTCCGAGCGGGACCGGGCGACGCCGGCGTCGACGAGGGTGTCGAGCACCTGCCGCTGCGGCTGGCGCAGCCGGGTCATCACCGGGGCCGCGACGTGGGTGAACAGCTCGGTGCGCTCCCCGACCGTGACCTGCCAGGACACCTTGCGCTCGAACCGGCGCTCGGCCTCCTCGGGCGATCGCCATCCGGTGGCCGCGGGTGTCCTCGCGGAACGCCTTGGCCCGCCCGGCGCGGGCCTCGTCGACCTCCGCCGCGGCGGTGCCCTCGGCGAGCTCGACGTCCGGGAGGGTCAGCGAGACCGCGATCTCCTCGCGGTCGACGCCCACCTCGACCGGCTGCGTCCTGCCACTCCTGCGGGACCCGGCCGGTGAACCAGCCCCGCACCCGCTCTGTCGCTTCGTTTGTAATCATGTAATCGACATTACACGCTTGCGCGATGCAGCCCAGCATCCATTGATAGCCTCACCGCGATGACCTCCCCCGCCGACCCGCCGGGGCTCCCGCCGACCCGCCCGGGACCCCTCCCGCGCATCCGGCTCCACGCCGGCCACCGGGGGCGCCCTCTCGTTCGGGCGGTGGCCGACGCCTACGACCGCGCCCGGCCGTCGTACCCCGGCGAGGCCGCGCCGTGGCTGGTCTCCGGCGGCGCGGCCGCGACGGCCGCCCGGCCCGGCTGCTCGAGCTCGGCGCCGGCACCGGCAAGCTCACCGCCACGCAGCTGGTCGCCCGGGCCACCGCGTGCTGGCCACCGACCCGCTCGACCCGATGCTGCGCCACCTCGTCGCGCCGCACCCCGACGCGCCGCGCCGCGGTCGGCCGCCGCCGAGCGGATCCCGGTGCGCCTCACGCTCGGTCGACGCCGTGGTCGGCGCGCAGGCCTTCCACTGGTTCGACCTCGACCGCGCGCTGCCCGAGATCGCGCGGGTGCTGCGGCCCGGCGGCCACCTCGCGCTGGTCTGGAACCTGCGCGACGAGCGGATCCCGTGGGTCACGCCGGCTCGGCCGGCTGATCGGCACGCCAGGAGCAGGAGAACGACCCGACCCACGCGCTGCTCGCCTCGAACCTGTTCGGCTTCGTCGAGACCGCGACCTTCCGCTTCTGGCAGCCGCTGGACCGCCAGCGGCTGCGCGACCTGGTGCGCTCGCCGGTCCAACATCGCGGTGATGGACGAGGCCGAGCGGGAGCGGGTGCTCGCCGCACGTCGACGCGCTGTACGACGAGTACGGCCGCGGCCCCGACGGGATGCTGCTGCCCTACGTCACGCACTGCTACCGCGCCGTGGTCCGCCCGCAGGCCGACCGACGACGGCGAGCGACGCCGGACCCCGGTCGAGCCGGCGACCGACGGCGGCGACGCCGACGCCCTGCTCATCGACTTCCAGTAGGCCGTCGTGCCCAGCCGGCTGCGCTCGCCTTCGGCGGTGGTGCGGCGCCGGCACCTCGGGCACCGAGGCCGACCGGGCCACGTTCCGCACCCTGCACACCGCCTCGCTGGCCACGCCGGCGCTGCGGGCCGGGCTGACCGCCGCGTCAGCGCCGAGCGGGCCGTCCGGCACCTGCGCAGCCTGCTCGGCGCACCGGCGGTCGCCCTCACCGACACCGACGGACCTGCTCGCCTGGGACGGCGGCCACCACCACCACGCCGAGCAGACCGGCGGCCTCGCCGCGCCGGTCGTCGCGCGACGGCGCCACCGTCGTGCGCAGCCGGCGCGACTGGCCCTGCGACGACCCCGGCTGCGGCCTGCGGCAGGTCGTGCGTCACGCCGCTGACCGTCGAGGAGCGGGTCGTCGGCACCCTGCAGGTCTTCGCGCCTTCGACGCCTCGGCCGGGCTGGTGCGGGCCACCGACGAGGTCGCCCGCTGGGTGTCCGGCCAGCTCGAGCTCGCCGAGCTCGACGCGTCGCGGACCCGGCTGATGGAGGCCGAGGTGCGCGCGCTGCGGGCGCAGATCAGCCCGCACTTCGTCTACAACTCGCTCACCGCGATCGCGTCCTTCGTGCGCACCGACCCCGAGCGGGCGCGCGAGCTGCTGCTGGAGTTCGCCGACTTCACCCGCTACTCGTTCCGGCGGCACGGCGAGTTCACGACGCTCGCCGAGGAGCTCAACTCGATCGAGCGCTACCTCGTGCTGGAGAAGGCGCGGTTCGGTGACCGGCTCGAGGTCACCCTGCGCATCGCGCCGGAGGTGCTGCCGGTCGTCGTACCGTTCCTGTGCCTCCAGCCGCTGGTCGAGAACGCCGTCCGCCACGGCCTCGAGGCCAAGGAGGGCGCCGGGCGGGTCGTCGATCACCGCGCCGAGGACTTCGACCGCGAGGCCGTGATCTCGGTCGAGGACGACGGCGTCGGCGAGGACCCCGAGCGGGTACGCCGCGCGCTGACCGGCGACGCGTCGATGGACTCGGTCGGGCTCGGCAACGTCGACGAGCGGCTCCGGTCCGCGTTCGGTGACGACTACGGCCTGGTCGTGGAGACTGCTCCTGGTGCGCGGGACGAAGGTGACCGTCCGGGTCCCGAAGTACGCCCCGGGAGTGCACCCATGAGCCTCCACGTCCTGGTCGTCGACGACGAGCGGCCCGCCCTCGACGAGCTCGCGTTCCTGCTGGGCGGGACCCGCGGTGCTGAGCGTGCGCGACGGCCGACTCGGCCGCCGAGGCGCTGCGGGTGCTCCAGGAGGGCGCCGTCGACGCGGTGTTCACCGACATCCGGATGCCCGGCCTGAGCGGGCTCGACCTGGCCCGCGTGCTCTCCCGCTTCCGCACGCCGCCCCCGGTCGTGTTCATCACCGCCCACGACGACCACGCGGTCGACGCCTTCGAGCTCAACGCCGTCGACTACGTCCTCAAGCCGGTGCGCGAGGACCGGCTCGCCGAGGCCGTACGTCGCGTGGTCGACGCCTGCGGTGGCGCAGGCGAGGCGGCCGACGAGGACAGCATCCCCGTCGAGCTCGGCGGCGTCACCCGGTTCGTCGCCCGCTGCGACGTGCTCTACGTCGAGGCGCACGGCGACTACGCCCGGCTGCACACCGCCGACGACACCCACCTGATCCGGACCCCGCTGACCACGCTCGAGGCGCGACTGGCGCGACGCCGGCTTCGTGCGGATCCACCGCTCGCTGCTGGTGTCCTTGCCCACGTCGACGAGGTGCGCGTGGACGCCGGGCGGTGCAGCGTCGTGGTCGGCGGCGACGAGCTCGCGGTCAGCCGACGGCACACCCGCGAGCTGCGCGACGTGCTGGTGCGCCGCGCCCGGCCGGGCGGCGTCGGGCCGGACGTGACCGAGCACGCCGCCCCCGCGACGGGTCCGGGTGACCAGCCCGCGCACCGGCGCCGACCGGCAGCGGCGGGTCGCGGGCACCTCGGAGATCGACGCGCAGACCCCGCTCGGCGAGATCTACATGACCTCGCTGCTGCGCGCGCAGCTGCGGCTGGCCGGCGATGGTGCTCGTCGCCCTCGCGTGTCCTGGTCGGCGGGCTGCCCCGTCCTGTTCACGCTGCTGCCCGACCTGTGCACGCCCGACGTCCTGGGGATGCCGCTGTCGTGGGTGCTGCTCGCCTTCGGCGTCTACCCCTTCCTGCTCCTGCTGGGCTGGCTCTACGTCCGCGCGGCCGAGCGCAACGAGCGGGACTTCGCCGACGTGGTCGAGCGGCCAGTGAGCGCCGGACTTCGGCCTCGTCGCGGTGCTGCTGGTCTCGCTCGCCACGCTCGCGGTCGGCGCCTACGGCTGGCGCTTCTCCCGCACCACCAGCGACTTCTTCGTCGCCTCGCGGTCGGTGCGCCCGGCGCTCAACGCGTCCGCGATCGGCGGGGAGTACCTCTCCGCGGCGTCGTTCCTCGGCGTCGCCGGGCTGGTGCTCGCCTTCGGCACCGACATGCTGTGGTACCCGGTCGGCTGGACCGCCGGCTACCTCGTGCTGCTGGTGCTGGTCGCGGCGCCGCTGCGCCGCTCCGGGCGCCTACACGCTGCCCGACTTCGCCGAGGCCCGCCTGGAGTCCCGCTCGGTGCGCGGCATCTCCTCGGTGCTCGTGGTCGCGGTCGGCTGGCTCTACCTGATGCCGCAGTTCCAGGGTGCCGGCCTCTCCCTCGGCACCGTCGCCGGCACGCCCGCCGTGGGTCGGCGGCCTCCTGGTCGGCTCCGTCGTCCTGGTCAACGTGTTCTTCGGCGGGATGCGCAGCATCACCTTCGTGCAGGCCTTCCAGTACTGGCTCAAGCTCACCGCCCTCCTGCGTGCCCGGCGATGTTCCTGCTGGCTCGTCTGGGTACGGCGACGGCGCGACGTCTCCCGGCGGCCGCGTCGATCACCGCCGGCGGCGTCGCCGGCGACGTGTGGGCCTCGCCGCTGACTCGGCGAGCGCCCACCCGCTCTACACGACGTACTCCATCATCGTGGCGACCTTCCTCGGCACGATGGGCCTGCCGCACGTCGTCGTGCGGTTCTACACCAACCCCGACGGCCGCACCGCCCGGCGAACCACGCTCGTGGTGCTGGCCTGCTCGGCCTGTTCTACGTCCTGCCGCCCGTGTACGGCGCCCTGGGCCGGCTCTACGCCCCCGACCTGATCGCCGCCGGAGCGACCGACACCGTCGTGCTCGAGCTGCCGGCCCGGATGGTCGGCGGGCTCGGCGGGCGAGCTGCTCTCCGCGCTCACCGCCGCCGGGGCGTTCGCGGCGTTCCTGTCCACGTCCTCGGGGCTGACCATCGCGGTCGCCGGCGTGATCAGCCAGGACGTGATGGGCCGGCGCTTCCGCGGGGTGCGGTGCGTTCCAGGCCGCCGCCGTGGTCGCCGTCGTGGTCCCGCTGCTGCTCGCGGTCTCCGCCGAGGGCGTCGGCGTGGCCCGTGCCGTCGGACTGGCGTTCGCGGTCGCGGCCTCGACGTTCTGCCCACTGCTGGTGCTCGGCATCTGGTGGCGACGGCTCACCGACGTGGGCGCGATCGCGGGGATGCTCGTCGGCGGAGCGCTCTCGGGCGCAGCCGTCGTGCTGACCCTCGTCGACGGCACCCGTCCCGGCTGGCCGGGCGCCCTGGTCGCGCAGCCCGCCGCGTGGACGGTGCCCGTCGCGTTCGCGACGATGGTGCTGGTGTCGCTGGCGACCCCGTCGCGGCTGCCGCGGCACGTCTCGCGGACGATGGTCCGGCTGCACACCCCGGAGGCGGTCGCCCTCGACCGCGGCCCGCAGCCGCTCTGACGGCCCACGCCCGATCGACGCGAGCCCCGACCGCTCGTCGCGCGTTCTGCGCCGTACGGCGACCTTGCGGGTCCGCTGGCCGCACCGTCGGGTCGGGGTACTCCCGCCGTCGCCGCCCGCGTCCCTAGCGTGACCGTCATCACAGCTCGGCGCCGTCCTGCGCCGGGCCGGACCCGTGAGGTGACCGATGAGCGAAGACACGACCCAGAGCACCGCTCCCCCGCCGGAGTGGAAGGCGCACGGCACGTCGGGCCACGCGATCTACGACGACCTGGCCGCCTCCGACGACTTCCGCGAGCTGCGCAAGCGCTACCGCGCCTTCGCGATCCCCTGGACGCTCGCCTTCCTGGCCTGGTACCTGCTCTACGTCCTGATGTCGAACTACGCGACCGGGTTCATGGACACCAAGCTGGTCGGCAACATCAACGTCGCCCTCGTCTTCGGCCTGCTGCAGTTCGCCTCGACCTTCGGCATCGCCTTCATCTACTCCCGGCACGCCGCCCGGAGGTTCGACCCCCTCGCCGACCGCCTCAAGGCGCGCTACGACCAGGAGACCCACCGATGAGCTCCCAGACCCTGACCGCGACCCTGTTCCTGGCGGTGGTCGCACTGACCGTCGGCATCACGTTCTGGGCGAGCCGGCAGAGCTCCGGCACCACCGACTACTACTCCGGCGGCCGCTCGTTCAGCGGCTTCCAGAACGGTATGGCGATCTCCGGCGACTACATGTCGGCGGCGTCGTTCCTCGGCATCTCCGGAGCCATCGCGCTGTCGGGCTACGACGGCTTCCTCTACTCCATCGGGTTCCTGGTGGCCTGGCTGGTGGCGCTGCTGCTGGTCGCCGAGCTGCTGCGCAACTCGGGCCGCTACACGATGGCCGACCAGCTGGCGTACCGCATGAAGCAGCGGCCGGTCCGCACCGCTGCGGCCACCTCGACGGTCGTCGTCTCGATCTTCTACCTGCTCGCCCAGATGGTCGGCGCCGGATCGCTCGTCGCCCTGCTCCTCGGCGTCAGCAGCCCGGCCCTGAAGAACATCACCATCATCGGCGTGGGCCTGCTGATGATCTTCTACGTCACGGTCGGCGGCATGAAGGGCACCACCTGGGTGCAGATCGTCAAGGCCGTCCTGCTGATGACCGGCACCGTGCTGATCACCGTGCTGGTGCTGGCGAAGTTCGGCTTCAACATCTCCGAGCTGCTCGGCGCCGCCGCGGAGCAGTCCGGCAAGGGCGACGCGTTCCTCAACCCCGGCCTGAAGTACGGCGTCTCGGCGACCAGCAAGATCGACTTCATCAGCCTCGGCATCGCGCTGGTGCTCGGCACGGCCGGCCTGCCGCACATCCTGATCCGCTTCTACACGGTGCCGACCGCGCGCGACGCCCGTACGCTCGGTCCAGTGGGCGATCGGCCTGATCGGCGCGTTCTACCTGATGACGCTGGTCCTCGGCTTCGGTGCCGCCGCCCTGCTGGACACCGGCCCGGACAGCGAGGTCGCCGCCAGCGGGGCAACCTGGCATCGCCCCTGCTCGCCCAGGCCGTCGGTGGCGGCGAGGGGTCGACCGGTGGCGCGGTGCTCCTCGCCCTGATCTCGGCTGTCGCGTTCGCGACCATCCTCGCCGTGGTCGCGGGCCTCACGCTGACCTCGGCGTCCTCGGTGGCGCACGACCTCTACGCCAACGTGATCCGCAAGGGCACGCCAACGAGCGCGACGAGATCCGGGTCGCCAGGATCACCGCCTTCGTCATCGGCGGCGTCGCGATCGCGCTGGCCATCCCGGCGCAGAAGCTCAACATCGCGTTCCTGGTCGCACTGGCGTTCGCGGTGGCGGCCTCGGCGAACCTGCCGTCGCTGATCTACAACCTCTTCTGGCGCGGCTTCAACACCCGCGGCGCCACGTGGAGCATCTACGGCGGCCTGGTCTCGTCGGTGGCGCTGGTGTTCTTCTCGCCGGTCGTCTCCGGCAAGGGCGTGGTCGACGGCGTCAACCAGAGCCTGCTGCCCGCGAGCATCGACATCTCGTGGTTCCCGCTGGAGAACCCGGGCCTGGTCTCGATCCCGCTGGGCTTCCTGTTCGGCTACCTCGGCTCCATCTCCGCCAGGGACCGCGACGCGGAGGCGGCGTACGACGAGCTCGAGGTCCGCGCCCTGACGGGGGCCGGCGCCGAGGGTGCCGTCTCGCACTAGCGGGACGCCTCCACCCCACCGTCCGACGGCGAGCGGGGTCCGGTCCACGGGGCCGGGCCCCCTCGCCGTCGGGCTCTTCCGGGCAGCCGCCGGGCTGCCCTCTCGGGTAGTTCACCGCCCCTGGGCCACCGCCTAGGGTTGACACGCAGATCCCGCCGCAACCGAAGGAGTCGACGTGAGCGACGACAAGGCCGCCCTGTCCAACCTGATGCACGAGGAGCGACACTTCGACCCGCCGGAGTCGTTCGTCGCCCACGCCAACGTCACCGCCGACGCCTACGCCGAGGCCGAGCAGGACCGCCTCGCCTTCTGGGGCAAGCAGGCCGAGCGGATCACCTGGGCCGAGCCGTTCACCGAGGTCCTGGACTGGACGAACCCGCCGTTCGCCAAGTGGTTCGTCGGCGGCAAGGTCAACGCCGCCTACAACTGCGTCGACCGCCACGTCGAGGCCGGCAACGGCGACCGGGTCGCCTACCACTGGGTCGGCGAGCCCGAGAACGACACCCGCGACGTCACCTACGCCGACCTCAAGGACGAGGTGTGCCAGGCCGCCAACGCGCTCGTCGAGCTCGGTGTGCAGACCGGCGACCGGGTGGCGATCTACATGCCGATGATCCCCGAGACGGTCGTCGCGATGCTCGCCTGCGCCCGCATCGGCGCCCCGCACACGGTCGTCTTCGGCGGCTTCTCCTCCCACGCCCTGACCGACCGCATCCAGGACTGCGACGCCCGGGTCGTGATCACCGCCGACGGCGGCTACCGGCGCGGCAACCCCTCCGCCCTCAAGCCCGCGGTCGACGAGGCGCTGGAGAAGTGCCCCGACGTCCGCAACGTGGTCGTGGTCAAGCGGACCGGGCAGGACGTCGACTGGACCGAGGGACGCGACCTTGGTGGGACGACGTGGTCGGCAAGCAGAGCACGGACGCACACCCCTGAGGCCTTCGACTCCGAGCACCCGCTCTACGTCATGTACACCTCGGGC
>CAWAHH010000015.1:0-292108 GCA_963781745.1 uncultured Actinomycetota bacterium | reverse complement strand
GTTGTCGCCTACTTCGTTCAGGTTGGTCTTGCTGACGGCGCCAAGCTCGACGAGGACGGCGACATCTGGCTGCTCGGCCGCGTCGACGACGTCATGAACGTCTCCGGGCACCGCCTCTCCACCGACCGAGATCGAGTCCGCCCTGGTCTCGCACCCGAAGGTCGCCGAGGCCGCGGTCGTCGGCGCCCACGACGACGACACCGGCCAGGCGGTGTGTGCCTTCGTGATCCTGCGCGACTCGGCCGGCGACGGCGGCGAGGACATCGTCAAGGAGCTGCGCGACCACGTCGCCACCGAGATCGGCAAGATCGCCCGCCCGCGGCAGGTGATGGTCGTCCCCGAGCTGCCGAAGACCCGCTCCGGCAAGATCATGCGGCGCCTGCTGCGCGACGTGGCGGAGAAGCGCGAGGTCGGCGACGTCACCACGCTGGCCGACTCGACGGTGATGAACCTGATCTCCGACAACCTCAAGGCCGGCTCGAAGGACGACGACGACGGCCGGGCCACGGACCGGTGGACCTCCCTCGCCGACGACGGCGCCGTGCTGCTCGGCCAGCAGCACGGCGCCGACGTACGGCAGGGGTGGGCGGCCCCGGTAGGGTTCGCCACCAAGGAGGCACCATGAGCGACGCACCCACGACCCGGCCGCCGGACCGACGTCCCCAGCAAGGACGACCCGACGATCGGACGCCTGGTCGCCGACGCCAGCCGTGACGTCTCCAGCCTGGTCCGCAACGAGATCGCGCTGGCCAAGTCCGAGCTGAAGGTCAGCGTCAAGGCCGGCGGCCTCGGGATCGGACTGTTCGCCGGCGCCGCGTTCCTCGGCCTGCTGGCGGTCATCATGCTGTCCGTGGCGATCGCCTACTTCGTGCGCATGACCGGGCTCGACCTCGCCTGGTGCTTCCTGATCGTGTTCGCGCTCTACGTCCTCGTCGCCGGCGCTGCTCGCCTTCGTCGGCGTGCGCAAGGTCAAGCAGGTGCGGGCGCCCGAGCGCGCCATCCACCAGGCGCAGGAGACCAAGAACTGCCTCAAGCGCGGCTGACCAGCGGCACCCGCGCGCATGGCCCGACCGGCCGGCGACCTCGTCGAGGTCGCCGGGCCCCTGGCGGCACCGGCACGTCGCCGCCAACGGCGCCCGCTTCCACGTCGTCGAGGCCGGCGACCGTGACGGCCCGCTCGTCCTGCTGCTGCACGGCTTCCCGGAGTTCTGGTGGGCCTGGCGCGCACCAGCTGCCGGCGCTCGCCGGGGCCGGCTACCGCGCCGTCGCCATGGACCTGCGCGGCTACGGCGGCTCCGACAAGACCCCCGCGGCTACGACCCGTCGACCCTCGCCCAGGACGTCTCCGGCGTGGTCAAGGCGCTCGGCGAGCGCAGCGCGGTGCTCGTCGGCCACGGCTGGGGCGGGTACGTCGCCTGGGCGACCGCCGTGCTGCACCCGCGCGAGGTGTCGGCGCTGTGCGTGGTCTCCGCGCCGCACCCGCTGGCGATGCTGCGCGCGCTGCGCCCGGCAGCGCGGGCTCGCGCGGCGCTGCGGCACGTGCTGGCGATGCAGGTGCCCTGGCGGCCCGAGCGCCGGCTCGCCGACCCGGCCAGCGGCGTTCCTGCGCGACCACCTGCGCGCGTGGAGCGCACCGGCGCCGGCTTCCCCGACGACGAGACGCGTGGCGACCTACCAGCAGGCGATCGGGCTTTGGCCGTCCTCGCACTGCGCGCTGGAGTACCACCGCTGGCTGTTCCGCTCGCGGCTGCGCGCCGACGGGCGGCGCTTCTCGGCCGCGATGCGGGCGCCCGTCGCCAGCCGGTGCTGCCGCGTCGCCGGTGCCGACGACCCGGCGCTGCCGGCGGCGGGACGCGGCCGTCGCGCGGCCACGTCGTCGGGCGACCTCACCGAGCACGTGCTGCCGGGGGTCGGCCACTTCCCGCACGAGGAGGACCCGGAGGCGTTCACCGCGCTGCTGACGGACTGGCTCGGCCCCTGCGACCCGGCGCTGGGCTGGCGCAGTGCAGCCGCGCGGTGGTCACGCGCCGTCCGCGCCGCGGAGGCCCGCGGCCGCGGCCGCGGACGACCTGGTCGGCGGTGAGGGCGTAGCCGGTGTCGTCGTCGGTGACCGACGCCGCGAAGATCACCCCGAGCACCTTGCCCGGCCGGGGAGACCAGCGGGCCGCCGGAGTTGCCTGGCCGCACCAGCGCACGCAGCGAGTAGACCTCGCGCATCACCGTGCCGTTGCCGTAGATGTCGGGGCTGCGGAGCCGCTGCTCGCCGCGGATCCGGGCCGCCTGCACGTTGTAGGGCCCGTCCTGGGGGTAGCCGAGCACGGCCGCCGCCTGGCCGCTGGCTCGGCCGTCGGTGTCGAAGCGCAGGACCGGCCGGCCACGGCGTCGACGGCCAGCACCGCGATGTCGATGTCGGAGTTGTAGTAGACGACCGTCGCCGGCCTCTCGGTCCTCGCCGACCAGCACGGTCGGGTCGTCGACGCCGGCCACGACGTGCGCGTTGGTCATCACCCGGCCCGGGGCGTAGAGGAAGCCGCTGCCCTCGACGCCACGGCTGCAGGAGTTCTCGCCGCGGATCTTGAAGACGCTGAGCTGGGCGCGCTGGACGTCCGGGTCGCGCGCGATCCGTCCGGGCGGCGGCCCGACCTCGACGATCCGCTCGGGGGCGAACGGCTCGAGGTAGCGCGGGAAGAAGCTCGACCCGACCACGTCGTTGAAGGAGTTCAGCGCCTGCACGGCGTCCGGCGGCATCACGTCGTTGACCCGGTCGAGCACGACCGAGTCGCGCACCTCCTTGCTGGCCCAGGGCAGCTTGGCGCCGCTGACCGCCACCCCCAGGGCCCACGCGACGACCAGGACGGCCGCCATGCTCAGCGCGGCCCCGCCGACGGCGTCGAGCGCGCGCACCGGCTGCCAGGTGATGCGCGAGCGGATCTTCGCGCCGACGTACTGGAAGACGGCCTGGCCGAACGACGCGCACACCAGCACGATGAACAGCGCCGCCAGCGAGACCCAGAGCGCGGGCGCCTGGTCGCCGAGCAGCCGCGGGCGAGACCCAGATGCCGAGCAGGCCGCCGAGCAGCAGCCCGCCCGTGGCGAACGCGCCCGCGATGAAGCCCTGCCAGTAGCCCGAGACCGCGTAGGCCAGCACCAGCGCGACCAGGAACCAGTCGAGGAGGTTCACGCGCCGCCTCACCGCTCGCCGACGTGTCGGGTCCGTGGCTGGGTCGCCGGCTGGGCGGCCACCTCGCGCCGGGCGGTGCAGCATGTGCTCGGGCAGGTCGCGGAGCACGGTCGCGTCCCAGGCGCGGGTCCAGCCGAGGAAGTCGAAGAGCCGGGACGAGGATGCCGGCGGTGAAGCCCCACAGCAGCAGGTCCTTGTCCTCGCCGATCAGGAACGCCGGGCCGCGCCAGCCCGAGGGGTGCAGCGCCGAGACCCGGTGGGCCGGGTCGAGCAGCTCCGCGATCGGGACGCGCAGGACCGCGTGCACCTCGGCCGGGTCGACGACCGAGACCGGCGACTCCTCGCGCCACCAGCCCAGGACCGGGGTGACCGCGAAGTTGCTCGGCGGCAGCCACAGCCGGGGCAGGGTGGCGAAGACCTGGACGCCGGCCGCGTCGAGACCGGTCTCCTCCTCGGCCTCCCGCAGCGCCGCCTGCTCGGGCGAGGCGTCGGTGGGGTCGACCGAGCCGCCCGGGAAGGACACCTGCCCGGGGTGCGAGCGCATGTCGTGCGCGCGCTCGGTGAGCAGGACGTCGGGTCCGTCGGGGCCCTCGCCGAACAGCAGCAGCACCGCCCCCTCGCGCACCTCGGCGTCCTCGGGGGCGACGAAGGCGGTGAGCTCCTCGGCGGTGATCGCGGCGGCGCCCCGGCGTACCGGCTCCAGCCACCCCGGCAGGGGCGCGGCAGGCGTCGGACGGGCAGGCACGGGGGTGAGCCTACCGAGGGGTGCTGTGCCCGCCGCGTCCCTGCCGGAGCGGGCCGTTCAGGAGGGCAGCCGGACGTCGAGGCCGTCCTCGACGAGGGTGCGCAGCTCCGCGTAGGAGCGCATCACGCGGTACTGCACGTCGATGCTGCCGTCGGCACGGACCAGCACCACACCGGGCAGGGAGGTGGCCCGGAAGGGGCGGCGCAGGTCGCCCGCGGGGTCGGCCAGCAGCGGGTAGGTCACGCGGGAGTCCGCGACCAGCGCCAGCGCGGCGGCCGGCAGCGGGTCGAGGTAGTCGACGCCCAGGACGTCGAGCCGCGACCCGGCCTCGCGGTGCAGCCTCTCGTAGTAGGGCAGCTCCGAGCGGCAGGGGCCGCACCACTGGGCGAACAGGTTGATGACCAGTGGCCCCTTCAGCCGGGACAGGTCGACCGCGGGGCCGCCGCCCAGGCAGGGCAGGGTGACTGCGGGCAGCCCGTCCTCGGCCGGGGTGGCGCTGCCGGGACGGCAGGGCTGCACGCCGGCCGCGCGCTTGGCGGCCCGCAGCGCCGGGGTGTCCACGTCGACGTGGGACTGGGTGAGCGAGGCGTCGCTCGACTTCGCCGCCGGCGGCTCCACGGTGCAGCCCGCCAGCAGCAGGCAGGCGAGTACGGCGAGGAGCCGACGTCTCACGCGCGGCCCTCGGTCCGCACCAGCTTCGCGGCCGCGACCGGGTCGGTCGGCCCCTCGCCGAAGGCCGGGCACCACCGGGCGACCGGGCAGACGCCGCACGCGGGGGTGCGGGCGTGGCACATCCGGCGGCCGTGCCAGATCAGGTGGTGGCACAGCATCACCCAGTCCCGCTTGGGGAACAGCGCGCCGACCTCGTGCTCGACCTTGACGGGATCGGTCTCCTCGGTCCACCCGAAGCGTCGCGACAGCCGCCCGAAGTGGGTGTCGACGGTGATCCCCGGCACCCCGAAGGCGTTGCCCAGCACGACGTTGGCGGTCTTGCGGCCCACGCCGGGCAGCGTCACGAGGTCCGTCGAGCCGCGACGGCACCTCGCCGTCGTACCTCTCCACGAGGGCCGCCGACAGCTTGAGCAGCGACTCGGTCTTGGCCCGGAAGAAGCCGGTGGGCCGTGATCAGCGCCTCGACCTGCGCCCGGTCGGCGGCCGCCATCGCGCGCGGCGTCGGGGTAGGCGGCGAAGAGGGTCGGGCGGACGCGCGTTCACCCGCTTGTCCGTGGTCTGGGCCGACAGCACCGTGACCACGAGGAGCTCGAAGGGGTTGTCGAAGTCGAGCTCGATCGTCGCGTCCGGGTAGGTCGTCGCCAGCACCCGGTCGATCTTGCGGGCGCGGCGCACCAGCGAGGTCTCAGGCGGCACGCCGTCAGTGTAGGAGGGACCGGCTCTGGCGCTCGTGCGGGGTGATACGACAGACTGTGACCTGAAGCACCGCCGGGCCGAGGCCCGGTGGCCGACAGTCGTGCAACCGGGAGGACCCCTCGTGGACAACGACGTGCTGCGCCAGGCACCCCTGTTCAGCGCCCTCGACGACGAGGCGGCGACCGCCCTGCGCGCCTCGATGTCCGAGTCCCGGCTGCGCCGTGGCGACGTGCTGTTCCACGAGGGCGACGAGGGCGACAAGCTCTACGTCGTGACCGACGGCAAGGTGAAGCTCGGCCGCACCTCCTCCGACGGCCGCGAGAACCTCCTCGCGATCCTCGGCCCGGGCCAGATGTTCGGCGAGCTGTCGCTGTTCGACCCCGGCCCCCGCTCGGCCACCGTCACCGCCGTCACCGACACCACCTTCTCCTCGCTCTCCCACGAGGACCTGCTGCGCTGGCTCGACGGCCGCCCCGGCGTCGCCCGCGGCCTGCTCACCCAGCTCGCCGGCCGGCTGCGCCGGGCCAACGACGTGGTCGCCGACCTGGTCTTCTCCGACGTCCCGGGCCGGGTCGCCAAGGCGCTGCTCGACCTCGCCGACCGGTTCGGCCGCACCGCCGACGACGGCGTGCACGTCCACCACGACCTCACCCAGGAGGAGCTCGCCCAGCTCGTCGGCGCCTCCCGCGAGACCGTGAACAAGGCCCTGGCCGACTTCGCCTCGCGCGGCTGGGTCCGCCTCGAGCCCCGGTCCGTGGTCATCATGGACATGGAGAGGCTCTCCCGCCGCGCCCGCTGAGCGCGCCCGCCGGTTGCGGGACGCCCGTTCCCAGGTGGTGCAGGATCTCGTCCCCCTCCCATGGTGAATTCACCGTGGGAAGATGCAGTTTTCCTGCATCACCTGGTAATCAGGCCCCGCGCAGGTAGTCGATCTGGGCGCGGACGCTGAGCTCGGCGGCCCCCCACAGCACCGGGTCCACGTCGGCGTAGACCCGCTCGACCACGGCACGGGGTACGTCGTCGGGGGGCACGTCGCTCGCCTCGATCGCGGCGAGGGCCTCGCGGACCTGCTCGAGCCGCTGGCGCCGGTGGGCGAGGTAGTGGTCCAGGACGCCGAGCGCGTCGTCGAGCACCGGCCCGTGGCCGGGCCAGACGGCCGTGACCTCCTGCGCCTCGGCGAGGGCGTGCAGCCGTCGCAGCGAGCCGAGGTAGGCGCCGAGCCGGCCGTCGGGGTGCGCGACCACGGTGGTGCCGCGCCCGAGGACGGTGTCGCCGGTGAGCACGGCCCGCTCCTGGGGCAGCACGAAGGACAGCGAGTCCGAGGTGTGGCCCGGGGTGGCGACGACGTGCACCTCGAGCCCGTCGACCGCGACCACGTCCCCCTCGCCGAGCCCCTCGGAGCCGAGCCGCTGGGCCGGGTCGAGCGCGCGCACGCCGCAGCCGACCCGCTCCGCGAAGGACCTCGCGGCCTCCGAGTGGTCGAGGTGCCCGTGGGTCAGCAGTACGACGGCCACCTCGCCGGCGTACGCGGCGACCGCGTCGAGGTGCGCCTCGATCTCCGGACCGGGGTCGACGACGACCGAGCGCGCGGCGCCGGGCTCGCGCAGCACCCAGGTGTTGGTGCCGTCGAGCGTCATGATGTCGGGGTTCGGCGCGAGCACGCACCGCGCCCGCTCACCGAACGCGCCACCCGCCCAGGCCTCGCTCACGCGTGCAGCCTCGCGCCGACGTCCTCGGCCAGCCGCACGAGGTGGTCGGGGATGGAGAGGTAGGCGCCGTCGCCGTCGACCACCGCCTCCGGCTCGACGGAGGTCAGGTCGCGACCGCCCGCCGCCGCGAGCACGTCGGCGGGGTGCGGCGAGGTCGTAGAGCTCCACGCAGGTGCAGTACGTCGGAGGCAGCATGAGCATCTCGTGGGCGTCCACGGCCCGGATCGCGTCGCGCACGGGCAGCCAGACCACCTGGTCGGACTCGGTCGACACGTCGCGCGTGACCTGCCCCGCGGGGAGCTCGGCGACGAAGAACCGCGCGTTGAACCGCCGCGGCTCGAAGACCGGCGTGGTCCACGAGCCCCACAGCCGCAGCAGGTCGGTGCGCAGCACGAGGCCGCGACGAGCCAGGAAGGCCGGTGAACGACACCTCGCGGCCCTCCAGGCGGCGACGGTCCTCCTCCCAGTCCTCCCCGGTCGTGTCCCCGACGACGGTGTCCTCGGTCGCACCGGCCAGCAGCACGCCGGACTCCTCGAAGGTCTCGCGCACCGCCGCGCAGACCAGTGCCCGGGCGAACGCCTCGTCGCACCCGAGCAGGTCGCCCCACTCGGCGGCGCTCGGTCCGACCCAGCCGATGTCGGCGTCGAAGTCGCGCCGGTCCACGCCGCCGCCGGGGAACACGCACATGCCCGCGGCGAACGCCATGTCGACGTGCCGCCGCAGCAGGTAGACCTCGAGCCCGCCGGGCTGCCCGTCACCGTCGCGCAGCAGCACCACCGTCGAGGCGTGCCGGGGCTCGACGGGCTCGCGGCTGCCGTCGTCGTACGCCTGCGCGTGCTCGACGAGGTCGGGCGGCAGCCGCCGCGTCGGGTCCATCAGACCTCGACGAGAAGCTCGACCTCGACGGGCGCGTCGAGCGGGAGCACCGGGCACGCCGACGGCGACTGCGGGCGTGCCGGCCGGCGTCGCCGAACACCTCGCCGAACAGCTCCGAGGCGCCGTTGGCGACCCCGGGCTGCCCGGTGAAGTCAGGGGTCGACGCGACGAACGCGACGACCTTGACGATCCGCTTGACCGCGGACAGGTCGCCGATCTCGGCACGCACCGCGGCCATCGCGTTGAGGGCGCACTGCTGCGCGCACTCGACGGCCTCCTCGGCGGTGACCTCGCCGCCGACCTTGCCGGTGGTGATCAGCTGGCCCTCGCGCATCGGCAGCTGGCCGGAGGTGAAGACGTGGTTGCCGCTGCGGACCGCCGGGACGTACGACGCGACCGGCTTGGCCACCTCGGGGACGCTCGAGCCCGAGCTCGGCGAGCCGCTCCTCCGGGGTGCTCATGCGCTACTGGCCCGCTTGAAGTAGGCGACGAGGTTCTCCGGGTTCATGCCCGGCACGACCTGCACGAGCTCCCAGCCGTCCTGGCCGAAGTTGTCGAGGATCTGCTTGGTCGCGTGCACCAGCACCGGCGCCGTCAGGTACTCCCATTTCGTCATGCGGCGGAGCTACTCGGGCCGGCGCCGGGCTCGAGGTGGGCTGGGGGCGGCCGGCGACACTACCGTGGGCGCCGTGGCGGACGACATCTACGAGCGAGCGGCCGAGGCCCCGGACGCCGTGCTGCGCTACGCCGCCCACGACGACGGCCTCGTCGACGTGTACCTCCCCGCCCGCCCCCTCGACCGGTCGCTCGACCCGCTCGACCCGGCGCAGCCGCTCCTGGTCTTCGTGCACGGCGGCTTCTGGCGCCAGGCGTTCGACCGCCGCCACGCCCGCCCGCTGGCGAGCGCGCTGGCGCCTGCTCGGCTGCGGTGGTCGCCCTGCCGGAGTACCGCCGCGTCGGAGGCGCCGGCGGCTGGCCCGCCACCGGCGAGGACGTCGACCGCGCGGTCGGCACGCTGCCGGGCCTGCTGCGCGGGACTCGGCGTCGAGACCTCCTCCACCACCCTGGTCGGGCACTCCGCCGGCGGGCACCTCGTGCTGTGGCTGGCCGGGCAGGACGCACCGCCGTGCGACCGGGTCGTCGCGCTCGCGCCGGTCGGCGACCTCCGCGAGGCGGCCGGCGCGCGGCATCGGCGACGGCGCCGCGCAGTCGACTTCCTCGGCGGCACCCCGGAGCAGGTCCCCGAGGCGTACGACGCCGCCGACCCGGTGCGCCCGCCTGCACGACCGCCCCGGTGCGGACGTGGTCGTCGTGCACGGCGACCGCGACTCCGACGTACCCGATCGAGCAACAGCCGCGGTCTCGCCGCCCGCCTCGACTGGCTGGACCTGCGCGAGCTCGCCGGGGTGGAGCACTTCGACCTCGATCGACCCGCGGTCGCCGGCGTGGCCGGCCGTGCTGGACGCGATCGGCCCGCGCCGGTGAGTGACGCCCCGCGACCGCCCGCGGCCTTCGCTGACCTCGGTCCCGGGAGGGCGCTGGGTCGCGACGCGCCGGTCGGTGCTGCTCGACCTGCGGCCTGACCGGCGTGCTGCTGCTGGGCGGTCGTGGTGATCCTCGCCGGGGCCTCGACGACCACCGCGGCGCTGCTCAGCCTCGCCCAGATCCTGCCGCTGGCGGTCCGGCGCACCCGACCGTCCCTGAGCTTCGCCCTCGTCGCCACCGCGATGGCTGTGCAGCTCGTCCTCACCGACGTGCCGGTGTGGGGCCAGGTCGCGATGCCGGTGGCGGTCTACTCGGTGGCGGCCTTCGCCCCGCGGCCGCGCGCCGGGCGGCGCTCGCGGTCGCCCTGCTCGGCGGCGTGGTCGGGCCCGTCGACTGGCTGCTCGGCGTCCGCGCGCCGGCACCACCGTCAGCTCCTCGGTCACGATCGTGGTGGTCGACCGAGCTGCTCGTCGTCGCGCCCTGGACGATGGGCAGCCTGGCCCGCACCCGGCGGGCGTACGTCGCCGCAGCTGGTCGACCGCGGCGAGCGGCTCGAGCGCGAGGCGCGCCCAGCGCGCCGAGCTCGCCGCCTCCGACGAGCGGGCCCGGATCGCCCGCGAGATGCACGACGTCGTGGCGCACGGCCTGTCGGTGATGGTCGTCCAGGCCGACGGCGCGCGGTACGCCGTCGCACCAGGACCCGGGCGCGGCCGGCCCGGCCCTGGAGACGATCGCGGCCACCGGGCGGGAGTCGCTCACCGAGATGCGGCGGATGCTCGGGCTGCTGCGCGCCGACGACGCGGCACCGGCACCCGCCCGCAGCCGGGCCTGGCCGACCTCGGCTCTCCTGGTCGAGGAGTCCCGGGCCGCGGGCATGCGACGTCGCCGCCGAGATCGGCCGACCCGCTGCCCGACGGTGCCCGCCGGCGCCGGGCTGACGGTCGTACCGCGTCGTGCAGGAGGCGCTGACCAACGTGCGCAAGCATGCCGGGCCCGAGGTGCACGTCGACGTGCGGGTCGCCGCACGACGACTGGGGAGGCGCTGCGGGTCGACGGTCGAGCGACGACGGCCGCGGCGCGTCGGCGCGCGACGACGGCCGCGGCAACGGGCTCCTCGGCATGCGCGAGCGGGTCGCGGCTGCACGGCGGCTCGCTCGAGGCCGGCCCCCGTCCCGGGCGGCGGCTTCCGGGTCGAGGCGCTACCGTCCCGCTGGACCGCGAGAGGCCGCCCGATGATCCGGGTGCTCCTGGTCGACGACCAGGCGATGGTGCGGGCCGGCTTCACGATGCTGGTCGACAGCCAGGACGACATGGCGGTCGTCGGCGAGGCCGGCGACGGCGCCGAGGCGCTCGAGCGGCTCGCGCGGTCACGCGCGGCCGACGTGGTGCTCATGGACGTGCGGATGCCGCGTGTGGACGGGGTCGAGCGCGACCCGGCGACGATCACCCAGCGCGCCGAGGCGCCGCGGGTGATCGTGCTGACCACGTTCGACCTCGACGAGTACGCCTTCGCCGCCATCAAGGCCGGCGCCTCCGCGTTCCTGCTCAAGGACGCGCCGCCCGGCCGACCTGCTCAACGCGATCCGGTCGGTGCACTCCGGCGACGCCGTCGTCGCGCCGAGCACCACCCGCCGGCTGCTCGAGCACTTCGCCGCCGCTCAGCCGGCCACCGACGGCCCGCCGCCGCGTCGACGGGCTGACCGAGCGCGAGGTCGAGGTGCTCCGGACTGGTGGCCCGGGGCCGCTCCAACACCGAGATCGCCGCCGAGCTCGTGGTCGCCGAGGCGACGGTGAAGACCCACGTCGGCCGGATCCTGGCCAAGACCGGCGCCCGCGACCGGGTCCAGCTCGTGGTGCTCGCCTACGAGTCCGGGCCTGGTCTCGCCCGGCTCGGCCTGAGCTGACCGCCGTACGACCAGGGTCGTACGGCGCCGGCGGCGCGTCCGCCCGCGGCGTGACCGAGGTCCAGCCCGCGGCCGGACGACCCGGAGCTCGGCTCTTCCTAGCGTGGGAGCACGGTCCATCACGTACCCCACGACCCCAGGAGGCCGCCATGTCCGCACGCACCGCTCCGCAGTCCCAGCCGCGTCGGCGGCCGCGCCGGCCGCCGCCGCGCCGCGCGAGCGCGCTGACCCGCACCTACGGCACGCGGCGACACGCCCGGTGCACGCGCTCGACGGCGTCGACCTCGACATCGCCGGCGGGCCGGTTCACCGCCGTCATGGGCCCGTCGGGCTCCGGCAAGTCGACGCTGATGCACTGCCTCGCCGGGCCTCGACACCCCGACCGCGGGACGCGTCACGGTCGCCGGGCGTCGAGATCTCCGGGCTCGGACGACAACGCGCTGACCCGCTTCCGGCGCGACCACATCGGCTTCGTCTTCCAGGCGTTCAACCTGCTGCCGATGCTCACCGCGCAGCAGAACATCCTGCTGCCCCTCGAGCTCGCCGGACCGCCGCCCGGACCCGGAGTGGCTCGACCTCGTCGTCGACGTGCTCGGCATCGGCGACCGGCTCGACCACCGGCCCGACCAGCTGTCCGGCGGCCAGCAGCAGCGGGTCGCGCTCGCCCGCGGGCTGGTCGCCCGCCCGACGATCGCTCTTCGCCGACGAGCCGACCGGCAACCTCGACAGCCACGCCTCGGCCGAGGTGCTGGGCTTCCTGCGCCGCTCGGTGCGCGAGCTCGGCCAGACCGTCGTGATGGTCACCCACGACCCGCGAGGCCGCGGCGTACGCCGACGACCTCGTGCGTCATCGAGGACGGCCGCGTCGCGAGCGCCGCCCGGGACCGGTCGCCTGATGCGCGCGGTCGCTGCTGGCCTCGGTGCGGGTCTACGCCCGCCGCTACGTCGCCGCGGTCGTCGCCATCGTCGTCTGGCCGTCGGCTTCGTCGTCACCACCAACGCGCTCTCCTCGGCGGCCCAGGCCGGGCTGCTCGCCGACGCGCTGGCGCAGTACACCGGCGCCGGGACCGTCGTCTCGGAGGTCCCGGACCTGAGGACGGCCGGCCGTGTGCTGGACCGCTCCCCCGCGCCGGCGCCGGTCAACGCCCAGACCCGCCAGGCGATCGCGGCCGGCGGCAAGGCCGTCACCGACGCTGGTGACATCGGCTCGGTCGCCACCGAGCCGACGCTGCGCTGGCAGCACCTGGTCTCGGGCACCTACCCGACGGGTGCCGGCCAGGCCCTGGTGGACGCCCGCTCCGCGGAGCAGTACGACGTCCACGTCGGCGACGCGCTCACCCTCGGGGAGGGCACCTCCACGCGCACGGTGCGGGTCACCGGCACGACGTCGTCGTCGACCGGTCTCCTCTCCGCGCCCGTCTACGTGACCTGGCGCGACCTCGAGGCGTTCGCCGGCACGGCGTACGTCGTGGACGTGGTCGTGGCGAGCGGGGACGTCTCGGCCGTCGAGTCGGCCGTGCCGTCACGGCTGCACGTCGAGGCGAGGAACTCCTACCTGCAGGGCGTGCAGGCCGAGATCACCCAGGGCGTCGACGTGATCGCCGTGCTGCTGCTGGTGTTCGCCGCGATCGCGTTCTTCGTGCGCGCGCTGGTCATCGCCAACACGTTCACGATCCTGCTCGCCCAGCGGGCGCGCGACTTCGCGCTGCTGCGCTGTGTCGGGGCGACCCGGCGGCAGGTGCGGCGCGGGGTGCTCGCCGAGGCGCTCGTCGTCGCCGCGGCGGCCTCGACCCTGGGCGTGCTGACCGGGCTGGTGCTCGGTCGCGGCCTGGTCGCTGGCAGCGGACGCGTTCCTGCCGTCGTTCCCGACCGGCGCCGTCGAGGTCTCGCCGACGTGGGTCGCCGGCCGCCTGGCTGCTCGGCGTCCTGGTGACCGTGGGCTCGTCGCTGGTCCCGGCCTTCCGCGGCACCCGGGTCAGCCCGCTCGCCGCCCTGCGCCCCGAGGGCGACGTCGACGTCCGCACCTCGGCGGGTGCGCGCCGGATCGCCGCTGCGGTGCTGGCCCTCCTGCTCGGTGGCGCGCTGCTGGCGGCGTCGGTGGTCGTGTCCAACATCGGCGTGATGCTGGCTCGGCGGCGCGGTGTCGTTCCTCGGCGTGCTGATGCTCGGCCCGGTGCTGGTCCCGGCGTGCGTGCGGCTGCTCGGCCGGCCCGCCGGGCTGCTCGGCACCCCCGGCCGCCTGGCCTCGTCGAACGCGCTGCGCAACCCGCGGCGTACGGCGGCCACGACCGCCTCGCTGCTGGTCGGGGTCACCCTGGTGTCCGGGCTGGCCGTCGGCATGGCCACGGTGCGGTCGGCCGTCGACGGGGAGCTGGACCGGGACTACCCGCTCGACCTCGCCCTGAGCTCGTCCACCGGTCCGCTGCGGCCCGACGCCCTGGAGCGGGTCCGTGGGCTGCCCGAGGTCGCGCAGGCCGTCGCGCTGCCGGGCGCGGGTGTGACGCTGCGCTCCGGCGGCGACGCCGTGGCCACGCTCTCGGTGCTCGGCGCGGACGCCGGCACCTCCGACGTACTCCGTGCGCCGGCGGCGTTCGGGTCGCCGCGCCCCGGCCAGGTCTTCCTGCCCTGGAAGGCGATCGACGATGCGGGGCTGGTCGAGGGCGACCGGGTGAGCGTCGTCGGGCCGGCGGGCCGGGCCGTGCTCGCCGTCCGCGGGTCCGAGGGGGTCGGCGCCGAGGGCGTGGTCGCCGCCTCCGTGCTCGACCGGCTCACCGGCCCTCCCGCGGCGACCCGCGCGGTGTGGATCCGCGCGACACCCGACGCCGACGCCGCCGACCTGCGCAGCGCTGTGACCTCGATCGGCTGGGCGTCGGGCGCGACCGTCCACGGCGGCCTCGACAACCGCGCGTTCGTCGACCTGCAGATCGACCTGATGACCGGCGCGGTGGTCGCCCTGCTCGCGATCGGCATCGCGATCGCCCTGGTAGGGATCGGCAGCACGCTGGGCCTGTCGGTCCTCGAGCGCACCCGTGAGCACTCCGTCCTGCGGGCGCTCGGCCTGACCCGGCGACAGCTGCGCGGCACGCTCGCCGTCGAGGCACTGCTGCTCGCGACGGTGGCCGGGGTGCTGGGGATGCTGCTCGGGGCGGGGTACGCCTGGGTCGGCGTCACCGCCGTTCGGCGACGCCCTCGGCGGGGTCTCCGTGGTGCTCCCCTACGGCCAGCTCGCCCTGCTGGTCGTGGCCACCGCGCTCGCCGGCCTGCTCGCCTGCGTCCTGCCCGCCCGCCGGGCCGCCCGGGTGGCCCCCGCCGCCGGCCTGACCGCCGACTGACCGGCCCGGGTGAGACGCTGGGCCCATGACGTCCACCCGCCGGATCGCCGTGGTCGGTGCCGGTCCCGCCGGCACGGCGCTGGCGCTCGGTCTGGTCCGGGGCGGTCACGACGTCACCCTGGTCAGCGACCGCACCGCCGAGGAGATCGGCAGCGGGTCAGTGCAGTCGAGCCAGATCACGTTCGAGTCGGCGCTCGAGGCCGAGCACGCGCTCGGGATCGCCGCCCTGCTCCCGCCGGCGCCGCCGATCGAGCGACTGGCCTACGAGACGGTCCGGACCGACGGCACGCGGGCGGCGTTCGGCACCCGCCTGCCCACGGCGGCCCGGTCGCTCGACCAGCGGGTCCGGCTGCCGCTGCTGATGGACGAGGTCGAGCGGCGCGGCGGCAAGGTGCTGGTCCGCTCGGCCGGCGTCGACGACCTCGAGGACCTCGCCCGTGACCACGACCTCGTCGTGGTGTCGACGGGACGCGGTGGGCTGACCTCGCTGTTCGAGGTCGACCCCGACCGCTCGCCGTACGACGTCCCGCAACGCGTGGCCTCCCTGACCTACCTCCGGGACGTGGCGCCCGACCCGGACGGCCCCGGGTTGCGCTACCACGCCGTCGAGGGCGTCGGCGAGTGCTTCACTTGCCCGGCCCTGACCGTCGACGGGCCCTGCGACATCGTCGTGGTCGAGGGCGTTCCCGGTGGCCCGCTGGACCGCTGGGACGCCGTCGGGTCGCCGGCCGAGCACCTCGACGTGCTGCGCCGGCTGCTCGCCGAGCACTTCCCCACCGAGGCGCGGCGCGTGGACGCGGCGTCCCTCGTCGACGACGGGTCCGTGCTGCACGGCCGGATCGGCCCCGTCGTACGCCGTCCGGTGGGCCGCCTCCCGAGCGGCGCGCCCGTGCTGGGCATGGCCGACGTCGTGGTGCTCAACGACCCGCTGACCAGCCAGGGGTCGAACAACGCCATCAAGTCCGCGTCGTTCTACCTCGAGGCGATCGACGCCCACGACGGGCCGTTCGACACCGGCTGGATGGAGCGCACGTTCGAGAACTTCTGGCAGGGCTGGGCGCAGTGGGCGACGGAGTGGACCAACGCGTGGCTGCGACCCGCGGCCCCGCACCAGCGCCGCGCGGTGGACGCGGCCGCACGGCACCCGGGGGTCGCCGAGCGGTTCGCGGCCGGCTTCGACGACGCGCGGGTGTTCAGCCCGTGGTGGTTCGACGCCGGCGCGACGGACGCGTTCCTGGCCGAGCAGGAGGCCGTCGACGCGTCACCGTTCGACGCGGCGGACCTGCGACGGGCGCTGGGTCAGTACGCCACCGGCGTGACGGTGGTGACCACGACCGGCCCCGACGGCGCCCGCTTCGGGATGACTGCGAACTCCTTCACGTCGGTGTCCCTGCACCCGCCCCTCGTGCTCTGGGCCGCCGCCCGGTCGTCCCCGTCCCTGCCGGCGTTCGAGGCCGCCGAGCGGTTCGCCGTGAACGTGCTCGCCTCCGACCAGCACCACCTCTCGCGCCGCTTCTCCGCCACGGGCACCGACAAGTTCGACGGCGTACGCCTCCTCGACGGCGACCCGCCCCGTCTGGACGGCACCGTCGCGCGCTTCGTCTGCCGCCGGCTCCCCGACGCCACCGGCCGAGTCGACGCCGGCGACCACGTCCTGTTCCTGGGCGAGATCGAGTCGTACGACGCCCCCGGCGGCGAGCCCCTGGTGTTCCACTCCGGCTTCTACCGGGTCGCCACGAAGCACCCCGACCTCTGACCCCGCCTCCGGGGTGGCCGTTTACCAGGTGATGCAGGAAAACGGCCGCTCCCCATGGTGAACAGTCCATGGGGAGTGGCAGTTCTCCGTGGGAAGCGCCTGGGCGGTCCGGCGTCCGCACCCGGGCGCGGCCAGGAATCGTCCCGACCGACCCGTGGCGGCGACCGTCCCCAGGACGAGCGCCACGGCGTGCGACCACATCGTGTCCTCACAACGATGTGCCGGTGGACGCACTCCGTGACATCGCAGAGACAACCGGCTTCTTCTCGCGACAGCAGGCGTTCCTGCACGGGCACGACGACAAGTCGATCCGACGCGCACTCAAGGTCCGACTGTGGACGCGGGTGCGCCCCGGCGCCTACACGTTCCCGGATCTCTGGCAGACCGCCTCCGACGTCGCGCGCCATCGCGCTCGCGCCCACGCGGTCGCACGGAAGCTCGGCGGCCGGGTCGCCCTCAGCCACGTGAGCGGCGCCCTCGAGCACGGGCTGTCGATGTGGAACGCCGACCTGTCCAAGGTCCACGTCACGCGCCTCGACGGCGGCGCCGGCCGGGACGAGTCGGGCGTCGTGCACCACGAGGGATTCGTGCTGCCCTCCGCGGACGTGGTCGAGCTCGACGGCATACCCGTCCTGCGACCGGCGCGGTGCGCGCTCGAGACCGCGGGAGCCCTGGACACCGAGGCAGCGACGGTCGTCCTGGACTCCGTGCTGCACCTCGGCGCGTGCTCCCCGGAGGATCTCGACGAAGCGTCCCTGCTGATGCGCAGCTGGCCGGGGATGCAGCACGTCCAGATCGCCGTACGCCTCGCCGACGGGCGGTCGGAGTCGGTCGGCGAGTCCCGGACGCGCTACCTCTGCCACTCCCAGGGCCTGCCTGCGCCAGTCCTCCAGCACGAGGTGTACGACGACCGCGGATGCCTGGCCGGAACGAGCGACTTCGGGTGGCCCGACCACCGGCTCCTGGGCGAGTTCGACGGCCGCATCAAGTACGGACGGCTGCTGCGCGAGGGCCAGCAACCCGGCGACGCCGTCTACGACGAGAAGGTGCGTGAGGACCGGCTCCGCGAGCTCACGGGGTGGTCGATGGTGCGCGTGGTCTGGTCCGACCTGAGCCGGCCCGCGCACACGGCCGCTCGGATCCGTCGTCTCATGCGCTCCGCCTGACCCGACTCCCCACGGAGAACTGCCGCTCCCCATGGACTGTTCACCATGGGAAGCGGCCGTTTTCCTGCATCACCTGGTAAACGTCACACGGCGAGCGGGGGCTCGGTCTTGGTGCGGACCTCGTCCTCCGTCACCCCGGGGGCCAGCTCGACCAGACGCAGGCCGCCGCCCTCGCCGGTCAGCGGGTCGGCGGGGTCGACGTCGATCACGGCCAGGTCGGTGATGATCCGCTGGACGACGCCCTTGCCGGTGAAGGGCAGAGAGCACTCGTTCACGATCTTGTAGGAGCCGTCCTTCGCGACGTGCTCCATCAAGACGATCACCCGCTTGGCGCCGTGGACCAGGTCCATCGCACCGCCCATGCCCTTGACCATCTTGCCGGGGATCATCCAGTTCGCGATGTCGCCCGCGACCGAGACCTGCATGGCGCCCAGGATCGCGGCGTCGATCTTGCCGCCGCGGATCATCCCGAACGACGTCGCGGAGTCGAAGAACGACGCCCCCTTGCGCAGGGTCACCGTCTCCTTGCCGGCGTTGATCAGGTCGGGGTCCTCCTCGCCGTCGAACGGGTAGGCGCCCACGCCGAGGATGCCGTTCTCGGACTGCAGGACCAGCTCGACGTCCTCGTCGACGTAGTTCGGGACCAGCGTGGGCAGCCCGATGCCGAGGTTGACGTAGGAACCGTCGGTCAGCTCCGAGGCGGCCCGTGCCGCCATCTCCTCGCGCGACCAGCTCATGCCGACGCCCCTTCCCCGGTCGCCCGCGCACGGACGGTCCGCTTCTCGATCCGCTTGTCCGCGGCCTGCTCCTCGGTCAGGGGTACGACGCGCTGCACGAAGACGCCGGGGGTGTGCACGTCGTCGGCGCCGAGCTCGCCGGGCTCCACGAGGTGCTCGACCTCGGCGATCGTGGTCCGCCCGCACATCGCGGCGAGCGGGTTGAAGTTGCGGGCCGACTGCCGGAACACGAGGTTGCCGTGGCGGTCTCCCTTCCAGGCGCGCACCAGCCCGAAGTCGGCGACGATCGCCTGCTCGAGCACGAACTGCTTGTCGCCGTCGTGCGTGGCGAAGGTGCGGACCTCCTTCTCCGGCGACGCGACCGTGACGTTGCCTGCGTCGTCGTACCGCCAGGGCAGCCCACCCTCCGCGACCTGGGTGCCGACGCCGGTGGCGGTGAAGAACGCGGGTATGCCGGTCCCGCCGGCGCGCATCCGCTCGGCGAGCGTGCCCTGCGGGGTGAGCTCGACCTCCAGCTCGCCGTGGAGGTACTGCCGCGCGAACTCCTTGTTCTCCCCCACGTAGGACGAGATCATCCGCCGGATCCGCTTGGCGAACAGGAGCTTCCCGAGGCCCCACTCGTCGACCCCGCAGTTGTTCGACACCGCCTCGAGGTCCTCGGCACCCTGGTCGAGCAGCGCCTCGATGAGCACCTCCGGCACGCCGCACAGCCCGAACCCGCCGACCGCGATCGTCGACCCGCTCGCGATGTCGGCGACGGCCTCCGC
The DNA here is from genome assembly GCA_963781745.1 of uncultured Actinomycetota bacterium. GTDB lineage: Bacteria > Actinomycetota > Actinomycetes > Propionibacteriales > Nocardioidaceae > Nocardioides_B. The sequence goes on along the minus strand of CAWAHH010000015.1, from coordinate 273,081 downwards.
AGCCGAAGCGACCACCTTGTCCACAAAGACCTCCCTAGCCCGCGAGACGTGGAGCACGCCCGTCGCCCACACCCTAGCCAGCCCGGAGGGGTCGCCGTCACGGGCCGCGGCCACACCTCCGCGAGGGGGACCTGGGTACGTCGCACATGAGCCGGGTCACAGTCCGCCGAGCAGCGCCCGGGCCGTCGCGGAGCACCCGATACGCTCGTCAGGGTGACCTCGCCAAGCCCCGCAGACCGTCCCTGGGAGGGCGTGCGCCTGCACATCGTGACCGGCAAGGGCGGCACCGGGAAGTCCACGGTCGCCGCCGCGCTGGCCCTCGGGATCGCGTCTCGTGGCGGGTCGGTGCTGCTGTGCGAGGTCGAGGGCCGCCAAGGGATCGCGCAGCTGTTCGACGTACCCCCGCTGCCCTACGAGGAGCGCCGGATCGTCCAGGGCCCGGCCGAGGGCGGCGACCTCTACGCGCTGGCCATCGAGCCGGAGGCCGCGCTGCTGGAGTACCTCGCGATGTACTACCGCCTGGGCCGCGCCGGCAAGGCGCTGCGGAGCTTCGGCGTCATCGACTTCGCCACCACCATCGCCCCCGGCGTGCGCGACGTGCTGCTGACCGGCAAGGTCTACGAGGCCGTCCAGCGCAACCGCCGCACCAAGGACGCGCGGCAGTACGACGCCGTGGTGCTCGACGCGCCGCCCACCGGCCGCATCGCGCAGTTCCTCAACGTCAACAGCGAGCTGGCCGGCCTGGCCAAGGTCGGCCCGATCCGCAGCCAGGCCGACAACGTCACGACGCTGCTCCGCTCGCCGCGCACCCGCGTGCACCTCACGACCGTCCTGGAGGACATGCCCGTGCAGGAGACCGTGGACGGCATCGACGAGCTGCGGGCGGCCCGGCTCACCGTCGGGGCGGTCGTGGTCAACCTGGCCCGCCGCGCCCAGATCGACGACGGCGCCCGCGACGAGGCGATGGCCGGCGCGCTGCCGCGCGAGGCGGTCGCGGCCTCCCTGGAGCGGGTCGGGGTCCGGCCGACGCGGCCGCTCCTCGACGGGCTGTTCGAGGAGGCCCGTGACCATGCCGAGCGTCGCGAGCTCGAGGACGAGCAGCGCAAGCGCATCGGCTCCCTCGACGTACCCACCTTCGAGCTGCCGCGGCTGACCGACGGCGTCGACCTCGGCGGGCTCTACGAGCTCGCCGGCGAGCTGGTCCAGCAGGGCATGGCATGAGCGCCCGGGCCAAGGGCCGGGTCGGGCCGATGGTGGCGCGCGCCGAGGGCGCCCCGCACCTCGACGTCGACGCGCTGCTCGCCGACCGCTCGACCAGCATCGTCGTGTGCTGCGGCTCGGGTGGCGTCGGCAAGACGACCACGTCGGCGGCCCTCGCGCTGCGCGCGGCCGAGCAGGGGCGCAAGGTCGTGGTGCTGACGATCGACCCGGCACGGCGGCTCGCCCAGTCCATGGGGATCGAGCGGCTCGACAACACCCCGCGGCCGGTGCCCTCGGTCGACGAGAACGGCTCCGGCGGCTCCCTGGACGCGATGATGCTGGACATGAAGCGCACCTTCGACGAGGTGGTCGAGAGCACCGGCCACCCCCGAGAAGGCGGCACAGATCCTCGCCAACCCGTTCTACGTGGCGCTGTCGAGCTCGTTCGCCGGCACCCAGGAGTACATGGCCATGGAGAAGCTCGGCCAGCTCCACAAGGACGCCCGCCGCACCGGTCGCTGGGACCTGATCGTCGTGGACACCCCGCCGTCGCGCTCGGCGCTGGACTTCCTCGACGCCCCCGAGCGACTGTCCAGCTTCCTCGACGGCCGCTTCATCCGGCTGATGCTGGCGCCCGCACGCGGCCCGGCTCGGCTGATGACGGCCGGCCTCGGCATCGTGACCAGCGCGCTGACCAAGCTGCTCGGCGCCCAGGTGCTGACCGACCTGCAGACCTTCATCGCCGCCTCGGACACGCTGTTCGGCGGCTTCCGGCAGCGTGCGATGCGGACCTACCAGCTCCTGCAGGCGGAGGGTACGTCGTTCCTGGTGGTCGCCGCGCCCGAGCCCGACGCCCTGCGCGAGGCGGCGTACTTCGTCGAGCGGCTCAACGAGGAGCGGATGCCGCTGGCCGGGCTGGTCGTGAACCGGGCGAGTCGGCTGCCGCAGGGGCGGCTGTCCCCGGAGGCGGCGCTGGCCGCGGTCGAGCGGATCGAGGAGGCCGACTCGCATCGAGCGGACGTCAGCGACGCCGACGACGGGAGCGACCCGGAGGTCGACCGGCTCACCGCCGGCCTGCTGCGGCTGCACGCGGAGCGCAGCCGGATCGTCGCGCGGGAGACCCGGCTGCAGTCGCGCTTCTCCGCGGCGCACCCGGACGTGCCGCAGGCCGTCGTACCGGCACTGTCCACGGACGTGCACGACCTCGACGGCCTGCGGAGGGTGGGCGACCTCCTCTCCCAGTGAAGGTCGCCCGGGGAGCCGCGGTCACGACGCGGGTCCCGTGATGGTGCGGTGCTGCGATGGTGCGGTGCTGCGATGGTGCGGTGCTGCGTGGGTGCGGGTGCTGCTGGTGCGGTCAGGCGGTGACGAGCTCGGGCGTCGCGGCCGAGACGGCGGCGACGTGGTCGGCCATCGCGGTCTCGAGCAGCCGGCGCCACGAGGACACGTTCGGACGGCGGCGCAGCAGCGCACGGCGCTCACGCTCGGTCATCCCGCCCCAGACGCCCCACTCGATCTCGTTGTCGAGGGCCTCGGCGAGGCACTCGGTGCGCACGGGGCACCCGGCGCACAGCTGCTTGGCGCGGTTCTGCGCGGCTCCCCGCACGAACAGCTCGTCCGGTCGGGCCTGGTTGCAGAGCGCCGTCGCCGGCCCAGTCTTCGTTCCACATGTCCTTCGTCCCTTCCGAGAAGGGCCCGCCTCCCAGCGGGCCGTCATCGTGTCAATCCCCAGACTCAAAGGTAAAGACGGACAACCGTGCGAAACAGACACGGAGGGAGGAACTTGTGGTAGTTCCATCTGACTAGCAGTTTCAACCGAACGTCCCTCAAGTACCCGTCGAACGCTGCGTTTGCGTCCGCCGAGCCCCGGTTCCGCCCGCCGGATGCCTTCGTTCGGGCCGTCTCTAGCCCTTTCGGGCTACGTCGGCCTGGTCCTGCCGACCAGCGCCCGGGCCGAAGGTCCCGGTCGGGCCGGGGAGGTGTCCGGCACCCGGACACCTCGCAGGCGAGGGTCCGCGAGGGATCTCGTCGAATCGGTCGCACGAGGCCGGTCACGTACCCTGGGACCCATGTCCTCCGGGTCCGCACGTCGAACCGACCGCCTCCGGCCTGCCAGCGTACTCTCCCACCTGGGGGTCATGGTGGCAGTCGCCGGCCGTCATGGGTGTTCTGGTCGCCGGCCTGGCCATCCCGTTCGCGGCGGTGACCGGCCTCGTCGACCCGCGACGGTCGCCGACGGCATGGACAAGATGCCCTCCGACCTCGACCGCCGAGCCGCTCGCGCAGCGCACCCGGCTGCTCGGCTCGGACGGCGCGGTGCTGGCCACCCTCTACGACCAGAACCGCGTCAACGTGCCGCTGGCCGAGGTCGCGCCGATCATGCGCAAGGCGATCATCTCGATCGAGGACTACCGCTTCTACCAGCACGGCGCGCTCGACCTGCGCGGCACGCTGCGGGCCTTCGTGACCAACCAGGCCGCCAGCGACGGCACCCAGGGCGGCTCGTCGATCACCCAGCAGATGGTCAAGATGACCCTGGTCAACCAGGCCAAGACCGAGGCCGAGCAGCGAGGCGGCGACCGCCGACACCTACCAGCGCAAGATCAACGAGCTGCGCTACGCGATCGCCTTCGAGGAGAAGTACTCCAAGGACTGGATCCTGGAGCGCTACCTCAACATCGCCTACTTCGGCGACGGCGCCTACGGCATCGAGGCGGCCTCGCGGCACTACTTCTCCGCCCGCGTCCCGGCTCAACCTCACGCAGGCCGCGCTGCTCGCCGGGCATGGTGAAGAACCCGACGGGCTACGACCCGACCAACGACCCGGACCGCGGCCCGCGACCGCCGCAACACGGTGCTGGCGCCGGATGGCCGAGCTCAACGTGATCTCGCCAGCCGAGGCCGGCAGGCGAGGCCGCGAAGCTCGGCCTGCAGTCACGCCGACCCGCAACGGCTGCGTCTCCTCGGCCGCCCCCTTCTTCTGCGACTACGCCGTGCAGTACCTCATGGCCGACCCGAGCCTCGGCAAGACCGCGACGAGCGTCGCCGCCTGCTCTACAGCGGCGGGCTGACCATCAAGACCACCATCGACCTGCGCTACCAGCGCGCCGCCGACAAGGCCGTGCAGCAGCGCACGTACGGCCCGAGCGACCGGTGCCATCGGCGGGCTCGCGATGGTCCAGCCCGGCACCGGCGAGGTGCGCGCGCTCGCCCAGTCGCGACCGATGGGCTGCAACAAGAAGAAGGGCGAGACCTACCTCAACTACGTCGTCCCGCGCGAGTACGGCGACGCCAACGGGTTCCAGGCGGGCTCGACCTTCAAGGCGTTCGTGCTGTCGGCCGCGATCAAGAAGGGCATCCCGCTCTCCACCAAGATCAAGGCGCCGCAGACCATCTCGCTGCCGATCAGCTCCTTCCGCGACTGCAACGGCCCGATCGCGAGCACCGACGTCTGGACCCCGGCAGAACTCCACCGGCACGGCACCTACGACCTCTACACCGGCACCCAGCAGTCGGTGAACACCTTCTTCGCCCAGCTCGAGCAGCGCATCGGGCTCTGCGAGCCGGTCCAGCTCGCCCGGGAGATGGGCGTCGACGTGCCGAGCCCGGTCTACCCGCCGTTCACGCTCGGCGTCTCCGACACCAACCCGCTGACGATGGCCGATGCCTACGCGACGTTCGCCGCGCGCGGCGTGCACTGCGACGCCCGCCCGGTGACGGCGGTGCTCAACGCCAACGGCCGCACGATCGAGGACTACCCGGCGCAGTGCAACCGGGTGCTGCCGACAGCGGTCGCGGACGCGGTCAACCTGATCCTGCGCGGCGTGCAGGAGGGGGCGGGCTTCGGTGCGATCGCCGGCCTCAGCCTCGACCAGCAGTCGGCGGGCAAGACCGGCACGACCAACGACAACCGCGCCGTGTGGTTCGTGGGCTACACCCCCAACCTGGCGGCGGCGGCGATGATCGCGGGCGCCAACCGGCAGGGTCACTGGCGCACCCTCAACGGCCAGAACATCGGCGGCGTCACCATCCAGGGCGCGCACGGGTCGACGACGGCCGGGCCTGTGTGGGGCGACGCGATGAAGGCGGTCCAGCAGTGGCTGCCGGACGCGACCTTCAAGCGGCCCGACCCGCAGACGATCGCCGGCCAGATGGTGACGGTCCCCTCGCTCTACGGGCAGAGCCCGCAGGCCGCGGCGCGGACACTGCGCAGGGCCGGGTTCCTCCCGGTCATCGGCCCGACCGTCGACAGCGGCAACACCGCCGGCACGGTGGCCTACCTCAGCCCCGGCTCGGGTTCGCAGGTCGGCACCGGCAGCACGGTCACCATCTACGTCTCCGACGGCACGCCGTACGTCCCGCCCGCCAAGCCCAAGAAGAAGAAGGGCGGCGGCAACGGCGGGGGCGGGAACGGCGGCGGCAACGGCGGCGGCGGGAACGGCGGCCCGGGTGGTGGCGACGGCGGCGGTCGCTGAGCGACCCGTCCCGCACCGCTCGGCGGCCTGACCGGCGGGCTCAGCCCAGGCGGCGGCGCACCTCGGCGGCGACCACGCCGCCGTCGGCACGGCCCTTGACCTGCGGCTGGAGCGCGCCCATCACGCGGCCCATCGCCCGCATCCCGTCCCCGCCCACGCCGAGGTCGGCGATGGTGCGCTCGACCAGGTCGGCGACCTCCGCCTCGCTGAGCTGCTCGGGCAGGTAGCGGGCGATCACGGCCGCCTCCGACCGCTCCTTGGCGGCGCTCTCGTCGCGGCCCGCGCCGGCGAACGCCTCGGCGGCCTCGCGCCGCTTCTTGCCCTCGGCGCTGAGCACGCCGACCACGTCGTCGTCGCTGAGCTCGCGGTGCGCCTTGCCCGCCACCTCGGCGTTGGTGATCGCGCTGAGCACCATCCGCAGGGTCGAGGACGTCACCTCGTCGCGGGCCTTGATGGCGGTGGTCAGGTCGGTCCGGAGGCGGTCCTTGAGGTCACTCACGCCGCCATTCTGGCAGCCGGGTCCGCGCGCGAGGTCGTCCGCGGCGGCCGGGGGCCGTGTGACAGCCTGGGCGCATGCCGAGCGCCAGCGCCCCCGTCCTGCGGACCGCCGCCCGCACCCTCGGCGCGGGCGCCCTGGTCGGCGCCGCCGGCCTGGCGTGGTCGGTCGGCGTCGAGGTGCGCTGGTTCGCGCTGCGCCGGGTCACGCTGCCCGTGCTGCCGGCCGGTCACCGACCGCTGCGCGTCCTGCACCTCTCCGACCTGCACCTGACGCCCTCCCAGCACCGCAAGGCCGCCTGGGTGCGCTCACTGGAGCGCCTCGAGCCCGACCTGGTGGTCACCACGGGCGACAACCTCGCACACCTGGACGCGGTCCCGTCCGTGCTCTCGGCCTACGCGCCCCTGCTGGAGCGCCCGGGCGTGTTCGTGTTCGGCTCCAACGACTACTTCGCCCCCACCGCCCGCAACCCGGCGCGCTACCTGCTCCCCGACGACGGCCAGCGCAACATCCACACCCAGCGGCTGCCCTACGACGACCTGCGCGCCGGCTTCCAGGGAGCCGGCTGGGTCGACCTGTCGAACCGCCGGGACCGCCTCACCGTCGAGGGCACCACGATCGCCTTCGCCGGCGTCGACGACCCGCACCTCGGGTACGACGACCTGGCAGCCGTCGCGGGGCCCGCCGACGCGTCGGCCCGACCTGCGGGTGGGCGTCACCCATGCGCCGTACCTCCGGGTGCTCGACCAGTTCGCCGCCGACGGCTACGAGACCGTCCTGGCCGGCCACACCCACGGCGGGCAGCTGTGCCTGCCGTTCGCCGGCGCCCTGGTCACCAACTGCGACCTCGACCGGGCCCGCGCCAAGGGCCTGCACCGGCACCCCGCGGACGCCCGCCCCGGCACCCCCGGGTCGTCCTGGCTGCACGTCTCGGCGGGGCTCGGCACCTCGCCGTACACCCCGGTCCGCTTCTGCTGCCGCCCCGAGGCGACGCTGCTCACCCTGACCTGACGGGGGTGCGACCTGCCGAGGGGCGGACCGATGTGGGGGGCGGGCCGCACGTCGGCTAGAGTGACTCCGCCCTCGGGCTGTGGCGCAGCTTGGTAGCGCGCTTCGTTCGGGACGAAGAGGCCGCAGGTTCAAATCCTGTCAGCCCGACCGAGTGGTACACCCGGCCCAGGCCCTCGCACCAAGCGTGCGGGGGCCTGCGCCGTTCCCGGCCGGTCACGCCCTTCACCCGGGCTTCACCCGGGCTTTACCCGCGGTGCCGTATCCCGCAGGTCTGCCGGCCGACGGCCGATGTTTCGGCCGATATCGCAATGAGATCCAACCTTTACTCATTTCGACGGCTATGGCCGCCGACACTCCTTACAGTTCTCTTACTCGGTTGTCACAGACACTCTTACCCCCTGGAGTCATCATGCGCGCCAAGCGGATCCTTCTCGCCGGCATCGTCAGCGTCCTCGCCCTGAGCGTCGTCCCGAGCGCCGGCGCGGCCTCGGCGATGAAGGAGGGCCCCAAGGGCATCTCCATCGGCTGCTGCCACGGCGGATGATTTGACCTTCGTAATTCGGACATCTCGGTAAAAACGGTTCCTACAGCTTTGTAAGGTTCCTAGTCTTGGTCCATGACGACCAGCGGAACCCCCAGCGGAACCCCTCACGGGAGCACCAGCGGGAGCACCACCGGGACCCCCCACCACTCCACCGGGGGAGCCACCGGCGGGGCCGCCGAGGGCAGCACCGTGGGGACGCGCATCCGAGACCTCCGGGTCGCGAAGGGCCTGACCCAGACCGCGCTCGCCGGCGTAGGCATCAGCGCCGGCTACGTGTCGCTGATCGAGTCGGGCAAACGCACACCCTCCACCGCGATGGTCGCGCAGATCGCCGACCGACTCGGGGTGCCGGTCGACCAGATCCTGGACGGTGACCGGCACCCGGTCAGCGACGAGGCGCGCATCGAGGTGAACTTCGCCCGGCTGGCCCTCTCCAACGGCAGCCCCGACGAGGCCATCCGAACGCTGCGGTCGCTCCCGCTCGCCGAGCTGGACGCACGGACGGCGTGCGACGCCACCCTCGTGCTGGCCGAGGCCCTCGGGCAGGTCGGCCGGATCGACGAGGGCGTCACCGCCCTGGTCGCGCTCGTCGAGCGCTGCCGCCGCGACCAGTCCTGGATCCAGCTCGCCCAGGTCGCGACGTCGCTGATGGTGATGCACGTCGAGGCCGGCGACCTCACCACCGCCGTCGACGTCGGCCGGGTCGCGGTCAAGGAGCTCGAGAGCGCCGGCCTCGAGGGCACCGACGAGCACATCCGCCTCGGCGCGGTCTACGTCTGGGCCTGCTACGAGCGCGGCGACCTGCTCTCGGCCACCCGCAAGGTCGAGGAGCTCATCAAGGTCGCCGACCGCGTCGGCAGCACCCGTGCCCGCGGCTCGATCTACTGGAACGCCGCCATCGTCGCGCACGGCCGCGGCCGCATCGCGGATGCCCTGCGCCTGACCGACCGCGCGGTCGCCCTGCTCGGCGAGCAGGAGGAGCACCGCGACCTGCCCCGGCTGCGGATGCACTACGCCTGGCTGCTGCTGCACCAGGACGCACCCCAGGCCAAGGAGGCGCTCGAGCAGCTCGACCGCGCCGTGGACCACCCTGCCCTCGCCGGCTCCCAGATGGACCTTGGTCTCTGCGCGACGCTGCGCGGCCAGGCCCTGCTGCTCCTCAACGAGGTCGACGACGCCGCCGAGCAGGCCGCCACCGCGCTCCAGCTCCTCGGGCCCTCGGAGCACGTCGACCGGGTCGGCGCCCTGGTGCTGCTCGGCAGCGTCGGTGTGGCCCAGCTCAACGACGACCTTGCCCGCGAGGCGTTCGGCGAGGCACGCCGGGTGCTCGCGAAGATGAAGGAGTCGCGGGCCACCGCGCGGATGTGGCGCGACCTCGGCGACTGCCTGCGCGACTTCGGCGACCTGCCGGGCGCGGTGGAGGCCTACGACCTGTCCCTGCGCCAGGTCGGGCTGTCCAAGCTGGCGCTGTCGAACCCGGTCCGGGTGGTCTCCCGGATGCGCTGAGGCCGGCGGTGCCATTCGGCCCTGGCACGACCCGGGTCGGCGACGCACCGTCGAGGCGTGACCTCCTCGGCGGACCGGCTGCGGCTGCCGCGCCGTACCCTCCTCACCGGTGCGCTCGGCACCGGCGCCGCGCTGCTCGGCGCCTGCAGCACGACCGGCCCGGCGAGCGGCACCCACCTCCTGGGCAAGCGAGCGGTCCGGGCGGCCGAGGCGGCGCGCGCCCGCAGCGGCCGCACCGTCACCCACCGTCTCACCGCGGCCCCGGTCGAGGTCGACCTCGGCGGGCGCGTGGTGTCGACCTGGGCCTACGACGGGTCGGTGCCCGGCCCGGTCCTGCGCGCGTCGGCGGGCGACCGGGTCCGGGTGGCGTTCCACAACGCGCTGCCCGAGCCGACGTCGGTGCACTGGCACGGCCTCGCGATCCGCAACGACATGGACGGCGTGCCCGGCCTGACCACGCCGGAGGTGCCGCCGGGCGGCGACGTCGCGTTCGACTTCGTGGTGCCCGACTGCGGCACGCACTGGCTGCACCCGCACTCGGGGCTGCAGCTCGACCGCGGCCTCTACGCGCCGTTCCTGGTCGCCGACCCGCACGAGCCGGGTGACTACGACGAGGAGTGGGTGGTCGTGCTGGACGACTGGACCGACGGGATCGGCCCGTCGCCCGAGGAGATCCTCGCCGGTCTGCGGGCCGCCGGCGGCCACACCGGCATGGGCGGCATGGGCGGCATGGGCGGGATGGGTGGCGACGTCGACTACCCGCTGCTGCTCATCAACGGCCGGGCGCCGCGCGACCCCGACGTGCTGCGGTCGCGCCCCGGACGCCGGGTCCGGCTACGGCTGCTCAACGCCGGCGCAGACACGGTCTTCGACGTGGCGCTGGCGGGACACCGGCTGGAGGTCACCCACACGGACGGCTACCCGGTCGCGCCGTACTCGACCTCGGCGCTGCGCCTCGGCATGGGCGAGAGGTACGACGTCGTGGTGCGCCTGACCGACGGGGTGTTCCCGCTGGTGGCGCGCCCGGTCGGGAAGGCCGGCCTGGCGCGGGCGCTGGTGCGCACGGGCACGGGCACGGTCCCGGCGGCGACGTTCGTGCCCGGCGAGCTGGCCACCACCCGCACGACAGTCGCCGACCTGACCGTCGGCGCGGGGGCGGCCCTGCCCGCGGCCCCACCGGACACCGTGCAGGACCTCGTGCTCGGTGGCGGGAGTGGCGACTACGTGTGGACCATCAACGGCCGCACCTACGAGCACACCCGGCCGCTGACCGTCCGGCAGGGGCACACGACGCGCCTGCGGGTCCGCAACCGGACGATGATGCCCCACCCGGTGCACGTGCACGGCCACACGTTCCAGCTCGGCGCAGCCGGCGGCGCCGGTCCCCGCAAGGACACCCTGCTGGTGCCGCCGATGGCCGGCGCGGACGTCGACCTGCTCGCCGACAACCCGGGGCGGTGGATGGTGCACTGCCACAACGCCTACCACGCCGAGGCCGGGATGATGACCCGGCTCGACTACCTGGCGTGAGCCTCAGCGGGCGTCGACGAGGAGCTCGGCGATCTGCACGGCGTTGAGCGCGGCGCCCTTGCGGAGGTTGTCGCCGGTGACGAACAGCGCCAGCCCGCGCTCGCCGTCCACGCCCGGGTCCTGGCGGATCCGGCCCACGAAGCTCGGGTCCCGGCCGGCCGCCTGCAGCGGCGTCGGCACGTCGGACAGCCGCACGCCCGGCGCGTCCGCGAGGATCTCGGTGGCCCGCTTGGCCGACAGCGCCGACGCGAACTCGGCGTTGATCGACAGCGAGTGCCCGGTGAAGACCGGCACCCGCACGCAGGTGCCGGAGACCCGCAGGTCGGGGATGCCGAGGATCTTGCGGCTCTCGTTGCGGAGCTTCTGCTCCTCGTCGGTCTCGTCGCTGCCGTCGTCGACGACCGAGCCGGCCATCGGCAGCACGTTGAACGCGATCGGGCGGACGTACTTCGCCGGCGCGGGCAGCGCGACGGCCGCGCCGTCGTGGGTGAGCAGCGGCGCCGCGGTCGCCGACGGCGGCGACCTGGCCGGCGAGCTCGTCGACGCCGGCGAGCCCGCTGCCGGAGACCGCCTGGTAGGTGCTGACCACCAGCCGCACCAGCCCGGCCTCGTCGTGCAGCGGCTTGAGCACCGGCATCGCGGCCATCGTGGTGCAGTTCGGGTTGGCGATGATCCCCTTGCGGGCCTCGGCGTACGGCGTCCGGGTTGACCTCGCTGACGACCAGCGGCACGTCGGGGTCCATCCGCCACGCGGAGGAGTTGTCGACCACGACGGCGCCGGCCGCGGCGAACCTCGGCGCGAGCGCCCGCGACGTCGTCGCCACCGGCCGAGAACAGCGCGATGTCGAGGCCCGAGGGGTCGGCGGTCGCGGCGTCCTCGACGACGACCTCGCGCCCGCCGAACTCGAGCGTCGTGCCGGCCGAGCGGGCGGAGGCGAAGAAGCGGATCTCGGCGACCGGGAAGCCGCGCTCGAGCAGGAGCCGGCGCATCACGGCGCCGACCTGGCCGGTGGCGCCGACGATGCCGATGCGGACGCCCGGACGCGCGCTCATCGGCCGGTCCCGCCGTAGACGACGGCCTCGACCTCGTCGGAGTCCAGGTCGAACGCGGTGTGGGTGGCGGCGACCGCGTCGTCGACCTGGCCCTCGTCGACGATCACCGAGATCCGGATCTCGGAGGTGGAGATCATCTCGATGTTGACGCCCGCGGCGGCCAGCGCGGAGAAGAACCGCGCCGTGACGCCCGGGTGCGACCGCATGCCCGCGCCGATCAGCGAGACCTTGCCGATCTGGTCGTCGTAGAGCAGCGAGTCGTAGCCGACCTCGTCCTTGATCCGGGCGAGCGCCGACATCGCGGTCTGGCCGTCGTCGCGGGGCAGCGTGAAGGAGATGTCGGTGAGGTTGGTGGACGCGGCGGAGACGTTCTGCACGACCATGTCGAGGTTGACCTGCGGCGTCGGCGAGCGCCTCGAAGATCCGGGCGGCCTCGCCGACCTTGTCGGGCACGCCGACCACGGTGATCTTGGCCTCGCTGCGGTCGTGGGCGACGCCCGCGATGATCGCCTGCTCCATCTCGTCATCCTTCTCGTCGGTGATCCAGGTGCCGGTGCTGCTGGCTGAACGAGGAGCGCACGTGGATCGGCATGTCGTAGCGGCGGGCGTACTCCACGCAGCGCAGGTGCAGGATCTTGGCCCCGCACGCCGCCATCTCGAGCATCTCCTCGTAGGAGATGCGGTCCCGCTTGCGGGCGCGTGGGCACGATCCGCGGGTCGGCGGTGAACACCCCGTCGACGTCGCTGTAGATCTCGCAGACGTCGGCCTGCAGCGCCGCCGCCAGCGCGACCGCCGTGGTGTCCGAGCCGCCGCGGCCCAGCGTGGTGATGTCCTTGGTGTCCTGGCTGACGCCCTGGAAGCCGGCCACGATCGCGACCGCGCCCTGCTCGAGCGCCTGCTCGATCCGGCCCGGGGTGACGTCGATGATCTTGGCCTTGCCGTGCGTGCAGTCGGTGATCACGCCGGCCTGGCTGCCGGTGAACGAGCGCGCCTCCTGGCCGAGGTTGCCGATCGCCATGGCGAGCAGCGCCATCGAGATCCGCTCGCCCGCGGTGAGCAGCATGTCCAGCTCGCGGCCCGGCGGGCAGCGGGGAGACCTGCTGGGCGAGGTCGATCAGCTCGTCGGTGGTGTCGCCCATCGCCGAGACGACCACGACGACGTCGTTGCCGGCCCGCTTGGCGTCCAGCGATCCGCTGGGCCACGCGCTTGATGCCGTCGGCGTCGGCGACGGAGGAGCCGCCGTACTTCTGCACGACTATGCCCACGGTGCTGCCTCGGCCTTCGGATCGGGGCAGACGTGTCCCGGTGATCCTACCGAGCCGCGCTGCGGGCCGACCGGTCACGACGGATGGCAAGACGTTGCCCGGCCGGAGGATCTCCGCGGAGGCGCCTCGACCAGGCGCTCAGGTCAAGATCTTGCGGTGTCGAGGAACTCGTCGGCGGCCGCGACCTGCTCCTGCTCGCTCTCGAACTCCGCATCGAGCCGGTCGTGGGAGACCACGGACTGCAGTGCGCGCAGCACCCCGCTGGCCTCGGTGCCCCAGGAGGCGACGTAGGAGAACTGCCACCACCACAGCGCCTCGTCGACGCGGCCGGCCGCGTGGTGGCTGCAGCCCGTGCGCGAGTGCCGTGGCGATGCTGGTGAGGTCGTCGGAGAGCAGCGACGACATGATCTCCGGCGGGTCGACGTAGGGGTCGAAGACCTCGGTGTAGGCGTCGACGCTCTCGAGCAGCACGGCGAGCCGCAGCCGCATGGCGTCGAGGTCGGGGTCGGGGCCGGCGTCCGGCTCGTACTCGTCGGCCGGCTGGAAGTCCTCGTGCACGCCGAGCCGGCCGCCCGCGAGCAGCACCTGGCTGACCTCGAGCAGCAGCAGGGAGACGGCCTGGCCGCCGGTCGCCTCGCCGCGGGAGATCGCCCGCAGCGCGAGCAGGAAGCTCGTGACCTGGTCGGCGATCTGCTGGGCGAAGTCCTCGAGGTCGCTGGCGAGGGCGCTCTCGTCGGGCAGGTCGGCCTGCGGTCCCGTCAGCTGGTCAGTCATCGACCGATCGTCTCCCTTCGAAAGCACGTCCGAGAGTCACCTCGTCGGCGTACTCCAGATCTCCACCAACAGGCAGTCCACTCGCAAGTCGCGTCACGCGCAACCCCATGGGTCGCAGCAGCCGCGTGAGATAGGTCGCTGTCGCCTCGCCCTCGAGGTTGGGGTCGGTCGCCAGGATCACCTCGGTCACCACGCCGTCGGCGAGCCGGGTCATCAGCTCGCGGATCCGCAGGTCGTCGGGCCCGATGCCGTCGATCGGCGAGATCGCGCCGCCGAGGACGTGGTAGCGACCGCGGAACTCCCGGGTGCGCTCGATCGCGACGACGTCCTTGGACTCCTCCACCACGCAGAGGTAGGTCTGGTCGCGGCGGGGGTCGCGGCAGATCCGGCAGGTCTCCTCCTCCGCGACGTTGCCGCAGATCGCGCAGAAGCGCACCCGCTCCTTGACCTCGACGAGCACGTCCGCGAGCCGGCGTACGTCGACGGGGTCGGCCTGCAGGAGGTGGAACGCGATCCGCTGCGCGCTCTTGGGCCCCACGCCGGGCAGCCGGCCCAGCTCGTCGATGAGGTCCTGGACGACACCTTCGTACATCAGAACCCGAGCGCGGGCCCGGAGCCGCCGAACGGGCTCTCGGAACCGCCACCGCCCAGGCCGCCCGCGAGGGGGCCGAGCTTCTCGGCCGCGACCGCCTCGACCTTGGCCTTGCCGTCTCGGTAGGCCGCCACGATCAGGTCCTCGAGGTCCTCGGTGTCGGACGGGTCGAAGGAGTCCTTGCGGATGCGGACGCCGACGAGCTCGCCGGCGCCGTTGAGGGTGGCCACGACCAGGCCGTCGCCGACCGTGCCCTCGACGGTGAGCGCCTCGAGCTCCTGCTGGGCGGAGACCATCTGCTCCTGCATCTGCTGGGCCTGCGCGAGCAGCGACTGCAGGTCGAAGCCGCCCTCGCCGAACGGGTTCTGGCTCTCGGTCATGGTGTCTCTCCGGTGGTTCGCGGTGCCTGGGTCTCGGGTGGGCGGGGCGGTTCAGTCGTGCTGGATCTTCTCGATGATGCTCGCACCGAGCTCCCTCTCGAGGAGCTCGGCCCCGCCGAGGGCGTGCTCGTCGGCGTCCGGGTCGTCGCGGTCGGCGTCCTCGTCGGAGGGTGCGGCGCCCTGCTGGCGCGGGCTGCCCGCGGGCCGGGTGTCCTGGATGGCCCCCCGGGCGTGCGCGAGCGCGGCCGGGTCGACGGGCGTGCGGGGCGCCGGCTCCGCCGGTGCCGCGCCGGGTCCGGGCTCGGCGGGCGGTGCGTCGGGCGCGGCGCCGGTCACCCAGTCCGGCGGCGCGGTCGGCGCCTGCGACGGCGGCACGGCCGACGGCGCCGGGGCCCGGTCGGAGCGTGGCGGGCCGCCGGCCGGCGCGGCGTCGCGCACGGCCGGGCGGGTGACGGTGATCGGTGCCTCCGCCCCGGGCTGCGCCGAGGGGTCGACGATCGCCTCGATCCGCCAGTCGTGCCCGATCACGTCGATCGCCGCCTGCCGCAGGATCTCCTCGCTGCCGCCGCTGCTGAAGGAGTTGCGCGCGCCCGCGTTGACGAGCGCCACCGTGAGCGTCGCGTCGTCGACCGCAGCGACCTGTGCGTTCTGGCTGAGCAGGATCCAGGTGTAGCGGCGCTTGAGCTTGACCGCCTCCAGCAGGTCGGGCCACAGCCGGCGTACGTCGACGAGGCCGAGGCCTCCGGACGTGCCGCCCCCCACGGACGCCGCTGACGCCGCGGTCGCGGGAGGTGTCGCCGGGGCCGGATCGGGCCGTGCGGCCTCGGGCTGCGTCGGCTCGGACCGTGCGGCCTCGGGCTGCGAGGACTCCTCCGGCTCGGGGGCAGCGTCCCCTGGCTCGGCCGGTCCGGCCGGGGCAGACGTCTCGGGCGCGGACGTCTCGGGTGCGGACGGCTCGGGTGCGGACGTCTCGGGTGCGGACGTCTCGGACGCGGACGTGTCAGGCACAGCGGTCTCGGGCACGGAGGTCCCGGTCGTGGCCGGGTCGGGCACGACAGGAGCGGCCGGAGCGGCCGGCACCGGGCGGTCGGAGGGCGGGGCCGCCGCGGCGCTCGGCGTGCCCTCGATCGACATCCGCTTCTCGATGCGGTCCAGGCGCGCCATCACCCCGCGGGTGTCGTGGTCGGCTCCGGGGAGCAGCACGCGCGCGCAGATCAGCTCGAGCAGCAACCGCGGCGCCGTCGCGCCCTTGAGCTCCATGAGTCCGTCGGCGACGAGCTCGGCGGCCCGGCCGAGGTCGGCCCGACCGAACCGGGCCGACTGCGCCATCAGCCGCTCGCCCTGGTCCTCCGGCACGTCGATCAGACCCGTCGCCGAGGCGTCGGGCACGGCCGCGATGATCACCAGGTCGCGCAGCCGGCGCAGCAGGTCCTCGGTGAACCGGCGCGGGTCCTGCCCGGTCTCGATGACCTTGTCGACGACCCCGAAGACCGTCGCCCCGTCGGAGGCGGCGAACGCGTCGACGACCTCGTCGAGCAGCGAGTCCGGGGTGAACCCGAGCAGCCCGGTGGCGAGCTCGTAGGTGACCCCCTCGGGACCCGCCCCGCCCATCAGCTGGTCGAGCACCGACAGGGTGTCCCGGGCCGAGCCGCCGCCCGCCCGCACCACCAGCGGCAGGGCCGCCGGGTCGACCGCGACGCCCTCGAGGGTGCACAGCTCGCGGAGGTAGTCCGACAGGGTCCGCGGCGGGATGAGCCGGAAGGGGTAGTGGTGGGTCCGCGACCGGATCGTGCCGATGACCTTCTCCGGCTCGGTGGTCGCGAACACGAACTTGAGGTGCTCGGGCGGCTCCTCGACGAGCTTGAGCAGGGCGTTGAAGCCCTGCGTGGTGACCATGTGCGCCTCGTCGATGATGTAGACCTTGTAGCGGCTGCTCACCGGCGCGAAGAACGCCCGCTCGCGCAGGTCGCGCGCGTCATCCACGCCGCCGTGGCTGGCCGCGTCGATCTCGATCACGTCGATGGAGCCCGGGCCGCCGCGCGCCAGGTCGGTGCACGAGCGGCACACGCCGCACGGGCTGTCGGTGGGGCCTTGCTCGCAGTTGAGGCAGCGCGCCAGGATCCGGGCGCTGGTGGTCTTGCCGCAGCCGCGCGGCCCGGAGAAGAGGTAGGCGTGGTTGACCCGGTTGTTGTTGAGCGCGGCCCGCAGCGGAGCCGTGACGTGGTCCTGACCGATGACCTCGGCGAACGTCTCCGGCCGGTAGCGGCGGTAGAGCGCTAGGGGTGCTTCCACGCCTGAACCCTAACCAGCCCCGCCGACAGCCGACAGGGCGGTCGGGCGGCCCCTCCCGACCCCTGTCCGACCGGGTCCGGACAGCAGAAGGCCCCCCGCGCACCCGACAGAGCTCACTGACCCTTGCTGCCTTCCGGCCCTGGGGGAGTTGGGCGAGATGCCGCCGCACGGGGGGTTGGCAGGGAGTCTAGGCGAGACGCCGTACGGCGCCCAAGTCGGCGCCTGCTCGACCTGGATTTCAACAACACAGCGTGCGACTAGTACCCTCTCCGGCGGAGGATTCGCCTAGTGGCCTATGGCGCTCGCTTGGAAAGCGGGTTGGGTTAACGCCCTCAGGGGTTCGAATCCCCTATCCTCCGCCATGCCTGACCAGGCCCGACCTGGGCACGGCCCGGACGCACGGTCTGCCGCCGCGTCGACCGGCTCCGGAACGGCGGACGGCGTCCCGGTGGGGGGAACCGGGACGCCGTCGATGCCGTGCCCGTCCCCTCCCGGGACAGGCACGAGCCTGCCGCGGCTCGACAGGCCGGGGGGACCCTGGAGCCGTGGCAGAGGCGGACGCGACGAACTGGGGGACGTGGTCGCGCACCGCGAGAGGTCGCAAGGACCCTTTACCCAGGATGGGGGCGGGCCGTTCCCGAGGACACTGTCCATGGTCCAAACTTGCTGGATCGGGGTTGTTCCGACGCACAACCGAGGAGAGCCCGAGGCGCCATGCCCGAGGACCTGGTCCCACCCCACCCGCCGCTGAGCCCCGAGCTCCAGCGGGTGGTGGCGGACCTGCTGGACGACCTGTTCGTCGACCTGGTCGTCGACGATGCGGTGGCGGAGGTGCGCGCGGAGGTGCCGGTGTTCGCCGCCGTGGACGAGGCGACCATGCGCGACGACGTCGCGGGCGCGCTCGCGCTGGCGTCCGACGCGATCCGCAGCGGCGTCGACCGCGGCGGTCTCGAGAGCGACACCCTGCGCAGCATCGGCGCGCTCCGGGCCGAGCAGGGGGTCGACGTCGACGCGCTGCTCGCCGGGTTCCGGGTGGTCGCCCGCGTCTCGGTGGACACCGTGATCGACCGGGCCCGGCGGCGCGGGGTGGACTCGCACTCGACGCTCGAGCTGACCCGGGCGATCTGGGTGCACTGCGACGACGCGGCCGCGGCGCTGGCGGCCGGGCACCGGGCGTACCTCGACGACCCGGACCGGCACCGCGGCCTGCCGGAGGAGCTCGTGCTGCGACGGCTCGTGCGCGGCGACCTGCGTCCCGAGGCGGTGGCGGCGGCCGGCGCCGAGCTCGGTCTCGCGCCGGGCGAGCGGTTCCGGGTGGTCCTCGCCGGTGAGCCCGGAAGGTCGCCCGAGGCGCTGCGCGACGAGCGTCGCGACCGCCTCCCCGCGACGTACGTCGACCGCGCCAGCGGCCGCCTCGTGGCGCTCGTGCCCGCGCTGCCGCTGGAGCCGTGGGGCGTGCCCGTCGGGTACGGCGACCTGGCGCCGTTGCACGAGCTGCGCCACTCCTTCGACGGGGCGGCCCAGGCCTGGGAGCTCGCCGTCGCCTTCGGGATCGAGCGGCCCCAGCACGCCGACGACGTCCAGCTGCTGCGCCCGGTGGTGGAGATGCCCGAGCTCGGCGACCGCTTCGTGGAGCGGTGCTTCGGCCACCTCGAGGCGGGGCGTCGCGACGCGGCCGTCGACACCCTGCGGGCCTGGTTCGAGGCCCGCGGCAGCGTCGACGTCGCGGCCGAGGCGCTGTTCGTGCACCGCAACACGATGCGCTACCGGCTGCGCACGTTCGGCGACGCGACCGGCCTGCACCTCGACCGGCCCGAGGACGCCTTCACGGTCTGGTGGGCGCTGCGCCGGCTCGACCTGCTCCGTCGCTGAGTGCGGACAGTGCAGAGTTCAACTGCCTGTCACACGACGTAACCATCCCGAATCATGCCTCCGCCAGGATGGACCTGTCCGACTCACCATCGTCCTGGGAGCCGCCGAGATGACCGCACAGATGCAGGAGACCCGCGCACCGGCCGACGAGGTCGCCGAGCGGACGAGGGCGCAGCGGCTGGTCGCGGCGCAGCAGCGACGGGCGGCCGCGCGCTCGCGCGACCTCGCGGCCCTGCTGCGGGAGCGTCCCGACCTCGCAGGCGTGCACGCGCCCGCCGACTTCGCGGTCGACGCCGTGCGGTGGTGCGCCTGACCGCTCCGTTCAGAATGGGCGGGTGACGCGACCGCCCGAGGACACAGACGGCACAGGCGACGGGAAGGATGCAGGAACGACACTTCTTCTCGGGCTCCGCCTGCTGGCGGAGCTCGGGATGCTGCTGGCGCTGGCCTGGGGAGGCTGGCACGCAGCAGCAGGCACGGTGACAGCAGCACTTCTCGCGGTGCTGCTCCCCGTGGCGGCGGCCCTCGTGTGGGGACGATGGGTGGCGCCACGGTCCGGGCACCGGCTGCGCGACCCGGCTCGGGCCGGGGTCGAGCTGGCGCTGTTCATGGGCGCCTTCGTGCTGGTGACCCGGGCCGACGCCGACAGCGTCCCCTGGGCGCTGCTGCTCCTGCTGGTCTACCTGCTGTCCCTGCCGGCACGTCGTCACCGGCCCTAGGCCGAGGCTCAGCGGCGCCGGCGCCCGACCCCGAAGACGCCGCGGACGATCTCGCGGGCCGCGGTCCGCACGAGGTCGCGCGCCATCGGCGACTTCATGATGTCGCCGACCATGCCACCGTCCGAGGCCGGCTTCCTGCGCGTGGTCGAGCGGCTGCCCCGGGGGTAGGACAGGTGCCCGTCCGCCGGTTCGCCCTTGGTGGCTCCGCCCTTCTGCGACGCGGCCTCCTGCTCGCGCGCGGCGGCCGCCCCGGCCTCGAGCCGGGCGGCGAGCATCTCGCGGGCCGACTCGCGGTCGACGCCTCGGCGTACTTCGGCGTCAGCGACGAGGCCGTCCACGGCCGCCGTCATCGCCGCCGGGTCGGCCGGTCCCATCAGCGACTCGGGCGCGCGCAGCCGCGTCCAGGCGACGGGCGTCGGCGCGCCCCGCTCGTTCATCACGGTCACGACGGCCTCGCCGATGCCGAGCCCGGTGATCACCTCGCCGAGGTCGTCGTACGCGCGACTTGGGGTAGGTGTTGACGGTCGCCTTGAGCGCCTTGGCGTCGTTGGGGGTGTGCGCGCGCAGCTGGTGCTGGACGCGCGAGCCGAGCTGGGCCAGCACCTCGTCGGGTACGTCGGTCGGGCTCTGCGTCACGAAGAAGACGCCGACGCCCTTGGACCGGATCAGCCGCACGGTCTGGGTGATCGACTGGAGGAAGTCCTTGGAGGCGTCGGCGAACAGCAGGTGCGCCTCGTCGAAGAAGAAGACCAGGCTCGGCTTCTCGGGGTCGCCGAGCTCGGGCAGGTCGTGGAAGAGGTCGGCCAGCAGCCACATCAGGAACGTGGAGAACACCGCCGGCCGGTCCTGCAGGTTGGGCAGCTCGACCAGCGAGATCAGGCCGCGGCCGTCCGGAGCGGTGCGGATCAGGTCGCGGGTGTCGAACTCGGGCTCGCCGAAGAACGCGTCGGCGCCCTGGTCGGAGAAGCGCGATCAGCTCGCGCAGGATCACCCCGGCGGTGGCCGACGACAGCCCGCCGAGGTCCTTGAGGTCGGCCTTGCCCTCGTCGGAGGTGAGGTGCTGCACGACCGCACGCAGGTCGGCGAGGTCGAGCAGCGGCAGCCCGGCCCGGTCGGCGTAGTGGAAGACCAGGCCGAGCGAGGACTCCTGGGTGTCGTTGAGGCCGAGCACCTTGGCCAGCAGGGTCGGCCCGAACGACGTCATCGTCGCGCGCAGCGGGATGCCGGTGCCCTCGCCGCCGAGGGCGAAGTACTCCACCGGGAAGCCGGTCGCCGCCCACTGCTGCCCGACCGACGCGGCGCGCTCGGTGACCTTGGGGTTCTGCGCGCCCGGGCGTGGAGAGGCCGGACAGGTCGCCCTTGATGTCGGCGGCGAACACCGGGACGCCCTGCGCCGAGAGCTGCTCGGCCAGCAGCTGCAGGGTCTTGGTCTTGCCGGTGCCGGTCGCGCCCGGCGACCAGGCCGTGCCGGTTGAGCATGCCGAGCGGGATCCGCACGGGCACGTCGGCGAGGTGGTCGGCGTCGAGCATCAGCCCGCCGAGCTCGAGCGCCGGCCCCTCGAACGCGTAGCCGGCGGACCGCTCGACGACGGGTCGGCCGCGGTCGGGGCGCTGACCGGCGTCGGGCGCGCTCATCGGTGGCACGCTGCCGGTCATGGCCCTCGCACCGCTAGCGGCCCGCGCGCAGCCACCTATGCTGTGCCGGCGTGATCTTCAAGCGCGTCGGCGACGGGCAGCCCTACCCCGAGCACGGGCTCGCCCCGCGGGACTGGGCCGCGCTGCCCCGCGCCAGGTGCGGCTCGACGAGCTGGTCACCACCAAGGACACCCTCCAGCTCGCGGCCCTGCTCGACGAGGACTCCACGTTCTTCGGCGACCTGTTCGCCCACGTCGTGGAGTGGCACGGCGACCTCTACCTCGAGGACGGGCTGCACCGCGCGCTGCGCGCGGCCCTCCAGCAGCGACAGGTGCTGCACGCCCGGGTGCACACGGTGGCAGGCTGAGCCGACCATGCGACGACGACACCTGACGACCGCGGTCACCCTGCCGTGCTGGTCGGCATCCTCGTCGTCGGCGGGGTGCTCGGGGCCAAGGCGCTGTTCGCGCCCGTCCGGCAAGGATGACGACAGCCGCCACCACGCCGACCTGCGTCGACCGGACCGTGAAGAAGGGCCAGCGGATCCGCGCCGCGCCAGGTCCAGGTCAGCGTCTTCAACGGCGGCACCCGGTCGGGCCTGGCCGACAGACCCTGACGCGCTCGACCGACGCGGCTTCCGCCGCGGCGAGGCGGCAACGCCCCCGCCGACACCAAGGTGGGCCGGTCCAGGTGTGGACGACCGCAGCGGAACGACCCGGCGGCCCGGCTGGTCGCCCGCCAGTTCGGGCGCGGGTACCACGGTCCGCGTCGTCCGAGCCAGGACCTCGGCCCCGGCGTCGACGTCGTGGTGGGCAACGACTTCCGCAAGCTGGCCAAGGCGCCGCGGGTCCTCGTCGTGGCGCAAGCGTCGTCGGTCTGCGTGCCGATCCCGTCGCCGAGCAGCGGCGCCGCGGGCTAGCCGCTCACGCCTGGTCGCCGGGCCGTCGAGCCAGTCGGCCAGCCGGCCCCGCAGCGACACCGCCCGCAGCCGGTCCTCGGTCTGCTCGCGGACCTTGCGCGGGGTGACCACGAGCAGGTCGTCGCCGCGCCGCAGCACGGTGCGCTGGTCGGGCACCAGCGTCTGCCCGTCGCGGACCACCAGCGACACCGACGCCCCGACCGGCAGCCGCAGCTCGCCGACCTCGACGCCGTGCAGCCGCGACCGGCGGGTGATGTTGACCTGGAGCAGGTCGGCCGCGATCCGCTCCAGCGGGCGCCGCCTCGACGTCGAGGTCGCGGGCCTCGCCGCGCTGCGATCACCCCGAGCCGGGCCGCCACCCACGGCAGCGTCGGGCCGGTCACGAGCGTGGAGACGCACGACCATCACGAAGACGATGTCGAACAGCTCGCTCGGCGCCGCTCACCCCCTCGGCGAGCGGGATCGTGGCCAGCACGATGGGTACGGCGCCGCGCAGCCCGGCCCACGACACGAACACCTGCTCGCGCGCGGACATCCGGTGCGCGCAGAGCGCAGGCCAGCACCGACAGCGGCCGGGCGACGAACGTCAGCAGCAGCCCGGCCAGCGCCGCGACCACCACGTGCGCAGCGCGATCCGCTCGGGCGAGACGCAGCAGGCCGAGCATCACGAACAGCCCGATCTGCGCCAGCCAGGCGACCCCCTCGGAGAACGACCGGGTCGCGGCGCGGTGCGGCAGCTCGCTGTTGCCGAGCACGAGGGCGGCGGTGTAGACGGCGGCGAAGCCCGAGGCGTGCAGGGCCGCCGTGCCGGCGTACGCGAGGACGGTCAGCGCCAGCACCGCGAGCGGGTAGAGGCCCGAGGACGGCAGCGCGACCCGGCGCATCACCCAGGCGCCGCCGAAGCCGACCAGCAGACCGGCAGACCACGCCGCCAGCGAGCTCGTAGGCGACGATGCCGACGAACCCGAGCACGCCGTGGTCGAGGGCCGCGCCGGTGCTGACCAGCGTCACCAGCAGCACCGTCGGCGCGTCGTTGAGGCCGGACTCCGCCTCCAGCGCGCCGGTCAGCCGGCGCGGCAGCGGGCACCCGCCGCAGCACCGAGAACACCGCCGCGGCGTCGGTCGGCGAGGTGACCGCGCCGAGCAGCACGGCCAGCTGCCAGTCCAGCCCGAACAGGAAGTGCGCCCCGACCGCCATCACCGCGACGCTGACCGCGACGCCGAGGGTGGCCAGCGAGACGCCGAGCCGCATGGCCGGCCGGATCTCGGCCCACTGCGTGGTCAGGCCGCCCTCGGCCAGGATCAGCACCAGCGCGGCGAAGCCCAGCGCGTGCGCGACGTCGGCGTCCTCGAACCCGATGCCCAGCCCGGACTCGCCGAGCAGCACGCCCATCAGCAGGTAGACCAGCAGGCTGGGGAGACCGGCGCGCACCGACAGCCGGACCGCCAGGATCGCCACCAGCATGACGGCCGCGCCCACCAGCAGGACGGTGTCCATCTCGTGGGCGTCGAAGCTCACGGCCACCTCGGCGTGTCGGGGGTCGACAAAACGCCCATCCTAGTGGTCGGACGGTCGGAGCGGCCGCCCTCGCCGGGGGATGGACGAGGACGGCCGCGACCGAGGGCGGGGCCCGACGGCACGGACCCGCTGGGTCCACGCTGTCGTGCCGGGGTGGTCCGCGCCATAGCCCGATGGGAGGATCGGCACGCGGCTACCGTGGGCGCGGTGCCCCCCACCACCGACCGGTTCCGGGTCGCGAGCCGCGCCGCCGTACCGCCCTTCCACGTGATGGACCTGCTCGCCGCCGCGGCCGCCGCGCGGGCCGCAGCCACGGCGACCTGCTCAACCTGGTCGCCGGCCAGCCGTCGACGCCGGCGCCCGTCGCCGGTGCGCGAGGCCGCCAAGCGGGCGCTCGACGAGCACGTCCTCGGCTACACGGTCGCGCCCGGCATCCCCGAGCTGCGCGAGGCGATCGCCGGCCACCACCGGCGGATGCACGGCCTCGACGTGTCCCTCGACGACGTGGTGGTCACGACCGGGCTCGTCCGGCGGCTTCCTGCTGGCGTTCCTGGCCGCCTTCGAGGCCGGCGACCGGGTGGCGATCGCGCGGCCGGGCTACCCCTGCTACCGCAACGTGCTCACCGCCCTCGGCTGCGAGGTGGTCGAGCTGCCGACCGGCCCGGAGCACCCGCTTCCAGCCGACGGTGGCGATGCTCGAGGCGCTCGACGAGCCGGTGCAGCGGCCTGGTGGTCGCCAGCCCGGCCAACCCGACCGGGCACGATGCTCGCGCCCGGCGAGCTCGCCGCGCTGGCGTCGTGGTGCGAGGCGCACGGCGTGCAGCTGATCAGCGACGAGATCTACCACGGCATCGAGTACGCCGCCCCGCCGCTGCACTCCTCGGCCTGGGAGACCTCGCGCGAGGCGGTGGTGTTCAACTCGTTCTCGAAGTACTTCTCGATGACCGGCTGGCGGATCGGCTGGATGCTCGTGCCGGAGCGGCTGCGGCGCCCGGTCGACGTGCTCACCGGCAACTTCACGATCTGCCCGCCCGGCGCTCGCGCAGCACGCGGCCGTCGCGGCGTTCACCGAGGCGTCGTACGCCGAGTGCGACGGGCACGTCGCCCGCTACGCCGAGAACCGCGCGCCTGCTGCTCGACGGGCTGCCCCGGCTCGGGATCGACCGGCTCGCCCCCGCCGACGGCGCGTTCTACGTCTACGCCGACGTCGGCCACCTCACCGACGACTCGATGGCACTGTGCCACCGGCTGCTCGCCGACACCGGCATCGCCACCGCGCCCGGCGTCGACTTCGACACCGAGGCCGGCAACCGCTTCGTGCGGCTGTCGTTCGCCGGCACGCCCGCCGACGTGGCGGAGGCGCTGGTGCGGCTGGAGGCCTGGCTCCCCTGAACCGCTAGCGGCGGGTCATGGCCGCGGCCTCGGCCCACCGGTCGGAGGGCAGGTCGGCGGCTGCCGTGCGTGCGAACCACGTCGCGGCACAGCATGATCGTGCGCTCGAGCAGGTCGACCAGGACGTCGTCGGGGACGGGCCTGTGGGCGAGCCGACCGACGCGGCGATGCCGGACACGGCCGAGTGCACGATCGCCGGCGCGCTGCGCTTGGAGAAGCTGGCCGCGCTCCCCCAGCCGAGGGCGGTGAACCCGCGGGCCCAGTCCCGCGCGTGCGGGACGGCGTCGAGCGCCTCCTGGCGTGCGCGGGTCGACGTGGTGCGGGCGCGGCCCTCGAGGGCGTTGCCAGCACCCGCTCGCAGCGCAGCAGCCCGACGGCTGCGACGCCCTGCCGCTCGGCCGCGGTCACCGGCAGCGCGGCCAGCGCCGCCTCGCGCGCGATCCACGCGTCCACCCGCGGGTCGTCGCCGGTGAGCCCGATGACCTCGGGGATCAGCGGCGCCAGGCGAGAGCGCGCGGCGTCGCTGACGTGGTCGTTGATGTCGCGCGCCAGCGAGGCGAGCAGCGCGTGCGTGCAGCGGGGGTGGTCCGACCAGGTCTCGCCGGCGAGGTAGGAGGCGAGCTCCATGAAGCACGCGCCCTTCCTCGGGTTGCGGTGCTTGCCCCGCGACAGGACGGGCATGAGGTCGGGCGTGCCGTGGGCCATGGTCACCAACTCCGTGGAGGCGGACTCCCGCGCACGCGAGACGGCGTGCGCGACCGTCCGGCCAGTCTGCGCCGCCGGGCGCCACCCTCACAAGACCCCAGTGGTGACGGGGTCGTGAACGACGCGTTGCGCCGCGCCGGTCCTCAGACCACGACGACCTGGCAGCCGGCCAGCAGCGCCCGCTCGCCCTCGGCGGCCTCGCCCGACATCCGCGCGACCACGGCTGCCTCGCCCTTGCCGAGGACCACCAGGTCGACGGGGTGGTCCGAGCGGCGCAGCCAGCTGCTCAGGTCGGCCGCCCCGAGGTGCACCCGCACCTCGAGCCGCGGGAACGCGCGCCGCGCGACGGCCAGGGCCTCGTCCATCCGGGCCAGGCACCGCGCCTTGTCGTCCTCGGCGACCAGGGGCAGCACCAGCTCGAGCGGGACGCCGCGGTACGACGCCTCGCGGGCGGCGTACGACACCGCCTCGCCCGGGTCCTCGCCCACCCCGACGACCGCTGCCACCCCTCGGGTGGTCCGCCGCTGCCGCGGGATGGTCGTTCTCCGGTCGAGCCGGCTCCGAGCGTCCATGGGTCCTCCCTGCTTCGGACCACGATCACCCCCGAGGGGCGATCACGCCAGAGGCGCAGGACCCCCGATCGCGGCGATAATGCGCGGACGCAGCTCCTCGGGCGCGATCACGGCGTCCACCGACCCGACCTCGACGGCCCGGTGGATGTTGTGGACGCGCGTCGAACTCCGCGGCCACCTCGCCGAGCTTCTCGGCGCGCACCGAGGCGCGCAGCTCGGCCAGCTCGGTCGCGAGGCCGGCCCGCTCGGCGCCCGAGGCCGCGGCCGAGCCGGGCCTCCAGGTCGCGCACCCGCGGGTCGTCGGCGGTGCGGCCGTCGACCTCGCGCGACGAACACCACCGCCGCGGCCGGCGCGCCACCGATGACCGAGGCGAACGAGCCCTCGACGGCCAGCACGGTCATCCGCGGGTTCAGCGCCTTGGAGAACACCACGAACGCGCCGCCGTGGTAGCGCGAGACCACGCAGAACACGATCGGCCCGTCGAAGTTGACGACCGCCCGGCCGATCTCCGCGCCGTACTCCAGCTGCAGGTTGCGCATCGAGTCGGGCGAGCCGTCGAAGCCGGAGAGGTTCGCCAGCACGACCAGCGGGCGGTTGCCGCTGGCCGCGTTGATGGCCCGCGCGGCCTTCTTCGAGGACCGCGGGAACAGCGTGCCCGCGGTGTAGGTGCTCGGCCCGTCGGCGGGCGGGAACCCGCGCCGCGGCACGTTGCGCGACTCGATGCCGAGCAGGCAGCACCGGCCAGCCGCCGAGGTGGGCGTCCTGCACGACGGCCGTGTCCGCATCGGCCATGCCCGCCCAGCGCTCGAGGGTCGGGTGGTCCTGGTCGGCGACCGCGCGCATCAGCGTGCGGATGTCGAAGGCCTTCTTGCGGTCCGGGTTGGTCGTGGCCGAGAAGATGTCGCCGACCGTGCGGAAGTCGCTGTCCGCGACGTCGTGCGGGTACGTCGTCACGTCGCGGTCGATCGGGTCGGAGCTCGGCGCGCGCCGCGGGGACGCCTCTCCGGGCACGACGTAGGTGTGCCGGTAGTGCGCCATCAGCACGTCGTACGCGCCGGCGAGGTCGGGCGCCCAGTACTGCGCCTGCCCGTTGGGGCCCATCACCCGGTCGTAGCCGCCGATGCCGTAGTTGTCCTCGGCCGAGACGCCGCCGGAGAAGTCCAGCGACTGCTTGCCGGTGAGCACCATCGCGCTGTCCGGCGTCATCACCAGGATGCCCTTGGTGTGCATGAGCATCGTCGCCTCGGCGTTCCAGTAGGGCTGGGCGCCGACGTTGATGCCCGCGACGACGATGTTGATCTCGCCGCCGGCCTGGGTGAACTCGATGATCCGTTTGAGGCCGCGGGCAACCCAGTCCATGTTCTCGGTCCCGGAGTCCATCGAGATCCGGGCGCCGGCGGACAGGGCGTACCACTCGACGGGCACCTGCATCCGCTCGGCGAGGTCGAGCGCGGCGTTGATCCGCGCGCACTCGGCCTCCGAGACCGCGCCCAGCGCCCGGGTCGGGTCGCCGGAGAGCACCACGCGCTGGATGCCCTCGGGGTGCAGGTCGGTGGGCGTGCTGACCACGCCGGCGATGATGCCGGCCTTGTTGAGGCCGCGCGGGCGGTCGACGGGGACGAGCGCCCCGGTGTCGTCGAGGTCGTGCTCGGTGAACGAGCCGCCCGGGCCGGCCACCATCCGCTGCAGCTCGTAGGGGTAGACCGTGCCGCGGCGCCGCGCGCGCAGCACCTTCTGGGCGTAGTCGTCGAGCGGCTTGAGGCGCTCGGTGGGAGGCCCCTCCACCGACGTGACGACGCCGGAGCCGGGCAGGTAGGAGAACCGCGCGGCGATCGGCACGGGCGTGCCGTCCTCGCCGGCGACCTCGCCCTGGGCCAGCACCTCCTCGATGCCGGCGCCGACCGTGAGCGGGGCGATCTTCTGCTGCAGCGCGGTGAGCTGCTCGAGCTCGGCCTCGATGACCGGCCAGATCTGCACCCACACGTGGTTCATGTCGAGCTTGGAGCCGGCGGCCCCGCGCTCGGTGCGCGCCCGCCTGATCGCCTCGAGGCAGTTGGCCACCGCGCGCTCCGCGTGCGGCAACGAGGTCACCTTCCCCGACTCGTCGCGTACGACGGCCAGCTGGCGGACCTGCGCGAGCGCGACGAGGCGCTGGTCGGCGGGGTTGCCCGGCGCGACGCAGTGGTAGAGCAGGACGTCCTCGGGGGCCTCGAGCCTCGTGACGTCGAACTCGCGCAGCCGCCAGAGGTTGAGCCGGCGGCCGACCATCGGGTGCAGCCCGCGCACGAGGTCGTCCTCGCGCAGGCCTCCCCCGCCGGCAGCGTCCTCGGGGCGGAACGAGAAGTACGAGACCGGCCGGCCCTCCCCCGGGCAGACCGCGACCGCGACCCGTCGTACCTCGTGGGCGAAGGGGAGCGCGCCCAGCAGGCGGGCCAGCTCGGCCGAGGTCTCGTCGGGCGAGCCGGGCTCACCGGGCCAGCCCAGGTAGAGGTCCACGACGGCCTGCTCGCCGGCACCGCGGGCCGCGACCTGCTCGGCGAGGGCCTCGGCGAGGGAGCTGCCGGGCGCGAGCTCGTCGACCGTGCCGACCGTCGTGACGAGGTGGGTGGGCCGCTCGTCGAGGGTGTAGTCGGCGATCGCGAACGGGCGCCCGCCGACCTGCTCGGAGCGGAGGTCGTGCAGCTCGTGCTCGCGGTAGTGGCGGCGGATCAGCACCTCGAGCATCGGCTCGTGGTCGGGGACTCCGCGGGCGAGCCGCTCGGCCAGGAAGCGCACGATCTGCTCGGGGATCCGGGCGAGCGCGTCGAGCCTGGCGGCCCGGTCCGGCGCGTCCGGGTCGGCCGCCAGTGCCGCGACCTCGTCGCGGACGCCGGTGAGCACGCTGGTGCGCTCCTCGTCGACGAGCGGCTGGTCGAACCAGCGGAACCGCACGCTGCGGGCCAGGTCGCCGACGACCGGGAAGCGCAGCTGGGTGGCGACCACGAGCCGGTCGAGGACCGTGCGGGCCTCGCCCTCCAGCGGCCCCGAGGGGGGCGCCTCGTCGATCCAGCGCTGCAGCAGCGCGGTGGCGAGGAGCACGTCGGGGGCCGAGCGCTGCTGGGCCAGGAACGCGCGGAACACCGCCTCCTCGAGCTCCGCGGTGCGGTCGAGGTCGGTGACGCCGTAGTGCGCGAGCACCTTCGCGAGCCGTGCGCGGAACTCGTCGGGGAGGCCGCCGCGCTCGACGTCGAGGCTCTGCAGGTAGGTGTGGAAGTGCTCGCGGGGGCTGTGCACGCGGTTCTCGGTGTGCACCTCCTCGCTGGCCGGGCGGTTGCGGCTGAGCTCGGCGAAGTCGGCGAAGATGCCGAGCAGCTCGACCTCGGCGGCCAGGGACGACGTGCCCGCGGCCGTCAGCTCGTCGCGCGCGTCGAGGTAGCCCGCGAGCATCCGGCCCTCGTCCTGGGGGTCGACGTCGAAGCCGAGCAGCATCGCGGTGAGGTCGGCGAGCCCGCGCCGGGCGCGCTCCTCCGCGGAGGCCGCGCCGCCGACGACGGGCAGGTCGAGGTCGACGCCCGCGGCCTCCTCGACGACCGGGGCGGCGTCGCCCTCGTCGGCGACCGGCTCCAGCCGGACCAGCGGAGCGCCGGTCTCCACCTGGCTGCCCGCCGAGACGAGCAGCTCGCGCACCTTGGCCGCGAACGGCGCGTTGAGGACCGTCTCCATCTTCATGCTCTCGAGGACCAGCACCGGCGCGCCCTCGGCGACGTCCTCGCCGACCTGCGCCGGGGTGGCGACGACCAGCGCCGGGGCGGGGGCACGGAGCACGCCGCCCTCGTCGCGGCTGACCCGGTGGGTGACGCCCTCGACCTCGACGAGCTGGACCGGCCCGTGGGTGGCGGTCACGAGGCGGTAGCGGCGGCCCGCGGCGACCAGCACGCTGTGGTAGTCGTCGAGGCGCTCGACCTCGGCGTCCACCGTCTGCGCGGCGTCGTCGGGCCCGACCGCGACGCGGAACCGGTGCGGCCCGGTCTGCGTGACGGTCACGCGGTACGTCGTACCCCGCAGCTTGAGGTCGACGGCGCGGCCGACCTCGTGCTGGACCTGCGGGCGACCGCCGTGCGCGGTCTCGAGGAGGCGGGCGCGCTCGACCTGCTCCTCGTCCTCGTAGGCCTCGATGCCGGCGGCGACGAGCGCGATGCCGGAGTGCAGCGACGGGACCAGCCGGCCCTCGGCGCGGACCCGGTCGATCCAGCCGGTGTCGGCGCTGCCGTCCTTGACCTCGGGCTGGTCGAGCAGGTCGAGCATGAAGCTCTTGTTCGTCGAGCCACCCTCGATGACGACCGTCGTGGACGACATGGCGGTGCGCAGCCGGGCCAGCGCCTCGTCGCGGGTGCGGCCGTAGGCGATGATCTTGGCGATCATCGAGTCGAAGTCGGCGGGGATGGTGTCGCCCTCCGCGACGCCGGTGTCGACGCGGATGCCCGGGCCGGCCGGCAGGGCCAGCAGGGCGATCCGGCCGGGCGAGGGCGCGAAGTCGCGGTCCGGGTCCTCGGCGTTGAGCCGGGCCTCGACGGCGTGGCCGGTCTCGACGGGCGCGTCGCCCTCGAGGCGGCCGCCCGCGGCCACGTGCAGCTGCGCCTTGACCAGGTCGACGTCGGTGGTGACCTCGGTGATCGGGTGCTCGACCTGCAGGCGGGTGTTGACCTCCAGGAAGGCGAACAGCCTCTCGCCCGGGTGGTAGAGGAACTCCACGGTGCCGGCGCCGCGGTAGTCGACGGCCAGGGCCAGCCGCTCGGCCGACGCCTTCAGCTCGGCGACCTGCTCGGGGTCGAGCACCGGGGAGGCGGACTCCTCGATGACCTTCTGGTTGCGGCGCTGCACCGAGCAGTCCCGCACCCCGAGCGCCCAGGCGGTGCCCTGGCCGTCGGCGATGACCTGCACCTCGACGTGCCGCGCGCCCGTGACCAGCCGCTCCAGGAAGACCACGCCGCTGCCGAAGGCGCGGGCGGCCTCGTCGCGGGTGCGGTCGAAGGCGTCGGTGAGCTCGGCGTCGGAGGTGATCACCCGGATGCCGCGGCCGCCGCCGCCCGCTGTCGCCTTGAGCATCAGCGGGTAGCCGATCTCGGCGGCCTTGGCGATGGCCGCCGGCAGGTCGTCGACGGCGCCGCGGCTCCAGGGCGCCACCGGGACGCCGACCTCCTCGGCGATCAGCTTGGACCCGATCTTGTCGCCGAGCCGGCGCATCGCCTCGGCGCTCGGCCCGATGAAGGTGACCCCGATCCGGTCGCACAGCTCGGCGAAGGCCGGGTCCTCGGCGACGAAGCCCCAACCCACCCACGCGGC
This sequence comes from uncultured Actinomycetota bacterium, assembly GCA_963781745.1. Lineage (GTDB taxonomy): Bacteria > Actinomycetota > Actinomycetes > Propionibacteriales > Nocardioidaceae > Nocardioides_B. The sequence goes on along the minus strand of CAWAHH010000015.1, from coordinate 241,305 downwards.
GTCGGCACCGCTCTCGCGCAGCGCCCGCTCGAGCACGGCCAGGTCGAGGTAGGGGCGGGCCGAGGCGGGCCCGAGGGGGTAGGCGTGGTCGGCCTCGCGCACGAACATCGCCGTGCGCTCGGCGTCGGTGTAGAGCGCGACGGTCTCGATCTGCTCGCCGCCGGTGGCGTTGAGCTCGCGCACCGCGTGGATCAGCCGCATCGCTGACTCTCCACGGTTCACGACGGCGATACGAGAGAACATCATCGAGCCTCCTCGGCGGGGACGACGCGGCCTGGGTCGACGACCACCCCCAGACATTCGCACCTCGGGGCAGGTACTCGCCAGTCACAACCCTGGCGTGTGACGGTTCTCCCTGCACTCTCCCTCCGCAGGGAGGACACGCCGGGATCTGAGTACCCGGGCTCACGCGCGCGGGCCGGCCCCGCTGCCAGGGTGGAGGACATGCAGCCGTCGCCGTACGTCGCCTACCTCAGGCCGTCCCGGTCCCGTCTCCTCCCGTGGCGTGCGGGGGTCGTCGCGGGGACACGGGGGACCCTGGGGACCCTGGGGACCCTGGGGACGCGGATGCCCTGGCGGGTCCGGCGCCTCGGCGACCTGCTCGTCGCACGGTCCGGCCGCGGGTGGGGGCGCCGGCCGGACCGTGGGCGCACCCGGACCTCGCACACCCGGGCGGTCACCACGGCTCAGATGCGGCCGTAGGCACCCAGCACGCGCAGCGCCCGCAGCGTCTCGATCCCGCGCCACTCGACGGTGGCGGCCGTGCCAGGCGGCTCCCAGGAGATCGGCCAGCCCCCGTCGTCGCCCTGCTCGGCGGCCAGGTGGTCGAGGTGGCCCTCGATCGTCGCGTCGTCGAACAGGCGGCGCCACGGGCTGCCCGGCGAGTCCGCGAGGTGGAGCGGGGTCAGGCCGTAGGACGGGTCGGCCGGGTCGACCCTGAACAGCGACGCCGACGCCAGCCACCCGTCGACGGCGGCGCCGACACGCTCGGCGCGCTCCCGGTCGGGCGCGGCGGCCAGGAAGACGAGCACCTCCGACAGCGAGTGGGCGCTCTCGTCGAAGCCCGCCTCGAGCCGCTCCCAGGTCCAGCGGGTCGCGCGGTCCAGCCAGGGGTGCCGCACGTGCAGGGCGTGCAGCCGCCCGGCCAGCCCGGCCGTGGGGTTGAGCCCGGGCTGGTAGGTCCACTCGGACCAGTGCTCGGCGCGGGGATGCTCCTCGATCACCGGGAAGGCCAGCGGCACCGACCCGTCGGGACCGGCGACCGATGCCAGCCAGTCGCAGGCGTCGCGCACCAGTGCGCCGGCGCCGGTGTCCGGGTCGGCGACGTCCACCCCGGCGACGAGCAGGACGTCGAGGGCCTGCTCGACGTCGATGGGCAGGCTGTCCGGGCAGCGCTTGTCCGGCTCGAGGCCGTGGCCGAACCCGCCGTCGGCGTTGCGATGGGCGCGCACGGCGTCGACGACGCCGGCCGGGTCGGCGTCGTCGAGCAGGACCATCGCCAGGCGTCGCTCGACCAGCCGCCCCTCACGCTCGATGAAGGCCCGTCCGCGGGAGAGCACGTCGTCGTCCATCCGCGCAGTGTGGCAGCGGCCGCCGACAGGTCCCGCCGGTCGCGGTGGGGCGGACAGGTCAGCAGAGCCAGCACGTTCGGCAGGGTCGGCAGGATCAGCAGAGCCGGCAGGGCCGGAGCAGACGACGACGCCGGCCCACCCCTGCGGGTGGACCGGCGTCGTCGTCGTAGCGGGGCCGTGCTGCCGTGGACTACGGCTGCACGTCGGCGACCCCGGCCGCGAACATCCCGGCGACCTCGGCGGGCGTCAGCACCCGGTCGAACGTCGTGGCCTCGTCCAGGCTGCCGGCGAAGTAGTCGCTGAGCGGCCACTTGCGGGCGTAGTAGTTGATCCCGAAGACCAGCTGCATGTTGGTCGTGTCGGCGAAGCCCGCCCGGATGAAGCTCGGGCCCGGCGTGGCCGGGAGCCTCGTCATCGCCAGACAGGTCGACGACCCGGTGGTCGGCACGGTGCAGGACTGCAGCCAGCCGTCGATGTAGAGGTTGGCGTTGCCGGCGCCGTCGTACGTGCCGACCGCGAGGTGCCACTTGCCGTCGTTCCAGGTCGGACCCTGGTTGCGGACGCCGGTGCGGCCCAGGCCGAAGACCACGTTGCCGTTGTTGTCCATGACCAGCGCACGGTCGGTGGTGCCGGCGACGCCCGGTCCGCCGGTGGTCTGCGCCACCAGCACGCCACCACGACGGGTCGTGGTCTTGAACCACACCGACTCGCTGAACGCGGCGGTCGGGGTGATCTGGCTGTTGGAGATCGCGTAGCCCGACGTGCCGTCCAGGGCGATCGCCGAGTTCGCCGTGCTGATGCCCGGCTCGCCGCGGGTCACGCCGCCCTGCGTGGTGCCGGCGACGTTGCCGGTGACGCCGCTGTCGGCCACCGTGGTGTCGGACTCACCGAGCCGCCACCAGCTCTGCGGCAGCAGTCCGGCGTACGTCGCCGCGATCGAGGGCGAGGCCGTCGTGCGCACCGTGCCGGAGACGCCGGTGGACTTGGCGCTGGCGCGGAACCCGTCGAACGCGTCGACCCGGTAGGTGTGCGTCGACCCGGCCGCGAGACCGGTGTCGTCGAAGCGCATCACCGGGTGGCTCCAGGCGAAGGACTCCGCCTGCTGCGTGGCCGCCCCGATCGGGGTGTTGCTGCCGTCGCGGTAGACCCGGTAGGTCAGCGTCCCGGTGTCGGGATCGTGCACGGCCGGGAACTCCACCGTCAGCGTGCCGGTCTTGGTCGGCTGCACCGTCACGGGCATCCGGGACACGGTGAACGGCGTGGTGTTCGGCCACGGGTCGCCGTTGTAGCTGCGACCCACGACCTCCGGGGTGGCGGTGTCGCCGTTGGGCGAGAACCGCGCCAGGCCGGCCTGGTTGACGCCGGTGACCCGGGTGAAGTCGCCGCCGACGAAGACCTGGCGACCGTCGGAGGCCATCACCTGCGGGCCGACCGAGGTGGTGCCGCCGACGCTGGTCGCGTTGGTGTTCGGGCTCCAGTGGACGAAGCTGCCGTCGGTGACGTCCTGGCCGACGAGGTAGCGGTGCAGGAAGGCCTCACGGGCCACGCCGCCGACGAAGCCGCCGAAGGCACCACCCTCCATGAACGCGCAGTCGTGCTGGTGCGAGCCCTTGTAGAGGATGCCGTTGGCGAGCGCCAGGCCCTGCGAGGCGCCCAGGCAGGACGCGTTCCAGTCCAGGGCGCCGGTGGCGATGTCCGCGGAGTAGGTGCCCTCGTAGCAGCCGGGCGGGTCACCCTCGCCGGTGACGTAGGCCTTGGTGCCGCTGACCAGGATCTCGGTCACCCGGCCGCCGCAGTTGGTGTTGATCGGCTGCTGGCCGACGGCGTTGGCGTCCCACCGCTCGAGCGAGGCGTCGACGGGGTCGACCGAGATCATGCCGCCGGTCAGGACGGAGTTGACGGTCTGGAAGCTGCCGCCGGCGAGCACGCGGCTGCCGTCGGGCGCGAGCGCGAGCGCGTTGACGCGCGGCGACGGCACGGTGGTGCTGAACGGGCTCGGCGGGCCGGCCACGAGGGTCGGGGCGAACGCGGTGTTGAGGGCGCCGGTCGCGGCGGTGACCGAGGCGAGGTTGCCGCGGGCGGTGCCGCGGACCGTGGAGAAGTCGCCGCCGATGTAGACGGTGCTGTCGTTCGAGGCGATCGCGAAGACGCCCTTGTTCGGGTTCGGGTTGAACGCGCCGACGAGCGCACCCGGGTTGGCCACCGTGGCGGAGTTGACCGCCGCGAGCCGGTTGCGGGTGGTGCCGTTGACGGTGGTGAAGTTGCCGCCGATGTAGAGCCTCGTGCCGTCCGGCGAGACGTCGAGGGCGCTGACCCGGCTGTTCAGCGCCACGTTGAAGGTGGTGATCAGCGCGCCGGTGTTGGCGTTGAACGCCGCCAGGTAGGAGCGGTTGACCTGGCCGGCGCCGCCGGCGGCGACCCCCGGCGGGCGGACGTTGGTGAACTTGCCGCCGGCGTAGACGACGCCGTTGGAGACCGCGAGGGCGTCCACCTCGCTGTTGGTCTGCCACATCGGGGACTGCGTGCCGCTGAGCACGTTCCCGCTGATGACGGCATCGGCCGAAGGACTGGTGATGGTGACGAGAGCCGCTGCGCTCAGCATCGGCAGGACGGCGAGCCCTGCGGTGGCCGCGCGCGACAGACGTCGCCCGGAACGGGCATGCAGCATGAAAGAACCCCCACTTGAAATGTTCGCTCACCACTGGCCCCCCAGCGATGTCGTGCTGACCGTACGTTGCTGAGAGCCAGAAGTGAATAGCCTGTTTGTCCCGTTCGGGCCATCCGGCTCTTGCCGAACGGGCCATCTTGGTATGACCCTCCGATGGGATCGACCTCCGAACGGGTCTTCTACGATCGCCGGATGCGCCGACTCGTCTACTACGTCGCGACGACCCTCGACGGGTTCGTCGCCGGCCCCGGAGGTGGGGACCCCACGGGGTCAGCGTTCTTCCCGGTGACCCCCGATCTCGTCGACCACGTCGTCGCGAACCACCCCGAGACGCTGCCCGCCCCCGCTCGCGCCGCCCTCGGCGTCGACGGCCCCGGGCGGCACTTCGACACGGTGGTCGAGGGCCGGGCGTCGTACGACGTGGGGCGCGACGCCGGGCTGGACGACGCCTACCCGCACCTGCGACACCTCGTGGTGTCCCGGACGCTGGCCGGCCGCACCGACCTCCCCGTCGAGGTGGTGGCCGACGACCCGGTCGGCCGCGTGCGCGAGCTCAAGGCCGAGGACGGGCTCGACGTGTGGCTGGTCGGCGGCGGCACCCTCGCCCACGCGCTGCTGCCCGAGATCGACAGGCTCGTCCTCAAGGTGAGCCCCTCCGTGATCGGGTCGGGCATCCCGCTGTTCGCCGGCCCCTTCACGCACACGAGGTTCACGCCCGTCGACCAGGTCGACCTGCCCTCCGGCGTACGCGTGGTGACGCTGGACCGTCAGCGCTCCTAGCGCCGCACGCCGCCCGGAACCGGAGACGCCGGCCCTCCCGTCGTGGGAGGACCGGCGTCGTCTCGAGGAGATGGCGGTGGCGGTGGGATTTGAACCCACGGTGGGCTTGCACCCACACACGCTTTCGAGGCGTGCTCCTTAGGCCGCTCGGACACGCCACCGCCGACGAGGGTACTAGACCGGGACGGGGCGGATGAAATCAGCCCGCGGCCGGGTCGGAGGGCCCTCAGCGGTGCCCGTCGAAGAAGTCGAGCAGCAGGGCCGAGGACTCCTCGGCCAGCACACCGGGGACCACCTCGGGGCGGTGGTTGAGCCTCCGGTCGCGGACCACGTCGAACAGCGATCCGACCGCGCCGGCCTTGTCGTCGTAGGCCCCGAAGACCAGCCGGTCGAGCCGCGAGAGCACGACCGCGCCGGCGCACATCGTGCACGGCTCCAGCGTGACCACGAGGGTGCAGCCCTCGAGCCGCCACTGGCCGCGGGACCGGGCGGCCTCGCGCAGGGCGACCACCTCGGCGTGCGCGGTCGGGTCGGCGTCGGCCTCGCGGCGGTTCCGGCCCCGGCCCACGACGGCCCCGGCGGGGTCGAGCACCACCGCTCCGATGGGTACGTCGGACGTGGCCAGCGCCGCGCGTGCCTCCCCGAGGGCCTCCCGCATCGCGTCGGCCCAGTCGGTGGCGCGGGTCACGACGTGGGGACGCCGACGAGCTCGTCGTACAGGGAGCCGAAGCCGAGCCGGGCGGCGATGTCGCCGAGCATCTCGTCGGGGTAGAGCTCGACGTCGTCGAGCAGGGCGCCCATGTCCATGGCGCCGAGACCGAGGTCGGCGAGGATGGCGAGGTCGCCGGCGGGCTCCTGGTCCTCGTCGTCGTCGGGCAGCGGCAGCTCGAGCAGGTCCACCGCCGAGCGGGCGATCGGCCAGTCGCTGGCGGCCGTCACGTCGGAGAGCAGGATCCGCACCTCGGCGCCGAGCACCCGCACCAGCACGAAGAAGTCCTCGTCGACCGAGACCAGCCCGAGGGAGCCGCCGTCACCGGGGTAGCGGCGCAGCTCGGTGGCGAACCCGCCGAGGTCGTCCGGTCATGCCGGGGTCGACCTCCTGGACCTGCCAGACGCCCTCCTCGGTGTAGGCGACCAGGGCGAAGTCCACGCCGTCGGCGCCGTCGGCGCCGTTCGGGTCGAGCTCGTCGTGCTGGGACACGTCGCCTCCTCGGCCGTCCGGGACCGCGACCCATCGGTATCGGTCCCTGTCACTACGAGTCGATGGTGACAGAGTGCCCGGCCTCGCACCAGGGAGAGACCGGGCACTAGGTTGGCCGCATGCGAATCCACGTCGCGGACCACCCGCTCATCGCGCACAAGCTGACCACGCTCCGCGACGAGCGCACCGACTCCCCGACGTTCCGCCAGCTCGCCGACGAGCTCGTGACCCTGCTCGCCTACGAGGCCACCCGCGACGTCCGCGTCGAGACGGTGAGCGTGCAGACGCCGGTCGCCGAGGCACGCGGCACCCACCTCGCGAGCCCGAAGCCGCTGGTCGTCCCCATCCTGCGCGCCGGTCTCGGCATGCTCGACGGGATGATGCGGCTGCTCCCGACCGCCGAGGTCGGCTTCCTCGGCATGGTCCGCAACGAGGAGACCCTCCAGGCCTCGACGTACGCCGAGCGGCTGCCCGACGACCTGTCCGGGCGGCAGTGCTACGTGCTCGACCCGATGCTCGCCACGGGCGGCACGCTGGCGGCGGCGATCCACTTCCTGGTCGAGCGGGGCGCCACCGACATCACCGCGATCTGCCTGCTCTCGGCACCCGAGGGCTGCGAGCGGCTCGAGAAGGAGCTCGCCGGGCTCGACGTCCCGGTCGCCGTGGTCACCGCCGGCATGGACGAGCGCCTCAACGAGAAGGGCTACATCGTGCCCGGGCTCGGCGACGCCGGCGACCGGTTGTACGGCGTCGTCGGCTGACCCCTGCTCCCCTGGACCCGTAGTACATGACTACCGGGCGGCGAGGAGGTCGCGCGACGGCGCGTGCCGGACCACACCGGCGTGCGTGACGCAGCAGCCCGCGAGCACCTCGTCGGCCAGGTCGGGGTCGAACACCGGCCCGGCCTCGGTGCGCCGGGTCATCAGGGCGACCAGGCTGACGACGTTGTGGGCGTAGAGGCGTGAGGCCGGGCCTGGCATCTGCGCCGCGACGTTGGCGCCGCCCCAGACCTGCGCCCGGCCGATGCGCAGGACCTTGCCCGGCACGGCACCCTCGACGTTGCCGCCCGCCTCGGCCGCCAGGTCGACCACGACCGAGCCGGCCCGCATGCCCTCGACCATCGCCCGGGTCACGAGCACCGGTGCGCGCCGGCCGGGCACCGCGGCGGTCGTGATGAGGGCGTCGGCCGCGGCGACGTACGGCGCGAGCGCCTGCTGCTGGCGCAGGGCACGCTCCTGCGACAGCTCGCGCGCGTAGCCGCCGGCGCCCTCGATCGGCGGCAGGCCGAGGTCGAGCGCGACGGCCCCCAGGGAGCGGATCTCCTCCGCGGACGACGGCCGGACGTCGTACGCGCTGACGACGGCGCCGAGCCGCCTCGCTGTCGCGATCGCCTCGAGGCCCGCCACACCGGTGCCGAGCACGAGCACCTCGGCGGGTGGGACGGTGCCCGCGGCGGTGATGCTCATCGGCAGGAAGCGGCGCAGCAGGCCCGCAGCGACGACGGCACCGCGGTAGCCGGCGACCATCGACTGCGACGTCACCGCGTCCATGGGCTGCGCGCGCGAGAGCCGTGGGACCAGCTCCATCGCGAACGAGGTGAGGCCGAGGTCGCGCAGGTCGGCCACGAGGCCGAGATGGTCCGCGACCGGCAGGAACGACACGGTCGCGGTGCCCGACGGCAGGCGGCGTACGACGGAGGGGGCGAGGGGGTTCACCGAGACCACGACGTCGGCGTCGCCGCCAGGCGTCCTCGACGACCTCCGCCCCGGCGTCGAGGTACTCCTGGTCCTCGTGCAGCGCAGCCAGCCCGGCACCCGGCTCCACCGCGACGGCGTACCCGAGGGCACGCAGCCGGCCGACGAGCTCCGGCACCACCGCGACCCGCGTCTCGCCCTCGCGCGTCTCCCCCGCCACCGCGATCCTCACGCTCGGCAACCTAGTGCCTCCGTGGCCCGTGCCGACCACCCGACCGCGCCTCTCGACAACCCGCGGGACCGGGACCAAGGTGACCTCATGGACGTCCGCTTCATCGACGAGGCCGGAGCGCACCCGGCCGAGCCCGACGACGTCGTGGTGCTGCTCGCCCGCGACGACGGGTTCGTCTGGGTCGACGTGCCCGTGTGGGACGACGACTGCGAGGCGTTCCTGGAAGGGCTGGGCTGCCACCCGATGGTCATCGAGGGGTGCCGGGTCCGCAACCACGTGCCGACGGTGCACAGCTACGACGAGCACCTGTGGGTGACGGTGCACGCGCCCCTGCTCGGCAAGGCCGGCCACGTGCACCTGCTCGAGCTCGACCAGATCATCGGCCAGCACGTCATCGTGACCGTGCACGGCCCCCTGAACCCGATCGTGGACCCGGCCACGGCGCTGGTCGAGACGCGCGGCGTGCTCCAGCGGATCGAGGCCGGGCGGTTCCGGCCCGGCACCCCCGTCGAGCTGTCGTACGCCGTCACCTCAGCCGTCGCGCGTCGCCAGCGCGGGATCGTCAGCGAGGTCGCGGAGAAGCTGCCCGGCCTCGAGCAGCACGTGATGGCCTCGCAGCTGACCAACCCGGAGGAGCTCCTCGAGCGGATGTTCCTGATCCGCCACGAGCTGATCACCGCGCGCACGATGGCGGCCCAGTCGCACGACGTGTTCGCCCGGATCGGCTCGCTCGCGCGCACGGTCGACGAGCGCTCGCGGCTGCTCGCGCACGACCTCGCCGACCAGTTCGACCGGGTGCGCTCGATCGCCGACGGCGAGGCGCAGTTCCTCTTCGGCGTGATCGAGCTCTACCAGACCAAGGTCAACACCAAGATGACCGTCGCGATGGAGCGGCTGGCCGTGATCGCGGCGGTCACGCTGCCGATCACCGCCATCGCGTCGGTCTACGGGATGAACGTGATCGTCAACGAGCGCACGCACATCACCCAGCTCGTCACGGTCCTGATCGTGATGCTGGCGATCTCCGGGATGCTGCTGCGATGGGCCCGGAGGCAGGGCTGGTGGTGAGGCCGGTCAGCGCCGGTGCACGCTGACGGCGTAGGCCCCGCCGTCGAAGGGGTCGCCCGCCCAGGTGGCGAAGCGGTCCACGCCCGTCAGGCCCGCGGCGGTGGCGGACGCGTCGTACTCCTCGAGCGGCGTGACCGGGCAGCCCGCCGGCAGGTGGGCGGCGTCGAGGCCGAAGCCGGCCACCAGCAGGCCGCCGGGCCGCAGCGTGGCCGCCAGTGCGGCAACCGCCCGGGTGCAGGTCCCCGGTGCGAGCAGCGGCACGACGTTGCCGGCCATCACCACGAGGTCGAAGCCCTCCTCGTCGGGGAGTACGTCGACGAGGTCGGCCTCCCGCCAGGTGACGGCGGGACCGTGCTCGCGCGCGACCGCGAGCATGGACGTGTCGACGTCGACCCCGACGCAGGCGAACCCCTGCTCCTGCAGGCGGATCGCCACCCGGCCGGTGCCGCAGCCCGCGTCGAGCACCCGCGCACCGGGCGCCAGCAGCGCCGCGCAGAACGACGCCTCCCCGTGCACGTCGCGCCCCCTGCGGGCGAGCGCCTCGAAGCGGGCGGCGTAGTCGGCTCCCGACGTGCCGCCGGTCAGGTCCTGCCAGCGGGTCATCAGTAGTACCAGGGGAACGGCGACCAGTCGGGCTCGCGCTTCTCCAGGAACGAGTCGCGCCCCTCGACGGCCTCGTCGGTCATGTAGGCCAGCCGTGTCGTCTCGCCGGCGAAGAGCTGCTGGCCGACCAGGCCGTCGTCGATGAGGTTGAAGGAGTACTTCAGCATCCGCTGCGCCGTCGGCGACTTCCCGTTGATGCGGCGGCCCCACTCCAGGGCGGTCGCGCTCGAGGTCGGCGTGGTCGACCACGCGGTTGACCATGCCCATCCGGTGCGCGTCCTCGGCGTCGTACTCCTCGCCGAGGAAGAAGATCTCGCGGGCGAACTTCTGGCCGACCTGGCGGGCGAGGTACGCCGACCCGAAGCCGCCGTCGAACGAGCCGACGTCGGCGTCGGTCTGCTTGAAGCGGGCGTGCTCGCGCGAGGCCAGGGTCAGGTCGGAGACGACGTGCAGGCTGTGACCGCCACCGGCCGCCCACCCGGGCACGACGCAGATCACGACCTTGGGCATGAACCGGATCAGCCGCTGGCACTCGAGGATGTGCAGCCGGCCGAGGCGCGGCCCGGTCGACGGTCTCGGCGGTCTCCCCGCTCGGCGTACTGGTAGCCGGCGCGACCGCGGATCCGCTGGTCGCCACCGGAGCAGAACGCCCAGCCGCCGTCCTTGGGCGACGGCCCGTTGCCGGTGAGCAGCACGCAGCCGACGTCGCTGGACATCCGGGCGTGCTCGAGGACGCGCAGCAGCTCGTCGACGGTGTGCGGCCGGAACGCGTTGCGCACCTCCGGCCGGTCGAAGGCGATCCGCACCGTGCCGTGCTCGACCGCGCGGTGGTAGGTGAGGTCGGTAGCCCCTCGAAGCCGGGCACCGCGGTCCACGCCGTGGGGTCGAAGATCTCGGAGACCTGCTCGTCAGCCATGGCGCGAGGCTATCGGGGCCGCGGTCACAGCAGCGAGACCAGTTCCTCGCGACCGGAGACGTCGGCCTTGCGGTAGATCGAGCTGCAGGTGGTCGTTGACGGTGAGCACCGAGAGGTCCAGACGGCGGGCCATCTGCTTGCGCGGCCAGCCCGGCGGCGACCAGGCGCAGCACCTCGCGACTCCCTGCCGGGTCAGCCCGCACCACGCGCGCGAACGCGGGGACGACGGTTCCGACGTCCCCGCCTGCAGCACCACCGCGACGTCGCCGCTCCCGTCGGTCGACCCGCGAGCCGGCCACGACCAGCCACCCGCCGCCCGGGCATCCGCACCCGGCAGACGGCGTCGGAGCGGCCGTCCCGGCGCGGCCGTCCGCCACCTCGAGCACCACCCGGCTGACGTCGTCCTGGGTGGCGCCGTTCTCCCAGGAGTCGGCAGAGCGCGTCCAGCCAGGCACGCGCGTCCTCGGTCAGTGGCGCCCACCGACCCGTCGCGGTCGACGAGCACGACGCCGGCCCGCCGCGCGCACCGCTCGGTGCCGGGGCGCCCGGCCTGGTAGCGGCGTACGGCGGGCTGAGCGGCTCCGTCAGCGCCGCGACCGCGGCGTCGGCGTCGGCCTCGGTGAACGGGTGCCGCCGCTCGTCGCGGAACAGCGACAGCGCCCCCCAGTAGCGTGCCGCCCGACGACCAGCGCCAGCCGCAGCTCGGAGGAGTAGCCCTCCGGTCGCAGCGATCTCGTGGAGCCGCGGGCTGCGCGGGACGTGCGCGCCCGGCGGCCGGCGAGGACGCCGACCGGCCGGCGCGGCGCGCGCCAGGTCGACGTACCGGTTGACGTCGCTGCTCGACGGTCTCGTTCGTCGACGAGCCGCGCGGCTGGCGACCTCGCAGCCCGTGCCGGGAGAACATCACCGACCGCAGCCCGGAGACGCGGGTCGACGCCGAACAGGCAGTAGCCGTCGAACCCGACGGCGCCGCGCCACGGCCTCCATCACCCCCTCGGCGAACCAGGCGCCGGGGAGGGGTCGCAGCCGCCTGCTCGAGCACCCGTTCCCGCGCGGCGCGCACATCGGCGGCCACCACGCTCCGAATCGTACGCCGCCTGTCATCCCGAGATCTCGGGATGCACGCGCCTCCGTACGCCGCTCCTAGCGTCGAGGCCACCCGCCGCTGGAGGACCGCCATGCCCGTCGTCACCACCGCCCTCGTCGCGCCCTCGCCGCCGCGCCGCGGGCGCTGCGCCCTCGGCGCCTCCCGCGGCGGCCGCCCGCCGCAGGAGCAGTGCCGGGCCCGGCCCCCACGGCGTCATCGTCTGGACGCACCGGGCCGCGCCCGGCTCGGAGCACCTGATGATCGCGCGCGCCGACGGCAGCCACGCCGCGGGCGCTGACCCAGCCGCGCCGGACACCGCGCGACATCGACGCGCAGGTCTCCCCCGACGGCCGCTGGGTCGCCTACGAGCAGGACCTCCCGCGACACCGCGGAGGTCCATCTGGTCCGCGACCGACGGCCGCGGCGACCACGTCCTCGACGCCGGCTGCGCCGACCCCTGCGTTCGCGGCGGTCAGCCCGACCTGGCTCTCGAACCGCCGCCTCGCCTTCACCCTGGTCAAGGGTCCCTTCGACGAGGAACCGGGACCGCGGCCTCCGCGGTGCTGTGGACCGCGCGTCTCGACGGCTCGCCGCCTGCGCCGGCTGTCGGAGCCGGGCATCGACGGCCGGTTCGAGGACGGCTACCTGCACGTGTCGCCGCGACCGGAGCTACCTGACGTTCCGCCGGCACGGACAACGCCACCGGGCACGTCCGCGCTGTTCCGGCGGGACCTGCCGGCGGACACCTGACGCCAGCTGACGCCCGTGGCACGCTCAACGCCGAGGTCAACGACCTGTCGACCGGCCCGCAGCGGCCCGACCGAGGACCTGCTGGTCTTCGAGTCCTACGGCCGCGGCGACCCCGACGCGACGTTCGTCGACATCGCCACCGTCCCCGCCACCTGCCGCTCCCTGGCCGGCTGCACCGACCGGCTGCGCTGGCTCACCGACAACGCCGCGACCGGGCGCCGCAACGCGAACCCGCAGTGGTCGCCCGACGGGCGCAGCCTCGTCTTCACCGACCGGCCGAGCATCGACGTGGAGGACGCGAACATCGTGACGATGCGCTTCGGCAGCGGCCGCCGCCACCAGGTCTCCACGTCGCCGGAGTTCGACTACCGGCCGGACGTGGGGAGTGGCACGCTGACCTCGGGGGCACGATGGGGGCATGACACTCAGCGGTGAGTACGAGCCCAGTCCCGAGCAGTGGGTGCGCGACCAGGTCGCGACGTACGAGAGCTCCGGCGGCACCGAGGGGACCACGCTGCGCGGCGTGCCCGTGGTCGTGGTGACCTCCGTCGGCGCGAAGAGCGGCAAGCTCCGCAAGAACCCGGTGATGCGGGTCGAGCACGGCGGCAGCTACGCGCTGGTCGCCTCGAAGGGCGGGGCGCCGACCCACCCGACCTGGTACCACAACCTGATGAGCCACCCGACGATCGAGCTGCAGGACGGCCCGGACCGGCGCGAGTACGCCGTGCGCGTGGCCGACGGCGAGGAGCGCGCGGCCTGGTGGGGGCGGGCCGTCGAGGTGTGGCCCGACTACGCGGACTACCAGCAGAAGACCGACCGCGAGATCCCGGTCTTCGTCGCCGAGCCCGCCTGAGGTGGCCGACCTCGAGGCCGGCGCGGTCGCCGTCGTCACCGGCGGCGCCCGCGGGATCGGCCTCGCGGTCGTCCGGGCGCTCGCCGCGCAGGGCGTCCGGGTCGCGTGCCTCGACCTGGCGTCCGCGGACCCGGCGGGGTTCGAGGCGGCGTGCGGCGACGTGGAGCACCTGCTCGTCCCCGTCGACGTGACCGACCGTGCCGCGGTGCACGCTGCGGTCGGGGCGGCGACCGGCCTGGGGCGGGTGGCGTACGCCGTGAACTGCGCCGGCGTGGACGACGTACGCCCGGCGGTGGAGGTGGACGACGCGGCGTGGCGGCGGGTGGTCGGCGTCGACCTTGACGGCCTGTTCCACTGCTGCCAGGCGGAGTATGGCGTGATGCGTGGCTCGGGCGGCGGGGCGATCGTGAACGTCGCCTCGATGTCGGGCCACATCGTCAACCGGGGCGCCCCGCACGCGGCGTACTCAGCGGCGAAGGCGGGCGTCGTGCACCTGTCGCGGGCGCTCGGCGCCGAGTGGGCGCCGGACGGCGTGCGGGTGAACTCGGTGAGCCCGGGCTACACCGAGACCGAGCTGACCGCGCACAACCCACCGGAGCTGACCGCGTCGTTCCGCGAGCAGACGCCGATGGGCCGGATGGCCACCGTCGACGAGATCGCCGCGCCGGTGCTGTTCCTGCTCTCGCAGGACGCGTCGTTCGTGACCGCGACCGACCTGCTGGTGGACGGCGGGTTCACCGCCTGGTGAGCCAGATCCTGTCCACAAACGCACGTCGCGCCTGCCCGTGCACAGGTTCGAACGCGTGATCCTGCGCGGGCGCTGGGATCCCTAGCGTTGGGGCATGAGCTCTTCGAGGGGACACGACGGCGGGGACACCCTGGTGCGGATGCACCCGATCGCGGCCTTCGCAAAGCGGGCGCACTCCCGACCGCGACGCCGACGGTGCTGTGCCGCGGGCGCGGCGTCCGCTCCCGCGGGTCACCCGGCCCGAGCTCCTCGGCCAGGCGCTCTGCCGGCTCCTCGAACGACTTCCCACCGACCGGCTGCGCCGAGCACGCGACGCGGGCAGCGCCACGGTCGTGGTCACCCTCGACTACGACCGCCTCCTGTCCGGCCTCGGCGGCGCTGCCCTCGACATGGGTGAGTCGGTCTCCGCGGCCACGGCACGGCGCCTCGCCTGCGAGGCCGGGATCGTCCCTGCAGTGATGCGCCGGTCCTGGGCGGCCCCTCAGAGGTCCTGGACCTCGGTCGCAGCAGTCGCTTCTTCACCCGGCCACAGCGCCTCGCCCTCCAGCTGCAGGACCCCACGTGCAGCGCCGAGGGGTGCAGCCGTCCGGCGGCCGACTGCCACGCGCACCACGACCTGGCCTGGTCGCGCGGTGGACCCACCGACCTCGCGCGCGGCCGGCTGCTGTGCCCGTTCCACCACGCGCGGGCGCACGCCACGACCTACGACACCGAGCACCTCCCCGACGGCCGGGTCCGCTTCCATCGGAGACGGCCCGTGGACCCGTGGCGACAGGTGTCAGTACTGTGACCTGACTCACACCTCTCGGGAGTCCCCATGCCGTACCCCTGGCGCCTCACCCTCGTCAGCGCCACCGCGCTGCTGCTCACGACCGCCACCCTGGCTCCGTCGCAGGCCGACCACACGCCGGCGCCGGACACGGTCACGCTCGTCGGCAGCCTGCAGTCCGAGCTCGGGTGCCCGGGCGACTGGCAGCCGGAGTGTGCAGCCACCCACCTGCAACCGGTGGCAGGGTCGCCGGGGGTCTTCCGGGGGACCTTCGACGTGCCGGCGGGCGACTTCGAGCTCAAGGCCGCGATCAACGACTCCTTCGACGAGAACTACGGCGCCGGCGGCCAGCCGGGCGGCGCCAACATCCCGCTGAGCGCCCCGGGAGGCCCGATCACCTTCACCTACGACCACGCCACGCACGTGATCTCCGACGACCTGCCGCCGGTGCTCGCCGGCGACCAGTCCGCGCAGTGGGTGCGTCGCGGCCTGCTGGCCTGGGACCTCCCGGACGGGCAGGACGGGTTCACCTACCGGCTGCACGCCTCGCCGAGCGCCGCCCTCTCGATCGGCGAGGACGGCGGGGTCGTCGGCGGGCGGAGCTTCCCGCTCCACGTCGACCCCGACGGCCTCCCCCAGCGCGTTCTCGACGACTTCCCCCAGCTCGGGTCGTACGACGCGCTGCGACTGCCCCGCGACGCGGTGGCCCAGGTCCGGCGCCTCCTGCGCGGCCAGCTCGTCGTCGCGTCCTACGACGCCGACGGCACGCTCGTCGCGCAGACCGGCGTGCAGCTCCCGGGCGTGCTCGACGACGTCTACGCCTCCGCCGCACGTCGCCCGCTCGGCGTGACCTGGCGCGACGGGCGGCCGACCTTCGCCGTGTGGGCACCCACCGCCCAGCGCGTGGACCTCGAGGTGCAGCGTCCCGGCGGAAGGACCACCACGGTCCGCATGCACCGGCAGCGCGACGGCGCGATGACCTTCACCGGCCCGAGGAGCTGGGCGGGCGCGACGTACCTCTATGCCGTGCGGGTCTACGCCCCGACCGTGCGCGAGGTCGTGACCAACGAGGTGACCGACCCCTACTCGGTCGCGCTGACGACCGACTCCGAGCGCTCCGTCGTCGTCGACCTCGACAGCCCGCGCCTGGCGCCGCGCGGCTGGCGACACCTGGCCAAGCCGCCGCTCGCGCGGGCCGAGGACTCCTCGATCTACGAGCTGCACGTGCGCGACTTCTCGGCCTCCGACGAGACCGTCCCCGCGGCCCACCGCGGCACCTACCTCGCCTTCACCGACCGCCGCAGCGACGGCATGCGGCACCTGCGGGGGCTCGCCCGTGCAGGACTGACCACCGTGCACCTGCTGCCGGTCAACGACATCGCCACCATCGAGGAGCGGCGCGACCTCCAGCAGACGCCCGACTGCGACCTGGCCTCGTTCCCGCCGGACGGGGAGCAGCAGCAGGAGTGCGTGAGCGCGGTGGCCGGCGCAGGACGCCTTCAACTGGGGCTACGACCCGCTGCACTACACGACCCCGGAGGGCTCCTACGCGACCGACCCGGACGGGCCCGGGCGCACCCGGGAGTTCCGCGCGATGGTCGCGGGCCTCAACCACGCCGGGCTGCGCGTGGTGATGGACGTCGTCTACAACCACACCCCGGCAGCCGGGCAGGACCCGCACTCGGTGCTCGACCGGGTCGTGCCGGGCTACTACCAGCGGCTCAACGCGACCGGCCAGGTCGAGACGACGCACGTGCTGCGCCAACACCGCGACCGAGCACGCCATGATGGGCAAGCTGCTCCTCGACTCGGTGCTGACGTGGGCGCGCGCACTACAAGGTCGACGGCTTCCGCTTCGACCTGATGGGCCACCAGCCGAAGGCGCTGATGGTGCGGCTGCGCCACGACCTCGACCGGCTGACGCCGGCCCGCGACGGGGTGGACGGGCGGCAGATCCACCTCTACGGCGAGGGCTGGAACTTCGGCGAGGTCGCGAACGACGCACGGTTCGTCCAGGCCACGCAGGCGAACCTGGCCGGGACCGGCATCGGGACCTTCAACGACCGGCTGCGCGACGCCGTCCGGGGCGGCGGCCCGTTCGACGAGAACCCGCGCGTGCAGGGCTTCGCGAGCGGCCTCTTCACCGACCCCAACGGGGACCCGGTCAACGGCACGCCGGAGGAGCAGCGGGCCAGGCTGCTGCTGTCGCAGGACCAGATCAAGGTCGGCCTCACCGGCAACCTCAAGGACTACGCGTTCGTCGACCGCGAGGGCGACACGGTCACCGGCGCCGACGTGCCGTACGGCGACCAGCCGACCGGCTACACGAGCGACCCGCAGGAGGCGATCACCTACGTCGACGCCCACGACAACGAGACGCTCTTCGACGCGCTGACCTACAAGCTCCCGCAGGCGACGTCGATGAGCGACCGGGTCCGGATGCAGACGCTGGCGCTGTCGACCACGGCGCTCGGCCAGGGCGTGTCGTTCTGGCAGGCCGGCACGGACGTGCTGCGCAGCAAGTCCCTCGACCGCAACAGCTTCGACTCGGGCGACTGGTTCAACGTGCTCGACTGGTCCCTGGGCACCAACGGCTTCGGGCGCGGCCTGCCGCCGCGGGCCGACAACGAGTCGAAGTGGCCGTTCATGGCGCCGCTGCTCGCCGACCCGGCCCTGACCCCCTCCCCGGACGACCTGCGCACGGCGGCCCGGTCGACCCGGGACCTGCTGGCGCTGCGGGCGAGCACCCGCCTGTTCCACCTCGGGACCGCGGCCCTGGTCCAGCAGAAGGTGTCGTTCCCCTCCGGCGGACCGGACCAGACGCCGGGTGTGATCGTGATGCACATCGACGACACCGTCGGCCCCGACGTCGACCCGCGCCTGCGTGGCGTCGTGGTGGTGTTCAACGCGACCGGCTCGGCGACCGCCCAGGCGGTGCCCGGCACGGACGGCCAGTCGTGGTCCCTGTCGCGCGTGCAGGCGCACGGCTCGGACCGGGTCGTGCGGCGCGCCCACCACGACCCGGGCAGCGGCACGTTCTCGGTCCCCGCCCGGACGGTGGCGGTGTTCACGCGGTAGCCGCTCAGGCGGGCGACGGGCGCGGCGGGGCGGTGGTCCGGCGGAGGACCAGGCGCGGCGGGACGACGACCTCGGTCCGGGGCTGGTCGCGGGCCGGCGCCTCGAGCCGGGCCAGCGCGAGCTCGAGGGCGGAGTGGGCCAGCGCGGGGGCGTCCTGGGCGACGGTGGTCAGCGCGACCCCGGACAGCCCGGCGACGCGACTGTCGTCGAAGCCGGTGACGGCGAGGTCGTCCGGGACGTCGAGCCCCCGGGCGCGGACCGCGGTCATCAGGCCGGCGGCGCAGTGGTCGTTGAAGGCGACCACGGCGCTCGGCCGCGATCGCCCCTGCAGGACGTCGCGGGCGGCGGCCTCGCCGTCCTCCTCGGCCAGGCCGCCCGGGACGAGGTCGACCTCGTGCTCCAGGCCGGCGGACCGCATCGCGGAGGTGTAGCCCCGCCGCCGCTCGGCCGCCCCGGGCGCACGACTCCCGTGGACGTGGGCGATGCGGCGGTGGCCGAGTGCGACGAGGTGCTCGACGGCCAGGCGCACTCCCCCGGCGTCGTCGCTGCGGGCTACGTCGACCACCCGGGACCGGACGGCCCGGGCGACCGTCACGACGGGCACCCGCTCGGCGAGCGCCTCCAGGCTCGCGCGCGGGAGCGACGTACCCACCAGGACGAGCGCCTCGCACCGGTAGTCGAGCAGCGACTGCACGGCGTGGTTCTCGCCGCGGGTCGGTGCGACGGCCCCGAGGGCGAGCTCGTAGCCGGACCCGGCGGCGGCCACGTAGAGCTGCTCGACGACCTCGGCGTGGAACTCGTGGTGCAGGCCGAAGGTGACCCCGACCGTGCGGCTGCGGTTGCTCCCGAGCAGCCGCGCACGCTGGTCGGGGCGGTAGGACAGCTCCTCGGCCGCGAGCATCACCCGCTCGCGCGTCTGCGGGCTCGCACCAGGGACGCCGCGGAAGACGATGGAGACCAGGGCGCGGGAGACCCCGGCGCGCTCGGCGACGTCGGCCATGGTCACCGACGTGCGTCGCTTGTCTGACTTCACAGGCAGCTCCTCCGGTCGCGCGGTCCAGCAGAGTATAGAGCGCTCTAGGCTCAGCGCTTGACGCGGGACCACGAAGGCCCGCAAACTAGAGCGCTCTAGTCCTAGCGAGGAGAACACCATGTTCGGAACCCCGGCGGCGATCGCCGACCCGGTCCGCGTCGGCCTGGTCGGAGCGGGCCGGATCGGCACGTCGCACGCGACCCTGCTGACCCACCGCGTCCCCGGCGCCCGGCTCGTCGCCATAGCCGACCCGCGCCCCGGCGTCGCGCAGTCGCTGGCCGACGAGCTCGGCTGCCGCGCGGTTCATCGACCCCGCCGACGCTGTTCGCCGACCCCGAGATCGAGGCGGTCGTGATCACGGCCTCCTCCACCTCCCACGCCGAGCTCGATCGTGGCCGCGACCAGGGCCGGCAAGGCGGTCTTCTGCGAGAAGCCGATGGGGATGACGCTCGAGGAGGTCGAGCGCGGCATCGCCGCCGCCGACGAGGCCGGCGTGCCCCTGCAGGTCGGCTTCAACCGCCGCTTCTCGGCCGACTTCGCCACCGCGCACGCCATCGTCACCGAGGGCGGCGTCGGCACGCCCCAGCTGATGCGGTCCGTGACCCGCGACCCGGGCCTGGCTGGACCCCGGTGGCGTGCCGCCCTGGACGATCTTCCTGCAGACCCTCATCCACGACTTCGACGCCCTGCTGTGGCTCAACCCCGGCGCCGAGCCGGTCACCGTCTACGCGACCGCCGACGCCCTCGTCGCCCCCGACTTCAAGGCCGCGGGGCTGCTCGACACCGCCGTCGTCGTCATCACGTTCGACAACGGCGCGATCGCGGTCGCGGAGGCGAGCTTCTCGGCGACGTACGGCTACGACGTCCGCGGCGAGGTCTTCGGCTCCGGCGGCATGGTCACGATGGGCTCGTCGGAGCGCTCCGCCCTCGCCCACTCCGACGCCGCCGGCCGGCACGTGGACACCCCCCGCGGCGACGTGGAGCTGTTCCACGAGGCCTACACCGCCGAGCTCGTGGAGTTCGCCGACGCGGTCCGCGGACGCCGTACCCCCTCCGTCACCGGCGAGGACGCCCGCCGCGCGCTGCTGCTGGCCCTCGCGTGCATCGAGTCCGTGCAGGCCGGCGGCCCGGTGCTCGTGGAGAAGGTGGCGGCGCGATGAGCGGGACCTACGACTTCACGCTGGCGGTCTCCGCGGAGATGGTCTTCCTCGACCTGCCGATCGAGGAGCGCGTGCGCCGGCTGCACGACCTCGGCTTCGCGGTCGAGATCTGGGACTGGACCGCGAAGGACCTCCCCGCGCTGGCCGCGACCGGCGCGCACTTCACCTCGATGACCGGGTACGTCGAGGGCGAGCTCGTCGACCCCGAGGGCGCGGACGCCCTGCTGCGCACCGCCGAGCAGTCCGTCGCCGCGTCGGCCGCCCTCGGCGCGCCGAGCCTCAACCTGCACGGCACCGGGCTCGACGGCACGGGCCTGCCCGTGCGGCCCGTCGAGCAGGTCACCGAGCAGATGTGGGCGGCCGCGGTGGCCACCCTGCAGCGGATCGCGGACCTCGGCGAGCGCGAGGGCGTCGTGTTCACGCTGGAGAACCTCAACACCGCCGTCGACCACCCGGGCACGCCGTTCGCCAGGGCGGCCGACACCCGGTCGCTCGTGCAGGCCGTCGACAGCCGGCACCTGCGGATGAACCTCGACCTCTACCACGCCCAGATCGGCGAGGGGAACCTGATCTCCCTGGTGCGAGACAGCATCGACTGGGTCGGCGAGATCCAGGTGGCCGACGTGCCGGGACGCTGCGAGCCGGGGACCGGGGAGATCCGCTACCCCGCCGTCGCGGCCGCTCTGCACGACGTGGGCTGGACCGGCGTCGTGGGCCTCGAGGCGTTCGCCTCCTCGGACACGCCGACGGCCCTGCGCCGCTTCCGCGAGGCGTTCACCGCCCCCGGCGGGGACCCGACGTCGTGACCGCGCCCGCGCCCGCGGCCGCGGGTGCCGGGACGGGCGAGGCGAGGATGCGCAGCGCGAGCAGCGGGCAGGCGTCGACCGCGCGGCGGGCGTGCGGCAGCAGGGCGCCGGGCACCTCGAGGCGCGGGTTCGCCGGGTCGACCGCGACCGGGTAGCCCCACTCGTCGCGGGCGACCACCTCGGGCAGCAGGTCGGCGCAGAGCCCGTGCCCGTCGCAGCGGGTCCAGTCAACGTGCAGACGCGACACTGCAGCCACCTCCCAGGTGCACGGCGACCTCGGCGGCGAACACCCGCATGGTGCTCGCCACGAAGCGGGCGGTGCCGTCCGGGTGCGCGCACGCGCCGCGGCCGACGACCAGGGCGCGCAGCCGGCTGACGTCGTCGACCAGGCGCGGGTCGCGCTCGCGCCGGGCCAGCCGGGTCAGCGCGTCGGCCATCCGGGGCAGCCCGTTGACGCAGGGACCGCACTGGGCGGCGCTCTGGTCGGCGAGGTACGTCGCCACGGCGGCGCTCTCCACGAGGCCGCACCGGTCCCGGGGGAGCACCGCGACCACGCCCGCACCCACGGAGCCGCCGTGCGCGGACATCGAGGCGCGGGTCATCCGGGTCGAGGCGACGTCCTGCCCGGGCACCCAGACGCCGTGGTAGCCGCCGACCAGCACGGCCTGCGGGTAGTGCTCGGGCCCGCCGGCTAAGCGCAGCACGGTCGCCAGGGGCGTGCCGAAGGCGACCTCGAAGACGCCGGGCGAGGTCACGCCGCCGCTGACGGTGGACAGGAAGGTGCCGGGCTCGTCGACGGTCCCGACCGAGCGGAACCACGCGACCCCGAAGCGGGCCAGCAGCGCGACGTTCGCGAGCGTCTCGACGTTGTGGACCAGGGTCGGACGCCGGTCGACGCCGCTCTCGAAGACCCGGACCAGCCGGTCCGAGGGGACGCCGGCCCTGCCGTTGATGGCGTTCACGACCGCCGACTCCTCGCCGGAGACGAAGCGGTCCTCGACCTCGACCACCTCCACGCGCAGGCGCTCCTGCCGGAGGTCGGGTCGCAGCGCGAGCTCGCGGCGCAGGTGCGCGGCGACCTCGGGGCGCGCGGTGGTGAGGTAGGCCCGGCGGGCACCGACGGCGCGCGCGGTGAGCACGAGCCCGTCGATGACGAGGTGCGGCGCGGCGAGCAGCAGCACGCGGTCCTTGTCGCTGGCCGGCTCGCCCTCGCTGGCGTTGCCGACCACGACGCCGTTGCCGCGCTCGGCGACCCCGCGCAGCTTGCGCGCCGAGGGGAAGCCGGCGCCACCGCGGCCGACCAGTCCGGCCGCCTCGACGAGGCCCGGGAGGTCCGCGACGGCCGGCAGGACGCCGTACGCCGCCCGGTGCTGCTCCAGCGAGGGACCCGCCGCGGCGAAGAGCCGGGTGGTGCCGGCCAGCGCGGGCCGCTCGGGTGCCAGGGTCATCGGATGCCTGCCTTCCGGCGGGTGGGAGAGGTCGTGCGTCGGGAGACGGGTCGGGAGACGGGGGCCGCGGTGCGTCCCGGGAGGCGGCGGGGGACCCGACGCATGCCGCGCTCGCCGAAGCCGGCGCTGACCCGCCAGCCGAGGGCCGCGGCGACGGCCACGGCGCACGCGACGGCGACGGCGCGGAACCAGACGGTCGCGGCGTCGGTGCCGTTGCCGAGGCCGTGCAGCAGGGCGATCGGCCACAGCGCGTACGCCGTCCAGTGCACGGCCCGGAACACCTTCGGACCGACCCGGTGCCGCAGGAGGCTGGTCGCCACGAGGACGACCAGGAGGTCGACGGCGAGGGTGCCGAGGCCCTGCCAGATCGGCTTGAAGCTCCCGATGAACGGCACGACCAGGTCGACGAGGCGGAGCTGGGCGTAGGGGTCGAAGAGCAGGGTGCCGAGGTGCACGGCGACGAGCCCGACCCCGGCGAGGCTGGCCGTCCTGTGCAGGTCGGCCACGCCGAACCTGTCGAGACCGACCGCCCGACGTCCCGAGCGCGTCGTGATGCCGAGCACCATCGTCACGGTGAACATGACCAGCGCGGTGACGCCGGTCCCGCGGCCGAGGTACCAGAGGGCTTCGGTGAGGTTCACGCCGCCACCTCCTGCGGCCACGCCTCGGTGGTGACGACGGTGCCGTCGGCGCGGACGAACCGGGCCGGCAGGCCCAGCGACCGGACCCAGGCGACGGCACGCTCGCCCCGCACGAGGCTGGCCGTGGTCACGGCGTTGGCGCGCACGCAGGTGACGGCGGCGACGGTCACGCTGCGCCAGACCGGCGCGGCCGGCTGGCCGGTGCGCGGGTCGACGACGTGGTGGAGGTCGCGCCCGTCGCGGCGCCATCGCCGGGCGACGGTGCTGGAGGTGGCGATCGCCGCGCCGCCGGGCAGCCCGACCTGGGTGGCGGGGTCCTCCTCGCGGTCCTGCACGCGAACCTGCCAGTCGCCGGCGGGGGCGGGCCCGGCGGTCGCGATGTCGCCGCCGAGGCTGACCAGCACGCCGGTGCCGAGGGTGTCGTGGACCAGTGCCGCGCAGCGGTCGGCGGCGGCCGCCTTGGCGGTGGCGCCGAGGTCGAGCTCGACGCCGGCGGGCAGCCGCAGGCGACCGCCTTCCAGGCGCAGGCTGCGGTGGCCGGGTACGGCGCGGACGACGACCCTGAGGGGGCCGGACGCGTCCCGGACGAGCTCGAGGTCGCGGTCGTAGCCGATCCGCCGCATCGCCGTACCGACCGTCGGGTCGACGTCGCCGTCGGTGAGCTCCGCCGCGGCCAG
Source organism: uncultured Actinomycetota bacterium (assembly GCA_963781745.1). Lineage (GTDB taxonomy): Bacteria > Actinomycetota > Actinomycetes > Propionibacteriales > Nocardioidaceae > Nocardioides_B. Next base: position 217,522 of record CAWAHH010000015.1, on the reverse strand, counting down.
CGCCTCGGTGAGGAGGTCGGCGAGCGTCGGGGAGACGTCCACCCAGCCGCCGGTGCGGTGCTGACGGGCGAGCCGGCTGATCTCCGAGTCGTCGCGGAACCGGTTGGCCGCGTCGTCGACGAGGGCCAGGTGGCCGTCCACGAGGGCGCGTGCGGCGTCCAGGTGGGTCCCGTCGGCGACGACGAGCCGAGCGCGGGTGCTCCACAGGTCCCACTCGACGGACGCGGGCGTGGCCGCGACGGTGCCGGTCCTGCCCGGGGTGGTGGGCATGTCAGGACCCGCTCGTGGTGGCGACCGACGAGCTGCCCGAGCCGTTCGACAGGGTGGTCGAGCCCGACGAGGACGAGTCGCTGCCCCGTGTGTCTGCCGTGCCCGCGCTGCTCGAGCCGGTGGCCGACGTACCCGACGTGCTGCTGTCGGAGGTGCCGCTCGCGGTCGTGGTGGCGGCCGAGAGGGTGCTCACCCCGACCACGCCGGCGATCGCGACGGAGGCGGCGGCCGCGGAGCCGATGAGGGTCCGGCGCATCCGACCGAGCCGTCGCAGGGACCGGTCACGGTCTGCGGGGGTGGGGCGGGGTGCCTGGCTGCTCATGGTGTCGACCTCGGTCTCGGGGGGCTGATGTCTCCAGAGTGGGCCTCTCGTCTGTGAGGATTCTTGGCGCCCGGCGCCCCGAGCCTGTGGGATTCCTGTGAGCCTCAGGACCCGCTCGTGGTGCCGCTCGGCGTACCGCCGCCCTGCTGCAGGGTCGGGGCCTGCTGGGCCTGGGACGGCGCCTGCTGGGCCTGGGTCTGGGCCTGGCTCCGGCTCTGACGCTGCGGGGCCCGGGCGCCGCCCTCGTCGTCGGAGCCCTCACCGGAGCCTTCACCCTCGCCGTCGTCCGACCGTGCCTGCGCGGCCCGGTCGGCCCGCCAGCCGCTGTCGTCGCCGGAGCCCGAGACGCCGGTGGAGGTGCCGGTGGAGGTGCCGGCGCTGCCGGCGGCCTCGTCGTCGGGGTGCAGCGCGGGCGCGGCCACCACGGCGGCCACCCCCAACGAGCCGAGGACGCCGGCCGAGACCAGGCCGACCCGGATCCTGCGGGACCGGCGCAGCCGGGTGTCCCGGGCGGACGCGGCGTCCGCGCGGCCGCCGGGGACGTCGGGGACGCCGGGGACGTTGCCGGCGGCGGCGCCGGGCCAGGGCGCGCGGCTGGGGTCAGGGGTGTTGTTGTCGGCGGGATCGTTGGTCGGGGGAAGCATCGGGGGACCTCCTGGGTGCGTGGACGGGGTGTCCGGCGCCAGGATGCCGCGGGTCTCTGAGGAAGTTCTGTGAGCAGGTCACGCGGAGGTGCGCTCCTGGCGGCGCACGGTGCCCGCCGAGGTCACCGCGTAGCCGACCAGGCCGATCAGCAGCGCGACCGGGACGCCGAGGTTCGCGTAGGCCCAGCCTCCCGTCCGCCCGCCGAGGCCGACGGGCTCGAGCAGGAAGCCCAGCCAGGACAGGCCCTTCCCGGCCCCGGTCGTGTCGATGACCAGCCCCCAGCCGACGAACGTCGCGACCAGCATGACCGCCACCGCGACGAGGTTGACCGAGCCGTAGCCGCCCCGGCTGCTGTCGTAGAGCTTCGCCTCGTCGTAGTCGCGGCGGCGCAGCGCCAGGTCGGCGAGGAAGACGCCGCACCACGCGGACATGGGTACGCCCAGGATGATCAGGAACGCCATGAAGATGCCGAGGAAGCTGTCGGCGACCCAGACGATGTAGATGGTGCCGAGGATCATCAGCACCCCGTCGACGGCGGCGGCGACCCAGCGCGGCGTGCGCAGGCCCAGGGTCAGCAGGGTGAGGCCCGAGGAGTAGATGTCGAGCACGGCACCGCTGACCAGCCCGCCGATCGCGACCAGGGCGAAGGGCACCAGGAACCAGGTCGGCAGGATCGTGGTGAGCGCGCCGATCGGGTCCAGGGCGACGGCCGCCGAGAGCTTGTCGTCGGAGGCGCAGAGCAGGACGCCGTACGCCACCAGGACGACGACGGGCAGGCTGCCGCCGAGGGTCGGCCAGCCGACGACGCCGCGGGTCGAGACGCTGCGCGGGAGGTAGCGCGCGTAGTCCGCCGCGGAGTTGACCCAGCCGACGCCGAAGCCGGTCATCACCAGGATCGTCGCGCCGAGGACCGCGCTGAGGCTCCCCGACGGGAGGTCGCGGGCGGCGCCGAGGTCCACGTGGTCGACGGTGAGCGCGAGGTAGACGAGGGTGACCGCGATCATCGCGACGGTCAGCCACCTCTGCAGCCGCATGATCGCGTCGAAGCCGAGGATGCCGGCGGCCACGATCACCGCTGCGACCACGAGGAACGCGACGACCTTCGTCAGGTCGCCGTCGCCCCAGCCGAGCCGGCCGAACACGGTGGCGGTGGCGAAGGTGGCCAGCGAGACCAGCACGGTCTCCCAGCCGACGAGTAGCAGGTAGGACACCGTGCCGGGCAGGGCGTTGCCGTGCCGTCCGAAGGCCGCGCGCGAGAGCACCAGGGTCGGCGCCGAGCCGCGCTTGCCCGCGATCGAGACCAGCCCGACGAGCAGGAACGAGACGACCGCCCCGACCACCGTTGCAAGCAGCGCCTGGGCCAGGCTCAGCCCGAAGCCGAGGACGAAGGAGCCGTAGGAGACCGCGAGCACCGACACGTTCGCGGCGCACCACGGCCAGAACAGGTCGGCCGGGCGCCCCTTGCGCTCGGACTCGTCGATGACGTTGATGCCGTTGGCCTCGATGGCAGGGCCGCGCGTCGACGTACCGCTGGGACTCTCGACGACACTCATGTCGCACCTCTCCTGATCAGGTCCGCGAGCAGCGGACCGCACCGGGCCGCCGTCCGCTCGGCGACCGCGACCACCTCGTCGGGGTCGATGCCCGACGCATCGCCCTCGACCGCCGTGACCGTGGAGATCCCGACGACCTCCATGCTGCACTCTCGCGCAGCCAGAGCCTCCGGGACGGTCGACATCCCGACGAGGTCGGCGCCGACGGTGCGCAGCCACCCCGCCTCCGCCCAGGTCTCGTAGTGCGGCCCGCGCAGCCAGGCGTAGACGCCCTCCTCCAGCGCCGGGTCGAGGTCCCGGGCGAGGGCGCGCAGCCGGGCCGACCACACCGGTCCGGTCGCGGGTGCCCGGTCGCGGCGCTCGGACAGGTCGGAGGCGAGGGCCAGGTGGTCCGCGACGAGCACCGGCCGGCCGACCTCCCAGTCCGGGCGCAGGGACCCGTTGGCGTTGGTCAGCACGGCGGTGCGTACGCCGGACGCGGCGGCCGTGCGGACCGCGTGCACCACGGGGCCGATGCCGTGGCCCTCGTAGAGGTGCGTGCGCCCGAGGAGCACGAGGGTGGGCACCCCGCCGACGTCGCAGGAGCGGATCTCCCCGCGGTGGCCCTGCGCGACCGGTGCGAGGAAGCCCGGCACCGCGGTCATCGGGAACGCCGCGAGCGGGTCGCCGAACGCGTCGGCGGCCGGACCCCAGCCGGACCCGAGCACCACGAGCGCGTCGTGCCGCGCCCGGCCGGTCAGCGCGGCGATGCGGGCGGCTGCTGCCTCGGCGAGAGCCCAGGGGTCAGGCACTGCCCGGTCGGCACTGGGGTCAGGCACTGGGGTCAGGCACTGCCGGTGAGCAGGTCCGCGAGGGCCGTGGCGGGGCGTCCTGTCAGCCGGGGCACGTCGTCGGTGACCTCGGCGAGCTCGCCGGAGGCGATCGAGGTGTAGGTGCTCACCCACGCGTCGAGCTGCCAGTCCGGGGCCCCGTAGGAGGCGCGGGAGGCGTAGGCCTCCTCGACGGTCTCGTCGAGGAAGGAGTACGGCCTCCCGAGCAGCCGGGTCATCGTGGCGGCCGCCTCGGTGAGCGTCACCGCCTCGGGCCCGGTCAGGGTGTAGGTCCGGCCCTCGTGCGCCGCGGGGTCGAGCAGCACGGCGGCGCCGACCGCCGCGATGTCGTCCTGCGCGACCGCGGCCACCCGGCCGTCGCCGGCGGGTCCGCGGATCACGCCGTCCTCGCCGGCGAGGAGGGGGAGGAAGTCGAGGTAGAGGTTGTCGCGCAGGAACGTCCAGGTCAGCCCGGACTCCTCGATGATCCGCTCGGTGGCGTGGTGGTCGCGGCCCAGCGTGAACGTGGCGTCGGGCGCGGCGGCGCTGAAGGACGTGTAGACGAGGTGCCGCACGCCGGCGGCCGCGGCCGCCTCCACGAAGGTCCGGTGCTCCTCCACGCGGGTCGCCGACTCCGCGCCGGACACCATCAGCACGACGTCGAGCCCGGCCAGCGCCGCGCGGACGGCCTCCCCGTCGCCGTACGACGCCTGCGCGACCGTGGTGCGCCCGAGCTGCGGAGCCCGCGCCGGTGAGCGTACGACGAGCCGCTGCTCGACCCCGGCCGCCGCGAGCAGCCGGGCGATCCGGCCCCCGAGCCGGCCCGTCGAGCCGGTGACGCCCAGCGGCGGCACGTCAGCCCGCCTTCGCGATCGACACCGCGAGCGCGGCGAGGTGGCCGAGCCGGGCGAGCTCGGAGTCGAGCACGTCGGGGCCGCCGCGACGGGCGAACAGCACGATCTCGTCCTCGTCGCCGATGGGGGCGCCGGCCAGGATGGTGCCCTCGCTGCTGTGCTCCCAGTCCGGGGGCAGGTCGAGCCGGTGGGCCTGCTTGGCCGGGAACCACCCGGGGTGGCCCACCGTCGACTCGGGTGCGGCGGACGTGCGGTGCAGGACGTTGAGGTGGTCCCCGGAGCGCCGCAGCCGCATCGCCCAGTCGGCGCGGAACGTGATCGGCAGCAGGTCGACGATCTCGTCGCACGCGGTGAGCGGGTTCTGGGTGAGCGCCTCGACGGCCTCGAGGTCGAGGAAGAGGTTCCCGCCCGCGCCGTACCTCGAGACCCACAGCACCTGGACGCCGTCGAGCTGGTTGCACGCCGAGACGATCGAGTCGGGCATCACGCCGGGCGCGGTCTCGAGGAGCACGTCGTCGACGGCGGTCCCGTCGCGGCGGTGCTCGACGATCTCGATGGCCTCGATGTCGCCACCGGCCTCACCGATGGTGGCCGCGACCCGGCCGAGCGAGCCGGGCACGTCGGGCAGCTCGACGCGGAGGAGGTACGGCATCTCAGTCCCTTCCTGCCGGTCCCGCGGAGGCGACCGCGACCCGGCCAGGGGCGGTCACCACGGCGTCCACGCCGAAGACGACCTCTCCTGCGCGACGACGATAGTCCGCGAGCGCCTTCAGCACAGGGGTTCGCGCCGAGCCGTCCGCCGGGTCGAGGTCGACGACCGCGCACCGCGGCAGCACGCCGCGCACCTCGACCTCCGCGTCGCCGAGGCGCAGCCGCCGGCCGACCCAGCCGTCCTCGACGTGCGGCGGCTCGCCGTCGGTGTCGAGCGTGAAGGTGGCCCGCATCCGGGCGCTGTCGACCGGGTGGCCGACGCGCTCGGCGAGGTGGCCGAGCGAGCTCGTGGTGACCAGGCTGACCGACCCGCCGTAGACGACCTCGCCGGGGCGGCGTGCCCGGGCGAGGGCGACGTCGCGGCCGATGTGGTCGGAGTACGCCTCGGCCCACGGCCCGTCGACCGTCTCCACCGCGGCGGGGCGGCCCCAGTAGTCGACCTCGAGGTGCTCCCCCGTGGGCTCGGGACGCCGGTCGTGGTGCCGCCCGGGAGCGTGACGGTGAGCAGGTCGTCCTCGAGCTGCGCGGAGGCCTGCAGCAGGGCCGGGTTCTCGACGGTGCGCAGCACCCGGCCGCGCGCGCGGTCGACGAGGCAGAACACCCGGTCGCCCACGGGGCCGTCGGGCTCGAGGTCGACCCACGGGCGCGCGCGGTGGCGACCACCCTTGACGGGCGTCAGTCCGATCCTGGTCACGCGCACCCGACCACCCTGCCACGAGCCGGTTTCCCCGCTGTTACCGCGCCCGGTGCGCGGACGGGGCGTCCTCCGGGTCTCGTGGAGTGCCTGCGCGCACGCTCAGGACACGGCCAGCGGGAACGTCTCGACCAGCTCGTGACGGGGCCGGCCGCGAGGTCCCTCGCCGAGATGCGACGCGACCAGGCTGACCTCGGCGGCGGGCCAGGCGGGTCCCCGGTAGGCGTCCAGCACGCGTACCCAGCGCGTCACCTCGCGCGGCCGCCCGGTCCGGGCCACCGTGACGTGCGGGTGGAGGCGTCCCCCGCCGGGGTCGGCGCCGGCCCGGGCCAGCGGCGGCGCGGACGCCGGTCGCGAGACGGCGCAGCTCGTCGTCGTGGCCGCCCGTCTCCACTCCGGCGTACACGACCTTGGCGCGGGCGACGTCCGGGAAGGCGCCCCCGCCGGCGATCGTCACCGGGAACGACGTACGACGGGCCGCCGCGCGCTCGAGGCGCGCCAGCAGGTCGTCGAGGTGCCGGTCGGCGACGTCGGCGAGGAAGGCCAGCGTGACGTGCCACTGGTCGGGCGCCGTCCACCGCAGCCCCTGGCCGGCGTCCTGGCGCGGGGCGAGGAACTCGCCGAGGTGCTCGACCGCACGCTCCGGCGGGACCAGGGCCACGAACATCCGCACGGCCCCGAACCTATCGCCGTGGGGCAGACTGCGCCCATGGCCGACGAGCACGTGGACTACCGCTTCCTGCTCGCGAACGAGCGCACCTTCCTCGCCTACGTCCGCACCGCGCTCGCTCTCCAGATCGCCGGCCTCGGCGTGCTGCAGTTCCTCACCCACGGCCACGGTGCCGTGCGCAACGGCCTCGGTGTCGCGCTGGTGGCCACCGGCTCCTACGTCGGGCTGATCGGGTTCGTCCGCTTCCGCTCCGTCGAGCGGGCGATCCGCGCCGGGACCGAGATGCACTCGCTGCGGGCCAGCCCCGCGGTCACGCTCGCCGTGGCGCTGGTGCCGCTGGTCGCGGCGATCCTGCTCGCGGTGCTGTGACGCGAACGGGCCGGCCGACGGTCGCCCGTCGGCCGGCCCGAGCGCTGTGCTGCCTCGCTCAGCCGAAGGTCAGCGGCGTCGCGAGCTGGTTGGTCGTGCCCGCCGGCAGACCGACCGTGGTCGCGCCGACGTTCTGCAGCTTCCAGCCGTGGTTCGTGCCGACGGCGGGTCCGCAGTCCGGGTTGTCGATGGTCGCGGAGCCGAAGGAGACGTTGGGCGCCGAGCCCGTCCCGTCGAGGTCCGTCGGCACGGCCAGGCTGTCGGCCGAGCCGAGGTAGACGACGGTCTTCGCGTAGATCGCGTAGTCGCCCGGGCCGCCCGAGTTGAGGTACGCCGTCCCGGTGCACGATCCACCGGTGTAGTAGGCCTGCGCCGTGGACAGCGAGCCGTCCCAGTTGATCGACACGAGGTAGCCGGTCGAGGTGACCACCGTGACGCCGTACTGCGTCATCGAGTCCACCGTGCCGAGGTCGTGACCGTCGCCGTCCGTCAGGGTCGCGCCGGCGCCGGCCGGGCCCTGAGGGCCCGCCTCGCCCTGGATGCCCTGCGGTCCCGGGACGCCCTGGAGGCCGCGCGGACCGGCCGGGCCCATCGCCCCGTCGGCACCGGTGTCGCCCGTGTCGCCCTTCGCGCCGGCGGCGCCGGCAGCCCCGTCGAGGCCGTTCGTGCCGTCGATGCCGTTCGTGCCGTCGGTGCCCGCGTCGCCCGGGTCGCCCTTCTCGCCGGGGTCGCCCTGGGCGCCGGGGAAGCCGTTGTCGCCCGTGTCGCCCTTCTCGCCGGGGGCCCCGTCCGCTCCGTCCAGGCCGTCCAGGCCGTCCGCGCCGTCAGCGCCGTCAGCGCCGTCAGCGCCGTCAGCGCCGGCAGCGCCGGCAGCGCCGTTGGTGCCGTCAGCGCCGTCGGCGCCGCGGGCGCCGTTCAGGCCGGCCGCGCCGCGGGCGCCGGGGCGACCCTGCTTGTTCCACTCGATGCGCTGCTCGCGCAGGGACGGGTGCTCCTTGGTGCCCCGGGTGGCGCAGTGGTCGGCGTCGTCGACCATCCGCAGCTGGCCGGTGGCCAAGTTCACGCACGCGGCCAGGGAGTCCCCGGCCAGCGCGGAGCCGCGGTTGCCCGCCGCGTAGGCGCCACCGGCGGCCAGGCTCGCGGCGGTGACGGCGGCCGCGACGACGGCGACCTTGTGCTTGTGCTGGAGGGCACGGCGGAACATCGGACTCCCTGAGGTCGTGGGTGGGGAGTCCCAGTCTTCGGGCCGGGCGGTCGCGTTCGCACCGATCTGTGACGGTACCGGCCGATCGGGCGACCTTGATGGGCCGTCCGGGTGGGATCGCTCAGCGCAGCAGGGGGACCGTCGAGGCGACGGTGAACACGATGACCAGGGTCTCGAAGCGTGCCTGCGCGATCCGGCGGATCGCCCGCCGGCCGGCCCACGCGCCGACGAGCACCGCCGGGACGAGCACGAGGTCGCGGGCGAGCGAGGTCCAGCTGATCAGGCCGAGGCCGATGCTGAACGGCACCTTGAACAGGTTGACCAGGAAGAAGAACCACGCCGTCGTGCCGAGGAACCCGAGCATGCCGAGCCCCGCCGAGAGCAGGTAGAGCGACATCACCGCGCCGCCCGCGTTCGCGACCATCGTGGTGAAGCCGGCCAGGGAGCCGTATGCCGCCGTGGCGACGCGTGGCCTTGGGGCTCGCTCCGGCTCCCCCGTCGGCGCCCCGGCTCGCGCGGCGCGCCGGCGGGCGAGGTGCACGCCGACCAGGACGAGCAGGATCGCCCCGATGGTGCGGCGCATCACGGTGTCGTCGACGACGCCCACGAACACCGCCCCGCCCAGGACGCCGACGACCACGGCGGGCAGCAGCCGGACCAGGCGGTGCCAGTCGGCGTGCGCGCGGTAGGCGCCCACGGCCAGCACGTCACCGACCAGGAGCAGCGGCAGGAGGGCTCCGGTCGACTCCCGCGCCGGCAGCACGGCGGCGAAGACCGCCACGCTGATCGAGGCGACCCCGCCGACGGCGGTCTTGGCGAAGCCGACCAGGAGCGCTGCGACGGCGAGCAGGACCCAGGCGGTGGGGTCGAGTCCGAGCACCTGAGCGGCTCAGCGCCCGGTCACAGGGTGCCGTCGAGGAACTGCGCACGCCCCAGGCCGAAGGACCAGTCGGCGCGGGTGTTCTCGGTGACCGACACGACGAGGTCGGACGGGGACAGGCCGACCTCCTCCTCGAGCCGGCGCGCCAGGCCGGCGTACAGCGCCTTCTTCTGCTCCTCGCTGCGACCCTGCTGGACCACGGAGACGAGGACCACGCGGTCGCTGCGCTCGAGGCCGAGGCCGGTGTCCTGCAGCACGAGCCGACCCGGGCGGTGCTCGGTCAGCACCTGGTAGCGGTCGCGCGGAGGCGCGGCGAAGTCGGCCTCCATGACCTCCTGGACGGTGTCGAGCAGGGCGCGCACCTCGTCGTCGGTGCGGCCCTCCACGACGTCGACGCGGACGAGGGGCATCCGGCTCAGCCCCAGCCCTGCGTGCGGCGCTCGATCTCCTCGCGCATGAAGATGCTGGACTCGCGGGCGCGCTCCTCCCACGCGAACACGCACGCGGTCATGATCGTCTCCTCGCGGGCCCCGAAGCCGAGCGTGCCGAGGGTGCCGAAGAACTCGTCCCAGTCGACCTCGCCCTGCCCGATGTCGAGGTGCTGGTGGATGCGCGCGGCCGACCCGGGCGGGTTGACGATGTAGCGCAGCCCCGACGAGCCCCGGTGGTCGAACGAGTCGGCCACGTGCAGGTGGGTCAGCAGGTTGCCGGCGTACTCCATCACGCCCTTGATGTCGCCGCCCTGGTGGAAGGTGTGCGGCGCGCAGTAGAGGAAGGACACCAGCCGCGAGTTGATCCCGCGGACCATGTCGACGGCGATCCGGCCGTCCTCGACGAAGTCGTCGGGGTGCGGCTCGAGGCGCAGGTGCATGCCCTCGCGCTCGAAGACCGGCAGCAGCTCCTCCATCGAGCGCCAGAACTGCGCCTCGCTGCGGCTGGCCTGCTCGGGGCGGCCGTTGAACTCGGAGTTCATCACCTGGCAGTCGAGCTCGACGGTCAGCTCGATGGCGCGCTTCCAGTAGCGCACCGCGGCCTGGCGCTCGTCCTCGTCGGGACCCGACCAGCGGTAGAGCGGCAGGTGGCAGGCGACCCCGACGCCGGCCGCGTCCAGGGCCGCCTTGAACTTCTTCACGACGTCCCAGTTGGCCCGCGGGTGCAGGAAGAACGGCGTGAAGTCCTCGCGGGGCGAGAGCTCGATCCACTCGTAGCCGAGGTCGGCCACGAGCCCGGGCAGCTCGAGCAGCGGGGTGCTGCGGAACATGTAGGGGTCCAGCGCGAGCTTCATCGTTGATCAGTCCCTCTCGGGCCTACGAGTTGACGGGGAAGTGGTAGCTGGCGGCGCTGGCCTGCTCGACGTGCGGCCAGCGGGAGGTGACGACCTTCGAGCGGGTGTAGAACGCGATGCCGTCCGGCCCGTGGATGCGGGACTGTCCGAAGAGCGAGTCCTTCCAGCCGCCGAAGGAGTAGTAGGCCATCGGGACCGGGATCGGCACGTTGATGCCGATCATGCCGACCTTGACGCCGCGCTGGAAGCGTCGCGCCGCCTCGCCGCTGGAGGTGAAGATCGCGGTGCCGTTGCCGTAGGGGTTGGCGTTGATGAGGTCGATCGCGGCGTCGACGGTGTCGGCGCGGACCACCGAGAGCACCGGCCCGAAGATCTCCTCGGTGTAGACGTCCATCTCCGCGGTGACCCGGTCGATGACCGTGGGGCCGACCCAGAAGCCGTCCTCGTGGCCGGGCACGCTCAGCGACGCGGCCGTCGACGGTCAGCGTCGGCGCCCTGCTCCTCGCCGGTGCCGATGAGGCCGACGATGCGGTCCCGGGCGGCGGCCGTGACGACCGGGCCCATCTCGCTGCGAGCTGTCGCGGCCGGGGCCGACGAGCACCTTGCGGGCCTTGGCGGCCACGGCCTCGACGACCGGGTCGGCGGCCTCGCCCACGGCCACGGCGGCGGAGATCGCCATGCAGCGCTCGCCGGCCGACCCGAAGGCGGCCGCGACGAGGTGGTCGGAGGCGAAGTCGACGTCGGCGTCGGGGAGCACGATCGCGTGGTTCTTGGCGCCGCCCAGCGCCTGGACGCGCTTGCCGTTCGCCGTACCCCGGTCGTGGATGTACTTCGCGATCGGCGTGGAGCCGACGAAGGAGACGCGCCGCGACGTCGGGGTGGTCGAGCAGCGCGTCGACGGACTCCTTGTCGCCGTGCACGACGTTGAAGACGCCGTCGGGCAGCCCGGCCTCGCTGCCACAGCTCGGCGACGAGCATCGAGGCCGACGGGTCGCGCTCGCTGGGCTTGAGGACGAACGTGTTGCCGCAGGCGATCGCGACCGGGTGCATCCACATCGGCACCATGATCGGGAAGTTGAACGGCGTGATGCCGGCGACCACGCCGAGCGGCTCCCGGAAGGAGAAGACGTCGACGCCGCCGGAGACCTGGTCGGAGTACTCGCCCTTGAGCAGCGTGCGGGATGCCGCACGCGAACTCGACGACCTCGAGGCCGCGCTGCACCTCGCCGAGGGCGTCGGAGACGACCTTGCCGTGCTCGTCGGAGATCATCTCGGCGAGCTCCTGGGCCCGGCGAGTTGACCAGCTCGCGGAAGGCGAACAGCACCTTGGCCCGCTTGGTGAGCGAGGACTGGCCCCACTCCTCGAACGCCGCCTTGCGGCCGCCGCCACGGCGGTGTCGACGTCCGGCGGTGCTCGCCAGCGCCACCTCGGCCTGCTGCTGCGCCGGTGGCGGGGTTGAAGACCGCGCTGGTGCGGGTCGACGCGCCGGCGGTCGTCGGCGCCGCCGATCCAGTGCTCGATGCTGCGCATCGCTGGTCACCTCGTCGGGTCGCTGGGGTCGCTGGCGGTGGGGGCGGCAGTGGTGCCGGACGTGCTGGGCGTGAGGAACAGGCGCTGGTCGGCCTTGTGCTGCTCGTAGGTCTTGCGCGCCTGCTGGGTGGAGTCGAGCGCGGCGACCTGGGAGACCGGGACGTCCCACCAGGACTCCGAGGACGGGCGCGTTCACGAGCGGGTCGGTCTCGACGTGGACGACGACCGGACCGGCGACGTCGCCTGCGCCTCGACGAGGCGGGCGCGGAACTCCGTCGATCGCCGTGGCCCGCAGCACGGTGGCACCCAGGCTCTCGGCGTTCGCGGCCAGGTCGACCGGCAGCTTGTCGCCGTCGAGCCGGCCGCTGGCCGGGTCGCGGTAGCGGTAGCGGGTGCCGAAGCGCTGCGAGCCGAGGTTCTCGGACAGGTCGCCGATCGAGTGGAAGCCGTGGTTCTGCACGAGCACGACGATGATCTTGATGCCCTCCTGGACGGCGGTGACGAGCTCCTGGGCCATCATCAGGTAGGAGCCGTCGCCGACCATGACGTAGACGTCGCGGTCCGGGCAGGCCATCGCGATGCCGAGGCCGCCGGCGATCTCGTAGCCCATGCAGGAGTAGCCGTACTCGACGTGGTAGCCCTTCGGGTCGCGGGTGCGCCACAGCTTGTGCAGGTCGCCGGGCATCGAGCCGGCCGCGCAGACGACGACGTCGCGCGGGCCGCGACGCTCGTTGACGGCGCCGATCACCTCCGACTGGGCGGGCAGCGGGCCGTGACCGCAGCGTGTACGCCGCCTCGACGGTCGCGTCCCACTCCCTGGCCAGCGCGCCGGCGCGCTCGCGGTACGCCGCGTCGGCGCGCCAGCCCTCGAGCGCACCGGTCAGCGCGGCGAGCGCCTCGCGGGCGTCGGCGACCACCGTCACGCCGGCGTGCTTGTGGGCGTCGAGCGACGGCGACGTTGACGTTGACGAACCGCACGTCCGCGGCCTGGAACGCGGTGCGCGAGGCGGTGGTGAAGTCGCTGTAGCGGGTGCCGATGCCGATCACGACGTCGGCCTCGCGGGCCAGGGCGTTCGCGGCCGTGGTACCCGGTGCTGCCGACGGCGCCGACCGAGAGCGGGTGGTCGTAGGGCAGCGAGCCCTTGCCGGCCTGGGTCTCGGCGACCGGGATGCCGGTGGCCTCGGCGAACGCGCGCAGCGCGTCGGTGGCGTCGCTGTAGCCGACACCGCCGCCGGCGACGACGCAGCGGGCCGCCGCGCGGAGCGGATGCAGCTCGACCGCGCGGGCCAGCGCGGCGGGCTCGGGCACGCGGGCGGGCGACGTGCCAGACCCGCTTGGCGAACAGCTCCTCGGGCCAGTCGTGGGCCTCGGCCTGGACGTCCTGCGGCAGGCAGACCGTCACCGCGCCGGTCTCGCACCGGGTCGGCGAGCACCCGCATCGCGCCGAGCAGGGCGGCGGGCAGCTGCTCCGGGCCGCCAGACCCGGTCGAAGAAGCGCGACACGGGACGGAACGCGTCGTTGACGGTGACGTCGTAGCCGGCGGGGTACCTCCAGCTCCTGCAGCACCGGGCTCGACGACCCGGGTCGCGAAGACGTCGCTGGGCAGCAGCAGCACCGGCAGCCGGTTGATGGTGGCCAGCGCCGCACCGGTGATCATGTTGGTCGAGCCCGGGCCGATCGAGGCGGTGCAGGCGAGCGTGGTCAGCCGGTTGCGCATCCGGGCGAAGGCGACGCTGGCGTGCACCATGCCCTGCTCGTTGCGGGCCAGGTAGTACGGCAGCGACGTGCGGGTCCTCGGTCTCCAGCTCGAGCAGCGCCTGGCCGACGCCGGCGACGTTGCCGTGACCGAAGATGCCGAAGCAGCCCTCGACGAGCCGCTGCTCGACGCCGTCGCGCTCGGTCCACTGCTGCGCGAGGAAGCGGACCGTCGCCTGCGCGACGGTGAGCCGGACGGTGCTCACGGGCGTCCCTCCTGCGGGATCGGGCTGCTCTGGTCGGGCTGCTCGGGCTGGTGAGCGGGAGCCGGGGGTCGACGGGCTGGCCGGTCCCAGGTCCTCCCGGACCCAGGCGTGGGCGGGGTCGTCGCAGATCAGCCAGGCCCGGTCGGTCGCCCGGGCCCGCCATCACGTTGAGGTAGTAGAGGTCGTAGCCCGGCGCCGCCATCGACGGGCCGTGCCAGCCGTGCGGCACCAGGACGACGTCGCCGGTGCGGACCTCGGCGGTCACGTCGATGGGACGGTCGTCGGTGCCGTAGACGCGCTGGTAGCCCGACGCCGGGCCCGGACGGGCCGTCGGCGACCTCGAAGTAGTAGATCTCCTCGAGCACCGACTCCTCGCCGGGACGGTCCTCGTCGTGCTTGTGCGGCGGGTACGACGACCAGTTGCCGCCCGGGGTGAGCACCTCGACGGCGATCAGGCTGTCGGCCTCGAACGAGGTCGGCGGAGCAGAAGTTGTTGACCTGGCGGCTGCACGAGCCGGCGCCCCGGATCTCGACCGGGTACGTCGGACGCGGGACGGTAGCGCGCCGGCAGCCGCCGGGCGGCGCGGGCGCCGGTGAGGGCGAAGCGGCCGCCGTCGACCGAGCTGACCTCGACCTGCGGCGTCGCGGGGGACGTAGACGCATGTCGCTGACGCCCTCGAAGACGGACGGCGCGGCCGGCGAGCTCGAAGGTCTCGCCGTCGCAGACGACCGTGCACGAGCCGTTGAGCGGCAGCACGACCATCTCCTCGCTCGCCGGTGGCGAACGACTCGCGCCCTCCGGCGTCCAGGCGCAGGACCCGCAGTGAGGACTCCTGCCAGCCGGCCGACTCCGGGGTCACCACGAGCTCGAACGCGCCGTCGCCCGCCGACCCCGCCGCGAGGTGGAGCTCGCCGGCTGCTCCCGGGGCTCCCGAGACGGCCCCGCTCACAGCAGGCTCACCGCCCGGTCGACCGCGCCGGCGACGTCGCCGTCGGTGGGGTAGAGCAGGGACCGGCCGACCACGAGGCCCTTGGCCGTGGGCAGCTTGAGGACCCGCTCGAACGCCTGCGAAGGCGGCGTCCGGGTCGTCGGGGACCTCGCCGCCGAGCAGCACGGCCGGCAGCGTGGAGGCGGCGAGCACCCGCTCCATCCCGTCCACGTCGTCGGTCACGGGCAGCTTGAGCCAGGTGTAGGCCGAGGTGGCGCCGAGCCCCGCGGCCACCGTGACCGAGCGGATCACGGCCTCGGTGCTGAGGTCGTTGCGGACCCGGCCGTCGACCCGGCCGGAGATGAACGGCTCGACCATCGCGACCAGGCCGCGGTCGGCGAGCTCGGTGACGGCGCGCGAGCAGGCCTCGATCGTCGGGGCGGTCGCGGCGTCGTCGGGGTCGATGCGCAGCAGCATCTTGCCGCACTCGAAGCCCATCGCGGCGATGTGGTCGGCGTCGTAGCCGGTGAACCGGTCGTCGATCTCGAACGACGTGCCGGCCAGGCCGCCGCGGTTCATCGAGCCGACGACGACCTTGTCGTCGAGGGCGCCGAGCAGCAGCAGGTCCTCGAGGATGTCCGGCGGTGCCGAGCACGCCGTTGACCTCGGGGCGCGACAGCGCGAGGCACATCCGCTCGAGCAGGTCGCCGCGGTCCGCCATCGCCAGCGGGTCCGCGCCGGCGCGGAGCGCGCCGCGGGCCGGGTGGTCGGCGGCGATGACCATGAGCTTGCCGGCCGGGCCGAGCAGGGAGGACGGGCGGCGGCGCGCGGCCGCCTCCTCGGCGACGGCAGCCGGGTTGGTCGCCCGGATGTCGACCAGCGTCGACACGACGTTGTCAGCTGACATGGCTTGTCTCCTCGAGCCGCTGGGCGACCTCGTTCTCGGTGGGCATGGCGGACGAGCACTCGAGCCGGGAGGCGACGATCGCGCCCGCGACGTTGGCGAAGCGCAGGATGCGCTCGAGCGGCCACCCCGCGAGCAGGCCGTGGCACAGCGCGCCGCCGAACGCGTCGCCCGCGCCGAGCCCGTTGACGACGTCGACGAAGTACGGCGGCACCTCGACCGTCTCCTCGCGCGTCCGGGCCAGGACGCCCTTGGGGCCCTGCTTGACGATCGCGAGCTCGACGCCGTGCTCGAGGAGCGCGTCGGCGGCCCGGCTCGGGTCCTCCTCGCCGACGGCGGTCAGGCACTCGTCGCGGTTGCCGACGGCGACCGTGACGTGCGGCAGGACCTGCTGGACCTGCTCGCGGGCGGCCTCGCGGCTGGGCCAGAACATCGCGCGGTAGTCGAGGTCGAGCACGGTGTGCGGTACGCCGGCCGCGGGCCTCGAGCGCGCGCAGGTGGGTGGCGCGGCTCGGCTCCGGCGACATACCGGTGGAGGTGACCCAGAAGACCCCGGCCTCGCGGACCTTGTCGAGGTCGAGGTCCTCGGGGCGGACCTGCAGGTCGGGGGCGAGCGGCTGGCGGCCGTAGAAGTAGAGCGGGAAGTCGTCGGGCGGGAAGATCTCGCAGAAGGTGACCTGGGTCAGCGCGCCCGGGACGGTGCCGACCTGGTCGGCCTCCACGCCGAACTCGCGCGAGCGCCCGGCGCAGGTAGCGCCCGAAGGGGTCGTCGCCGGTGGCCGTGACGACGCCGGCGCTGTGGCCGTAGCGGGCGGCCGCCACGGCGACGTTGGTGGCGGACCCCCCGAGGAACTTGCCGAAGGTCTCGACGTCCTCGAGCCCCACCCCGACCTGCAGGGGGTAGACGTCGACCGAGATCCGGCCCATCGTCAGCACGTCGAGGCTCATCGTCGTCCCTCGCTCTGTCCGGCCGTCATGCCTGCTCCTCGAGATCGTCCTGGACCCGGTGGAGGCGGGCCCACGCCCCAGTCTCGACGGATGACCACCATCACGTCAAGACTTTGTCAGGACATTCTTACGTCCACTGGAGAACACGACCGCCCCCTATGTCATACTACGGACCGTGACTCAACGTCCGCACGTGGTGGAGGACGTGGCATCGATGGTGACCATCGACCGCGCCAGTCCCGTCCCGCTCTACTTCCAGGTGGCCCTGGAGCTGCAGCGCCTCATCGACACGGACGTGCTGACCACGGGCAGCCGGCTCTCCAACGAGATCGACATGGCCGACAAGCTCGGCGTCTCACGGCCCACCATGCGTCGCGCGATCCAGTACCTCGTCGACCGCGGCCAGCTCGTCCGCAAGCGCGGCGTCGGGACCCAGGTCGTGCGCAGCCAGGTCTCCCGCTCCCTCGAGCTGACCAGCCTCTTCGACGACCTCAAGGCCGAGGGCCGCCGGCCGCGCACCGACGTGCTCTCCTCCGGCCCGGTGGAGGCCGACGGCGAGGTCGCCGAGGCGCTGGGCCTCGCCCCCGGCGCCGAGGTGTTCCAGCTGCGGCGGCTGCGGTTCGCCGACGACGAGCCGATCGCGCTGCTGACCAACTACCTCCCGCTGGGGCTGATCGACACCGAGCGCGCCGACTTCGAGAGCCGCGGGCTCTACGACGTCATCCGCGGCGAGGGCGTGCACATCCGGATCGCGGACCAGACCATCGGGGCGGCCAGCGCCGAGCTGGCCGACGCCCGGCTGCTCGGCGAGCGCAAGGGCGCGGCGCTGCTGACCATGCACCGCACGGCGTTCGACGACACCGGCAAGGCGGTGGAGTACGGCACCCACCTCTACCGCTCCTCGCGCTACACCTTCTCCCTCACGCTCGTCGAGCGCTGAGCGCCGTACGACGTCTCAGGCGAGCGGGCCGAGACCGGCGTCCTCGCCACGGATCAGGCGCTTGCGCCGGGGCACCCGCTCACGGCGCTCGCGTCGGCTGCCGCGCACCCGCCGCGACCGGCGGGCGGCCGAGCGGGCCATGTCGGCCGCCCCGATGAACCCGGCCTCCGGGCCGAGCGCGGCCGCCAGGATCGGCGGCTCGGGGCGGTGCCCGCGCCCGGTCAGCGTGCGCGCGAACGACGTCCGCGTGGGCCCGAGCAGCAGCTCGCCGGCCTCGGACACGCCGCCGCCGACGAGGATGCAGTCGGGGTCGAAGGCGGCGGTCATCCCGGCCAGGCCCACGCCCAGCCAGGTGCCGATGTCGCCGAGGAGCTCGATGGCGAGCGGGTCGCCGTCGCGGGCAGCCTCGGTGACGAGCGGGCCGGTCAGGGCCGCGACGTCACCGTCGACGAGGTCGCGCAGCCGGTGCGCCACCGGGGAGTTGGCCAGCACGAGCTCGCGGGCGTCGCGGACGAGGGCGTTGCCCGAGGCGTACTGCTCCCAGCAGCCGCGGTTGCCGCACTCGCAGCGGTGCCCGTCGGGCACGACCTGCATGTGGCCGAACTCGCCGGCCATGCCGTTCGCGCCGCGGAAGACCCTGTTGTCGATGACGAGCGCGCCGCCGATGCCGGTGCCGAGGGTGATGCACAGGACCAGCCGGTAGCCGCGGCCGGCGCCGAAGCGGGTCTCGGCGAGCGCGGCCGCGTTGGCGTCGTTGTCGACGACCACCGGGATCCGGACGCGGCTCATGATCGCGTCCCGCAGCGGCTCGTTGCGCCAGGCGAGGTGCGGGGAGAACAGCACGGTGGAGCGGCTCGCGTCGACGAACCCGGCCGCCCCGATGCCGACCGCCGCGACGTCGTACTCATGCTGGAAGCCGGCGACCAGGTCGACGATGGTGTTCTCGACCGCGCTCGACGCTGCTGCCGGGGGTGAGCCGGCGCTCCCGCGCGAGCACCGTGCCGCTGTAGTCGACCACGCCGGCCAGCACCTTGGTCCCGCCGATGTCGATCCCGACGGTCAACGGGTCCCAGCGGCCGATGACCGAGCGGCGGGGGGCGATCTCCGGCATGCCGCGAGACTAGCGCCAGCCGGGCGCCGGCCCGCGCCCGGCGCGAGGGCCGGACGGGGTACGACGGGCGCGCGGCTGGTTGCCGGCCGGGGTGGCAGCGCGGGGGAACCCGCCACTCCCGGCCGACCCGCACACCCTGCACCTGGTCGCGTGAGGACGGCATCGGGAGAAAGGGGCAGCACCGTGAGGAACCTGTGAAGACCGGTTCCGCCGTCCTGCCACGGAGGGTCCCCGACCCGCCTAGCATGCAGGTGTGGTGACAGTCCTGGTCGTCGACGACGAGCCGCAGGTCCGCAACGCGCTCCGCCGCGCGCTGGAGTCCCAGGGCGACCAGGTGCTGAGCGCCCGCAACGGCCAGGAGGCGATCGACCTCGCGGCCGCGCAGACCCCCGACCTGGTCGTGCTCGACCTGTGGCTGCCCGACCTCGACGGCGTCGAGGTGGTCACCCGGCTGCGCAGCTGGCTCGACGCGCCGATCCTCATCCTGTCCGGGGAGGTCGACGAGCGCCGCAAGGTGCAGGCCCTCGACGCCGGGGCCGACGACTTCCTGCAGAAGCCCTTCGGCTTCTCCGAGCTCGCCGCCCGGCTGCGCGCCCTCAAGCGGCGCAGCGTGCGGGAGGAGACCGGCCAGCGGATGGTGTTCGGCGACCTCGTGGTCGACCTGCCGCAGCGGGCGGTCTTCGTCGAGAGGGAGCCGGTCAAGCTGACGCCCACCGAGTGGGGCCTGCTCGAGGCGCTCGCCACCCGGCCCGGCAAGCTGCTCACGCACGGCTGGCTGCTCGCCCAGGTCTGGGGCGCCGGTCACGGCGACGAGAGCCGGCAGTCGCTGCGCACGCACATCCGCTCGCTGCGCGCCAAGATCGGCGACGACGCGGCCGACCCCCGCTACGTGCGGACCGAGAGCGGCGCGGGCTACCGCTGGCTCCTCGAGCCGGACGGCCCACGGCCGCCCGCCGCGACCGCCCCGGCCGCCCCGACCGGCGGCGAGGACGGCGAGGACGGCGGCGACCTGGTCATCGGAGCGGACGGGCAACCGATCGGCCGGACTGCCGGCGCGGACCGGCTGGACGGCGGCGACGAGGAGTCGGTCCGCTGGTTCATGCACGAGCTCAACAACGTGCTCACCGCGATGAACCTCGCCCTGCACGTGAGCCGGCGCGCGGGTGCCGACACCGCCACCACCCAGGAGGCCCTCCAGGGGCACCTCCAGCGCACCGCGCACCTCGTCAACCGCGCCGCCGAGCTGGTCGGACGGCTCTCGGCCGTGCTCGAGCGCGAGCAGGTCGGCCGGCGGTGAGCGTCGCCGGGAGCGGCCCGGGTCCGGCGTCGGTCGTCGTCGCCGAGGACGACCCCGACATCCGCGATCTGGTCGCCCTGATCCTCGAGGCCGAGGGCTGGTCGGTGGACGCCCGCGCCGACGGCCGGTCCGCGCTCGAGGCGTGCCGCGAGGTGCGGCCCGACGTCGTGGTCCTCGATGTCACGATGCCCGGCGAGCTCGACGGCCTCGACGTGTGCCGGGCCCTGCGCGCGGACGCCGCGCTCGTCGACGTACCCGTGCTGATGCTGACCGCGCGCGCCCAGGAGAAGGACCAGGCGCGAGCCGCCTCGGCGGGGGCCGACGGCTACCTGCTCAAGCCGTTCTCGCCCGACGACCTGCTGCGACGGCTGGACGCAGCTCGTGCCCTCCAGCGGCAGGCACACCTCGAACGTGGTGCCCGGCTCTCCCCCGCCGGACTGAACGCTCACCGTGCCGCCGTGCCCGGTCACGATGCTGTGCACGATCGACAGCCCGAGCCCGGTGCCCTGCACCGCTCCCTCGGTGCCGCTCGAGGCCCGGAAGAACCGCTCGAACAGCCGCGCCTGCTCGCGGCCTCGGGGACGCCGATGCCGGAGTCGCTGACGGTGAGGACGGCCGCCTCGGCACGGGCTCGAGCCGGACGTGCACGAACCCGCCGTCGGGGGTGAACTTCACGGCGTTCGACAGCAGGTTGATCACCATCCGCTCGAGCTGCTCCGGGTCGCCGTCCAGCACGGCCGGCGCCTCGGGGAGGCGTACGACGAGGTCGAGGTCGCGCTCGAGCCGGTGCGCCTCGGTCGCCTCGGACGGCGCGCTCCACGACCTCGCGCAGGTCCACCGGCTCGTGGCGCAGGGCGAAGGTGCCGGACCTCGATGCGCGAGTGGGTCAGCAGGTCCTCGATCAGGCCGAGCAGCCGGGAGCCGTTGCGCTGGACGCGGTCCAGCAGCCGTGACTGCGGCCCGCTCAGGGCGCCGGCCGAGCCCGCGCGCAGCATCTCGGCGTAGCCGAGCACGCTGGTGATCGGGGTGCGCAGCTCGTGGCTGACCGAGGAGACCAGGTGGGTCTTCGCGCGGTCGAGCTCGTTGAGCCGCTCGACGGCCTCCCGCTCCTTGGCGAGCGCCGTGCGCAGCACGGACTCGCCGCGACGCCGCTCGGTGACGTCCTCGGCCACCCCGAGGTAGCCGGTCGCCACCGCACGGCCGTCGCCCTGCTCGCCCGTGCCGCCGCGCATCGGGCTGGTCGTCAGCGAGACGGTCAGCCGGGTGCCGTCCTTGCAGACGTAGGTCCAGTCGCGCCGCTCGGAGGCCAGCCCACGGTCCAGATCGTGGCGGAAGACCTCGAAGCCCGGGTCGACGCCCAGCTCGGCAGCCCGCTCGGCGATCTCGACCGGGTCGTGGAACAGCTCGGGCGTGTGCCAGGCCGACCACCTCCTCGGCGCGGTAGCCCAGCAGGTGCTCGGCGCCCGGGTTGAAGAACGTGATGGTGCCGTCGACGGCGGTCCCGATGATCGACGTGCCGGTCGTGGCGGCGAGCACAGCACCGGTGAAGTCGCGCTCCCGAACCAGCTCGGCCTGGGCGCGACGCTCGCCGGTGAGGTCGACGAGCTGGGCGGTGAACATCGCGCTGCCGTCGTGCCTGCGCAGCGAGGAGACCGCGATCCGGGCCTGCCGCCGGCGGTCGGCGCCGAGCCGGATCTCGCCCTCCCAGGCCTGGTCGGCGCCGGTCAGCATGGCCCGGCAGACCGCCTCCACCTCGCGCAGGTCGGCGGGGTCGAGCCCCGTGGTCCAGACCCGGTCGCGCAGCCGCGCCCGGTCGGCGTCGAGCATGGCCGCGGCGACCGGGTTGAGCTCGCTGACCAGGAGCCCGTCGTCGGTGATCCGCAGCAGCAGCAGTCCGACCAGCGACTCGTGGAAGCCGCGGCGGAACATCTCCTCGCTCGAGAGCGCGCGGGCCAGCGCCTCGCGGCGCTGGGCGTTGGCGACCGCGAGCGGCAGGGCGACCAGCGCCAGCGTCACCAGGTAGGCCTGCATCAGAGCGCTGACCGTCTGCGGAGACAGCGCCTCGGCGGCCGGCTGAACGGCCCCCCGCCGGCGCTGGTCAGCATCGAGGTCAGCACGCCGACCACGACGAGCTGCAGGGTGACCAGCCGCATCGGCTGCCGCTGCGCGCCCCACATCAGCAGCGGGAAGGGCAGGAACGCGAGCGGGAGCCGCTGGCTGCCGCCGAAGACCGCGGCGAAGGCCGCGACCGTGAGCGTCCACTGCGCGACCGTCTCCCACACCCGGGCGACGGTGCGGTCGTCGGCGAGGGCCAGCCCGAGGGGGACGACGAGCAGCAGCGACGCGCCGTGCGAGGCCGTCACCGTCCGCCACGTGGAGAGCAGGCTGCCGCCGAGCAGCGTCTGCACGGTGATGCCGGCGAGCAGGCCGACCAGGACGGAGCCGGCGACGGCCGCGAGGATGAGCCGCCAGAGGTCGTCGAGCGTGCGCAGGCCGGGCCGGCCCCGGCGCCCGCGGGTGAGCAGCGCGACCACTGTCGCCGCCTCCACGGCGTTGGCCAGGCCGAAGCAGAGCGCGACCGCCGGCGCCCGGCCCCCGGCGAGGTTGCCCGCCACGGCGGCGACCGCGACGCCGACCACGAACCCTGGCCGGCGGCGGCTCGGGCTGACCACGAGGAAGGCGACGGCCACGCCCGCGGCGGGCCACCAGGCGGCCACGTCGGAGCCGGGCGGCGCGAGGGCCACGGCCAGCAGCCCGAGCCCGAAGACGGCCACCAGCGCTCCGGCCGCGGCGGGCGCCCACCAGCGGCCGAGCGGATCGGGGGACCGGGCGAACCGGGCATCGCGACCCCCTCCCGTGCGACCTGCGTACGTCGGACCGCGGGCGCCGTCCGATCACGGCCCGTCACGGCCCGTCACGGCCAGTCAGGACCCAGTCACGATCCTGCGGGACCGCGCGCGATCCGGTACAGGTTCTGTGGAATTTCTCAGGCTCGTCACAGGTGGATGTGTGTTCTGCTGCCCGAACGGGCGTAGCGTCAGGCCCAATCGGACACCGAACGGTCGGCACTCCCGCACCCATCGACGCTCAGAATGGTAGCGATACCGGTGATTCTTCGCAGCGACTCCCACAACAACCGGGCAAAGATGGATGTCCGATCGGACTCGGCCCTGCCCGAGCGCTCATGCAGACTGGCGCCGTGGTGGACGTCACACGACACCAGCACACGCAGCACCCACGGAGCCGCACGCGGCCCCACGGGCTCGAGGAGGAGGTGACGGCGCGATGAAGGCGGACGAGCGGCAGCGCCAGATCCTGGTCCGGGCCCGCGCCGACGGCCGGGTCGAGGTCGGCAGCCTCGCCGCCGACCTCGACGTCGCTGCGGAGACCGTACGCCGCGACCTCCGCGAGCTGGTCGGACCGCGGCGTGCTCCAGCGGGTGCACGGCGGCGCCTACCCCGTCGAGAGCGCCGGCTTCGAGACCAACATCAAGCACCGCTCGACCTCGCTGGTCACCGAGAAGCGCCGGATCGCCGCGGCGGCCGCCGAGCGGCTGCACGGCGCCGAGACCGTCTACGTCGACGAGGGGGTCACCCCGCAGTTCGTCGCGGAGGCGCTGCACCCGGAGGGCCCGCTGACCGTGGTGACCTCGTCCCTGCTCGCCGCCGGCGCCCTCGCCGAGCAGCCCGGCATGACCGTCCTCCTGCTCGGCGGCCGGGTCCGCGGCCGCACCCTGGCGACGGTCGACCACTGGGCGCTGCGACATGCTCGACGACCTGGTCATCGACCTCGCGTTCCTGGGCGCCAACGGCATCTCCCGCGAGCACGGCCTCACGACTCCCGACCCGGCGGTGGCCGCCGTGAAGGGCAGGGTCGTCGAGCGCGTCGCGTCGTCGCGTCTTCGTCGGCCTGCACACCAAGTTCGGCGCCTCCAGCTTCTGCCGGTTCGCCGACGTCTCGGACTTCGAGGTGCTGGTGACCGACACCGGTCTGAGCACCAACGACGCCCGCAGGTACTCGGTCCTCGGGCCGCAGGTGGTCCGCGCCTAGCGCGGCGCCGGCAGACAGCACAGCAGCACGGAGCACAACCAGAAGCACCCACACCACGAGTGAACGAGCAGAACAAACCGGAGGTAGCAGTGAGCAGGTCCATGAGACGCATCACGATGGCGCTGGCTATGCCAGCGGTGGCGGGGCTGGCGTTGTCCGGGTGCGCCGGAGCCGGCGGCGGCGGCGGGGGAGGCGGCGGCAGCGACAGCGCCAAGTCCATCAACGTCTTGATGGTCGGCAACCCCCAGATGGTCGACATCCAGAAGCTGACCGCCGACAGCTTCACCAAGGACACCGGCATCAAGGTGAACTACACCGTGCTGCCCGAGAACGAGCTGCGCGACAAGGTCACCCAGGACGTCGCCACCGGCGCCGGCCAGTACGACGTGGCCACGGTCGGCGCCTACGAGGTGCCGATCTGGGCCAAGAACGGCTGGCTCACCGCCGATGGACTCCTACGCCGACGACGACAGCAGCTTCGACAAGGCCGACCTGCTCAAGCCGATGGTCGAGTCCGCTGTCCGGCGAGGACGGCAAGCTCTACGGCTCCCGTTCTACGGCGAGTCGTCGTTCCTGATGTACCGCAAGGACGTCCTGGCGAAGAAGAAGATCACGATGCCGGAGCAGCCGACCTGGCAGCAGGTCGCCGACATCGCGGCCAAGGTCGACGGTGCCGAGCCCGGCATGAAGGGCATCTGCCTGCGCGGCCTCCCCGGCTGGGGCGAGATGTTCGCACCGCTCACCACGGTCGTGAACACCTTCGGCGGCACCTGGTTCACCAAGGACTGGCAGGCCCAGGTCGACGCCCCGGAGTTCAAGCAGGCCGTCAACTTCTACGTCGACCTGGTCAAGAAGCACGGCGAGCCCGGCGCCTCGCAGGCCGGCTTCACCGAGTGCCTCAACGCGATGAGCCAGAGCAAGGTCGCCATGTGGTACGACGCCACGTCGGCCGCCGGCTCGCTGGAGGACCCGAGCGTCAGCAAGGTCGCCGGCAAGGTCGGCTACGCGTTCGCACCGGTCGAGAAGACCAAGTCCTCCGGGCTGGCTGTGGACCTGGGCGTGGGTGATGCCCAAGACCACGAAGAACGCCGACTCCGCCGCGAAGTTCATGCTCTGGGCCTCGGGCAAGGACTACGAGAAGCTGGTCGGCGAGAAGCTCGGCTGGTCGCGTGTCCCCGCCGGCAAGCGCACGAGCACCTACTCCATCCCGGAGTACAAGGAGGCCGCCGCCGCCTTCGGTGACCGGACGCTGCAGGCCATCGAGGAGGCCAACCCGACCGACCCGGGCGTGCAGCCCCGGCCGACCGTCGGCGTGCAGTTCGTCGACATCCCGGAGTTCCAGGACCTCGGCACCAAGGTCAGCCAGGACATCGCCGCGGCCATCGCCGGGCGCGGCACCGTCGACGACGCGCTGAGCAAGGGCCAGGCCCTCGCGGAGGACGTCGCCAAGAAGTACGCCGGCCAGTAGCCGCCGGCAGCACGATCGGCCCGGGTGCGGGCGGGCGGGCTCGTACGCCCGCCCGCACCTGGGTCCCCCGCACTCCCAGCACGCCCCCGACTCCCCAGGCCCCCTCTCCCCAGGCAGAACCCCCTCGGAGGAAGCATGAGCGCCACGACCACCACCGCGGAACCGGCTCCGGCCGGGGAGCGCCCGGCCCCGTCCATGTCTCGAGGGGAGCGCTGGCGCCGACGCGGCCCGCTGCTCCCCGCCCTGATCTTCACGATCGTCGTCACCCAGATCCCGTTCCTGCTCACGATCGCCATCTCGACGCTGAACTGGAACGTCCTCCAGCCCGGTGACAAGAACTTCCTGGGCTTCGGGAAGTACTCCTCCTTCGCCGGCCTCGGCAACTACGCCACCGTCTTCACCGACACCCGGCTGCGGCACGCGGTGCTGAACACGATCATGCTGACCGCCTCGGTCGTGGTCATCAGCTCCCTGCTGGGCCTGGTGCTCGCGGTGCTGCTCGACAAGAAGTTCGTCGGCCGCGGCGTGGCCCGCACGCTGCTCATCGCGCCCTTCCTGGTCATGCCGGTCGCCTCGGCGCTGATCTGGAAGCACGCGCTCTACAACCCCGACTACGGCCTGTTCAACGGCGTCCTCAACTGGGTCTGGCAGCTCTTCGGCGCCGACGAGGGCCCGATCGTCGACTACGTCTCGTCGACCCCGATGCCGGCCGTGATCGCCGCACTGGTGTGGCAGTGGACCCCGTTCATGATGCTGATCCTGCTGGCCGGGCTGCAGTCCCAGCCCGGTGACGTCCTGGAGGCCGCCAAGATCGACCGCGCCTCGGGCGTGCAGACCTTCCGCTTCATCACGCTGCCGCACCTGCGCCAGTACATCGAGCTCTCCGCGCTCCTCGGCTCGATCTACGTCGTGCAGACCTTCGACGCGATCTTCACGATCACCCAGGGTGGACCCGGGTCGGCGACGACCAACCTGCCCTACGAGATCTACCTGACCATGTTCCGCAAGTACGAGTACGGCGAGGCCGCCGCGGCGGGCGTGGTGGTGGTCGTGGGCACGATCGTCGTGGCCACCTTCGCCCTGCGCACCATCTCGTCCCTGTTCAACGAGGAGGTCTCCCGATGAGCACCACGACCGAGAACGTCGAGGACACGCAGGGCCCGATCGCCGGGGCGGACGCCGCACCGCCGGCACAGCGCCGCCGCCGCGCCCGCAAGGCCAAGGACGACGCCGCCGAGGGCGCGGGCCCGTGGTGGACCTTCCTGGCCTGGCTGCTCACCCTGGTGTTCTTCGCGCCCGTCGCCTGGATGGTGCTGACCTCCCTGCACCAGGAGGCCGACGCGGCGACGAACCCGCCGTCGATCTTCGCGCCGATCAGCTTCGACAACTACGCGGCCGTGTTCGACCGGGGCGTGTCGACGTACCTCATCAACTCGGCGACGGCCAGCATCGTCTCCACGCTGCTCGTGCTGCTGCTGGCGGTGCCCGCGGCCTACGCGCTGGCGATCAAGCCGGTGGAGAAGTGGACCGACGTGATGTTCTTCTTCCTCTCCACCAAGTTCCTGCCGCCGATCGCCGCGCTGCTGCCGGTCTACCTGATCGTCAAGCAGGCCGGGATGCTCGACAACGTCTACACGCTGGTCATCCTCTACACCTCGATGAACCTGCCGATCGCGGTCTGGATGATGCAGTCCTTCCTGGCCGAGGTCCCCAAGGAGATCCTCGAGGCGGCGCAGGTCGACGGCGCCGGCCTGATCCGCACGCTCGGCAGCATCGTCGCGCCGATCAGCGCACCGGGCCTCGCGGCCACCAGCCTGATCTGCTTCATCTTCAGCTGGAACGAGTTCATGTTCGCGGTCAACCTGACCGCGACCGTGTCCTCGACGGCGCCGATCTTCCTGGTCGGCTTCATCTCCAGCCAGGGCCTGTTCCTGGCGAAGCTCTGCGCGGCCGCCACCCTGGTCTCGCTGCCCGTGCTGATCGCCGGCTTCGCGGCCCAGGACAAGCTGGTCCGCGGCCTGTCGCTCGGCGCGGTGAAGTAGCCGGGCGAGAGGGGCGGGGACAGCCATGCGAGTGAGCGTGCTCCGGGGCGCCGGCGACCTGGCCGTGGAGGAGCGGCCGGCGCCGGAGCCCGGACCGTACGACGTCCTGGTGCGGGTCGGCTCGGTGGGCGTGTGCGGGTCCGACGTGCACTACTTCGAGCACGGGCGGATCGGCTCCTACGTCGTCGAGTCGCCCCTGGTGCTGGGCCACGAGGCATCGGGCGAGGTCGTCGGGCTGGGTGCGGCCGTGACCCGGTTGTCCCTCGGTCAGCGGGTGTCGATCGAGCCCGGCGTGCCGGACTTCTCGTGCGCACAGTGCCTCGCCGGGCGCTACAACCTGTGCGAGGGCATGCGGTTCTACGCCACCCCGCCGATCGACGGTGCGTTCGCCGAGCTCGTCACCGTGCACGAGCAGTTCGCGCACCCGGTGCCCGACCACCTCAGCGACGACGCGGCAGCGCTGCTCGAGCCGCTGTCGGTGGGCCTGTGGGCCTGCCGCAAGGGCGAGGTCACCGCGGGCTCGCGGGTCCTGGTCACCGGCGCCGGGCCCGTCGGCCTGGTGGCGATGCAGGCCGCGCTGGCCCTGGGCGCCGCGAGCGTGACCGTCACCGACGTCAACCAACACCGGCTGGCCCTCGCCGAGGACCTCGGCGCCACGGAGGTCGTCGACGTCGGCGCGACGCCGCTCGGCGACGACGCGGGCGTCGCGGCCGACGTGCTCCTGGAGTGCTCGGGCCACCCCCGGGCCACGGCCGACGCCATCCGCGCGGTCGCCCCGGCCGGCCGCGTCGTCCTCGTCGGCATGGGAGGCGACGAGATGCCGCTGCCGGTCAGCCGGATCCAGGAGCGCGAGCTCACGGTCACCGGCACCTTCCGCTACGCGCACACGTGGCCGGCCGCGATCGCCCTGGCCGCCTCGGGCCGGGTGCAGCTGGACCGGCTCGTCACCGGCCACTACGGTCTCGACCAGGTCGGCGAGGCGCTGAGCGTCGGGCGCACCGACCCGCACGCCGTCAAGCCGATGGTCACCCCCGGCGCATGAACACCCCTCTGACCCAGGAGACCGTCACGCAGCCCGTCGACCCCGCCCTCGTCGCCCGGGCCCGCGGCCTCGTCGACCGCGGCCGCGCGGTCCTCGGCATCGCGGGCGTCCCGGCTCGGGCAAGTCGACCCTCGCCGCCCGGCTCGCCGCCGCGATCGGGCCGCAGGCGGTCGTGGTGCCGATGGACGGCTTCCACCTGCACGACGACGAGCTGGCCCGGCTCGGCCGGTCCGACCGCAAGGGCGCGCCGGACACCTTCGACGTCGCCGGCTACGTCGCCCTGCTGCGACGGCTGCGCATCGAGACCGGGCACACCGTCTACGCCCCGGCCTTCGACCGGTCAGCCGCGAGCTGTCGGTCGCGGGCGCGATCGCGGTGCGCCCCGAGCACCGGCTCGTGCTCACCGAGGGCAACTACCTGCTCTACGACGCACCCGGCTGGCAGCGGCGTGCTGCCGCTGCTCGACGAGGCCTGGTTCGTCGAGACCGACGAGGCGCTGCGGCTGAGCCGCCTCGTCGAGCGGCACATCGAGCACGGCAAGCCGCCCGAGCTCGCCCAGCGCTGGGCGACCGTCTCCGACCAGGCCAACGCCGACCTGGTGGCACGCACCCGTGTCGCCGCCGACGTGATCGTGGAGCATCGACTGAGTGCGGACGCACCCGCCGCACGTCTCGCATCCTGCAACGGAGGGAACCCATGACCCAGCTCAACGCCCGACGGTGGCCGACCTCGGCGGCACCGGTGAGGACGCTGTCGCCGTCCCGTCGTACGACCGGAGCGCGGTCACCAGCGGCATCGTGCACTTCGGCGTCGGCGGCTTCCACCGGGCGCACCAGGCGATGTACGTCGACGCGCTGATGAACGAGGGCACGGCCCTCGACTGGGGCATCACCGGCGTCGGGCGTGCTGCCCGGGCGACGTCCGGATGCGCGACGTGCTCGCCGCGCAGGACCGCCTCTACACGCTGGTCGTCAAGGACCCCGACGGCACGATGCACCCGCGGGTGATCGGCTCGATCGTGGACTACCTGTTCGCGCCCGACGACCCCGAGGCGGTGCTCGCGGCTGATGGCCGACCCGGCCACCCGGATCGTGTCGCTGACCATCACCGAGGGCGGCTACCACGTCAACCAGGCCACCGGCGAGTTCGACGCCGACGACCCCGCGATCCAGGCCGACCTGCAGCCGGGCGCCGTCCCGACCACGACGTTCGGCTTCGTGACCGAGGCGCTGCGCGCGCCGCCGGGCGGCCGGCATCGCCGCCGTTCACGGTGATGTCCTGCGACAACATCCAGGGCAACGGCGAGGTCGCGCACAAGATGATCGGCGCGTTCGCGCGGCTCAAGGACGCCGAGCTGGCGACTGGCTCGAGGCCAACGTGGTGTTCCCCAACTGCATGGTCGACCGGATCACGCCGGTCACCACCGACGCCGACCGCGCGCAGCTCACCGAGAGGTTCGGCGTCGAGGACGGCTGGCCGGTCGTGTGCGAGCCGTTCACCCAGTGGGCGCTCGAGGACCACTTCCCGACCGGCCGACCGGCCTTCGAGGACGTCGGCGTCCAGCTCGTGCCCGACGTCGAGCCCTACGAGCTGATGAAGCTGCGGCTGCTCAACGCCAGCCACCAGGCGCTGTGCTACCTCGGCTACCTCGCCGGCTACCGCTACGCCCACGAGGTGTGCGCCGACCCGCTGTTCACCGGTTTCCTGCTCGGCTACATGGACGACGAGGCCACGCCCACCCTGGCGCCGGTGCCGGGCGTCGACCTGGACGACGTACAAGCAGCAGCTCATCGAGCGCTTCGCCAACCCCGAGATCCGCGACACCCTGGCCCGGCTGTGCGCGGAGAGCTCGGACCGCATCCCGAAGTGGCTGGTGCCGGTGGTCCGCCACGAGCTCGACGCCGGCGGGCCGGTCCGCCGCTCGGCGCTGGTGGTCGCGGCCTGGGCGCGCTACGCCGAGGGCGTGGACGAGGACGGCGAGCCGATCGAGATCGTGGACCGTCGCAAGGAGGCCGTGACGGCCCGCGCCGCCCAGCAGGGCAGCGACAAGCTGGCGTTCCTGCGCGACCCGGACCTGTTCGGCGACCTCGCCGACGACGAGCGCTTCGCCGCCGAGTACGTCGCCGCGCTGGACTCCCTCCACGAGCACGGCGCCCGCGCCACGCTCGAGGCCTGGGAGAAGGGCGCGTGAGCACTGCCGTCCCAAGCACGATGCAGGGGGTGCGGCTCCCGGGCGACAGCACCGTCGAGCACGTCACCGCGCGGGTCCCCGAGCCCGGCCACGGCCAGGTGCTGCTCGCGATGAAGGCGTCCTCGCATCTGCGGCAGCGACATCCGCGCGATCTACCGCGAGCACCTCGGGCACGGACCCGAGGCCTACCAGGGCGTCGTCGCCGGCCACGAGCCGTGCGGCCAGGTCGTCGCGGTCGGCCCGGGCTGCAAGCGGCTCGCCGAGGGCGACCGGGTCGTGGTCTACCACATCAGCGGGTGCGGGGTCTGCGAGCAGTGCCGCGCCGGCTACCTCATCGGCTGCACCGACGCCGCTCGCGGGCCGCGTACGGCTGGCAGCGCGACGGCGGCCACGCGGAGTACCTGCTCGCCGAGGAGAGCACCTGCCTGCCGCTGCCCGACTCGCTGACGTACGTCGACGGCGCGCTCGTCGTCCTGCGGGTTCGGGACGGCCTACGAGGCGCTGCTGCGGCTGGACCTGTCCGGGCGCGACGAGCTGCTCGTCACCGGGCTCGGCCCGGTCGGCCTGGCCGCCGCGATGCTGGCCCGCGCGCTGGGGCCGGCCCGGTCGTCGGCACCGACGTCTCGGCCGAGCGGCGCGCGCCTCGCCGCTCGACCTCGGCCTCGTCGACGACGCCCTGCCCGCCGACGAGCACGCCGCCGACCGGCGTCGCCGAGCTCACCGGCGGCCGCGGCTTCAGCGCGACCGTCGACTGCTCCGGCAACGCCTCGGCGCGGCTCGCTCGCGCTGGCCAGCACCGCCGACGTGGGGACGCTGCGCCTTCGTCGGCGAGGGCGGCGAGGTCGGCTTCGACGTGTCCCAGACGATGATCCACAAGCAGGTCACGCTGCACGGCTCGTGGGTGACCTCGATCGGGCACATGGAGGACCTGATCCGCCAGCTCGACCGGTGGAGCCTGCACCCCGAGGTCATCGTCACCGACCGGTTCGCCCTGGCCGACGCCGCCGAGGCCTACCGGCTCGCCGACGCCGGGAACGCCGGCAAGGTGGTCGATCACCTTCCCCTGAGGCGCTGGTCGAGGCGCGGCGGCCGGCCCGGGATCCCCGCGTCCGCGTCCGCGAGGTTCTGGCCGATGCCTGCCTCGCCGCCCGGCGTGTCTCGGCGGCCGGAGGCCACAAGCACGCCGAGCCGCGGGGATCGGCCAGAAACCCGCTGGTCGAGGCGCGAACCCGTGCGCCTCGACACCGGCCATCACCAGACGGCTGCGCGCGGGACCACCACGTCGTACCGTCGGAGCATGCGCACTCCTCGGCGGTACGCCGCCCTGCTGGTGGTCCTGGTCGGGCTGGTCTCCGGCGTGCTCGTCCCCCTGGTCGCCGCGGGCCCGGCCGAGGCCAGCACGACGGTCAGGAGGGCGCAGCGGGCCCTCGCCGCGCTGGGCTGCAACCCGGGGCCGGCCGACGGCACGGCCGGGCTGTGGACCCGGTCCGCGGCGTTCCGCTTCCAGGCCGCCAACGGGCTGGCCCGGACCGGGCGGCTCACCGCCCGCACCCGCACCCGGCTCGCGGCCGAGAGCGCCGTGCGCTGCGACCGGCGCCCCGTCGCGGGGTCGTCGAAGGGCCGCCGGATCGTGATCAGCCAGCGGCAGGACTACGTCTGGCTGGTGCGGTCGAGCGGGAGGGTCGTGGCGCAGGGGCCGATGGCCGACAACCCGGCGTTCCTCGACCGGGGGACCTACCGGTCCGGCGCGAAGTGCGGCCGCGCCGCGAGGATCCGTGACAACAGCGACGCCAGCGGCACATTGCGCCTGCAGAACTTCGTGCGCTTCGCACCGTGCGGCATCGGCTTCCACCGGGTGCCGGTCCGGCGCTCGACCGGCGGGCAGATCCACCGCGACTACCTGCTCGGCACCGACTTCGCCGTGTCCCACGGCTGCATCCGGGTGACCAAGGCGATGTCGGCGCGGATCTGGCGCTTCGCCAAGGTCGGCACGAAGGTCGTCGTCACCCGCTGAGCGGGCCCGGCCGGAGCCGGGCCCGCCGAGCGACTCACTCCGGGACGTAGTTGAACGTGTCCGGGTCCGGCCCGGTCCGCTCGTCCTTGTTGAGCATGGTGATGTCGGTCATGTCGGTGGCCGAGAGCTCGAAGTCGAAGATCGCGAAGTTCTCCTCGACGCGGCTGCGGGTCACCGACTTCGGGAAGACGATGTCGCCGCGCTGGACGTGCCAGCGCAGGGTCACCTGGGCGGGGGTCTTGCCGTGCGCGTCGGCGATCCGGACGATCGTCGGGTCGTCGAGCACCTTGCCCTGCGCGATCGGGGACCACGCCTCGGTGGCGATCCCGTGCTCGGCGCCGAAGGCCCGCACCTCGTCGTTGGTGAGGTAGGGGTGCACCTCCACCTGGTTGACCGCGGGCGTCACGCTGGTCTCGCCGTGGATCCTCCGCAGGTGGTGCGGCTGGAAGTTCGAGACGCCGATCGCGCGGGTGCGGCCCGACGCGTAGATCGCCTCCATCGCCTTCCACGTCTCGACGTAGTCCCCGACGTCGGGCAGCGGCCAGTGCACGAGGAACAGGTCGAGCTGCTCGAGCCCGAGCTCCTCGAGGGTCCGGTCGAAGGCGGCGAGCGCGTCGTCGTAGGCATGGAAGCCGTTGTTGAGCTTGCTGGTCACGAAGATCTCGCCGCGGTCGATCCCCGACTCGCGGACGGCCTCGCCGACACCCTTCTCGTTGCCGTACATCTCGGCGGTGTCGATGTGGCGGTAGCCGACCTCGAGCGCGGCCAGCGTGGCGGCCTTGGTCTCCGCCGGGTCGATCTGGAAGACCCCGAAGCCGAGCTGCGGGATGTCCACACCGTTGTTGAGCGTGATGGTCGGTACGACGTTCATGGAGCTCCTCTGCGAGGGGGCAGGTGTTCAGCAGGAGTCGTACCCACCCGACGGCCCCCGGACGCGGGTCAGTCACGCGTTTCTTGGTGACTCACCGCACGGTGGCCCGGGCCGACCGCCCGCGGTGCAACCATCGAGAGACCGGATGCGTCCATCCTGTGATGGTTCGTCACTCTCGAGGAGACCTCATGCGCACCTCTGACCTCAGGAACCCCAGCTCGTCGCGGGCACGCGGGCGGTTGCTCGCCGGGCCGGTCCTCGCCCTCGGGCTGGTCGCCGCGCTCGCCGGGTGCACGTCCTCCGGGAGCGCGGGCTCCTCGGGGTCCGACGCCCCCGACTCGGCGACGGCGTCGTCCGCCCCGCCGTCGACCTCGACCTCCGCCGAGCCGTCCCCGACGGCCGAGCCGTCGCCGACCCCGGCCTCCCCGGAGCCCAGCACGTCCCCGTCGGCGGGGGCCTCCCCCAGCGCCACGCCGGCCCCGACCCCGGCCGCCCGGGTGCCCGCCCGCTGCCCGGCGCGGGCACTCGCCGCCGGGCTGGCCGGCGCGGACGGGGCCGCCGGGACGACGTACTTCCGGCTGGTGCTCACCAACGTCTCGAACAGCACCTGCAGCACCGGCGGCTTCGGCGGCGTCTCCCTGGTCGGCCGCGGCGACGGCCGGCAGATCGGCGCGCCCGCCGACCGCACGGACGCGACGGCGAAGCAGGTGATGCTGGTCCCGGGCGGCAAGGCGGTCGCGACGCTCGGCGTGGCCACGGCGGACAACTACCCCGCGGCCAGGTGCCGCCCGGTGCGCGCGGACGGCTTCCGCGTCTACGCGCCGAACCAGACCGCCTCGCAGTTCGTGCGGCACGCCGTCACCGGGTGCGCCTCGGCGAAGGTGCACCTGCTCACGATCACGCCGTACCGCCGGGTGCGCTGAGGTCCTGGGCCGCGAGCCAGTCGCGGACCGCCGCGCCGTCGGCGTCCAGGGTCGGCGGAGCGGCGTGCCCGGTCCGGGTCACCTCACCGCCGTCGCGACCGAAGAACCGCAGCGGCGGGCCGGGCAGCGTGACCGTCCCGAGCGTGGCGTGCTCGACGTCGACGAGCAGGCCCTGGCTGGCGACCTGGTCCCACGCGTAGACCTCGTCGACCGATCGCACCTTGCCGGCGGGGATGCCGACCTCGGCGAGGCGCTCGAGCAGGTCGGCGGCCTTCCACGAGGCGAACGCCGCCTCCACGAAGGCGATCGTGTCGTCGCGGTGCGAGACCCGCTCCGGGTTCGTGGCCAGCCCGTCGGTGTCCGGGTCGAGGTCGAAGCCCGCGCAGAAGCGCCGCCACAGGCCCTCGCTGCCCACGGCGATCTGCACGCTGCCGTCGGCGCAGTGGAACAGGCCGTACGGCGCGATCGAGGCGTGGTGGTTGCCCTGCGCGGCGCCCACCTCCTCCGCGACGGTCCACCGGGTGCCCTGGAAGGCGTGCACGCCGACGGTCGCGGCGAGCAGCGAGGTCCGCACGACGGTCCCCTCGCCGGTGCGCTCCCGCTCGTAGAGCGCCGAGACGACGCCGTACGCGCCGTACATGCCGGCCAGCAGGTCAGAGATCGGCACGCCCACCTTCTGCGGGTCGTCGGGGCCGGGGCCGGTCAGCGACATCAGGCCGGCCTCGCCCTGCGCGATCTGGTCGTAGCCGGCGCGGCCGCCCTCGGGCCCGTCGTGGCCGAAGCCGGTGATCGAGAGCACGACCAGGCGCGGGTTGACCTCCTGCAGGTGCTCGATGCCGAGGCCGAGCCGCTCGAGCACGCCGGTGCGGAAGTTCTCGACGAGCACGTCCGCGCGCCGCACGAGGTCGAGCAGCAGCTCGCGGTCGGTCGCGTCCTTGAGGTCGAGCGCCACCGACTGCTTGTTGCGGTTCGTCGAGAGGAAGTACGTCGACTCGCGAGCGCCGTCACCCGGCGGGTCGACGAACGGCGGACCCCAGCCGCGGGTGTCGTCGCCGTGCCCGGGGGCCTCGACCTTCACCACCCGGGCGCCGAGGTCGCCGAGCATCATCGTGGCGTGCGGGCCGGCGAGCGCCCGGGACAGGTCGACGACCAGGACGCCGTCGAGGGGCCCGGAACGGGTGGGCGGGGTGGGTGCGGTCACGGGTGCGGGCCCTCTCAGAGCTGGCTGGGCAAGACGATGGCGGCCCACACGAGCAGCGGGCCGACCAGGACCACGATCGCGGCGTAGGTCAGGATCTGCCGGTAGAACGTCTCCTCGGCGATCGAGTCCGGCCGGTTCGCGACCATCAGGGCGCCGTTGGTCGAGAACGGGCTGACGTCCACGATCGTCGAGGACACCGCCAGCGCGGCGACCAGGGCGACGGCACTGATCCCGCCGGCCTCCATGAGGGGTACGGCGATCGGGATGATGATCGGCAGCAGGGCCGTCGACGACGCGAAGGCCGAGACCACGCCGCCGACGTAGCAGAGGATCAGCGCACCGAGCACGACCGCGCCCAGCCCGGCGGCCCAGGTGCCGACGTACTCCGGGGCGCCGGCGGTCTCGAGGATCGTGGCGAAGGTGCTGACGCCGGCGACCAGGAGCACGGTGGCCCAGGCGATCTGGGAGACGGCGCCCTTCTGGCGCGACGGGAACAGCGCGGTCAGCACGACGGCAGCGGTGATCGCGGTGAAGCCGATGTCGCGCTTGAACACCAGCGCCAGCACGGCCACCACGACGAACGCGAGCAGCGTGACGACCTGGTCGACGGCGAGGCCGGAGCCGGTCCCGGTCTCGCGGGGGCCGGCATCGCGGGTGGCGGTGGCCGTCGAGCCGCCCGGGCGCCCCGCGCCGCCGGCCCGGACGATCCGCGGGCTGGTGCCGGTCGGACCGGCCGCGGCGGCCGAGCCGGCCGTGCCGCCGTCGCCCTCGTCCTCGTCGTACTCGTCGACGCGCCGCGACATCAGCGAGCGGCCGCCGAGCACGACGAAGAGGATGACCGCGATGACGAGGTTGACCAGCAGGCTGGCCAGGAACAGGCCGATCTCGGAGACCGGCAGGTCGTTGCTGCGCATCACCGAGTTGGTGATCGAGCCGTAGATGCTGATCGGCGAGAAGCCGCCCGCCTGGGCGCCGTGCACGACGAACATGCCCATCAGGAGCGGGCTGATCCGGTGCCGGCCGGCGAAGCCGAGGGCGACCGGGCCGATGATCGCGCAGGCGGCCGGGCTGGCGGCGCCCATCGCGGTCAGCAGGGCGGTGACGAAGAACATCACCCACGGGATCAGCGCGACCCGTCCGCCGACCATCCGGACGCCGGCCGAGACGATCAGGTCGACGGTGCCGTTGTTCTTGGCGATCGCGAACAGGTAGGTCACCCCGACGAGGGTCAGGACCAGGCCGCCGTCGATGCCGGCGATGATCTCCTTCTCCTCGAGGTCGAGGGAGTACATCCCGACCAGCCAGGCGGCCACGAACGCGAGGGCGCCCATGTTGATCGGCAGCAGCGTGCCGACCACGAACAGCGCCACGAGGGCGAGGATGGATACCCACTCTGGGGACATGGCGGCTTCCTTGCTTCCCGAGACGTGACCGCGGTCACCGTGTCAGTGGCCTAGCCAATAGGCCACTGGTCGGTTTGTCAATAGAGTGGTCCGCATGCCCCAGCGCAACCGCCTCCGCCCGGTGGCACGACCACGCCTCTACGAGCAGGTCGCCCAGCAGGTCCTCGAGTGGGTCCGCGAGAGCGGCCTGGGCGTCGGCGACCGGCTCCCACCGGAGCGCGAGCTCGCCAGCCGGCTGGGTGTCAGCAGGGCCACGGTCAGCCAGGCGCTGGTCGCCATGGAGGTGGTCGGCGTGGTCGCGGTCCGGCACGGCGACGGCGCCGTGCTCCTCGACGCCCCCGGCTCCTCGCGGGTCGCCGACGCGCTGCGCCGGCACGCCCAGCGGCTGCCCGAGATCATCGAGGCCCGCGAGGCGCTCGAGTCCAAGCTCGCCGAGCTCGCCGCCGTACGCCGGACCGAGGAGGACCTCGCCGCGATCGACCGGGCGCTGGAGGTGATGGCCCGCGACATCGGGGCCGGGGGGCGCGGCGTCGAGGGCGACGAGCAGTTCCACGCGGCGGTCACGCAGGCCGGGCACTCGGGGCTGCTGGAGCGGCTGATGGGCGAGATCAGCGACCTGGTGAAGGAGACCCGGATCGAGTCGCTCTCGCAGCCGGACCGGCCGCGCGAGTCGCTCGAGGGCCACCGCCGGATCGCCACCGCGATCCGCTCCCGCGACCCCGAGGCGGCCTCGGCGGCGATGCGGGACCACGTCATGAAGGTCAGCGACGTCGCGCTGCTGCGCGGCTGAGCGGGATGGATCTCGGGACGGTCCTCGCCGTGCTCGGCGCCGGCTTCGGTGCCGGCTTCGTGCTGACGGCCGTGGGCGCCGGCTCGCTGGTCAGCTTCCCCATCCTGGTCGGCGTCGGCCTCTCGCCGCTGGTGGCGAACGTGTCCAACAACGTCGGCCTGGTGCCGGGCGGGGTCAGCGGGTCGTGGGGCTACCGCCGCGAGCTGGCCGGCTACCGGCACCTCGTCGTGCGCGTCGCGCTCACCTCCGGGTCCGGCGCGCTGGTCGGCGCGGCGCTCCTGCTCGCGCTGCCGTCGTCGGCCTTCGACGCCGTGGTGCCCTACCTCGTCCTGGTCGCCGCCAGCCTGGTCGGCCTCGGCCCGCTCATCTCCGCCGGCGTCCGCCGCCGGCACGCCCGCCTGGGCACCGCGCCGAGCGCCGACCGCGAGCGGATGGGGCCGCGCGTTGACCGGGCTGTCGTCGGTGGTCGGGGTCTACGGCGGCTACTTCGGCGCGGCGCAGGGCGTCCTGCTCGTGGCGTTCCTCGCCCTCGGCCTCGACGTGCCCCTGCAGACCGTCAACGGCCTCAAGAACGTCGCCATCCTGTCGGCCAACGTCGCCGCGTCCGTCGTCTTCGTGCTGTTCGCGCCGCTGGACTGGCCGGTCGTCGCGCTGGTCGCCGCGGGCTCGGTCCCCGGCGGCTGGATCGGCGCCCACATCGGCCGCCGCCTGCCGCCGGCGGTGTTCCGCACGCTCGTGGTGCTCTTCGGGTACGTCGTCGGCCTGCGCCTGCTCCTGGGCTGAGCGGATGCAGGCCGATGCCTACGCGGCGTGCGCGGGCTCCGTCGGGGTGGCCCGGTGCCTGCCCGGCGCACCCTCGCGCGGGGCACCGTGGTGTCCCTCGAAGTCGCGCGCCCGGATGAGGAACAGGCAGAGGATCCCGGCGGCGAACGCGATCACGGTGGCGATCGTGGTGATGTGGTTCAGCGCGTCGACGAAGCTCGACGTGGCCGCCTGCTCGAGCGTGCCCCGCAGGGACGCCGGCGCCTGCGCGATGACCGCCCCGATCTGGCCGTTGGTGACCGCGTCGGCGACCTGCTGCGATCGGTCCGCGGCCGGCGTCGAGGCCAGCGTCGCCCGGATCCCGTCGCCGACCTGGTGGGCGAAGATCGACCCCAGGGCCGCGATGCCGGTGGCGATGCCGACCTGCCGGAAGGTGGAGTTCACCCCCGAGGCCATCCCGGAGCGCTCGGGCGTGACCACGCCGACCGCCGTCGACGCGAGCGGGACGTTGATCAGGCCGACCCCGAGGCCCGCGACGGTCAGTCCGGGGATCAGGTGCGTCCACTCCGAGGAGGGCGTGATCCCGCGCATCAGGAACAGGCCCACCGACAGGATCAGGAAGCCCGGTGCGATCAGCCACTTGGTCGGTACGACGTTCGTCAGCCGGCCCGCGACGGCGGCCGACACGAACGACATACCGGAGAGGAAGAGGAAGCGGACGCCGGACTCGACGGCGGAGTAGCCGAGGACGTTCTGGACGTAGATCACGAGGTAGGTCAGCAGCGAGAACACCGACGCGGAGACGCCGACCGCCGCGACGAGGCCACCCACGAACGTCGGCTTGCGCAGCAGCCCGAGGTCGAACATCGGCTTGTCCTGTCGCAGCTGGCTGACCACGAAGGCGAGCAGCAGCACGCCCGACGCGACGAAGCTGCCGACCACCAGCCGGTCGCCCCAGCCGTCGACGCCGCCGCGGATCAGTCCGAGCACGAGCAGCCCGAGCCCCGAGCTGAACGTCACGAAGCCCACCAGGTCCGGCCGGCCCGGGTGCGGGTCGCGGGTCTCCTCGACCCGGGTCAGGGTCACCGCGAGCGCGAGCACGCAGATCGGGATGTTGACCCAGAAGATCCAGTGCCACGACAGCCCGCTGGTGAGCACGCCGCCGAGCACCGGCCCGACCGCGACCGCGACGCCCGTCGTGGCGCCGAAGAACCCGAACGCGGTACCCCTGTCCTTGCCGCTGAACGCCCCCGAGAGCAGCGCCAGCGCGGTCGCGAACATGATCGCGCCACCGACCCCCTGTCCGGCTCGCGCGACCGACAGGAACAGCACGCTCGGCGCGAGCCCGCAGAACAGCGACCCGACCGTGAAGACCACCGTGCCGATGGCGAAGAGCCGCTTGCGCCCGTACCTGTCGGCGAGCGACCCGGCCGTCAGCTGCAGCGCCGCGAGCGTCAGGGCGTAGGCGTCGATCACCCACTGCAGGTCCGACAGCGACGCGTCGAGGTCACGCTGGATGTCGGGCAGGGCGACGTTCACGATGGTGATGTCGAGCAGGAGCATGAACACTCCGGTGCAGACCGCGACGAGGGTCCACCACTTGCTGGCCATGCGGCCTCCGAACGAGAGGGTGCGAGACCTGGTGTTTGCCCCTTCCAAGCATCCTCCATGCACACGCCGCCGGGCGACGTACCCGACTGCCGATTTCGTGCCCGCCCGACCCTCCCGCTAGACTCTCCGACGCCCAGCGCTCGTAGCTCAACGGATAGAGCATCTGACTACGGATCAGAAGGTTGGGGGTTCGAATCCCTCCGAGCGCGCCAGCAGAAGCCCAGGTCGATCTCGCCATTGACCTGGGCTTTTGTGCTTCCCCGGTGGTTGAGGTGCGAGCGCAGCGAGCCTCGAAACCTGCGTTGACACCAGCGCTGACACCAACCGGGGTCATGACGCCTCCTCTCGGAAGAGGTCGTCGAGGCGTCCGAGGGCCTCGCGCTTGTCGTCGAGGGTCACGTGCGCGTAGACGTTCATCGTCATCTCGAGCGCCGAGTGTCCGACGATCTCCATCACCGTCCGCGGCGGCACACCGAGCCCCATCAGCACCGACACGCACCCGTGTCGGAAGTCGTGCATCCGCACCACTCGCACGCCGGCCTTCACCATGCCGGCCCGCACCAGCTTCGAGCAGTTGTCCGGGTCGATCGGCGTCCCGATCGGCGTCGTGAACACGAACCCGAGGTCGGGCCACCGCGCAGCAAGCCTCAACCGCTCCGCCTCCTGGGCCGACGAGTGCTCGTGCAGCCGATCCAGCACCAGCGGCGGGAGCGGGATCGTCCGCCTCGACCGCGGCGTCTTCGTCTCCATCACCCGCAGCTTGCCGTCGATGCGGTGCAGACCCCGCCGGACCTGCAACGTGCCCGCGACCAGGTCCACGTCCTCCCACCGCAGCCCCAGCAGCTCGCTGCGACGCAGACCCAGCAGCGCCATCACCACGAAGAACGCGTGCAACCGGTCGTCCCGCGTCGCCTTGAACAGCACCTGGATCTCCTCCACCGTCAACGGCACCCGCTCCTGCCGCGGCACCGACGGAGGACGGACCAGCTTCGCCACGTTCTTGTCCAGCAGCTCCTCCCGCATCGCGTCCTCGAGCGCCGCCCGCAACGTCGCATGCACGTACCGGATCGACCGTGTCCCGACCTCCCTCCGACGCAGGCTGTCCAGGTAGAGCCGGACCTCGCGAGCCGTCAGCCGGCCGAGCTTCACCCGCCCCAGGTCCGGGATCAGGAACCGGTCGACGTACATCCGGTACGCCGCCAACGTGTTCGGACGAACCCGTGGACCCACGATCTGGCGTCAACCACTCCCGCAGGTACGCCTCGAGCGTCAGATGAGCCGGCGTCAGCAGCGCACCCGACTCCTCCTTCGCCGCGCAGCTCGGCCACCATCGCCTCCGCATCACGACGCGTCTTCGCATACACCCGCCGACGCACCCGACGACCATCCGCCTCCGTCACGTACAACGCGCCGCACCAGCGGCCATCCGCCACGAAGGAAGACAGACCCAGAGCCGTTCGCCGCCCTCCGCCGCGTCGTCACGCCGAGTCCTGCAGCTCGAGATTCGCGACGTACTCCGCCAAAGCCCGAGCAGAGATCCGCCGCGACGCCCCCACCTTCACCGACCGCAGCTCCCGCCACCGGATCAGGTCGTACACCCGGCAGTGCCCGATCCCCAACAGCCGCGCAACCTCCGCCGTCGAGAACAAGATCGGCGGCATCTCCTCCGGCGACAGCAACCAGATGTTCGGCTGCACCCGCACCTCCTCCCGGGGCTCGGCCTCCGACAGGTTCACCAGGTACTGCTCCATCGCGTACTCCAGACTGTGCGTGGCTGGGGCCGCGGCCTCCCGCCAGATGAGTGGTTCCGGTCGCCTGCCTGCCGGTCAAGGGCACCTGTCGGTGTCACTGCGTGATTCGCTGCGCTCACCCTGGACAGCCAGCCAGGCGACCAAGAGACTGGGCTGGTTGTCGGGAGGCCGCGGGGAGAGTGGTCACCGGGGATGGCTGCCCGGCTCAGTTGCCGAATTGCTGTCCACAGGCCCTCACGCGGCCGCGGTGGGGCTCGCTCGCGCGGCGACCTGGGCCTTCGCGGCCTCGTACTCGGTGCGCCAGCGGTGCGCCTCCCGCACGGACGCCATCACGACCTTGACGTAGTCGCGGTCGACGACGGGGATGTCCTCCCACACGAACCGCGGCAGCCCGTCCGCGGCGAGGGTGGCGGCGGCCATCCGGTCCGCGTCCGGCGCCTCGATGCCGGCCTCCTCGAGCACCGCACGCACCACCGCCGCCCGGTCCGCCTTGTGCTCCGTCAGCGTCTTGCCCGACCAGGCGCGGGAGACTTGGACGCGGCGGCCGCCGAGGCCGAGGTTCTCCCGGTCGTGCGCCTTCGAGCAGCACTGGCCGGGGACGAGGCCGGGGCCGGCGTCCTTCGGCTGGATCCCGTAGCGGAGCCAGTTCGCGCACGCCTCGCGAGCAGGGCAGCCAGCGGACCTCGTCGTGGAGCCGGTCGATGTGCGCCTCATACGCCGGGTCCGGGCTGCTCGGGGTCGGTGTAGGTGTCGGCGACCGACTTGGTCAGGTACTTCACCAGGTACCGGATCGACCGGTCCGCATCCTTGGAGGGGGCGATGATCCCGGCGATGTCGACCTGGGCGCCGAACCGCATCACCACCGCCGGCTTCGCGGCCGGGTCCTCGTCGAGGTCGTCGAGCGCCTGCTCCCACGTCGGCAG
Source organism: uncultured Actinomycetota bacterium (assembly GCA_963781745.1). Classification (GTDB taxonomy): domain Bacteria; phylum Actinomycetota; class Actinomycetes; order Propionibacteriales; family Nocardioidaceae; genus Nocardioides_B. Next base: position 174,591 of record CAWAHH010000015.1, on the reverse strand, counting down.
CGGGTGCTCCGGACTCGGGGCAGCGGTAGCACTCCGCGACCGGGTCCCACTCCGGCATCCGCTCCGGGTCGGTGTAGACGATCGCGTCGTCGTCGAAGGGCGGCCACCACAGCTGCAGGTAGATCGCCTTGGTGACCTTGCGGATCACCGCCCGCGGGATCGCGCCGCGCATCGCGAGGTGGATGTGCGGCGCCAGCCGCCGTTGGGCCTCGATCGCGCCGAAGTACTGCACCTTGAACCCGGCACACCGCCGCAGGGTCTGCACCCACCGGTCGAACAGCCGCGGGAAGCAGATCGCCTCCACCCCCGCCCGCCGGTAGTCATAGCTCGCACGGGTCGACCGGGGACCCGGCGCCCGGGACGTGGACGCCCTTGCGGCCGGGGATGACCTTCCCGTAGGAGCCCAGGGTCAGGGTGACGAACATCGACGGCCGATACGTCGTCCCGTCCGGTGCCGTGAACGTCCGCCCCACGCGACCGGTGCTCCTGCGGCACCCGCGGCAGATCCACCGCATCCGCTGCGGCGGCGAGTCGACCGCACCCGACGCTCAGAATCCGTCCTCGTCCTCGAGCTCGTCGACGTCGCCCGGATCCTCGGCCTGGTCCTCGTCGACGTCAGGATCCGCGTCGAGGAGTGCCTCGCGTCGTCGTGTTCCGGTGGGAGGGGGTCCTCGGCGAGGTGCCAGCCCTCGGCGCACTGCTGCATCCGCAACCGCCGGGCCTTCTCCGCACACGGCGGGCACTTCGACTCCCGCGTCGACCCGCACCGGATCACCACCGACGTGGTCTGCCCGGTCTCCCGGTCGGTGACCTGCCGCAGCAACGGCCGCACACACACCCCGGCCGCCGCGGCGTAGTCGTGGACCACCTCGACGGTGACCACCGGGTCCATCCCGACCGGCGACGACGCAGCCCGGGCGCTCATGCCGCGCGACCCTCTCGCCGCCAGCGGCCGGTCAGGCCTTGCCGGCACCAGCGCGACCGCTCGAACCGGCGACGGCGCGGCCGGTGCATCGGCTGCCGGAGCACCGACGCGGCGACCGTGAGTCGGGCGGTGAGCAGCTGGTCGAGGACCATGTCGGCGTCGAGCGCCGGCGCGGAGCTGCCGGTAGGCGCGGACGCGCTCCATCGGTGGTGCCGGCCCAGACGCCGGACTCGGTCGAGCAGCAGCGCGGTGGCCAGGCAGGACCGCCGGACCGGACACCCGGCACACACCGGCTTCGCCGGGATCGTGGTGCCGCCTTGTCGGGAAACCACAGCTCCGAGGTCGGTCGATGCGCAGACCGCGTCCTGTCGCCAGTCGCCGCTCCCGAGCATCCCGCAGCGCCTGCGCCTGATCGTCAGACAGCACCCGCCGACACCGGCCCCGTGCCGCAGCCGGCCAGGTGACGCAGCGACCGCGGCCACGCCGTCGACCGAGCTCCTCAGCCAGCCAGGGCCGCGACGCCTCGAGCGTCGCCGGCGGACTCGTCGTCGCGGCTGGTCATGCCGCCGGCTCCGTCCGGTCAGCGACGCGGCAGCGACCAGCGCCGGCGTCGGCGGCGACGTTGTGCCGCGGCCGCGGCGCGTACTCGTGCGCCAGCCGGTCGATGTCCGCGTCGGTGACCCAGCCGAACCGGACCCGGACGGGTTCCGCGCGGCCGTCGATCCCGACGTACCCGACCCCGGGCAGCGTCTCGGGGATCTGGTCACAGCGGGCACCCCGGTCCCGGGCACCCTGGCCGAGCACCAGGCCGACGTGCTCGGGCTCCGACAGACGCAGCGCGATGCGGGTGGGGAACAGGTCCCGGACGGTGAGGATCTCCTTCCGCGGGTCCTGGACCGCCCCGATCACGGTCACGCCGACGGCGCGGCCCTGGGACAGCAGCAGCGACAGCGCGGCCGCGATCCGCCGTTTGGCGTCCCGGTCGACCACGTAGGCGGTCAGGGAGGCGATCTCGTCGACCACCACCAGCACCAGCGGCTCCGCGACCGTCGGGGTGTGCAGCCGGGTCTTCCCGCGCAGCATCGACTGACGGCGCCGCATCACCGTCACGGCGTCCTCGAGGACCTTCGCGAACTCCACCTCGTACGCCAACGGCTCCAGCAGCGCGTCCGTCGCTGTGCTCGTCGGGGTCGCCGTAGACGAACCGGGCGAACAGCCGCGCGCCGGGGGCGAGCTCCATCCCGCCCTTCGGGTCCAGGCACCACACCGACACCAGGCCGTCGCGGATCGCCGGCCCGAGCGCGTGCAGGGTCGACCAGACCACGGAGCCCTTCCCTGAGCCGGTGGCGCCGACGACCAGGACGTGGGTGCCGAGCAGCCGCAGCCGGTAGGTGGTGCCGTCCTCACACAGCCCGACCGGCAGAGCCGACAGGTCCACGCCATGCCTCAGTGCCGTCCCGGCCGATCTCAGGGGCGAGCGGCTCGACGGGGTCGGTGAGCGGGTCGCGGGTGAGGAACCACAGCTCGAGCCGCTGACGATGCTTCGGTGGTGCGGACCCGGCACTCCTGGGCGCCGAAGGTCTGCGCCAGCCGCTGGCCCATCGCGGCCCAGTCGTCGAACACCTGCCCGGGCAGCATCCGCACCCAGACCCGGTCCACCGTCCCCGTCGAGGACACCGCGCAGCCGCTTGGGCAGGAACTCCCGCCCATCCAGCGACATCGCCAGGTCGGTGGTCGACCATCGCCGGCTGCCACCCGAACCGGTAGACCGTCAGCCCGCGCCAGAGCCCGCGGAGCCGCCACACCACCTGCCGGGTGAACGACTCCGGCCACCGCCACCGCCACGACGGCCAGCACGACAGCGAGGACCAGGAGCAGGAGGCTGGTTGCGAGGGTGCCGTGGCCGTGCAACAGACCGGCCGACGAACCACACCACCAGCCGCCGGGGCGAGCACCCACGGGACGGCGCAGCAGCCAGAGCGAGCGCTCTGGCCGAGCTTGCGGATCGCCCACGCCGCCAGCACCGCCGAGAGGGGGACGTGGACGCGGGCGATGTTCAGCCGCAGCGGGTTCGACTCCCGCTGGGTGCCGCGCATGGTCTGGGTCTTCACAGCGAGGACACCTGCCCCCACAGCCAGGCACCCGAGGAGTCCAGCGCTTGGTGCACGGTGGGGCCGGCGGGGGTGATCGCGATGACCAGCCCGAACAGCACGCACACGAACGCGGACCCGAGCCCGAGCTTCGCGGTCCGGAGCAGGAGCAGCACCAGCAGCCCGAGGACCAGGGCGAACCCGACCACGCTCATCGACGGCTCACCCGATCCCGGCGACGTCGTGCTGCTCGAGGACGACCCGTCCGCAGTGTCGACGCCTGACTGGTCGCCGGTCGAGGCGGTGAGGCGGAGGTGTGGGTAGGCGGCCGGCGTCCCGCTCGACCTGGCCGACGTCGAGCCAGGAGGCGTACTCCCGCGGCGCCAGCCCGGACCCGGGCAGCGGGGTGTTCGCCCAGCCGGCCTCATACAGGCGGGCGATCGGCCAGCCAGTCGGCTCCGGGTCCAGCGGTGTGGGCTGCCAGGTGCGGTCGTCGATGTCGAACTCCACCGGCACCCGCAGCCCGGGGATTGGCTCGCGGAGCAGCTCGGCCTCCACCGCGGCCTTGAACGCCTGCTCCATAGGCGGCCCACTCCGTGCGCATCAGTGTCTCGAGGTCCTCCTCGAGCTGGGCGAGGCGGTCCTGCTCCGCCTCATAGACCGCCTGCGCGGCCTCGTCCGCCCAGTCAGTCAGGGGCCGGGAGGTCCAGCCACTGGCGGGTGATCTCGCGACCGGAGTCGTCGTAGAGGCCGGAGATGCCAAGCTCGGTGAGGATGTGGTCCACGTTCACTCGGATCACCACCGGCTCGGTGCGGTGCTCCCACAAGCAGGCCCCATCCGCGCCGACCGTCGAGACCAGCAGGCTCCGCAGGCCTTCGGCCTCCCACGACCCCGACCGCCCTGCGAGCAGCTCCTCGATCCCACCCGCGTTCGCGGCCACCGCCGCCAGCACCAGAGACGCGAACTCCGCGAAGTCCCCCGGCCACCATCCGCGTCTCGTCCAGGTCGCTGCTCGCCGGACGCCGCAGCCGAGACGCCTCGGTGAGCACCCGGACCGCGTCCGCGAACACCTCCCCCGCCGCCCGCAACCCCTCCCGTCGGCGACCCGTTCCGCCCACCACGCTGGTCGCGCTGGTCGTGTCCGTCGCAGGTCGTCATCGCTGCCACACCCCGTCACGCGGCCGACTTCGACGGACCACCCGCGCCGTCGCCCCGGTTGCCGGGCGAGACTGAGGCGGGCTTGCGGGACGGGGCCACGATGTCCTCGGCCCTAAACGACCACGCGATCCGCGAGAACGTCTTGCTGACCTCCTCGATGTACGGCAGCGCCGTCAGACCCGTCAGCTCCACCGGCGTGAACGGCGACGAACCGTCTCCGGCCGGCGGCACCGGCTGCACGTTCGCCGGGATCTTGATCGACAGCGTCTTCGCCGCCCGCTTCACCTCCGGGTCCGCGTCGAACACGTCGACCTGCCACAACAGCTTCCCGGTCTCCTTGTCGATCTGCTGCACCTTCCGGTCCTTGCGTCGACTTCTCGAAGTCGTGCAACGGAGTCACCTCCGAGACCAGATACACCCCGAACGGGAACGCCAGCTCGAACGAGATCGGGAACCTACGTGTGATTGCCATCAGCCCAAACTCCCTACTGATCTACTCGTGTATAGGAGTTAAACAGTACCAACTCCTGCATAGGAGTTGTCAACTAGGGCAGTGGGCAAGTCTCGCCGTCAGTCGGCGGGCAGCTCGTAGGCCAGCGTGTAGTGCTCGGCCGACATCACCGTGTCGCAGACCTCGACCGGCATCGCGTCGATGTCGTAGGCGACGCGCACCAGTACGAGCACCGGAGACCCTGGCGCCAGGCGAAGCGCCCTGGCCTCTTCCTGAGTGGGCATCCGCGCCGTCACTTCCTCGGTGAACTTGGCCAGCCGGTGGCCGGCATCCTCGATGCGGGCGTAGATCCCACCAGGGCCGGGGTTCTCCTGGACCATGGGCGTGCCGGCCGCCAAACTCCAAGGGATGTAGGAGGTGGCGATCTCAGTCGGCTCACCGTCACTGGAGTAGCGCCGTCGACGGGCCAGCACGCGAGCACCGGACTTCACGCCGAGCCGCTGCGCGATCTCCGCCGGCGCCTTCTCCAGGCCCAACGAAGTACACATCGACCGAAGCAGCAGCCTGCTCAGCCTCGGCCTCGACGAGGAACGCGGCCTTGCCGCGCTCGCGGTGCTTGCGGGAGAAGCGGTCGTGCGCGAGGCGCCGTGTCTTGGGACGGCTCCGGACGAACACCCCGCGACCGTGCTCAGCGACCACCAGTCCCTCACCACGGAGGATCGCCAACGCTTGGCGGGCGGTGCCCTGAGACACGTCGAACTCTCGCATCAAAGCCGACTCGCTGGGCAGCTTCGCACCCGGACCCAGCTCGCCCGAAGCGATCGAGTCCCGCAGGCGGTCCGCGATCTGCTTGTAGACCGGCCGGTCGCTGCTCGGGTCGACGGAGCGCGCCATTCCACCTCCTACACTCATCCAGAGGAGATCAGACTAACGAGGCCAGGAGCACGCGATGACCGAGACGCCCCGCCACTCCGTCAGCGTGGCCGCGGCCGTGATCCGGGACGACGGCAAGGTCCTGTGCATCAAGCGCCGCGACAATGGCCACTGGGAACCGCCCGGAGGCGTGCTCGAACTCGGCGAACGCATCCACGACGGCCTCATCCGGGAGGTCGAGGAAGAGACCGGCCTCACGGTCGCACCTGACGCCCTTACCGGCATCTATCAGAACGAACCCCGCGACATCATCTCGCTAGTATTCCGCTGCAAAGTCAGCGGCGGCGTCCAATCCACCAGCGACGAGAGTTCTGCACTTGAGTGGCTCGATCGCGAACAGGTGAAGGCCCGCATGCGAGAGGCTTACGCCGTTCGAGTCATGGATGCTCTCGACCACGCTGACAATGTCTTCGTACGCACCCACGACGGCGACCACCTCACCCGTTGAAAGAGCGGGGGCTTCAGAGTCCGCCTGCCCCCGGACGTACACGGGCGGGCTACGGTCTCTCGTATGCGCGAACATCCGGTGATGCACGAGCTTCGGTCATTTATGGCCGAGCGTGACTGGGCGCAGTTCCACAGCCCTCAGAATCTGGCCATGAGCATCTCAATTGAAGCGGGGGAACTCCTGGAGTGCTTCCAGTGGGGAGATACTGCCTCGGATCAGCGAATGCAGGAAGAGTTGGCCGACGTACTTACCTACTGCTACCTGCTGGCTGACCGACTCGGCGTTGCTCCTGACGACATCGTGCTCAGCAAGCTGACGTAACCCGGGAGAAGTACCCGGTCGATAAGGCTCGCGGCCGGAGCGCCAGATATGACGAGCTTTAGGATCGAACGGGTCAAGTTCGCACCCGGACCACCTGACCGTCTGGTCTCAGACTGACCCGCGCTATCACAACTGGCCGGTTGTCTACACGCTGGACGGCGGCGGCAAGGTCTACGTCGGAGAGTCGCGAAACGTCGCCAGCGCGGTTTCGCCAGCACCTGGACTCCGAGGAGCGGCGGGAGCTCGAGCGGCCCGGGTGGTTATCGACGACACGTTCAACAAGTCCGCCTGTCTCGATCTAGAGTCCTACCTGATCCGGTTGTTTGCAGGCGACGGCAGTTCCAGGTCCTCAACCGCAACGACGGCGTCATCGATTCGGACTACTACGAGCGCGCCAGGTATCAGGAAACTTCGACGATGTCTTCGCTGAGCTTCGCGATCTTGGGCTGTTTCACTCGCGAGGTCCGCGACATCGAGAACAGCGACCTGTTCAAATTGTCTCCGTTCAAGGCCCTGACCCCTGATCAGGCCATCGCCGTCGAGGACATTCTTGAGGGACTCTTCCAGGATCTCAAAGCCGCGAAGCCGAGCACCATAGCGATTCAAGGCGACCCCGGCACCGGCAAGACCGTCATCGCGATCTACCTCATGAAGCTGCTGATGGACATCAAGAACGCTGACCTGACCGAGCCGACCGACAGCGACACGATGTTCTCCGACTTCTTCGCCGAGGGATACCCAGACCTTCTGCAGAACTTCCGGGTGGGACTGGTGGTCCCGCAGCAGTCACTGCGCAAGTCAGTTGAGCAGCGTCTTCCAAAAAACGCCTGGCCTCGATAAGGCCATGGTCCTCTCGCCCTTCGACGTCGGCCTCAGCGAGGACCGTTTCAACCTTCTCGTCGTCGACGAAACTCATCGACTCAACCATCGGGCCAACCAGCCCTCAGCGCATGCAGAACCTCAAGTTCGCCCAGATCAACGAGCGTCTCTTCGGTTCCGACGACCCGAAGTACACCCAGCTCGATTGGGTGAGCGAGCAGAGCGACCACCAAGTCTTCCTGCTCGACGCCGCGCAAAGCGTCCGTCCCGTCCGACCTACCCACGCCGTTCTCGATACAGCTGATCGCGGGTCGACGGACAGCCAGAGCCGCCGCTATCTGCTGGCATCTCAGACTTAGGGTGCAAGGCGGAGCCGACTACATCACCTACATACGGCAACATCCTGAGCGGGAACACTCCACCGCAGAGGAAGTCCTTCCCCACTACGACTTCCGGCTCTTCGACGACCTTGGCGCGATGACGAACGCGAGACTCGACGGCGACGATGCGAAGCGAGGGTCTCGCACGGCTTGTCGCCGGCTTCGCCTGGCGTGGCGCAGCAAGGCTCGACAAGTCGCTCTACGACATCGAGGATCGACGGCCTGCGGTTGCAGCTGGAATGTCACCGAGGCCGACTGGGTCAACTCGACGAACGCTCGCCCGCGAAGTCGGCTCGATCCACACCATCCAAGGCTACGACCTCAACTATGCGGGCGTCATCATTGGTCGCGACCTCCGCTGGGACGATGGCACGTCGAGCGCTCGCATTCGACCGATCGCAGTACTTCGACAAGAAGGGGATGGAGAACAACCGGCGGCTCGGAATCAAATACAGCGATGAGGACCTTCTGCGGTTCGTCACCAACATCTACGCCGTCCTACTCACCCGAGGCATCAAGGGGACCTACGTCTACGTCTGTGATCCGCCTCTGCGGGAGCACCTCAAGCGATTCATACCATCCCCGGAATCGGCCCCGCGCTGACCGCGTCGAACCGCGGCGGGTCGAGCCCCGGCCCCTGACGGCAAGAGCGGATCGGCGCATGCCCATTGCTAGCCGCAGGGGATTGGCTTCGCAATCGCCACGAGGTGCGGTCTTCGTCAGCGTCTTTGGCCCATAGCGGATATTGTGCCCCGAGCAGAACGTCCCGCTCGGGTGACGGTCGACTATCGGGGGGTCCATCATGGCCGAAGAGTCTTGGCACGAGGCGCGTTTGATCCCGACGTCGGGCATCAACGGCGCCGAAGAGCAGGAGCGACGGGCTACCTCAGCCTTGCTGGCGGTGCTGGGTGCGGTGAAGGAGTTTGGGCGAGCCTTCGTCAAACCCTTCGGAGCACCGGCGGGCTCTATGGACTGCTACATCGAGGTGCCGTTCGTCCTGGGCGAGAGACGGCTATTCCCTGATGGACTAATCCGCGTCTCTCGAGGCAGTCGATCGTGGACGGCGCTGGTGGAGGTGAAGACCGGCCCAAACGAGTTGGCCGCTGAGCAGCTAGAGAACTACCTCGACATCGCCCGTGAGCAGGGCTTTGACGCCGTCATCACCATCTCCAACGAGATCCCCGCGATTCCTGGGCAGCATCCCACCAAGGTCGACAAGCGCAAGCTCCGCAAAGTCGCTCTTCACCATCTTTCGTGGTCCCAGATCCTCGCCGAGGCGGTACTGCAGAAGGAGTTCCGCGGGGTCGCGGACCCCGACCAGGCATGGATCCTGGGCGAGTTGATCCGCTACCTCGAGCACCGCAAATCCGGGGCGCTGGAGTTCGATGACATGGGGGAGGCCTGGGTCTCGATTCGCAACGCGGTCGCCGCTGGCACATTGCGTCCCACCGACAAGGGCGTCGCCGAGGTCGCCGCCCGTTTCGACGCCCTTCTTCGGTTCACCAGCCTCCAGCTCGGCCGCAAGCTCGGCACCGAGGTCGTCCCGGTGCTGACCCGCAAGGAACTTGCGGAGCCCGCCACACGGACCCAGACACTGACCACAGCGCTGTGCGAGACCGGTGTCATCACCGGGGCCATCCGTATCCCCGGCACCGTCGGGAACCTTGTCGTCACCGCAGACCTTCGCGCCTCACTAGTGTCCTGCCACGTCGACATCGACGCGCCCGCAGAGGGGCGGGCCACGACACGCGTCAACTGGCTTGTACGGCAACTCAAGACAGCCCCCGATCGCGTCCGAGTCGAGGCATACGTGAACCGCGGTCGCGGCTCGACCGCCGCCGAGCTCCTGGCCACCGTCCGCGACAACCCGGTGAGCTTGGTGATGGACCCCAGTAGGGAGATCCGCAACTTCAGGGTCGCCATGGGTTCTCCGCTCGGCGCCAAACGCGGCCGCGGTCGCGGAGCTTTCATCGACTCCGTCATCGCCGCCGTCGACGAGTTCTACTCCGAGGTCCTGGGGTCGCTCCGCGCCTGGTCCGCGGCACCACCGAAACTCCGCCCCGCTCAGCCCGACTCGGATGACCTCGACACCACCGTCCGCCCATCGCTGACCTCTACCGACTACTCGTCACAAGACGCCGACGGTAGTGGCGGGCAGGACACCGGACTGGCGCCACTCGCGAGCCCAAACGACGCGCTGTCTCGAGAGGCAGGTCCTCTCAACGGAGGTGAGACGAACCCTGCGGTCGTTGGCCGCGATGGGGGAGCACGACCGCTCGATGCTGCCGTTGCAGGAAACGTTGAGGCTGACTCCTCGCTCGACTGATCGCGGATATGAGCGGTCAAGAACACCGGAGCAGCGATCCTCAATGTGGATGCGCTCGTCACGCAACGGTCTCGCAGCAGACGAGAGGGGGCGTAAAGAACGTCGGCGCGGGATATCAGGTGCTGAGTTGACCTCTAGAGGATCAAGGCGCCGGCTCCGCCGGCGCTCGGTCTGCGGGCGGCGCTGGCGCGCCGTCCTCGACCGAAGGCTCCGGATCACCCGCCCCTAACCCGTCGTCGGCAGTGCCCGAGGTCTCCATCTCTGGATGGCCAAATGACAGGTAGTCATCCCTGAATCGGTCGAGGCCCTGAGCGGTGGGCGATTCCACCACGCCGTTCACCACGGCGGTCACGACCAGACGGCGTGCTCCGCGTTGCGCTTGAATGCCCTGCAGGAAGAGCGCAGCAGCGATGCCAAGGCCAGCAACTGCTTGCCATTTCCACGTTGCCGTGAAGGTTGCTGTCAACAAGATGACCGGAGTCAGAATGCTGAACCTCAACTCTGCTTCTGATTTCAGGCGGTCGTATTCGTTGTACAGACTTTCTCTTTCGACCTGGAGCCGGGCGGCCAAGAGATCGATCTCGCCTAGTACCTCTCGCACCAGGGCCATGATCGCCACCTGCGACCGAGCCCAGCTCGATGGGTCGGGATGCAACTCCGGCGCTCCAGAGCGTTGTCTCTCGCCTAGCGAGCCCGTAATGCTGCCCCGATTCATCTCTTGGCGCGTCTCGACATCGAGCTCGTGAAGGAGGGCGTCACTTAGATGTCTACTCCGCTGCAGGTCTTTCCACGCTGGAGGCGATCGACGCATCCACTCGGTTCTCCGTCCAGCCCACCCGTATAACGGGGCGCACCACGACGGCATGTCGTCCCACGAGCGGAATCGGGGCGGCGCCTTGGGATCAGGCCACCATCGCCACTGGGGCACGGTGAGGAGTGAGCCCAACAGGACGGCGATGAGCGAGAGTGCTGCGACGACCGGGCCCCGACCCGCGAGATCCATGAGCTCCGCCAGGCGCCGTAATGCCAGCGACTCGTCATCGGCGTCCGGTATCAGCCGCCCGCCTCCGACGATGAGCCAAAGCACCACGAGGTACATGGCGCCTGTGACAAGTGGCGTTCGCACATGACGAAGGCCCGGAAGAATGCTGGCCAGCACCCACCCGACTCTAGCGGTGACAGCGGCTCCCCGAGAGAGTCGGCAGGGAGGCCGTGCACGAACTCAGATCGGGGCAAGCAACCTGTGCCCTACCAACACCTTGGGATCATCGACTCCGCGGAAGACCGTCGCACCACAGCGATTGCGGCAAGCCTGATGCGGCTGACCGAAATCCTCGAATCTGCCGGCATAACCTCCGAACAACTCGCGGCTGAGCCGCGCATCCACCCGCGGCCGCTCTGACCCTCAACTCGAATCGAGCCCATCAGTGCCGCTTGTACCCCACAGAAGTATCGCAACGACGGCGCTCCTGTTGCGGTACATGTGCGAGTCGCATCCCCGAGCCCCGCTCAGACCGATGCTTCATGTGCGTACCGCGCCGTCATTGCAGGCAACCGGTCCGCACCGGCTTTGACGGCAACGCTGACTGCAACGACCCCGAGGACGCCCACACTCACACAGCGCGCGGATCCTCGTCGTGAGCCTGAATCTGCCACCAGGACACAGCATGCGCCAACCCGGCTGAGGCTACGGATCAGAAGGTTGGGGGTTCGAATCCCTCCGAGCGCGCCAGCAGAAGCCCAGGTCGATCTCGCCATTGACCTGGGCTTTTGTGTGTCCGCGCACCGTCCGCCCGAGAGTGGCCGATCCCTGCGACGAGGCGCGGTTGTGGTCTTTGACTGCAACGGAATGCGCCGATGCGGTGCGGCGATGGGCCACAACCGGGCGAGCCGTCGGACCCCGCGTCCCCCGGTTCGTGACCGGCCGATCCCAGGCCGGAGACACGGTCCCCACCTGCGAGCATGGGCAGGCCACCCCCAGCCAGGAGGACCCGCCCGATGAGCCCCGTGCCGCACCTCGACGCCGCCGACGTCCGGGCCCTCTGCACCCCGGCTGCCGCGACGGCCGCGCTCGTGGCGGCACTGCGGGCCGGTGTCGACCCCGCCCTCGACCCTCCTCGTACGTCGACCGGGTGGACGTCCGGACAGCTGCTGGTGATGCCCTCGCAGCTGCCCGCCCGGGGCGACCGACCCGCCGTGGCCGGCGTCAAGGTGGTGACCCTCGCCCCGGACAACCCGGCCCGGGGACTCGACCGGATCCACGGGGTCTACGTCGTGTTCGACGGCACCACCCTCGCACCCATCGGGTACGTCGACGGGGCTGCGATGACCACCCTGCGCACCCCGTCCGTCTCGGCGGCCGCCGTGCACGAGCGGCTTGCCGCGGACCCGTCGCCGCTGCGCGTGGTCGTGTTCGGGGCCGGGCCGCAGGGCGTCGGCCACGTCGACACGTTCCGCGACGTGCTGGCGGGGCGGCGTGAGGTCGCCTCGGTCCGGCACGTCGTGCGCTCCTCCGGCGTACCCACCCCCGCCTATGGCGACGACGGCGACCTCGACGTGGCGGTGCTCCGGGCCGACGACCCGGCCGTCTCGGCAGCGGTCGCCGACGCCGGCCTCGTCGTGTGCGCGACCGGGTCGGGCACGCCCGTCCTCGACTCCCGCGACCTGCGCGAGGACGCGGTGGTCGTCGCCGTCGGGTCCCACGAGCCCGACCGTCGCGAGCTCGACGCGGGCCTGCTCGGCCGCGCCTGCGTGGTCGTCGAGGACGTCGCGACGGCACTGCGCGAGGCCGGCGACGTGGTCCTGGCGATCGCCGAGGGCACGCTGAGCACCGACCGGCTGGTCACCCTCCGCGAGGTCGCCACCGGCGCACACCCGCTCCCGGACGACCGGCCCGTGGTGTTCAAGAGCGTCGGGATGGCGTGGGAGGACCTCGTCGTCGCGGACGCCGTGCTCGCCGCCCGCGAGCGGGCTCACCCGGCGCAGGCGTAGCCCGTCACGGCACGAGCACCCGCGTCACCACGAACGGGTGGTCGCTGGTGTCGCGCACCAGCGCGCCGCGGTCGACGGTGTGGTCGCTGAACCCGACGCCGTCGGTGGCGAGGATCCAGTCGATGCCCGCCTTCGCGGGAGGCGCGCACGGCTCGGCGGAGCCGCCGTTGGAGGCGGTCATGCCCGCCGCGGCGAGCCGGCAGAACACGTCGCGACGGTCGTTCATGTCACCGGTCACCACGACGGGGTGGCCGGTGGACCGCGTCACCCGCTCGACCAGCGCGGCCTCGCGCGCGACGGCCGCCGCGCGCCAGCGGGCCTGGCGCGGGTAGGCCCGCGTGTCGGCCGGGTTGTGCACGTTGACGAAGACGGTCACCTTGCTGGTCACCCGGTCGCGCAGCGTCACGACAGGCATCCGCCGCCGGTGCCCGTCGAAGTACGGGATCGCCAGGCTCGTCGCTCGCTCGAGCTCCCACCGGTCCCGCCGCCAGGCCAGCGAGTTCTCGGTGTCGCCCGCCGGCGACCACGTGGCGTACGTCGACCCGGCGAGCCGCCGGAACGCGCGGTGCTGGCTGCCCTGGAACTCCTGCAGGCCGACCACGTCGACGCCGTACCGCTCGAGCAGGTCCACCACGCCGCGGGTGCGCGCCGACCCGGACGCCATACCCGGGTGCTTGCCGCGGGAGGTGGTGTGGCTGCTGCCGAGGGTGTTGAACGTCGCGAGGGTGAACGCCTCCTCGCTGCGCGCCCAGCTCGCCGGGGCCGTCGACGGCGCGGAGCGGCCGACGTTGGCGCGCAGCCACGGGGTCGGGTCGACCGAGTCGCGGTAGATCGACCCGCCCTGCGGGTGCACCTCGAAGTGCAGGTGGCAGCCGGTCGCGTTGCCGAGGTCGCCGACCTCCCCGAGCCGCTGGCCGGCGCTCACGGTCTGGCCGGCGGTGACGTCGACAGCGCGCATGTGGGCGTACCACGTCGTCAGCCGCCCGACACCCGTGCTGACCTGCACGAGCCACCGGCCGGCCCAGGACTGGTCGGTGCGCACCACGACGGTCCCGGACGTCGCGGCCAGGACCGGCGTCCCGCAGGCCACCGAGAGGTCCGTGCCGGTGTGGAAGCGTGCCCAGTGCGAGCCGTGCCCGCCCCAGTTGTGGTTGTCGACGTAGCCGCTGCCCGCGGGCAGCGGGAACTCCACCGACCCGGCGGCGACCGGGGTGCTCGCGCAGTCGGCGGCGGTCGTGGTCAGCGTGGCCGGCCGGGCGACGGCGCCCGCGGGCAGGCCGACCAGGCGGCGGGCGAGCGCCTCGTCGTCGGCGTAGGCGTCGGGGTAGGCCGAGCGCTGCACGCGCTGGGCCGCGACCGTCACCGGCAGCCTCTCCCAGCTGCGGCACCCGGGCGAGGGCGGCGTAGAACTTCGCGGCGGCCACCCGCGGCGTCCATCAGGTCCTGCATGGTCCCCCACCACGGCCACTGCTGCTGGAAGACGCCCAGCGAGCCGTGGTCGGTGCCGACCGCCTCGTGCGGCAGGTCGAGCGAGCGCTCGATGCCCACCTGGAAGATGTAGAGGTCGCCACCCTTGCCGTCGTTGGCGTAGTTGGTGAAGTGCGACTCCTGGCTCGCCGTGGCCAGCGCGACGACGATGCCCTGCACGGGCACCCCGCGCCGCCGGCCCTCCTCGATGACGTCGCCGGCGTTGGCGAGCTGGGCCGCGGTCAGCCCGCCGACGCCCGAGGCCGCGGCCCCCGCGGCACCGGCGCCGCCCGATCCGCCCGTCTCGCCTCGCCGCCAGGCGTACGCCGCAGTCACCCGAGGTGTCCGGGAGGGAGCCCAGCATCGACCCGACGACGAGGACCGCGCCGACGAGCACCGCCCCGACGCCGAGCAGCACGCCGACGACCAGCGCGGTGCGGGACCTGCTCACGCCGGGGTGCTCGGGGCGGTCTCGGCGGCGGGCCGGTAGACGGTGAAGACCTCCTCGCCGTCGACCCACTCCGGCTCGATCGTGGCCAGCGGCCCGTCACCGGCGACCAGCCAGGGAGCCGCGGCCTGGGACGCGGCGGTGCCCGTCACGGGGACGCCGTTCGCCACCCCGGGTGCCGCCGACGACCACACGGGTCCCCCCGTGCGCGCCTGCGGAGCGGGCGAGGGCGGGAGCTCTGCCCTGTGCTGGCTGGGGATCACGGTCGCGTACGCCGGCTCGAGGGCCGGTGCGGCCGGGGGCCGGGCCGGTGGTGGCGGCCCCGCCGGCTGCGGCCGGGCCTCGACGCGGTCCGGCACGACGGGGCCCTCGTCCTCGTCGGAGAGGCTCGCGACCGTGGCCGCGGCGGCGACGTTGCCGGTGTAGGCGGCGGCCGCCGCGCCCGCTGCCCGTCTGGCCCACCGGCCGCCGCTGCGGGCGGCTCCGCCGAAGGAGCCGGCCGCGTCGCCGAAGGGGTCGGCGCCCGCGGATGACCATCGTCGTCAGCCGCCGGAACGGCTTCAGCGCCACCCACATCATGAAGCCGAACAGGGGCATCAGCACCAGCCCGAGCCAGCCGGGGACGCCGGTCGCCGGGTCGAGGATCAGCCCGAGCACCCGGATCGTCACGGCCGCGCCGATGCCGAAGATCGACGGCGTTGACCAGCGGCGGCGCCGACGGTGCGGCCGAGCCCGATCACGAGCCCGCGGCCGGCGGGGAACACCCCGAGGTCGCGAACGCGGGGAACAGCATCACCGCGAGGCGCACGATCAGGAACGACCCGAGCAGCAGCAGCGCGGACACCAGCAGGAACGGCAGCGCGAGAGAGCGCCGACGGCGGAGCCAGGACGGCATAGCCGAAGCGGGTGTCGGAGCGCTTGCCGGTCAGGTGCTCGTACGCCGCCGGGTCGCTGTCCTTGATCTCGTCGGCGATGCTCGTCCCAGCTCGTCCTTCTTGTCCTCGATGATCTGCTTGCCGCGCTCGGGGTCGTGCTGGACGATCGTACGCCTCGCGCCAGGTCAGCGCCTGCGCCTTGAACAGCGTCCGGGCCGTACTTCCTGGCGGTCTCGCTGTCGGTGGACCCGAGGGTGCCGGCGAGCCACGAGCTGGTAGAAGACGCGACTCCTGCATGTTGGACGCGACCGCGACGCCGGGGTCGACCTTGTCGGTGCTGCCGTCGAGCCCGCTCGACGACCGACCCGAGGGTGCTGGTGACCGTGTCGGTCCGCGAAGTGCCCGGCGACCAGGGCCAGCGGAACAGCGCGGTCGCGCAGGAGCACGACGATCAGCGCCCAGCCGACGAGGCGGCGGTGGTGGCCAGCGCGGCGCGGCGTGCCTTGAGCAGGATCAGCGATGCCCAGCAGCGGCGATGACCGCGGGGATCCAGGAGGCGAAGAGGCTGCTCGTGCAGCGCCTCGGAGACCCGCTCGATCGCCGGGTCGAACACGCCGAGGAACGTCGGGCTCGAAGGCGACCTGGGTGACCGAGGTGGTCAGCGCCGAGCAAGGCGATGCGGCATGTTGACGATCCAGTTGCTCATCGCCGTACCGATCACCGCGTCGGGGTTGCGGGCGGCGTCGGGCCCGCAGCCGAGGTCGTAGGTGTGCCAGCGCAGGCCGGCGTAGCCGTACTGCTCGTAGATCGTGGTCGTCGACCCCTTGGCGAACGGGTCCTCCTGGGCCGGGATCTGGGTCCGGGGCCGGCTCGAAGAACGCCGCGAGGCCCTCGCCCCGGCATGTCCGGGGTCGGCGACTCCTTGCAGTCGGCGTCCGGGAAGGCGAGCGACCGCGGTGCCGGCAGGCGAGGCCGACGCGGGACCGCGGGGAGCAGGAACACCAGCGCGACGAGCCCGAGGAGCAGCGACGGCGACCCTGCGAGGAGTCATGCGACGGCGACTTCCTCGCGCGATGCCGTCGCGCCTGCCGTGGTGTTCAGCGCCTCCAGCAGCGCCGGGGTTGGCGGTGAGGTCGACGCGGATCTTGTCGACGTGGCCGTCCACGTCGCGCATCACGAACTCGCGGAACCCGGCCGCGCCGCGGCCCGCCGACAGGTTCGCCAGCGCCCGCTCGTAGCCGACGCCGGCCGGGACCCGCAGCATCCGCAGACCGTCGCGCGCGGCGTCCTCGTCCTCGATGCCGGCCGACGAACGCCGCGGACATGAAGTTCGCGACGTCCATGCCGAGCACGTCGGACGGGTTCTGCGAGGCGGCGAGGACGCAGGTGTTCCACTTGCGCGAGTCGCGACCGAGGCGGGTGAACAGCGCCCGGCCCGCGGACCACTCGCCGAGGAAGTGGGTCTCGTCGAGGGCGACGAGCTTGCGGCTCTGCATGCTCGCGGCCGTAGACGGCGCGGGTGGCGTACCACGACGCCAGGTGCAGCAGCGGGACGGCGAGCTGCTCCGAGGTCGACCAGTGGTCGCGCGGCACCGAGCGCGGCGGCAGCACCAGCCCCGGCATCGTCAGCACGGTCAGGGTCGCCTCCAGCCGCTCCTGGACGGCGCCCGGGCTCGGGAAGAACAGGCGCGCGAGCGGCAGCTCGGCCATGTCGCGCAGGTAGTTCGCGACCACCCGACCGTGCGGCGATCGCTGCCGCTCGAGGTTCTCCACGACGTCCCACAGCGACGCCGCCTGGTCGCCCTTGGTGGCCCGCACGGCGTCGGAGACGACCAGCGAGGTGTCCGGGATCGCGTCGACCGACGGCGGCAGCAGCATCTTCACGACGTCCATCGCCAGCAGCTTGCGGTCCTGCGCCGCGAGCACCTGCGCCTCCTCGAACGCCTCGTCCGCTGCGAAGGACGACCGGTCGGGCCGGGCCACCACGTCGAACGGGTTGAGGGTGCCGCTCGCGGCAGTGGTCAGGTCGAGGTGCTCGCTGTGCCCCCGCAGCTCGGGAAGCTCGGTGAGCCGGGCCAGCGGTCCGGACGGGTCGAGCACGACGGACGGGACCCCGCGGCGTACGGCCTCGTAGGTGATCTGCCCGAGCAGGACGCTCTTGCCGGCGCCGAGCCCGCCGACGACCGGCACGAGCCCGGAGGTCTCCTGCACCTCGGTGGCGTAGTGGGTGTCGAACATGACGGCGCGCCGCGAGGAGCCGGCGGTGTAGCCGACGTACGGGCCGCGCCGGTCGCCGAGCTGGCTGGACGCGGTCGGCACCCCGGCGGCGAGGTAGAGCGCCGGCAGCCGGCGGCGGTACGCCGACGTGGACACCGGCTCGCCCGGGATGAACTCGCGCAGCAGGCCGTACTGCCCCTTCGGGTGCTCGATGCTGACCCGGCGGCCACGGTAGGACGCCTTGACCTTGCGCACGCGCTCGAGGCACTCCTCCTCGGTGCGGCCGCGACCGCGAGGCGGAACCAGCCGTGCACCCGGGCGGCGGCGACCTCGACGCCGCGGCTCATCTGGTCCTCGACCTCGCGCGCCTGCGCGGCCTGGCGGTCCAGGGCGAGCGGCTCGTCGAGGTCGTGCTCGCGGTAGTGGCGCTGCATGTCGCGGACGACCAGGAGCTTGCGCTGGATCGCCTGGCGGGCCTCGCCGCCCGACAGCACGTCGAACTGCGCGGACCACTCGACGGGGAACGGCAGCCGGTCGGTGTGCGCGAGCCAGGGGTCGTGGCCGGGGTCGGGCGCCTCGATCTCCTCGACCCGGCCGACCGACATGACCGCGACGTGACGCTCCACGGTGGGTCGGGCACCCGAGGCGCCGCGGCCGACGACGCGGACCGTCCGGCCGAAGGGGGCCACCGCGTAGTCGACGTCGTCGGCGAAGGAGTGCAGGTCGTCGACGTCCCAGGTCGAGGACTCCACGGGCGACAGCGCTCCCGGCGCGGGCAGGCCGAGGCCGAGGGAGCGCCGCAGCAGCCACTCCATCTCGGCGGCGGTGGCGGGGCGTCCCTCCATGCCGGGCAGGGCGACGGCCTCGGTGGCGCGCTCGAGGTGGGAGAGCAGCCGCGCGTGCTCGATGTTGCCCGGTCGCCGCCATACGGCGGCGATCATGCGGTGGCTGGGCGAGCGGGCCGAGAGCCGGACGCCGAGGAAGACCTTCTTCTCGGCCATCGTCTGGTGGCGCAGGTGCTCCTGCATCCTGACGAGGTGGTCGCCCCACGAGCCGCCGCCACGGGTGGCCAGCGGGGACGGGGTGATCGCGTCGAGGCCGCGCGCCCACGCCGCGGCGGGGTAGGGCTCGCTGGTCACCCGCAGGTGCAGGCGGTGCCCCGACAGCCAGGCCAGCGCGTCGGCCGCGCCGAAGAGCAGCTGCTCGCGCTGGGCGTCGGACCGGAACGCCCACGGCTGGGTGGGCAGCACGAACCACGCCCAGGCGTCGTGGTCGGTGAAGCAGAGGTTTCCCTCGATGTTGCGCAGCGCGAGCCTGGCCCGCGTGACGCGCTCGACGTCACGCCTGTGTCGGTCCACCGGTGCTCCTCACTCGGACCCTCGCCGCCGACAGCCGGACCGGACGCGCGGTCCCCGGCGCCCGCGGCGCGAGCGCCTCGGCCCGCAGGAGGTGGAACACGCTGACCAGCGGCCGGTCGTGGTCGATCACCCCGGTCAGCGCGTAGGTCGCCAGGATCGTCAGCACCAGCTCCCACACCGGCGGGATGCTGACCCGCATCGGCAGCAGCCCCTCGACCAGCAGGACCGTCACGAAGAGCACGAGCCAGATGCCGTACGCCGAGTAGCGCGCCGACCACGGCAGCGTCAGCCCGCGTGGGCCCAGCCACACCGCGTCGACCCGGTACACCTCGTCATCGGGTCGAAGCCGCACGGCTCAGCCGTTCGCGAAGACGAAGGTCGCGATGTTGTCGGCGAACCCGTAGAACAGGGCCGCTCCCGCGATCACGACCAGCCCCAGCATCACGTTGGTGATGGTCAGCGCGTTCTGGCTCATCTGGCCCTTGCGCGAGCCCGCGATGATCGAGATGCCGACCACCAGCAGGATGATCGGGATGATGTTCCGCACGCCCCAGGCGACGATGCCGTCGGAGTTGATATCGGGCGCTGCGGTGATGATCTGTGCCGCGACACTGGACATGAAAGCAGTACCTCCGGGCAGGCCTCTGATCGGTCTGGCGAGGACGACTGCCGAACCGACTCGGGTGCGGACGCTTTGTTTACTCTGTCTGCATCGTTGCCGCTCGGCCGTCCCGAATGCGGTATTGACCCCGCGACATGCCGAGTGGGCAGTGGGTTTCGGGGGTAGGACAGGGCAGCCGACGACGAGCAGGAGGACCGGAACATGGAGCGACGGACACTCGGGGCGACCGGGCACGAGAGCTCGGTGCTGATCTACGGCGCCGCGGCCCTCAGCGAGGTCGACCAGGACACCGCTGACGCATCGGTGCAGGAGGCGCTCGACGCGGGCATCAACCACCTCGACGTGGCGGCCGACTACGGCGACGCCGAGCTGCGGCTGGGACCGTGGATGTCGCGGATCCGCGACGACGTCTTCCTCGCCACCAAGACCGGCGAGCGGGACGCCGAGGCCGCCTGGGCCGGCATCAACCGGTCGCTCGAGCGGCTGCAGACCGACCACGTCGACCTCATCCAGCTGCACGCGGTCGGCGACCTCGAGGAGCTCGACAAGGTCACCCGACCCGGCGGCGCCCTCGAGGCGGCCGTCCGGGCCCAGGAGGAGGGGCTCGCGCGGGCGGTCGGCATCACCGGGCACAGCCACACGGCGCCGAGCACGCACCTCGAGGCGCTGCGCCGGCACCCGTTCGCGTCTGTGCTGACCCCGCTCAACCTCGCGGTCTGGAGCCGGCCCGACTACCGCGCCGACTACGAGGCGCTGGTGGCGGAGGTACGCCGTCGCGACGTCGCCCTGATGACGATCAAGACCGTCTCGCGGCGGAACTGGCCCGAGGACGCCGACCACACCCATGCCACGTGGTACGAGCCGCAGACCGACCCGGAGCGGATCCGGGCGGCGGTCTCGTGGGTGCTCGACCACACCGAGCTGACCGGGCTCGCGACGCCCGGCGACGTACGCCTGCTTCGGCACGTGATCGCTGCGGAGCGCGACCGGATGCCGGTCGCCGAGGCCGAGGCGCTGCTGACCGACGACGCGGCGTACTCCTCGCCGTTCGAGGCGATGCCGATCTGACCGCGCCGACGACCTCGTTGACGCCGGTGCGGACGACCTTGCCGACAGCGCTGCCGGGGACGGGCCGGCCGGTGGGTCAGCCGACGTGCCGGGCGACCCGGTCGCGGCCGGCGTTCTTGGCCTCGTAGAGCGCGGCGTCGGCACCGGCCATCAGCGCGTCCTGGTCGGCGACGTCGGCGAGCGAGCAGACCCCGACCGAGATCGACAGCACGCCGACCTCGCCGAACGGCATCTCCGCCACGGCCGTCCGCAGCCGCTCGGCCGCGGCCACCGCGGACTCGCCGTCGGTCTCCGGCATGATCCAGCCGAACTCCTCGCCGCCGAGGCGGGCGACCAGCTCGCCGTCGCGCGAGGCGGCGATGATGCGGCGGCCGAGCTCGGTCAGGACCCGGTCGCCGACCGGGTGGCCGAAGCGGTCGTTGACGCCCTTGAAGCGGTCGAGGTCCATCATCGCCACGCTCACCGGACGGTCGTGGCGGCGGGCTCGCTCGACCTCGCGGTGCAGGTGGTCGTTGAAGGTACGCCGGTTGGGCAGGCCGGTCAGGTCGTCGACCGCCGCCTCGCGGGCCAGCGCGTCCCACTGCTGGGCGTTGCCGATGGCGAGCTCGACCAGCTCGGCGAAGCCGGCCAGCCGGCCGAGCACCCGCTCGTCGAGCCCGTGCGTGTCGGCCGAGGCGATCGTGACCGCACCCCACAGCACGCCGCGGAAGCGGATCGGTGCGGCCGCGCCCACCCGGATGCCCTCGGCTGTCATCCGCCGCGCGATGCCGCCGCCCTGGCTCGGGTAGCGCACCAGCGCCGCCTCCCCCGTGCTGGCCACCCGCGACAGTGCGGAGGCGTCGTCGGGGGCGAACTCCACGGCGGTGCCGAGCAGCATGGCGTTCACGGGCGCGACCGCGAGCACGTCGCAGGTCTGCCGGCTCGTGTAGCGGGTGACGGCGGCCGAGTCGGCGCCGAAGATCTCGACCAGCGAGGACGCGATCCGCTGGGCGACCTCGTCGGGGGTGGCGCGCCGGGCGACGTCGGTGGCGATCGCGTGCAGGGCGCCCCAGGTCCGCTCGGTGCGTCGCTCCTCGGTGATGTCGAAGGCGGTGACCATGCCGGAGACGATCGGCCCCTCGTCGGGGACGACCGGGCCGGCCGTGAGCTTGAAGGTGCGGTGCCCGATCACCCGCTCCCAGCTTACCGACGTCCCGGCCAGCGCCGAGCGGTAGTTCGGTTCGAGCTCGGCCACGATGTCCGGCGAGAGCGCCTCCTGCAGGGTCCTGCCCTCCAACCCGTCGCGGGTGAAGCCGAAGGCCGCCAGCTCCACGCCGTCGGCGATCTCGTAGCGCAGGTCGCTGTCGAAGAGCACGACGAAGCCGCTGGGCATGCTGCGGGCCAGGGAGCGGTACGTGTCGACGAGGTGCCGGAGCGCCGGGTCACCCGACTGGGCGGGCTGCCGATCGCCGGTCCGAGCGCTGTCGTGCGGGGTCGCCGCAGCCGGCCCCGGGCCACCGGAGCCGTCGGCGAGCTGCAACGACACCATGCCTCGATTATGGCGATTGTCCGATCCGAGCGACGGTGAACCGGGACAAAGGTGCCTGTTCGGTCAGGTCCCCGGCACCCCGTCACCCGCGTCACCCGGTCGTGCGGCTGCCTTGGCTCACGACACGGGGAGGCCGAGCAGGCCCTGGACGAGCTGGCGCAGCACCCGCAGCTGGGCGCGCATGTGCCCGGCGTCGCCGGTCGAGCGGCAGAGCAGGAACGCCCCCTCGAAGGTCACGAACACGTGGTCCGCGAGGGCGTCGGTGTCGACCTCGTCGTGGGCCACCCCCGCGTCGTCGGCCCTCGGCCGGACGGCCAGAGCCTCGGCCAGCATCCGGGACAGAGTCTCCCGCCAGGCGACGATCGCGCCGGTGATCTGGTCCGACGTACCGCTCGCGGCGAGCTGGCGCTCGGTCAGCACGGCGACGTACAGGCACGACGACTGGGCGCCCATCAGGCCGTCGGCGCCGTCCTCGAACACCCGCAGGAACGCGACGACGCGCTCGGCCGGGTCGTCGATCCCGGCCACCTCCGCGACGGCCGCCTCGAGGTGCGCGACGTCGGCCGCGACGTACCTGCTGACCAGCGACTGCGCGAGCTCGAGCTTGGACCCGAAGTGGTGGAAGAACGCGCCCTTGGAGCTGCCGCTGGCGGCGATCACCTGGTCGAGCGAGGTCGCGGAGTAGCCGTTCTCGATCACCAGCCGCTCGGCGGTCTCGAGGATCCGCTCGCGGGTGGCTGTTCCGTCCTTCGGCATACCACCCTTGTACCAGACCGCTTGGTCTGCTACAAACAGACCACACAGTCTGGAACCCGGAGGGCAGCGAGATGAGCGCGACATCGCAGACACCGAGGACCCGAGCCGAGGACCTGCCCCAGCTCCGCGGGCGGCCCCTCGTCACCGACGGCGGCCTCGAGACCGACCTGATCTTCCACCACGGCGTGGACCTGCCCGACTTCGCCGCGTTCCCGCTCGTCGACACGGCCGAGGGACGCGCGCTGCTCGAGGCCTACTACGACGGGTATGCCGCCGTGGCGGCCGCCGCGGGCGCGGGCCTCGTCCTGGAGTCGGCGACCTGGCGGGCCAACCCGGACTGGGGCGACCGGCTCGGCTGGTCCGCCACGGACCTGGCCCGGGTCAACCGCGACGCGATCGGGCACCTCGCGGGGCTCGCCGGGCGCTACGCCGACTCGGTCGCCGAGGTGGTCCTGGGCGGCTCGGTCGGCCCCCGCGGCGACGGCTACCGTCCCGGCGCGGACGTCGACGCCGAGGAGGCGCGCGCCTACCACCGCCCGCAGGTCGAGGCGCTGGCCGCGGGCGGCGCCGACGTGGTGACCGCCTACACGCTGACCGACCCCGGCGAGGCGGTCGGGGTGGTCCTCGCCGCGCGCGAGGTCGGCATCCCGGTGGCGATCTCCTTCACCGTGGAGACCGACGGCCGGCTCCCGGGCGGCACCTCCGTGGCCGACGCCGTGGCGACCGTCGACGCCGCCGCGCGCCCGGACTACTACCTCCTCAACTGCGCGCACCCCTCCCACGTCGAGGCGGGCCTCGACGACGGCCCCTGGCGCGAGCGCGTCCTGGGCCTCCGCCCGAACTCCTCCACCCTCAGCCACGCCGAGCTCGACGAGGCCGAGGAGCTCGACGAGGGCGACCTCTCCGAGCTCACCGCCGCGACGGACCGCCTCCGCCCGCACCTGCCGAACCTCTCGATCGTCGGCGGCTGCTGCGGCACCGACGCGCGCCACGTCGGCGCCCTCTGGGGCGTCGCGCCCTCCCGGTGACCCGGCCCCGTCCCGCCGGCCCGGTTGTGGCCGATGGCCGCACCAGAACCTCCGGTGTGGCTGCGGTCCGGGGCCACAAGCAGGCCGACGTGCAGGGATCGGCCACATCCGGACCGAGGGGGCTCAGTCGTCGGCGGGGCCGCGGAGGCGCTCGAGGCGGGCGGTGAGGAGGGCCTCGCGGTGGGCGTTGCCGTGCAGGGTGACGTAGCGGCGGCCGAAGATCGCGAGCAGGGCGTCGTCGAGGCGGCGGACGGCGCCGGGAGGGTACTTGTAGCCCATCCGGGCGTTGATCGCGCCGCTGTCGACCGACGTGAGCAGGCCGGCCAGCTCGTCGAGGGAGGTCACGCCGAGCTCGAGGAGCAGCCCGGAGACCCAGGCGTAGTGATCGGTGCGCGACCAGCCGGCGTCGGCGTACTGGCCGGCGAGGAACGTCGCGAGCTCCTGCGCGCCGATCCTCGGGTCGGTGACGTCGGCGTCGAGCCGCTCGTCGGTCACGGCCGCCTGGAGCCGGTCGCGGATCGTGGTGAACTCCCGGTCGGCCAGCTCGAGCAGGCCGGCGGCGAGGGTGAAGCGGCGGTCGAGGTCGGGGACGTGCTCCTCCGGGATCGTGCCCTTGTAGCGGATCGCGTGCTCGAACTCCGCCCACGCGTGCTGGAGCACGGTGCGGACCTGCACCTGGGCGCGTCGCCCGCCGATCCAGCCGGCGGCGACCAGGAGGTGCCGGCTGGCGTAGCCGAACCGGCCCTCGCTCGCGGTCTCCTGCCCCATGTCGCGGTCGTCGAGGACGGTCAGCTCGCCCCCGAGGAGGTCCGCGACCGCGGTGACGTCGCTGCGCAGGTAGGTGATCACCCGGACGCCGACCTGGTCGGTGATCTCCTCGAGCGGGTCGGCGTAGACAGGGCGGCCGTCGACGGTCCGGTCGGCCTTGGCCGCGAAGGACGCCACCGACTTGGCGCGGCCGCTGACGCTGAGGTAGTTGATGCCGGCGTCGTCGAGCAGCGTCGTCACGAGAGCGACGTAGGCGTCGGTGGCCTCGCGCACGGCGGCGTGCTGCTCGGCGTAGGTCTGCACCGCCGCGCGGACCGGGTCCTTGGCGCTCGCCGGCGCGGGCACCAGCCCCCGGTCCGGCACGGCGTCGGACCCGTCCGGTGCGACGACGGCAGGCTCGGGCGGTCCGGCGTCGGGCTCGACCCCCCGCGGCGTCGGGACGAGGTCGGGCGGCAGGGTCGGCGTCACGATGTAGCCGGTCGCCAGGTCGCCGTACGTCGTGGTGTCGGCGGGCCTGCGGTCGGCGAACATTGCGACGTAGGCGCACACGACGGCGTCGACCTGGTCCTCGGCCCGTCGCAGGTCGGCCTTGCGCTCGGCGCCCTCGACCAGCGCGACCAGGGCCTTCCAGTCGTCGTTCCCGTCGAGGCGCAGCGGCGGGGTGGCGGAGGCCAGCCCCTCGAGCAGGGCGGTGAGCCGCAGCAGCTCCGAGCGGAGCAGGGCCAGCGGACGGCCGGTGCGGTTCTTGTACTTCAGGGTCCGGCCGAGCCGGAACAGCGCGACGGTCGCGGGGTGGGGGTAGACCTCGATCGCGCGGCGGCGGGCCCGCGAGTCCGGGTCGATGTCGAGGCCGAGCCGGGTGGCGAGCCGAGCTCCGCGGGTCCCGTCGGCGAACTCCCTCTTGCCGGTGTTCGACGGGTGCGCGCCGGCGTCGAAGCGCGCGAAGTCGCGGTTGAGCTCGGCCTCGCAGGGCCGGTTGCCGGTCGCGTTGCGCACCACCAGCGAGGCGTCGATGCCGACCAGGCAGCGCCCCTGGATGTACGGCGCGAGCGCTGCCTCGATCGTCTCGTCGGTGGTCTGCGCGGAGACGTGCTGCAGCCGGCCGTCGGCGTCGAGCACGGCGACCCCGGTGGGCTTGCGCTCTCCCCAAGCGAGGTCGACGCCGACGTAGTGCATGGCCCCAGCCTGCCCTACCCGGGCGACACCCGCCCCCCGACCGGCTCGGCAGCCGCCTCGGCCAGCGCCGCGAGCTCGACGAGCTCGGCCAGCCCCCCGGCGACCGCGTCGACAAGGACGTCGATGTCGGGCACCGAGGCGTAGTCGCCGGTGACCGCCACCGTCAGGTCGTCGCAGTAGGACGTGATCGCGACGCCGACGCGGACCCTGTTCGCGATCGGCACGTAGGGCACGATCGTCTCGACCCGCCGGCCGAGGGCGTACAGCGGCGTCCGCGGCCCGGGGACGTTGGTGGTGACCGTCCCGACGACCCGTTGCGGCAGCCGGAACGCCAGCCGCAGCCCCCACGCGACGGGGAGGAACGGCCCGGACGCGGCGAGCCCGGTGAGCACCTCGCCGGCCTCGGGCTCGCCCGCCTCCTGGAGCTCGTCGATGCGCTCGCGCACCGCGGCCAGCCGGGCCAGCGGGTCGGCGACGTCGACGGGCAGGTAGGGCAGCATCAGCGAGACCCGGTTGTCGCGCAGGTGCGCCTGCCCGGGGGCGCGTACGTCGACCGGCACCAGCGAGCGCAGCGCGTGCGGGGTGGGCTCCTCCCCGCGGGAGAGCAGCAGCGTGCGGAACCCGCCGGTCACCGCCGCGAGCACGACGTCGTTGACCGTGCCGCCGAAGGCATGCGCGGTCTCGCGGACGGTGCTCAACGACGTCGTCGTCCAGGCGAAGCGGCGGTCGCCGTCGAGCGGCCCGACCAGCGAGGTCCGCTCCTCCGGCACGGCCGCGCCGCTCAGGGCGAGCAGCCCCCGGGCGGTCTGCTGGGCCCGGCGCAGCACCCGCAGCGGCGCACCGGCCAGGCCCGCCGCGGCCCGCAGCGACGCGACCGGGTCCGAGACCAGGTGCCAGGCGCCGCCGGCCACGAGCTCGGCCGAGGACGGGGTGCGCTCGGGCGTCCAGTCGTCGGGCAGCGCAGGCACCGGCTCGGGACCGGGGTCGAGGACCAGGCGGTAGATGTCGGTGCCGGACACCCCGTCGACCATGCTGTGGTGCAGCTTGGACAGCAGCGCCCAGCGGCCGCCCGCGAGACCCCCGACGAACCAGTACTCCCACAGCGGCCGACGCCGGTCCATCCGCCGCGTCATCACCCGGCTCATCAGGTTGCCGAGCTCGGCCGGCCCGCCGGGCGCGGGGACGGCGGTCCCGCGCAGGTGCCACCGCAGGTTGAAGTCCGGGTCGTCGACCCACACCGGCGCGGTCAGGTCGAACGGCGCGGTGCGCAGCCGCTGGCGGTAGCGCGGCAGCAGCGGCAGCCGTCCCCGTATGGCGGACACGAGCTCCTCGAAGGCAGGGGCGGGCCCCTCGAAGACGGTGATCGAGCCGATGGCCAGCGACGCACGGGGGTCGCCGTCCTCGACGTCGAGGAAGGTCGTGGACAGCGGGGTCAGGCGTTCGCTCACGCGTCCAGTCTCGTCACGGGCGCCCCTGTGCGGCGGGGCCGAAGGTCACCAAGGCGGCGCCGGGCCCTGGGGCACGGCTGGCTAGGGTCGCAGCATGCAGACACGCACCCTCGGCAGGACCGGCCGCGAGGTCTCGGTCGTCGGTCTCGGCACCTGGCAGCTCGGCGCGGACTGGGGCGAGGTGAGCGAGGCCGACGCCCTCGCGGTCCTCGAGGCGGCCGCCGCGGAGGGCGTGACCCTCTTCGACACCGCCGACGTCTACGGCGACGGCCGCAGCGAGCAGGTCATCGGCCGGTTCCTGGCCGCCCATCCCGATGTGCCGCTCACCGTCGCCACCAAGATGGGCCGGCGCGTCGACCAGGTGCCCGAGAACTACGTGCTCGAGCACTTCCGCGCCTGGACCGACCGCTCGCGCCGCAACCTCGGCGTCGACACCCTCGACCTCGTCCAGCTGCACTGTCCCCCGACGGCCGTCTACTCCGACGACGCCGTGTTCGACGCCCTCGACACCCTCGTCGACGACGGCGTCATGGCGTCGTACGGCGTGAGCGTCGAGACCGCCGCCGAGGCGCTCACCGCGATCGCCCGCCCGCACGTCGCGACCGTGCAGATCATCCTCAACGCCTTCCGGCTCAAGCCCTTCGACGAGGTGCTGCCCGCCGCCGCGGCAGCCGGCGTCGGGATCGTCGCGCGGGTCCCGCTGGCCTCCGGCCTGCTGTCGGGGAGGTACGACGCCGGCACGACGTTCGCCCCCGACGACCACCGCACCTACAACCGCGACGGCAGCGCGTTCGACGTCGGCGAGACGTTCTCGGGCGTGGACTTCGAGACCGGGGTGGCCGCGGCCCAGGAGTTCGGCGCCCTGGTGGCGGACCGGGCCCCCAAGGGCACCACCCCGGCGCAGGCCGCGATCGCGTGGCTCTGGCAGCACCCTGAGGTGTCCTGCGTGATCCCCGGGGCGCGCAACGTCGAGCAGGCGCGCGGCAACGCTGCCGCCGGCCGGGTGCCCCCGCTCGGCGCCGCCTTCGACGAGGGCGTGCACCGGATCTACGACGAGCGGCTGCGCGCGAGCATCCACGACCGCTGGTGACCGAGACCACAAATCTTTGACCGATCCAATAGCCCGGGCGCAGACCTTGTGAGTAGATTCACCAGCACCCGCAAGGGTTCACGACCAGTCGCACGCAACGGCGCGGCGCACTCAACTCAACACACCACACTCCACGAGCCATCGACCCGTCGGTGGCCGTCCGTCGTTCCCGGGACCCGGACACCGGGCACGACGCAGGCGACAGCGCGAGAGGAACCGGTTGACATGACCGCCGACACCAGCACCTCCGTCGAGGCACCCACGACCCACGAGGGCATCCTCGCCTGGGTCACCGAGATCGCCGAGCTGACCACCCCGGACCGCGTGCACTGGTGCACCGGCACCCCGGAGGAGTGGACCGAGCTCACCGACTTCCTGGTCTCGGTCGGCACCTTCACCCGGCTCGACCCGGCCAAGAAGCCGAATTCCTTCCACGCCGCCTCCGACCCCACCGACGTGGCGCGCGTCGAGGACCGCACGTTCATCTGCAGCGTCGAGGAGAAGGACGCCGGGCCCACCAACAACTGGATGGACCCGACCGAGATGAAGCAGATCATGACCGACCTCTACCGCGGCTGCATGCGCGGTCGCACGATGTACGTCATCCCGTTCGTGATGGGTCACCTCGATGCCGAGAAGCCGATGTTCGGCGTGGAGATCACCGACTCGGCGTACGTCGTCGCCTCGATGTCGGTGATGGCCCGGATGGGCACGCACGTGCTGCGCCGCATGGAGGAGCTCGACGCCGCGGGCGAGGAGGTCGCCTGGGTGCCGGCGATGCACTCGGTCGGGATGCCGCTCGAGCCCGGTCAGGCCGACGTCGCGTGGCCGTGCAGCGACACGAAGTACATCGTCCAGTTCCCCGAGGAGCGGATGATCTGGTCCTACGGCTCGGGCTACGGCGGCAACGCCCTGCTCGGCAAGAAGTGCTACGCGCTCCGGATCGCCAGCGTGATGGCCCGCGACGAGGGCTGGCTCGCTGAGCACATGCTGATCCTCAAGCTGACCAGCCCCGAGGGCGTGCGCAAGTACGTCGCGGCGGCGTTCCCCAGCGCCTGCGGCAAGACCAACCTCGCGATGCTCGCACCGACCATCCCGGGCTGGAAGGTCGAGACGCTCGGCGACGACATCGCCTGGATGCGGATCGGCGAGGACGGCCGCCTCTACGCGGTCAACCCCGAGTTCGGCTTCTTCGGCGTTGCCCCGGGCACCAACGAGAAGACCAACCCCAACGCCATGCGCACCATCGACATCGGCAACTCGGTCTTCACCAACGTCGCGCTGACCGAGGACGGGGACGTCTGGTGGGAGGGCCTGGAGAACACCCCGGCGCGCGCGACGTCGTGGAAGGGGGAGCCCTGGACCCCCGAGTCCGACGAGCTTTCATCGCACCCCAACAGCCGCTACTGCACGCCGATCAAGCAGTGCCCGATCCTCGCCGACGAGTACGACGACCCGCGCGGCGTCCCGATCGACGCGATCCTGTTCGGCGGCCGGCGCAAGACCACGGTGCCGCTGGTGACCGAGGCCCGCGACTGGACCCACGGCACGTTCATGGGCGCCACCCTCAGCTCGGAGACGACCGCCGCGGCGACCGGCCAGGTCGGCGTGGTCCGCCGCGACCCGATGGCGATGCTGCCCTTCATCGGCTACAACGCCGGCGACTACTTCAACCACTGGATCACCGTGGGCAAGGAGAACGACGCCGCCAAGCTGCCGCGGATCTTCTACGTCAACTGGTTCCGCCGCGACGAGTCGGGCGACTTCCTGTGGCCCGGGTTCGGCGAGAACTCGCGCGTCCTGAAGTGGGTGCTCGAGCGCATCGACGGCCAGGCGGACGCGATCGAGACCCCGATCGGGCACGTCCCCACCCCCGAGGCCCTCGACACCGACGGCCTCGACATGACCGACGCCGAGCTCGCCGCCGCGCTGGCCGTGGACGTGGACGAGTGGAAGGCCGAGATCCCGCAGATCACCGAGTGGTTCGAGAAGTTCGGCGAGTCCCTGCCGACGGTGCTGTGGACCGAGCTCGACGGCCTCAAGGCCCGGCTCGGCGCCTGACTCCCGTGGCACGAGGAGGCCCCACCCGGTTCCCGGGTGGGGCCTCCTGCGTCGGCGGGCTACGGCATACTTGGCGCGTCCGACGGGGGTCGGCTCGACGGTGAGACGGAGGTGTCGGTGCCGCGCAGCAGCTACGGCCCGGAGGAGCGTCACCTGCTCGAGCAGGGCTCCTCGCGGATCTACACCAACGCGGTCTCCCACGGGTCGCTGAGGGCCGACGACCCGCGCCTGGCCCCCGACAGCGACCTGCGCCCGGCCCTCGACCTGCTCCTCGACATCGGCCTGCTCCGTCACGACGAGGACCAAGGGCTCTACTTCCCCGTCGACCCCGCCGCGATCCAGTCCCAGGTCGTCGTACCCCTCGGCGTGCAGGGGGCCGAGCTGCTCACCGAGTCCGCGCGCTGGGCCGACGCGTTCAGCGACCTCGGCCAGATCTTCCGCACCTCGCCGCAGGCGGCGGTCAGCCCGATCACCGAGATCCACGGGCTCGACAACATCAACAGCTTCATCCACGCCGCGGTCAACGACTCCCGCCACGAGCTCCTCACCGCGCAGCCGCACGGCCGCCGCCCCGCGGCCACCCTGACCGTCGCCGAGAACCGCGACGTCAAGGCGCTCGAGCGGGGCGTGCGGATGCGCACCCTCTACCAGCACTCCGCGCGGCACAGCCCCGCCACCCGCGAGTACGTCGCCGACGTGGTCGAGCGCGGCGCCGAGGTGCGCACCCTCGACGAGTTCTTCCGGCGGCTGATCGTGGTCGACCGGCAGGTGGCGATCGTGCCGGCCTCCGACAACCACCACGTCGCGATCGCGATCCACGACAAGTCCCTGATCGCCTACCTCGTCGACATCTTCGACAGGTCCTGGGAGCGCGCGCAGCCGTTCAACCTCTCCGGCAACCAGGTCGAGCGCAACATCGCCGCCGACGTGCGCGCGATGACCATCCGGCTGCTCGTCGAGGGCCACAGCGACCCCGCCAGCGCCAAGCGCCTCGGCGTCAGCACCCGCACCTACGCCGGCTACATCGCCGCCCTCAAGGACGAGTACGGCGTGCAGACCCGCTTCCAGCTCGGCTACGCCATGGGCGCCGACCCGACCGGCAAGCGCACCGTCGAGGCGGACGACTACGACGACGGGTTCGAGGCCGGCTTCGAGGCGGGCGCGGACGCCGACCTCGACGTCCCGACCGGCGGCTGAGCGACCCTCGGTGGACCCGCGCCCCGGTGCCTCGGTGCTGCACCGACGGTCCGTCGGGGGCGCCCGGACAGACGGCGAGGGCAGTCACCGCTGGTGACTGCCCTCGCTGTGTGGTCGAGCCGGGCCGGGGGGATGGCACGAAGCGAACTGCCGGGGGGTGACGTGTTCGTTCCTCGGTCTCGACCATGTGGCGACAGCTCCGGGGGGGTGGGGCTGGCCGCGTTTGTGGGTGCGGTGCGTTGCCGGTCGGCTCAGGTGCCGTTCCAGCCGGTGTCCTCCAGGGAGGGGGCGGTGGGGAGCTTGATGACGTGCGTGACGTGGGTGATGCGCGGCGGGCCGTCGACCGGGGCGACCGTGCCGTTCCAGCCGGTGTCGTAGGCCTGCGCGGGAGCGAGGCCGCCCACCGTCACGGTGCCCACCACCAGCAAGCCGGCGAGGAGCCTCGCCGCGGCTCGGTTGTTCCTCATCTACGACCTCGTCCGTCCGGGAGGATCAGGGGTGCCTCCGCTGGTTCTAGTGTGGAAGCACCCGGGGGCAATCGGCCACAAAATACCCGCGCAGAAGTATGCACTGCATGTTCCTGCAGAAACCTCGTTCTCCTGCGCGACGCGCCGGATCCGGCTACAATCCGCGCCCCGAGCCTGCCGTGCGGGGAGGAATCGGTCAACCCTCGCCAAAGACTCGGTGAGACGCCGGTGCGCGAGGGGCCCGTGGTGCTCAGGACCGGTCACCATGGTTGCGTAGTTGTGCAACTCCAGCAAGCAGAACGCGCCTACCAGCTCGCACCGAACGCGACGAACGGCGAGGGCATCTCCTCCGCGGCGAGGGCGCCGGCGAGGGCCTGGGCGCTGTCCGTGCCGGCCGCCATCGCGGCGTGCACGTCGGCCATCACCCGGGCCGCGACGTCGTCGCGCACCCGCGCCACGCCGGCCAGCACCGAGCGCGAGCCGAGGTGCAGCAGCACGTTGGTCAGCCCCAGCCCCTCGTCGCCGGGGCGGACCGTGGCCAGGCCGGCCTCGCACGCCGAGAGGACCACACAGGGGGCGGGCTCGTCGTCGGCGTCGAGCTCGTAGGCGTACAACGGTCCGTCGGCCACCCGCAGGGAGGAGAACAGCGGGCTCTCCTGCTGGTGGGTGCCGTGCGCGGCGACGTGCACGACGTCGGCGTTGGCCAGCGCCTCGCGCAACGCGTCGGTGGTGGCGTCCGCCCCCGTCAGCAGCTCGGCGCCCGGCCACCCGGCGTGCACCTGCTCGGCCTCGGCGGTCGCCCGGTGCAGGCCCGGCCCGGCCACGGAGACGACGCGCGGGGCCGGGCTGCGGGAGCCGTCGACCATCCGCAGCCACGCCGTCGCGCTGGGCGTGACCACGGTGGGCAGGCCCCGCCGCGAGGGCAGCAGGCTCCAGGGCAGCAGCACCAGCCCCGCCGCGCAGGACACCACCAGGGGGCGGCCGGCCACCGCGAGCGGGCCGAGCAGCAGGTCGTCGAGCCGTGCCAGGCCGGCGTCCAGCGAGCGTCGTACGGCGTCGAGCAGGGGCGGCGGCAGCATCGGCATGGCCACCGCGTCGAGGTCGGCCCGGACCCGCTGGACGAGCTCGTCGACCACGGCGACGTCCGCGAGGTCGACGATCGAGGGCCGGGCGGCCGAGGCCACCACCGCGACGAAGCGACCGCCGTGCACCACGACGGAGACGAACCCGGTCCCGGCGGACCGGGCGGCCGAGCGCACCTGCGCGAGCCGGGCGCTGCGGTGCTCGGCGGCCGCGTTGTCGCCCTCGAGCTCCCAGGCGCGGGCCCGGATGTCGCGCTGCAGGGCGGCGGCCCGCTGCCGCAGCCGGGCGCTGTCGCCGACCGCCTCGGGGTCGCCCTCGATCCGCCGGGCCTCCTCCTCGGTGCGACGCAGCGCCGCGAGCAGGTCGGCGGTCCGCTGGTCGGTCGGCGGGCCGACCCGCGCCAGCCGGATCGAGATCGCGCGCCCGCGCTCCACGGCCGCGAAGAAGTCGGCAGCGCTGCCGCCGCGCTCGGCGAGCTCGAGGCCCAGCCGCGCCAGCGGGACGCCGTGGACCGCGCTGGCCGTGCGCAGGTCCAGCGAGCCGAAGCGGTTCTGGTAGGAGCCGAGCTCGGCGAGGCCGCGCCGCACCTCGGCGGCCGCGGCGACCGGGTCCTCGCGCCGCAGCGCGACCAGCGCCCGCACCTCGCGCGCCTGCAGCCGCGACTGCAGCGGGTCGGTGGCCCGCACCTCCGGCGCGACCCGCGGCGCCTCGGCCCCCGCGCGCAGCGCGCACTCGGCAGCCAGCAGCTCCGCCGGCCGGGCCAGGTCGGTGCGGCCCTCGTCGCGGCACTCCTGCGCGAGCCGGGCGGCGCGGGCGGCCAGCGCGCGGAACGACGTACGGCGCCCCCGGTCGGCCCGGTCGCCCCGGTCGGCCCGGTCATCGACGGCGCGGCGCTCGCACTGGAGGCCGAACAGCTGGGCCCGGCGCAGCCACAGCAGGTTCCCGCGGCGGGCGAAGAGCCGCTCCGCGGTGCGGGCGAGCTGGCGGGCGCGGGCCGCCTCGCCCTGCACGAGCGCGCACTCGGCCTGGGCGAGCCGGGTCTCCGCGACGTCCTGGGGCAGCCGTCCGGACCGGAACAGCTCGGCGGCCCGGCCCAGCAGCTGCTCGGCGTCGAGGGCCAGGCCGGCCTCCTGGAGCACCCGGGCCCGGTCCAGCATGCCGATCGGGTGCGGCGGGCCGTCGGCGAGGGACTCGGCGCGCGCCATCGCGGCGAGGGCCCGCGGGATCCGGCCGGCCAGGAAGTCCGCGTAGCCGAGGTTGTGCGCCGAGCGCATCTCGTAGTCGCGGTCGCCCTCCTGGCCCGCGATCAGCATGCAGTGCTCGAAGTCGGCACGGGCCAGCTCGAGGGCACCCCGCTCGAGCTGCAGCGTGCCGCGGTTGAGCAGCATCGTCATCTGGTCGCGCGGCTCGGCGACGTCGATGAGGTCGACCGCCCCGGTCAGGGCGGCGAGCGCCTCGTCCGAGCGTCCGCTGCGCAGCAGCATCAGCCCCCGCTGGCCGCGGATCGAGGCCGACAGCTGCGGCGCCTGCGCGGCCTCCGCGGCGGACTCTGCCGACTCGAGCAGGGACAGCGCGTCGTCGAGGTCGGCGGTCACCTCGAAGCGGGCGGCCGCCTGACCCATGAGCATCCGGGCGTGCACGACCGCGACGGCGCGGGACCGGTCGTCGCCGCGGCCCGGGACGGTCGGGCCCAGCACGGTCTGCACGCGGTCCAGCCGGCGCAGCGCCTGGGCGGGCCTGCCGCGCTGGTAGAGCCGCCGGGCCTCGTCCACCTGCGCCTGCGAGGACGTCCGCGTCCGGTGGGTTGGCCACCGGGCGAATCTACAGCTGGAACAGGGGTGTCACGACCGTGTTCTCGTCGCTCGCTGCGGCGTCCGCGCCGCCGGGGTGGAAGCTCAGCTGGCCGAAGCCGTCCTGGAGGTCGTCGAAGCTGAAGCGACCCTGCTCGTCGGCGAGCACCTCACGCTCGTCGCCGTCCTGGATCCGCAGCCGGACGCGGTGCACCTCCGGCGGGGCCAGCCAGCCGTCGAGCCGGAGCCGGCCCGGGCCGAGCCGGCTGACCGTCACCATCGCGGTGAGCCGGTCGGCGGAGAAGGTCAGCGTCTCGGTGCGGGTGCCGGCCGACTGCTCGGAGCGGACGGCGAGGGCGTCGACGGAGACCCGGGTCATCCGGGCCACCTCGTCGAAGACCTCGTCGAGGGCGACCGCGAAGCGGACCCGCTCGACGAGGTCGTCGGGGACCGGGTCCACGGTCGCGTAGAGCGACCGCACCTGCGCCAGCGTCGCGAGCGTCGAGGTCGTCGAGGGGCTGCTCGGCCAGCGTCGGCCGGGGTGCGGTCGTCGTCCATCACGACTCACGTCCTTCCCACTGCGGATCGGTCGCCAGCTGGCTGGCGCAGCTTGGCCAGGCAGCGGCCACGGGTCGGGCCGATGCTGCCGACCGGCATGCCCAGCGAGTCGGCGATGAGGGCGTAGTCGGGGCGGTCGGCGAACGCGATCACCCGCATCAGCTCCCGGCAGCGCTCCGGCAGCTGCTGCACGTGCTGCCACAGCATGCCGCTGGCGGTCGTCGCGGAAGACCATCTCGTCGGGAGCTGTCCTCGCGCTGGGCCGGGATCGTGGCTGAGCTCCTCGCCCTCCTGGCCGAACAGCGCGGCGGTGCGCATGAGGTCGGCGCGGGCCCGCTTGCTGACCCGCCACGCCTCGCGGCGCGACGCGGTCAGCAGCCACTTCACGACGGTCTGCGGGTCCCGGATCGACGCGCTGCTGTGCAGCAGCCGCATCCAGATCGTCTGCACGACGTCCTCGGCGGCGACCGCGTCGACGCCCTGGCCGCGCACGGTGTGCCACAGCAGCGGCGTGAGCAGCCCGACCAGCTCGTCGAACGCCGCGCGGTCGCCGTCGCGGTAGGCGGCGAAGGCGCGCGAGGCCTGGTGGACCAGGGTCGCGCCTCTCGGGCTCGGGTGGCGATCATCGATCGCTCCCTTCCGGGGCATCGAGGCCAGGGCCGTCCGGGCGCGCGCCCGGGCGGCGGCCGGCTCGGTGGAGGTGTCGCCGGCGACGAAGGCGTCGAGCAGCCGGGCGGCGAGCTCGCCGGCGAGGACCGGCGCGGCGAACGACGTACCGCTCCAGATGGCGAAGCCGCTGCTGAAGTTGTCCGGGTCCATGGACGAGCGCTCCTCGCCGGCGCTCGCTGACGAGGCGGTTGGTGGCCTCCGTCGAGCCGTCGAGGTCGGTCGGCAGCGTGCTGACCAGGCGGCTCCCGGGGCGCAGGTAGCGCACCCACGGGCCGTCGTTGCTGAACAGCGCGATCGTGCCGTCGGGGTTGAGCGCGCCGACCGCCACGACCGGCACCGGCTCGTCGTCCGCGGCGGGACTGCCCGGGCTGGCCGGACCGCCGCTCCGCCGGTCGGACGGGCCGGCGAACGCGGCGGGTACGCCGGGCGGTCGGTGGCGTCGTTGCCGGCGGCCGCACGACGGCCGACGCCGTAGCCGGCCGAGCAGGGCGAGCGGTCCGGCAGCAGGGCGTCGAACGCCGGGTCCTCCGGCTGCTCGTGGTAGTAGCCGAGCGAGAGCGAGACGACGTCGAGGACTCGTGGCCCTCGTCCCCGCGCAGCGCGAGGAGCTGGTGCAGCACGAGCAGCTGCAGCGAGCGGCAGCAGGTCGGCCTCGTCGACGACGCCGCTGTCGCGGAACAGCCGCACGGACAGGATCCGCGCGTCCGGGCAGGCTGCCGGACCAGGCCGGCGATGAACGTGCCGTGCCCGGCGTCGGGGCCGAGCTCGCCGACGAGCCGCTCGGTGCTGGAGCCCTCGGGCACCTCGCGCTGCAGCGACGGCAGCCCGACGGGCTCGCCGAGCACCTCGGGGTCGTGCGGCACGACGCCCGCGCCGAGCCACGGGTGCTCGCCGACACCGGAGTCGAGGATCGCGACGAGCGGGCGGCGGGTCCCGGGGTCGAGGCCGGGGCGGCCGGTCGGCTCGGCGCCGAGCCAGGCGACGGGCTGGCGCCCGCCCGACCCGGCCTGGGAGTACTGCGTGAGGCCGACCGAGTGCCCGCCGGTGTAGGGGTGGCCGCCGGTGTAGGGGTGCGCCGCCCGGTGTAGGGGTGGCCGCCGGTGTACGGGTGCCCGCCGGTGTACGGCGTCGGGTCGATGCCGAGCTCGGTGGGGTGCTCGAGGGCGACGTCCTTGGCGCGCTCCGGGTCGGCGACGGCCGCGCGGAACGACTGCAGCAGCCGCCACGTGTCGATGGGCGCGAAGACCGAGTCGGCGCGGTCGTGGCCGGGTACCAGCCGGACCCGGGTCACCCAGACCGCCTCGAGGGCTGCGCGCTGGTCGGCGTCGAGGCCGGCGCGGTCGAGCAGCGCGCGGTCGGTGGTGCGGGTCTCGTCCCACTCGAGCACGAAGCCCGCGGCGTACGCCACCGTGCGCAGCGCCTCCTCGGTCTCCGGGTGCCAGCCGCGCACGAGCACCGTGTCGACCACGAAGACGGTCGAGCGCGGCAGCGAGGCGCCCTTGGCCTGGTAGGCGGTGCTCGGGTCGAGCATCCTGCTGTGGGACCCCGTCCGCGTGAGGGGTCCGGTGACCGGCTCGCGGGAGAGCCGTCCCTGTGCAGGGCCTCGCCCGGATGTGTTCGCCATCGGCCTCTCGGTTCCTCGTCGCCCCCTGGGGGGACTGTAGTGAGCCTGCGCCCGCACGTCACCGGGCTGTTCCGGAGGAGCCGTCCGGCGCTGCCCCGGCGCCGGACGGCTCCACCCACCCCCCGGGTCTGTCACCCCGGGTCTCCCCGGGGAAGTCAGGGCCGGAGCGACCCCTGTGCGCTCCGGCCTCGTCCGGCGGCCCCCCGGTCGCCGTACGCAGTCGAAGAGGCGGTCCCCGGACGCCTGATACACCTCCGACGAGAAATCCTCGGATCTTTTTCCGGCGTACGACGCCGCCCGCACGCGGCCGCATGTATCTGCGGGCCGCCCAGCCGACTCCTCCAGGGGTGCCGGACCGACCACGGCCGGCCTGCCGCAGGGGGCGAGGATGATCCACCACCGACACATCGACGAGCTCGAGAGCGCCGTGCGGGTCGCCCGCACCGCCGCCACGACCGTGGGCACCGAGGGGCCCGCGATGCTCTCCCGGCACCTCTACGAGCACTGGTACCTCGGCCGGGACGCGCAGCGACCCGATGCGCCCGCGCCCTCGGGCGACCCGGTCGCGTACCCGACGCCGTACCAGGCGCCGTGGCGGGCCTGGGGACCGCTGTGGACCGGGGACGCCGACCACCCCGGTGGTCTGGTCCGGCTGCACCTGTCCCTGGTCCCGCCGACGGCCCTGCACGCGCTGGCGCTGGTGGCCGCGCGGGCCCGCGGCTGGGACCACCCGTGGGAGCTCACGTCGACCGCCCTCGGCGACGACTGGCCGACCCCCGAGTCGACGGTGCTGAGCCTGCCGGCCGCGGCCCTGCTGCCACTGCGCCCCGAGGTGCAGCGTCTCGTGGAGGACCTCAAGCCGTTCCTGTCGGTGGGCGTCCCGGCGCTGACCCTGCGGATCGGGCGCGGGGCCGCGCTCGCGCAGGCGCCGCGCGACGGCCACTCGTTCGGCCAGCACCGCTGCGCGATCGTGGCCGCCGCGGTGCTGGACAACCTGCGGGTCCACCACCGCGAGCAGGTCGAGCGCGCCATGCACGCCCTCGCCGACGCGGGCGTCGACCCGGAGCGTCCCTACCGCGACCGGGCCGGCACGTGGGATCGGCCCTGGCAGGCCGCCTGAACGCCGCAACGGCCCCGCGCAGGAGCGTCGGGGCCGTTCCGGGACCGGCGGAGGTGGCGGGATTTGAACCCGCGAGAGGGGATTACCCTCAACCCGCTTAGCAGGCGGGCGCCATAAACCGGGCTAGGCGACACCTCCAGGCAGCCACGAGGGTACCGGTCGCCAGGGGCGGGGGCGAATTCGGCGTGCCGGATCTCAGCGGCCGCGGCGCGGCAGGCCCTGGTAGCCGTGCCCGCGGTCGAGGTGCTGCTGGAGGTCGCGCACGAAGTCGTCGGTGCTCCCGGCGAGCACGTCGACCGGCAGCGTGGTGCTGCGCCCGTCGCGCAGTCGCAGCACGACGCAGCGCTCGCCCGCGACGGTCGCCGCGGTGACGTCCTCGACCTCGCGCCACGCGGCGGCGCTGACGCCGGCGCCGCGGACCAGCCGGACGCGGTAGCCCGCAGGCCCGAGCCGCACCACCGTCGTACGCCGGAGGAGCAGCGTGCCGCCGAGCAGCCCGACGAGCACGGCGAACCCGGCCCACAGCACGGGTGCGGGCGCACCGGCGAACGCCACCAGCAGCGCGAGCACCAGCACGAGCAGCCCGACCACCGCGAGGCCGAGCCCCATCAGCCGGACCACGAAGGCGGCCGAGAAGCGGTAGCCGCTCGCGTCGCGGGGGCGGCTACCCGCCGGGTCGTCGGTCACCTGATGATTGAAGCGAACAGCCAGGCCACACGCCAATTGACGGTCGGATGGCCCTTGTCACAGGGGTGTGTACCAAGTCACACTCGAGAGTCCACCCAGTCGGCGGAGGTGGCCCCCATGACCGGTCTCGAGCATGCCATCCTCGGGCTTCAACAAGCCCTCGACTCGCCGCGGCGGCACCATGTCTGGCGGTGGCTGGTGCGGCACCGCATGGCCGGGGTCCGCGACGCCCTGGCCGCGGAGCGCTCCCGCGGCGGGGACGCCTGGCTCGCCGCGCGCGAGCTCAGCCTGCACCGCGAGCGCGCCACCCTGCTCAGCCGGATCGCGACGCTCGGCCCGCTCGTCCTCGAGACGCCCGACGTCGAGCTGGTCCGCGAGGACCTGCTGCGGCTGGTGGCCGACGTCGAGCGGCACCGTCAGCGCCTCAACGACCTGGTCTACGACTCCGTGTCGCTGGAGCTCGGCGGCTCGGAGTAGCCCCCGCCCGGCGAGCGCCCGGAGGCGGGCGCGCCCAGCAGCCTGCTCTCCAGCCGGGTCTCGGTGAGCCCCTCGCCGCGAGCGGTGACGAGATGGCCGTGCGCGCCCGGGCGCGAGGCCACCACGTCGGCGAGCACGCCGTCCTCGAAGAGCAGCCCGCAGCCGTCGTCGGCCGCGTAGCCGCCGGGGAAGCCGTCGGCCACGAGGCGCGCTGTACGTCGACGCGCGGTCCGCCTCGCCGTCGTAGTGCGGGCACGCGCTCCCCGCGACGAGTCCCAGGCCGTCGTACAGGGGGTGCAGGCCGGGGCCGAAGGAGTCGGTGACCGACGCCTCGAACCAGCAGTTCATGCCGGCGCTGATGCCGGCGAGCACCGTGCCCGCGGCGTTCGCCTCGGCCAGCGCCGGGCCGAGCCCGTGCGCGCGCCACACGGCGAGCAGGTTCGCGGTGTTGCCGCCGCCGACGTAGACCACGTCCTGGCGCGCCACGAACGGCCGCAGGTCGCCGAGCTCGCGGCTGAACAGCTGCAGCACGGAGGTCTCGGCGCGACCCGGGCCGAACGCGTCGAGGAACCGGGTCACGTAGCCCTCGGCGTCGCCGCTCGCCGTCGGCACGAAGCAGACCCGCGGGCGCCGGCCGGACGGGGCGAGCGAGAGCAGGAAGTCGTCCAGGACCGGGTGCTCGGGCTCCATGGAGAAGCCGCCGCCGCCCAGCGCGAGGATCCGGCCCGCGCCGTCCCTGCCACCCATGCACCCCGCCCCTCCTCCGGCGCCGTCCCGGGTGCCCGCACACGGTCGCCGTCAAACCTGGTCGGCACCGGTCGGGCGCCCGTCTGGCAGAGGGGGCGGGATTCGAACCCGCGGCTGACATCTCTGCCAGCGACCGCTTTCAAGGCGGTTCCGATCGGCCACTCCGGCACCCCTCCGTGCGAGCGGCGCCGGGCCGCCCCACGGTGTCGCAGTCTAGAGGTCGAGCCGGACCAGGACGTCGCCCTCCTGGACGACGTCGCCGGGCGCGACCTTGACCGCCGTGACCGTGCCGGCGGCCTCGGCGAGCACCGGGATCTCCATCTTCATGGACTCCAGGAGGACCACGGTGTCGCCGACGGCGACCCGGTCCCCCGGCGCCACCGCGACCGACAGGACGTTGGCGACCATCTCGGCGACGACGTCGGCGGTCCTGGCTTCGCGGGCCATGGCCGCGACGCTACACCGGTGGCCGGTCGGCCACGCCACCATCGGGGTCACATCAGGGCGTGCGCACGACCCGGCTCGGGACGGTGCGCGGCGGCCTCCTCGAGCCGCCGGGCGCGGCGGCCGCGGGCGCCGGACAGGAAGCTGTCGGCGCGGATCACGAGGTAGCCCAGCACCAGCCCGCCGACCAGCGACCACACCGTCGCGAGGCCCGCCTCGAGCAGCGGCACGCGGTGGTCGAGCAGGCTGGTCGCCACGACCGCCGAGCCCGGCGGCGCCGAAGCCGGTGCCCCACCAGCCCTGCCGCCGGCGGGCCCGGGTGGAGACGCCCCAGGCCAGCGCCGGGAAGCCGAGCAGGAGCTCGGTCGGACGCGGGACCGCGCCGATCCGGTCGCGCAGCGCGGCCGTGGCGTCCTCCACCGCGCGGACCAGCCCGGGGAGCCCCAGCGGGCCAGCGCCTCGGTGTAGGCGAGCGAGACCGCGAGCAGCCCGATCCCGCTCACCAGCATCACCACGCCGCGGCGGCCCAGGCCGTGCAGGCCGGCGGCGAGGCGGTAGGCCAGCGCCAGCGCACCGAGCAGCGCGACGCCGAGGACGAGGTAGCCGGCGCGGGTCACGAACAGGTGCGCGTCGTAGGCGTTGGCCGCGAACGCCGCCACCGAGGCGACCAGCACCGCCACCACGCACTCCCGGACCACCTCGCGGAAGCGCGCGGCCGGGCGGGTCAGCATCACGCCGAGCACGGCGCCCATCGCCGCCGTGGTCGACGGCGGCCGCCGCGAGCAGCAGGGGCCGCTCGGTCAGCACGGCGGCCCCGCCGAGCAGC
The DNA here is from genome assembly GCA_963781745.1 of uncultured Actinomycetota bacterium. Lineage (GTDB taxonomy): Bacteria > Actinomycetota > Actinomycetes > Propionibacteriales > Nocardioidaceae > Nocardioides_B. Next base: position 132,149 of record CAWAHH010000015.1, on the reverse strand, counting down.
GCGGCCAGGGTCCCGAGCACGACCGGTCGCCCGCCGGTGCGCAGGGCCAGCGCGACGACGTACGTCGTGGTCAGGACCGCCGCACCGGACGGCTCGACCCACGCCGGCGCGTCGAGCGGGGTCCACGAGACCGCCACGGCGGCGGTGCCGGCCAGGGTGAGCAGCGTCCAGGCGGCAAGGACGACCCGCCGCGGCCACCGGCGGGCGCGCGGCACGCTCAGAACCGGCGGTTGGCCAGCGACGGGTTCGATGCCCTGGCCTCCTCCAGCGCCGAGCGGTGCACCGAGGCGACCAGGACGCGGTCCCCGTCGCCGACCTCGGCGACCACCTCGCCCGCGGGCCCGACCACGAGGGAGTGGCCGGTGTAGCGCGGACCGGGCTGGCCGACCGCTGCGACGTACACCGTGTTCTCGATCGCGCGGGCCAGCGCCAGCGTGCGCCAGTGCTCGACCTTGCCGGGGCCCGCGACCCAGGCCGCGGGCACGACGAGAGCTCGGCGCCCTGCGGGACCAGCTCGCGGGCCAGCTCGGGGAAGCGCAGGTCGTAGCAGGTCATCAGCCCGACCCGGAAGCCGCCGACGTCGACCAGCACCGGCTCGACCGGGCCGGCCAGCAGCCGGTCGGACTCCCGGTAGCCGAAGGAGTCGTAGAGGTGGATCTTGCGGTACGACGCCCGCAGCCCGTCCGCGTCGACGACGGCGAGCGTGTTGTAGGGCCGCGCCGGGTCCTCGCTGACCTCGAACATCCCGGCCACGACCGTCGCGCCGTGGCGGCCGCGAACCCGGTCAGCGCCGCCACGAACGGACCGTCGAGCGGCTCGGCGTACGGCGCCACGTCCGAGCCGGGCCTGCCGAAGTCGCGGACGAACGCCTCGGGCAGCACCACCAGGCCGGTGCCCGGCTCGACCAGCGAGGCGAGCGTGGAGAGCGCTTCGCGGTTGTCGGCGGGGTCGAGCGAGGACGCCTTCTGGACCAGGGCGAGGTGGAGTGACGCGGCGGACGGGCTCACCGGGCCAGCCTGCCAGACTGGGCGCGTGAACGGACCCGGAGCGCCCCTGCGGCTCGGCGCCGTGGTGCTCGACCGGAGGCACCGGCGCCCGGATGGGCGGGGCCGACAAGGCCGCGATCGAGGTCGACGGCGTGACCCTGCTCGAGCGCGCGCTGGCCGCCGTGGCCGCGGCGCTCGAGGTGGTCGTGGTGGGACCCGAGACGCCCACCTCGCGGCCGGTGACCTGGACCCGCGAGGACCCGCCGGGCGGCGGACCCGCGGCCGGCCTGCTGGCCGGGCTCGACGCCCTGGGCACCGAGGTGGACCTGGTCGCCGTGCTCGCCGTGGACATGCCGCTCGTGGACGCCGCGACGGTGGCCCGGCTGACCTGGGCCGCCGAGGCGGACCCCCTGGTCGACGCGGCCGTGCTGGTCGACCGGGGCGGGCGCCGCCAGCCCCTGGCCGCGGTCTACCGCGCCGCCGCGCTCGCCGCCGCCGCGCCCACCGACGCCGCCGACCGGCACGGGCTCGCCATGCGCCGGCTCGTCGCGGACCTCGGCGTGGTCGAGGTGCCGGCCGTCGGCGACGAGGGCCGTGACGTGGACACCTGGGAGGACGTCCGCTCCTTGCAGGACCCGGGACCAATGAACTAATGTAGTCAGTCATTCAGTCATTGGATCCGGCCCAGGAGGCACCGTGTTCGCCCTCTCCGTGCTCGACCTGGCCGTCCCGCTCCTCCTCGTGGCCGGCGTCGTCGCCCTCGCCCTGCGCCTGTCCGCGCGACCCGACGGCTCGCTGTCCTCCGAGCTGGTCGCCGCCCGACGGCACGCGGTCCGCACGTCCACGCTCGCCGTCCTGGCCGCCGTGGTCGCGGTCCCGGTGGTGGGGCTCGTCCTCGGCGTGACCGACGCGGGGGTCGCTGGTCCGGTGCTGGGCTGCCTGCCGCTGGTCGGCGCCGTGGCCGGGCTGCTCGTGCTCCTCGTCGGCGAGCTGACCTGGCCGCGCCAGCACGGCCTGACCCGCACCGCCCTGCTGCACGACCGCTCGACCCGCACCGTGCTCGAGGGTGCCTGGCCCCGGGCCGCGGGCATCGCCCTGGCCCTGCTGGCGCTCACCGGGATCGCGGGCGGGCTGCTCGCCGACGGCACCGGCCGCGGCGTCTCGCACGCGTCGACCGACCCGTCGGGCGCTCTGGTGCTGCGCACCCACACGCCCTTCCCCGGCTGGGCCTACGGCGGCCCGCAGGTCGCCACCGCGGCGCTCGCCCTGGTCGTGCTCGCGCTCGTCGCCGTCGCCACCGCCCGGCGCGCGACCGTCGTGACGGCGGACCTCGACACCGACCGCCTGCTCCGCCGGGCCTCCGTCGCGCGGGCGTGCCGGCTGCTCGTCGCCGGCGCGCTGCTGACCGCCGGGCCCGACCTCGTCCTCGGCGGGCTCGGCGCCGCCGGGGTGGTCGACGGGGGCGCGGTGCTGGTCGCGCGGCTGGTCGGCGTCGCCGGCGGCCTCGTGGTCGTGGCGGCGCTGGCCGCCCTCGTCGTCCCGGTCCCCCGCCTGCCCGCGGCCGCGTCGCCGGCCGGCCCGCCGAGCAGCTCGGTCCGCGCATGACGGTCTCGGTCAGCCTCGACATGCTGGCCGCCACGCCGCCGTACGAACAGGTCCGCACGCAGCTCGCCGGCCACATCCGCACCGGCGCGCTGCGCCCGGGCGACAAGCTGCCGGTGGTCCGCGCGCTCGCGGCCGACCTCGGCGTCTCCACCAACACCGTCGCCCGCGCCTACCGCGAGCTCGAGGCCGGCGGGCTGGTGACGACCCGTCGGCGGGTGGGCACGATCGTGCAGACGCCGTCCGCGCCGGCCGACCACGCGCTGCGCCAGCAGGCCGCCGGGTTCGTCGCCCGGGCCCGCGCCGCCGGGCTCGCCGACGAGGAGGTCGTCGACCTGGTCCGGGGCGCGCTCATCGACCTCACGACCGGCTGAGTCGAACTCGGGTGTTGCCAGATCCCGGCGGTCGTACGACGCTGGGACGCGTGAACCTGCACGACTGGATCGACGAGCTCTGCGACGCGCTCGACATCGACGCCGAGGTCGACGAGGGACTCATCCTCGACCTCGCCCGCGACGCCGCCCACGGCGGTCGAGCGCCCCGCCGCCCCGATCACGACGTACCTCCTCGGCTACGCCGCCGCGTACACGGCGCCAGCCCCGACAGGTCGAGGAGCTGGCCGGCCGCGCCAGCGCGCTCGCCGAGAGCTGGGACGGCAAGAGCCGACGAGCCGACGACGTCGACGAGGACGTCGAGGTGCCCGACGCGACGAGCTCGTCGACGCCGACTGACCGCGCTCGCTCGACGGTCCCGACCGACGGGTGCACTAGCGTCGCGCCCATGCGCGCCGTCATCGCCCCCGAGCCCGGAGGGCCCGAGGCCCTCGTCGTCGCCGACCTGCCCGACCCCGAGCCCGGGCCCGGCGAGGTGGTCGTCGACGTCGCCGCCACCGCGGTCAACCGCGCCGACACCCTGCAGCGGCAGGGCTTCTACCCGCCGCCGCCCGGGCGCCTCCGACGTGCTCGGCCTGGAGTGCTCCGGCGTCGTCAGCGCCGTCGGCCCGGACGTCGACGCGGCTGGGCGGTCGGCGACGAGGTCTGCGCGCTGCTCGCCGGCGGGGGGTACGCCGAGAAGGTGCTCGTGCCCGCCGGCCAGGTGATGCCGGTGCCCGACGGGGTCGACCTGGTCACCGCCGGGGCGCTGCCCGAGGTGGCCTGCACGGTGTGGTCCAACGTGTTCATGATCGCCGGGCTCCGGCCCGGGCGAGACGCTGCTGGTGCACGGCGGCGCGCGGCGGCATCGGCACGTTCGCGATCCAGCTGGCGCACGCCCTCGGCGCCCGGGTGCTCACCACCGCCGGCTCGGCGGAGAAGCTCGACGTCTGCCGCTCGCTGGGCGCCGACGTGACGATCAACTACCGCGAGCAGGACTTCGTCGAGGAGGTCCGCGCCGCCGACCGACGGTGCCGGCGCCGACGTGATCCTCGACAACATGGGCGCGCCGTACCTCGCCCGCAACGTCGACGCGCTCGCCACCGAGGGCCGGCTGGTGGTCATCGGCATGCAGGGCGGCGTCAAGGGCGAGCTCGACCTCGGCACGCTGCTCGCCAAGCGCGGCGCGGTGATCGCGACGTCGCTGCGGGCGCGCCCGGCCGAGGAGAAGGCCGCGATCTGCGCGTCGGTCGTCGAGCACGTCTGGCCGCTGGTCGCCGACGGCACCGTGAGGACGCTCGTGCACACGACGCTGCCGCTCGAGCGAGGTCCGCCGAGGCGCACCGGATCTGGAGGCCAGCAGCCACGTCGGCAAGATCGTGCTCACCTCGTAAGGTGGGCCGCATGACCTCCGAGCACCACCAGACCCCCGACCGAGCCGAACGAGCCGACGACCCGCGCGTCATCGTGCATCGGCCCGACGGGATGGCCACCGGCGGTCGGCCCGGCGGGTCCGACGACGGACGGCGCCGAGGACGGCGAGCGCAACATCACCGACCTCGTCGAGCAGCCCGCCAAGGTGATGCGGATCGGCAGCATGATCCGCCAGCTCCTCGAGGAGGTGAAGTCGGCGCCGCTCGACGAGGCCAGCCGCGCCCGGCTGGCCGGCATCTACCGCTCCTCGATCAAGGAGCTCGAGGCCGGCCTCGCCCCGGAGCTCGTCGAGGAGCTCGAGCGGCTCTCGCTGCCGTTCAGCTCCGACACCCCCTCCGAGGCCGAGCTGCGGATCGCCCAGGCCCAGCTCGTCGGCTGGCTCGAGGGCCTCTTCCACGGCATCCAGACCGCGATCTACGCCCAGCAGGTCGCCGCCCGCGCCCAGCTCGAGCAGATGCGCCGGGCGCTGCCGCCCGGCATGGTGCCCCCGACGGAGGCGCGCCAGGCCGGCCGCGGGCCGCACGCCCGGCGCGATGCCGGCGAGGAGCACGGCAGCCGCGGCGGCATGTACCTCTGACCTCGAAGCCCTGTGACGTTGAACTCCGAGGCCTCAGGTCTCCTCGCGGTGAGCCGCGGTCCTTCGAGCGTCAGGCAGATCTTGGCGCCGAGCCACACCACGGGTCGTACTTGCGGTCCACGACGCGCTCCTTCATCGGGATGATCGCGTTGTCGGTGATCTTGATGCCCTCGGGGCACACCTCGGTGCAGCACTTGGTGATGTTGCACATGCCCGAGGCCGGCGGCGTCCTGGGCGAGCTCGCGACGGTCGTGGGTGTCGAGCGGGTGCATGTCGAGCTCGGCGTAGCGCAGGAAGAACCGCGGACCGGCGAACGCCGGTCTTGTTCTCCTCGTGGTCGCGCACGACGTGGCAGGTGTCCTGGCACAGGAAGCACTCGATGCACTTGCGGAACTCCTGGCCGCGCTCGACGTCCTCCTGCATCATCCGGCGCTTGCCGTCCGCGTCGCGCGGGGTCAGCTTCGGCCGACGGCACCTGCTTGGCCTTCTCGTAGTTGAAGGACACGTCGGTGACCAGGTCGCGGATCACCGGGAAGGCGCGCATCGGGGTGACCGTGATCGTCTCGGACGGGTCGAAGTCGGAGAGCCGGGTCATGCACATCAGCCGCGGCCGGCCGTTGACCTCGGCGCTGCACGAGCCGCACTTGCCGGCCTTGCAGTTCCAGCGCACCGCGAGGTCGCCGGCCTGGGTCGCCTGGAGCCGGTGGATCGCGTCGAGGACGACCTCGCCCTCCTCGACGGCGACGTTGTAGTCGCCGAGGTCGCCGCCCTTCGCGTCGCCGCGCCAGACGCGCATCTTCAGGTTGTAGCCCATCAGTTCTCCTCGAACAGCGTCTTCAGGTCGTCGGGCATCACCGGCAGCGGCTGGCGCTCGAGCTCGACGGGTCGCCGCGAAGCCGCCGCCGGCCAGCGTGAGCACCAGGTTGAGCCGCCCCCAGTAGTCGTCGGGCCCGGGGAAGTCGTCGCGGGTGTGCCCGCCGCGCGACTCCTCGCGCTCGAGCGCCGCCTTCGCGATGCACTCGGAGACGACCAGCATGTTGGTCAGGTCGATGGCGAGGTGCCAGCCGGGGTTGTACTGCCGGTGCCCCTCGACCTCGAGCCGGGTCGCCCGCTCCTTGAGCTTGGCGATCTCCTCGAGCGACTCGCGCAGCTCGTCGGCGCGTGCGGATGATCCCGACCAGCCGCTGCATCACGTCCTGGAGGTCCTTCTGGATCGTGTAGGGGTTCTCGCCGCCGTGCTCGATCTCGAACGGCGCGAGCGCGCCGCCGTCGCCGCGGATCGTACGTCGGACTCGTGCGACCCGCGGACGGGCGTTGCGCTGCGCGGTGCGCGGCAGTACGCCGCGTTGTGGCCGGCGCGCCGGCCGAAGACCAGCAGGTCGGAGAGGGAGTTGCCGCCGAGCCGGTTGGAGCCGTGCATGCCGCCGGCCACCTCGCCGGCGGCGTACAGCCCCGGCACGGTGCTCTCCTCGGTGTCGGCGTCGACCTCGACGCCGCCCATCACGTAGTGGCAGGTCGGCCCGACCTCCATCGGCTCGGCGGTGATGTCGACGTCCGCGAGCTCCTTGAACTGGTGGTACATCGAGGGCAGCCGGCGCCGGATGAACTCGGCGTCGCGGCGCGAGGCGATGTCGAGGAAGACCCCGCCGTGCGGTGATCCGCGGCCGGCCTTGATCTCGGAGTTGATCGCCCGGGCGACCTCGTCACGGGGCAGCAGCTCGGGCGGGCGGCGGTGGTTCTTCTTGTCGGTGTACCAGCCCTCGGCCTCCTCGATCGTGTCGGCCGTCTCGGCTCTTGAAGAACTCCGGGATGTAGTCGAACATGAACCGCTCGCCCTCGGAGTTCTTCAGCACCCCGCCGTCGCCGCGCACCGACTCGGTGACCAGGATCCCCTTCACCGACGGCGGCCAGACCATCCCGGTCGGGTGGAACTGCACGAACTCCATGTTGATCAGCGAGGCGCCGGTGCGCATCGCGAGCGCGTGGCCGTCGCCGGTGTACTCCCACGAGTTGGAGGTCACCTGGTAGGACTTGCCGATCCCGCCGGTGGCGAGCACGACGGTCGGGCGCCTCGAAGACCACGAAGCGGCCGGTCTCGCGCCAGTAGCCGAAGGCCCCGGACGACCCGGCTCGCCCGTCCTTGAAGACTCTCGGTGACCGTGCACTCCATGAACACGTCGATGCCGAGGGCGACCGCGCGCTGCTGCAGGGTGCGGATCATCTCCAGGCCGGTGCGGTCGCCGACGTGGGCGAGCCGGGCGTAGCGGTGGCCGCCGAAGTCGCGCTGGCGAGATCAGGCCGTCGGGGGTGCGGTCGAACAGCGCGCCCCACTCCTCGAGCTCGAGGACCCGCTCGGGCGCCTCCTGCGCGTGCAGCTGGGCCATCCGCCAGTTGTTGAGCATCTTCCCGCCGCGCATGGTGTCGCGGAAGTGCACCTTCCAGTTGTCGTCGGGGTAGACGTTGCCCATCGCGGCGGCGATGCCGCCCTCGGCCATCACCGTGTGCGCCTTGCCCAGCAGCGACTTGCAGACGATCGCGACCCGGGCGCCGGCGTCGTGGGCGGCGATCGCGGCCCGCAGCCCGGCCCCGCCCGCGCCGATCACCACGACGTCGTACGCGTGCCGCTCGAAGCCCGCTGTCGTCGCCGGGGTCCATCCGGTTGCCGGTCATCGGGTGGCGCTCGTCCTCGGTCGGCGGCATCCGGTGGTGAGCCGGCAGACCCAGTGGCGAGCTTCGTGGAGACCATCAGAAGAACCTCAGGTCGGAGATGGCGCCGGTGGCGAGCAGGTAGACGTACAGGTCGGCGAAGGCGACCGAGAACAGCGACAGCCAGGCGTAGCGGGCGTGCTTCGCGTTGAGCTTGGAGACGAACGTCCAGGCCCGGTAGCGGACCGGGTGCTTGGAGAAGTGCCGCAGCCGGCCGCCGACCGCGTGCCGGCAGGAGTGGCAGCCCAGCGTGTAGCCCCAGATCAGCACCACGTTGACGAGGAAGAACAGCGTGCCGAGGCCCATGTGGCCCCAGTCGCCGTTCTCGTCGCGGAAGGCCAGCACCGCGTCGAAGGTGAGCACCAGCGCGACCACCACGGCGGCGTAGAAGAAGTAGCGGTGCACGTTGTTGAGGATCAGCGGCAGCCGGCGTCTCGCCGGAGTACTCGCCGTGCGGCTCGGCGACCGCCGCAGGCCGGCGGGCTCAGCCAGAACGAGCGGTAGTAGGCCTTGCGGTAGTAGTAGCAGCTCATCCGGAAGCCCGAGCGGGAAGATCAAGATGATCAGCGCCGGCGAGAGCTGCCACCAGCTGAACGGCTGCCCGAAGTCGGAGGAGCCCTCGACGCAGTAGGTGGCCAGGCAGGGCGAGTAGAACGGCGAGAGGTACGGCGAGGAGTAGTAGTCGTGCCCGGCGAAGGCCCGCCAGGTCGCGTAGACGACGAACGCCGTGAACACCGTGAACGTGACGGCGGGGTAGAGCCACCACCGGTCCTGGCGGAGCGTGCGCTCCTCGATGTCGGCGCGACCCGGACTGCGGACGCCTGACGACATCTACCGGTCACCTCACTGGGCGTGCTGGGTCTCGGACTGGGCGTCCTGCCACATGCTCTCGTCGTAGGGGTCGTCGGGGATCACGACCAGCTCGTCGTGGCTCGACGCCGGGCGGTGGCCCGGCTGCGGGTCGCCGAGCTGGTCGAGGCCTCGGCGAGCCGGTCGACGTCGGCGGTCAGCCGGCGCACGCCGAGCGTGTCGCCGTACTCGTTGCGGACCCGGAGCACCGCCGCGGCGAGCGTGGTGAGCGCCTCCCGCGTGGCTCCGACCGCGTCCTGTGCTGACATCCGCCGACCTCCGACGCGTGCGTGAACTCGATCACATCCTGCTCAGGTGCCGAGTCTTGCGCGGAATCCCGTTTTTCGAAAGGGGCGCGCCCGGGCCAGACTGGGGCAGGTGACCTCTGCCGCCGCCGCCCCGTGGAAGCGGCCGCGTCGCCCGTCGGCCGCCGCTACGTGCAGCTCGTGCTGACCCTCGGTGCGCTGATCGCGCTGGGTCCGCTGACGATCGACATGTACCTCCCCGCGTTCCCGCAGATCGGCGACGACCTCGGCGCCCGGCCTCCGCGGTGCAGCTCACGCTGACCGGGATGCTGCTCGGGCTCTCGGTCGGCCAGCTGGTCATCGGCCCGCTCTCGGACGCGTTCGGCCGACGCCGCCCGCTGGTCGTCGGGATCTGCGTGCACGCCGTCGCCTCGGTGCTCTGCGCGCTGCGCCCACGATCGCGGGTGCTCGCCGCGGTCCGGGTGCTGCAGGGCTTCTCCGGCGCGGCGATCTCGGTGGTGGCGATGGCGATCGTGCGCGACCTGTTCGCCGGGGTCGCGGTCGCCCGGATCATGTCCCGGCTGATGCTGGTGATCGGGCTCGCCCCGATCCTGGCGCCGACGCTGGGCGGCCTGGTGCTCGGCTTCACCTCGTGGCGCGGCATCTTCGTGGTGCTCGCCGGCGCGGCCGTGCTCCTGGTGGTGGTGGCGCTGCTGGGCCTGCGCGAGACGCTGCCGGCCGAGCGCCGCCGGCCGGCCACGGTGCGCGCGTCCCTGGCGCGCGTACCGCTCGCTGCTGCGCGACCGCGTCTTCGTCGCGCTGGCCTTCATCGGCGGCTCGATGATGGCGGCGCTCTTCGCCTACGTCTCGGGCGCGTCGTTCGTGCTCCAGGACGGCTTCGGGCTTGACCCGCAGACCTTCGGGCTGGTGTTCGGTGCGAACGCCGCCGGGCTGACCATCACCGCCCAGCTCAACCCGGTGCTGCTGCGCCGGTTCAGCGTGCGGACCGTGCTCGCCGGCGCGATCGTGGTCGCGCTGGTCGCCTCGGCGACGCTGCTGGTCACCGGGCTCACCGGCGGCGGGCGGGCTCGCCGGCGTGCTGGTCCCGCTCGCGCTCGTGGTCGTCGCTCGGCCGGGCTGGCGATCCCGAACACGCCTGCGCTGGCACTGACCCGGCACGGCGAGGCCGCCGGCACGGCGGCCGCCGTGCTCGGCTGCGTGCAGTTCGGCGTCGGCGCGGTCGTCGCCCCGCTGGTCGGGGCGTTCGGCACCACCACGGCCGCCCCGATGGGGGCGTGATGCTCGGCGTCACGACGCTGGCGGCCGTGCTGATGTTCGGCGTGGTCATCCGCGAGACCTCTCCCCCGCCGCTCGACTAGCCCCGGGTGCTCGCGCCGGGCCCGTGCAGCCCGAAGAGCTCCTCGAGGACCGCCGCCACGCCGTCCTGCTCGTTGGACGGGCGCCTGACGCCCGGCCAGCTCCAGGACGCTGGGATGCGCGTTGGCCATGGCGTACGACGTGCCGGCCCACTCCAGCATCGCGAGGTCGTTGGGCATGTCGCCGAACGCGACCACCTCGTCCGCCCGGACCGCGAGCTCGTCGCAGAGCAGGGCCAGGGTGCTGGCCTTGGTGACGTCGGCGGCGCTGATCTCGACCAGCGCGCCGGTCGAGGACCACGTGGTGGTGACCAGGTGGCCGACGAGCTCCTCGCAGGCGGCCCAGAACGCCTCGGGGTCGAGCTCCTCGTGACGCGCGAGCAGCTTGACCACGCCGTCGTCGAACAGCTCCTCGAGCGGCCCGACCGTGATCTCGGGCGGCAGGGGGTGCCGCTCCATGAAGGCCGGCTCCTTGCCGAAGCCGTGGCTCTTCTCCAGCGCGAACGTGGTGCCGGGCACGCCCTCCCGCAGCAGCCCGGCCACCTGCAGGCCGACCTCGGGCGGGATCGGGCGGGTGCTGCGCACGGCGCGCGCCCGGACGTCGTACACGATGCCGCCGTTGGAGCACACCGCGAGCCCGTGCTCCCCGACGTGCGCCCACAGCGACTCCATCCAGCGCATCGGGCGCCCGGTCACGAAGACGACCGTGACGCCGAGGTCCTCGACGGCGGTCAGCGCCCGGCGGGTCCGCTCGGTCACCGTGCCGTCGGTGTGCAGGAGGGTCCCGTCGAGGTCGGTCGCGACCAGCCGGAGGCCGCTCACGGGGCGGTCACGGCCCGGACGGCGGCGACGATCGAGGCCCGGCGGCGGCGGTACTGCGCGTCGGTGATCGGTCCCGGGTACTCGGGGTCCACGGCGGCCAGGCTCGAGAGGGTCAGCACGACGCGGAGCAGGTCGGAGGCCGGCAGCTCGTCGGAGACGACTCCCCGCCGCTGGGCGGCCCGGATCGCGGCGACCTTGGCCCGGTTGGCCTCCTCGACGCGCTCGGGGACCAGCGAGGCATCGCCCTCGAGCGCGTTCCACAGCGTCAGCCGGACCACCTCCGGCTGCTGGCGGTAGCGGTCCGAGAGCGAGGCGGCGTAGCCGGGCAGGTCGTCGGCGTCGAGCGGCGTGCCCTCGACCATCGCGTCCACGAGGCCCTCGAACACGGCCTTGAACAGGCCGTCCTTGCTGCCGAAGTGCGTGTAGATCAGCGACTTGTTGCAGCCGGCGCGCTCGGCGACCCGGTCGACGCGGGCGCCGGCGATGCCGTGCTCGGCGAACTCCGCGAAGGCGGCGTCCAGCAGGTTGGCGCGGGTGCGCTCGGCGTCTCTGACCACGACCCCAGCCTATCCCGACTAACCGGTTGGTTGACAGCCGGGCGCCGAGCGTGGTCTGCTAACAACTAACCAGTCAGTTAGAAGGGCGACCCCATGAGCACACCCACCGCCATCGTCACTGGCGCCTCCTCCGGCATCGGCGAGGCCACCGCCCGCGCCCTGCACGAGCGCGGCTTCGTCGTGCACGCCGCCGCCCGGCGCACCGAGCGGATGAGCGGCCTGGCCGAGCTCGGCGTCCGGGTCGGGTCGCTCGACGTCACCGACGACGCGTCGATGACCGCGTACGTCGACGGGGTGCTTGCGCAGAGCGGCCGGATCGACGTGCTGGTCAACAACGCGGGCTACGGGTCCTACGGCGCCGTCGAGGACGTCCCCCTCGACGAGGCGCGCCGTCAGGTCGAGGTCAACCTGTTCGGGCTCGCACGGATGGTGCAGCTCGTCACGCCGCACCTGCGCCGGCAGGGCTCCGGGCGCATCGTGAACGTGTCGTCGGTCGGCGGCCGGATGTCGGAGCCGCTCGGCGGGTGGTACCACGCCACGAAGTACGCCGTCGAGGGGCTCAGCGACGCGCTGTGGATGGAGCTCGCGCCGTTCGGCGTCCAGGTGGTGCTCGTCGAGCCCGGCGCGATCCGCACCGAGTGGGGCGGCATCGCCGGTGACACCATGCGGGCCGCGTCCGGCAGCACGGCCTACGCCGACCAGGCCCGCGGTCTCGCCGCGATGCACCGGGCGGCGTTCGAGCGCACCTCGGTCGAGCCGGCCGTCGTCGCGGAGGCGATCGTGACCGCATCGACCGCCCGTCGCCCGCGCGCACGCTACGTCGCCCCGCTCAACGCCCGGGTCGCCCTGGGCGTGCTCAGCCGGCTGCCGGACCGGGTGGCCGACCGCGTGCTGACGGGGGCCGTCCGGCGCGCCGCCCGCGAGGAGACCGTCACCACCGGGTGACCAGGTGCTCGCGGCCCGGCGGCGGGTCGTAGGGCTCGGGCCAGAAGTCGGTGACCTCCGTGACCAGCCCGTCCCGGACCACGAAGAACGCCACCGCGTCGGCGCTCTCGTCGCCGACCTGCCAGCCGAACCAGCACACGCCCTGGTCGTCCTCGCCGATGACCCGCTTCGGGGTCAGGTGCCACTCGCCGGGGAACTCGCGGTTGAACCGCACGTAGGCGTCGCGGCCGCTGATCTGCTCGCGGGTCTGGGGGATGCGGTAGACGACGTCGGGGTGCATCACCTCGGTCCAGGCGTCCCAGTCGCGCGCCTCGAGGGTCTCGACGAAGCGCCGCACGACGACCGAGGTCGGGTGGGGACTGCTCGCTGCTGTGCTCATGGCGGGAACGTAGTTGCCACCACCCCCAGGATGCGCGGGCCGCCGGGCGGGGCCTGTGGACAGGTCAGAACCAGCGGGCCAGCTCGACCGCGACCCCGTCGTTGGCGACCGTCTCGGTGACGTCGTCGGCGGCCTCCTGCACCTCGAGCGGCGCCTGACCCATCGCCACGCCCCGGCCGGCCCAGCGCAGCATCTCGATGTCGTTGCGGCCGTCGCCCAGGGCCAGGACGTCCTGCTGGCGCACGCCGAGCTCCTCGGCCACCTGCGCCAGCGCCGACGCCTTGGTGATCCCCTCGGGCGCGATGTCGAGCCAGGCCGTCCAGCCGATGAAGTAGTTGGTGCCGTGCAGGCCGAGCTTCTCCGCGAGCTCGACGAACTCCTCCTCCGAGCTGTGCGGGTCGCGGATGATGACGCGGGTCACCGGCTCGGCGACGAGCTCGTCGACCGACTGCAGCATCATCTCGCCGGTGATCTCGCCGTCGGGGAACGCGCGGTTGATGCGGTAGCCGACGCCGACCTCCTCCACGGCGACCGCCGCGTTGGGCACGTGCTCGAGCAGGAGCCGGACGATCTGACTGGCGTCGAAGGTCACGGTGGACCGGACGTCGACGGGCGGGTAGGCGAACACCACCGAGCCGTTGCTCGCGACAGCGAGGACGGGTTCGCCCTCGCGCCCGAGGCCGAGCTGCTCGAGGACCGGGGTCACCCCGAAGGTCGACCGGCCCGTGGCGAGCACCACGTGCGCGCCGGCCGAGCGCGCGCGTCGTACGGCATCGGCGACGGGCTGGGACACCACCTCCTCGACCCGGCCGGTCGAGGGCACGTTGGTGAACAGCGTGCCGTCGATGTCGAGGGCGACCAGGCGCGGCGTGAAGGTCAACGCGCCGCCACCGGCTCCAGGACCGTGCGGCCCTGGAGGTAGGGCTGGAGCGCCGCCGGCACCCGCACCGACCCGTCCTCCTGCTGGTGCGTCTCGAGGATCGCCACGATCGTGCGGGTCATCGCGCACAGCGTCCCGTTGAGGGTGGCCAGCGGGCGCGTGCCGCCCTGGTCGTCGGGGAAGCGGCCGCGGATGTCGAGGCGGCGGGCCTGGAAGTCGGTGCAGTTCGAGGTGGAGGTCAGCTCGCGGTACTTGCCCTGGGTCGGGATCCACGCCTCGCAGTCGAACTTGCGCTGCGCCGAGAGGCCGAGGTCGCCGGCGGCCACGTCGATCACGCGGTACGCCAGCTCGAGCTTGCCGAGGAACTCCTTCTCCCACGCGAGCAGGCGCTGGTGCTCGTCGTACGACTCCTCGATCGTGGTGTAGGCGAACATCTCGACCTTGTCGAACCAGTGCACCCGGATGATGCCGCGCGTGTCCTTGCCGTAGGAGCCCGCCTCCTTGCGGAAGCACGGGCTGAACGCGGCGTAGCGCCGCGGCAGGGACTGGCCGTCGAGGATCTCGTCGGAGTGGTACGCCGCCAGCGGGACCTCCGACGTGCCGACGAGGTAGAGGTCCTCGCCGTCGATGCGATAGACGTCGTCGGCGGCCTGGCCGAGGAAGCCGGTGCCGTCCATCGCACGCGGCTTGACCAGTGCCGGTGGGATGACCGTCGTGAAGCCGGCGGCGCGGGCCTGGTCCATGGCCATCGCGACGAGCGCGAGCTCGAGATCGGCGCCCGCCCCGGTGAGGTAGTAGAAGCGGGCGCCCGAGACCTTCGCGCCGCGGTCGATGTCGATCGCGCCGAGGATCCGGCCGAGCTCGATGTGGTCGCGCGGCTCGAACCCCTCGGCCGCGAAGTCGCGGGGCTCCCCGACGTGCTCGAGCACGACGAAGTCGTCCTCGCCGCCGGCCGGGGCCTCGTCGGCCGCCGGGTTGGGGATCGACATGAGGCAGTCGCGGTAGGCGGCCTCGGCCTCGCCCTGCGCGGTCTCTGCCTTCTTCACCTCGGCCGAGAGCTCCTTGGTGCGGGCGAGCAGGGCCTGCTTCTCCTCGCCCTGCGCCTGCGGGATCTGCTTGCCGAGCGCCTTCTGCTCGGCCCGGAGCCGCTCGAACTCCGCGATGGTGCTGCGGCGCCGCTCGTCGGCCGCGATCGCGTGGTCCACGACGTCCGCGGAGAGCCCGCGCTTGGCCTGGGCGGCGCGCACGCGGTCGGGGTCGTCTCGGAGCACACGGGGGTCGATCACCCGGTCAGCCTAACCGTCGCCGTACCTGCACCTCACCCCGGTTTCGGCTGGGGCTGTTTACCAGGTGATGCAGGTTTTCTGCCGCTCCCCATGGTGAATTCACCATGGGGAGCGGCCGTTTTCCTGCATCACCTGGTAAACGGCCGAAGCGGGCCGCGCTCACCGGCGCGCGAGGACCCAGATCCGGCGGAAGTTCGCCCGGTAGGCCTCGACGGGGCGAGGGCCGGCGATGCGGAGGGTGACCTCGTCGTTCACCAGCGAGCGGTCGGTCCAGTTGTGGGAGCCGGTCCACACGAAGCTCGCGTCGTGGCGCCGGCCGAAGTGACCGGACACGATCATCAGCTTCTGGTGGGTGGCCCGGCCGCGGCGGGCGCTGTCGCGCACGTCCACCCCGCCGCGCCGCAGCACGTTGACCACCCGCGGGCCGACGCCGACGCCGGCGAGCACGCGGACCTGGCAGCCCTGCCGGGCGAGGGAGGAGGTACGACGGGCCAGCGCGACGCCCCGCCGACCGTTCCAGGCGTGCATGGAGACCCGCAGCAGGGTCCGGCCGTCGGCGGTGCCCGTGCCGCGACGCGCACCGTGGCAGTGCACACGCCCGAGCCGGCGCAGCACCGGGTCGTCCGCGCGGGCGACGCCGGGCAGCGGCGAGACCTCCGTGCGGAAGCCGGCGCCGGGCGGGCGGAGCTCGAGCCGCCGCTGGGGACGGTCGCGTGCCATCAGCCGGAACACCCGCGCGAACTGCCGGAACAGGGAGCGGTCGCCCGTGACGGTGTAGAGGTCCTGCCACTGGCGGGCGGCGGCGTTGTGGGTGAAGTTCATCGAGCCGACCATCACCACTCCGTCTGCCCGGCCGGCCCGGCCGGCCCCGGAGATCGTCACGAACTTGGCGTGCTGGTTGCCCGAGTCGCCCCGGCAGGACTCGCGGCACACCCGCACGAAGCTGCGGTGCTCCGTGTCCGTGCCGAGCGCGTGCCGCAGCCGGCGTACCGACCCCCACCGCACGGACCGCCGGTCCACGACCATCCGGACCTGCACGCCCCGCCGGTGCGCGCGCAGCATCGCCCGCGACGTCGAGCGCATCGCGAACGAGAAGGCCGCCACCCGCACCACAGCCCCGCGCTCGGCGCGGTCGATGCGCGCGTCGATGCGCCGGATCAGCGCGTACTTCTCGTCCCGGGTCCCGAACGGGTCGTTGAAGCGCGCCCGCCCCGGGGACTGCGGCGGGCGCTGCGGTCGCTGCGGGCGCGCCACCATCGCGGTGGCCGGGAGCGCGCCCACGCGCCGCACCACGGCGGCGGTCGGCGGGACGGACGTGGCGGGCGGTGCGAGCACCGGGACTCCCCCACCCCCGAGCAGCAGCAGCGGGCCGCCGAGCAGCGCGACGAGCCAGGCCGTCATCAGGGCTCCTGAGGGGTGCGGGGAAGGTCGGACCGGTGGGAGCCCGGTCATCGTAACCACGCCCGGCCGCCGTTCCCGGGACCTCGGCGCCCCCGCCTCTCGCACCACCCGGGCATGCCGAGGGCCGCGCCGGGGCACCCGGCATACTTCGTCCTGCCCGACGCCCGACGCCCGACGCCCGACCCACGGACGGGAGCCCTGTGACCCCCGAGCGGAACCGCTACCGCCTCCTGGCCGGCGCGACGCTCTGCCTCCTCGTGGTCGCCGTGCTCGGGCTGCTCTTCACCACCGGCGTGCACCAGCTCGACCGCATCGACAACGAGCTCGGCAGGGGACCCCAGAGCTGGACCCTGCGTCACCGGACCGCCGAGCACGTGTGGCTCGCGGTCGAGGCGGTGTTCTCGACCGTCCCGATGACCGTCTACACCCTCGTCACGGCGGCGCTGCTCACGTGGCGCAAGCACGTGCGCGCGGCGGTCTGGACGGTCGTGGTGATGCTCGGCTCGTCCCTGTCGACGTACTTCCTCAAGGGCGTCGTCGGCCGCGACCGCCCCGTCTGGCCGACCCGATCCACACGCTGTCGAGCTACTCCTTCCCGTCCGGCCACGCCACCGGTATCGCCGCGGCGGCCGGCGTGATGGTGGTCCTCACGCACCTGCTGGTACGTCGGAGGGGCGCGCGCCGCACGCTCGTCCTGATCGCCCTCGGGCTGGCCCTGCTCGTCGGGGTGGACCGGATCTTCCTGGGGGTGCACAACGTCTCGGACGTGATCGCCGGCTGGGCCGTCGGCGGCTTCTGGGTGCTCGGCGGGCTGGTCGGCTTCGACCCGGCACCGCGCTCGCGGCCCATGGAGGCCTTCACCACGCCGGTGCCGACGACGCGGAAGCTCGCCGTGGTGCTCAACCCGATCAAGGTGGAGGACGTCGACGCGTTCCGGTCGATGGTCGAGCGGGCCGCCGCCGAGGCCGGGTGGAGCCAGCCGACGTGGTACACCACGACCGTCGAGGACCCGGGCCGCTCGATGGCCGAGGCCGCCGCGATCTCCGGGTCCGAGCTGGTGCTCGTGTGCGGCGGCGACGGCACCGTGCGGACGGTCTGCGCCGAGCTCGCCGGCACCGGCGTCTCGGTGGGGGTGGTCCCCGCGGGCACCGGCAACCTGCTGGCGCGCAACCTCGGCATCCCGCTCTTCCTCCAGGCCGCCGTCGACGTCGCCCTCAACGGGCAGGACCGCGCCATCGACCTGGTGCGGGTCTCCGGCGACGGGATCGACGAGGACTCCCACTTCATGGTGATGGCCGGGATGGGCTTCGACGCCGCCATCATGGAGGGCGCCAACGAGAAGGTGAAGGCGAAGGTCGGCTGGTTGGCCTACGTCGTCTCCGGGTTCCGCAACATCATGTTCCCCGCAGTCCGTCTCGAGATCGCCGTCGACGGCGGGGAGTGGACCCGGCACCGGGCGCGGACCGTCGTGATCGGCAACGTCGGCTACCTCCAGGCCGGCATGCCCCTGCTGCCCGACGCGGCGATCGACGACGGCGTGCTCGACGTGGTGATCCTGCACCCGCGCCGGTTCCTGAGCTGGATCCCGCTCGCGGTGCGGGTGCTCTCCCGGGCCCGCCGCACCGACGAGCTGATCAACCGGATGACCGGCGCCCGGGTCAGCTGTCCGCGCGTCCGGCGACACCCCGCGCCAGCTCGACGGCGACCCGATCGGCCCCGGTCGCGAGCTGCACGCCGAGTGCGTCCACGGCAAGCTGCTGGTCCGGGTCCCCCGCTGACGAGGTCGCCGGCGACCTCGGCACGCACCAGTGCTCGCCGGTGCTCGCCGGTGCTCGCCGGTGCTCGGGCTACCGTGGCCGGGTGAGCCCCGTCGCCTTCACCTCGTCCGTCCTGCCGCCCTACGACCGCGGCGTCGAGCTCGGCGAGCACTTCGCCGGGCAGATCGCCGAGACCGTCGCGCGCTACCGACGGCTGTTCGCCAGCAAGGCCCGCGGCCCGTTCGACGTCGACCTCTGGTCCGAGCGGGCGTGGGTGACCATCCAGCGCCTGGCGCCCGTGCACGCCGAGGAGATCGCCGGCATCGCCGACGGCGCCGGCATCCCCGCGACGCACGTCGCGGCGGTCAACGCGCGCACCGAGATCCTGGTCGCGGCCAACCCGACCGGCCAGACCGAGTGCTCCACGGTCGTCGCGCTCCCGCCGGGACGGCCGCCGGTCGCGGTGCAGACGTGGGACTGGTACGACGCGATGTCGGACGGCTGGTTCGTGTGGACCGTCCCGCACCGCGACGGCCGGCTGATGCGGACCGTCACCGAGTACGGCATGCTCGCCAAGATCGGCGTGAACGACCGCGGCGTCGGTGTGATGCTCAACATGCTCCACCACCGCGAGGACGCCGGCGCGGTCGCGCAGGGCGAGATCGGCCACCCCGTGCACCTGCTCAGCCGGGCGATCCTCGACGACGCCGCCTCCTGCGACGACGCCGTGAAGATCGCCTCCGCGGCGTGGACCTCGGCCTCCACCTCGCTCACCGTCGTCGACGAGCACGGCGGCGCCGCGTCGGTCGAGCTGTTCCCGGGCGGTCCCGGCGTGCTCGAGCCCACCGACGGCGTGCTCGTGCGCACCAACCACTTCGTCTCCGAGGACGGCCGCGACGGCTGCCTGGCGAGCACGATCAGCCCCAGCACGGAGGTACGTCGCCGGCACCTGCTCGACGCCTTCGCCGGGCGGGTGCCCGAGACGGCCGCCGAGGTCGTCGACGCGATGACCCACCACGACGGGCTCGGCGGGGTCTGCAGGCACCAGTTCACCGACCCGGACCCGGTGCTGTGGCACCGCACCCTGGCCACCGTGGCCCTCGACGTCGCGGGCAGCACGCTCGACGTGCGCGAGGGCGGCCCGTGCGGCCACCGCGAGCACCCCGGCGCCGGCTGAGCCGGACGACCAGGAGCCTGGACGGCGGCTCAGCCCAGCCGGAGCCCGAGCACCTGCGTCGACGGGTCCAGCAGACCGAGCCGCTGCCAGCCCCGCGCGGTGTAGAGCCGCACGGCGGGACTGTCGCCGATCTCCGTGGACAGCAGCGCCCTGCGGTGCGGCAGCGCGTCGAGGAGGTCGTCGTGCAGCCGGCGTCCCAGGCCGAGACCGCGGGAGCCGTCGAGCACCGCCAGCTCGACGACCTCGAAGTGGCCGCCGACCCAGTCCCCCGCGGCCTGCTCGCCGAGCGACGATCCGAGGACCGAGGCGACCCGGTCGGCCCAGGGCTGGCCGCGCTCGCCCGTGTAGCCGTAGGCGAACCCCACGAGCGACCCCTCCTGCTCGGCCACCGTCGCCCGGAAGCCGTCGCGGGCCGTGTGCGACGCGAGCCGCTCGTCCCACACCGACCGGTCGTCCACGTCGGCGAACACCGCGTCGTAGACGGCCCACAGCTCGTCGGCGCGGGCCCGGGCGCCGTCGGCGTCGAGCAGCAGGACCGAGGGCACGGTCAGGCCGACTTGGCGAAGGAGACGGCCTCCTCCTCCTCGGGCGACATCGCCTGGTCGCAGGCCCAGCCCTCGATGTTCTTGGCGTAGGTGCGGGCCTCGCTGCGGCCGTGGATCGACGTGAGCACGACGCCGTCGCCGCCGTCGTCGAGCAGCGCCAGCGACCAGGACAGGTGCCCGCCCATGTCGCCGAACGCGTCGTAGCGCACCACCGCGAGGTGCCGCAGCGCGTCGGCCGCCTCGACCCGCAGCGCCTGCACCTCTCCGCGGAGACCCTCGAGGTCGGCCGGGACGTGCGCGGGGTTGCGACGGGAGATCCGCCGCGAGTCGCGGCTGGTCCGCCGCAGCGCGACGAGGCCGACCACGAGGCCGGCCAGGCTGACCACGAGCAGCAGCGCCACGAGCACGGCGAGCAGGAGCGAGGCGTTCATCGCCGTGAGCCTAGGTCGGCGGTCAGGCTCCGTTGCGGAGGCGCGCGAGCCAGGCGGCGGCGTCGATGAACTCGCGGTCCGACGTACCCACCCGGATGTCGGGCGCGATGCCGTCGTGGCGCTCGTAGGAGCCCAGGAAGCGGACGTCGGCGCACACCCGCCGCAGGCCCATCAGCGCCTCGCCGACGCGGGAGTCGTCGACGTGGCCCTCGCAGTCGATGGAGAAGCAGTAGTTGCCGAGGGCCGCGCCGGTGGGACGCGACTCGATGCGGGTCATGTTGACGCCGCGCACGGTCAGCTGCTCGAGGATCTCCAGCAGCGCGCCGGGGTGGTCCTCGCGCATGAACGCGACGAGCGAGGTCTTGTCGCGACCCGTGGGCGGTGGCGGCGGGCCGGGCCGCGACACCAGCACGAAGCGGGTCAGCGCGTCCGGGTTGTCGCCGATGCCGGCCGCCAGCGTCGTCAGCCGGTAGTGCTCGGCGGCCACCGGCGCCGAGATCGCCGCGTCCCACTCCGCGTCGGGCCGGGTCAGCATGAACGCCGCGTGCGCGGTCGACGAGGTGTGCACCACCTCGGCCTGCGGCAGGTGCAGCGCCGTCCAGCGCCGGGTCTGCGCGGCGGCGTGCGGGTGGGTGGCGATCCGGCGTACGTCGTCGAGGGTGGCGCCCGGCCGCGCGAGCAGGCTGAACGCGATCGGCACCGTCATCTCGCGGGTGATCATCAGCGGCTCGCCGGTCGCGAGCTCGTCGAGCGTCACCGGGACCGAGCCCTCCACGGAGTTCTCGATCGGCACCACGGCACCGTCGGCCTCGCCGGTGCGCACCGCGTCGAGCGCGAGGGTCACCGTCGAGCAGGGCTGCAGGTCCGCCTTCTCGGCGGCCGGCAGCGAGCGCAGCGCCTGCTCGGTGAAGGTCCCCTCGGGACCGAGGTAGGCGTAGCGGGCAGGCGGGACTCCGGGCACGAGCGCCACCCTAGGGCACCCCACTCCGACAGCCGGATAGATTCGCCCGCGTGAGCGATCTTCCCGAGACCGGCGTCGCCGA
The DNA here is from genome assembly GCA_963781745.1 of uncultured Actinomycetota bacterium. Taxonomy (GTDB): domain Bacteria; phylum Actinomycetota; class Actinomycetes; order Propionibacteriales; family Nocardioidaceae; genus Nocardioides_B. The sequence continues at coordinate 110,780 of CAWAHH010000015.1, read as the reverse complement.
CCTGGGCTTCGCGCGACTGGACACCGACCGCGCCGCGCGGACCGGCGACCCCGAGGTGGTCTACGGCGCCGGCAAGACGCCCGAGCAGGTCGTGGAGATCCTGGCGCACCCTGCACGCGGCCCACCCCGACCGGGCCGTGCTCGCCACCCGGCTGACCGACGCGGCCGTCTCCGCGGTGGTCGACGGGCTGCCGGGAGTCGTCGTGGACACCGTCGCCCGCGCCGTCGACGCTCGGGCCGCTGCCGGCCGCCCGCGGCACCGTCGCGGTCGTCTCGGCCGGCACCTCGGACGCGCCGGTCGCGGCCGAGGCGGCCCTCACCGCCCGCGGTGTACGGCGCCGGGGTGCGCGTGGTCACCGACGTCGGCGTCGCGGGCCTGCACCGGATCCTGTCGGTGCGCGACGAGCTGGTCGCCGCCGACTGCCTCGTCGTGGTGGCCGGCATGGAGGGCGCCCTGCCCAGCGTCGTCGGCGGGCTCGTCGGCGTGCCGCTCGTCGCCGTGCCCACCAGCGTCGGCTACGGCGCCTCCTTCGGCGGCCTCGCCGCCCTGCTCGGGATGCTCAACTCCTGCGCGCCCGGCGTCACCGTGGTCAACATCGACAACGGCTTCGGCGCCGGCGTGTTCGCCGCGCGGGTCGCCCGCAACGCCGCGCCGCGCGGCGCCGCGGACGCGTCCGCCGGTGGCCCGCGTGATCGGCTGGGTCGACGCGTCCTCGGGTGCCAGCGGCGACATGCTGCTCGGCGCGCTCGTCGGCGCTGGCGTGCCGGTCGACCTGCTCGGCGAGGCGGTCGCGACGGTCGCCCCGGAGGACGTCGACCCTCTCGGCGGACGCCGTGACCCGCAACGGGTTCGCGGCCACCCGCTGCCACGTCGAGGTCGCCGAGAGCACCACCCACCGCACCTGGCACGACGTCCGCGACCTGCTGGCGGCCGCGGCTCTTCCGGACGCGGTGCGCGGTCGGGCGCACGCCATCTTCGAGCGGCTCGCCGTCGCCGAGGGCGCGGTGCACGGCACCAGCCCGGACGACGTGCACTTCCACGAGGTCGGCGCCCTCGACGCGATCGCCGACGTGGTCGGGGTGTGCGCCGGGCTGGCGCACCTCGGCCTCGAGCGACCTGGTCGTCTCGCCGGTCGCCGTCGGCTCGGGCCGGGTGCGGGGCGCCCACGGCGAGATGCCGGTGCCCCCTCCGGCGGTCGTCGAGCTGCTGCGCGGCGTGCCGTCGTACGCCGGACCGGGTGACGCGCGAGCTGTGCACGCCCACCGGGGCGGCCCTGCTCACCGGCCACGCCACGTCCTACGGACCCGCAGCCGGCGATGACCGTCCGGCACGTCGGGCTCGGCGCCGGCGGGCGCGACCCGGCCACGCACGCGAACGTGCTGCGGCTGCTGGTCGGCGACGCCGCCGCGACCGCAGCGTCGAGCCGTCCGCACCGGCGACCCGCTCGTCCTCGAGACCAACGTCGACGACCTCGACCCGCGGCTGTGGCCCAACGTCATCGCCGCGCTGCTCGCGGCCGGCGCCTCCGACGCCTGGCTGACCCCGATCCTGATGAAGAAGGGCCGCCCCGCGCACACGCTCCCCGCGCTGGTCGCGGCCGACCGGGCGGACGCCGTGACGCACCGAGGTCTTCCGGCAGACCTCCACGATCGGGCTGCGCGAGATCGCCGGTCGGCAAGACCGCGCTCGACCGCGGGATGCGGACCGTGGACGTCGACGGTCACGCCATCCATGTGAAACTGGCCCTGCACGACGGTCGGGTGCTCAACGCCCAGCCGGAGTACGACGACGTGGTCCGCGCCGCCGACGGCCGACCGGCCGGCCGGTCAAGGACGTGCTGGCCGACGCCGTCGCCGCCAGCCGCGACCTGCCCTGACCCGCCCCTCAGCAAGGACCACATGGACCTCGGGATCATCGCCGTCACCTTCGGCGCCATCTTCATCGTCGAGCTGCCGGACAAGACGTTCATCGCCGCGCTGGTGCTCTCCACGCGCTACCGCCCGCTCGCGGTCTGGCTCGGCGTCGGCCTCGCCTTCGGCGTGCAGACCCTGGTCGCGGTCACCGCCGGCGCGCTCGCGACGCTGCTGCCCGGACACGCTGATCAAGAGCGTGGCGCTGCTGATCTTCCTGCGTCGGCGCGGTCGTGCTGTTCCGCACCGCTCCGGGCGCCGACGCCGCGGAGAAGGAGCAGGAGGAGGAGTACGCCGCCAAGGCGGCCGAGCCCGAAGACCTTCCTCAAGGCGGCCGTCGCGTCGTTCCTGGTGCTGTTCGCCGCCGAGTGGGGCGACCTGTCGCAGCTGCTCACGATCAGCTTCGTCGACCCGCTACCACGACCACGTCAGCGTCTTCATCGGCGCGTGGGTCGCCGCTGCTGACCGTGTCCGGGCTGGCCGTGCTCGCCGGTCGGGTGCTGCTGCGCTACATGCGGCTCGCCGTGCTGCACTACGTCGGCGCGGCCGTCTGCCTGCTGCTCGCCGTGCTCACCCTGGTCGAGATCGTCGCGGCCTGACCGCCGGCGCTAGGGTGCCCGGTATGACGACACCAGGGCGCCCCGAGCGACCACGGGGCCGACAGCGAGGTCGGCCGGCTCCGCACGGTGATGCTGCACCGGCCCGGACCGGAGCTGAAGCGGCTCACCCCGCGCAACAACGACAAGCTGCTCTTCGACGGCATCCCGTGGATCAGCCGCGCCCAGGACGAGCACGACGCGTTCGCCGCAGGCGCTGCGCGACCGCGACGTCGAGGTGCTCTACCTGACCGACCTGCTCACCGAGACCCTGCAGAGCGAGGCCGCCCGCGAGCACGCGATCGCCGGCGCGATGTCGAGCCTGCACCTCGGCGACACGCTGCGCGCCTACCTCACCGCCGCGCTGCACGACCAGTCCGCCGAGGAGCTGTCGCTGTTCCTCACCGCGGGCGTCCGCAACGACGAGGTCCGCGGCGGCTTCGGCCTGGTCACCAGCCTGCTCGCCCACGACGACTTCCTCATCGACCCGCTGCCGAACCTGCTGTTCACCCGCGACTCCAGCGTCTGGGTGCGCGACCGGGTCGCGATCACGTCCCTGGCGATGCCGGCCCGCGAGCGCGAGACCCAGCTGACCGAGCTGATCTACACCGAGCACCCGCGCTTCGCCGGCACCGCCGACGATCCACGGCTGGCAGCGCGAGCACGTCGAGGGCGGCGACGTGCTGCTGCTCGCCCCGGGCGTCATCGCCGTCGGCGTCGGCGAGCGCACCACCCCCGCCGGCGCCGAGCGGCTGGCCCGGCAGGTCTTCGGCGCCGACCTGGCGCACACCGTGCTCGCCGTGCCGATCGCCCAGGAGCGCGCGACCATGCACCTCGACACCGTGTGCACGATGGTCGACGTCGACAAGATCGTGATGTACCCCAACGTCGCCGACAGCCTCCAGGCGTACGCCGTCACGGTGCAGGACCGCACCGGCGACGCCGACGAGGACCTGGTGCTGCGGTCGCCGACGCCGAGCCGTTCCTGGTCGCGGCCGCCAAGGCGATGAGCATCGACACGCTGCACCAGATCGACACCGGGCTCGACCCGGTCACCGCCGAGCGCGAGCAGTGGGACGACGGCAACAACACCCTGGCGATCTCGCCGCGGGTGGCCGTCGCCTACGAGCGCAACATCGAGACCAACGACGCGGCTCGAGGAGGCCGGCATCGAGGTCGTCGCGATCGCCGGCTCCGAGCTCGGCTCCGGCCGCGGCGGCCCGCGCTGCATGTCCTGCCCCGTCGTGCGCGACCCGGGCCCGACCGGCTGAGTCTTTGCTTTCCGGTCCGTCGCACCGGCCCCACCAGCCCCGGGAGAGGTCTCCGACCCCAGACCCGCGAAATCCGGATTCGGTGGTCGAAAGGTGGATCGGCGCGTGTTTCCGCGGCGGCGGGCCGCACCCACGCCGGGAAGGCGTGGCGGCAAAGAAAAAGCCCGGCCGTTGCTGACGGGGGATACAACAACGACCGGGCAATGACAAATGTACGGGGTTGCTGAGCCTCGATCAACTGGGCCCAGCAAAATCCGTCACCGGACCTCGCGATTCGAGCAGTGGTCTAGTCCGCCGGGACCGGCCTCGGTCAGCGGATCGTGAGCTGGCGGTTGGCCAGGCCGCTGCGGGCCGACCGCTCGGCGGAGGTCAGCGGGTCGGTCTCGGCCAGGGCGTCGCCCAGGGCTGCGGCGAACCGCGCCGCGGGCTCCTCGAGCACGGCCGCCCCGGTCCCCGAGGGCAGGTCCCAGACCGGGACCAGCAGGCCGTGGGCGCGGAACATCCCGACCAGGCGGGAGCCCTCGGCGACGACGTCCTCGCCGCGGGCGTGCAGCCGCGCCAGCGCGGACAGCAGCGGCTCCTCGTCGTACGGCATGCACCCAGCGCAGGTGCTCGCGGGTGCCGACGTCGGTCCAGTACGCCGCCTCGACGCCGGTCAGCCGGGCACTCGGGTTGGCCGCCGCGTTCGCGGACTCGAGCGACGCGGCGACCGAGCCGTCAGGGTCCTCGACGTCGGCGACCCAGTAGTCGAACCCGTCGTGGACGGTCACGTCGAGGGTGTCGCCGGTGGTGAGGTCCTGCAGCCGCGGGCCCTCGCCGGGCGGGTCGGTGAGCCCGACGATGCCGAGCCGGGCTCGGCGGCCAACGCCGCCTCGAGCACGGCGGCCAGGTCGCGGCTCGGGTCCCCGAACGCGTGCTGGACCTGGAGGCCGAGCCAGACGCTGCCGTCGGCGCGGGCCAGCGCCGGCGCCGCCATCGGCAGCAGCGAGCAGAGCCGCACCTCACGGCCGTCGGCGACCCCGGGGGCCAGCGGGAGGGGCGCCGTCGCGGCGGCGACGATCTCGCGCATCGCGATCAGGTCGCACTCGCCCGGCAGACCCTCGAAGGGGCGGGCGACGTAGGCCGCACCGGCCCCGGCCGCGCTGCCGTGGCAGGCCTTGTAGCGCCGGCCCGAGCCGCAGGGGCACGGCTGGCGCGGACCCACGGCCCCGTCGGACCCGCCCGCTTCGCCGGTCCCGGCGCCGGAGGGGTGCGTGCTGCGGGCCTTGACGCGCGACTTCTTTCCCATGGCAGGTGAGCCTACGCAGGCGCGGACGCGTGCCGGACAGGGGCGCTCGGGCGCGGTCCGGGTCCTCGAGCGTGGGGCGGGGTCAGAGGGGCAGCAGGGCGTGCACGGTGCTGCGGGAGCCGGTGCGCTCGGTCCACCACTCCTGGCTGAGCCGGTCCACGATCGCCATCCCGCGACCGGCCAGGGCCGAGGCGGGCGCGTCCAGGGCGCGCGGCCGGGTGGTCGAGCCCCCGTCGGTGACGGAGACCAGGATCCCGCCGGACTCCACGCCGAAGGAGACCTGGACCTGCCCGTCGGCGAGCGGCCGGGCGTGCCGCACGGAGTTGGCGACGAGCTCGGAGATGACCAGACGGGCGTCCTCGACGACCTCGGGGGAGCGCCCTGCTCGCGCAGCCACGACCGCAGGTGGGACCTGGCCACGGCGACCGACGAGGCCGCAAAGGGCAGCCGCATCGTGACCGGCACTGCACCCGCTGCTCGCCACGACGAATCCCTCCGAACAGGTCGACTCCACTGACATCCGGCGTTCGCCGCCATGGTGCCCGGGCCCCCCGACGGTCAAACACCGCCGCGCGTGGCCTGCCTCACGCCGCGGCGGGCGGCTACTGGGCGGCCTGCTGGCGGAACGGCCCGCCGAGGTGGTCCAGGGCCATCCCCGGCAGGTCGGTGATCACGGCCTCGACGCCGAGGTCCAGGCACAGGTCGAGGTCCTCGGGGGTGTTGACGGTCCACACGTGCATCCGCCGGTCCGGCGCCGCAGCCGACGGCCGAGGCGGGGGTTCTCCCGGAGCAGGTCGATGCCCGGCCCGGCGATCCAGCCCGGAGCGAGGTGGCTGGTCGCCAGCTGCCAGGAGTACTGCCGGTCGATCAGCAGCACCACCTCGAGGTCGCGGCGCGAGCTTCTTCACCCGGGTCAGGGCGACCGGCGAGAAGCTCATCACCCGCGCGGGCGAGTCGGTGCCGGCCCACCCGAACGCCTCGAGCAGCTCCACGAGGCGTCGCTCCACCAGACCGGCGTACCTCGTCGGGTGCTTGGTCTCGATCGCCAGGTCGACCGGGCGGTCGTAGTCGCGCACCGTCTCCAGCAGCCGTCGCAGCGTCAGCACGCGCCGGGACTCCTCGTCGATCTCGGGGGCCTCGTCGTCGAGGGTCGCCCAAGGGTTCTTCCAGGACGCGAAGTCGAGCTCGTCGAGCTGCGCGAGCTCCATGGTCGAGACGACGCCACGGCCGTTGGCGACCCGGTCGACGCGCCGGTCGTGGACGCAGACGAGGTGCCCGTCGGCGGTCAGCCGGACGTCGCACTCCAGCCCCTCCGCGCCGTCGTCGAGCGCTGCGACGTACGCGCCGAGGGTGTGCTCGGGGTTGTCGTGGCTCGACCCGCGGTGGGCCACCACCTGCGGACGGCCCTCGACAGGGTGCATGGGAGCCATGGTGGCAGCCCGACGCCGCCACGGCGTGCCAATCGCCGGAGCCGGGCGAACCGGTCCAGAGCGGTCAGGCGTGCTGGGCGCGCAGGAACTTGCCGAAGTGCGGCACCGTGAACGCCACGGTGCCCCGCTCGCTGGAGTAGACGAGCCCCTTCTTGATCAGCCCGTCGCGCGCCGGCGAGAGGCTCTGCGGCTTGCGACCGAGGGCGGCGGCGACGTCGGCGGTGGTCACCGAGCCGTCGCCGTGCTGCGCGCCGAGGTCGGCCATCGCGCGCATGTAGTCGCGCTCGGCCGGGGTCGCCCGGTCGTAGCGCGCCCCGAAGAAGCCCACGGCCAGCTCGGCCTCGGCCTCCGGCGCCGCCTCGCGTACGTCGGACACCCGGATCGGGCTGGCGACCGCGGCGTCCCAGGTGACCTTGCCGTAGGCCTGCACGAAGTAGGGGTACCCGTCGGTGAGCACGTAGAGCTCGTCGAGCGCCTCCCGCTCGTAGTCCACGTCCTCGGTGCCCGCCGGCACGAGCAGCGCCCGGTCGGCCATCTCGCGCGGCAGCCGGTCGACCACGACGTAGCGGAACAGCCGCTCGGCGTACGACTTGCTGGCGGCGAGCGCGACGGGGAGGTGCGGCAGGCCGGCGCCGACGACCACGAGCGGCGCGCCCTGCTGGCTGATCTCGTGGCAGGCGCCGCACAGCGCAGCGAGCTCCGCCGTCGACACGTCCTGCATCTCGTCGACGAACAGCGCGATGCCGACGCCGAGGTCGCGGGCCAGGTCGGCGACGTCGGTGAACAGCTCGACGAGGTCGAGCTCGAGGTCGCCGGAGTCGGCGCGACCCCGGGTGGCGGGCACGTCGGTGGGCGGCTGCCAGCGCACCCCCTTGCGGTCCTCGAGCCGGGTCCGCAGCGCGAACGCCTTGACCACGCCGGCGACGGCGTCGACGCGGTCCGGGTCGCGGTGCCGGTGCGCGACCTCGCGGACCGCGGCGTGCACGGCCTGCGCGAGCGGCAGCCGCAGCGACTGGTCCGGCCGCGCCTCGAGCTTGCCGGTCCCCCACGCCCGCTGCACCGCCTGCCCGCGCAGCGCGTTGAGCAGCACCGTCTTGCCGACCCCGCGCAGCCCCGACAGGACCATCGACCGCTCGGGCCGTCCTGCGGCCACCCGCTCGAGGGTCACCTCGAAGGCTGCGAGCTGACGGTCGCGGCCGGCGAGCTCGGGTGGCCGCTGCCCGGCGCCGGGTGCGTAGGGGTTCCTGACCGGGTCCATGCTCGGACAGTATCCGTCCGTCTAGCAGTTCTCGTAGATTTCCCTAGCGAGTCCTATCGAGCGGTGGCTCCAGCTCCGGCCGGGTCAGGAGACGAGGTCGTCGTCCACGCCGACCGGACCGCGGGTGAGCCCGGCGAGCCGCGCGCGCTGCGCGTCGTAGGACCGCACCAGGCCGTCGCGCAGGGTGTCGATCAGGTCCGGGACGTCCTCGACGGGGAGCCGGAACGTGCCGGTGCAGGTGCCGCCGGACCACAGCGACAGCACGACGACGTCGGCCTCGCTGTGCCAGGACACCCGCATCGCGCGGCCGTGCCCACGGGAGTCGAGGAAGACCTCGCCCGTGGCCGGGAGCGGCGTGACCGGGAGCACACCCCCATTCTGGCGCGGAGACAGAAACTTGTCAGTAGCGCGACGGTCAAGGCTGCCTAGACTTGGCGCCGTGCCCGAGCTGCCGGAAGTGGAGGGTCTCGCCCTCGACCTGCGCACCCGCCTCGCCGACCGCGCCATCGCGCGGGTCGACCTCGCGGCCTTCAGCGCGCTCAAGACGTTCGACCCGCCGCTGTCCGCACTCAACGGCGCCTTCGTCGAGGACGTCACGCGGCACGGCAAGTTCATCGACATCCACGCCGCAGGGATGCACCTGGTCATGCACCTCGCCCGCGCCGGCTGGATCAGGTGGCGCGCCGAGGTGCCCACGACGCCGCCACGCCCCAGCAACAAGTCCCCGATGGCCGCCCGGGTCACCCTCGACGACGGCTCCGGGCTCGACGTCACCGAGGCCGGCACCAAGAAGAGCCTGGCGCTGTACGTCGTCCGCGACCCCTCCGACGTACCCGGCATCGCGAGCCTCGGCCCGGACCCCCTCGACGACTCGTTCACCATCGACGTGCTCGACGGCATCCTGCAGGCTGCGGGCCGCGCGCAGGTCAAGGGCGTGCTCCGGCACCAGGGCACCATCGCCGGGATCGGCAACGCCTACTCCGACGAGCTGCTGCACGCCGCCAGGATGTCGCCGTTCAAGCCGGCCTCGAGCATCACCGGCGACGACCTCGAGACCTTGTACGGCGCGATCCGGACCGTCCTCGGCGACGCGGTCGAGCGCTCCCGCGGACTCGCGGCCGCCGACCTCAAGGGCGAGAAGAAGAGCAACCTCGCGGTGCACGGCCGCACCGGCCTGCCCTGCCCGGTCTGCGGCGACACCGTCCGGGAGGTGTCCTTCGCCGACTCGTCGCTGCAGTACTGCCCCACCTGCCAGACCGGCGGCAAGCCCCTCGCCGACCGCCGGATGTCGCGCCTGCTCAAGTAGCGTCGCGACCATGAGCATCCCCACCGTCGCCGTCAGCGGCGTGCCCGACCCGCTCCCCGAGGGCCTGCACGTCCTCGACGTGCGCGAGGACGTCGAGTGGCACCACGGCCACGTCGAGGGCTCGCTGCACATCCCGTTGCGCGACCTGCCCTCCCGCCTCGACGAGGTCCCCGACGGCCAGACGCTGGTCGTCTGCAAGGTCGGCGGCCGCTCCGCCCAAGCGGTCATGTGGCTCCAGCAGCACGGCCGGGACGTGGTCAACCTCGAGGGCGGCCTGCTCGAGTGGGAGGCCGCGCAGCGGCCCCTGGTCAGCGACTCCGGCGCCCCGCCCCAGATCGTCTGAGGGCCCACCGCCGCGAGAGCCCGGCAGGTCATGTCCTCCCGCGGCCGTGGCCCTGCTGGAACGCCGCCGGCACCTGCACGCGAAGGCCTGGCTCTTCCACCGCAACACCGGGTTCGATACGGCCTACGTCGGCTCCTCCAACCTCTCCACCAGCGCGCTGCTCGAAGGCGTGGAGTGGAACGTACGGCTCTCCAACGCCATCACTCCCAGCCTGATGCAGAAGTTCCGAGCGACCTTCGACTCCTACTGGAATAGCAGCGAGTTCGAGTCCTACCACCCGGACCGTGACCGCGATCGACTCGATGACGCTCTCAATGAAGCTGCCGGGAGGCGCTCATCCAGTCGTGTGACCATCTCGATCTCCGGTCTCGCAGGTACAGGCCTTCCCTTACCAGCAGGAGATGCTCGATGCCATTGAGGTCGAGCGAAAGGTCCACGACCGCCATCGCAACCTTGTCGTCGCCGCGACGGGCACGGGCAAGACGGTCATTGCTGCACTTGACTACCGACGACTGGCGCAACAAAGCGACAAGGGGCGACCGCCGCTCCTGTTCGTCGCTCACCGCCGGGAGATCCTCCAGCAGTCCCTGCGGACGTATCAGGAGGTGCTGACCGACGCGAACTTCGGCGAACTCTACGTCGGGAACGCTCGGCCCGAGCGGTGGAAGCACGTCTTCGCCAGTGTGCAGTCACTCGACGGCGTATGGGGTCGCTCAACATCCCCCCAGACGCCTTTGACGTGATCGTGATCGACGAGTTCCACCACGCGGAGGCCAAGACGTACCGCCGCATCATCGATCATTTCCGCCCCCGCGAGCTGCTCGGGCTGACCGCCACCCCCGAGCGGGCGGATGGCGTCGACGTCCGGAGCTTCTTCGACGGGCGCACCGCCGCGGAGCTTGCGTCTGTGGGACGCACTTGGTGCAGACCTCCTCTGCCCCTTCCACTACTTCGCCGTGGCCGATGGCACGGACCTGCGCTCCATCAAGTGGACCCGCGGCCGGTATGACGAGGAACAGCTCTCGAACGTCTTCACCGGGAACGATGCACGCGCGGCCATCGTCTTGGCGCAACTGCGCGACAAGGTTGCAGACGTGAGTGCGATGCGTGCCCTTGGCTTCTGTGTAAGCGTCGCTCATGCCCGTTACATGGCTCGAGTTTTCGTTGAGGCGGGCATCCCAGCCGCGGCGGTCAGCGGTTCCACCTCGCAGCGCGAACGTGATGCTCGCGTTCACCGACCTCCGTGAGCGACGCGTCAACGTCCTATTTGCCGCCGATCTCTTCAACGAAGGCCTCGACATTCCCGAGGTCGACACGGTTCTCTTCCTGCGGCCCACCGAAAGCGCGACGATTTTCCTGCAGCAACTCGGCCGCGGCCTTCGGCGCACCCGCGACAAGGCCGTCCTCACGGTCCTGGACTTCATCGGATACCACCGGAAGGAGTTTCAGTTCGCGACCCGCTACCGCGCGCTCACAGGCGCCACCCGCCGTGACCTCATCTCGCAGGTGGAGAAGGGGTTTCCCTTCTTGCCGTCTGGTTCGCAGATCGTTCTCGACAAGACGTCTCAAGCTCTCGTGCTCGAGAACATCCGCTCCCAGATCGCCGACCGCTGGCAACAGATCGTCCAGGAGCTCAAGCGCCATGGCGACGCCGAGCTTCGGACTTTTCCTCGAGGATTCGGGCCTGGAGCTGAGCGACATCCTCCGGCGTGGCAGTCATTCCTGGACCCGCCTCCGCCGGGACGCGAACCTCCCGACCGCCTCCGGGTCCGTGCTTGAGGAGAAGCTCCTCAAGCGGGTCCGCGCGTTCGCCCACGTGGACGACCCGCTTCGGGCTCAGAACTACGCGCGACTGTTGGCCGATGATGCGCCTGCATATGCCGACCTGTCGTCCGCCGAGCAGCGGCTAGCGCGCATGCTCTTCTTCTCACTCTGGAACGACGGCGGCGGTCATGACTCGATCGACAGCGGTCTCGCCCGATTGCGCGACGAGCGAGCTACTGGCAGGAGATCTCCTGCCGTTGTCGACATCTCATTCGAGGCCTCCCGACACCTGACGTCGGCAGTGGGCGGAGACCTGGCGGATGTGCCGCGCGGCACCTCCATGGCACCGCTCAGCATCCGCAGGTACGCCGGACGCGCGACCTCGACCACGCCGAGGGACGCGAGGTGGTCGGTGCGCCACTGAACGTCGAGCACCCGGTGGTGGCGGTGCTCGTCGCGCAGCAGGTCGACCAGGCCGAGCAGGGCGACCTTCGAGGCGTCCGTGACGCGGTGGAACATCGACTCCCCCGCGAAGAGGCCGCCGACCGCGACGCCGTACAGGCCGCCGACGAGGTCGCCGTCCTGCCAGGTCTCGACGGAGTGCACCCAGCCGAGCTCGTGGAGGCGGGTGTAGGCCGCGACGATCTCGTCGTCGATCCAGCCGCCGTCGCGGGCCGGGTCGGCGCAGGCGGCGATGACGGCGTCGAAGGCGGTGTCGACGCGGACCTCCATCCGGCGGGCGGAGGCGCGCAGCGAGCGGGACACCCGGAGGCCGTCCAGCGGCAGCACGCCGCGCCGCACGGGCGACCACCACAGCATGCCGTCGGCGAAGTCCTCGGCGGGCATCGGGAACAGGCCCTGGCGGTAGGCCGCGAGCAGCGTGCCGGGCTCGAGGTCGGCGCCCATCCCGACCAGGTCGTCCACGCCGACGTCGGTGACGCGCGGGAAGACCCAGCCCGTCGCGGGCGGCTCGGTGGGCATGCCCCCCATGGAACCAGCAAGCGGCCCAGGGTCCGGTCGGTAGGGTCGGAACTCCCCGGACGGGGTACGACCCGGGGACACCCCGCACACACCGAGGACGGACGAATGGGCATCGGCAGCTCGATCAGCAAGGGCATCGCGCCGCACGTGGGACGCGCCGCTCCCGACCTGAGCGCCCACTTCATCCAGAACGCGCTGCGCCGGGCGATCGACGGCGTCGGCCCGCTCCCCCGCGCCGCGGACGCCGCCGACAAGCAGCTCGCCGAGCAGAAGGGCGACGTCGACAAGGCGATCCACGAGGTGATCGAGAACCACGTGAGGTACGCCGGCGGGCAGGGGTTCGTGACCAACGTCGGCGGCCTCGTGACGATGGCCGTCACCATCCCGGCCAACATCACCGGCCTGGCCGTCATCCAGTGCCGCCAGGTCGCCGGCATCGCGCACCTGCGCGGCTACGACCTCGCCGACCAGCGGGTCCGCAACGCGATCCTGGCCTGCATCCTCGGCGAGGACCAGGTCAAGCAGCTGGTCCGGAAGAAGAAGCTGCCGAGCACGCCGATGGGGATCGCGACCGCGCCCGCCCACGACGCCCAGCTCGACAAGGTGATCGCCGCGGAGGTCACCGCCGACATGCTCCAGAGGGTCGCCGGCAAGCGCATCGCCACGACGGTCGGGCGCCGGGTGCCGATCGTCGGCGGGCTGTTCGGCGCGAGCGCCGACGCCTACGCGACGTGGCAGATCGGCCGGTACGCCGACCGCGAGCTGCTCGCCCGCGGGGCCAGGTAGCACGCCGGCCCGCTCGCCGTACGCCCGGAAGTGGCCCTTCCCCGCAGCTTCCGGGCCGATCCGATGCAGGCGCGGGCCACAACCAGGCACCCCTGCAGGGATCGGCCACAACCGGGCCGACGCGGGCGTCAGTCCGGGGCGCCGGGGACCCGGCCACGCACCCGCCGGTAGGCCGCGAGCCCCGTCGCGGCCACCCGGCTGTCGTCGGCGGCCGCCACCAGGCGGCGCTTGACGCGGAACCACGCGCCCCGGGAGCGGTCCAGCTCGGCCAGCGCGGACGCCACGTCGCGCCGCAGCTCGTGCTCGAGCGCCTGCAGCCGGGCCGCCTCGCGCAGCAGCGTCACGATCGACTCGGTCGCCGCGTCCGAGACGTCCGCCTCGGAGGGCGCGTCCGGGTCGGCGTACGGCGCCGGGTCGGCGTCCGGCGGCGGTGGCCGGAGGTCGTCGAGCGAGCCGACCACGTCGTACCCCCGCACCGCGAGCTCCTCGACCCACGCGCCGGAGAGGTCGACGGCCCACCGGCGCACGTCGGGCGGCAGCACCAGCCGCGCGGAGCCGCTGCGGCGTGACAGCGTGCGGTGCGCCAGGAGCTCGCGGACGAACTGGCGGTAGTCCTCGTTGTCGAGCACGCCACCGTTGACGCGCTGGTTGATCCGCCGCACGAGCGCGGTCTCGGGCACGCCCATCGACGGGTTCGCGCGCTCGGTGGCGGCGCTGAAGGCGGCCGGGTCGAGCCCGAGGACCGTGGCGAAGCGCCTCCACAGCAGGTCTCGCGGCGCGCCGCGCGGCGGCACGGTGACCAGGTGCACCCGCTCGGGCGGCAGCGTCGACCCCCACCGGTCGAGCACGTCGGGCACCTCCTGGACGCCCCAGAACCACGACGCGATCTCGCCCGAGCGGGCCGGGTCGGTGACCTTGTCGAGGAAGTCGCGGAAGCCGAGGGTCCGCCGGTGCTTGACGTTCTCCTGCCACTCGGCCGGGATCTGGCGGACCAGGTCGCGCGCGGACAGCACGACGTGCACCTCGGCGTCGCCGAACGAGTCGAGCGCGCGGCGCACCTGCTGGCGCGTCGCGGTGGCGAGGATCTCGTGGGACACGATGACCGTGCCGTCCCAGCCGCGGACCCGCTCGGCGAGGCGGTCCCAGGCGCCCACGGCCTGCTTCTCCAGGCCGCCCCAGTGCAGCTCCATCAGGTCGAGGGCAGCCAGGAAGTGCTCGTCGAAGCGGTCGGCGGGGTAGAGGATGCCCTGCTCGGCGAGGGACTCGCGGTGCTGCCACAGCACGTCCTGGACGAAGGAGGTCCCGGTCTTCGGCGCTCCGACGTGCACGAGCACGCGGCGCCGGGCGGCCGAGGGACTGCCGGGGTCGTTCACCGGTCGCGCTCCTCCGCCCGCCGCATCCGCTCGTCGTCGCCCGCCATCCGCAGGCACCCCGTCACGGCCAGGTCGAGCACCTCCCCCAGCGCCGGCCGGGTGGGCACCCCGGCGGGACGGGGCAGCACTCCACCGAGGTCGCCGTGCACACTGTAGCCGCCGGCCGACAGCTCCTCGGCCATCGCGGCCGCCCGCTCGCGGGCCCACTCCTGGTGCCGTTCCGGCAGGGTCAGCGCGGTCCCCGACGACGCCGGCGAGGCGAGGAGGGCCGCCAGCCGCCGGGTGAGTACGTCGTGCCGCTCGGCGTGCGCCCGCACGGTCAGCACGCCGTTGACCCGGCGCAGCAGGTCGGTCGCCGCCGGGGCGAGGTGCCGCCAGCGCGGCCGGTCCACCGCGGGTGCGGCCGGCACCGGGACGCCCAGGACCGCCGCGACCGCGGCCAGGGCTGTCCCCGCGCCACCGGGGACCACGACGACGTGCACCGCAGCGGCGCCATGGCGCTCGGTGGCTCGCCGGGCCAGTGCGGGCAGGTCGGCCGAGGGCGGCAGGTCGGTGCGGGTGGCCCAGCGCTCCGCGAACCCGGCCCACCGCACGGGGGCGCCCCGCTGCACGCGGGCGGACCAGACCTGCGCGAGCGCCTCGTCGAACGGCGCGGCGAGCACCACGACGACCGGCGCCCGGCCGCCCTCGCGGTGCCCCGCGTCGACCAGGGCGGCGCGCACGGCCGAGGTGGTGAGCGGGGCGCCGACGGCCTCGACGGCGCGGTGCCGGCGCAGCCGCGCGGCGAGCGGGCGCCGCGGCGCTGCGACCGCGGGTGGCTCCCCGGACCGCAGCAGCTGGTCGGTCAGGGCACCCACCCCGACCCGGACCAGCTCCTCGTCGGGCACCTGGGACGGGTCCGCCGGCGGGGTCCCGAAGCGAGACGCACCACCCGCGTCCCAGGTCAGCGGCTGCTGCCCGAGGCCGCGGCCGGGTCCGGACCGGCTGAGCACGAGGTCGGCGAGCACCCGGAGGCCGGCCGACGACGGGGCGTCGCCGGCGACGGCCAGCCCCGCCCGGCGTACGAACTCCAGCTGCGCTGCCCCGGGCACCGACCACCCGACGGGCGGGTCGCCCGCAGGCTGCGGCGACGACGCCACCCACGCGCGCCAGGGCGTGGTGCCGCCCCCGCGCAGGTGCTCGGCCCAGGCCCAGGCGGTCCGTTCGTAGGCACCGGCCACTAGCGCCGCAGCCTCCGGGCCGCCCGGCCGATCTTCGCGGCCAGCTGCTCGTTGGGGTCAGGCCGCTTGGCCGCCTCGAGGGCCAGCGTGACCATCGCGTCGAGCGCGGCGTCGACCATCTGCGGCCGGCTCGGCCGGTCCGGGTTGACCCACGGCCTGTCGACCGGAGGGGGCACCGGGCGGAGGTCGGCGACGTCGCCGACGACGTGGATGCCGGAGCCCTCGACCCACTCGATCCACTCCTCGGCGACCTCGGTCGCCCAGGGGAAGGCCTGGGGCGGGAGCGTGACCCGCTCCATGTGCGGGCGCCGGGCGAGGGTCTCGTGGACGACGAGCTCGCGGACCAGGCGGCGGTACTCCTCCGAGGGCAGTCCCGCCTGGCGCAGCCGCCGGTTGAGCTTGCGGATCAGGGTGGTCTCGGCGGCGCCGATGGAGACGTTCTCGCGGGCCTCCTGCTCGGGCGCCCAGGCCGGGTCGATGCCGAAGGCCTCGCAGTAGCGCTGCCACAGCAGGTCGCGCGGCGCGCCCGCCTGCGGCACGGTCACCAGGTGCACCCGCTCGGGCGGCAGCCCGCGGGTCCACCGGCTCAGCACGTCGGGGAGGCTCTGCACCCGCCAGAACCACATGGTCGGCCGGGTCCGGCGCGAGGCCTGCACGGCCGTCAGGAACGCACCGAACCCGCGGCGGCGCCGGTGCTTGACGCCCTCCTGCCACTCCGCGGGGATCTGCCGGGCGAGGTCGCGCGCGGAGTAGACGAGGTGCACCTCGCTGCCGCGCAGGCCCGCCATCGCGCGCTTGACCTGCCGCGGCCGAGCGCCGGCGAGGATCTCGTGGGAGACCACGACGGTCCCGTTGTGCCGCCGGACCCGGCCCATCAGCGCGTCCCACTCGCCGGCGACGTCCTCGCGCTGGCCGCCCCAGGACATGTCGAGCAGGTCCAGCGCCGGCCGGAAGTGGCTGGCCTGCAGCCCGATCGGGTAGTGCACGCCGTGCCTCGCCAGCGAGCTGCGGTTGAGCGCCAGGCGGTCCTGGAGGTACGTCGTCCCCGTCTTCGGCGCACCCACGTGCAGGTACACGACGCGAGTCATGCGGGAAAGTGTGCCCTACGCCCGGTCGGCCCGGCGAGGGCCTTGACGACCGCCGAGGGGCTCGGCCGGCCGAGCTCGCCGGCCATCCACACCGACGTCTCGACGAGCCGGCCGAGGTCGACGCCGTGCTCGATGCCGAGCCCGGTGAGCAGCCAGACGAGGTCCTCGGTGGCGAGGTTGCCGGTGGCGCTCCTCGCGTAGGGGCAGCCGCCCAGCCCGCCCGCCGACGCGTCGAACGTGGTGATGCCGTGGCGCAGGGCGGCCGTCGCGTTCGACAGCGCCTGACCGTAGGTGTCGTGGAAGTGCACCGCCAGCGACTCGTTCGCGAGGCCGGCCTCGTTGAACGCGGCGAGCAGCGCCTCGACGTGACCCGCCGTACCCGCGCCGATGGTGTCGCCGAGCGAGAGCTGCGACGCACCGAGGTCGAACAGCCGGCGGCCGACCTCGACGACCTGCTCGACCGGGACCTCGCCCTCCCAGGGGTCGCCGAAGCACATGGAGACGTAGGCGCGCACGTCGAGGCCGGCTCGCGGGCGCGGGCCACGGTCGGCTCGAACATCGCGAACTGCTCGTCGAGGCTGCGGTTGAGGTTCCGCTGCGCGAAGGTCTCGGTGGCGCTGCCGAAGATCGCGACGTGCCGCACGCCCTTCTCCAGGGCCCGGTCCAGGCCGCGCTCGTTGGGGACCAGCACGGGCAGGTCGAGGCCGTCGCTCGTCCGCAGCGCGTCGAGCAGCTCGGCGGCGTCGGCGAGCTGGGGCACCCAGCGGGGGTGCACGAAGCTGGTCGACTCCACGACCGGCAGCCCGGCGCCGAGCAGGCGCCGGACGAACTCCGCCTTCACGTCGGTGGAGACCAGCGCCTTCTCGTTCTGCAGGCCGTCGCGCGGGCCGACCTCGTAGATCGTGACGCGCTCGGGCAGGCCGCGGTCGCGCACCACCTGGGGCAGCGCTCACGACGGCCCTCGCCGGGTCCGCCTCGACCACGAAGACAGCACGGCGCCGAGGGCGCACCTGGTCGCCGGTCGCCGGCCGCCGACGGTCGCGTCACCGTCCCGGCGACCGGCGCCGTCAGGGACAGCTCCATCTTCATCGCCTCCATCACGCCGAGCACGTCGCCCGCGGCGACCTCCTGGCCCTCGGCCACGCGCGACCGCGAGCACGGTGCCGGGCATCGGGGCGAGCGACCGTGCCGTCGGAGGCCGCGACGCGCGCGCCGGGGCCGAACGCGTCGGGCGGCCGAAGGCGTACGTGCTGCCGAGGTAGGCCACCGCGACCGCGTGCGGGCCGACCCGGACGGCGGCCTCGTGGACGAGGCCGTCGACCTCGAGCCGGAGCACCCCGTCCTCGGCGGCGATCGGGTGCACCGTCCAGGCCCGCTGGCCCCGAGCGTGACGCCGACCGGCGGGGTCGACGGCGAACAGCACGGTCTCGCCGGCCACGACCAGCTCGACCGGGTACGGCCGCGGGCGGCCGGCGAGCCGCCAGCCGTCGCCGACGCCGAACGGGTGGCGCCGCCAGGTCGCCGCGCCGGAGCCGGCCCGGTGTGCGCGGTCGCCAGCGCCCAGGCGCCGAGCAGCGGCGGCGGTCTCGACGCCGTGCGGCCGGATGGCGTCGGGGTGCGGTCCAGCCAGGCGGTGTCGACCTCGTTGTCGCGGAACGCGTCGGAGTCGGCGAGCCCGCGCAGGAAGCCGAGGTTGGTGGTGAGGCCGAGGATCGCGGTGTCGTCGAGGGCGGCGACCAGCGCGCGGCGGGCGGCCTCGCGGGTCGGGCCGTGCACGATCACCTTGCCGAGCATCGGGTCGTACGACGTGCTGACGCGTCTGCCCGGACTCCAGGGCGGCGTCGACCCGGGCCCGCGGCGGACCAGCGCACCAGCTCGGCGACGCCGGCCTGCGGCAGGAAGCCGTCGAAGGCGTCCTCGGCGTAGACCCGCGCCTCGATGGCGTGGCCGGTGCAGGTGACGTCCTCCTGGCGCGAACGGCAGCGGCTCGCCCGCGGCGACCGCGAGCTGCAGCTGCGACCAGGTCGAGCCCGGTGACCGCCTCGGTGACCGGGTGCTCGACCTGGAGCCGGGTGTTCATCTCCAGGAAGAACACCTCCTGCGCGCCGGCTCGCCGGCCGACGAGGAACTCCACGGTGCCGGCGTTGACGTAGCCGACCTCGCCGGGCCAGCGCGACCGACGACTCGGTCAGCAGCCGTCGCGGACGTCGTCGGAGATCGTCGGGGCCGGCGCCTCCTCGATCACCTTCTGGTGGCGGCGCTGCGCCGAGCAGTCCCGCTCGAAGAGGTGCACGACGTTGCCGTGCGCGTCGGCGAGCACCTGCACCTCGACGTGGCGGCCGTGCTCGACGTACCGCTCGACCAGCATCGTGTCGTCGCCGAACGCGCTGCAGCGCCTCGCGCCGGGCCGCGGCCACGGCCGCGTCGAGGTCGGCCGGGTCGCGGACGATCCGCATGCCCTTGCCGCCGCCGCCGGCCGCGGCCTTGACCAGCAGCGGGAAGCCGACGGCGCTCGGCGTCGAGCGTCAGGCACCGGCGAGCTCCGCGGACGGCACGACCGGCACGCCGGCGCGCGACGGCGATCTCGCGGGCGACGTCCTTGCGGCCCATCCGGTCCATCACGTCCGGCGGACGGGCCGACGAAGACCAGCCCGGCCTCGACGACCGCGCGGGCGAAGGCGCCCGCTCGGAGAGGAAGCCGTAGCCGGGGTGGACGGCGTCGGCACCGGTGCGCCGGGCGGCCTCGAGGATCGCCTCGATCGTCGAGGTAGGACTCGCGGCGGCGTCGGGCCGATCCGCACCGCGACGTCGGCCGCGCGCACGTGCGGCGCCTCGCGGTCGGCGTCGGAGTAGACCGCGACGGTGCGCAGGCCCGCGGGCGCGGGCGGCGCGGATCACCCGCAGCGCGATCTCGCCGCGGTTGGCGACGCAGCGAGCGGTCGGAGATGGTCATCGGCCGGTCATCACATCCGGAAGACGCCGTAGCGACGGCTCGGGGACCGGCGCGTTGGCGGCGGCGGCGAGCCCCATGCCGAGCACGCGGCGGGTGTCGACGGGGTCGATGACGCCGTCGTCCCAGAGCCGGGCGGTGGAGTAGTACGGCGAGCCCTGGTGCTCGTACTGCGTCGCGGATCGGCGCCTTGAACGCCTCCTCGTCCTCGGCCGACCACTCCTCGCCGCGGGCCTCGAGGCCGTCGCGGCGGACGGTCGCCAGCACGGAGGCGGCCTGCTCGCCGCCCATCACCGAGATCCGGGCGTTCGGCCACATCCACAGGAAGCGCGGGTCGTAGGCGCGCCCGCACATGCCGTAGTTGCCGGCGCCGAACGAGCCGCCGATGACGACGGTGAACTTCGGGCACCACCGAGCAGGCGACGGCGGTGACCAGCTTGGCGCCGTCGCGGGCGATGCCGCCGTTCTCGTACTCCCGGCCGACCATGAAGCCGGTGATGTTCTGCAGGAACACCAGCGGGATGCCGCGCTGGTTGCACAGCTCGATGAAGTGCGCGCCCTTGAGCGACGACTCGGAGAACAGGATGCCGTTGTTGGCGACGATGCCGACCTGGTAGCCCCAGATCCGCGCGAAGCCGCACACCAGCGTCTCGCCGTAGAGCGCCTTGAACTCGTGGAACCGGCTGCCGTCGACGACCCGGCGGATCACCTCGCGGACGTCGTACGGCGTGCGCGAGTCGGTCGGCACCACGTCGTAGAGCCCCTGCGGGGTCCTCGGCGGGCTCCTCCGGCTCGGCGCGGCCGCGGGCGACGGGCGCCGCGGCGCGCTCGAACGTCGCCACGATCGACCGCACGATCGCCAGCGCGTCGCGTCGTCGTCGGCCAGGTGGTCGACCACGCCGGACCTGCGGGCGTGCACGTCGCCGCCGCCGAGGTCCTCGGCGGTGACGACCTCGCCGGTCGCGGCCTTCACCAGCGGCGGGCCGCCGAGGAAGATCGTGCCCTGGTCCTTGACGATGACCGTCTCGTCGGACATCGCCGGGACGTAGGCGCCGCCGGCCGTGCAGGAGCCCATCACCGCGGCGACCTGCGGGATGCCGCTGGGCGGAGAGGTTGGCCTGGTTGAAGAAGATCCGGCCGAAGTGCTCCCGGTCGGGGAACACCTCGTCCTGCATCGGCAGGAACGCGCCGCCGGAGTCGACGAGGTAGAGGCACGGCAGCCGGTTGGCCCGGGCCACCTCCTGCGCGCGCAGGTGCTTCTTGACCGTCATCGGGTAGTAGGTGCCGCCCTTGACGGTGGCGTCGTTGGCGACGACCACGCACTCGCGGCCGCTGACCCGGCCGATGCCGGTGACGATGCCGGCGGACGGGCACGGCGTCGCCGTACATCCCGGTCGCGGCCAGCGGGCTCGAGCTCGAGGAACGGGCTGCCGGGGTCGAGCAGCCGGTCGACCCGGTCGCGGGCCAGCAGCTTGCCGCGGTCGAGGTGCTTGCGCGCGCGCGGACTCCGAGCCGCCCTGCCGCACGACGGCCAGCCGCTCGCGCAGCTCGTCCACCAGGCGTCATGTGGCCGTCCGGCATCGTGGCCAGTCGCCACCTGCCCGACCGTAGGTTAGCGATCGTTAACCACTCCGCTACTCTGGCCCCGTGGCCGCCACCCGTCGCGAGCAGATCCTCGGCACCGCCGCGACCCTGTTCGCCGAGCGCGGCTTCCACGGCGTCTCGGTCGTCGAGCTCGGCGCGGCGTGCGGGATCTCCGGCCCGGCGCTCTACAAGCACTTCCCGTCCAAGGACGCCATGCTCGCCGAGATGCTCGTCGACATCAGCGAGCAGCTGCTGGCCGTCGGCCGGGAGCGCTCGGAGGCCGCCCCCGACGCCGCCGCGGCGCTGCGCGGCGCTGGTCGCCTGGCACGTCGACTTCGCGCTGCGCCACAAGCCGCTGATCGTCGTCCAGGACCGCGACTGGGCCTCGCTGCCGGAGGCGGCGCGCGAGCGGGTGCGCACGCTGCAGCGGAGGTACGTCGAGCTGTGGGCCGACCGGCTCTGCGAGCTGCACCCCGGCCTGACGCCGCGCCGCGCCCGCGCGATGGCCCACGCGGCCTTCGGGCTGATCAACTCCACCCCGCACAGCGCCCTGCTCCCCGAGCGCGCAGATGCGCGCGATGCTCGAGGAGATGGCGCTGCGGTCGCTGGGCGTCCCACCCCGTCCTGGGGGTGGCGGGTCCTAGGGTGCTGCGCATGGCTCTCGCGACCTTCAAGGACCTCTGCATCGACGCCAACGACGCACGCCGCCCTGGGGGCTTTCTGGGCGAGGGTGCTCGACCTCGAGCTGCACCTCCAGGACGGCGGGGACGCCTACCTCACCGGCCCGACTCCGCAGCACACGATCTGGGTCAACACGGTCCCGGAGCCGAAGACGGCCAAGCACCGGATGCACCTCGACGTCAACGCCTCCTCGGTGGCGGAGGTCGAGGCCGCGGGAGCCACGGTCCTCGACGCCGACTCCTACCGCTGGACGCAGATGGCCGACCCCGAGGGCGGCGAGCTGTGCGTGTTCGTGCGCGAGGGCGAGATCACCCGGCGCCTCTACGAGATCGGCATCGACACCGCCGACTCGGCGGAGGCTTCCCACCGCATCGCCGCCTGGTGGGCCGAGGTGCTCGGCGCCCGCGTCGCCGACGAGGAGGGCTACTCCTACGTCGAGGACATCCCGGGCACGCCGTTCGAGACCCTCGACTTCGCGCCGGTCCCGGAGCCCAAGACCGTCAAGAACCGCATCCACCTCGACGTCACGACCTCCGACCTCGACGGCCTGGTCGCCGCCGGCGCCACGGTGCTGCGACCTCAGGACGACGAGATCGGGTGGACCGTGCTGGCCGACCCCGACGGCAACGAGTTCTGCGCGTTCGTCGTCCAGGACGGCTGAGCCCGCGTGGTCGAGCTGCTCCGCACCAACGACCCCGGACTGCTGGCCGTCGTCGGCGGCCTGCTGCGGGAGGCCGAGATCCCGCACCACGTGGCCGACCGGGACATGAGCGTGATGGAGGGCTCGACCTTCTTCATCCAGCAGCGGGTCCTGGTCGCCGCCGACCGGGAGGCGGACGCCCGCCTCCTGATGGTCGAGGCGGGTCTCGGTGAGTGGCTGCGCCGCTGACGGCCGGGGACGGGCGCCGCCCCCGACCCCGACCGGCTCGGATCAGTCGATGACCCGCAGCCGCACCGAGTCCGGCACCGCGCGCAGCGCCGCCAGCACGTCCTCGGAGATCGGGGAGTCGGTGTCGGTCACGACGTAGCCCGTGTGGCCCCGGGTGGCGAGCACCTGCCCGCCGATGTTCACGTCGTGCTCGGCGAGGACCTGGTTGACGTGCGCGAGCACGCCCGGCGTGTTCTGGTGGATGTGCGCGATCCGCTGCGCGTGCGACGTACGCCCCGGGGTGAGGGTGGGCAGGTTCACCGACAGCGACGTGGAGCCCGTGGCGACGTAGTCGCGCAGCTTGCCGCCGACGAAGCGGCCGATGTCCTCCTGGGCCTCCTCGGTCGAGCCGCCGACGTGCGGGGTGAGGATGACGTTGGGCAGGTTGCGCAGCGGCGAGTCGAAGGGGTCGCCGCGGCGCTTGGGCTCGCTGGGGAACACGTCGACGGCGGCGCCGGCGAGATGCTCGGAGACAAGCGCGTCCCGCAGCGCGTCGTAGTCGACCACGAAGCCGCGCGACAGGTTCAGGAACAGCGACCGCGGCCGCATCCGGGCGAACTGCTCGGCGCCGAAGATGCCGGCGTTGCCCGCGCGGCCGTCGACGTGCAGCGTGATCGTCTCGGCGGTGTCGAGCAGCTCCTCGAGCGACGAGCAGCGCCGGGCGTTGCCGAGGGCGAGCTTGTCGTCGGTGTCGTAGAAGTAGACCTGCATGCCCAGCATCTCCGCGACGACCGAGAGCTGCGAGCCGATGTTGCCGTAGCCGACGATCCCGAGCGAGCGGCCGCGCACCTCGTGGCTGCCCGACGCGGACTTGTCCCACACGCCGCCGTGCAGCGCCTTGTCGCGCACGGTCAGCCGGCGGGCCATCGCGATCAGGTTGGCGACCGCGAGCTCGACGACCGAGCGGGTGTTGGAGTACGGCGCGTTGAAGGCCGCGATCCCGCGCGTGGTGGCCGCGGCCAGGTCGATCTGGTTGGTGCCGATGCAGAACGCGCCGACCGCGACCAGGTCCGGGCGGGCGTCGAGGACGCGCTCGGTGACCTCCGTCTTGGACCGGATGCCGAGGAGCTCGACGCCCTCGAGCGCGGCGACCAGCTCGTCCTCGTCCAGCGCGCCGGCGCGGGACTCGACCTCGACCCCGGCGGCCTCGAGGATGGTCGTGGCGAGGGGGTGCAGGTTCTCCAGCAGCAGGGCTCTCACGGCTCCACTGTCTCAGCCGCCAAGGCCCGTCGCGGCACGGGACCGCTCACACGGACGCCTTCGCCTCCGCGGGCGAGCTGCCGAACTCCACGCCCTTCGCCTCCGTGCCGAGCAGCACCACGCCGGCGACCACGACCAGCACCGGGACGATCGTGACCGTCGAGCGCGAAGCGGGTAGCCGTGCGAGGCCGCGAGGTGCTCCTGGATCGGCAGGTTGAGCGCGGCGAACACGTTGCCGAGCTGGTAGGTCACGCCGGGGTAGAAGCCGCGGATGGCGTCGGGCGACATCTCGGTCAGGTGCGCCGGGATCACGCCCCAGGCGCCCTGCACCACGACCTGCATCAGGAACGAGCCCAGGCAGAGCATCGCGGCGGTGCGTGGAGAAGGCGAACAGCGGCACGATCGGCAGCCCGAGCACGGCGCAGAACGCGATCGTGTGCGGCGGCCGAAGCGCTCCGAGAGCGTGCCGAACGACCAGCCCGCCGATGATCGCGCCGATGTTGTAGATGATCGCGATGATCAGCGCCGTGGACTCCGAGAGCCCTGCGCCGCCCTGGTCGGTGGCCTTGAGGAAGGTCGGGTAGACGTCCTGGGTGCCGTGGCTCATCCAGTTGAACGCGGTCATCAGCAGGACCAGGTAGCCGAACCGCCGCAGCACCTTCGCCGTGGAGCAGCACGTCGCGCACCCGGGTCCGGGTCACCTGCATCTGCTCGCGGCTGTCCTTCCATACCTCCGACTCCTGGACGCGGGTGCGGATCAGCAGGCTGATCAGCGCCGGGACGATCGAGAGCGCGAACAGCCAGCGCCAGGACAGCCCGGCGCCTCGCTGACGACGAGGTAGGCGACCGCCGCCAGCAGGTAGCCGAAGGAGTAGCCCTCCTGCAGCAGGCCGGAGAAGAAGCCGCGCCGCTCGCGCGGGATCTTCTCCATCGCCAGCGCGGCGCCGAGGCCCCACTCGCCGCCCATGCCGATGCCGTAGAGCAGGCGCAGCACGATCAGCACGGTGAGGTTCGGCGCGAACGCGCACAGGAACCCGACGATGGAGTAGAACAGCACGTCGACGATCAGCGGGATCCGCCGCCCGACCCGGTCGGCCCAGAGCCCGAAGAGCAGCGCGCCGACCGGCCGCATCAGCAGCGTGACCGTGGTCAGCAACGCGACCTTCTCCTTGGACGGTGCCGAAGTCCGCGGCGATGTCGGCGTAGACCAGCACCACGATGAAGTAGTCGAACGCGTCCATCGTCCAGCCCAGCAGGGCGGCGGTGAAGGCGTTGCGCTGGTCCGGGGTGAGGGGGTACGGCGTGCGGCGCCGGCGCGGTGATGGCCATCGGGCCTCCCGAGAGAGAGGTTGTGCTCACCCAACCTTCTCGGCCTACCCAGATGCCCGGTGGCTCACACCTCGGGCAGGCCGAGCACGAAGCCGCGGACGATCTCGCCGAGTCGCTCGCCGGCGTCCTCCTGCAGGAAGTGCCCGGCGCCCGCGACGACCGGGTGCTCGCGACCGCGCGCGCCCGGCATCGCGCGCTGCAGGATCGGGCCCATCCCGGCGGTGATCGGGTCGCCGTCGCTGAACGCGACGAGGAAGGGCAGGTCAGCGTGCGTCAGCGTGTCCCAGGCGGCTCGGTTCGCCTGGTCGCGGGGTCGTCCGGGGCGGTCGGCACGAGCGTCGGCATCACCCGCGGCCCGGCCTTGAACGACTCGTCGGGGAACGGCGCGTCGTAGGCCGCCCGCACGGCGTCGTCCATCGGGCGCACGCAGCCCGCCGCACCAGCCGCCCGACGTCGAGCATCTCGGCCCGCTCGACCGCGTCGCGGAACCGCCACCACACCTCGGGCATCGGCAGGTCGCCCGTCGGCAGGCCGGTGTTGGCGGCGACCACCCCGGCGAACCGGTCCAGGTGCTCGGCGACCAGCCGCAGGCCGATCAGGCCGCCCCAGTCCTGGCCGACCAGCGTCGACGTCGCGCAGGTCGAGCACGTCGAAGGCCAGCGCGCGGACCCACTCGACGTGGCGGGCGTAGGTGTGGTCGGCCTGCTCGGTGGGCTTGTCGGAGCGGCCGAAGCCGACCAGGTCGGGCACCACCGAGCGGATCCCCGCCGCGGTGAGGACGTCGATCGACGTGCCGGTAGAGGAAGGACCAGCTCGGCTCGCCGTGCAGCAGCAGGACGACCGGCCCGTCCGGCGGTCCCGATCTCGACGTACGCCATCCGGAGGGAGCCGCCGTCGCCGTCGGGGACCTCGGCGTAGCTGCGCGGGCGCGACGCCGGGGAGGTCGAAGCGGTCGTCGGGCGTGCGCAGCGTGTGCATGGCCCGATCGTGCCAGCCGCCGCTACGCTGCGGGGGTGGCGACCAGCCTGCGTGAGGACCTTCGTGACGCGCTGCGGACCGCCCTGCGCGAGCGGCAGCGCAGCACGGTCGAGGTGCTGCGCTCGACCCTGGCCGCGATCGACAACGCGGAGGCGGTGCCGACGCAGCGCGACGGGACCGGCGCGGTCGAGGCCAGCCGCCTCGGCGCCGGCGCCTCGGACGTGCCGCGAGCGGTGCTCGACGAGGACGCGGTCCGGGCGATCGTGGCCGCCGAGGTGAGCGACCTCGAGTCGGCCGCGCGGGTCTACGACGGTCTCGGCCGCGCGGACCGCGGCCGCGAGCTGCGCACCCAGGCGGCGCTGCTGAGCGAGGCGCTGCGCGCCTAGGTCAGCCGCGGCCCAGCCACTCGGCGGCGACGGTGGCGAGCTCGTCGCGGCGGCCGCTGTCCATGCGGTCGTAGGTGCGCACCGCCAAGCTGCTGCGCGGGTTGGCGGCGAAGCCGTCGCGGTGGTCGGCCACGAACTCCCAGTAGAGCGCGTCCCACGCCATCGTCCAGTCGCCCGCGGGGAAGTCGCTCATCTTGCGCAGGTAGTTGCTGCCCGACACGTACGGCTTGGTGGTGACGAGCTCGCCGCCGGAGAACTGGCTCATCGCGTAGACGTTGGGCACCATCACCCAGTCGTAGGCGTCCACGAACAGCGTCATGAACCACTCGTAGACCTCGTCGGGGTCGGTGCGCAGCAGCAGCATCGCGTTCCCGAGCACCATCAGCCGCTCGATGTGGTGGGCGTAGCCGTGGCGGAGCACCCGTCGATACGACGGTGTCGACGGGGTCCAGCCCGGTCGACCCGTCCCACCAGCCCTCGCCGAGGTCGCGGGTCAGCCCCAGCAGGTTGCGCGTGCGCATGGCGCGGCCGTGCACGACGTACGACGGCGCGCATGTACTCCCGCCAGCCGATCACCTGGCGCACGAACCCCTCGACGCTGGGCAGGTCGACGTCGTGCTCGTGGGCGTAGGACGCCGCGCGCTCGACGACGGTGCGCGGGTCGAGCAGACCGATGTTGAGCATGCGGGCTGATGACCGCGTGGAACAGCCACGGCTCGTCGGCGGCGATGGCGTCCTCGTAGGGCCCGAACCCGTCGAAGCGCTCCTCGAGGAAGCGGTCCAGCCAGCGTCTCGGCCTGCCGGTGCGTGGTCGGCCAGTGGTAGGCGCCGAGGTCGCCGGGGTTGTCCGGGAACTCCTGCGCGCACCCACTCGATCGCGTCGCGGACGTGCTCGGTGCGCGTCGCCCCGGGCGGCTCGGGGACGCTCACGTCCTTCGGGCAGCCGCTTGCGGTTCTCGGTGTCGAAGGACCACCGGCCGCCCACCGGCCGGTCGCCGTCCATCAGCAGGTCCAGGCGTCGGCGCTGCCGACTCGTAGAAGAGCTGCATCCGCGGTCGCGACCGCCCCTCGAACGCCGCCCGACCTGCGCGTCCGTGGTGAGGAACGCCGGCGTCTCCGCGACGGTCAGCGCCGCGCCCGCCGCGCGGCAGGTCCGCCGCAGGTCCCGGTCGAGCCAGTCGTCGACGACGTCGAAGACCGTCACCTCGGTGACCCCGTTGGCGGTGAGTACGTCGGACAGCGCGGCGTCGCTGCTCGCGTCGGCCGACGTGGCGACGTACACCGTGGCGAAGCCGGCCTCCCGCAGCCGCTCGCTCGAAGGCCCGCATCGTCGAGCGGTGCAGCACGAGCTTGTGGGTGTGGAAGGCGTACTGCCGGAAGAACAGGTCCGGCTCCACGAGCACCATCACGGTGTCGAGGTCCGCCTCGAGGTGCTCCACGAACAGCTGGTGCGGGAACACGATCTGCGCCGTCGTCATACGCCCCCTGTGCCCGGCTGTTTACCAGGTCGATGCAGGAAAACGGCCGCTCCCCATGGGGATTAGTCCATGGGGAGCGGCCGTTTTCCTGCATCACCTGGTAAACGTCCCTCGCAGGGCCGGGCTACTTCACCTCGGCGCGGAGCACCCGGACCAGGCCGAGCACGAAGGGCAGCACCACCCAGATCAGCGGTCGCGGTGCCGAGCTGGGCCCAGTCCTCGCCGGTCAGGTGCGTCCCCGCCGAAGAGCGGCTGCTGCGCGGTGCCCAGGTCGACCCACGGCGGCGATCTCGTTCAGCGGCGCTCCACAGGGACGCGACGATCGAGAACGCCGTGGGCAGCACGAAGTAGGTCACGATCGCCGCCGCCGAGTTCAGGAACAGCAGACCGAAGGCGAGACCCTGGAGGACGCCGCTGACCTGGAGCAGGCCGAACTTGCCGATGTCGTCGACGCCGATGTTCGCCCAGGCGTTGTCGGCGCCGCCGACCGCGGTCGCCAGCGCGGCGATCGCGAGCGCCACCACGATGGCGGCGAAGCCCGCGATCAGCGCCGCCACCACCTTCGCGAACAGCACCCGCCCGCGGACCGGGACCAGCGTGAAGGTCACCAGGGCGGTGCGCTGGGTCCACTCGCTGGTGACGAGCAGGATGCCCAGCACCGGCAGCAGGAAGCCCTGGGGCGTCGCGGTGATGGCCATGAAGTTCGAGAAGGTCCGCTCCGACTGGTCGGCGGCGAAGAAGAAGATCACGATGATCGCGAGCGTGATCGCCGCGATCGCGATCAGCAGCCACTTGCCGGCCCGGGTGTCGCGCGAGCTTGCGCAGCTCGACGCCGATCGAGCCGGGCCGGGCGGGATCGCGGGCGTGCCCGTCGTGTCGAGCGCCAGGGTGGGGTCGAACGTCGCCGCGCTCATGCGGACCTCCCTCGGTGGTCGTGGACGGCGGTCATGCGGCCGGCTGCCGTCGCGCTGGGTGTCGGCGGTGAGCTGGAGGAACAGCTCCTCGAGCCCGGCGCCCTCGGCGGGCCGCAGCTCGATCAGGGCGATGCCGTCGGCGGCGGCGATCTTGCCGATGTCGATCGGCCTCGGCGTCGCTGCGCATGCCCTCGCCGGACGGACGTCGCTGCGACGCCCTCGCGGGCGAGCGCGTCGAGCAGCGCTCGTGCTCGACGGCCCTTACGAACGCGCCGCGGGTCTGCAGCAGCTCCTGCTTGGTGCCCTGGGCGACGATCCGGCCGTGGCCGATCAGGATCAGCTCGTCGGCGATCCGCTCGACCTCGTGCAGCAGGTGCGAGGACAGCAGCACCGTGCCGCCGCGGCGCGGCGTACTCCTGCAGCAGCCCGCGCATCCAGTGGATGCCCGCCGGGTCGAGGCCGTTGGCGGGCTCGTCGAGGATCAGGATGCTCGGGTCGCCGAGCAGCGCGTGCGCGATGCCGAGCCGCTGCCGCATGCCGAGCGAGTAGTTGCTTGACCCGGCGCTTGGCCTCGCTCTGGCGAGAGCGAGACCAGCTCGAGCATCTCGTCGACGCGCTGCGTCGGGCAGGCCCATCGTGCGCGCGCCCGAGGGTCAGCACCTCGCGGCCGGTCCGGCCGGCGTGCTGCGCCGACGCGTCGAGGAGCACGCCGACGTGGCGGCCCGGGTTGGGGAGGTCGGCGTAGCGGTGCCCGCCGATCGTGACGTGCCCGCTGGTGGCCGGCGTGAGGCCGACCATGATGCGCATCGTGGTGGACTTGCCCGCGCCGTTCGGCCCGAGGAAGCCGGTCACCCGGCCGGGCTCGGCCACGAAGGACACGTCGTCGACGGCCAGGTAGTCCGCCGTACGTCTTGGAAACCCCGTCAACTGTGATCATGGCGCCGAGCCTCGCCGGTACGCCGGACCGCTCGGGCATCGGCCCTCGGGATGGACGTGTCGCGACTTAAGGTAGGGGGTCGCCGACGACCGGGGTCGCTGCGCCGCCGCCGCGCCGCGGCTCCTAGCCTGGGCAGCGTGCAGGAGCCGACTCGCCCGAGCTGTACAACCCGCCGCTGACCGTGGCGGTCGCACCCGTGGCGCTACGGCGCTGCGCGCTGCTGCATCACGCTGGTCGTCTGTGGCCCGACCACTGCGCCGAGGTCCAGTGGGACAGGCCGCCGCGGCTGTTCTGGCTGGACCTGGCGCTCGGCGCTGGTCGCGTTCGTGCTGTCGTTCTACCGCCGCCGCTGGCCGCTGCACGGTCGCCGTGCTGACCACCCTGTTCGGCGCCTTCTCCACCACCGCGGCAGGGCCGGGCGCGCTCGCGGCCGTGTCGCTGGCCACCCGCCGCCGGGTCTGGCAGGTCGTCCTGGTCGGGATCGCCGGCATGGTGGGCTGCGTCAGGTCTTCTCGGATGGTCGAGCCGCAGACCGAGCAACAGCCCCTGGTGGGTCAACCTCGCCGTCGGGCCTGGCCTTCACCATCGCGATGCTGGTGCTGCGGGATGTACATCGGCTCCCGCCGCGAGCTGCTGTGGACGCTGCGCGACCGGGCCGAGACCGCCGAGGCCGAGCAGGGCCTGCGGGTCGCGCCAGGCCCGAGTCCGACGAGCGCGCCCGGATCGCCCGCGAGATGCACGACGTGCTGGCCCACCGGATCTCGCTGGTCACCATGCACGCCGGCGCGCTGGCCTACCGCACCGACCTGACCGCCGACGAGATGCGCGAGCACGGCCGAGCTGATCCAGGACCAAGTCCCACGAGGCCCTGACCGACCTCCGCTCAGGTGCTCGGCGTGCTGCGCGGCGACCGGCCGCCGCTCGCCCGGAGCGCCCGCAGCCGACCTTCGCCGACCTCGCCGCGCTGGTCCGGCGAGGCCGAGGAGTCCGGCATGCACGTGCAGTACGACGACGCTGGTGCTCGACGCGCGGCAGATGCCGGACCAGGTCGGCCGCACGGCGTACCGGATCGTCCAGGAGGGCCTGACCAACGCCCGCAAGCACGCGCCCGGCACCGCCGTCGGGTGCTCGTCGGCGGCTCACCCGGCGACGGCGTCGACATCCGCGATCCGCAACCCCGCCCGCAGTCGGGCACGCGGGCGCCAACGGCATCGCCACCCCCGGCTCCGGGCTCGGCCTGGTCGGTCTCGGCGAGCGCGCCAAGCTCGCCGGCGGCCGACTCGACAGCCGCCGCGACGGCGGCACCTTCGAGCTGCACGGGTGGCTGCCGTGGACCCCGTGACCGGGCAGGCGGCCGCGCCGGCGTCGATCCGGGTGCTGCTCGTCGACGACGACGCGCTGGTGCGCTCCGGGCTGGCGATGATCCTGGGCGGCGCGCCCGACATCGAGGTCGTCGCGCAGGCCGTTGACGGCCAGGACGGGCTGATGGCCGCGCGCGAGCACCGGCCCGATGTCGTGCTCATGGACATCCGGATGCCGCGGATGGACGGCCTCGAGGCGACCGAGCACCTCCAGTCGTGGGACGCCCCGCCGAAGGTCATCGTGCTGACCACCTTCGACGCCGACGACTACGTCGTCCGCGCCCTCGGCGCCGGCGCCAGCGGGTTCCTGCTCAAGGACACCCCGCCGCCCGTCGATCGTCGACGCGATCCGCCGGGTGGCCGACGGCGACCCGATGCTGTCCCCGAGCGTGACCGCCCGGCTGATCGCGCAGCTCACCGCGGGCGGCCGCGCCCGACCGGACGCGAGCGGCCAAGGAGCGGATGCGGGTGCTCACCGAGCGCGAGCTCGAGGTGGCGCTGGCGGTCGGGCCACGGCCTGACCAACGCCGAGATCGCGGCCGGCCTGCACCTGTCCGTGCCGACGGTGAAGGCGCACATCGGTCGGCTGTTCACCAAGCTGGGCGCCGACAACCGGGTCCAGATCGCGATCTGCGTGCACGACGCCGGCCTGGCCTGATCGGTTTTCGCGACGCCACCTAGGCTCGGACCCATGAGCCCTCTCGACGTCCCGATCGCCCGCCTGGACGGCACCCCGTCCACCCTGTCCGAGATCACCGGCGGCCACCCGGCCCTGGTCGTCAACGTCGCGTCGAAGTGCGGGCTGACCCCGCAGTACACCGCCCTCGAGGAGCTCCACGAGACGTACTCCGGGCGCGGCTTCACGGTCGTGGGCGTGCCGTGCAACCAGTTCGGCGGCCAGGAGCCGGGCACCTCCGAGGAGATCGCGGAGTTCTGCTCGGCGACGTACGGCGTCACCTTCCCGATGACCGAGAAGGTCGACGTCAACGGCCCCGGCCGGCACCCGGTCTACGAGGTCCTGACCCAGGTCGCCGACGAGGAGGGCCGCACCGACATCTCGTGGAACTTCGAGAAGTTCCTGGTCGGCGAGGACGGCACCGTGATCGCCCGCTTCGAGCCGGGCGTGGTCCCCGACGACCCGCGGCTGGTCTCCGCGGTCGAGTCCGTCCTGGGGTGAGCGCGTTCACGCACATTTGACGTGCGAGGAGGTCGGGGGACTACCTACTCTGGTGCGGTGACGTCACCCACTGACCAGAGCCCGGCTCCCAAGCACCTCGCCAGCACCTCCTCGGACAAGCTCGACAAGGACGTCCTGCTGGTCGCCGGCGTGGTCGTGCTCGGGGCGATCATGTCGATCCTCGACATCACCGTCGTGAGCGTGGCGCAGCCGACGTTCCAGCAGGAGTTCACCGCCTCGCCGGCGCAGGTCGCCTGGACCATGACCGGCTACACCCTGGCGCTGGCCTCGGTGATCCCGCTGACCGGCTGGGCGGCCGACCGCTTCGGCACCAAGCGGCTCTACATGCTCGCGGTGCTGCTCTTCACCGGCGGCTCGGTGCTCTGCGCGGCCGCCAGCAGCGTGGAGATGCTCACCGGGTTCCGGGTCCTGCAGGGCCTCGGCGGCGGCATGCTGATGCCGCTCGGCATGACGATCATGACCCGCGCCGCCGGACCCGAGCGGATCGGCCGCGTCATGGCCGTCCTGGGCGTGCCGATGCTGCTCGGCCCGATCTTCGGCCCCATCCTCGGCGGCTGGCTGATCGACATCGCGAGCTGGCACTGGATCTTCCTGATCAACCTCCCGATCGGCGCGGTCGCCCTCGTGTACGCCGCCCTCGTGCTGCCCCGCGACAACCCGACGCCCTCGGAGAGCTTCGACTTCCCGGGCATGCTGCTGCTCTCGCCCGGCCTCGCGCTGTTCCTGTACGGCGTCTCGTCGATCCCCGAGGCCGGCACCGTGTGGGACACCAAGGTCCTGTCCACGGCGGTGATCGGTCTCGCCCTGGTCGCGCTGTTCGTGCTGCGCGAGCTCTTCCGGGCACCCGAGCACCCGCTGATCGACCTGCACCTGTTCCGCAACCGCGCCCTGTCCGTGGCGGTCGTGGCGATGTCGCTCTTCGCGATCGCGTTCTTCGGTGCGAGCCTGCTGTTCCCGTCGTACTTCCTCCAGGTCCGCGGCGAGACCACCCTGCACGCGGGCATCCTGCTCGCCCCGCAGGGCCTCGGCGCGATGATCACGATGCCGATCGCGGGCGTGCTGACCGACAAGATCGGCCCGGGCAAGATCGTGCTCGCCGGCATCACGGTCATCGTCGTCGGCATGGCCATGTTCACCCAGGTGTCGATCGACCCGTCGGCCGTCTCCCTCACGCAGTCCGGCGTGGACATCTCCGACCCGTCGTACCAGTTCCTGCTCGGGGCGCTGTTCGTCATGGGCCTCGGCATGGGCGGCACGATGATGCCGATCATGACCTCCGCGCTGCAGACGCTGAAGGACCACGAGATCGCCCGCGGCTCGACGCTGATGAACATCACCCAGCAGATCGCCGCCTCGATCGGCACCGCGCTGTTCTCGGTGCTGCTGACCAACGGGTTCAACGGCAGCTCGGCCGTCACGTCGCTGCGCCGGGCGATCGACGCCGGGGCGCAGCCCGACCCCCGGCTGCTGCCCCAGGCGTTCTCGGACATGTCCGGGTCGTTCGCCGAGGTGTTCCTGGTGGCGACGATCCTGGTCGCGCTCTGCCTGGTGCCCGCGCTGCTGCTCCCCCGTCGCCGCCCCGCCGTCACCTCGCCCGAGGGCGAGGCGGTCGCGACGCCGACCCTGATGCACTGACCCCGCGCGCCCGCCGCGCCGGCCGCTGCCGCGGTGTCGGCCGTTTACCAGGTGATGCAGGAAAACGGCCGCTCCCCACGGTGAACTACCCGTGGGGAGCGGCAGTTTCCCGTGGGAAGCACGCGTACGCCGGACGGCGCGAGCGCCCTCACCAGATGCGGACGCGGTCCTCGGGGTCGAGCCAGAGGCCGTCGCCGGGCTGGACGTCGAACGCGGTCACGAACTCGTCCAGGTTGCGCACGATGTTCGCGCGGAACTCGGCCGGGCTGTGCGGGTCGACCGTGATCAGCTGGAGCAGCTGCTCCTTGCGGCGCTTGGAGCGCCACACGTGCGCGAAGTTCATGAACACGCGCTGCTCGCCGGTGAGACCCTCGACCACCGGGGCCTCCTGGCCGTCGAGGCTGATCAGGTAGGCCTTCAGGGCGATCGTGATGCCCCCGAGGTCGCCGATGTTCTCGCCCACGGTCAGCGCGCCGTTGACGTGCTCGCCGGGGAGGTCGCGCGGCTCGAAGGCGGAGTACTGCGCGATCAGCCGGTCGGCCCGCTCCTGGAACGCCGCCCGGTCGGCGTCGGTCCACCAGTTCTCCATGTTGCCGGCCTCGTCGTACTGCGAGCCCTGGTCGTCGAAGCCGTGGCCGACCTCGTGCCCGATGACCGCGCCGATGCCGCCGTAGTTCTCGGCGGGATCCGCGTCGGCGTCGAAGAACGGCGCCTGGAGGATGCCGGCCGGGAAGCAGATCTCGTTCATGCCCGGGTTGTAGTAGGCGTTGACGTG
Organism: uncultured Actinomycetota bacterium; assembly: GCA_963781745.1. Taxonomy (GTDB): domain Bacteria; phylum Actinomycetota; class Actinomycetes; order Propionibacteriales; family Nocardioidaceae; genus Nocardioides_B. Next base: position 75,831 of record CAWAHH010000015.1, on the reverse strand, counting down.
CTGCGGCAGCATGAACCACTCGTCGCGGTCGACCGGCGAGCCGATCTTCGCCAGCTCCCGGTCGGTCTCGAAGGCGGCGACGGCGCGCACGTTGCCGATCAGGTCGTCGGGCGTCACCACGAGCTTCGAGTAGTCGCGGAAGCGGTCCGGGTAGCCGATCTTGGGGCGGAACGTCTCGAGCTTGCGGTAGGCCCGCTGCTTGGTCGCCTCGGTCATCCAGTCCAGCGCCTCGATGTTGCGGCGGTAGGCCTCGAGAAGGTTGGCGACGAGGTCGACCATCATCTCCTTCGCGCGGGGCGGGAAGTGCCGTCCGACGTACTCCTCGCCGACGGCCTCGCCCACCGAGCCCTCGACGAAGGCGACGCCGCGCTTCCAGCGCGCCCGCAGCTCGGGCGTGCCGTTGAGGGTCTTGCCGTAGAAGTCGAAGTTCTCGTCGACGAAGGCACTCGAGAGGTACGCCGCCGAGGCGCGCACCACGCGGATCGCGACCCACGCCTTCCAGTCGTCGAGCGGGACCTCGTCGAGGGTGGTCGAGAGGTGCTGGAGGTACGACGGCTGCTGCACGATCGTCTCGGCGATGGTGGCGTCGGTCGCACCGAGGGCCGCGGCCCACGTGGCCCAGGGAAGCGACGGGCAGAGCTCGGCGAGCTGCTCGCGGGGCATCAGGTTGTAGGTCTTGAGCACGTCGCGGGTCTCCGCGCGCTCCCAGTGGCCCTTCGCGAGACGGGTCTCGACGTCGACGACCTGCTGGGCGGCGCGGGCGGGCTCGGGCCAGCCGGCGAGGCCGAAGACCCGCTCGAGGTGGGCGAGGTAGGCGGTGCGGATGTCGGCGAACTTGTCCTCGCGGTAGTACGACTCGTCGGGGAGCCCGAGTCCGCCCTGCACGATGTTGACGAGGTAGCGGTCCGAGTCGCGGTCGTCGGTGTTGACGTAGGCGCCGAAGAAGCCGCCGCCCCCGGTGCGCTCGAGCATCCCGACGAAGCGGACGAGGTCCTCGACGCTCGCGATCTCGGCGGCGGCGTCGAGCGCGGGGCGGATCGGGTCGGCGCCGAGCGCCTCGACGCGGTCCTCGGCCATGAAGCTGGCGTAGAGGTCGCCGATCTTCTGGGCGTTGGAGCCCGCCTCGTGCTCGCTGCGGGCCAGCTCCTCGATGATCGCCTTCACCCGCGCCTCGGACTGGTCGGCGAGCACGACGAACGCGCTCCACGAGGACCGGTCGGAGGGGATGTCGGTGGTGTCGAGCCAGTGGCCGTTCACGTGACCGAAGAGGTCGTCCTGGGGGCGGATGGCCGGGTCCATGCCCGGTCGGGCGTCGTCGAGGATCGTCACGGCGACCAGCCTACGCGGGCGCCGCAGCCTCCTCCGGCCCCCGGGCACACCTCGCCGTGCCAGGATCGGGGCATGTCCGAGAGCCCCCAGGTCACCGTCCAGGACGCGCCCGAGCGGCACCGCTTCGAGGCGGTCGCCGCCTCCGGTGAGGTGGCCGGCTTCGCGGCGTACCAGCGTCGCGACGGCCGGATCGTGTTCACCCACACCGAGGTCGACGACGCCTTCGAGGGCCAGGGGGTCGGCGGCCGGCTCGCGCGGGCCGGCCTCGACGCGGCCCGCGCCGAGGGCCTGCGCGTGGTGCCGCGCTGCCCCTTCATCAAGGCGTGGATCGACCGGCACCCCGACTACGCCGACCTCGTCTGAGCCGCCCGCCGGCCCGGTTCTGGCCGATGCCCGCAGCAGATCGGCGGGCGGATTCAGGTGGTCGAAGCAACGCTGATGGTGGAGGTCGCGTTGCCGAAGTTGATTGGGTTCGAGACCCGTGTCGCGTTCTTTGATCTGGTGTGTGCGGGTGTGTCGTTGAAGGCGGCTGCGATGCGTGTCGGCGTGGCACACGGGACGGGGCAGAACTGGTGGGCTAGGTCTGCTCTGGTGGACGTCACGACGTTGCAGCCAGGGCATCGCGGTGGTCTCGTGGGGAGCGCACCGGGGGTGATCTCGCCTCGACCTGGTGGGCTGCGTCGGCCGTTGACCAGTGAGGACCGGGCGGTGATCGCTGGTGGTGTCCAGCAGGGACTCTCGTGCGCGCAGATCGGCCGGTTGATCGACCGAGACCGGTCGGTGGTCTGGCGCGAGATTGCTCGCCATCGTGACCGTGGGGGGCGCTACCTCGGCGCGGTCGCGCATCGTCGGGCGCACGAGGCGCGGCGGCGCCCGCGGCCGTTGAAGCTGACCACCAACCCCGGGCTGTGTCGTCAGATCGAGGCGTGGATGGACCAGGGGTGGTCCCCGGGCCTGATCGCCTCGATGCTCGAGAAACAGCACGGCACCGACACGAAGGAACGCGTGAGCCACGAGACGATCTACCAGACCCTCTACGTGCAGGCCAGGGGCGGATTGAGAGCAGACCTGGCCCGCCAGCTGAGCCTCAAACGCACCACTCGCAAACCTCGCAGGACCACTCGGGCCGGCAGAGCCGTCTATGCCGAGGCGTTCACCATTCGCCAGCGTCCCGCCGAGGCCACCGACCGGGCCGTGCCCGGCCACTGGGAAGGCGACTTGATCATGGGCGCCGCCAACACCTCCGCAGTCGGCACACTGGTCGAGCGCTCCACCCGGTTCACCATCTTGTTGCACCTACCAGGCGGCCGCCACGATGCCGCGACCGTGGCCACCGCGATGATCGCGCAGATGAACAAGCTCCCCGAGCACCTTCGCCGCTCCATCACCTGGGACCGCGGCACCGAGCTCGCCGAGTACCGGCGGATCCAACTCGAGCTCGACACCAAGGTCTACTTCTGCGACCCGCACTCACCCTGGCAGCGCGGCACCAACGAGAACACCAACCGGCTCCTACGGTTCTGGCTGGAGAAAGGCACCGACCTCTCCACCCACACCCCAGCCGACCTGCGCGCCATCGCCGACACTCTCAACCGCCGACCCCGACCTACCCTGGACCTACAAACCCCAGCCCAGCGACTCAACCAACTCCTCGAGCGCACAGGCTGACCCGATGTTGCTTAGACCGTCTGACTTAGCCCGCGGGGATGCATGCAGTCAGGGGCCAGAAGCAGGCCGACCTGCAGGGATCGGCCACAACCGGGCCGGGGTCAGCGCAGGGTGAGCACGGTCTTGCCGAGGACGACGCGCTCGTCGAGGTCGGACAGCGCGCGGGCGGCGTCCTCGAAGGCGTACGTCGTCCCGACCGGCGGGTCCACGACGCCCGAGGCGACCAGGGGCAGCAGCCGGTCCCACTGGGCGCGCATGAACCCGGGGCGGGTGCCGATGTAGGCGCCCCAGCCCACGCCGCGCACGTCGATGTTGTTCAGCAGCAGCCGGTTGACCCGCACCTCGGGGATCGAGCCACCGGTGAACCCGACCACCAGGAGCCGGCCCTCGGTGGCCAGCGCCCGCAGGGAGTCGGTCATCAGGTCGCCACCGACGACGTCGACCACCACGTCGACGCCCCGGCCGTCGGTGAGGTCCTTCACGGCCGGCAGGAACCCGTCGACCAGGACCGCCTCGTCGGCGCCGAGCGAGCGGGCGAAGTCGGCCTTCTCCGGGGTGGACACCACCGCGACGGTCCGCGCGCCGAGCCCCTTCGCGACCTGCAGGGTGGCGGTGCCGACCCCGCCCGCGGCCCCGTGCACGAGCACGGTCTCGCCCGGCCGCACCCCGGCGCGGGTGCCGAGCGCGAACTCCGCGGTGAGGTAGTTCATCGGCATCGCGGCCGCCTTCACGAGGTCGAGGCCCTCGGGGAGCGGGAAGACGGAGTCGGCCGGCAGCGCCACGACGTCGGCCCCGCCGCCGTACGGCAGGACGCAGGCGACCCGGTCCCCGGGACCGAACCCGCTGTCCTCGGGCGCCTCGCGGACCACGCCGGCGAAGTCGACGCCGAGCTGGAACGGCGGCTCGGGGCGCAGCTGGTACTGCCCGCGGCTCAGCAGCAGGTCCGGCCAGCTCACCCCGAGCGCGTGCACGTCGACCAGCACGTCGCCGGGACCGCGGACCGGCTCGGGGACCTCGGCGACCCGCAGGCCGGAGGGACCCTCGAGCGAGACGACCTGCAGCGAACGCATGGGCACTCCTGGGGCAGGGGGGACGGGACCGCCCCCGAGTATGCCGTCCGGGGGCCGGGGCCTCTGTCGGCCCCGGCTCCTGGACGGCGCCCGGCCCCGGGCTCGCGCTCTCCCGTCGGTGGCGCCCCGTGCCACAATGTGGCCGCGTCCTGGGAACAACGGGACGCTGCTCAAGGGGGCACGAGGGGAGGGAGGGACAGCAGCGATGAGCGACGAGCTCCGTCCGGTCGGCGACACGGCCACCGCCGACCTGTTCCGCAGCCTCGCCGACCTCGTCTACACCAGCGACGAGTTCACCGAGGTGTACGCCGCCGTGGTCGACGCCGCCCCCCGGCTGGTGACCGGGTGTGACCGCGCCAGCCTGATGCTGCGCAGCAACGGGCGGTTCGAGACCGTGGCGGCCAGCGACGACGTCGCGGCGCTGATCGACCGCTACGAGCGCGAGATCGGCGAGGGGCCGTGCCTGGACGCGATCGTCGACGAGTCGGCCTACTGCGACAGCGACCTCCTCGACGGCTCGCCCTGGCCGCGGCTGAGCGCCCGGGTGCTCGCCGAGACGCCGGTCCGCGGCATGGCCGGGTTCCGGCTGATGACCGGCCCCGAGAAGACCGGCGCCCTCAACCTCTTCGCCGACACCCCGGGGGCGCTGACCGACGAGTCGGTCCACCAGGCGATCGTGCTGGCGTCCTTCGTGACGGTGGCCGTGATCGCGGCGACCGAGCGCCGCGCCGCCGGCACCCTCAAGGCCGGCCTGGAGAGCAACCGCGAGATCGGCAAGGCCATCGGGCTGATGATGGCCTTCCACAAGATCAGCGACGAGGCCGCCTTCGCGATGCTGCGCTCGGCCTCGCAGGACATGAACCTCAAGCTCATCGAGGTCGCCCGCCAGGTCGTCGAGCACCACAACCGCGCCTGAGCGCAGCCGCGCTCCGCTCGGGGCTCAGCCCGCGGCGCGGACCACCCGCGCCAGCTCGAAGTGCATGGGGTCGGTGTAGCTCCAGTCGCCGCCCCACGCGAACCCCCACCGCTTGAAGACGGCCACCACCCGGCGGTCCATCTCGCCCACGGTGCCGCGCTGGTTGCCCGGCACGTTGAGGTCGACCGCGATCCCCCACGAGTGCAGCGAGAGCCCCTTGGCCGGGTCGTAGGCGATGTAGCGCGGGTAGTAGCAGCCGGCGTACTCCCCGGGGTGGATCTGGGACGCCAGCCCGGCCCGGACGATGTCGGTCAGGGCGCCGCGCAGTTGCGGGAGCATGCCCTTGTTGCAGGTGACCGACCCGAGGATCGGCACCCGCTCGGTGCGGATGTACTCGCGCACCCACGCGGGGTCGGGCGTGACCCTGCCGTCCGGGTGCGGGACGTAGGTGAACGTCCCGACCGCGTCGGTGACCGAGCCCGCGGACAGCACCGCCGTCTGCGAGACGCCTGCGTCGAACTCGAGCGCCAGCGTCTGCAGGGTCCGTCCCGCACCCGCCGCCCGCTTGAGCGCCGGCATGATCGCCGACGGCGTGACGGTGCCGGTCGAGACGAGCAGCGCGTTGTGGCGCGGCATCCCGAGCTGGGCGCCCCGCTTGTCGTTCACGACGGCCGAGAGCTGCCGGACCATCGGCGCGTAGGCCCCGATGTGCACCTCGGGGGCGTCCTCGGTCGACCCGAGGCGCAGGTAGCCCTTCGGGTCCTCGAGCCGCTGCGGCAGCGACGGGTCCACCGCCACCTCCCCGTCGGCGACCCGCGCCCACACCGCGTCGGACTGCGCGGACTGCACCTGGGTGAAGGTCGGAACCGCCCGGGGTCGGCCGCCGCGATCGTCAGCGTGCGCCCGTTGGACGAGAGCGAGGCGACCGAGATCGGCAGCGCGGCGACCACCCCGCGCACGCCGAGCAGCCGGGTGCGGACGGCGGCCGGGAGCGTGCGGCTGCTGGTGACGAGCACGTCGGCGGTGCGCAGCGGCGGCACCAGTGGCCCGGGGTCGGGTACGGCGAACGCCGACCCGCTCGCCGCCGACGGACTCTCGGTGGTGCCCGTCCCGGGGGACGGGCCGGCCGACGGGACCGTGGCGGACGGGCTCCTCGACGGGTCGCCGGCGCGCGTCGGGGTGGAGGTCGCGCCGTCGGTCGGCGAGCAGGCGGCCAGCAGGCCCGCCAGGCAGGACGCCAGCGCGAGCGCCGCCACCCGAGCGGGCCCGTGGGCGTGCCGTCGTCGCCGCACCTCGGCCCCCCTCCTCCGCCGTCAGCCGTGCGCGGGTCCAGTGTGCCTCAGCGGTCCGCACCGGCCCAGGGAACCCGACCGACGCCCCCTTCGTCCCTTTCGTGACGGCCGCGGACCCATCCGGGACCGGCCGGCGCCGAACCACGCACCATGTCGCACCCACGGCCCTCGGGTCCCACCACGACCGCGGCACCGCCGACTCTGGGGGAGCGGCGGTGCCGTCGGTCTCTGGCGGGCGTGGCCGCGGTGGCCGTCTCGGAGGCGGCCACCGCGCTGCTCACGGGCGTCACCTCGCCCCTGCTGGCCGTCGGCAACCGCGCGGTCGACACCACGCCCCGCCCGCTCAAGGAGTGGGCCATCGAGCACTTCGGGTCGCACGACAAGGCGATCCTCATCGGCGGCGTGGTCGCCACCGTGGGCGTCCTGGCGGTGCTGATCGGGATGGTCGGCGTCCGCCGGCCCCGGCTCGCGCTCGGCGCGTTCCTGACGCTGGGCGCCGTGGCCGCCGCCGCCGCCGCGACCGACCGCTCCTCGACCGCCGGCCTCGGGCTGCGCCTGCTGCCCGCGCTCGCCCTCGTCCTGGTCGGGGCACTCGCCCTCCTCGTGCTGCTGCGGACCCTGCGGACGCCGGCACCGTCGGGCCGTGAGGCTCCGGTGGCCACCGCACCCACGGGCCCCGCGGGGTCCGCAGCACCCTCCGCCCGGCAGCGCCGCACCGCCGACGATCCGGGCGCGGACACCCTCGACAGCGCCGCGCGCAGGAACACCACCGAGGCACGCCGGCGACGACCCCGCCAAGCCGCGGCTGCTCCTCGGCGAGCTGCTGCCCGCCCGCGTGCACGGCGACGACCTGCCGGCGGCCTTCGACCGGCGCCGGTTCCTCGCGTCGGCGCTGGCGGTCGGGGCGGTCGCCGCGGCCGGCGGCGGCGTGCGCCAGGCGTTCGGCGGGTCCGCGGCGGCCGCCCAGCGCGGCGACGTGGTCCTGCCCCGTGCGGTCTCCCCCGCGCCGGCCGTTCCCCGGGGGACCGTCCTCGACGTGCCGGGCATCACGCCGTACCTGACGTCGAACAAGGAGTTCTACCGCGTCGACACCGCGCTGCGGGTCCCCGACGTGCCCGTCGACACCTGGCGGCTGCGCATCCACGGGATGGTCGACCGCGAGATCGAGCTGGACTTCGCCGACCTGCTCTCGCGGCGCCTCGTCGAGCGCCGGATCACGCTGACGTGCGTGTCGAACCCGGTGGGCGGGCCGTACGTCGGCAACGCGACCTGGCTCGGCGTGCCCGTGCGCGACCTGCTCCGCGAGGCCGGCGTGGTCGACGGCGCCGACGCGGTGAAGTCGACCAGCGCCGACGACATGACGATCGGCACCCCGCTCTCCGCGCTGACGACACCCGAGCGCGGCGCGCTGATCGCGGTCGGCATGAACGGCGAGCCGCTGCCCCTCGCGCACGGGTTCCCGGTGCGGATGGTCGTGCCCGGCCTCTACGGCTACGTCTCGGCGACGAAGTGGCTCGTCGACCTCGAGGTCACCCGCTTCGCCGACTTCAAGGCCTACTGGACGACGCGCGGGTATGCCGCCGAGGCCCCCATCAAGACCTCCTCGCGGATCGACGTACCCAAGCCGTTCGCCCAGCTGGACAAGGGGAAGGTGCCCGTGGCCGGCGTGGCGTGGTCCCAGGGCCGCGGCATCGAGTCCGTCGAGGTGCGCGTCGACGGCGGCGCCTGGCACCGGGCCGACCTCGGCGACGAGGACGGCATCGACAGCTGGCGGCAGTGGGTGTGGCAGTGGGACGCCGAGCCCGGCTCGCACAAGATCGAGGTCCGCGCCACCGACTCGACCGGCGCCACGCAGACCGCCGAGCGGGTGCCCATCGCACCCGACGGCTCCACGGGCTGGCACAGCACAACGTGACCGTCTCGTAACGAATCCCCTGATTTTCTTGGGCAATCGCGCCCATCCGGCAGTCACCACGCGCCGAACAACCTACAGAGCAAGGCATTCCACGCCTCCGCCAATCGGAAGGAACCACCATGCGCACCATGAAGAGGATCGCCGCAGCAGCTGCGGTCGTGTCCGCGCTCACCATGACGGCGGCCTGCGGCAACAGCGACGACTCCGCGGACACCGCGTCCGGCGACACCAGCGCCAGCGCCACCCCCGAGAGCTCGCCCTCCGCCTCCGCGAGCACCGACTCGATGGACCCGGCCGCCGACCTCGTGGGTCCCGGCTGCGCCGACTACGCCAAGGCCGTCCCGAGCGGCTCCGGCTCCGTGGCCGGGATGGCCCAGGACCCGGTCGCCACCGCCGCCTCGAACAACCCGCTGCTCAAGACGCTGGTCGCCGCGGTGTCCGGCAAGCTGAACCCGAAGGTCGACCTCGTCGACACCCTCAACGGCGGCGAGTTCACCGTGTTCGCCCCCGTCGACTCCGCGTTCGCGAAGCTGCCGGCCAAGACCGTCAAGACGCTGGGCACGCCCGCCGGCGCCAAGACCCTCTCGACGGTGCTGACCTACCACGTCGTCCCGGGCCAGCTCGCTCCCGACCAGATCGACGGTCAGCACAAGACCGTCGAGGGCGGCATGCTCAAGGTCACCGGCTCCGGCGACAACATCAAGGTCAACGGCAACACCAACGTCATCTGCGGTGGCGTCAAGACCGCCAACGCGACGGTGTACCTCGTCGACTCGGTGCTGATGCCGAAGATGTGACGCCCCTGACGCCGACACTGTCGGCGTCCGCCGGGCACCCCGGCACATGGGAGGCGCATGAGGACTTGGTGCGGGGGCCGTTCCCCCCGCACCGAGACAGGCTGGATCGCAGCGGCTCCGACCTCCGGGTCGGAGCCGCTGCTGCGTCCGGAGCCGTCGGCAGGGCATCACCGCGGCACAGGCGGGGTACGACGCAGGCATGAGCGAGACACCCGGCGACGCAACCGACGAGACGCCCGACGAGACGCCCGACGGGTCCAGGGGCACGACGCCCGACCCCGACGACCTGCCCGAGGTCGGCCTGATCGCCGACGAGCAGCTCCCCGAGGACCTGCAGCCCGCGGAGAACCCGCTCGCCCGGGACCCCGACGACGAGGCCGACGACGGCTCCGGTGCGGGCCCGGACGGCGGTGCCGGCGGGGAGGGCGGCTCGGGTGGGCCCAAGGTCGAGGGGATGCCCGACATGGGCGAGCCCGGGGCCTGAGCCGAGTCCGGACATACCGGCTCGGAGGTGCCAGGGGGTGGCATAGGCTCGTCGCATGACGACGCAGACCGAGGCGAGTGCCGAGCGCACCCGCAAGCGCCGGTCGCTGCCGATCTGGGCCGAGACGATCCTGCTGCTCGTCCTCGCGCTGCTCGTGTCGGCCGTCGTCAAGACGTTCTTCGTCCAGATGTTCTTCGTGCCGTCAGGGTCGATGCGGCCGCTGTTCGTCGACGACGACCGGATCCTGGTGCAGAAGATCTCCTACTGGGGCGGCGACGTCCAGCGCGGCGACGTGGTGGTCTTCGACGACCCGGGCGGCCGCTGGCTCGGCGCCGAGGGGGTCGTGCGGCTCACCCCCGCGCAGAAGGCGCTCTCCGAGATCGGGCTCTACCCCACCGGCGGGCACCTCGTGAAGCGGGTCATCGGCATCGGCGGGGACCACGTGGTCTGCTGCGACAGCGGCGGCCGGATCACCGTCAACGACGTACCCCTCGAGGAGAAGTCCTACATCATGGCGGGCGCCGCGCCCTCCGAGCGACCCTTCGACATCACCGTGCCCAAGGGCCGGATCTGGGTGATGGGCGACAACCGGTCCAACAGCGAGGACTCCCGCTTCCACCAGGACCTGCCGGGCGGCGGCACGGTCCCGGTCGACGACGTCGTCGGGAAGGTGTGGGCCATCGTGTGGCCTCTGGACCGGATGACCCGGCTGCACGAGCCCGCGACGTTCAAGAACCCCAAGCTGCTCGCCACCGGCAAGTAGGTCCGCTCAGCCCACGTGCACGTGCGGGCGTCGGGCGCGGTCCGGCTCGGCCCGCCGGAGCACCTCGCGGGTCACCGGCGCGACCTCGCCGACGCCGAACGCCAGGAAGCGCAGGAAGTTCGGCACCGGGTTGCCCTCGGTCCACTCGAAGTAGACGTGCGGCGTGGCGCCGGTCAGGTCGCGCACGTGGAGCAGCAGCGCGGCGAGCGCGCTGGGCACCGACGACGACTCGACGGTGAGCACGCGGTGCCGGCCGTCCATGACCTCCCCGTGCACGTCGAGCCGGGTCTCGAAGTCCGACGGGTCGCTCACGGTCACCTCGACGAACACCACGTCGCAGCCCTCCGGCAGCTCCTGGTCCGCCCGGAGCTGGCGCAGCTTGTCGTCGTACTCCCTGCGGTCGCGGGCGTCGGCCTCGTTGGCGACCAGCCGGATCGTGCGGCGCGCGCAGTCGCGGACGAACAGCTCCGCGGTCGGGTCGAGGCGTACGTCGGTCGCGCGCAGCTCGAACGCCCGCGACAGCCGGGAGGCGACCGAGACCGCGAGGATGGCAGCGATGAAGCAGGCGCCGATCTTCACGCCGTCGGGGCGCTCCACCACGTTGTCGACAGTCGTGTAGGCGAAGACCACCGTGATCACCGCGAACGCGACCGACCGGCGCGGCTGGCCGGCGCGCCGCGCGGCGAGCGTGACCGCCGCGCCCGCGGACGTGAACAGCACCAGCACGCCGGTGGCGTAGGCGCCGCCCTGCGCGTCGACGTCGGCGCGGAAGATCCAGGTGACCAGGAACGCGACGGCCGTCAGGACCAGGACGAGCGGGCGGACGGCCCGCGACCAGGCCGGGGCCATGCCGTAGCGCGGCAGGTAGCGCGGGATGAGGTTGAGCAGGCCGGCCATCGCCGAGGCGCCGGCGAACCACAGGATCGCGATCGTGCTCGCGTCGTACACCGAGCCGAACACGTCGCCGAGGTAGCCGTGCGCGAGGTAGGCCAGCGCCCGTCCGTTCGCCGGGCCCCCGTCCTGGAACGCCGCCGCCGGGATCAGCATCGTCGTCGCGATGCTGCTGAGCACCAGGAAGACGCTCATCGTGACCGCCGCCGTGACGAGCAGCCGCTGGGTGCCGCGGACCCGACCGCGCGGGTCGTCCTCGGTGTCGCCGGGGTCGCCCTCGACGTGCGTCATCACCGCGACGCCGGTCTCGAAGCCCGACATGCCGAGCGCGAGCTTGGGGAAGACCAGCAGCGAGAGCGCGACGACCATCAGCGGGTCGCCGTGCTGGGTGGTCAGGGCCGTGCTCCAGTCGCCGACCAGGGCCGGGTGGCTGACCAGCTGCCACAGCGAGACGCCCAGCACCACGACGTTGAGCGCGAGGTAGGTCCCGACCAGCACGACGGCGACCCCGATCGCCTCGGTGAAGCCGCGCAGGAACACCGCGCCGAGCAGCGCGAGAAGGCCCAGCGTGATCGCCACCTCGTGACCGTGGAGCAGGTCCGGGACGTGCGGGTTCTCGACGAGGTGGGCGGTCGCGTCGGCCGCGCTCAGCGTCATCGTGATCAGGAAGTCGGTGGCCGCGAAGCCGAGCAGCACGAGCACGAACAGCTTGGCCGACCAGCGCGACAGCAGCCGCTCGAGCATCGCGATCGACCCCTGGCCGTGCGGGCTCTCGCTGGCCACCCGCCGGTAGACCGGCAGCGCGCCCAGCAGGGTCAGCGCGACCAGCACCAGGGTCGCGAACGGCGCGAGCACGCCAGCGGCGACGGCGGCGATCCCGGGCTGGTAGCCGAGCGTGGAGAAGTAGTCGACACCGGTCAGGCACATCACCTTCCACCACGGGTGCCGCCGCTCGTTGCTGGGGGCGCTGGCGTGCGGGCCCGGCTGGGCGCCCGCACGGCCGCCGGCGTCCGCGAGCAGCCAGGCGCGCAGCCGCCCACGCCGGGGCGCCCGGTCCGGGGCCGGCGCGGGGGTCGCGGCGCGCGGCGGTCGCACGGTGAGGCTCATCGGCGGCCCGTCCGACGGCCGAGGGCGGAGACGGCGGTCGCGGCCGCCACCAGCACCCCGAGGCGTACGGCGTCCGCGGGACCGCCCACGGCGAGCACGCCGAGGGAGTGCACGACGAACCCGGTGACGAACAGCCAGCCCGTCCCGGCCAGCGCGAGCGCCACGAGGGGCCGCTGGCGGACGCTCAGCCCGGCGACGAGCACGGCCACCGCCGCGACCCCGACGACGTCGGGGGCCGACCGGGTGAGGTCGACGAGGCCCAGGCAGCCCCAGTAGGCCGCGAACAGCCGGCCCGAGGCGGCGCCGAGCAGCGTCCGCCGCAGCCTGATCGCCCGGGGTCCGGCCGTGGCGAGGGTGGTCGCGGCGAGCACCGTCCCGGGCGGTGCGGTGCGGGTCCCGGTGAGGGTCCCGGTGAGGGTCCGGGTGAGGGTCCTGGTGGTCACCCCTCGATCGTGCGCGCGCCGGGCCTCGGCCTCCAGCGTCCTAACAGGACCCTGACGAGGAGGTCGGGCTACGGTCGGACGGTGACCTCCTCCTCGCGGGCCCACGCCGGGTCCCCCGCGCACGCGCTGCGGCTGGTCCGGCTGCCCGAGAGCGCGATGCGCGCGCTGATCGCCGGGGACCTCGCCACCGCGTCGGCGGAGGCCGGCGCACCCCTCACGCCGTACCTCGTCGAGCACGGGTGGCTCTGGGACATCCGCCTCGAGCAGGCGGCGCTCGACCCGGCCAGCCTGGAGTGGGTGGCGCGGGCGGCGCTCGACGAGGCGACCGGCGAGGTGGTCGGGCACGTCGGCTTCCACGGACCCCCGGACGAGCGCGGGATGGTCGAGGTGGCCTACAGCGTGGACCCGGCCCACCGGCGCCGGGGCTACGCCACCTCGATGCTGCACGCCGCGCTGGACTGGGCCGACGGCGAGCCGGAGGTGTCGGTGGTGCGGGCCAGCATCAGCCCGGAGAACGAGGCGTCGCTGCGCACGATCGAGCCGTTCGGCTTCGAGCGGGTCGGCGAGCAGTGGGACGAGGAGGACGGCCTCGAGCTGCTCTTCGAGCGACCGGTGGCCCGCCGATCGGAAGGGACCTGAGCGGATGGCGAACACCTACACCCACGGCCACCACGAGTCCGTGCTGCGCTCGCACCGGTGGCGCACCGCCGAGAACTCCGCCGGCTACCTGCTGCCGCACCTCCCTCCCGGCGGGAGGCTGCTCGACGTCGGCTGCGGGCCGGGCACGATCACCCTCGACCTCGCCGAGCGGCTCGGCCCGGACGGCCGGGTCACCGCGCTGGAGACCGACGAGGCGGCCCTGTCGCTCGCGCGGGAGGAGGCAGCGCGCCGCGGGGTCGACGGCGTGGGCTTCGTGACCGGCGACGTCGAGGCGCTCGACCTGCCCGACGACGCGTTCGACGTGGTGCACGCCCACCAGGTGCTCCAGCACGTCGCGGACCCGGTGACCGCGCTGCGCGAGATGCGGCGGGTCTGCGCGCCCGGTGGGATCGTCGCGGCCCGCGACTCCGACTACGGCGCCTTCACGTGGTTCCCGTCGCTGCCCGAGCTCGACGAGTGGCTCGCGGTGTACGTCGCCGTGGCCCGCTCCAACCGCGCCGAGCCCGACGCGGGCCGACGGCTGCTGTCGTGGGCGCACGCGGCCGGGCTCGCCGACGTCACCGCCTCGTCGAGCACCTGGTGCTTCGCCGACGAGGCCGACCGCGCGTGGTGGGGCGGCCTGTGGGCCGACCGGGTCGTCGACTCCGCGCTCGCCAGGCAGGCCGTCGACCGCGGGCTGGCGAGCACCGGCGACCTGGCCAGGATCGCCGCGGGCTGGCGGCGCTGGGCGACCGAGGAGGACGGCTGGTTCAGCGTGCTGCACGGCGAGGTGCTGGCGCGCGCCTGACCTCTCCGCAGCGGCTCAGCGCACCGCGATCTCGTCGCCGAGGCGCGCCCCGTCGAGCAGCTCGAGCCCGTCGCCGGACCAGAAGCTGCCGGGGTCGTAGTAGTTGGTGGGGTGCTGGTCGCCGAGCAGCCCCATCGCCTGGTACGTCGCCGCGACGACCTCCGCGCAGTAGGTCGTCTCGACCGAGGCCGCACGCCGGCGGCGTCCCCGCACCCACCGGCCGGCCAACGCGACCGTCGAGGGGAACGGCGTGCCGTCGAGCCGGGCGATCGTCCGGAGCACGGCCGCCTCCATCTCGGGGGTCACCGGCGTGACGAGCTGGCGCAGCCACGCCCGCTGCTCGTAGCGCTCCTGCCACTGGGTCACGGCCGCCTTGAGGTCGTGCAGCTGCACGCCGCGGTGGAACGTCCCGGTCCACACGTCGACGAGCCCGCGGCCGAGCTCGGCGTGCCACATCAGCGGCGGGAGGTCGTCGAGCACGACCGCCATACCGACGTGGTTGACCGGGCTGTTGGTCAGGGCCCGGATGGCGTGGTCGGCGGCCGAGCGGCCACGGAACAGCCAGACGTCTCCGGTGCGGGTCAGCTCGGCGGCCTCGTCGAGGCCGAGCGCGGTGTCGGTGATGGCGGGGCCTCTCGGTCGGTGCTGGTGGACGGGCGGCGGATGCGCGAGGGTGGGGCGATGAAGGTGTGGAAGGTGCTCGGCGTCGCCGGGCTGGCCGGCGTGGCGGCCGGCGGAGCCATCATCGCGCGTGACCAGCGCCGGCGGGGGCAGCTGACGCCCGACGAGGTGCGGGCGCGTCTGCACGAGCGGGTCGCGGAGATCGACGCCCCCGCCTCGGACGACTCGGTGGACCCGGGTCAGGCAGACTCGGCCAGCAGCGACAGCACCGCGCGGGCGTAGGCGCGCTCGGCGTCGAAGTCGACGTGCCGGACCTCGGCGAACGGGTCGGCGGCGGCGCTGACGACGACGGCGAACCCGCCGGTCACCGTCTCCAGCCGCACGAACCGCGAGCCGAGCGCCTCACGCAGCTGCTCCTCGCGCGGCAGCCAGACGACCTCCTCCTGCTCGATGCTGTCCAGGGCCCACTCGACGGTGCCGTTGAACCGCATCTCGGCCCCGTGCTCGAGCTCGGAGACCTCGATGGCCATCCCGCTGACCACGAACACCTCCTCGTCGAGGTCGCGGTCGGGCACGAGGAACCGGTCACCGGAGGTGGGCCGCCAGCGCAGCCCCGCGGCTCGGAGGGCGTCGGCGAGGTCACGGCTGATCACGTCCCCATTGTGCAGTCCGCGCGCGAACGCGGGACGCGGACGTCAGCGGGCGACCAGCCACACCGCCTCGTAGGGCGCGAGCTGCACGGCACCCTCGCGCACGGTCGGGATCCCGCCGGTGAGGCGGTCGTCCACGGCGGCGGGGTCGAGGCCGAGGTCGCGGAGCACGTCGAGCGGGACGTGACGCGGCTCGGGCATCACGTTGTAGGCGCCCAGCATCGCGCCGAGCGGGTGCCGGCGGGCGATGAGCAGCACGCCGGGGTCGCGCGGGGTGAGCACGTCGGCGGCCACGGCGGCGTGCAGGTGCGGGACGCCGGCCCGCGCCTCGACCTGGCGCCGGACGCCGGCCTGGATGCCGTGCGTGTCCGGGGGCAGCGGCCAGGGCATCCGCGGGCGGTGCGCCCACCGGTTGTCCTCCGCGTGCGAGGGCTCGACGGCCCAGTCGTGGTCGTTGAGCAGCCCGAGCTCGTCGCCCATCCAGATGACCGGCAGGCCCCCGAAGCCGAGCACGATCGCGTGCGCCAGCAGGATCCGGCGTACGGCGAAGGGGTCGTCGGCCTCCAGCCCCGCCAGCGACGCGAGCGAGCCGGAGATGCGGCGGTCGCCCGTCGCGGGGTTCCCCTGGAACACCAGGCCGCGCGCCCACGACCCGGGGAACTCCCCGGCGTAGAAGTCGGACAGGAAGCGCCGGTGCTCGAAGCCCGAGAGCCCCACCGCGGCCGCGTCGGCGTCGCCGATCGCCCAGCCGATGTCGTCGTGGCAGCGCGCGTAGGTGATCCACGCCGTCGTCGAGGCGGGCGGCGGGGACAGCTGCTGGAGGGCGTACGACGCCAGCCGGGCGTCGCGGCTGGCGAGCATCGACCAGATCTGCACCATCAGGCCGTTGTGGTAGGCGAGGTCGCTGACCTTGTTGAAGTGCTCGCCCGTCCCGAGGTAGGACAGCAGGTCCTGCGGGCCGACGATCGCCTCGGCCTTGAACACCACGGCCGGGCACGCGATCCGGGCGACGACGCGCAGCGCCTGGGTCAGCGCGTGCACCTCGGCCTGGTTCTGGCAGTTGGTGCCGAGGCGCTTCCAGGTGAACGCGATCGCGTCGAGGCGGAACACCTCGACGCCCTGGTTGGCCAGGAAGCAGATGATGTCGGCGTACTCGCACAAGACGTCGGGGTTCGCCCAGTTGACGTCCCACTGGTAGGCGTTGAACGTCGTCCACACCCAGGCGTCGAGGTCGTCGTCCCAGGTGAAGTTGCCGGGCGCGAAGTCGGGGAAGACCTCGGGCAGCGTCGCCTCGTAGGCGTCCGGCATGGTGCGGTCGGGGTAGACCAGGAAGTAGGCGCGCTTGCGGGCGTCGCCGGCGCGGGCCTCCTGCGCCCAGGCGTGCTCGCGGGCGACGTGGTTGAGCACGAGGTCCAGGCACAGGCTGATCCCGCGCTCGCGCAGGGACCGGGTCAGCGGCCGGAGGTCGTCGATGGTGCCGAGGTCCTCGCGCACGGTGCGGTAGTCCTGCACCGCGTAGCCGCCGTCGCTCGGGGTCGGTCGCGGCGTCAGCAGCGGCATCAGGTGGAGGTAGCGGACCCCGAGGTCCTGGAGGTACGACGCCCGCTCGGCGACCCCGGCGAGGGTGCCGGCGAACCGGTCGGTGTAGGCCGCGTAGCCGACCATCTCCGGGCGCTGGAACCAGTCGGGCTCGAGCGTGCGCACCTCGTCGAGGTGGTGCAGGTCGTCGTCGCGGGCGGCATACGCCCTCGCCGCGATCGCGACCAGCGCGTCCCGCACCACCGGCGCGTCGGCGTAGAGCGGCTCGAGCGCGGCGTCGAGGTCGGGCAGCCAGCGGGCCAGCCGGACCTCGAACGTGTCCCGGCGGTGCGCCGGCAGGCCCGCGAGCGCCGCCTCCTTCTCGCTGGCCGTGGCACTGGGACGGGGGGTCGGCTGCTCCGCGGCTGGCTGCACCGGCCCAGTATCTCGGTCCGGGCCGCTCCTGCCACGTCCCTACGTCGGGCGGGGACGGATCGGCCCTCCCGCTCGTCGGACTGTCGAGGCCGTGGAGCGGTCACCGGGACAGTGGGAGAATGCCGTATGAGCTCGACCGACGACCGCACCGAGACCGAGGACGGCGCCCTCGGGCACGCGCGTCCTGTCGAGCGCGGCTCCTTCCGTGACCGGGTGCGCCGCAAGCCGGGTCTCTCCCACGCCTGGCGGATCGGCGTCTTCGTGCTCGGCCTGGCGTGCATCGCCACCGGCCTCGCGCTCGCCGTGCTCCCCGGCCCGCTGACGATCCCCCCGGTGCTGCTCGGGCTGTGGATCTGGTCGACGGAGTTCGAGTGGGCGCACCGCTTCTTCGCGGTCTTCCAGCGCAAGGGCGCCGAGGCGTGGGAGCACGCCAAGCGCCACCCCGTCAGCTCCACGATCGTCACGGTCGGCGGCCTGGTGATGGCCGGCGTCGCGATCTGGGCGACCACGCACTACGACCTGGTCTCGAAGGCCAAGGAGTACGTCGGACTGTCGTGACCGGCGTGAGGGCCGGCGAGGTGGGCACCGGCCGGTCGTGACCTACACCGACGAGCAGCGGGCCACCGCGCCCGTCCCCCCGGACGACGCCTGGCGGGTGGTGGGCTCGCTCGGTGGCGACGACCGCCTCTACACCCCCGGCGCCCTGTGGCGGCTGCGCGGTGCGGGCGACCGGCTCCTGGGCGGACCCGGCTTCCGGATCACCGGCCCGGGCCGGCCCCTCGAGCCCGGCGACGACCTCGACTTCTGGCAGGTCGAGGAGGTGCTCGCCGCCGGCCCGCCTCCGGCTGCGTGCGCTGAGCCGGCTGCCCGGCACGGCGTACCTCGACGTCCTGGTCCGCCCGCACGGCGCCGGCTCGGAGCTCGTCCTGCGGACCACCTTCGAGCCCGCCGGGCTGCCCGGGCACGCCTACTGGTGGTCGACGCTGGCCGCGCACCGGGTCACCTTCGCGCTGATGGCCCGCCGCGTGGCCGCGCTGGTCTCCCCGCTAAACTGAACTGGTCGTTCAGTTTATTTTGTTGTCACCTCGTCTCCAGGAGTCGCGCATGACCAGCACCGAGAACCTCGCCGCCCCGTCGGGCACCTTCGCCCTCGGCGGCGACCTGCCCGTCACCCGCCTCGGCTACGGCACCATGCAGCTGCCCGGCGAGGGCGTCTGGGGACCGGCCAGGGACCACGACGAGGCGCTCCGGGTGCTGCGCCGCGCGGTCGAGATCGGCATCACCTTCTTCGACACCGCCGACTCCTACGGCCCCTACGTCGCCGAGGACCTGCTCCGCGAGGCGCTGCACCCGTACGCCGACGACGTCGTCGTCGCCACCAAGGCCGGGCTGACCCGCCAGGGCCCGGGCGTGTGGACCCCGCTCGGCCAGCCGGCGTACCTGCGCCAGGAGGTCGAGCTCAGCCTCCGCCGCCTCGGGCTCGAGCGGATCGACCTGTTCCAGCTGCACCGCATCGACCCGGCCTACCCCCTCGAGGACCAGGTCGGCGAGCTCACGGCGCTCCAGGACGAGGGCAAGATCCGCCACATCGGCCTGTCCGAGGTCAGCGTCGAGGAGCTCCGCGCCGCCCAGGAGGTCGCCACGATCGTCTCGGTGCAGAACCTCTTCAACCTCGCCAAGCGCGACGCCGAGCCGCTGCTCGACCACTGCACCGAGCACGGCGTCGCCTTCATCCCGTGGTTCCCGCTGGCCACCGGCGAGCTGTCCGCCGAGGACGGCCCGCTCGCCGCGGCCGCGAAGGAGCACGACGCCACCCCCTCGCAGCTCGCACTCGCCTGGCTGCTCAAGCGGTCCCCGGTGATGCTGCCGATCCCGGGCACGTCGAGCGTCGCCCACCTCGAGTCGAACACCGCCGCGGCCGGCATCGAGCTGACCGACGACGAGTTCGAGGCGCTCGCCGCGGCGGTCTGAGCCGTGACCGGCACCGACCCGTCGGTCGAGCGGCTCTTCGCCCGGCCGGCCACCCCCCGCAGCATCAAGGTGCACGAGGCGGCGGTCGCGGCGACCCGTGAGCTGCTGCACGAGGGAGGCATCGCGGCGGCCACCACCGACGCGATCGCCGCCCGGTCCGGGGTCAGCAAGGCCACGCTCTACAAGCACTGGCCCTCGCGCACGGCGGTCGCGGCCGAGGCCTTCGGGCGCGACGTGCACGAGGCCGTGCGCCTCCCCGACACCGGCTCGACCGCGACGACCTGACCGGCACGGTGCTCGCCGTGAGCAGGTTCGCCGGGCGCCCCGAGGGCATCCGTGTTCGCCGAGCTGCTCGCGCGCCTGCGTGACCGACGAGGGTGGGGCGGCCTACTTCCGCGCGTGGTTCCTGGCTGCGTTCCGGCGCGACGTCCGCGCGGTCTGGGTGCGCGGCGTCGAGCGGGGCGACGTACGCCCCGAGGTGGACGTGGACACCGCGACCGACCTGCTGCTCGGCCCCCTGGTGTTCCGGCTGCTGACCGGGCACCTCCCCCTGACCGACTCCGGCGCGCTGGCGCTGGCCGAGGCGGCCCTCGACGGCCTGCTCGAGCCCGCCCGCACCACCGACGAGAGGACCGCACGATGAGGTACACGAACCTGGGCGACACCGGCCTGCAGGTCTCCGCACTGGCGCTGGGCTGCATGAGCTGGGGCGACCCGGACCGGGGCGGGCACCCGTGGGTGCTCGACGAGGACGCCGCCCGCGGCATCATCAAGGACGCGCTCGAGGCGGGCATCACCTTCTTCGACACCGCGAACGTCTACTCCGGCGGCTCCAGCGAGGAGATCACCGGCCGGGCGCTGAAGGAGTTCGCCGCCCGCGAGGACGTCGTGCTGGCGACCAAGGTGCACGGCCGGATGCGGCCCGGGCCCAACGGCGCCGGCCTGTCCCGCGCGGCGATCATGCACGAGATCGACGCCTCGCTGCGCCGGCTCGGCACGGACTACGTCGACCTCTACCAGATCCACCGGTGGGACCCGGCCACGCCGATCGAGGAGACGATGGAGGCGCTGCACGACGTGGTGAAGGCCGGCAAGGCCCGCTACCTCGGCGCGTCCTCGATGTTCGCCTGGCAGTTCGCCAAGGCCCAGCACGTCGCCGACCTCGAGGGCTGGACCCGCTTCGTGTCGATGCAGGACCACTACAACCTGCTCTACCGCGAGGAGGAGCGCGAGATGCTCCCGCTCTGCGAGGACCAGGGCGTCGGGGTGATCCCGTGGAGCCCGCTCGCCCGCGGCCGGCTGACCCGCGACTGGGACGCCGAGACCGCCCGCACCGAGACCGACGCGTTCGGCGGCTCGCTCTACCGCGACGAGGACCGGGCCACCGTCGAGCGCGTCGCCGAGGTGGCCGCGCGCCGCGGCGTGCCGCGTGCCCAGGTCGCGCTCGCCTGGCTGCTGCACCAGCCCGTCGTCACCGCGCCGATCGTCGGCGTCACCAAGCCCGAGCACCTCACCGACGCCGTGGCGGCGGTCGACCTGGAGCTGTCCGAGGACGAGGTCGAGGAGCTCGGCGCCGACTACGTCCCGCACGCGGTCGCCGGCCACCGCTAGGCCCGGCGGTCCGCAGGCCAGCTTGTGGCCCCTCCCTGCAGCAGATGCGGCGCCAATGCTGCGGGGATGGGCCACTCTCGGGCGTCACTGCGGGGATCGGCCAGTTTCGGGCAAGCCGGGGCGGGACCTCAGCGCTGCTGGGGTATGACGGCCACGACGACGTGCTCGATCGGGACGTCGTAGCGCTCCCGGGCGTCGGCCACCACCCCGTGCCGCAGCCACGTGGACCGCTCCTCGGGCTGGGTCGAGATCACCACGTGGTCGGGCTGGAACTCGCGCATCGCCTTGTCCAGCGCCACCAGCGGCCGGTAGTCGCCGAGCTCGCCGTCGACGGTCAGCCCGTCCGCACGGAGCACCTCGAGCGTCTCGTCGAGCCGCTCGCGGGCCGCCTCGGCCGTGGCCTCCCACACGAAGGCCGCGCCCTCGCGGTCGGCCTGGCCGGTGTCGACCGGGTTGGTCGGCACGACGACGTGGTAGTCGGCGGCCTCGCTGCCGTCGATGCGGTGCAGGGCCTCGTGGAGCTCGCTCGCGCCGATGGTCCGGTTGGCCAGCACGACGATCTTCGTCGCCGGGCCGGCCTCCTTCGACACCAGCTCGTCGGCGCTGACCGACCCGCCACGCCAGCGCGTCACGGCGTACAGCCCGATCACGACGCCCCACGACAGCAGGCTCAGCAGCAGCTGCGAGCGGGTGTCGGAGTTGAAGGCCATCTGCACCAGGACCGCGACGATGCCCACGGCGGTGAGGATGGTCAGCGCCGGGAACAGCCACATCTTCACGGTCAGCTGGTCGTCCGGCGTACGGCGCCTCAGCACCAGCTGGGAGAGCGCGATCAGCAGGTAGACGAACAGGATCACCGCGCCCGAGGAGTTCAGCAGGAACAGGAACACGGTGTCCGGGGAGATGTAGGCCGCGATCACGCTCAGGAAGCCGATGACGGTGGAGAACAGGATCGCCCACACCGGCACGCCGCGACGGTTGACCGTGATCAGCCGCATCGGCGCCTCGCGGCGGGCCGCCAGCACGAACAGCATCCGTGAGGCGGTGTAGAGCCCGGAGTTCAGGCACGAGAGCACGGCGGTGAGCACGACCGCGTTCATGATCTGGTCGGCGTAGGGGATGCCCATCTCCTCGAACGCCGCGACGTACGGCGCCTCGCCGAGGTCGCTGCTGTTCCACGGCACGATGACCGCGAGCAGGAAGATCGAGCCCACGAAGAAGATCGCGACACGCAGGATCACCGACTGGGTGGCCTTGGCGATCGCCTTCTCGGGGTCGTGCGACTCGGCCGCCGCGACGGTGGCGATCTCGGCGCCGACCATCGAGAACACCACGACCACGATGCTGGAGAAGATCGCGCCGACGCCGTGCGGCAGGAAGCCGCCCCGGTCGGTGAGGTTGCTGAAGTCGAGGCTGTGGTTGGGCCAGATGCCGAACACGTAGAGCGTGCCGAGGACCAGGAACGCGATGATGGCGAACACCTTGATCCCGGCGAACCAGTACTCGAACTCGCCGTACGACCCGACCGAGACGAGGTTCGTCAGCGTCATCAGGATCATCAGGCCCAGCGACAGCGTCCACAGCGGGGCGTCGATCCAGAACGTCATGATCTTGGCGCCGGCGACCGCCTCGAAGCCGACGACGATCACCCAGAAGTACCAGTAGAGCCAGGCGACCGAGAAGCCCGCCCACCCGCCCAGCGCCATCCGGGAGTAGTCCGCGAAGGACCCCGTCGACGGGTTCGCGGTGGCCATCTCGCCGAGCATCCGCATCACCATCACGATGAGGACGCCGGTGACGAGGTAGCTCAGGAACGCGGCCGGTCCGGTCTCGTTGAGCACCACCCCCGACCCGACGAACAGGCCGGCGCCGATCACGCCGCCGATCGCGATCATGGTGAGGTGCCGCTGCTTGAGCCCCTTCTGGAGCTCCGTCGGTGCACTCATGGGCCCGTCCCCTGGTTCTCCGGTGGCCGCTGCCGCGACCGTTCGGGGTCAGTCCTACCCCGGCACCGCCGCAGATAGTCAACCCACCGGTCGACGGGCATGGCGATGCAGGGAACTGCATCGTGCCGACGCCCATCGTCGGGACCGTCGGCGACGAACTCCGGATGAAGCGCGAAGACTTCGCGCCGCTCGGGAAGGACTCACATGCAGCACCGCAGGCTCTACGCCACCGCGATCGCGGCAGGGGCCGTGGCCGTCAGCACGCTGGCGCTCACCGCACCCGGCACCACCGCCACCGCGGCCACCGCGGCCACCTCGGGTCACCACCACGCGCACCACCACGGCGTGACGGTGTCCGGCCGGCTCAACACCCTCAACAACTCCGGTGTCACCGGCCGTGGCGTCATCACGGTCGAGGGCAAGAAGATGAAGGTGGAGTACGACGCCACCAAGCTGGCTCCGGGCCTCCCGCACGCGGCGCACATCCACTACGGGGCCGAGGCGCGTCACGAGTGCCCGACCGTCGCCGACGACACCAACGGCGACTTCCGCCTCAACGTGGCCGAGGGCCTGCCGGCGTACGGCGACATCGTGAAGTCGCTGACCACGCGTGGCGACACGTCCCCGGCCAGCGCGCTGGCCGTCGACCGGTTCCCGACCGCGCCGAAGGGCAAGGTGCACTACAAGCGCCTGGTCACCACCACCAAGGCGGTCGCCACGGCGGTCCGCCACGGTGAGGGCGTCCTGGTCGTGCACGGCGTGGACTACAACCACAACGGTGAGTACGACTTCGCCTCCGCCGGTGCCAGCGAGCTGGACCCGACGCTGCCCGCCGAGGCGACCGACCCGGCCGTCTGCGGCGTGCTGCGCTGATCTGACGCCCGCCTGACCGCTCGGACGGGGGGACCTCGGGGGTGTCCCCGTCCGAGCGGTCCCGTGCACGACGAAAGCCCCAGGTCGAAAGACCTGGGGCTTTGTCGTGTCGTGCGCGAGGGGGGAGTTGAACCCCCACGCCCTTTCGGGCACACGGACCTGAACCGTGCGCGTCTGCCTATTCCGCCACTCGCGCGAGAAGCCCGCTCAGGGTATCCCACGCTCACGACCCGTCCCAAACCGGGCCGGAGGGTGGATCGGGTGCCCGATACGATGCCAGGACGCCGGATCCGGCACGACCGGCCCGACGACAGCAGCGACGACCACAGCGACGACCAGGGCGACGACCAGGGCGACGACCCGCGGAGGGGAGGCACGGCATGGGGATGCTCCAACGGTTCGAGAACCGCCTCGAGCAGATGGTCTCCGGGGTGTTCGCCAAGGCGTTCCGCAGCGCCGTGCAGCCGGTCGAGGTCGCCGCGGCGCTGCAGCGCGAGGTCGACAACTCCGCACAGATCCTGTCCCGCGACCGGCGGCTGGTGCCGAACCAGTTCCACGTCGAGCTCTCCCCGCCGGACCACGAGCGCCTCGCGCCGTACTCCTCGACCCTGGCCCAGGAGCTCGCGGACATGCTCCGCGAGCACGCCCAGGAGCAGGCCTACGTCTTCACCGGCCCGGTCACCATCCAGTTCGACCAGCGCGACGAGCTCGACCACCGGCCGGTTCCGGGTGCGCAGCTCCGCGCTGGCCAAGGTCACGCCGGCCTCGCAGAGCTCGGTCACCGACACCGCCGTACGCCGGGCGAGCGTGATCCTCGAGGTCAACGGCATGCGGCACCCTCTCGACCCGCCGGGGATCGTCATCGGCCGCGGCAACGACGCGGACCTGCGGATCAACGACCCGGGCGTGTCGCGGCGGCACGTCGAGATCCGGGTGCATCCGCACGACACGACCGCCGCGAGCGTCAGCGTCGTCGATCTGGGCTCCACGAACGGGATGCTGGTCAACGGCACCAAGGTCTCGCAGGCCACGCTCGACGACGGCAGCACGGTCAAGATCGGGAACACCACCATGACGGTGCGGTACCTCCCGCACCCGGAGCAGCCCCAGCGACAGGGAGGAGGCGCAGGTGTCTGAGCTGACCCTGATGCTGATCCGGTTCGCCTATCTCGCCATCCTCTGGATCTTCGTGCTCTCGGCGATCTCGGTGGTCCGGTCGGACATGTTCGGCGCCCGCATCGACTCCACCCCGCGAGCGGACCGCCGCGCCGAGAAGCAGGCCCAGAAGCAGGCCGCCCGCGGGCGTCCCAAGGCCGGCCGGAAGCCGCCCCGCGGCGCGCCGACCCACGTCGCGATCGTCGAGGGCGCCAACGCCGGCGAGACCATCTCCCTCGACAACGCGCCCCTGCTCATCGGACGCGGGTCCGACGCGGCGATCCGCCTCGACGACGACTACGTCTCCACCCGGCACGCCCGCATCGCGAGCTCGGGCGACCAGTGGTTCGTCGAGGACCTCGGCTCGACCAACGGCACCTACATGGGCTCGCACCGCCTGACCCAGCCGACGGCCCTCCAGCTCGGCGCGGCCGTGCGGATCGGGAAGACCACCCTCGAGCTGAGGAAATAGGTCTCGGCGCCCGGATGGACGACACGACCCACACCGGCGGGGACCTCGCCGGCGACCCCGCGGACAAGCGCCCGGCGCTCCGGCTGCGCTATGCCGCCCTGTCCGACGTCGGCCGGGTCCGCAAGGACAACCAGGACTCCGGCTACGCCTCCGAGCGGCTGCTCGTCATCGCCGACGGCGTGGGCGGGGCCGCGCGCGGGGACATCGCGAGCTCCACGGCCGTCCAGGCGCTGCGCCGCCTCGACGCGCCCGTCCCGGGCGACCTGCTCGAGGCACTCGCCGGCGCGATCCACCGCGCCCACGACCGGATCGCCGAGCTCGTCGAGCAGGACCCGGCGCTCGACGGCACGAGTACGACGGTCACCGCGACGCTCTTCGACGGCCACCGGATCGGGCTCGCGCACGTCGGGGACAGCCGCGGCTACCTGCTGCGCGACGGCACCCTCTCCCAGCTCACGAAGGACCACACCTTCGTGCAGAGCCTCATCGACGAGGGCCGGATCACCGAGGCGGAGTCCCGGACCCACCCGCACCGCAACCTGATCCTGCGTGCGGTCGACGGCGTGCACGAGACGGACCCCGACCTGTTCGTCGTCGACCTCGCGCCCGGCGACCGGATCCTGCTCTGCAGCGACGGCGCCTCCGGCGTGCTCGACCACGGCCGCCTCGCCGACATCCTCGGCACCGGGTCGGTCGACTACGCCGTCGTCGAGCTGATCCGGGCCTCGCTGGAGGCGGGCAGCACCGACAACGTCACCTGCGTGGTCGCCGACGTCGTCCCCGCCGACCAGGACGACGCGGCCGAGGACCCCGACGCCGAGCCGCTGGCCTCCGCCTCGACGGGGCCGATGCTGGTCGGCGCCGCGGCCGAGCAGCCGCGCCGGGCCGGCCAGGGCTCCAAGAGCTTCTTCCGCGGCCACCGCGGCGGCGACACCGGCGAGATCGAGCCGGTGCCGGGCGAGGAGGACGACTCGCCGGCGCGACCGGGCCGCCCCGCCGACCCCGAGGAGCTGCGCTACGCCCCGCAGGAGCCGCGGCGGGGCCGCTGGCTGCGCCGGGTCGCGCTCCTCGTGGTGCTGCTGCTCGTGCTCGGAGCGGCCGGGCTGCTCGGCTACCGCTGGAGCCAGGACCAGTACTACGTCGCCGCCAGCGGCGACACCGTGGCGATCTACCGTGGCGTCACCGCGCAGATCCCCGGCCTGAGCATGAGCCACGTCGACGAGGACACCGACGTCACCATCGCCGCCCTCCCCGAGGCCTTCGCCGCACAGGTCCGCGCCGGCATCTCGGCCGACTCCCGCGCCGACGCGCGCGCGATCATCAGCCGGCTGACCGAGATGGCGGTGGTCTGCCCGAGCCCGACGCCGTCGCCGAGCCCCACCCCGTCGGCCGCTGGATCGGCCAGCAGGTCGCCCAGCGGGTCGGCAGACGCCTCGCCCACCCGCCGGCCGAGCGCCGGTGCCGGCAGGGGCCCGTCGAGCAGCCCGTCGCGCAGCCCCTCGGCCGCCGCGACCCCGACGGCGAGCCCCAGCCCGACCCTCGCGCCGCCCGACTGCATCGAGGTGACGCCGTGAGCGCCATCACCGCCCTGCGCGAGCGCGCGTTCACGCACCGGCGCCGCCGCGGCGCCGAGCTGTTCCTGCTCGTGCTCAGCCTCGTCGTCGGCATCGGCGCCTACGCCGCGGTCGGCCTCGGCGTCGAGGGCACCGTCCCCGCCGACATCGTGGGGTACGGCGGCTGGCTGGCCGCCCTGTGCCTCGGCTGCCACATCGTGGTGCGCCTCGTCGCGCCGTACGCCGACCCGGTGCTCCTGCCGATCGTGGCCGCGCTCAACGGCCTCGGGCTGGCCGTCATCCACCGCATCGACCTCGGCTACGCGGCTGCGAACAGCTCGATCGGGCCGTTCGCGCGCGGCCAGCTCGTCTGGATGACGCTCGGCGCGGTGCTGTTCGTGATCGTGCTCGTCGTCGTCCGCGACCACAGGCGACTCCAGTCGCTCACCTACACCTGGGGCCTCGCGGCGGTCGTGCTGCTGCTCATGCCGCTGCTGCCGGTCCTCGGCCGCACGATCAACGGCTCGCGCATCTGGATCCGCCTCGGCCCGCTCAGCTTCCAGCCCGGCGAGGTCGCCAAGGTGCTGCTGGTGCTGTTCTTCGCCGGCTACCTCGTCCTGCACCGCGAGGCCCTCGCGCTCGCCGGGCGACGCGTCATCGGCATCGACCTGCCGCGCGGTCGCGACCTGGGGCCGATCCTGGCGATGTGGCTGATCAGCCTCGGGATCCTGGTCTTCCAGCGCGACCTCGGCTCCTCGCTGCTGTTCTTCGGGCTCTTCCTGGTGATGCTCTACGTCGCCACGGAGAGGCCCGGCTGGCTCGTGGTCGGCGGCGCGATGTTCCTCGGCGGCGCCTACACGGCGTACCTCCTGCTCGGCCACGTCCAGGTCCGCGTCGACGCGTGGCTGCACCCCTTCGACCCGGACAACAACACCTACCAGCTCGTCCAGGGGATGTACGGCATGGCGTGGGGCGGCCTGATCGGGCGCGGCCTGGGCCAGGGCGACCCGACGATCACGCCGCTCGGCTTCTCCGACTTCATCATGGCCTCGATCGGCGAGGAGCTCGGTCTGACCGGCGTGATGGCGGTGCTGCTGCTCTACGGCCTCATCGTCGAGCGCGCGCTGCGCACCGCCCTGGTCTGCCGCGACGCCTTCGGCAAGCTGGTCGCCACCGGCCTCGGCGTCGTCTTCGCCCTGCAGGTGTTCGTGGTCGTCGGCGGCGTCACCAAGCTCATCCCGCTGACCGGCCTGACCACGCCGTTCCTGTCCTACGGCGGGTCCTCGCTCGTCGCGAACTGGGCGATCGTCGCGCTGCTGCTGCGGATCTCCGACCAGGCCCGCCGGCCGCTGCCCGAGCTGACCCGCGACGACGAGGACGACGGCACCCAGGTGATGCATTGCGCTGACGCCACTCCGGTCACGCTTCCGCGGGGCCTCGATGAACAAGCCGATCCGCACGATGTCGATCTTCTGCCTGCTGCTGTTCGCGGCGCTGCTGCTCAACAGCACCTACCTGCAGTACGTCGACGCCGGCAACCTGAACGCGCGCGCCGACAACAAGCGGGTGCGCGACGCGGAGTTCTCGCGCAAGCGGGGCGCCATCGTCGCGGGCGGGGACGCCGTCGCCGAGAGCGTCCCGGTCGACGACCCCTACAACTACCAGCGGGTCTACCGGCAGCCGCGGAAGTACGCCCAGCTCACCGGCTACTACTCCTACGTCTACGGCCGCTCCGCGGTGGAGTCGAGCCAGAACGAGATCCTCTCCGGCAGCGACCCGCGGCTGTTCGTCAACCGGGTGGTCGACCTGATCGGCAACAGCCAGCCCAAGGGCGGGTCGGTCTCGCTGACCATCGACCCCAAGGCCCAGACCGCCGCCTACGACGGCCTGCGGGCGCTCGGCAAGGGCACCGAGGGCTCGGTGGTCGCGATCGAGCCGTCGACGGGCAAGGTCCTGGCGATGGTCAGCAACCCGACGTACGACCCCAACCGGCTGGCCTCGCACCGCTTCACCGCGGTGCAGGACGCCTGGAAGTCGCTGAACGCCAACAGGGACAAGCCGCTGCTCAACCGCGGCATCCAGGAGGTCTACCCGCCGGGCTCGACGTTCAAGCTGGTGACGGCCGCGGCGGCGCTCTCGAGCGGGCAGTACACCCCCGACACCAAGGTCAAGGGCGGGCCGCGTCTCGACCTGCCGCAGACCTCGACCGATCTGGTCAACGAGAACGGCAGCACCTGCGGCGGCGACCCGATCACGCTGACCCAGGCCCTCGAGGTCTCCTGCAACGTGTCCTTCGGCGACATCGGGCTGCGGCTCGGCGCGGACGCGCTGCGCCAGCAGGCCGAGAAGCTCGGCTTCGACCAGACCTACCTCGAGGACCTCGGCGGCCAGGTCAGCAGCCGCTTCCCCGAGGACCCCGACGAGCCGCAGACCGCGCTGTCGGCCATCGGCCAGTTCGACGTCGCCGCCACGCCGCTGCAGATGGCGATGGTCGTCGCCGGGATCGCCAACGACGGCGACGTGATGCGGCCCTACGTCGTCGACGAGGTGCGCGCTCCCGACCTGTCGGTGCTCGACAAGACCTACGCCGGAGACGTTCCGCAGCAACGCGGTGTCGTCGTCGGTCGCCCGCGACCTGACCCAGATGATGGTCGAGGTCGTCGACCAGGGCACCGGCACGACGGCGCAGATCCCCGACATCAAGGTCGCCGGCAAGACCGGCACCGCGCAGAGCTCGCCCGAGCGGCCGCCGTACGCCTGGTTCGTGTCCTTCGCCCCCGCCGACGACCCGAAGGTCGCGGTCGCGGTGCTGGTCGAGGACGCGGGCGTGGAGCGCGACCAGATCTCCGGCAGCGGGCTGGCGGCGCCGATCGCCAAGAGGGTGATGGAAGCGGTGATCGACAAGTGAGGCCCGCCCCGGCGGCACAGGCAGCACACGCAGCACCAGTGAGGAAGGCGCAGACGCGATGAGCAACGACCGGACCACCGGCGGCGGGGGCCACCGCGTCGGCGGACGCTACGAGCTCGGCGAGCTGCTCGGGCGCGGCGGGATGGCGGAGGTCCGCAAGGGCACCGACATCCGGCTCGGCCGCATCGTCGCGATCAAGCGGCTGCGCACCGACCTCGCCAGCGACCCCACCTTCCAGGCCCGCTTCCGCCGCGAGGCGCAGTCCGCGGCCTCGCTGAACCACCCCGCGATCGTCTCGGTCTACGACACCGGCGAGGAGCTCGTCGACCGACGGCTCGGACGTCCCGCAGCCCTACATCGTCATGGAGTACGTCGCCGGCCGGACGCTGCGCGACATCCTGCGCGAGGGTCGCAAGATCCTCCCCGAGCGCGCGCTGGAGATCACCTCGGGCGTGCTGTCCGCCCTCGACTACAGCCACCGCGCCGGGCATCGTGCACCGCGACATCAAGCCGGCCAACGTGATGCTGACCCCGAGCGGCGACGTGAAGGTCATGGACTTCGGCATCGCGCGGGCGCTCGCCGACGCGTCCTCGACGATGACCCAGACCGCGGCGGTCGTCGGCACCGCGCAGTACCTCTCCCCCGAGCAGGCCCGCGGCGAGACCGTCGACTCGCGCAGCGACGTCTACTCCACCGGCTGCCTGCTCTACGAGCTGCTGACCGGACGGCCCCCGTTCGTCGGCGAGAGCCCGGTCTCGGTCGCCTACCAGCACGTCCGCGAGACCGGCCCCGCCGCCGTCGAGCCTCGACCCCGAGCTCCCGCCCGAGGTCGACGCGATCGTGATGAAGGCGCTGACCAAGAGCGTCGAGGACCGCTACCAGAGCGCGGCGGCGATGCGGGCCGACATCGAGCGCTACCTGGCCGGCAAGCCGGTCGCCGCGCCCGTCGTACCCGCCGCCGCAGCCGTCGCGGCCGCGGACGCCTCGCAGACCTCGATGTTCTCGGGCCCCGTCGCCGCCGCGGAGGAGCCGCGCACGAAGCGCTGGCCGCTGGTCGCGACGATCATCGGCGTGCTGCTCGTGCTCGGGCTCGGCGCCGTGCTCGGGCCGATGCTGCTCGACTCCGGCCCCGAGGACAAGACCGTCCCCGAGGTCGTCAACCTGACCCAGGCGCAGGCCGAGCGGCGCATCGAGCGGGCCGGCCTCAGCGTCGGCGAGGTCAGCCAGGAGGCGTCCGAGGACGTCCCGAAGGGCCGCGTCATCGCCCAGGACCCCGACCCGCTGAGCACCCTGCCGGCCGACGACCCGGTCGACCTGACCGTCTCGACCGGGCAGCCCGACGTCGTGGTGCCCGACGTCATCGGCGACGACAAGGACGACCGCCCGGCAGAAGGTCACGCGACGCCGGCCTGAAGTGAAGCTCGTCGAGCGTGACTCCGACGAGGAGCAGGACACCGTCGTCGACACCGACCCGGAGTCCGGCCACCAGCGTCTCCAAGGGCAGCCTCGTCACGATCTTCTACGCCGCCGGGCCCGAGCGAGGTCCCGAGCGTGGTCGGGCTCAAGGAGGCCGCGGCCCGCTCGAAGCTCGAGAACGCCGGGTTCGAGGTCGACGTGGTCACCGACTCGACCACCGAGTCGGAGAAGGGCACGGTGCTCAAGCAGAGCCCGCAGGCGTTCACCACCCAGCCGCAGGGCACCACGGTGGTGATCACGGTCTCCGCGTTCGAGACGCCGTCGCCGAGCCCGACGCCCAGCGAGACGCCGTCGCCGTCGCCGAGCACGTCCTCGAGCCCGCCGGCGAGCCCGTCGACCCCGCCGCCCGCCGCGGACGGCGACGGGGGCTGAACCGGAGGCTGAGCCGGGCTCAGCTCCCGGCGGGCCGGGCGTACTGCAGCTCGGTCGCGCCGGTGTAGCCCGGCAGCTCCAGCTGCGGGCGAGAGGTCGACGTCCCAGCCGAGGCCGTGGTCGCGGACCACGTCGAGGTAGAGCTCGATGTAGGGGCTCGTCGTCACCGAGGTCAGCATCGCCTGGGTCGGCCCGATCGCGGAGATGGTGTACGGCGGGGAGTAGGGCACGCCGTGCAGCACGACGGTGTTGCCGACGCACTTGATGCCGGTCGTGGAGACGACCCGCTGGCCCTTGATCGTCATCGCCTCGGCGCCGCCGGCCCACAGGGCGTTGGTCACCGCCTGGATGTCCTGCTGGTGCACGAGCAGGTCGCTGACGTCGTCGCCGCTGACGGCCGCGAGCGCGTCGTCCGGCGCGTCGTCGAGGGTGATGGTGACGCCCGGACCCGTGCGCCGGGAGCAGGCCGACGGGGCCCTTGAGCGCGTCCGCCCGGCGCTGCGCGGTGGTGTCGGCCGCGGCGCCGAGCGTGCCGGAGAGCCGGTCGACCTCGGTGGTCAGGCCGGCCGCCGTGCTGCGCAGCGTCTCGAGCTGGCGCGCCTCCGCGGTGGCCAGGCCGTCCAGGTCGTCGTACCGTCCGGCGCGCAGGTCCGTGCCGCCGGAGTTGACCATGCTGGTGACGAACAGCGCGCCCGCGACCAGGAACGCCGCCGGCGAGAGCAGCCGCCAGGCCAGCGAGCGGGAGCGGTAGGTGCGCGCTCGCCGCGAGACCGCGACCGTCATGCGGCGCCGCCAGGACTGCCGATGGTGACGGTGCTGGTGGTGCTCGGTCATCGCGTGCCCCCGGGATGCGCTGCGGGCGGCCCCGGACGGGGACGCTGGGAGGTTCTGTCGTGCGGGGGCGTGCCCCCCGACTAAGGTAGCCGAGTCGCCCACCCCACACGCCGGTCCGCCGGCGGTGCTGCGCGGGCGGCGCCGTCCGCGTCGTCCGCCGTGCAGGAGCAACTCGTGTCCGACTCTCGTTCGTCCCGCCGCACCGGCCGGCCCGGGAAGGTCAAGCTCGGCCCGGCCTCGGTCACCTCGGTGCCGCGCACCGGCGCCGCGCTGCTGCTGGTGCTGCTCGGGATCGCCTGGGTCACGGTCTACGTCCTGGTCGCCGGCCCTCGGGCGACGGGAAGTCGCTGACCTGGATGGGCGACCTGACCCGGTGGAACTACCTCATCGGCTTCGGCCTGATCTTCGTCGGCCTGGCCGTCGCGGCGCACCCCTCGACCCCGCTGGGCCGCGGCCGCGGCGTGGTGATCGGGATGCTGGGCTGCTTCCTGATCGGCCTGATCTGGATCGTCCTCTACTACGTGCTCGGCTCGGACATCACCGTGCAGCCGTTCACCGACCTGAGCCAGTACAACCTCGTGGTCGGGATCGGCTTCATGGCCGTCGGCTTCGTCTACGCGACGCACTGGGAGTAGCCCCCGTCGGCGCTCGGCGGCTCAGGCGGCTCGGTGCTTGCGCACCAGTGGCCCCACGATTACCAGGGTCCCCTGGTAATCACGCGCTTCCCCAGGCATGCATGCCAGGGGAAGCGACGGTTCGCCCGGGAAGCACGACGTGCACGTCGAGCGTGGGGGACGGCCGACCCTCCAGCCCCAAGAACACCAGGGTCCCCTGGTAATCCTGCACCGCCACCACAGCAGCGGGGGTATCGCCACCCACCAGATCGACGGGGGTATGCCGGTGGGTGCTGACGCGCACGCACCCGGGACCGCATCGACTGAATGACACCGGTGGAATTCCATCCACAGCACTTATCCCCAGTGTGGACAACCGACCGGCCGAGGGGTCATCCGGGTGACGCCGATCCCCAGCCTAGGGCGACACGCACCGACCCCGGAGCAGAACGCCGAGACCGACGATCAGGCGAGCACGGCGACGCGGGCCACGATGGCGACCGCGACGACGGCCGCGACCGCGACGACGCCGAGGGCCTGGACCAGGGCACGGTTCTTGCGGGGCGCGTACACCAGCACCCCGCCGAGCAGCAGGCCGCCGATGAAGCCGCCGAGGTGGCCCTGCCAGGAGATGAAGCTGCCGAAGAGGAACGTGATCACGAAGTTGATCCCGATCCAGGTGGCCACCCCGCGCACGTCACCGCCGACCTTGAGCGCCAGCACCAGCAGCGCGCCCATCAGGCCGAAGATCGCGCCGGAGGCGCCCAGCGTCTGGCCGTGCACGGCGGAGAACCACATCACGCACGCGCTTCCGGCCAGGCCCGACACGAGGTAGAGCGCCAGGAAGCGGGTGCGGCCGATGGCGAGCTCGAGCTGCGGCCCGAGGACCCACAGGGCCAGCATGTTGAAGCCGATGTGCCACAGCTGGACGTGGGTGAACACCGACGTGACGAGCTGCCACGGGGCGCCGTCGGCGACGCCGGTGAGCTGCACGACCCCGCCGTCGCGGAGCCTGAAGAGCGCGCCCTGCGGCATCAGCGCGAGCTGGTCGATCAGGGCGCTGCCCCGCCCGCCCGTCGCCGCGATGAGCAGCCACACCGCGACGTTGATCCCGATCAGCACCATCGAGGTCAGCTGCGGGTTGCCCG
Source organism: uncultured Actinomycetota bacterium (assembly GCA_963781745.1). GTDB lineage: Bacteria > Actinomycetota > Actinomycetes > Propionibacteriales > Nocardioidaceae > Nocardioides_B. The sequence goes on along the minus strand of CAWAHH010000015.1, from coordinate 41,551 downwards.
AACGGAGACCGCCGTACGGCGTCCGCCCGCTGCGCGTGGAGCGGGCGCCCTCGGAAACGCACGAGGGGCACTGGAAGCCGACCGCGGCGGGGCGCATGCAGTCGGGGCAGATCCGCCGGCCGCAGCGCTGGCAGCGGATGTGGGCCTCGCGGTCGGTGTGCCGATAGCAGACCGGAGCCTCCTCGGGGGAGGCTCCGGCCTGCGGCTGCGACGGTGTGCTCAGCGCTGCTCAGCGCCTCTCGACCTGGACCGACTCGAAGACGACCGGCTCGGCGGGACGGTCGCCCGCGCCGGTCTTCGTGGTCGCGATCGCGTCGACGACGGCCTGGGACTCCGCGTCCTCGACCTCGCCGAAGATCGTGTGCCGGTTATTGAGCCAGGGGGTCGCCCCGACGGTGATGAAGAACTGCGAGCCGTTGGTGCCGGGCCCGGCGTTCGCCATCGCCAGCAGGTAGGGGCGGTCGAACTGGAGCTCGGGGTGGAACTCGTCCTTGAACTGGTAGCCCGGACCGCCGGTGCCGGTGCCGAGCGGGCAGCCGCCCTGGATCATGAACCCGTCGATGATCCGGTGGAAGCCGAGGCCGTCGTAGAACGGCGCCGGGGACTTCTTGTCGGAGCCCGGCACCGCGTAGTCCTTGGTGCCCTCGGCGAGGCCGACGAAGTTCTCCACGGTCTTGGGCGCGTGGTTGGGGAACAGGTGGATGACGATGTCACCCCGGTTGGTCTTCAACGTCGCGTAGGTCTCGGACACCGCGCCGCCTTCCTGATCGGGTCGACCCAGACTCGTCGCTGGGCCGTCGGGGTGCCGGGCCCGGACCGGCGCTCCCACGTCTGTGCGCGGGACCGGCTCGGGCGGGGAACGGCACCGGGGACGATCCTCCCACGAGGCCCAACCCCGTCTCATCCCTCCGGGGGGCGGCTTCACCTCCGCGTGCCGCACCCGGCATGATCGGGAGCAGAACGGGCATGAGTGAGCCGGACGGGCGGCATCAGGACCAAGAGAGGACCTCTCGACCATGGGCAAGAAGAAGACGGTGCGCGAGCAGCTGCGCAGCCAGGCCGGCGACCTGGCGGACACCCTCGCGCCGCGCGTGGAGAGCGCCCGCGACAAGGCGGCCCCGGTGCTCGCCGGAGCGGCGGCGAAGGCCGCGCCCGTGCTGGCCGACGCCCGTGACCGCGCCGGCCACAGCCTCGCCGACGCCCGCGACAAGGCCGCCCCCGTCCTCGCCGACGCCCGCGACCGCGCGGGCCACGGGTTCGCGGACGCCTACGCCAAGGCGGCTCCCGTGATCGCCGACGCGCGCGGCAAGGCCGCCCCGGTGCTCTCCGACGCCCGCGACAAGGCCGCTCCGCTCGTCTCCGACGCCCGCGACAGGTTCACCAGCGACGTGCTCCCCGTGGTCACGGCCGCGCTGGCCGCCGTCGAGGAGGCCACCGAGGACGTGCGCGGCGAGACCAAGAAGCGCGGCAAGGCCGTCGCCGCCGCCCTCAAGGGCGAGGTCGAGGCGCCGAAGAAGAAGCACCGCGTACGCCGGCTGCTGATCGTGCTCGGGCTCGGCGGCGCCGTGTTCGCGATCTCCCGCAGGCTCGGCTCCAAGCAGCCCACGACGAGCTGGCAGTCGTCGTACACCCCGCCGCCGGCGCCCGCCGACAAGCCCTCGGGCGGACCGGTCGAGGCCGCGGGCTCGGGGTCGCACCGTGCCGACGTGGCCGACGTCGCCGACGACGTGGCCGCCTCCGACCCGGCCGAGGCCGCCTCCGACGCCGCCGACGTGCCCCACGACGCGACCACGCCGGACAACCCGGTCACCGAGGTCGACGTCGAGAAGAGCTGATCTCAGCCGGTCGAGGCCTGCTTGCCCCACGCCGGTGGCGGCAGGTCGACCGGCCGGTGCTCCTCGACCCACGCGTCGATGCGCTCCCACCACGAGAACAGCCAGTCGATCCGCTCCTCGCGACCGTCCGGGATCTCCGCCCGTGGCACCCGCCACCACCGCATGATGATCTGCTTGTCCATCGGCAGCTCGCGCCAGAGGTCCCGCACGGTGACGAGGTGGTCGAGCCCGGTGTGCGCCACGAGCACGACGTCGGCGTCGGGGGCCGCGTCGAGCGCGGCGATCAGCCCGCCGGGCCGGGGTGCCAGGACGTTCTCCATCCGCTCGGCCCGTCGCGCCATCGGCTCGAGGCCCAGCCGGCGCAGCTTGTCGATGCCGCGCTGACGCCGCTCCGGGGTGAAGTTGCCGCCCTCGGGGAAGATCACGAACGCGTCGTTGGAGTCGAGGTTCGTGGCCAGCGCGCCGATCTCGGCCTCGATGTCGGCGCCCCGGCCCGGGTTCGGCGAGATGAAGCGGCTCGGCAGCCGGTGCAGGATCACGTCGATCGCCGGGTCCCACGCGAGCGTGTCCTTGAGGACCACGCGAGGCTCGCGGGCGTACCAGTGCATGAGGGCGTACATCAGCGTGAACGAGTCGCCCGGCCCGGCGTGCCGGCAGCACACCAGCAGCGGCTCGCCGGGGAAGGCGTCCGGTGACTCGCCCTCGGTCAGGATCTTCAGCCGGACCACCCGCCGCGCCTCGCGGAAGAAGATCACGAGGTAGGTCTGCACGAGGTCGTAGTGGATCCGCTCGAAGTACGGCCGCCGGACGAACGCCCCGAAGCCCGAGGCGATCCAGAGCCCGAACAGCTCGACGAGCAGGATGCTCTCCAGCACGAGGTGCATCAGCAGCAGCGACAGCAGCCGCAGCGGCCGCAGCCGTCCGGGTACGACGGGGGAGAGCACCGCGGCCACGATCAGCCACACCGGGATCGTGGTCAGCACCAGCACGGTGAGCGCGATCATCGCCGGGGCGAGCACGATCCGCCGCAGCCAGGCCGTCACAGCCGCGCCTCCAGGTAGGCCGACGCGGCGACGTACGCCTGGTCGATGCGACGGGCGACCGCGGAGAAGTCGCGGTAGGCCAGCAGCGAGTCGTCGCGCCGGCCCTGCCCGGGCGCCGCACCGGTCGGCAGCACGTGCGCCTCGACGTCGTCGGGGAGCATCGCCATCTCGCGGTGGAAGCGGTGCCGGCGGGCGATCTCGAAGGACACCCGCGCCACCTCCCACGGCCTGCGGGGCACGCTGAGCGGCCGGTCGACGCGGCCGACCTGGAGCACGAACACGCGGGTGGCGCCGCACTCGACCGCCCGCCCGACGGGCACCGAGTTCACGATGCCGCCGTCGAGGTAGTGCTCGCCGTCGACCTCCATCGGCGAGAGCAGCCCGGGCACGGCGGCCGAGGCGAGCACGGCGTCGACGACGCGGCCGCCGGTGAACCAGTGCTCCGCGGCCCGCTCGATGCTGGCCGCGCAGCACTGGAACGGCACCGCCAGGTCCTCGAAGCGCACGTCCCCGAGCTCGGCCTGCAGACGGTCGCGCAGCGGCTTCGTCGAGTGCAGGTGGGTGCCCGTGCGGACGGCCCGGCGCACCTGGCGCACGGCGCTGTCGCCGTACACCTCGCGGCTGCCGACCGCGCTCTCCCAGAGGCCGACGAGCCGCTCGACGACCGTCGGGGACGGGTCGGTGGCGACGAGGGCGCCGTTGAGGGCCCCGACCGACGTCCCCAGGATCAGGTCGGGCGCGACGCCGGCCTCGAAGAGGGCGCGGAGCATGCCGACCTCGACCGCCCCGAGCAGACCACCGCCCCCGAGGACGAACGCGGTGCGCGCCACGGCCGGCTAGGTCCCGACGGTGGAGCCGGTCGTCTCCGTCGCCGCCAGCTGCGCGCGCACCCGGCGGGTCGCGCGGCGCTCGGCCCAGAACGACAGGATCGGCACGGTCCCGCACAGCAGGGTCGCGATCGTGAAGCCGAGGTCCCAGCGGGCCCTGCGGGAGAGCAGGAACGCCATCACCAGGAAGATCATGTAGAGCCACCCGTGCGCGACGCCGAGGTAGCGCGAGATGTCGGCGCCGAGCTGCCAGGCGCTGCCGCCCTTCGGCATCGCGTCGGGGAGCAGGAGGTAGCCGTAGTGCAGCGGCAGACCGACCAGCACCAGCACGATGAGGAGCACGCCGACCACGTTGGCCATCACGCGGTAGCGGAGCAGGGCGTTCGTCACGGGCCCGACGGTACTCCAGTGACCCCGCTCACCTCGGCCTCGTCACCGGCCGGCTCGGGCGGTCCGGCCGCCGGCGGCTGCCCGGCGCGGGCGACCTCGTCGCGGCACCAGCGGACCCACACGAACACCGCGAACCCGCCGAAGACCCACCACTCCAGCGCGTAGAGCAGGTTGCGCAGCGCGGTGAACGTCTCGGCCTCGGGCAGCGAGTCCGGCGTGACCGGCGCGAGGCCCGGCTCGGCGTCGCCGCGGGCCACCACGTAGCCGCCGTAGAGGTCCTGGTCGACGTGCTGGATCGCGTCGGCGATGCGCAGCTCGGGGATCACGTCGTCGGTCGGGTCGTCGTCGCGCACCCCGCTGCCCTCGCCCGGCTGCAGCCACCCGGTCACCTCGACCCGCCCGGTCGGTGCCGGCGGGGCGTCGGCGACGCTCGCGCTCCAGCCGCGTACGACGAGCAGGGCCGGCGCCTTCGCGCACGCGACGTCGCCGCCGCAGACCGCGACCGGGGTGACCGCCCAGACGCCGCGCCGCCCGGCGAGCACCCGGTCCTCGACGTAGACCGTGGACCCGGGCAGCCACCGGCCCGCCAGGCGCACCGGCTGGCCGACCGCCGCACTCGGGAACGGCTGGTCGGAGGTCAGCACGTCGGCCAGCGGCTTCGGGGCGGCGTCCACCCGCGAGGCGGCCTGGTCCTCGCGGCGCGACTGCCAGGCGTCGTACTGCCAGAGCCCGAGGAGCACCGCCGCCGTGGTCGCGAGGACGGCCAGCAGGTGCAGCCCCCACAGCCGCGGCGCGAGGAGCACGCGGGCGGGCGAGGGGCGGGTCGGCACGGGGACGAGCCTACGTTCGCGAACGGGGGCCCATCGCCTCTGTCCCCCGTCTCGCCCCGTGGGTCACACTGACTCCTTCGGCTACCACGGGGACGGTGCATCGGGGCACCGGACCGGGACGGGGGGACGTGCACGGTTCGACAGCGGTCGAGGAGCTCGTCGAGCTCGCCCTCGTCGACCCCCCGGCGGTCGCCACGGCGGTCGCCACGGCGGTCGCGCAGGAGGCGGTGAACGCGCCCGGCGAGCTGTGCGTGGTCGCGCTGCTGAGTCCCGACCGGACGCTGCTGCGGGTCGCCGGTGCCGCGCCCGTCCCCGAGCAGATGCTGGAGGTGCTCGTCGGCGAGCACGTCTGCCTGCACCCCGACGACGTCCTGTCCGAGGTCGTCACGAGCGGCGAGCCGAGCCTGGCGACCGGCAGGACGGCACGGTCGCTGCGCGAGCGGCTGACCGCGCGCCTCCCCGCTGTCGACGCCGCTCCGCTCCCCGCCGGTCAGGCCACGGCACTGGTGGTCCCGCTGAGGGCGGGCGGCCAGGTCGCGGGCGTGGTCGCGCTCTTCAGCGACGCCGACCCGGGCGCCCTCGTGCCGGACCGCGCGGCCGTGCTCGGCCGGCTGATCGCCCGCGGGGCGGCCGCCCTCGCCGTCGCGCGCGAGGTCGCCTACTACCGTCGCCGGGCGATCCAGGCGCGCACCCTGTTCGGCTGGTCCCAGTCCACCTCCCAGCCCGGCGGCCCCGGCGAGGCAGGGCTGCGGGCGCTCGTGGAGACGTCCGCGGCCGCCGTCCGCGCACAGTGCTGGCTGGTCTCGCGCAGCGGGCCCGGCGCCGGCGTCGTGGTGAGCACCGACGGCCGTCGCACCGGGACGGCCGCCGTGGGACCGCCGCCCGGCAGCCGTCACAGCACCCCCGACCCCGAGCGTCCCGGGGGCCCAGGCGGCGGACGCGGGCCGGACGGTCACGAGGCGGACGCGGTCTGGCTGCCGGTCGAGGTCCGCGGCCGGCACTTCGGCTGGCTCGCTGCGCACCGGCGCGCGTGCCTGGACTCCGACGAGCGCCAGTTCCTCGAGACCGTGGCCATCCTGGCCGCCGAGCTGTGGGACGCGGACGCGCTCGCCGGCCAGCGCGACTCCGCGATCTCCGAGCTCGAGGCCAGCGAGGAGTCGTTCCGGCTCGCGTTCGCGCAGGCCCCGGTCGGGATGGCCATGATCCGGCTCGACAGCGGGCACGAGGGCGAGGTGATGCGGGTCAACCGGGGGCTGCTCCAGCTGACCGGGCGGTCCGAGGACGAGCTGCTCTCGCTGCGGTACGGCGACCTGTCGGACCCGCTCGCGCAGAAGGGCCAGCGCCGCCGCCTCGCCGAGCTGACCCGGGGCGAGCGCCTCGACGACGACCGGGAGTTCCAGCTCGTGCGTCCGGACGGCAGCCGGGTCTGGGTGCGCACCCGGCTCGCCGCGATCCACCGCGACGGCCGGCCCTGGGCCGCCGTCCTGCACTCCCAGGACATCACCGCCGAGCGCGAGCTCGTCGCGCAGCTCGCCGAGCGCGCGCTGCGCGACCCCCTGACCGGGCTCGGCAACCGCGGGATGCTGCGCGACCACCTCGTTCTCGCCCTGCACCGGCTCCCCCGTCGCGACGGCGCGGTGGCCGTGCTCTTCTTGGACCTCGACCGGTTCAAGGCCGTCAACGACGAGCACGGGCACGAGGTCGGCGACCGGGTGCTGCGCGAGGTGGCCGCCCGGGTCACCGGGGCGGTCCGCGCGGTCGACACCGTGGCGCGCATCGCGGGCGACGAGTTCGTGATCGTCGCGGAGGTCCGCGACGACGCCGAGGCGGTGCTGCTCGCCGAGCGGGTGCAGGACTCCCTGGGCCGGCCGGTGCGGCTGCCCGAGGTCGACCTCACGATGTACGCCAGCATCGGGGTCACCACCACCTCGTCGGCCGACGCGGACCCCGACGAGCTGCTCCGCCAGGCGGACGTCGCGATGTACCACGCCAAGCACGACGTACGCCCCGAGGCCGGCTCCAACGGGCTCCGCCGCTGGCAGGTCTTCCACCAGGCGCTCGACGACCGTTCGCGGCGGCGCAACCGGGTGCTGCGGATGCTCGAGGCAGCTCTCGCCTACGACTGGCTGAGGCTGCACTACCAGCCCATCGTCGACCTGCCCAGCGGCCGCGTGGTCGCGGCCGAGGCGCTGCTGCGCATCGAGCACCCCGACCTCGGGCTGCTGATGCCGGCCGACTTCATCGACGTCGCCGAGCAGCACGACGTGATCCTGCCGATCGGGCAGTGGGTACTCACCCAGGCGCTGTTCGACCTGCGCGGCTGGCGGGAGCGCCACGACGTCGGCGTCGCGGTGAACGTCTCCGCCCGGCAGGTCGACCGGCGGGTGGTGCGGGCCCAGCTCGACGCCGCGACGCATGCCGCGGGCTACCCGCGCGGGACCGCCCTCGAAGGACTGTGGCTGGAGGTCACCGAGCGGGTCGCGCTCGAGGCCGACGATGACGTGGTGGCCGATCTCGAGGAGCTCCGCGGCCTCGGGGTCCGCCTCGCGCTGGACGACTTCGGGACCGGCTACGCCTCCCTGCGCCACGTCCGCCGGCTGCCGGTGGACGAGCTGAAGATCGACCGCTCGTTCGTCGACGGACTCGGCCGGGACCCCGACGACACCGCGATCGTGCGCGCGGTCACCGCGCTGGCCACCTCCCTGGGCCTGCGCACGATCGCCGAGGGGGTCGAGACCGAGGAGCAGCTCGTCGCACTGCGCGACCTCGGCTGCGAGAGCGGCCAGGGCTATCTCCTCGGACGGCCGGTGCCGCTCGCGGAGCTCCTCGCGCTGCTCGAGAAGAGCGCGGTGCGGCCGGCGTAGCGACCGGTCCGGACAACGGCCGGGAAAGCAGGGTGCCCCAGACCCGGTGGTGGACATCGGGCTGGGGCACATCCACGGGTCCGCTGCTCGGGAGACCGGCCGGACGCACATCCGGCCGTCGAGACACCGTTCTCGTGGCTGCCGCCCACCACCGGAAGTACGGGGAGAGACCGATGGAGCGGGCGACACCTGAAGGATGGCAGCCCGTCCCGGTTCTGGCTGGCCAACGGAGGCAGGACCGGCATTCCTCACGCCATCTTCACGGCGTCCACACGACTCCCTCACGGTCCCTTTTCCCGGGGTGCTCCCAGGTGTTCCGACCAGGCCCGGACCAGGGAGAAGCCGGGCGGTACGTCGAAGCGCTGGGTCGTGAGCCGGGTGGCGCGCAGGTCGTCGATGCAGACGACCGTCGTACCCTCCGCGGCGGCCAGGACGACGTACCAGGACCCGGCCTTGAGCACCAGGCCGAGGGGCGCCACCAGCAGCGGCGGGTCGGCCTCGAGGTGCAGCTCGACCCGGCGCCGACCGCGGATGCTGCGGGCGACCCGGCGCAGCTCGCCGTGCGGGACCCGGTGCCCCGCCCACGGGTCGGGGTCGTGCAGGAACCAGTCGCCGAGCCCGTCGGCCTGGTCCGCGAGCGCCGGCGGGATCGCGGTGGCGAGCTTGTGGGCGGCGCCGCGGGTGGGCACGTCGAGGCCGAGCCGGTGCGCGACCTGCGGCTGCCCGACGAGGTGCAGGCAGGCGGCCTCCTCGGCGGTCAGCCCGGTCAACCGGGTCTCGAATCCGTCGAGCAGCTCGATGCCGCCGCGCGTCCCCTGGCTGGTGTAGATCGGCACGCCCGCCTCGCTCAGCGCCTCGACGTCGCGCAGCACCGTCCGCTCGCTGACCTCGAGAGTCGCGGCGAGCTCGCGCGCGGTCAGCCGCCCGCGGCGCTGCAGGAGCAGCAGCATGTCCAGCACCCGCGCGGCTCGCACGATCGGGAGTCTAGATCCAACCTGACAGGAGATGTCAGGTTGTCGGTGCGAGCCTGCTGCCATGACCGCAGACGACATCGAGGGCGCCGGCACCCCGGCCTCGCCCTGGCAGCTCACCACCCCTCCTGGAACCAGCGCGTTCGAGGCCCACCGCGACCCGGACGCAGACCCGCCGGCCCTGGTGGTCCAGGTCGGCAGGACCCAGCTGCGCTACCACCTGGCCTGCATCGAGGACCTGCACCGGATGCTGGTCGAGCACGGCGACTGGATGCCCCTGGGCAACGCGGACGAGCAGAAGCCGGCCGCCGAGGGCACGGTGGAGGCCTGGGGCCGGTCCCCCGACAACCCGGTCGGCGGGTGGTACGGCCTCAAGAAGGGCCTGCGCGGCCGGTTCGGCTCCTACCTCCCGCCGGTCCTCGAGGCGCTGGGGCTGGCCGAGGTCGAGCACGCCGCCCGCAACAACCGGATGCGCGCCCTCTGAGCCTGGGCAACCGCCCGGGTCAGAGCGCGAGACAGAGCCGCAGCGCGTCGAAGATCGCCGCGTGGATGTTGCGGCTCGTGACGGCGTCGCCGATCCGGAAGAGCTGGTAGCCGCCCGTGGGGTTGGTCGCCACCGTCTGGGGACGTCCGGCGACCAGGGCCTCGTGGTCGACCTCCCCGAGGTTGCGCGAGCCGGGGACCAGGTCGAAGTAGAGCTCGTCGTTGGGCTCCGTGCCCTGCTCGACGACCACGGCGTCGACCACCCGCTGCGACTCCCGCTCGGCGTACTCGCTCCACAGGTGCGCGACCAGCCGGCCGTCGTCGCTGCGGCTCACCCGGTGCAGCTGGTGGGCCAGCGTGATCGCGACGTCGTGCTCGGCGTAGGCGCGCAGGTATGCCGGGGAGTTCATGCTCCCCACCCCCGGGGCGAGGGTGCGCTCGGGGGTGACCAGCTCGACCCTCGCGCCTCCCCGCGCCAGCAGCTCGGTCGCGTCGTGGGCGGGCTCGGCGCCGTTGTCGTCGTAGACCAGCACGTCCCCGGTGGGGCGCGACGTCCCGTCCATCACGTCCCAGGTGTCGAGCACGAGCTCCTCGCCCGCGTGCAGGAAGGACGTGTGCGGGCGACCACCCGTGGCCACCACCACCAGGTCGGGGTCGTGAGCCAGCACGTCGGCGGCCTCGGCGAACACGCCGTAGCGGAACTCGACGCCCGCGAGCTTGGCCTCCGCGACCCGCCAGTCGACGATCCCGACGAGGTCGCGCCGCCGGGGGGAGGACGCGGCGAGGCGCACCTGCCCGCCGGGAGCGTGTCCCGCCTCCAGGACCACGACGTGATGCCCGAGCTCGCCGAGCACCCGGGCGGCCTCCAGCCCGGCGGGACCCGCGCCGACCACCACGGCCCGGCGTCCCGCCGCCGGCCGCGGGGTGATCTGGTGCACGAGGGTCTGCTCCCGGCCGGTCGCCGGGTTGTGGATGCACTTCGCGTCCCCGGAGTCGTAGATCGCGTCCAGGCAGTAGTTGGCACCGACGCACGGCCGGATCCGGTCCTCGTCACCGGCCGCCAGCTTGCGGACCAGGTGAGGGTCCGCCATCTGGGGGCGGGTCATCCCGACCAGGTCCAGCAGGCCCTCGCGTACGGCGTAGCGGGCCGTGGCCACGTCGGAGATCCGGGCGGCGTGCATGACCGGCATGGCGACCCGGCGGCGGACCTCGGCGGCGAAGTCGAGGAACGGCGCCGAGGGGGTGCCCATGCCCGGGATCACCTGGGCCAGGTGGGCATCGCTCTCGATGGTGCCCTTGACGAGCGAGAGGAAGTCGATGCCGTCGTCGGCGTAGGCCGCCAGGGCGGTCAGCGCGTCGTCCGGCCCGAGCCCGCCGGGAAGACCCTCGTCCATCGACATCCGGATGCCGACCACGAAGTCGGGGCCCGTCGCGGCCCGCACCGCGCGGACGACTCGTCGGGGCAGCGCCAACCGGTGGTCGAGACCGCCGCCGAGGTCGTCGGTGCGGTCGTTGGTGGCCGGGGACAGGAAGCCGTCGAGGAGGTGGCCGTAGTGCTGCAGCTCGATCCCGTCGAGTCCGGCGGCCTGGCACCGCAGCGCCGCCGACACGTAGTCGTCGACGATCCTGTCCAGGTCCCACGGCTCGGCCCGCTTGGGGAAGGCCCGGTGCGCCGGCTCCTTGAGCCCGGACGGGTAGACCAACGGCAGCCAGTCACCGGTGTAGTTGCTGGTGCGCCGGCCCAGGTGGGTCACCTGGCACATGACCGCGGCGCCCTCCTCGTGCACGTCGTCGGCCAGGCGTCGCAGCCACGGCACCACCTCGTCGCGGTAGAGGAGGAGGTTCCCGAACGCGGGCGGGCTGTCGCGGGAGACGACGGCCGAGCCGCCGATCATGGTCAGCGCGACGCCCCCGCGCGCCTTCTCCCGGTGGTAGAGGCGGTAGCGGTCCTTGGGCATCCCGTCCTCGGCGTACGCCGGCTCGTGGGAGGTGCTGACGACCCGGTTGCGCAGCGTCAGGTCCCGCAGCGTGAAGGGCTGCAGCAGGGGATCGAGGTCGCGCATGCCTCCGAGTCTGCGGCCGGGAGCGCCGGGAGAACAACAACCAAGTCCTGCACGGATCCGTGCAACCCCTGTTGACGATCGCGACCAGCGGCTGGACACGCTCCGGGCGCGCCGCCCATGGGACGTGCATGTCTGTTGACAGGCCAATAGTGCAAACCTATTCTCGCAGTCGTCCGAGTCACACCGTGGGGTCATCTGGCCGAGGCCCGCGACGGACGCTCGAAAGGGTCGAGTCATCGCCATCGGGAGGGGGGGCGCCCGAGACCCTCCCGCTGGATCACGATCGACGTCGCCGACGGCCACGACGACAGAACCCACGGCGGACCAGCCCGGCGATGGCGCGAGGGGTGCTTGCTTCGCACCCGTTCCCGTACCCGACGGACGTTGGCGGGTGGACGCCCTGACACCGAGCGAAGGACAACAAAACATGCGTACGACGAAGAAGCTCCTCACCGCGGGCACCGCCCTCGCCCTCTCCCTGGGCGTGGCGGGCTGCGGAGGCGGGGGCAGCGGCACCGGAAGTGCCAGCTCCGACCTGAAGGGCGTCAGCCTCACGGTGGCGAGCAAGGACTTCACCGAGAACATCCTGCTGGGCAAGATGTTCATCAAGGCACTCGAGGCCAACGGGGCCGAGGTCAGCGACAAGACCAACCTGGGCGGCAGCTCGGTGAACCGGTCCGCCCTGCTCGCCGGCCGCATCGACGTCACGCCGGAGTACAACGGCACCGGCTGGACGGTCTACCTCAAGCACGACAACCCGTCCAAGGACTCGAAGGAGCTCTTCGACAAGGTCGCGGCCGAGGACCTCGAGAAGAACGGCGTCAAGTGGTTCGGATCGTCGCCGTTCAACGACACGTACGGATTCGCCGCCAACCCGGACCTGGCGAAGGACAACGGAGGCTCCTTCGACCTGCAGGGGATGGCCGACTACCTCAAGGCGAACCCGTCGGCGAAGGTCTGCATGGAGACCGAGTTCCCGGACCGCCCGGACGGCCTGATCCTGTTCGAGAAGGCGACCGGCTACAAGATCCCCGCCTCCCAGACCCAGATCCTCGACACCGGCCTGATCTACACCCAGACCGGCAAGGGCTCCTGCGACTTCGGCGAGGTCTTCACGACCGACGGCCGCATCACCGGGCTGAAGCTGTCCCTGGTGGAGGACCCGGGCGTGTTCATCGTCTACAACGTGTCCTTCACCATGAAGAACGACGAGTACTCCAAGCACGCCGACGTCTACGACAAGATCGCCGACGACATCCTCAAGCCGCTCGACAACGACAAGATGGCCGAGCTCAACGCTCAGGTCGACGTCAACGGCACCCCGGCCGACAAGGTCGCCGAGGACTACCTCAAGGACCAGGGCATCATCTGATCCACCCGCCCCCGGCCGGCCGCTCCCGAGCGGCCGGCTCGGCCGGGCCGCAGCACACACGACGGCGCCGCCGGATCGATGATCCGGCGGCGCCGTCGTCGTCGGTGCAATCCGACGGGCGGGAGCCCGCTCTCGTCAGATGCCGCGCGGACGCAGGTACCGCTCGGCGACCGCGCCCAGCCAGTCGAAGGTCAGGGCCACGATGGCGACGAGGACGGCGCCGACGATCAGCACCGAGTTCTGGTTGAGCTTCAGGCCCGAGCTGATCGTGATGCCGAGGCCACCGCCCCCGATGAGGAACGCGAGGGTCGCCATGCCGATGTTGATGATCATGGAGGTGCGCACACCGGCGACGATGATGGGGACGGCCAGCGGCATCTCGATCCTCGTCAGCACGCCGACCTTGGTCATGCCCATCCCCCGGCCGGCCTCGATCACGTTGCGGTCGACGCCGTCGAGCCCGACCATGGTGTTGCGCAGCACCGGCAGGATGGCGTAGAGCGCCAGCGCGTAGATCACGGTGCTGGTGCCCTGGCCGGTGATGCCGAGGAACGCGACGAGCAGACCGTAGGCCGGGACCGCCTGGCCGGCGTTGGCGACCGCGAGGATCGGCGGCGCGATGCGGCGGGCCCACGAGCGGGTGAGGACGATGCCGAGCGGGACCGCGATCACGATCACCAGCGCGGTCGACAGGAACGCGATGTTGATGATGTCGAGCGTCTGCGGCCACAGCTTGGTCGACCAGTCCAGCGCGGAGCGCTGCTGCCGGTTGGCGTTCTCGAGGTCGAGCGACTGGTAGTAGAGCCACAGCACCCCACCCAGGGCGGCGATCAGGATCGGAGCCGTGAACAGACCCGCGGTCCGCACCATGCGGGCAGCCCTGCGCTCGCGAGCCGACGGACCGCCGGCACCCGGGGCGGCGCCGACCGCGGGGTCGCCGCCGACCGCCTGCGTGATCGGCGCGCTGCCCAGCGCACTCACGCGTTCATCTCCAGGTCCTCGTAGTGCCGGCGTGCTTCGTACTGGGCGCGCCGGATGGCCTTCGCGAGGTCGGTCATCTGGATGACGCCCTGGAACCGCTCGTCGTCGTCGACGACGCAGGTCATCCCGGACTCGCTCTGCACCATCTGCTCGAGCGCGTGGAAGAGCGTGTCGTGGGTGTGCAGCGGGTTCTGCACCTCCTCGCCCTGGCCCTCGACCGCTCCGCCGTCGATCTGCTCGACGTTGAGCCACCGCGTGGGCCTGCCGTCCTCGTCGACCTCGACGGCCCAGTCGGACCCGCTCTCGCGCAGCGTGGCGGCAGCGGGCGCGCCCGCTGCGCCGGAGACCACCGTCGGGTAGTCGGTGAGCACCAGCGAGCCCACCTTGAGGAAGTTCAGGCCCTTGATCGTCGAGCCGTTGCCGATGAAGTCGTTGACGAAGTCGTCGACCGGGTAGGCCAGGATCCGCTCCGGGGTGTCGCACTGCCGGATCACGCTGCGCTCACCGAGGATGGCGATCCGGTCGCCCATCTTGATGGCCTCGTCGATGTCGTGGGTGACGAAGACGATCGTCTTGCGCAGCTCGCTCTGGAGTCGGAGGAACTCGTTCTGGAGGCGGTCGCGGGTGATCGGGTCGATGGCGCCGAAGGGCTCGTCCATCAACATGATGTCGGGGTCGGCGCCCAGGGCGCGCGCGACTCCCACCCGCTGGGCCTGCCCGCCCGACAGCTCCTTGGGGTAGCGGTCGCGATACCGATCCGGGTCCAGGCCGACCGTGGCGAGGAGACGCTCGGTGGCCGCCTTGGTCTTCTCCTTGTCCCAGCCCAGCATCTTGGGCACGGTCCCGATGTTCTGGGCGATGGTCTGGTGCGGGAACAGGCCGATCTGCTGGATGACGTAGCCGATCCGGCGGCGCAGCTTGTCGGGGTTGACCTTGGTGACGTCCTCACCGTCGAGCAGGATGCGGCCGCTGCTGGGCTCGATCATCCGGTTGATCAGCCGGAGCGTCGTGCTCTTGCCACAGCCGGACGGCCCGACCAGGACGAGGATCTCGCCCTCGTGGACGTCCAGCGTGAGCTCCTCGACGGCGGCGATCTTGGTGCCCGGGTAGGTCTTGCCCACGCCCTCCAGACGGATCTTCGGCTGGGGATTCATCGGTTCCTCTCGGTGGAGCGCAGGGAGACGGCGCTCATCAGGAGCGAAGTCCGGACGGCGTGGTCAGACGTTCGAAGAGGCCCAGCACCGCGTCGAGCACGAGACCGAGGGCGACCGTGAACACGATCCCCACCCAGACCGACTCGATCGCGTTGGGCAGTCCCAGCCGGGTCAGACCCTGCTGGATGTAGATGCCGAGGCCGTCGCCGCCGACCAGCGGAGCGATGGCTGCGACGCCGACGGTCAGCAGGGTGGAGATCCGCACGCCCGCCATCATGACCGGCCAGGCCAGCGGGAGCCGCACCCTGACCAGCTGCTGGAAGCCGGTCATCCCCATGCCCTTGGCGGACTCGACGATGGCCGGGCTCACCCCCTCGAGACCTGCCACGGTGTTGCGCAGGACGGGCAGCAGTGCGTAGAGGTACAGCGCCAGCATCGCCGGCGGGTTGCCGATGCCGACGAGCGGGATGAACAGCGCGAACAGCGCCAGGGAGGGGATCGTCAAGAAGATGCCGGTGACCGCGAGGACGACGGCCTTGAGCGTCGGCCGGTTCTGCACCAGCACACCGAGCACGATCGAGGTGAGGGTGGCCGCCACGACGACGATGAGGACGATCCGAGTGTGCTGCAGGACTGCTTCGATGATGAAGGATTGGTTGTCACTGACGTACGTGAGCCACGTCTTGAGGGCGTCCACGAGGGCCTTTCGACTCGGTTTGACGACACCATACGACCTTTCATCGCGTTGGCAACCCCCTCGAACGCGTCGATCGGTGGCCGCCGCAGTGGCCGCGCGATAGCCTGCGCCATGATCGTGGCCCGGGTCGACGTCCCGTCGTGAGCGACATCGCGGACTTCACCCTCGACGCGTTCTCCCTTGCGGGCAGGCGGGCGCTGGTGACCGGTGGCAACTCCGGCCTCGGACGTGCGTTCAGCGTGGCCCTGGCGCGTGCCGGGGCGGACGTCATGGTCACCAGCCAGGCCGACGACGACGGGACGACCGAACGACTGGTGACCGGCAGCGGGCGGCGCTTCCTCTTCCACGAGGACGACCTCGTGCGCCCCGGCGCCCCGGCCGACAGCGTGGCGCGGTGCGTCGCCGACCTCGGCGGCATCGACATCCTGGTCAACTCCGCGGGGATCTGCCTGACCGCCGACGTGGCCGACTTCGACCGGTCGAGGTGGGACCCGATGATCGCCGTCAACCTGACCGCCGCCTTCGAGCTCGCCCACCACGCGAGCCGGGAGATGGTCGCCCGGCGCCGCGGCAAGATCATCAACATCGCCTCCCTGTTCTCGTTCCTCGGCGGCCGCCACTCTCCGGCGTACGCCGCCAGCAAGGCCGGCATCGTCGGCTTCACCCGCGCCTTCTGCGACGAGCTCGCCGAGCACAACGTCCAGGTCAACGCCGTCGCACCGGGGTACTTCGCGACCGCTATCACCGCAGCCACCCGTGCGGACCCGGAGACGGCACGACGCGTCGTCGAGCACATCCCGGCGGGTCGGTGGGGTGATCCGGCGGACCTGATGGGTGCCGTCGTCTTCCTGGCCTCGGCGGCCTCGGACTACGTGAACGGCCAGGTGCTCGTCGTCGACGGCGGCTACCTCGTCCGCTGAGACCCTCCTCACCAGCACCCACCCGCGAAGGGAACCACCGATGGTCGCGTCCCGTTCCTCCCTCAGCCGGTCCGACATCGTCGCGGCGGTCACCGACCTCCTCGGTCCCGACCAGGTGGACACCGACGAGCAGCGGCTCCGGCTCGGCAGCGTCGACCGGTTCCGCAAGTACACCGCCGTGCACGGCATCTTCGACGGCCCGCAGCCGGCGGCGATCGTCTTCCCGACGTCGACGGAGCAGGTCGCCGACCTGCTCGCGTTCGCAGACCGCGAGCTGGTGGCGGTCGTGCCGCGCTCCGGGGGGACGAGCACCGAGGGCGGGCTCGAGACGGTGGTCGCCGACTCCCTGGTCGTCGACGGCTCCCGGATGGACCGGATCCTGCGGATCGACGCCGACAACATGATGGTGACCGCGCAGTGCGGCACGCCCCTGCAGCGTCTGGAGGACACGCTGCGCGAGCGCGGGCTCACGACCGGGCACTCGCCGCAGTCCAAGCCGATAGCCCAGCTCGGCGGCCTGGTGTCCACGCGCTCCATCGGTCAGTTCTCCACGCTGTACGGCGCGATCGAGGACCTCGTCGTCGGTCTCGAGGCCGTCTTCGCCGGAGGCCGCGTCGCCCGGGTGAAGAACGTCCCCCGCCGGGCCGCGGGTCCGGACGTCCGGCACCTGGTCATCGGCAACGAGGGAGCACTGGCCTACGTGACGGAGGTGACCCTCAAGCTCTTCCCCTGGCGTGCCGACGGGATCCGCTACGTCGGCCTGCTGACGCCGTCCTTCGGGGACGCCGTCCAGGTGCTGCGCGAGGTGGTCACCGCGGGCTACCGGCCGTCGGTCGCGCGCGCCTACTCGCCCGAGGACGCACGCCAGCACTTCCCGGACCATCCGATGGACCGGAGCCTGGTGGTCCTGACCGCGGAGGGCCCGCCCCCTCTGGTGGAGGCGACGCGCCAGGCGATCGAGGAGGCCGCGGCCCGGGTCGAGCACACCCGCGTCCCGGAGGAACGGATCCGGCAGTGGTTCGAGGCCCTCAACTGGGGGCCGGACAGGATCGAGGCGGAGAAGGCGGCCATGTTGGCCGACGCCCACCTCGGCTACACCACGGAGGTGTCGGTGGACTGGTCGCGCACCGCCGAGCTGTACGACGCCGTGATGACGCGCATCCGGACGACCTTCCCCCGGGCGGGCGACCTGGACCTCCTCGGCGCGCACTCCTCCCACTCGTACCAGACGGGGACGAACCTCTACTTCGTCTACGACTACGCGATCGACTGCGAGCCGCGCGAGGAGATCGAGCTCTACCACAAGCCGCTCAACGCGATCGTCGTCGAGGAGGCCCTACGGGTCGGCGGCTCGATGGTCCACCACCACGGCGTCGGGAAGTACCGCACTCCCTGGGTGGAGCAGGAGCACGGCAGCGCCTGGTGGCTGCTGGCCGGGCTGAAGGCGACCTTCGACCCGCACTCCGTCATGAACCCGGGCACGCTCTTCCCGCTCGGCGACGACGGTCTGCCCGTCCGCTCGGAGCTCCCGGGGCGCTCCGGCCACGGGTCGCCGTGACGGCGTACTTCCTGGCCATCGACGGCGGGTCGCAGAGCACCAAGGTCTCCGTGGTCGACGACACCGGACGCGTGCACGCCTCGGGCCGGACGCCGTTGCAGGCCTACCGGCTCGGCCCCGGCGGTCGCGCGGTGCACCCGGGCGACGACCTGTGGGACACCCTGGTGGACGCCTGCCGGACCGTCCTGGCGTCGTTCCCGGGCGGCGCTGCAGCGATCACGGCCGTGGGCCTGTGCAGCATCAGGTACTGCCGCGCCCTGATGGACGGGTCGGGACGCCTGACCGAGCCGGTGCTGAGCTGGATGGACGACCGGGTCTCAGCCCCGGTCGTGGACCTCGACCCGGCCGTGCACACGGTCGCCAGCGCCGGGGGGTACCTCACGCTCCGGCTGACCGGGGAGCGCCGGGACAGCGCCGCCAGCTACCAGGGGATGTGGCCGATCGACCCGCAGACCCGCGACTGGTCGACGCACCCGGACGAGCTCGCGCGGACCGGCCTCCCGCGTCGCCTGCTGCCCGACCTCGTCGACCCGGGTGCCCTGCTCGGCACGGTCACCGCCGCCGCAGCGGCCGCGACGGGGCTGCGGGCCGGGTGCCCCGTCTTCGCCACCGCGAACGACAAGGCGGTCGAGGCCCTCGGCGCCGGGCTCGACGACCCGGACACCTCCCTGCTGTCGCTGGGCACCTACGTCGCGGCGATGACCGTCGGCGACCACGACGACCACGAGGGCGGCCGGGACGACGCCTACTGGGTCAACGCCGCAGCTGTCCCGGGACGGACGCTGTTCGAGAGCGACGGGATCCGCCGGGGGATGTGGACCGTCACCTGGCTCCGGCAGCTCGTGAGCGCGGGGGCGCAGGGGACGGTGGACGAGGACGCCCTCCAGCACCGGCTGACGGTCGACGCCGCAGCGGTCCCCGCAGGCTGCGACGGGCTGATGGTCGTCCCGGACTGGCTGGCACCCGGGCACGCCAGCCACCGACGCGGCGCGATCCTCGGGCTCCAGGGGTCGCACGGCGCGCCGCACCTCTTCCGCGCCGTCCTCGAGGGCATCGCCCTCACCATGGCCGGACACACCGAGGCCATGGAGGCGGCCCTGGGGAGGTCACCGGGGCGCCTGCTCGTCTCCGGTGGCGGCGCGGGCTCGGACCTGATGATGCAGATCGTCGCCGACGTGTTCGGCCGACCCGCCGGACGGGCCGGGGTCACGGACGCGGTCGTGGTCGGCGCCGCGATCTGTGCGGCCGTGGGCAGTGGCGTGCACGAGGGGTTCGGGGCGGCGACAGCGGCCATGACCCGTCCGGGCCGCGTCTTCGACCCCGTGCCGGAGACCCGGGCCGCGTACGCCGACCTGCGCTCCACCTACGCGGCGCTCCCCGAGTTCACCGACCCGCTGTTCCGGCGGATGGCCCACCTCGACTGACCGCGGCTTCCCTGGGGTAGGCCGCCCTGTCAGTCCCCGAGCTCGCGGCGCCGCCTCGCGACGAACGACGTGAGCCGCTCCTCGAGATCGGGGTCGAGCGGCGGTGCGTCGTACGCCTCGAGGGTGGACCGCCAGATCCGACCCGCGCGGACGGCGGCGTCGGGGGCGCCGTTGCGGGTCCAGCGCTCGAAGTTCTCGGTCGAGCCGAGCAGCGGCCGGTAGAAGCAGTCCCGGAACCTCTCGAGGGTGTGCATCGCGCCCAGGAAGTGGCCGCCGTGCCCGACCTCCTGGTGCGCGTCGAACGCCAGCGACTCCTCGTCCACGACGAGCGGGGTGAACTGGCTGCGCAGCGTGCGCAGGATCTCGATGTCCAGGACGAGCTTCTCGGGGCACGAGACCAGTCCGGACTCCAGCCAGCCCGCCGCCTGCACGACGAGGTTGGCTCCCGCGCCGAACGCGGCCTGGAGGGTGTTGAACGACTCGTAGCCGGCCTGGGCGTCGACGACCTGGCTCGAGGTCAGGCCGCCGCCACCGGCGCGCCACGGCAGGTCGTAGCGCCGGGCCAGCTGGCCGGAGGCGTAGAGGCCCTGCGCGGACTCGGGTCCGCCGAAGCTCGGGGACCCCGACTGCATGTCGATGGAGGACAGGAACGACCCCATCACGGCGGGCACCCCTGGCCGGATCAGCTGCATCAGGGCGATGCCGGTCAGGACCTCCGCGGTCTGCTGCGCCAGTGCGGCGGGCACCGTGACGGGGGACATCGCGCCCATCAGCAGGAAGGGCGTCACCACGACGGCCTGTCCTGCCTTCGCGTACGCCACCAGCGCCTCGAGCATCCGGGTGTCGTAGCGCAGCGGCGAGTTGACGTTGATGATCGTCATGATCGAGGTCGTGGGTCGGGGGTCGTCGCCGCTCCCCGGCACGAACAGGTCCCGGCCGGCGTGGATGATCCGGGCGATCTCGATGCTGTCCTCGGCGTTGACGGTCGACAGCGCGGACCCGAAGACCGGCTTGGAGGTCGACCTCGTCGCGGTGAGCAGCATGTCGAGGTGACGGGAGTCCAGCGGCGAGTCGTCGGGCTCGATCACCGGCATCGTGACGAGGTCGAGCTCGGGGAAGGCGTGCACCAGCTTGGCCATCAGCTCGTAGTCCGCCAGGCTCCCGTCCCGCCTCTCGTCGCCGATCCTGAAGAAGGGCGGGCCGGAGACCGAGGAGAAGACCATGTTGCGGCCGCCGATGGTCACGTCGTGGCGAGGGTCGCGGGCCCGGAGGTGGAACTCGCTCGGGGCGTGGGCGACCTGCTCCAGGACCCAGTCGGGGTCGAAGCGCACCACCTCGCCGTCGACCTGCTGGCCGGCCGAGCGGAGGAGCTCGAGCGCCTCGTCGTGCAGGAACTCGATGCCGATCTCGCTGACCAGCCGCCTCCAGCCGCCCTCGATGATCTCGATCGCCTCGGGGGACAGCACCTCGACGTGGGGCATGTCGTTGCGGAACATCAGGATCCATCCCTGTGGGCTCGCGGCCGCTGGCCGGTCGGGTCGTGCGGACTGTCGGCGATCACCCGGGCTGGTGTCAGCTGCCCGACGACGTGGACGGCGAGCTCGGTCCCCACCTGCGCACTCGCCTCGTCGACGTACGCGAGGGCCAGGCTCGTGCCCACGCTGTGCCCGTAGCCGCCCGACGTGACGAAGCCGACCCGGCTGCTGCCCGCCCAGACGGGGTCGAACGTCCCGGCGTCGGCGTCGACGCTGTCGACGGCCAGGGTGACCAGCCGCTGCGCCGCGCCCCGGTCCCGTTCGCGCAGGGCCGCGTCGCGACCGACGAACGAGGGCTTGTCGAAGGAGACGAACCGGTCCAGCCCGCTCATCGCGGGCGTGTAGGCCCAGGTGAACTCGCGCGACCAGATCCCGAACGACTTCTCCAGGCGCATCGCGTCCAGCGCCTCGTAGCCCAGCGGGACGACGTCGAGACCGTCGCCCGCCTCGCGCACCAGGCGGTGGACCGCGGCCAGCTGGGTGGCGGGGACGTTGAGCTCGTAGCCCAGCTCCCCGGTCACGCTCAGCCGCCCCACCCGCACCCGGTGCGGACCGACGTCGAGCTCGGTGGCGTGCAGCCACCGCAGGTGCCGGGCGGCCGGGTCGAGGCGCTCGATCAGGTCCAGCGACTGCGGCCCGGACAGCGACACCCCGGCGACCCGGTCGGAGACGTCCTCGAGCCTGACGCTGCCGTCGGTGGGGAGCCGGTCCCGGAACCACCGCAGGTGCCAGGACCGCAGGTAGTAGGAGCCCATGACCCAGAACTCGTCCTCGGCCCAGCACGTCGTGGTCAGATCGCCGGTCAGCCGCCCCGACTCGCTCAGCATCGGGGTCAACCGGATGCGTCCCGGCTCGGGCACGACGCCGGCCAGCAGGTGGTCGAGCCAGGCCCGGGCCCCCGGTCCCGTGACCGCGTAGCGGGAGAACGCGGTCGTGTCGAGGATGCCGACCCCGGCGCGGGTGGCTCGCACCTCCGCGGCGACGACGTCGAAGGCGTTGCTCCGCCCCAACGACGGCGTCTCGGCGAAGTCCGGGTCGTCGGGGACGAAGTAGCGGGGCGTCTCGAGCCCCCAGTTGACCGCGAAGTGGGCGCCCTGGGCGACGAGGTCCTCGTGGATCGGGCTCACCTTCAGCGGTCGGCCCGCCGGCAGCTGCTCGTTGGGATAGGTCATCACGAACCGGCGCTGGTAGAACTGGCCCGTCGTCGCGGTGAGGTACCCGTCGGCGCTGGCGAACTCGCCGTAGCGGGCGACGTCCATCCCGAAGACGTCACGCTCCGGCTCGCCGTGGACCATCCACTGGGCCAGGGCCAGCCCCACGCCGCCGCCCTGGCTGAAGCCCGCCATCACCCCGCACGCCACCCAGAACCCGGGCAGCCCACCGACCGGCCCGACGAGCGGGTTGCCGTCGGGGGTGAAGGTGAAGGCGCCGTTCACCCACTTCTGGATGCCCGCCGTCTCCAGGCACGGGAAGCGGGACAGGCCGATCTCCAGCTCCGGACCGATGCGGTCGATGTCGGGCGGGAGCAGGCGCATCCCGAAGTCCCACGGCGCACCCTCGACGTGCCAGTGCCGCGGCTGGAGCTCGTAGACCCCGAGGAGCAGTCCCTGTCCCTCCTGCCGGAGGTAGGTGAACCCCTCCAGGTCCATCATCATCGGCAGCTCGCCGACGTGGTCGGCCACCTCGGGGATCGCCTCGGTCACCAGGTAGTGGTGCTCCATCGGCGCCACCGGCAGGTCCACCCCCGCCATCCGGCCGACGTTGCGGGCCCACAGCCCCCCGGCGTCGACCACGTGGTCGGTGGTGATCGTGCCGTGCTCGGTCACGACGCTCCAGCCCCCGCGGCGCCGGTGCAGCTCGACGACGCGGTTGTGCAGCACCACCTCGGCGCCACGCTTGCGCGCTGCGGCGGCATAGGCGTACGTCGTACCGGAGGCGTCGAGGTGTCCCTCGTGGGTGTCGTACATGCCGCCGTAGATGCCGTCGATGTCGACGATCGGGCACAGCGCCTCGATCTCCTCCGGACCGATCAGGCGCACCGTCTCGTTGCCGATCGTCTGGTAGACCGCCCACTGCGACTGGAGCCACTCCCAGCGCTCCGGTGTCCCGGCGAGGTTGATGCCACCGGTCATGTGCAGACCGCAGGACTGCCCGGTCTCGGCCTCGAGCTCGGCGTAGAGGTCGATCGAGTACTTCTGCAGGGCGGCCACGTTGGGGTCGCCGTTGAGGGTGTGGAAGCCGGCCGCGGCGTGCCACGTCGACCCGGCGGTCAGCTCCGATCGCTCGACGAGGAGCAGGTCGCTCCACCCGAGCTTGGCGAGGTGGTAGAGGACGCTGGCGCCGACGACGCCTCCACCGATGACCACCGCCCTGTAGTGGGTCTGCTTCACGGTCCTCCCGTCGGTGCTGCCTGCGGTGGTCGAGTCGTCAACGAGCGGGCCGCTCAGCCCATGACCGTGTTGCTGCTGTCCGAGCTGGGCTGGCGCCGCCGACTGTACGCCGACAGGTCCAGGTCGATGCCGACGTGCGGCAGGTGGACGTGCGCCGGTGTCTCGTCGTGGTCGACCCCCGACTCGCAGGCGTCGATGATCGCCCGCAGGTAGCCGCCGACCAGGGGTGCGTTCTTGAACTGGTTGCCGCTGGTGCCGATGGCGACATAGAAGCCGGGGAGCGCCGTCCGGTCGTAGATCGGGATCCAGTCGTCGGCCACGTCGTACACCGCGGCGATCCCGCGGGGCGTGCCGGGGACGCCCAGCTCCGGCAGGCGTCGGGCGGCCCGGTAGACCTGCGCCTCGTAGAGCGCCCGGGTCACCGACGGGTCGTAGTCGTCGGCGTCCTGCAGCCACTCCAGCGGGTCGCACTCCGGCTCGGCCCCGCCGACCAGCAGCTCGCCGGAGGGCGTTCCCCGGAAGTAGGTGCCCAGGTCGATGTCGGCGACCAGCGGGCCGGGCCGGCCGTCGACGTGGAACCCGGGCGGGGCCGGCACGGCATGCGTCTCCACGCGCATCGGACGGGTCAGGACGGCGAAGTCCTCCGAGACGCCCGCCAGGTCGTTGAGGTGCCCGGAGGCCGGACCGGAGACGTTGACCGCCACCGGGGTGTCGATGACGCTCCCGTCGCCGAGCTCCACCCCCGACACCCGGTCCCCGGTGCGCCTGATCCCCGCGACCGTCGTACGGAAGAGGAACTGCACGCCCCGGCGCTCGGCGGCCGTGGCCAGGTTGTGGGCCGCGTAGGAGGGATCGTCGACGAACCCTGCATCGGGGGTGGCGTAGCCGCCGATGTCCCCTGACGGCTCGTCCCAGAAGGCGTCGCTGTCGACCGGCTTCGGGGGGTAGTGACGTGCGGGGTCCAGCCACGGGTACGCCCGCCGGATCTCGGCGGCGTCGAGCACGTCGTAGGGCACGCCGATCCGGTCGAACAGCCCGAGCACCCTGGCCGAGTCGTGGGCCGGCGCGTCGAGGCAGAGGGACCCCGTCTGCCAGAACCGCGCGAGCGACCCGTCCGTGTCACGGCCGCCGAGGAACCCCTCCCAGTCCAGCCACGACCAGTGCGCCTCCCACGCGGTGGCCACCCCGGCGAGAGTCGAGTAGTTGAAGCGGATGATCGCCGAGGAGGCGCTGGTCGACCCCTGCCCGGGCCCGGGGTTGCGGTCGACCACCAGGACCGAGCGTCCCGAGTCGGCCAGGGCGTGGGCGACCGAACACCCGATGATCCCGGCGCCGATGACCACGGCGTCCGCAGTGCGGCGCATGGCCACAGGCTAGCCGCACCGAAAGGGTCCCCGGTCCACGAGTGACCCTCCGGATTCGGAGCGGTGGAGCCAAGGGGACTCGAACCCCTAACCCCCTGCTTGCAAAGCAGGTGCGCTACCAATTGCGCCATGGCCCCGCGGTGCGACCCGGGCCCGACCGTCGTACGGCGGGACGGGTCGGGTGATCAGGACCGGGTGACGTTGTCGGTGGCCTCGGCCCACAGGGCCTGCTCGCGCTGACCGGCCTTGGCCTTGCGGCTGGCGAGGACGGCGGCCGCGGCGGCGACGGCCACGAGCACGATCTTCTTCACGACGGTTCCTTTCGGTGTGCGACGGACGACTCTACCAACCGGTGGAGAGCTCTCGCGCCGCGGCAGCGCCGGACCCAATTTCGCGAACCGGGACATCCCAGGCGGCTCGACATGTCACCCTGGTCGCGCCGGAAGGGGAGATCCGATGCGCACGATCGTGCTTGTCTGTGCCGCGACGCTGTGGGGCGTCGTGTTCGTCGTCGTGCTCCGGGTCCCGGGCCTGCCGGAGACTCCCGAGCTCCTGCTCAGCGACGGTCTCCAGCTCGTCGCGGCCCTCACGGCGGCGGTCGGCTGCGGGTTCGCCGCCCGGCGTACGACCGGACCACGACGCCGGGCCTGGCGCTGGCTCGCGGCCGGGACCGGTGCGTGGGCGGCGGGACAGACGGTGTGGAGCTACTACGAGGTCGTGCTCGACCGCGAGGTGCCGTTCCCGTCGTTCGCCGACGTGGGCTTCCTGCTCTTCCCGCTGCTCGCCGCGGTCGGGCTCGTCAGCTGGCTCGGCACCCAGAGCGACCAGCTGGTCGCCCGTGGCCGCGACGTGCTCGACGGCACGGTCATCGCCGGCTCGCTCGTCGCGCTGTCCTGGGTGACCTCGCTGGGGTCGGTGGTCTCCGAGGGCGGTGCCGACTGGTTCGGCCTGGCGCTGTCGGTCTCCTACCCCGTCGGCGACCTCATCCTGGCCACCCTGGTCCTGCTGGCCCTGGGCCGCGCGGCCCGCTCGGAGCGTACGACGCTCGTGGTGCTCGCCCTGGGCCTCGGGGGTCTCGCGGTCAGCGACAGCGCCTACGTGTACCTCGTCAGCCAGGGGCTCTACGACTCCGCCGACATGGTCAGCGCCGGATGGGTGATCGGCTTCCTGCTCGTCGGCGTCTCCGGCTTCTCGGTGACCGCCGAGGTGCCGCGACCGGAGTACCCCGGGACCTCCGTCGCGCCGGCACCGACCCGGCCGACGCTGCTGCGGATGGTCGTGCCCTACGTGCCGCTCGTCGTGGCCGGGACCGTCCTGTGCGTCAGCCTGCTCCGGCACCCGTCCGCGCCGACGATCGAGCTCGCGCTCGGCATCGGCCTCGTCGTGCTGGTGCTCACCCGGCAGTTCCTCGCGATGACCGACAACCACCGGCTGCTCGTCGAGCTCGGGCGCACCCGCGACCAGCTCGAGCACCAGGCGCTGCACGACGCGCTCACCGGCCTCGCCAACCGCGTCCTGTTCACCGACCGGCTCGACCGCGCGCTGCTCCAGCCCGGCGCCGAGGTGAGCGTGCTCTTCTGCGACCTCGACGACTTCAAGCTGGTCAACGACGAGCTCGGCCACGAGGCCGGCGACCTGCTGCTGCAGCTGGTCGCCCACAAGCTGCTCGAGTGCGTGCGCGCCACCGACACGGTCGCGCGGCTGGGCGGTGACGAGTTCGCGATCCTGCTCGAGGACGCCAGCGACGCCGTCGAGGTGGCCGACCGGGTGGTGGCGTCCCTGCGCGAGTCGATGCAGGTGCACGGCCGCGGCATCCACACCTCGATCAGTGTCGGCATCGCCAACCACCGCGGCCTGCCCGCCGGTCAGGTCGAGCGGCGCGTGACGCCCGAGCGCCGGAACCGTGAGCGCGACCTGGCCGCGGACGCCGAGCGGACCGCCACCGCGCAGCTGCTGCTGCGGCACGCCGACACCGCGATGTACGCCGCGAAGGGCGCCGGCAAGGGCCGGGCCGTCGTGGCCGCCACCCCCGCCGCAACAAGCACTGCCGCGACCGTCGACGCCTGAGACCTCCGGCGCCGGCACGGTCCTGTCGGTGGTGGCTGCCACCATGCCCGTATGACGAACCAGATCAACTACTTCGAGATCGGCTCCCCCGACCCGGCCGCGTCCCGGGCGTTCTACGGCGGGCTCTTCGACTGGTCCATCGAGGAGCCCACCGGCCCTGCGTCGTACTCCATGGTCGACGGGGGCAACGGCGGCCTCTGGGACACCTCGCAGATGGGCGGCGCGACCTGGGCGATCTTCTACGTCCAGGTCGACGACGTGCCGGCCGCGGTCGAGCAGGCGGTGGCGCTGGGCGGCAGCGTCGTCCACCCCGTCACCGACAACGGCCAGATCCACTTCGCCCACCTGGCCGACCCGCAGGGCAGCAGGTTCGGCGTCTGGCGGCCGAACGACGCTTGAGCCGGCTCAGCTCGCCGGCACGCCCTGGAAGGCGAACGGTGCGTCGCCGACCTGGAAGGACAGCGAGTCGTAGAGCCGCACGCTGTCCCTGTCGAGTCCGGGCGACCCCATCCAGGCCGACCTCACCGTGGACCCGTCCTCGCCGGTCGAGACGATGCGCGTCTGCGGCTGCCCGTTGATCTCGACGTCGGCGGTGAAGGTCGTGCCGCCCGGTCCGCCGAAGTCGACGACCGCCTCGACGTAGTACCAGCGTCCGGGGACGGCCTCCATCGTGGACAGGGCGTGGTCGGCCCGGAACAGGTCCCACTTCCACTGGCCGGTGGCCGCGTCGCGGAAGAAGTCGAAGTGGTGCTCGCCGTTGGCGTTCTTCACGCTGAACATGCCCACCTCCTCGGCCGGGTCGAAGGTGCGGGCCTGCACCCAGCCGCCGAAGCGGGCGTACCTGTTGCCCTGGTCGACCTCGCTGCGCGACCAGCTCAGGAACCCCGAGGTGGTGTCGCTGCTGACGGCGCGGGCGCCGAAGAGACCGTCGTGCGCCCAGGCGGCGCCGACCGAGACGCCGGAGCTGCCCGCGAGGTCGTCGACGACGCGGGTCTCGAAGTCCTCGATGTAGGTGGTGGTGTCCGCCGAGGCGGGACTGCTGGACGAGGCCGGCGGCGACCAGTGCGGTGGCGAGCAGCGCCCCTCGCGCTGCGTGCCTGCGGCCGGACGTCGTGGTGCGCTTGGACATGGGTCTGCTCCCGGGACATGGCTCGTGGGGTTGCGTGGAAGGGGCTCGCCTCTGAACCGACGCCGCACGCTGAAGGCCTGACAGTACGTTCCAGGCCGGAACAAATATATAAACGAACCGTTACCCAGCTGTCGGCGGGTCGGACTGCTCGGCCGGGCTCCGGACGGGTCGCGCCTGCGCGGGCACCGTCCCCGTCGGCATCGCGGCTCCGACCGTCGACGCCGCGGGCGGCATCGCGGCCGCGCTGCCCGGCACCGCTCCGTGGCCTGTCGGAACCGGCAAGGCAGGCCATCCGGCGGACGGTGGACCGGGTACCCGGACCGGCGAGGGGGCCGTCCCCAGCCGACGTCGCCGGGCCTGCTCGACCTCGTGCTCGTCGAGCCTGACCACGAGCACCCGCAGGCCCGCGGCCGGGAGCACGGCGCCGACCACCGTGAGGAACAGCGCCGCCCCCACCCCGCCGAGGAACGCGGCGGTCTCGCCCCCTTGTGGGCGGGTCACGGTGGAGAAGCTCGCCATCGCCCAGACCAGCGTCCAGCCGAGGCTCGCCCAGTAGACCGGGCGCAGCACCCGGGCGGCCCCGAGCGGTCGCCGGTACCTGGGCCGGCGGTGCTCGGGTCCGGGCTCCTCGTCCTCCGGCTCCGCGACGGGCCCGGGCGATCGGCCCGGGGATCGGGCCAGCCAGCGACTCAGGGACGGGTGCTGCCTCGGGCACCGGGATCCTCAGCGCCACCACGGCGTTGAACACCCGCTCGAGGGTCCAGGAGCTCGGCAGGTCCGCCTTCTCGCGGGCCCGGTGGGACTCCACGAACACCTGCTCGTAGATCGCCTGCAGGTCGTCACGGGCTCTGGCTCGGTTGCGCTCGGCGTCGTCCCCGGACCACACCTCGCCCTGGACGGCCACCCAGTCCCGGATGAACGCGATCTCGGCCGAGGCGTCCCGCAGCCGGCGCCGGGCCCGTTGCCGGGCGTCCCTGTTCTGCCACGCTTGGCGCACGGCCACGCCGGCACCGGTCGCCAGCGCCGTCACGACCGGCCCGAGCGCGCCTCGCACCAGCTCGACATCCATGCGGGCCCCCAACGATGAGCACGGAACCCGAGACGTTCACTGGCTCCGAGGTTCGTCAAGGAAGCGAGACCTGTCAAGGGCTGCCGCGGCCCTGGTCGGCTACTGGCGGGCGAGCCGGATGCCGATCGCGACGCCGCCGGCCAGGACGCCGACCAGACCGACGGCGGCCAGCCCCCACGACGCCGCCAGGACCAGCTCGGGGTCGGAGGAGTACCGCAGCCCGCCACGGACGAAGCCCGCGATGACGAAGGCGAAGACCCCGAAGATGACATAGGCGGCGCGCATGCGCGTCAGTGTGTCATGTCGAGGATGCCGAGACGGGCGCCAGAAGGGTGCGGAGAGGGTGGGCCTAAGAGGACTTGAACCTCTGACCTCTTCCTTATCAGTCGCGCCCGGAGCGCTCCTGAAGGGTGTCCGTCTGGCAGCTCAGGCGCGAACCGGTCCGGTGCGGTCCGGCATCGTGATCGTCTTCGTCGGGGCCGTCGTTACTCAGTTGGTTACTCAGCACCTCGAAGGTCGCGAGCGCGAGGACGAAGCGGCCAGGAGAGAGCCACCGGCCCGATAGCCAGCCAGATCCGCTCGTCGGTGTCCGGGGTCAAGGGTGGCCGGAGGCCATCGCGCAGCGACGCGGAGCGACGCGGAGCGCCCTTGATGCCGGGGGCCGGCGTGCAGATCGTCAGGGATCGGGTCGGCGGCTCGGTGGTGAGTGGGGTTGCCAACGAGGAGCGCCTGGACGTGGTCGTGCAGCTCGTGAGCGTCGGTGCCCTTCGGGGCGTCGGCGCTCTACTGCTGTCGTGCCTGGTGAAGACGGGGTGCGCGAGGACGGCGCGCCAGCGCCGCCCGCAGCGCGCCCTTCGCGCCGAAGGCGCGCTTGAGCCAGTAGGGAAAGTCCTCACCATGGGTCAGACGAGACACCATTCGCCAACTATTGCCGGATCAGCCGAAGAGCGCGTTTCGTAAGGGCGCACTCACTGCTTGTGGACGCTTCCGTCACTGGTCGAGCTCGAACTTGGCCCTTCGCCAGTTCAGGGACGAGATCGGGACGAATCGTCCCAAGGCTGTCGACAGAACTAGTTGCGACAAACCAGGGTGATGCCGGTACTCAAGGCCGTCTGTGCCGTTCGACCTGGGGGCCCTTGCCGGGAGTGCTTCGTGCTCGGGCACAACACACTAGGTCAGCCAGCTCACTCACGGGAGTCGAGGATTCTCTCTAGCTCCGAAAGATCCTCCTCGCTGGTTCCGAAACTGCGACTCAGCTCTTGAAGCAATTGGCTTCGCCGCGCCCGAACCATCGAAGATATCGGCCTAGACCTAGTCCACCGACTTGGATCTCTGTAACGTTCCCAGGCAGCCTGCCGACTTACGCCGAGGGCGCCCGCGATTTCATTCCAGCTGACCCCATGAGCCCGAGCGCATTGAACTTCCAGCGCAACGATGCGGTCAGCGGTCGCTGCCCACTCGGACGCCATGTAGATCCAGGCTTCGAAACTCTTGTCTTCCTCGAGTCGACGTCTTTGACCGCGCTCTAGAGCGCTGGCACCGACCCTGTGGCGGGCGGCCAGCTTCGTGTATGCCCTACCCAACGCTGATTGCGCATACGCAAGCTCCTTGAGGGTGAGGGGACGTTCGGACTTGCCGGTCACACTCCTAGAGTGCTTGGTGAACGCGAATTCTGTCAAGGTGTCCCTGACGAGACAAATCAGTTCTTCTTGACTGAACATTCTAGGCTGCCGGGCGTCCTCAAGACTCTGACCTGCGTCTTTACTCAATCAGTGTCAAGCCTAACCTGACCGCAAAGAGTTGGTACGCGACCTATGCCGCAACCGCCCTAGCCACCTCGCAACGGCCAGGCGGTTGGAGCGACCCTCGAACCAGAACTCGACCAATCGGAGGCGCCTCGTGAAGGACATCTTGAGCAGCCTGATCGGGCATGACCTCGCTTTCGGAGCACTAGCATCCGTGGGGATCGCGTTGACTGCACTCTTCAAGTATCCACACTTCTGGCACTACCTGGAGTCGCGCGCACGGTCGTCGTGCACATGCGCAACAAACGATCCCAGCGTTGTTGTTCACGCCGTGAATCCGAACGAAGGCAAAGCCAAGTCGAGGAAGTATCCGACATGAACGTCAGCGCTGGGAGCCTATGGACATCACGTCAGCAGTAGGTGAAGGGTGCTTAGTAGCCGATGATGAGCATGCCGCTGACGTGTGCCTGCGGCACCTGTCGCGCGTAGAGCGCCTGCACAAGGTTTATTGCGAACTCATACGGCGATCGCCCGTGCACGCTGTGGGGCACCGCTAGCGCGAGGTGGTGCGCGCCCGGAATGAGAAGCGTCTCCACCACATCCTTCATCAGGCGGTTGTTCTGCACCGCGCCCCCACCCTCGATCTCAAGCAATGCGATGTAGCCGCCCTTGCCTGCGAAAATTGCGTCCGGCTCCACGCCATATAACGGCCGGCCGTTCTCCCCGTACAGGAGCGGGATGCGTGGATAATTCTCCCGCGTCTCGACGTTCCAGCCGGGATGCAGTCCTGGCGCGACCTCGTAGGCGTCCGTGACAGGTTGGAGGTAGGCCTCGAGCTCTTTCGTGATGCTCTTCGTCTCGATGCGTCCTCCCGCGTCGACCGCCGCCCAGAAGTCCGTCTTGAGCCAGGTCCCGAGCTTCTCCATCGCCGCCGCGACATCGGCTAGCGCGCGCGGCGGCGGGTCGGTCGGCGGGAAGTAGCGCCAAGCGGGCTCACGGGCGTAGGGCATAAAGGCCAGCCTTTCACGCGCACACTACTGCGGAGGGAAACGTAAGTACCTACCGATCGACGACCAGAGGCGTGGTTTCTTCATGGATTTCTTCGGGCACACCCTGAGCTTCGTGATGACGACCTTTCATCTCATACATGGCTTGATCAGCTAGGCGACGTACCGTTTCAACATCGTTGTCGTCGCTGGGCCATTCGGCGACGCCCCAGCTAAAGGCGAAGTCTGGGGAGGTTTCCAGCTGCCCGAGTGCTTCAGCAAGATCGCCTTGGTCATGCGGAAGCACACAGATGAATTCGTCGCCATGAGGTCGGTAGGCGAGTCCTCCAAGGGGATGGATTGTCTCCTTGAGCCGGTTGGCGAAAGTTCGGATCAGGCGATCACCCGCCTCGTGACCCGCCTCCGTGTTGACCTTTTTGAGCCCGTCCAGGTCGATGAAGCCAAGCTGAAAGGTTCGACGCGCGGCGATGACTGCGTCCAAGTCAGCTGCGAGTCCAAAGTCATTGCGCAATCGTGTGAGCTCGTCGGTCTCGGCCTGGCCGCGCCACGCATCCAACGACACCTGCGCGGCGCTGGCGCTAACGACCATGTGAATCTCAGCGATCACGCGGGCCTCTGCCGGGACGAAGTCGGCCACTACCAACATGAGTCTTCCAAGTTGCCGTTGCACAATCTCACCAGACTTCACCGTCCATTGGTTGGCAGAGAAGCCCTTAGCTGCACCAGCCAGCACGGGGTCGGGAGGCCGCGTTCCCGACTGCGCGCGTTGTAGGACAACCCGTACCAGATCACTCGACTGCGGCGGCTCGTCGAATCGCGAAAGCAGGTCGTCAACCCGACAGGCTCTCAGCCAGGCCTCGTGCACCTCTCGCACTCGCGCATCGTCGTCACTGGTCATGGACAGTCCTGGGCCAAGTCGTCAAAGCTGTTGAAGCGAGAAGGCGTTGCCGCTCCGACACTTTACTCGCGGACCAAGTGCTCACCCCTGAACCCGAGACCGCGAAGAGGTCCAATGAGGTCAAGCGAGAGATGCGCTCTTCAGGATCACGAGGGAGTGACGCAGCATGTTGGCGATCGATCAACATGTAGTTGCCAATTCGCATTGCTGTGCGAGCTAGCACGTCGTGGTCGATGTAGTCCGTCCACGCCATGGACGAGTCGCTCCTCGGAAAGACGGGCACGGCGGCGGTTTCAACGCTTTTGGTCGTGGGGATCGCAGTCTGCTCGTATAGCGCTCGGAGATAGTAATGCACCTGACGATTCCGACTCACGCGCCTGGACGAAAACGCCGCCTCAAAATCCTCGTCACCTGCCACGACTGCATCCAACTCGCCTAGGACCTGAGACGCACGAGTCACGCGGCCAGCGCAGATTCGAACGGCCGCCTCAGCGTAGTAGCGCTCCGTCGTGCCACCACCGATCCCGCCTGCAATGAGTCCGCGGACAGACCAGCAGGTGAGTGCATGCAGTAACCGGTCCGCTTCGGCAACCGTGAATTGTTCTAGGCCTGCAAGTAGCAAAGGCCTGTACTGCTCTAGACCGAGATCTAACAGGATTTCCATTGCCGCAGCGGACTGAGGTGGCCGGCCCACCCAAGACTCGTCCCGGGCATTGAGCATTGATGCGTAGTAAGGCGCAGAATCACGGAGTCCCTCAAGGGTGGACCTCGATTGATCCTCGGACTGAACGGCGCGCTTGAGTTTTCGGTAAAGGTCTTTCTCTCGGACTGCTCCATGGCGCGAAGCCCACCAGTGGCGCAGAAACGTTGTGATCTCGGTAGAACTGGCGCTTGCTTCAATAGTGCGCGACATCTCCGTCCATGCATCTTGGGCTTCCTGCAAACGTGGCCGACCGAGACCAAACAGATAGTTCTTGACTAGGTCAGCAGCGGAAAGCTCGGCACCTCGTGCATTCAGGGTTTCAAAGATGAGGAAGGCGTCGGCGTCGTCCCTGACGCGTACCACGATGATGCGAACGACTCGG
Organism: uncultured Actinomycetota bacterium; assembly: GCA_963781745.1. Classification (GTDB taxonomy): domain Bacteria; phylum Actinomycetota; class Actinomycetes; order Propionibacteriales; family Nocardioidaceae; genus Nocardioides_B. The sequence continues at coordinate 7,850 of CAWAHH010000015.1, read as the reverse complement.
TCGAGAAAATCAACCCAGTCAAGAAGACGTTTCTGCCAGCGGGGTCCGGCGGCTTCGATGTCGTCATCAAGGTAGCCCGAAAGCTGGTCGTACGCCGAAAGGATTCGCTTGACGCTGTCGGGGTCGGAATCTTGCGGTTCGGTCCGAGGGTCATCCGACGTGAATAGACTTTCGAACGTCTCGTGGTCCTGCTCATTGAGGCGGAGGCGTGCTTCGATCTCCGTCGACTCCAACGAGTCCCAAGTCAAGTAGCGTTCCTGCACCGTCTGAGCCCGACGGATGTCTGCTCTGCGGACGAATTGGTCGCGAATCGCGGCAAGCAATAGAGATGTTGTAGCCAAACGCTGCTGACCGTCGATCACTACGGATCGAGCCCCACTACCGCTACTGATCACAACCGTGCCCAGGAAGTAGATGGGCTCGGAGACAGTTAGTGCCGCCCGTAGGTCGAACCAGAAGGTCTCAACCTCGCCGCGCTTCCAGGCATAGCTTCGCTCGTATGGCGGCACCTCAAGCACACCGTTCCGCAGAAGTCCACCCACCGCTTCCAAACTAGGGACAATCGAGGGCGCATCCGCGTGCGCGCTCACGCTCATTCGACCACCGCTTCTATGAGATCACCGAAGCTCGGACCTTACAGGGCTCTCGTCAGATGTGGGCGGTCTCTGTGTCTGAGAAATGGAACGTTGTCCATGTGCCTAGGCGCTGATCACATCAGCCCAACGAATGTGCCACATCATCGTTGCGACATTCGGGGTGGCGCCGTGTAGACGACGGCCGGATGTCGGTTCCCGTTCCCGTCGTCGTGCTCAATAGTCCCGATGGGTTCACAGCCGAGCATCTTGTAGAGGCGGATGGCGGTTCGGTCCTTCTTCATCACGTCGAAGACCATCAAGCGACCGTGCTTCCGTCGCGTAGTCGTGTGCGCCGCCATGAGTCTCGGATGCGGCGCCGTGACCGCGGTGGTCCGGATCGACGAAGAGGCGGACCGGTATGGCGATGCTCTCGAGGTTTCCTCTTGTTCGTGCCTGCCACACCGCTGCGGCGTCGTCCGAAGGGTCTGCGCTCACCAGCGAGATGTGACCGACCGGCGTCCCCGTCTTCTTCAGCCGTCCATGCGGCTAGCTCGCGTGGGGGGTTCAACCACGCCTCAGGGTCGGCGACTCCCTTCGACGGGGTAGCCGTCGACTGCATGGACGCGCACGAGAACCTGCGCCAACTGCGCCAGGTCCGCCGCCTCTCGGGCCCTCACGATTGTTTTCATCAGTCGTCCACCGCCATGGTGTAGTCGAGTCCGGTGTAGTCGGCGCGCATGATGAACTCTGTTACCTCAAAGGGCGGCGGTCTTGGTCGATCCCGGTGTGCAGGACGACGAGGACCGGCACGCCGTCGGGCAGTTGGAGGCCGTGGCTTCCTCGGGGGTCGGCATCCGGGCGGTGACTTCCTCGCGCGTGTAGGTGATCGCGTGGCCCTTGTCCTCGAAGCGGGCGTACAGGTCGCCCGGACCCGAGCTCGTCGGTTCGTCCCAAGCGGTGAGCCTTCGGCAATGGTCCAAGGGATGTAGGTGATGCCGATCTGCATGGGCTCGGCGTCGGCGAAGTACCAGTTCTCGCGACGAACCACGCTCTTGGTGTCGGCGTCGACGTCCAGGCGCTCGGCCACGGCGGCCGGCGGTATCGCGCGCCCGATGCTGGTGGCGTAGGCGTTCGGGACCCGACCCTGGGCGCGTGACCTCGGCGTGGAACGGCGACAGGCCCGTCTCCTCGCGGAGCTTCCGCGAGTAGCGGCCCTGCCCGAAGCGCATCAGCCGCGGCTTGATCGCGGACGAAGACGCCTCGGCCGTGATGGGCGGTGACCAGACCGGAGTCGGCAGTTGGCGCACTGCCTCGCGTGCGGTGTTGCGGGCCACCTGGTGCGTGGCCGCCAGTTCGCGCTCTGAGGGCAGCTTGTCGCCGGGGCCGAGTTGACCGGTGTCGATGGCCAGACGCAGGGCCGCCGCGACCTGGCGGCTCGCCGTTCCGGCGCCCTGTGGGGTCCTGGATGTCGTGCTCATGGTCGAAGTCTAGGCACAACTGGCGCACGCCAGTCCTTGCAACTGGCTCAAGACAGTGGTTAGTGATCACATCACTGGCTCAAGCCAGTACGACCGAGAGGACCAGTCATGGCGATGCAGAAGCGGTTTCGGGTGGAGCACGGTGAGGTGTTCCCGGCGGGTGCGTTCTTGAAGGGGTCGGTGGAGCCGGTGGCGGACTTCAACGCCGGCAAGCGGGAGGACGGGTCGCGTCCGCAGCAGGTGGACAGGGACACGGGTCTGCTGTTGTGGCAGGCGACGGTGCTGGATGCGGATGAGGAGGCGGGGAAGCGGGAGACGGCGTTGACGGTGAAGTTCGCGGCGAGGGTGCAGCCGGTGCCGCCGGAGAACCCGACGTCGTTCCCGTGGACGCCGGTGGAGTTCATCGGTCTGACGGCGTTGGCCTACGTGGACGACTCGGGGAACCGGCCGCGGATCGCGTGGTCGTTCCGCGCCGAGGGCATGGTCGCCCCCACCGCTGGCCGGCGGTCGGCTCGACCAAGGGCCTGGGCAGGGAGTGCCGGGAAGGACGCGGCCTGATGAGCGTGGTCGCGGTGGCGCTGGTGCTGGGCGCGCTGGTGGTGCTGCTGCTGCGCACCGCCCGGCTCGGGGTCGGGTCGGCGGTGGTGTGCATCCTGTTCGGGCTGGTGGTCGCGACCACCCCGGCCGGGCCGACGGTGCAGGTGGCGTTGGACTCCTCGGGGTCGTGGCTGTGGGGTCAGGTGAGTGACCTGTGAGCGCGGCGATGCGGGGCACCCGGCGGCAGGAGAGCCCGGTCCGGCTCAACGTCGCCCGCGTCCACGTCCCGCTGTCCGCGATCCTGGCCGCGTGGGTGGCCCGCCAGCTCGGCCGGCTCCTCACCTGGACGGCGAGCCAGCACGTTCGGGGCGGTGCTCAGGCGGCCGTGGCTGCTCGCCCTCCCGGTCGGCCTGCTGGTGGTGGCGCCGGGTCAGTCACGGCCACACGGTCACGGTCCTCGCTGGCCCTGGCCGTCCTGGTGCTGGCCGGGCTGGGGGTGTGGTGGTGGCGGTGGCGGGAGTCGTTCACCCGCCGGGTGTGGTGGTCGCTGCGCGGTGCGTGGCGGGGGCAGCTGGTCTACCGGTTCGGGTGGCAGCCGGCGATGGTCACCACCGGGCTGGCGGTCACCCTCGACGGGGCCGAGTACCTGCCGAAGCTGGTCCGGGTCTCCTCGACCGGGTGCGTGGACCGGGTCACGGTGCGGATGCTGCCCGGCCAGGTCCTCGACGACTGGTCCGCGCAGTCCGAGCGGCTGGCGCAGACCTTCGGGGTCCAGGACTGCCGGGTCCGCACCACGCCGGATCCGGCACCGCCTCGAGCTGTGGTTCCTGATCACCGACCCGCTCACCGACCCCATCCCACCCGAACCCCTCGCAGCCGACGACGACAGCACGGCGACCGTCGACGGCGCCGGCATCGGCGACCGGCTCCGGCCAGCGCGGCGTCGCAGGCTCGGCGGGCGTGGACCTGGCGCGGGTGCCGGTCGGGCTGTGTGAGGACGGCACCCCGTACCGGCTGCGGCTGCTCGGCACCCACGTCCTGGTGGTCGGGGCGACCGGGTCGGGGAAGGGGTCGGTGATCTGGTCGACCCTGCACGCCCTCGGCCCCGGCGATCCGCGAGGGGTCGGTGGCGGTGTGGTGCCTGGACCCCAAGGGCGGGATGGAGCTCGCCCCCGGCCGCGGCCTGTTCGCCCGGTTCGTCTACGGCGACCCCGACGACAACGCGACCGCGGCTGGGTCGGGGGTGGCGGCGTACGAGCTGGAGTTCGCGACCGTCCTGGAGGACGCGGTGGCGGTGATGCGGTCGCCGGCAGGCGCACCTGCGGGGCCGGACCCGGCTGCACACCCCGACCGTCGAGGAGCCGCTGGTCCTGGTGGTCATCGACGAGCTCGCCTCGCTGACCGCCTACGTGGTCGACCGGGACGCCAAACGACGGATCGCCGCCGCGCTGTCGCTGCTGCTGTCCCAGGGCCGCGCGGTCGGCGTCAGCGTGATCGGGGCGGTGCAGGACCCGCGCAAGGAGATCCTGACCGTCCGCGACCTGTTCCCGACCCGGATCGCGCTGCGGCTGACCGAACGCGACCACGTCGCCCTGGTCCTCGGCCAAGGCGCACGCGACCGCGGCGCCCGCTGTGACCAGATCCGCGAGGACCTGCCCGGCGTCGGCTACGTCGGCCTCGACGGACATCGCCGAACCCGTCCGGGTCCGGTTCGCCCACGTCACCGACCAGCACATCACCGCCCTCTGCCACACCTACGCACCCCGCCCACGGGTCCAGGTCGCCATCGCCGCGCGACGGGTCCGCGCCGGTGCTCCCGCACGGGACGGCGGCCTGACCATGCCGCCGACCGCGGCGAACCGGAGCCGGATGCGGCGCCGAGCTGTGGACTCGGGCAGTGGTCTCGACCCGGACGCCTGGTTCCCGCTCCGCGAGACCGACGTCGACCGTCGAGGTCCTCGCCGTCTGCGCGGGCTGCCCGGTCCGGCGTGGCTGCCTGGCCGCGGCGCTGACGTCGTCCCGAGGTCGGCATCTGGGCGGGCACCACGACCCTGGAACGGCGGGTCGCACGCGCCGCGCATCGCACGCGGCGTCCCCGCGGCGGTCATGGTCGAGGAGCTGCTGACCGTCGCCGACGGCCCGCGCCGCGGCGTGCAGCGCCGCCTGGGCCGCTGTGGAGCCGGTGGCGTCATGACCACACGGCGGCTAGCGGCGTGCGGCGACTCGGGACTCGCGGGTTTCCGGGGTTCGGGGAGGACGCGCCGCTGGACCTGTCCGACCTCCCGACCGGCGCCGAGGCCGGGATGCTGGCCCGGCTCCGGGACGGCACCTTCGACGCCTGGGCCGAACCGCCGCCGCGGTCGGGCTACTGCGCCCACCCGGTCCGGCTGGTCGGGCACTCCACCACCATCGACGCGACCACCGGGGAGGTGCTCGGGCTCGTTCTCCTCGGCCGACGCCCCGCTGGGGGTGCTCTACCGGGCCTGCGGGAACCGCCGCGCCGACGTCTGCCCGGCCTGCTCCCGGGTCTACGCCCGCGACACGTTCGCGATGATCCGCGCCGGCCTGGTCGGCGGCAAGACCGTCCCCGAGCACGGTGGCGGACAACCCGCTGCTGTTCGTCACCTTCACCGCCCCCTCCTTCGGCCACGTCCACGGCCCCCGACCCCACGGCCGGGCAGCCCACCGGGGGACGGTGCCGACCCCGCGACCACGCCGCCAGGTGTGCCGCACGGCCGCCCGACCGGCTGCATGAGCGTCCACGGTCCCGACGACCCGGCCAACGGGTCCGCGCTCTGCCCCGACTGCTACGACTGGACCTCCGCGGTGATCTGGCAGTGGTGGGCCCCCGAGCTGTGGCGCCGCACCACCATCGCCCTGCGCCGGGCCCTCGCCGCAGCCCTCGGGGTCCCGGAGTCCCGGCTGGGCGAGGTGGCGTCGCTGCAGTACGCCAAGGTCGCCGAGTACCAGACCCGCGGCCTGGTCCACTTCCACGCCCTGATCCGCCTCGACGGACCCGACGGCCCCGGCTCACCCGCACCCCTGGACGGCGCACGCAGCTCGCCGACGATCACCGAGCACGCGGCCCGCGGCGTCCACTTCACCGCGCCCGCCGGTCGACGCCGACGAGCTGCCCCGGACCCTGGCGTGGGGTCAGCAGCTCGACGTCCGCGTGGTCCGCGCACGGGCACCGCACCGACGACCCCGACGGGCCGCTGTCGCCGGAGCAGGTCGCCGGCTACCTGGCGAAGTACGCCACCAAGGACGCCAACAGCATCCGCGACCGCTCGGCCACCGCGGCCGCACCTGATCCGGCTGGCCGCGACCTGCCGGGACCTGGCCGAGCGCGCCAGGGCCCACGACCCGTTCGGGTCGGAGTACCGGCTGCTCGGCAAGTGGGCGCACATGCTCGGCTTCCGCGGCCACTTCTCCACCAAGTCCCGCCGCTACTCGATCACCCTCGGCCGGCTACGCCGCGCCCGGCAACGCTTCCAAGCCCTCACCGCCGAAGCACGCCGGGCGGGTGAGCCGCTCGACGTGCGCGACCTCGAGGCCCGGCTCCTGGCCGACGACGACGACACCACCCTGGTCATCGGGTCCTGGGGCTACCAAGGCACCGGCTGGACCCAACCCGGCGACCAGGCCCTCGCCCTCGCCGCGGCAGCCCGCGCCCGCGAGTACGACCAGTGGCGAGCAGAGCAGCGCAAGTCGGCATGACAACACAGGTGCACGAGCAGACGAAGGAGTGGTGACGATGCTGGTTGAGTACGACGTACCCCCGGTGCTCTACCGGGTGGAGGAAGCGGCCGAGGCGCTGCGGATGAGCCGGTCGGCGATCTATGAGCTGATCCGGTCGGGCCGGTTGCGGACGGTCAAGGAGGGTCGTCGTCGGCTGGTGCCGGTGGCCGCTCTGGCTGACTACGTGGCGGCTCACGAGACTGGTGCGGCGTGAGTGAGCGGCAGGCTCGGGCGCGCGGCGATGGCGGTCTGAGCTGGTCGGAGCCTCGGCAGCGGTGGATCGCATCGGTGACGGTGGGGTACGACGGTCGCGGCAAGCGGGTGTTCCGGCGGGCGGCGGGTCGGACCAAGACCGAGGCGCTGCGCAAGCTGCGGGAGATGACGCGGGCTCAGGACGACGGACTCGCGCTCGGACCGGCGAACTACACGGTGCGCCAGGCGGTCGAGGACTGGCTGGCCTACGGGCAGCTCAAGGCGGGTGACGTGACGCGGAAGAGGAACCGCCACCTCTGTGACACCCACGTCCTGCCCTACCTCGGGGCACGGAAGCTGCGCGAGCTGACGGCGGTGGAGGTGGATCGGTGGCTGCACTCGCTGGCGCCGTCGTTGTCCACCAGCTCGCTGCGGTCCGTGCGGGCGTGCCTGAACCGGTCCGTCCGTCGCGCCATGGCCCGCGACCTGGTGCAGCGCAACGTCGTCGAGCTCTGCGAGGTGCCGCACGGCCGCCCGGGTCGGCCGTCGAAGTCCATGACGCTGGAGCAGGCACGAGGCGTGTTGACGTTGACCAGGCCTGATCCGCTGCACGCCTACATCGTCGTCTCGTTGCTGACCGGGGCCAGGACCGAGGAGCTGCGGGCGCTGCGGTGGGAGCACGTCCACCTCGATCCGGTGCAGGGGTCGGCGACGTCGGCTCTTCCGCCGCATGTCGAGGTGTGGCGGTCGGTGCGGGCCAACGCCGAGACCAAGACGCAAGGGGTCCCGGCGCACGCTGGCTCTGCCTTCGCAGGCGGTGGCGGTGCTTCGCGCGCATCGGGTCGAGCAGATGAGACAGCAGCTGCGTGGAGGGATCACCGAGCCCAGCGGCCTGGTGTTCACGACGTCGACCGGAGCAGCTCTGGATGCTGCCAACGTTCGCCGCGACTACCGCCGCGCCTTGGCGCTGGTGCCGGGCATCGACCCTCAGGTGTGGACGCCGAGGGAGCTGCGGCACTCCTTCGTGTCCCTGCTGTCCGAGAGCGGGGTGCCCATCGAGGAGATCTCGCGGCTGGTCGGGCACGCCGGCACCCACGTCACCGAGCTCGTCTACCGGCACCAGCTGCGCCCGGTGATCGAGAGTGGCGCGGTCGCGATGGAGCGCTTGTTCCCGAGCGACACCAGCGAAGAGGCCGGTGGCCAGAGTGCCTAGGTCCGGAGGCTGGTTACTCAGTTGGTTACTCACCCCGGCTTCGGGGGCCAACGGGGCCGGACTCCGGGGCCCGCGGAGCAGGCGTTTGTGCTGGTCAGGAGGGGTGCGAGAAGGGTG
>CAWAHH010000014.1:0-47058 GCA_963781745.1 uncultured Actinomycetota bacterium | reverse complement strand
GAGCCGCGAGCAGCGCGGTCGAGGCCAGAGCCGCGACCGCCGCCAGGGCCGTCGCGGTCCGGCGCCACCGGCGCAGGTGTGTCGTCGAGGCCATCGGATCGTCTCCCGTGTCGGTGCCGCCGCGCCACCCCTCCGCGCGCTGTGACGACGATCACAGCGGGTCGAAACGTTGTCAATGCCAGACGTTTGCCAGTCGCATGCCAGCCGGTGCAGGTGCCGGTCCCGTGCGTGCACAGGCGCGTCCACCGGCCCGGTCGGAGGCGGCCCGCCGCGACGTAGACTCCGTGCCGTGGCTGGGCTGATCCGGGAGGAAGACATCGCGCTCGTCCGGGAGAAGGCCCGGATCGACGCGGTCGTCTCCTCCTACGTCACCCTCCGCAACGCCGGCGGCGGCTCCCAGAAGGGCCTGTGCCCCTTCCACGACGAGAAGTCCCCGATCGTTCCACGTCACCCCCTCCCGCGGCTACTTCCACTGCCTGGCCGGCGAGACCGAGGTGCTCACCTCCGACGGCGTCCGGCCGATCCGCGAGCTCGCCGGTGGGGTGCACCGCGTCCTGAACGCCCGGGCCGACTGGGTCGAGGCGCCCTTCCGCTCGTACGGCGTCCAGCGGCTGCACCGCATCACGCTCACGCGCGACCGCCGGACCAAGGAGCTCTTCGCCACCGACGGTCATCGGTGGTTCGTCCGGTCCGGGGCCTCGGGGCAGTCGCTCCGCGAGGTGCTCACCACCGACCTGGAGCGCGCCGACCGTCTGGCGTCGGTTCGGGTCGGCGCCCGAGCCACGCCGGCTCTCGTGGGTGGGGCTCTCCTCCGCACGTCGAGTCCGACGATCCCGGGTGGGTCGTGCAGTCGGTCGAGGTGACCGACCGCGTGGAGGAGGTGTTCTGCGCCGAGGTCGAGGACGGCCACGCCTTCGCCCTCGCCGACGACATCCTCACCGGCAACTGCTTCGGCTGCGGGGAGGGCGGCGACGTCATCTCGTTCCTGATGAAGATCGACGGGCAGTCCTTCTCCGAGGTCGTCGAGCGGCTCGCGGACTCCTACGGCGTCCAGCTGCGCTACCAGGAGGGCAGCGACCGTCCCGCCCGACGCGAGCACAACCTGCGGCCACGGATGCTCGAGGCGCACAAGGTGGCCCAGCAGTTCTACGCCGAGCACCTCGACGGCCCCGAGGCGGTGGCCGGCCGGCAGTTCCTCGCCCAGCGCGGCTTCGACAAGGACGCCGCCGCGACCTTCGGGGTCGGGTTCTCCCCGCGCGACGGCGACGCGCTGTTCAAGCACCTGCGCCAGAAGGGCTTCCAGGACGCCGAGATCGTCACCGGTGGGCTGTGCGCCGAGGGCAACCGCGGCAATTACGACCGGTTCCGCGGCCGGCTGATGTGGCCGATCCGGGAGACCAACGGCGACGTGATCGGGTTCGGCGCGCGGCGGATCTTCGACGACGACCGCATCGAGGCGAAGTACCTCAACACCCCCGAGACGCCGATCTACAAGAAGAGCCACGTGCTCTACGGCATCGACCTCGCCCGCCGCGACATCGCCCGCGCGTCGCAGGCGGTCGTCGTCGAGGGCTACACCGACGTCATGGCCTGCCACCTCGCCGGGGTGCCGACCGCCGTCGCGACGTGCGGCACCGCCTTCGGCGAGGACCACGCGCGGGTGATCCGGCGGCTGCTCAACGACCACGAGGAGTTCCGCGGCGAGGTGATCTTCACCTTCGACGGCGACGAGGCGGGTCAGCGGGCCGCTCTCAAGGCGTTCAAGGGCGACCAGCAGTTCGTCGCCCAGACGTACGTCGCCGTGGAGCCCGCCGGACTCGACCCGTGCGACCTGCGGCTGGCCGACGGCGATGCCGCCGTGCGCGAGCTCGTCGCCCGGCGGATCCCGCTCTACCGGTTCGTGCTCAAGAACGTCGTCGCGCAGTACGACCTCGACCGTGCGGACGCACGCGCGGCCGCCGTACGAGAGGCGGCGAAGCTGGTCTCGAGCAGCCGTGACACCGCCGTCAAGAACAGCGCCTTCGCCCGCGAGCTGGCCAACCTCACCGGCATGGACCCCGACGACGTGCTGGTCGAGGTGCGCCGCGCAGCCAACCGCTCCGACCGGGGCGCCGACCGGGGCCGGGCACCGCAGCAGACGCAGCACGGGCAGCCTGCCGAGGCGCGCCCGGCGGCGCCGGCGCTCCCGGACCTGCGGGACCCGCGCTTCTCGCTCGAGCGGGAGACCCTCAAGCTCGTTGTCCAGCAGCCGCAGGCCGTCGGCCGGATGGCCAAGGACGTCGACGGCGACGACTTCACCCATCCGACCTACCGCGGCGTGTGGGAGGCCGTGGTCGCGTGCGGCGGACCGGCCGGCGCCCCCGGCGGCGAGGTCTGGGTGTCCAAGCTGCGCGACAGCGTCTCGGACCCGGCGGTCGCGCAGGCCCTGTCGGCACTCGCCGTCGAGCCGGCCCTGTCCGCACGCGAGCCCACCGCGGCGTACGTCGCCGCGCACGTGTTCAAGCTGCAGGAGGTCACCGCGCTGCGCCGGATCACCGAGCTGAAGTCGAAGCTCCAGCGCACCAACCCGGTCGAGCACGCGACCGACTACAACCGCATGTTCGGCGAGCTCGTGGCCCTCGAGCAGCACCGTCGGACCCTCCGCGAGAAGGCGATCGGCGGCGACGGGTGAGCCTGTTCCGACGGGGGCAGGCCGTGCCCGACGACGTGCTCGCGCGCGCCGGCCTGGCCCGGGGCGAGCGGGTGCTGGCCCACGACGCGACCTCCGACGGCACCGCGCTGCTCGGCACCCGCGACGCGCTCGTCCTGGTCCCGCCCGGCGACGCGACGACCACCCGGATCCCGTGGGAGCAGGTGGAGACGGCCGACTGGGACCGCGACACCGGCGTGCTGCGGGTGGTCGGCGTCGGCGAGTTCGGGCGCGTGCGGCCGGTGCACGAGCTGTCCGTGGAGGCGCCGGGCCGGCTGCTGCAGCTGGTCCGCGAGCGGGTCACCGCCAGCGTGGTGCTCCAGCGCCGGGTGGTCGTGACCGCCAGCGCGGGCCTCCAGGTCGTGGCCCGCCGACCACCGCGGGGGACCGGCGCGATCACCTGGGCCTACGACCTCGACCCCGGCGTCGACCCGGACGACCCGGCGGTGCGCGAGGCCGCCCGGCTCGGCCTGCTCGCCGCGCTGGAGGAGCTCGGCCTGGAGGAGGACGCGATTTAGCGGGGGCAGGCCGTTGTTGCTAACCTGTCCGTCGTTCGATCCCCTGTAGCTCAATTGGCAGAGCATTCGGCTGTTAACCGGAGGGTTGTTGGTTCGAGTCCAACCGGGGGAGCCAAGCGGGCCCTTTCTCGGGGCCCGTTTCTCTTGTGCGGACCGCCCCGTGCGTCAGTCCTCGCCGAAGGTCATCGAGAAGACCTCGAACGCGGTGGCGTGGGCGACGCCCATCCGCTGGCCGGTGGCCCGCGACATCCCCTCGAGGAACTCCTCGGCGTCGAAGTTCTCCCAGCCGAGTCCGTCGATGTAGGCCGCGTGGGCACGCAGCGACGCGACGCCCGCCGCGAAGGTGTCGGTGATGTCGACGCCGTAGGCCGACTCCGGTGAGCCGGGCGCCCAGACCTGGCGCACGCCGCCCCAGGGCTCGAGGCCGTCGACGAGCTGGTCGTTGAAGACCCAGCGGTTGCCGGCGTCGCGGACCGCGTCGACGGTCGCCTTGCCGGTGGCGATGTGGTCGGCCTGGTTGAGCATTGCCGCCGCCCCAGAAGTCACGGAAGTTGTTGGTGACCACGATCTCCGGACGGTGCCGGCGCACCACCTCGGCGAGGCGTCGGCGCAGCGGGACGCCGTACTCCAGCATGCCGTCCTGGAGGCCGAGGAACTCGACGACGTCGACGCCGACGATGCGCGCCGACTCGACCTGCTCGGCCTCCCGGACCGCGCGGCACTCCTCGGGGCCCATGCCGTCGATGCCGGCCTCGCCGCTGGTCACCATGCAGTAGACGACGGTCTTGCCCTGCCCGGTCCAGCGCGCGACCGCCGCGGCGGCCCCGAACTCCATGTCGTCGGGGTGCGCGACGATGCACAGCGCGCGCTCCCAGTCCTCGGTGAGCGGGCTGCAGGGGCGGCGGGGGCGCGTCGGTCATGGGGCCGAGCATGGCACCGAGGAGCGCGGGCCGTCAGCCCCCGTTGGACGAGAAGTGCTGGTAGTCCGGGTGGCGACCACCGTGCGCCCCACGGCCAGCCGAGGGCCCGCATCCGGCGGGCGATGACGCCCTTGCGGGTGATCATCCCGGTGCGGACCTTCGCACGGTTGAGGTAGGTGCGCGCGAAGGCGGGATAGACGCGGCTGCCGACGACGTACGGGTTGCGGACGGTGTTGATGTCGATCGCGTTGCCGTAGGAGTGCTGCGAGACGCGGTAGGGGTTCCCGGTCACCGGCCGGCAGTTGAACGCCGAGGTGTTGTCGGCGCGCATCGCGGCCAGGTCCGACTGGGTGGGGGTACGGCGTCCGCCGGCGTAGAACCGGTCGGCGGGCCGCATCGAGCGCACCGGGAAGCGCGCGCTTGAAGGCCGCTTTGAACACCTTGAGGATCGCGGGCGCCGCGCTCGCCCGGACCACGATCGACCCGCGGGCGACGACGTGCTTGTAGGTGAACCGGTTGATGGTGATCCGGCGCAGGTCCTTGGGCGGGACCGGGCAGCCGGCGCGCCACGAGTGCGGCACGTTCGCGCGGGCGAGCGGGCCGGACACGCTGGCCTGCACACGGGCGCGGACCTTGCGGACCAGGCGGCCCGAGGTGTCGCGGCGGCCGTCGCCGAACGTCGCGACGGCCCGGAAGACCACCTTGCGGGGCTTGTTCGTCCGGTAGGTGACGCCCCACTTGCCCTTGGGGCCGGCGTTGTCGGCGTCGAGGCGCTTCCACTTCCCGCCGACCAGGCGCTGCACGACGACGCGGACCGGCCCCGGGGAGGGCGGGGTGGCGAGGCCGTGGATCCGGGTGGCGTGCAGCGCGTAGATCCGGGCGGAGGTGATGGTGACCTTCGGTGCGGGCGGTGCGGTGACCGTGACGGTGACCCGGCCGGTCGCGGACTCGCCGCCGGAGGTGACGGTGTAGCCGAAGGAGATCGCGCCGCGGTCGGCGGGCCGGGCGGTGAACCGCACCTTCGACCCGGTGCGCACGGCGCGCCCGCCCGCTGGCTCCACGGCGGTCAGCGTCAGCGGCTGGCCGTCGGTGTCCGCGTCGTTGGCGAGCACCGCGATGTCGACGCTGGCGCCGGCCACGACGGTGGCGGTGTCCGCGGCGGCGACGGGTGCGGCGAGGGCTGCGGCGGCGTCGCCGGGCGTCGTCGGTGTGGGCGCCGGGCTCGAGGGGGTGCTCGGCCCGGGCACCGTCGGGGTCGGGGTCGGCGAGGCGCTCGCGGTCGGCGCGGAGGGCGCGGACGGGCCGGGCGTGGGCGTGGCGTCCTCGGCGAGGGCCTCGCCCGCCTGCGCCACGACCCCGAGGGCCAGGACGAGGGCGGCGGCGGTCAGCCGGTGTCGGTTCACGGGCGGGGGTCCTTCCGGGGACGGGTGCGAGTCGTGCTCATCGGCGGGAGAGGCGGAACAGGCGCACGAGGCGCCGGGTGTCGCGGTCGGAGACGACGTCGGTGCCCTGGACCGCGAGCAGCACGACGGTGTCACCGTCGAGCACGGACAGCTCGCGCCAGGGGTCGGAGTCGGGCGTGCGGTCGGAGGCGAGGGCGCCGGCGGCCGGGGTGACGATCCTCGCGACGAGCGGCCCGATGGCCTGGCTCCCCGAGCGGCCGGCGCAGGCCCGCAGGTTGGCCGTCCGGGCGGCGAAGAAGGCCCGCGCCTCAGCGGGGCCGGCGAACTGGCTGCGCACCGAGATGACCGAGACGCCCCGGACCCGGTAGTCGACCTCGAGAGCGTGGGCCGGGGCGGCCATGCGCCGGGCGCGCCGGCAGCCGAGGGGTACGGCGGTCTGCACGACCTCCTGCGGGTTGCGGGCCAGGGCGGGCGTGCCGTTGCCGGCGTACCCCTCCTCGGCGTCGCCGCGGTCCACGGCATAGGTCCAGCCGGGACCGAGCCGTCGCGGCGTCGGGAACGAGCGCTTCGACAGGGTGCCCGACGTGGTCGCCGGCTCGTCCATCGAGCCGGGGGAGGGCACGCCCGGGGTGGGGGACCCGCTGGGCGACGCGGCCGGGCTCGGGGTGGGCGACGCGCTGGGGGAGGCGTCCGAGGGCGAGGCGGTGGACGCGTCGTCGCCCGAGCAGCCGGCGACACCGCTGCCGACGAGCACGACGGCAGCGGCCAGCCCTGCCCACCGTCCGGACGCCCGAGTCACGGGGACAGGGTAGAGGAGTCCCGGGAGCCGCGCACGGCCGCGGCGATGCGGTCGACCGTGTCCACCATGACCTGCCGGGGCGTCGCGAAGTTGTAGCGCGCGAACCCCGCGCCGACGGCCCCGCACGCGGGTCCGTCGGTCAGCGCGACGCCGGCCCGCGCCGCCAGCGCCTCGCCGGGATGGTCGCCGAGACCGGTGCGACGCAGGTCCAGCCAGGCGAGGTAGGTCCCCTCGGGCGGGTGGTAGCCGACCTCGGGCAGCCGCTCGGCAAGCAGCTCCCCGAGCAGCCGCCGGTTGCCCTCGAGGTAGGTCAGCACGCCCTCGAGCCACGGCCTGCCCTGCTCGTAGGCGGCGGTGTTGGCGACCAGGCCCGGCGTGGAGGCGCCGTGCTCGTAGGTCGTGCCGACGGCGTCCCACCGCAGGGCGTCGGCGTCGTTGCTCAGCACGAGCTGGGCGCACTTGAGCCCGGGCAGGTTCCACGCCTTCGACGCCGACACCGCGGTCAGGGTGTGCGAGGCGGTCAGCTCCGAGACCGACGCGTAGGGGACGTGCGCGTGGCCGGCGTACACCAGGGGCGCGTGGATCTCGTCGGAGAACACCCGGCCGCCGTGCCGGTCGACGACCTCGGCGACCGCGCTCATCTCGTCGGGCCGCAGCACCCGGCCGATCGGGTTGTGCGGGTTGCACAGCACCATCAGCCGCCCGCCGGCGCGGAAGGCGACGTCGAGCGCGTCGAGGTCGTAGACGAAGGTGTCGCCGTCGCGCACCATCGGCACCTGCAGCACGGGGCGGCCCATCACGACGGGCACGGTGAGGAAGGGCATGTATGCCGGCGTCGGCAGGATCACCGGGGAGCCGGGCATCGAGAAGTGCTCGATCGCCGCCTGCAGCCCGGCCACCACGTCGCCGAGCGGCCGGACCCGCTCCTCCGCTACGTCCCACCCGAAGCGGTCCCGCGCGACCCCCGTCCATGCCCGCGCCAGCCGCTCCCCGAGCCGCAGCGGCGGGTAGCCGAACAGCCCGTCGTCGACGAGCGCGTGCAGCGCCTGGGTGATCGGCGGCGCCGTACCGAAGTCCATCTCGGCCACGAACGCGCCCACCTGGTCGGGGTAGAGCGACCACTTCAGCCCGCCCGCCGCCCGGAGCCGTTCGACGGTCACGTCGGCGTAGGGGTCGTCCACGGCCCCAACCTACGACCGCCGCACCCCCGGCCCCGCCGGTAGGCTTCGCGACGCGCGGCCCGCCTCCGCGCCCGGGGCGGTAGCTCAGCCGGTCAGAGCAGAGGACTCATAATCCTTGGGTCGTGGGTTCGAGCCCCACCCGCCCCACCACACGTTCCCGCAGGTCAGGACGCATGGTGACCCCCGAAGTCGAGCGGGCAGAACGGTGTCGGATTCCCCCATGGTGCGCAACCAGCCCGGGTTGTCGACTGCCGAGTGAGGAGTGATCTCCAGCGTGGAGAAGCCGGTAACTCCTGCCGCCGTCCTGCGGGACTTCGTGGTTGCTTCACTCGTGAACCGGCCGGACCTGGCACGGCAGCGGACGCTCGCGCAAACCCTCGCGTGCCGCCAGGTGACGGTGCCTTCCGCGGGTCATGAACAACCGCCGGTCGTCGACCTCCTCGATGCTGCTGCCGACAACGTGGAGCGTGACCTGCCCTCGGTCGCGACGGCCGTTCGTGCACTGGCGCCGACGCTCGGCTGGACGAGAACCGCGTCGTACCTGGCTTGTCCGCCGGACCAGACGTTCCTCGCGAAATACGCTCATGCGACTGTCGTCGGGCCGGCTGACGGGGCCGACACATTAGGCTCGCGGGATCAGGCGTCGATCGGGCTCGTGCTGCTGGGCCCGGGGGTCCACTACCCTCCGCATCACCATCCAGCAGATGAGGTGTACGTCGTGTGCAGCCGGACCTGGTGGCTCGACGGCGCCGGCTCCTTCACGCCGCGGCAGTCCGGCGCCATCGTCCACCACCAGCCCTGGCAACCGCATGCGATGCGAGTGTCGGAGGACGACCCACCCGCCCTGCTGATCTATCTGTGGACGGGTGATGTCCTGTCGCCGTCGCGCTGGCTCACGCCTGAAGCATGACTGCCAGCGGCTCGGCGAGAGGAGCTGTGCGCCAGGCCGCAACGCAGTCAGGTCACGAGCTCGAACCGGCACCGCGGTCCGCTCGCGGCTGCAAGTCTGCTGTCGCTCGTCACGAGTGACGCGTCCAGGCGTTCTGCCAGCGCGACGTACGCCGCGCCGTAGGCGGTGACGTTGTCGCGGAGCTCCCACATCCTGTGCAGCAACGGCGCGAGTGCCATGCGGCGGATGGGGAAGCCCGCAAGATGGCGGAGGGCCGCTGGCACAGCCGGCCGCAGTGAGGGTTGGACCTCGACAAGCCTCGAAGGGCAGAGACGACCTCGGCGTCCAGGTGCGCGGGCGCGAAGAGGGCGTCACCGACCGCCAGGCGGTCGGCCACGAGATCGCGGCGGGGGTCGTCGGATGCGTAGAACGCGGCGAGGACCGACGCGTCGACCACGGCGAGGCTCACGAGGCTTCGCGCACCTCGCGCACCGCGTCGGCTGCGTCCTCCAGGCTGATCCCGCTCTCAGCCGGCGGGGTGTCGACGCCACGTAGTCACCCAACCGTGCGACGTGCGCGACCTCGACGAGTCGGTCGACAACGAACGCCGAGAGCGACTGCCGGTTGGCCTCGGCGGCCTCGGCGAGCGCGGCGTACACGTCGTCGGGGACGTCGCGAAGGTTCATCCGCCTCATGGTGCCCAGTTTGGCACCATGACGGTCCGACGCGATCCCTGCGTGCCTGCTCGCTCCAGCACACGTCCCTGAGTCCCCGTGCCAGTGCGCAGGTCTGCTCGGCTCGTCGGTCCAGGCCCCACGACCGCTCTACACCACACGTCCGGTGGTCAGTGCGACGCGTTCAGGCCGTAGAACACGACGACGGCGAGCCACCCGAGCCGCTCGTACCGTCGACAGAGCGTGATTCCCCACGAGCGAGTCCAGGAGAGCCGCTGCCTTGAGGTCCAGGTCGGCGTACACCTCGTGCCCGTAGAGCACGGCGCCGGGGCGGTGAGCGGCCGAGTCCAGCAGGCCCACGTCACGCACGGGTCCCACGGCGAGGTCGTCCACCAGAGCGAGGAGATCCTCCGTCGTGAGGAGAACAGTCAACGACCGAGCCGATCGAGCACATCGCGGTAGCGCTCCCGAGCCCGGGCGGACAGCTCGGCGACCTCGGTCTCGTGGGCACGGCGCGAGGCCGCTTCGCGGATCGCCCGCAGTGTCGCCTCGTGCCGGCTCACCCCTTCGGCCTCGGCCAGTGCGGACAGGAGGCGCTCGTCCTCAGGGCTCAGTCGCAACGTCATGGCCATGGGTCGATGATACCGAACTGGTATCACTGGGACAGGCCGATCCGGTGAGCGATCTGGGGCCACGTCTCCGGACCGATGGTCGGTGGGTGTGTCTATGGTGCCCGGATGGAAGGACCGACGAGCAGGCCTGCGCCTCCGCTGGACGCGGGCGACCCGGTGATCCAGTGGCTGCTGGAGGGGGACCCGGCGATCCGCTGGCAGGTCCTGCAGGACCTCCTCGACGCGCCCGCGGGCGAGGTGGCGGCCGAGCGGGAACGCGTCGAGCACGAGGGCTGGGGCGCCCGGCTGCTGGCGCAGCGGGCGCCGGACGGGCAGTGGGCGGACGGGGCCTGCTTCCCCGGCACGGCGGCGTTCGCGGCCGCCACCGCTCGCGCGCGTGCTGCCGGGGAGCCGCCGCCTCCGTGGCCGACAGAGCGACGAGTCGGGTGGCGACCAGGCAGGGCAGCCGTGGACCTCGACGTACCCGGTGCTGCTCGACCTGTGCCACCTCGGCGTCCGACCGGACAGCGAGGCGATGCAGGAGACGGCACGGCTGGTCGCGCGGAACTGCCGGTGGGAGTACGACGGCCAGCCGTTCTTCGAGGGCGAGGTCGACTGCTGCATCAACGCCGGCACCATCCTCATCGGCACCTACCTCGGCGTCGACGTCGGACCCCTGGTGCGACGCCTCGTGAGCGACCAGATGCCCGACGGCGGCTGGAACTGCTGGGCGCAGGAGCGTCCGGCCCCCGGGTCCTTCGCGAGCACCCTCGACGTGGTCGACGCGCTGCTGCGGTGGGAGCGGCGCACGGGCGGGTCCGACGAGGTCCGCCGGGCCCGCCGGGACGGCGAGGAGTACCTCCTCTCGCGGCACCTGTTCCGGTCGCTGCGCACAGGCGAGGTCGTCGACCCCGACTGGCTGCAGCTCTCGTACCCCCCGCGTTGGCACTACGACGTGCTGAAGGCGCTCGACTACTTCACCCGGCGCGGCGGCACGCCCGACCCGCGCCTGGCGGAGGCGGTCGACCAGGTCCGTGCCCGGCGACAGCCCGACGGACGCTGGCTGCTGGACCACACCCACCCCGGCGCGGTGCACCTCCGCATGGAGGAGCCCGACGGCGCGCCGAGCCGGTGGAACACCCTGCGTGCACTACGGGTCCTGCGGTGGTACGACGCGGGTGGCTCGGCCGCCTGAGCCGGCGTCCGTCGGTCGGCTGCTACGGCCCGGCGACGATCTGCGGCAGGGCGGCGTCGAACCGGTCGACCACCGTCTGCGCCGCGAGCACGAGGCTCTTCGGCTGGGCAGCGGCCGCCAGGTCGGCGCCCCACGCAGCCGCACGCTGCCGCTGCAGCGGCGTGCCGTGGTGACCCGGGCTGCTGAACTGGCAGTCGCCCACCGAGTAGAAGCTGAGCAGCGCGTCGACGACCCGCTTCTTGTTGAGGGCCAGGCCCTTCTTGTGCACGCCGAAGTAGGCGGCCAGCGCGTCGGCCATGAGCTCGGTGCGTCGGGTGGCCTCGGCGGGGTCGGCCGGGCCGGTGTCGAACGTGCCGAGCTCGTACTGCACGTGGTGGCCGAACTCGTGCGCCATGATCACGCGCGGGCCGACGTCACCGAGGCCGATCGCGTCGTACGCGGCCAGGATGCCGTCGCCGAAGACGAGCTTGTCCGGCAACGCCGCGACCACCGGGTCCGGGTCGCCCTCGCCGCTGAACGCGAACGCGTTGAGGGTCCACAGCGGGTTGTCGTAGAAGTCGCCCTGCGAGGCCATGAAGTCGGCCACTGTCCGGCCCTCCGCGGCGGCCTCCGCGGGCGTCAGGGGAGCGATGACCCCGGCGTCGGACATGGCGGTCAGCGTGCGGGCGACCCGGCCCGCGTCGAGCAGTACGTCACCGTGCATCGCCATCAGCTGGATGTCGTCGGACTGGATGTCGGACCAGAAGCGCTTGAGGTCGCGGAAGGTGTTCTGCAGCTGGTGCGCGTGCGAGTCGAGCGCGTGGTCCCGGTCGCCCGCGGTGCCGAAGAACAGCGCGTCGTACGTGGGGACGGAGAGCAGGGCGTCCTGGTGGGCGACGAGGAACGCGAACTGCTCGTCGCTCATGCCGGCGAACAGCCCGTCGACGTAGTCGTCGAGCAGCGTGGTGCCGCACTCGCTGGGGTCGACGGCCTCGCGGAGCCGGTCCTGCGCAGGCACGTCCACGAGGTGGCGGGTGCCGGAGGGTGCGGCGGCGCTCGGTGCCGCGGTCGCGGCGGGGCCCATCAGGCCCAGCGAGAGGACCGTCGCTGCACCGAGCGCGACGAGCCTGCGGGTGGTTGCGTTCACTGGCATCTCCTTGGTCGCCGACCCTGCCCGATGCAGGGTCGTCCAGAGGGTGCGATCACCCTAGGCGAGGCCCTGCGGGGTCGGGCGGCCGCCCGACGCGGCACCGAGGCGACGTTGCCACCGTCGACCGGGCGACCTACGGTCCTGTGATGACGTCATCAGCCCGCCGGGTCCGGGCCGCCTCGCTCATCGTCTGCACCACCTTCGCCGCCACGGCACTGGCCGGTGGGCCGGGGGCCGGCCCCGCGGCCGGCGCGGCGTCCCGGTCCGTGGACCGTGTGCGGCACCTCGACCTCGGCCCGGCCGACCTGCCGGAGACGCGCACCACGACGACCGTGCAACCGGGCGTGACGCTGACCCGGATCACCCGCGGCGGCCCCGACGCATCGCTGTTCTGGACGCTGGAGTCGGTCATCGCCGAGTCGTCCGGCTCCCCCGACCCGGACGCGCCCGCGCAGGTCGTCGCGGACCGCGCGAGTGCTCGGGCCCAGGCGGACCGGCTGCGCGCCGAGGGCTTCCGGCCCCGGGTCGAGCGGGTCGTCCAGCCGCGGGTCGCCGACGTGCGACGGCACGTCCTGGGCTACCGGGTGCGCATCGGCGAGTACCCGACGCAGGCGGCGGCCGTCGAGGCGCAGGCGGACCTGGTCGCGGCGGGCGAGGTGGCGAACCCCGTCTACACCGGGTGGGACGGCGCGCCCGGCGCGCGCGGGCCCTGGCACGTCGACGTCGTGCGGATCGACCCGCGCCGGTTCGACGGACAGCTCGACGCGTCGTACGGTCCGGACCTGTTCGACCGCGAGACGACCTCGGCGCTGGCGCTCGCGGCGGGGGCCACGATCGGCGTCAACGCCGGCTACTTCGTGCTCGACCCCGCCTCCGGCGCCCCGGGCGACCCTGCGGGCGTCGGGGTGTACGAGGGCCGGCTGCTGTCCGAGCCGGTGAACGGCCGCCCGGCCCTCGTCCTGCGCGACAGCGCACGCCACACCGCGATCCGCCGGCTCGCCTGGACCGGTCGCGTGCACGTCGGCCGGCGCACCCTGCGGCTCGACGGGATCGACCGCGTCCCGGGCCTGATCCGCAACTGCGGGGGCGACCGCACGGACGAGCCGACGGCGCGCCCGCTGCACGACATCACCTGCACCGACGACAGCGAGATCGTCGCGTTCACCCCCGAGTACGGCGACAGCACGCCGGCCGGGCCAGGACGCGAGCTCGTGCTCGACCGGCACCACGTCGTCCGCGCGGTCACTGCCACCCGGGGCACGCACCTGCCCCGGCACTGGACGTCCGTCCAGGCGACCGGTGACTCGGCGCAGGCCCTCGCCGGGGTCCACGTGGGCCAGCGGGTGCGGGTCACCTCGCGGCTCCGCACCCTCGCCGGTCATCGACCGCGCGTCACGGCGCACACCACGATCGTCAACGGCGGACCTGTGCTGGTCCGCCACGGCCGACCCTTCGTCACCCAGCGGCGCGACGGCTTCGTGCACCCGGGCGACCCCAGCTTCGCCTACGGGTTCGTGCTCAAGCGCAACCCGCGCACGCTGGCCGGCACCGACGCGCGGGGTCGCACCGTGCTCGTCACGGTCGACGGCCGCACGACCGACGACCTGGGGCTGAGCCTGCCCGAGGCTGCCGACGTGGCACGGTCCCTGGGCCTCGTGCAGGCGATCAACCTCGACGGCGGCGGGTCCACGACGCTCACGCGCGACGGCGAGGTGCTCTCGCACCCCTCCGACGCCACGGGGGAGCGCCCGGTCGGCGACGCGCTGCTCGTGACGCGCTGACCCCGGCGCACGTCGAGGCAACCAGGGCCACCGGGAGCGATGAGTCCGGTGGCGCGCGGGGGTCTGCACGTCGCACCCCTCCGTCGTACCCGAGCCGGGAAGGCGCCGTGAAGCTCCTCCTCACCTCAGCAGGCGTGAAGAACCCCAGCATCCACGCCGCGCTGGTCGACCTGCTGGACAAGCCCATCGCGGAGTGCGACGCGCTCTGCATCCCGACCGCCCAGTACGGCCACCCGATGTGCGGCCCGCAGTCGGCGTGGCGGTTCGTCGCCGGGCAGGGCCCGCTGCCCATGTGCGACCTCGGCTGGAGGTCGGTGGGGCTCCTCGAGCTGACGGCGCTGCCCAGCATCGACGCGGAGCGGTGGGTCCCGTGGGTCCGCGACGCCGACGTCATCCTCGTCGACGGCGGCGACGCGACGTACCTCGCCCACTGGATGCGCGAGTCGGGCATGGCCGACCTGCTGCCGTCGCTGACGGACACCGTGTGGGTGGGCCTGAGCGCGGGGAGCATGGTGATGACCCCGCGCATCGGCGGGGACTTCGTGAACTGGACCCCGCCCGGTGGCGGCGACGACACGCTCGGCGTGGTCGACTTCTCGATCTTCCCGCACCTCGGGATGCTGCCGCACAACACGATGGCCGGTGCCGAGGCGTGGGTCGGGGAGGTGGGTACGCCGGCGTACGCGATCGACGACGAGACCGCCATCAGAGTGGTCGACGACACCGTCGAGGTGGTGTCCGAGGGGGAGTGGCGTCGGTTCGGGTGAGGCCGCCGCGTGCCCCGGGCGGTCAGACCGGCAACGTGGTGGAGCCCGGCGCGAGGTCGAACGGGCGGCCGTCGACCACCAGGGTCAGCGGCTCGGTCGTCTCGACCTCCACCGCGCCGTCCTCGGCGACGGCACTCAGCAGCGCGGGACCGCAGCGCAGTCGCCGGATGCCGACCCGGCCCTCGGACGCCGGCCGGCGCCAGGTCACGGTCCGGGCCGGTGCGTCGACGCGGAACCCCAGCACGTGCTCGATCGGCATCGAGATCGGCGCGAGGGCCGACCAGCCGCAGAAGTCCGGCCGCACGATGTACCCGTCGTCCTTGCCCGTCGAGGGTCGGGCCGCCACCGGGGCGTAGGCCTCCCAGATCGTCGCCGGGTTGTGCTCGCGGTAGGTCGCCGCCATGTGGTCGAGCAGCGCGCGCGAGGCCGTCGCGGCCAGCTCGGCGTACCCGGCGTCGGCGAGCGCCCGTGCGCTCATGTAGGCCACCGGCACCCACACGCCGCCGCGCCAGTAGTGGCCGGTCGCCCGGAAGGCGGGGTCGTCGCGTGCGACCGAGGGCCACGGGACCGGTCCGCCGAAGCAGTCCGGGTCGGTGAGGTGGGCGGCCAGCGCGGAGGCCTGCGTCTCGTCGCACGCGCCGGCCAGCAGCGGCCAGTACGCCGCCGGCGTACGCACACGGTGGAAGTCGTACGGCGCGGTGTCGGCGCGGTCGTGGTAGATCGCGTCCTCGTCGTCCCAGAAGTCGTTCACCAGGTCGACCAGCCGCGCGTGGTGCGCGTCGTACTCGGAGGCGAGCCGCTCGTCGCCGACGAGCCGGGCCAGCCGGGCGATGCTGCGGGCGGCGAGCGCCTGCTGGGCGGCGGCGTCGAACCACAGGATCGGGCCGTGGGTGCCGCCGACGCCCTGGACCGCCCCGCGGGGCGTGTTGTCCATGCCGCTGCAGACGCCGTTCCACCGGTAGCCGCGCTCGGTGCGCTCAAGGGTCGTCGGGATCCGGCTGTGGTCGAAGGTGCTGCCCGGCCGCACCTCGTCGAAGAACGCGAAGTGCTGCTGGAGGTAGCCCCGGTCGAGCAGCCACCGGACCCGGTCCAGGTCGCCGGTGTGACGGACGTGCTCCTCCTCCGACCAGGCCAGCAGCGGCGGGTTGTCGGGGTGCTGGATCTTCGCGGACAGCCCGACGCCGTCGTACATCGGCCGGTAGAAGTTCTCCAGGCTCTCGACGCCGGGGAACAGATCCGGTGCGTAGACGCAGAAGTGCGCCATGAAGCAGGTGTCCCAGATCCAGACGGTCTCGGGCTCGAAGCCCTCGTCCATGTACGGCGAGCGGGCCATCCCCTCGCGCTCGACCACGTGGTCCCACGCGAGCCGCCACGCCGCGTCGTGGAGCTCGACGAGCTCGGGTGCCTCGTCGATCACCGGCTCGGGCAGCGCCGACCGGTCCAGGGGTCGCGGGTTCCGCAGATCCATCGTGTCCGCCTCCGTGCGGGCCGGTGGGAGGTCAGGACGCGTCGAGCCGAGCGACCTCCTCGGCACTCAGCTCGAGGTCGGCGGCAGCGGCCGAGTCGGCGATCGACTGGGGCCGCTTGGCGCCGGGGATCGGGATCACCACCGGGGACTGGGCGAGCTCCCACGCCAGGGCGACCTGCTGGGCGCTGACCCCACGCTCGGTGGCGATCTCCGCGAAGGCCGGGTGCTTCTCGGCGAGCGCCTTGGCGTCCGAGAGGCCGCCGAGCGGCGACCAGGGCAGGAAGGCCAGGCCGAGCTCCTCGCACACGTCGATCTCGGGACGGCTGCTGCGGAAGGCCGGGGAGAACTGGTTCTGCACGCTGACCAGCGCGTCGCCGAGCACGTCGTGCGGCCAGCCGGATCTGGGACGGGTCCGCGTTGGACAGCCCGACCATCCGGACCTTGCCGGACGCGTGGATCTCGGCGAGCGTGCCGACCACGTCCTCGTAGGGGACCTCCGGGTCCGGGCGGTGGTGCTGCCACAGCGCGATCTGCTCGACGCCGAGGCGCTGCAGGCTCTCGTCGACCGCCTTGTGCAGGTGGCCGTTGCTGCTGTCGGTGCGCCCACGCCGCCGCCGTCGCCGCGGACGTGGCCGCCCTTGGTCGCCAGCAGCACCCGGTCGCGCACGCCGAGCTCGTCGAGCAGGCCCGCGATCAGGCGCTCGTTGGCACCCTGGGCGTCGCCGCCGAGCTCGTCGCCGGGACCGTAGGCGTCCGCGGTGTCGAAGAGGCTCACGCCCGCGTCGATCGCCGCCCGCACGGTGTCGAGCAGCTGCTGTCGTGGCTGGGCGCCGGTCTGGTCGAAGGTCATCAGGCCGAGCCCGATCGCCCCCACCCGGACGCGTCCCACCTTGTCGTTGCCGATCTCTCGTGTCTGCACGAGGGGGCAGTTCCCAGGCCGTGCCGGGTGGAAACCCCGGGTCCGAGGAGCGGACCTCCGGGAAGGCCGGTGGGACGGGTGGTGCCGGTGCTAGCGTCGAGCAGGTGGCGAACCGCCTCGACTCCGCTCGTGCCCGGTTGCGAGCCGGGGCGACGTCTCGTCCCGCCCTCGTCCTCGGGCGGTTCCTGTGCGCCGTCGCGGTCGCCGGCGTGCTGCTCTCGCCGCTCGCGGTGAGCCGCGCCGTCGCCCGCACGCAGGTCCACGAGCTGGTCGGGATCACCCCGACGACGTTCTCCCTCACGACGGCCGGTCGCAGCGAGGTGCGGCTCGGGATCGCCGGCACGCTGTTCCTGCCGCTCGCGCGCGGCCCCCTCGGCGTGGTCGCCACCGTCGACGGGCCGGCCGACCCCGAGGTCGGGGGCGCCGACCTCGCGTCGTACGTCACGCCGCGGATGCTGGAGATCTACACCGGCCTGTTCCACGACCCGAAGCCGGCGATCGAGGGCTACCTCACGCTGCTGCAGCGCGAGCTGCGCCAGCAGCTGCTGCTGTCGTGGCTGCTGTACGCCGGCACGGGTGGCACGGCGCTGTTCGCGCTCTCGCTGATCGTGCGACCGGGGCGCCTGCAGGTGCAGGACCTGCCCCGGGCCCGCGTGCTCGCAGCGGGTGCCGTCGTCCTCGCGACCTCGACCACGCTCGCGGTCGTCGGGCTGCGCCCGCACGAGCCGGGCACCGAGGACGCGGGCTTCTTCGACCTGCCCGCGCTCGACGGGACCGTCGTCGCCGGCGCGACTACGGACAGCCCGGTGCTGCAGCTCGCCCTGGGCGGCGCGGTGCCCAAGGTGCAGTCGCTGGTCGAGCGCCAGGAGCGTCGCAAGGACGACTACGACGCCACGGCGAGCCGGTCGCTGGAGGACCAGGCCGACGCCGTCGCAGGCCCGCGCGAGGGGGAGCTCGCCGTGCTCATGCAGTCGGACATGCACTGCAACGCCACCATGATCGAGCTCCAGAAGCAGGTGGCCGACCGGCTGCGCTCGACGTACGGCGAGGGGGTGCCCGCGCTGATGGCGATCACGGGCGACCTGACCACCAACGGGACGGCGGCCGAGGGCGGCTGCATCGCCAAGGAGGCGGCCATCGCCGGGGAGGCGCCGGTCGCGGCGGTGACCGGCAACCACGAGTCGGACGTCAGCGCCACGCAGATGAAGGACTCCGGGATGACCGTCCTGGACGGCTCGACCGTCGAGGTCGGGGGCGTGAAGGTGCTCGGTGACGGCGACCCCAACCGCTCCGAGCTGTTCGGTGCGACGCGGCTGCGCGGCGACGAGAGCGAGGACCAGCTCGGTGCCCGTCTCTTCGACGAGGCCGGCAACGACCGTCCCGACCTGGTGCTCGTGCACGAGGCCTACGCCGCGCAGGCGTTCGTCGGCGTCGACGGCATGACGGCCTTCCTGGACGGACGGGGCAGCCCGACCCGGCCTGCCGAGGACGGGGTGCGGGACCTGCCGGCGTCGGCGGTCTTCTACGGGCACTGGCACCGCTCGACCGAGCCGCGCGTCGTCTGGAACTCCGACGGCACCTGGACGCTCGTCATGGAGCTGGACACCTCGGGCGGCGCCATCGCCGACCCGACGCTGGGGAACTTCAGCACCCCCTGGTCGCGCCCGCAGCAGGAGGCGTCGTTCCCGGTGGTGTTCCTCGACGAGGCGAGCCGGCTGGTCACGGGCTACCAGATCTACAGCTTCGCCACCGACGGCACCGTCACGGTCGCGCCGCGGGTCGACGTCGGCGCCCAGCCGAGCATCGACGTGCCCGCC
Source organism: uncultured Actinomycetota bacterium (assembly GCA_963781745.1). Classification (GTDB taxonomy): domain Bacteria; phylum Actinomycetota; class Actinomycetes; order Propionibacteriales; family Nocardioidaceae; genus Nocardioides_B. The sequence goes on along the minus strand of CAWAHH010000014.1, from coordinate 28,298 downwards.
GAGTCCGCCCGCTCCTCCCGATAGTCAGTGACGTCCGGGCCCCTCCCGGCCGCCGAACGGCGCCCGAACGTCACTGACTCTGGCGGGAGGGGGCGGGGCGGAAGGCCGCGGCGTTGCCCTCGTCGGGCTCGAAGCCGACGCTGCGGTAGACCCGGCCGGCCGGGTTGGTCGCCTCGGTGACGATCACCCAGCGCCGGCAGCCGCGCTCGGCCGACCATCGGGCCGCGACGCCGAGCAGGTGCGCAGCCAGCCCGCGCCGCCGGTGGTCGGGGTCGGTGCCGACGCTCTGGTAGCGCGCGGTCGTCCCGCAGCGCACGATCCCGAGGTCGGCGACCAGGGCGTCCCCGTGGAAGGCACCGAAGAACGCTCCGTCGTCACGCTCGGAGACGGCCCGCCGAGCGGCCGCCTGCGCGGCGGCGAAGCGTTCGTAGCCGACCGGCTCGTGCTCGCCGGTGAGCGCGTTCTCGGCCAGCGAGCGGGCCAGGTAGGCGTCCCAGTCGGCGCCCTCGATCCGGCGCACGGCATACCCCTCGGCGAGCGGCGTGGCCCGGGGCACCTCCGTGGTCGTCAGCACCTGGTCGAGCTCGAGGGCCAGGCCCTCGGCCGCCCAGGCGTCGGCGTCGCCGGGCAGCCGGACCAGCCCGATCGCCACCCAGTCGGCGTGCGGGAGCGCCTCCTGGAAGGTCCGCACCCAGCGGGCGGCGTCGTCGACGGCGTCCTCGTCGGTGACGAACACCAGGTTGCCCCAGTGGTACGTCGGGTTGGCGGGGGTCCGCACCACGAGGTGGTCGCCGTGATCCTCGACGACGGACCCGGTGTGCTCGAGCACCGCGAGGTCGGTCTGCCATCCGGGTGGGATCTCGCGCATCCCGTGACGCTACCCGAGCAGCTCGATCAGCCGCATCGCGTCGTGCGGCGCGAATCCCTTGCTGTCGTTGTCGAAGTAGGCGAACACGTCGAGCCCGTCGTCGGCCCACCCGCGGCAGCGGGCCGCCCACTGCCGCAGCGCTGCGTCGCCGTAGCCGCTGGCGTAGAGCTCCTTGTCGCCGTGCAGGCGCACGTAGGCGAAGTCGGCGGTGACCTGCTCGACGCGGGGCCAGCGACCCGCGGTGTCGGCGAGCACGCACGCCACCGAGTGCTCGCGCAGCAGCGCGTAGGCGGCCTCGTCGGCGAAGGTGGCGCTGCGGAACTCCAGCGCGTGCCGGAGGGGCACGTCGGACTCGGTGCTGGTCAGCACGCGGTCGCCGGAGAGCTTGTCGTCGTGGCGGGTGGCGAGCGCCGCCGCCTCGCCCGTCGTGCGGGGCAGCCCGGCCAGGAACGCGCCGAGCACCTCGGGGTCGAAGCGGAGCGTCTCGGGCAGCTGCCACAGCACCGGTCCGAGCCGCGGCCCGAGCCCGAGCACCCCGGAGGCGAGGAAGTTGGCCAGCGCGGTCTCCACGTCGACGAGCCGCTTCAGGTGCGTCACGTAGCGCGGCCCCTTCACCGCGAAGACGAACCCCTCCGGCGTCTGCGCGCGCCAGGCGGCGTACGACGAGGGTCGCTGCAGCGAGTAGAACGAGCCGTTGACCTCGATCGAGGTCAGCCGGGCGGCCGCGTACTCCAGCTCACGGCGCTGCACCAGGCCCGGCGGGTAGAAGTCGCCGCGCCAGCCCGGGTAGCGCCAGCCCGAGATGCCGACGCGGACCGTGCCCGGCTCGCCCACGGCTCAGCCGCCCGCCAGGTCCTCCAGCGAGGTGGACGGGTCGCGCAGCCGGTCGACGTCGACGTCGGTGCCGACCAGGGCCCGGATCGCCGTGGTGGCGTCCCAGTCGTTGGCCTGCATGCCGGCGAGCACCCGCCCGCCACGCAGCCAGAAGGCGGTGAAGGTGCGACCCCCGGCCGCGGTGGTGTCGCCCCGCACGACCACGTCGTCGTAGCCGTCCGGGCCGACGCTGCCGACGTACTCCATGCCGAGGTCGTACTGGTCGGTGAAGAAGTACGGCGTCCGGTCGTAGGTCGCCTCGTGGCCGAGCAGCACGTGCGCGGCGGTGCGCCCCTGCTCGATGGCGGTGTCCCAGTGCTCGACACGGATCCGTCGTCCGAGGGTCGGGTGATGGGCGTTGGCGACGTCACCGACCGCGAGCACGTCCGGGTCGGAGGAGGTGAGGTGCTCGTCGACGAGCACGCCGTCGTCGACGGCCAGCCCGGCGGCCTCGGCCAGCGCCGTGTTCGGGGTGACCCCGATGCCGACGACGACGAGGTCGGCCGGGACCGACTCCCCGCCCTCGAGGCGTACGACGGCCCGCGCGCCGTCGCGCTCGACGCCGGCGACCTGCACGCCGAGCCGCAGGTCGACCTCGTGCTCGCGGTGCAGGTCGGCGAACACCGCGGCCACCTCGGGGCCGAGCACGCGGAGCAGGGGCAGGTCGGCCGACTCCAGGACGGTGACGGTGGAGCCCGCCGCCCGCGCCGCCGAGGCCACCTCGAGGCCGATCCAGCCGGCCCCGATCACCACGACGCTGCGGCCGTCGCCGAAGGACTCCTTGAGGCGCTGGCTGTCCTCGATCGTGCGCAGGTAGGCGACCGGGGCGCCGGAGTCGTCGGCGAGGGCGAGCCGCCGCGGGGACGACCCGGTGGCGAGCAGCAGCCGGTCGTAGGCCTGCGCCCCGTCGGCGGTGCGCACCACCTTGGCGGCGGTGTCCAGGGAGGTGACCGCCTGCCCGAGGCGCAGGTCCACGTCGTTCTCGTCGTACCACTCGGGTGGGTGCACGAACGCCGTCTCGAGCTCGGCGTCGCCGAGGAGGTACCCCTTCGACAGCGGCGGGCGCTCGTAGGGCAGGTGGTGCTCCTCGCCGTACACGACGACCTCGCCCTCGAAGCCGAGCCGGCGCAGCTCCTCGACGGCGGTCCCGGCGGCGAGGCCCGCCCCCACGATCACGAAGGTCTGGCTCATGCGTCGGCTCCTGGTCCTTGTCTGCGGATGGCGCGGATGGCGCGGATGGCGCTGTGCTGGCGTCTCGCTGCAGTCTTGCTCACCTCCCCCGGGGCGTCGAGGAGGGGTCGGCAGCGGCGACGGTGCGCGGCGGGGAGGCCGCGAGCCGGGCCAGGGCGAGCGCGGGTGGCCGCCCGACGCCGGCAGGAACGCGACGACCGGGGCCCGCGCGGGTCGCTAGGCCGGGACCCGGGTCGGGGCCCAGCCCGTCGGGCGGTCCGGCGACCCGGCCGTGCGGTGGCGGCCCCGCCGGCGTACGGGCAGCGGCACGGTGAGGTGCACGGTCCCGTCCACCAGGGTCGGCAGGGCGTCGAGGCCGGCGCGACGCACGGTCGGCAGCGCGGAGGCGTTGTCGGGCTGGACCAGGCAGGTCATCGCGTCGTACCCGCGCGCCTGCGCCTCCCGGGCCAGCTCGCGCACCAGGCGGGAGCCGATCCCGGTGGCCTGGTGGCGGTCCTCGACGACGAGGCCGACCTCGACCCGGCCGGGGTCGAGCGGCGCGGCCGAGGCCAGCGCGACGACGCGGTCCTGCCGCTCGGCGAGCATGCTCCACCCGCCCGGGGGCGCGACGAGCTGCTCGACGAGGTCGCGCGGGACGCGCGGGGTCTCGACGTGGAAGCGGCGGTGCAGCGTGTCCGGGGAGCAGCGCGCGTGCAGGTCGACGAGGGCGTCGACGTCGGTCGCGGTGGCGTGCCGGGTCCGGACCAGCGGGCTGGTCATCGGGGTTCCTCTGGCGGGGGCTGGACGGAGTGGATGCGGACTCTAGGGTGACAGGTGGACATGTCGGACACACGACGACGAGGTTTCCGGTCGGAGAACGACCGCCGCGACCGCCTTGACGGCTCCCTCCGCGACGCTGGGAGACTGGCCGGGTGAGCACCTTCGAAGGACTCCACGAGCCTCTCGAGGCACGCGACGTGCTGCTCGGCCGGACCACCCACGTGCGCCGCCTGCTGCCGAACAAGACCCGCCGGATGATCGGCGCCTGGTGCTTCCTGGACCACTACGGTCCCGACGACGTGTCGCAGACCGGCGGCATGTGGGTGCCGCCGCACCCGCACACCGGCCTGCAGACGGTCACCTGGCTGTTCGAGGGCCTCGGCCGGCACACCGACAGCCTGGGCTCGGACCAGCTGATCCGGCCCGGCCAGCTCAACGTGATGACGGCCGGGCACGGCATCTGCCACGCCGAGGTCTCCCCGACCGACGCCCCGCCGCTGCTGCACGGCGTCCAGCTGTGGGTGTGCCTGCCCGACGACGTCCGGGACACCGCCCCCGCGGACTTCACCCACCTCGCCGACCTGCCGACCTACAGCGGTCCGGCGTCGACGGTGCCGGTGCTCGTCGGCTCGCTGCGGGGGAGACCTCGTCCGGCGCCGGCCTACACGCCGCTCGTCGGCGCCGAGGTCCGCCTCGAGCCGGGCGCCTCGGCGACCCGTGCCGCTCGACCCCGCCTTCGAGTACGGCGTGCTGGTGGTCGCCGGTGCCGCGCGGCTCGGGGACGCCGGCGCGCCGGTCGCCACGCACCGAGATGGTCTACCTCGGCGCCGGGCGCGACGACCTCGCCCTCGAGGCCGCTGCGGGACGGGGCGGTGCTGATGCTCCTCGGCGGCGAGCCGTTCGAGGAGGAGATCGTGATGTGGTGGAACTTCGTCGGCCGCAGCCACGACGAGATCGTCGCCCAGCGCGAGGCGTGGAACGGCGCCGGCGTCCACGACGAGCCGTCCCGCTTCGGCGTGGTCCGCGGGCTTCGACGGCGACGCGCCTGCTCGCCCCGCCCCTGCCCGAACACCCGCCTGAAGGCGCGCGGCCGGGCCACCTGACCGTCGTACGCCGCTCGGGACGGGGTGACGAGTAAAGAGACGCGGAGGTAAATCTGAGGCAAATGTGGCGCGTGTGCCCCCTGCTGGGTCACAATGGAGCTCACAACTGCACACGTGGGGTCATCGCCGACGATCGATGCCGACTGACGATCCGCTGGAGACCGCTGGGGAAGGCGTATCTCGACGCCGGATCGACAGGAGGCCACGGTGACCACACGCACTTCGACACGAGCCATGACGCGGGGCGTGCTCTACGTCCACTCGGCGCCGTCCGCGCTGTGCCCGCACATCGAGTGGGCCGTGGGCGGCGTGCTCGGTGCTGCCGTCAACCTCGAGTGGACGCCCCAGGGCGCCCAGGCCGGCACCTACCGCGCGGAGTTCTCCTGGAGCGGCGAGTCCGGCACCGCCTCGCCGTCGCGTCCGCGCTGCGCGGCTGGAACCACCTGCGCTTCGAGATCACCGAGGAGCCCACGCCCGGCACCGAGGGCGCGCGGTACTCCTACACCCCCGACCTCGGCATCTTCCACGCCGTCACCGGCGTGCACGGCGACATCATGATCCCCGAGGACCGGCTCAAGGCCGCCGTGGTCAAGGCCGCCCTCGGCGACACGACCCTGACCACCGAGATCGACAAGCTCCTCGGCAAGCCCTGGGACGACGAGCTCGAGACCTTCCGGCACGCCGGCGACGGCGCCCCGGTGCGCTGGCTGCACCAGGTGGTCTGAGGCCGGGTCCGGGGCCGCCCTGACAACGGTCCGGCAACACTTCGGCACCAGTTCTCGGATTCTGCTGCGCGGGAGGGCCGCGGGCACCACCATCTGAGCCGTGACGACTCGGATCACGAAGCTCCTGCTCGCCCTCGGGCTGGCCGGGCTCATCGCGGCGTGCGTGCCGGCGGCCTCGCACCCGCTGCGCGTGCCGGGTGCCACCGCGCCCCTCTTCGGCGCCCACAACGACACCAGCACGCCCTTCAACCTCGTCTCGCTGCCGGCCCTGATCGAGCACGCGTACGACGGCCGGGCGCTGCGGCTGACCCGGGTGCTGGCCCGCGAGCTGGCCTACACCCGCTACGCGGTGAGCTACCGCAGCGGCGACCTGACCATCACCGGCGTGATGAACGTCCCGAACCGGCCCGGCCCGCACCCGGTCGTCGTCATCGCGCACGGCTCGGCGACCCGCGCCTCTACACCAGCGGGTCGATGCTCGAGCGGGAGCAGGCCTACCTCGCCGAGCACGGCTTCGTGGCCTTCCAGATCGACTACCGCAACTACGCCGGCTCGACCCGGGAGAGCGCCGACCCGGTGGCCCGTCCGCTCGGGCTACCCCGCCGACCTGGTCAACGCGGTCCGGGCCCTGCGCCGGGCGCACCTCGACTTCGTCGACGGCTCCCGGGTCGGCCCTGTTCGGCCGCTCCATGGGCGGCGGCGTGGTCCTCAACGCGCTCGTCGCCCGCCCGCACCTCGCCCAGGCGGCGGTGCTCTACTCCCCGGTGAGCTCGCTGGCCTCCGACAACTACGAGCGCTGGGTGCGCCGAGGTCCCCGCCCTGCGCGAGCGGGTCGACGCGGCCTACGGCACTCCCGCCTCCCGTCCGGGCGTGTGGCGCGCGGCGAGCTCGCGGGCGTTCCTGCAGCGGGTCGACGTACCCCTCCGCATCGACCACGGCACCGCCGACGAGATCTGCCCGGTCCGCTGGAGCGAGGCGACGGTCGCCGCGCTGAAGGCGGACGGCAAGGACGCGTCGCTGCGGGAGTACCCCGGCGAGGGGCACCGCTTCGACCGGGCCTGGCCCGCGCTCATGCACGACACCGTGCAGTTCCTCCGCGCCGAGCTCGGCTGACCGCTGTCCCGGCCGGTCCGGTTGGCCCGCCGGGGCATGATGGCCGGGTGGACGCGCAGCGCTCGAGGCGCCGGGGCACACCGGCCGTGTTCGTGCTGCCCGTCCTGCTCGCCACGCTGCTGACGGCGTGCACCGGAGGCTCGAGCGACACGTCCGACGCCTCGCCACCCTCCGCGTCGGCGTCTGCGTCGGCGTCGGCCTCGTCCACGCCCACTCCCGACGCCGAGCCCTCCGCGTCGGCCACGCCGTCGGGGTCGGCCACGCCGGAGCGGCCGGCCCGACCGGCCGACCCGGCGACCATCCCGTCCCTGTTCGACAAGGAGTACGACGGCGGCCGGCTGCGCCTCGGCGACGTCCTGGCCAGGACCGACGCCTACACGTCGTACGTCGTCACCTACCGCAGCGACGGGCGCCGGGTCTCCGGCAAGCTCGACGTGCCGCGCGGGCGCGGGCCGTTCCCGACGGTCGTGCTCGCCCACGGCTACATCGACCCGGCCGTCTACGTCAACGGCCAGGGGATGCGGCGCGAGCAGGACTGGCTGGCCCGCGCGGGGTATGTCGTCCTGCACGCCGACTACCGCAACCACGCGTTCTCCGGCGAGGACCCGGCCGCCGAGCGCAACCTGCGCGTGGGCTACGCCAGCGACGTGGTCAACGCCGTACTCGCGCTGCGAAGGACCACGAAGGTGCCCGTCGACGACGACCGCGTCGGCCTGGTCGGCCGCTCGATGGGCGGCGGCGTGATCTACAGCGTCCTCGCGGCGAGGCCGGGGCTCGTCGACGCGGCCGTGGTGTTCGCCCCGGTGAGCTCGCGCACCGCCGACAACTTCAACCGCTGGACCCGGCCCGACCCCGGCCGCAGCACCGTCGCCGACGCGATCCTGCGCCGCCACGGGGAGCCCCGCGACAACCCCGCCTTCTGGCGCCGGGCCAGCCCACGCACCTTCTTCGGACGGATCACCGAGCCGGTGCTGATCCACCACGGGACCGCCGACAGCACCTGCCCGCCGCGCTGGAGCCGGGCCACCCTGCGGGCGCTGCGCGCGGCCGGCGTCGACGCCACCCTGCGCACCTACGCCGGCGAGGAGCACGCCTTCATCGCCCAGTGGCCGCTGTCCATGCGCCGTACGACCGCCTTCCTCCGCCGCAACCTCTGACGCCCCCGTCCCTGCCCGCTCCCCGCTCCCTGCCCCGCCGAGCCCGGTTGTGGCCCTTCCCCGGACGCGGGCGGGCTTGTGGCCCCCGGCCGCAACGCCACGCCGCGGTGCGGTGCAGGCAGGGGCCACAACCGGGCCGGGCTGCGGGGATCGGCCACAACCGGGCCAGCCGGGCCGACCGGGCCAGCCGGGCCGACCGGGGCAGGAGGTCAGAGGGGGATGTTGCCGTGCGCCCCGCGCCGGACCGTGCCGGCGTCGGCGATCGCCCGGGCCAGCGCGGACCGGGTCGCGGCGGGCTCGACGATCTCGTCGACCACGCCGATCTCGACCGCCTTCTCGACGCCGCCGGCGATCCGCTCGTGCTCGGCGGCCAGCTCGGCCTCGACCTGCGGCCGGATCTCCGGGGCGACCTCGAGCAGCTTGCGGCGGTGCAGGATCCGGATCGCGGCGGCGGCGCCCATGACCGCGATCTCGGCGCCCGGCCAGGCGAACACCCGGGTGGCGCCGAGCGAGCGCGAGTTCATCGCGATGTAGGCCCCGCCGTAGGTCTTGCGCGTCACCAGGGTCACCCGCGGCACGACGCACTCGCCGAAGGCGTGCAGCAGCTTCGCCCCGCGCCGGACGACGCCGTCCCACTCCTGGCCCACGCCGGGGAGGTAGCCGGGTACGTCGACGAGCACGACCAGCGGGACGCCGAACGCGTCGCACATCCGCACGAAGCGGGACGCCTTCTCGGCCGAGAGCGAGTCGAGGCAGCCGCCGAGCCGGAGCGGGTTGTTGGCGACCACGCCGACCGTGCGCCCGCCGAAGCGGCCGAGCGCGGTGACGATGTTGGGCGCCCACTTGGCGTGCACCTCCTGGACGGTGCCGTCGTCGAGCACCGTCTCGACGAGCGGGTGCACGTCGTACGCGCGCTTCGGGCGACTCGGGCAGCGACTGCGCGAGGTCGACGTCCTCGACCGAGCCGACGTCGAGGGTGCCCTGCGCACCGAGCAGCGAGGCGACGCCGCGAGCCCGCTCGATCGCCTCCTCCTCGCTGTCGGTGAGGATGTGCACGACGCCGGAGCGCCGGCCGTGCGGCTCGGGCCCGCCGAGGCGCAGCATGTCGACGTCCTCGCCGGTCACCGAGCGGACCACGTCGGGGCCGGTCACGAAGATCCTGCCCTCGGGCCCGAGGATCACCAGGTCGGTCAGCGCCGGGCCGTACGCCGCGCCGCCCGCGGCCGGGCCGAGCACGACGGAGATCTGCGGGACCTTGCCGGAGGCCTGCGTCATCACGTGGAAGATCTCGCCGACGGCGTGCAGGGAGAGCACGCCCTCCGCGAGCCGGGCACCGCCGGAGTGCCAGAGCCCCACGACGGGGGCCTGGTCGGCCAGCGCCCGCTCGTAGGCGCGCACCACGACCTTGCAGCCGACCTCGCCCATCGCGCCGCCCATCACGGTCGCGTCGGAGCAGAAGGCCACCACGTGCGTGCCGTCGACGGTGCCGACCGCGGCGAGCATCCCGCTGCCGTCGTCCTCGGTGATCAGCTCCAGGCTGCCCTCGTCGAAGAGCGCCGCGAGGCGGAGGTTCGGGTTGCGTGGGTCACGATCGCGCGGCAGCCGCCCGGGCGTCCCCCCGGCCCGGTCGGCGGCCCGCGCGGGAGGCGCGTCGAGGAGCTGGGCCGGAACGACGGGTGCTGGGGGTGCCTGGGTCATCTGGCCTCCTGGGTACGGCGGGGGTGTCGGCGGCGCGGACGGGCCGCCTCAGACGCTGCGGAAGGCGATGGCGACGTTGTGGCCGCCGAAGCCGAAGGAGTTGTTCAGCGCCGCGAGGTCGCCCTCGGGCAGCGTGCGCTGCGCGGAGGCGATGTCGAGGCCGATGTCCTCGGGGTCCTCGAGGTTGATCGTCGGCGGCACGACGCGGTCGCGCAGGGCGAGGATCACCGCGAGCGACTCCAGCGCGCCGGCGGCGCCGAGCAGGTGGCCGGTCATCGACTTCGTGGAGGTCAGCACGACCGACTCCGCGGCCTTCTCGCCGAGCGCGTTGCGGATCGCGAGCGCCTCGGCGACGTCGCCCTGCGGGGTGGACGTGGCGTGCGCGTTGATGTGCGCGATGTCGGTGGCCTGCAGGTCGGCCTCGCGCAGCGCGATCTTCATCGCCCGGGTGGCGCCGAGCCCCGCGGGGTCGGGCTGGGCGATGTCGTGGCTGTCGGCGGTGATGCCGGCGCCGGCGGCCTCGGCGTACACCTTCGCGCCGCGGGCCGTCGCGTGCTCCTCGGACTCGAGGACCAGCACCGCGGCGCCCTCGCCGAGGACGAAGCCGTCGCGGCCCTTGTCCCAGGGGCGCGAGGCGCGGTCGGGCTCGTCGTTGCGCTTCGAGAGCGCCATCATCTGGCCGAACGCGGCCATCGGGAGCGCGTGGACGGCCGCCTCGGTGCCGCCGACGACCACGACGTCGGCACGGCCGAGCCGGATCATGTCGATGCCGAGCGCGATCGCCTCGTTGCCGGAGGCGCAGGCCGAGACGGGGGTGTGCACGCCGGCCTTGGCGCCGATGGCCAGGCCGATGTTGGCGGCCGGGCTGTTCGGCATCAGCATCGGGATCGCGAGCGGGGAGACCCGTCGCGGGCCCTTCTGCTGGAGCGCGTCGTAGTTGGTCAGCAGCGTCTGCACGCCGCCGATGCCCGAGGCCATGGCGACGCCGAGCCGCTCGCCGTCCACGTCGGCGTCGGCGAGGCCCGAGTCGGCCCACGCCTCCAGGGCGGCGACCAGCGCGAGCTGGCCGGAGCGGTCGAGCCGGCGGGCCTTGACGCGCTCGAGCACCTCGGTGGGGTCGACCGCCACCTCGGCGGCGATCTGGGTGCTGAGCTGCTCGGCCCAGTCGTGCTCCATCACGCGGACGCCGGACTCGCCGGCGAGCAGCGCGGCCCAGGTCGAGGACACGTCCCCGCCGACGGGGGAGGTAGTGCCGAGTCCGGTCACGACGACGCGAGTGGCGCTCATGGGTGTTCACCTCGTGGTTGTGCGGCGGGCGGCCGCGGCGTGGTCTCTGCCCGGGGTCCCTGCGGACCCCCAGGACACGGGGACGACGACCCGGCACCGGGGGCGGCAGGGGACCGGTGGGTCCTGCCGCCGCCCCCGACGGCGGGTGGTGGTGCGGGGAGCGCTCGCGCTCCCGTCGTGCTCGGGCCGGCCGCCGTACGTCGTACGGCGTCGGACTCGGTGGTGCGGGGTCAGCCGTTCTGGGCGGTCTCGATGAACGCGACGGCGTCGCCGACGGTCTTGAGGTTCTTGACCTCGTCGTCGGGGATCTTGACGTCGAACTTCTCCTCGGCGGCCACGACGACCTCGACCATCGAGAGCGAGTCGACGTCGAGGTCGTCGACGAAGGACTTGTCGAGCTGGACGTCGTCGGCCGGAACGCCGGCGACCTCGTTGACGATCTCGGCGAGGTCGGCGCGGATCTCCTCGGTGGAGGCCATGCGGGGAACTCCTTCAGGTGGAGGTACGGGTGGGTGCTGCAGGTCCGGCCGCGGGCTGCGACCGGGGGACTAGGGGACCTTGACGACCTGGGCGGCGTACGCCAGCCCGGCGCCGAAGGCGATGAGCAGCGCGGTGTCGCCGCTCTTGGCCGTGCCCTCGTCGATCATCCGGCCGAGGGCGAGGGGGATCGAGGCCGCCGAGGTGTTGCCCTGCTCGGCGATGTCGCGGGCGATGGCGACGTGCGCGGGCAGCTTCATCGAGCGGGCCATCGCGTCGATGATGCGCATGTTGGCCTGGTGCGGCACGAACACGTCGAGGTCGTCGACGGTGATGCCGGTGCGGTCCAGCGTCTGCTGGGCGATCTTGGCCATCTCGAAGGACGCCCAGCGGAAGACCGCGGCGCCCTGCATGATCAGGTGCGGCATCTTCGGGGAGTCCTGGGTGAGGACGTCGCGCCAGTCCTCGTCCTGACGGATCAGGTCGAACTGCTCGCCGTCGGAGCCCCACACGACCGGGCCGATGCCGACCTCCTCGGAGGGACCGACCACCGCGGCGCCCGCGCCGTCGGCGAAGATGAACGCCGTCCCGCGGTCGTTGAGGCTGGTGATGTCGGTCAGCCGCTCGACGCCGATCACCAGCACGTGCTTGGCGCTGCCGGCGCGGACCATGTCGGCGCCGAGGGCGAGGGCGTGGCAGAAGCCGGCGCAGGCGGCGGAGATGTCGAACGCCGGTGCCTTGTCGGTGCCGAGCTCGTGCGCGATCGCGGTCGCCACGGCAGGCGTCTGCATCATGTGGGAGACCGTCGCCACCACGACGCAGTCGATCTGGGCGGCCTCGATGCCGGCCCGCTCGAGGGCCTGGCGCGAGGCGGCGACCGACATCATCTGGACCGACTCGTCGGGACCCGCGAAGCGGCGCTCCTTGATGCCGGAGCGCTGCTGGATCCACTCGTCGCTGGAGTCGATCGCCTCGACGAGCTCGGCGTTGGGCACGACGCGCTCGGGGCGGTAGGTGCCGATCCCCAGGATCCTCGCCTGGGGTGCACCCACCGAGCTGGACAACGTGGTCATGACGGGACTCCCTCGGGGTGGAGACGGATCAGCGGCTGACCGGGTGAGACCAGGTCGCCGTCCTGCACGAGCCACTCCACGATCGTGCCGCCGTGCGGGGCGGTCACCGTGGTCTCGTCGCGCGAGCTGCGCACGCTGCCGATCGCGGTGTCGGGGGCGATGGCGTTGCCCTCGGCGAGCCCGGCGACCTGGGCGAAGGTGCCCTTCATCGGCGCGACGAGCATCCGCCAGGTGGGCGAGGTGTCGATCTCGGAGGCGACGCCGTGCTTGTCGCAGAACGCGCGGGCGTCGTCGAGCTGGTCGGGGGTCTTGAGGGCGAAGGTCTCGACGCCCTTCATGGCCCGGCGGGCGATGCCGGTCAGGGTGCCGGCGGGCGGCATCTCCAGCAGGCCGGTCACCCCGAGGTCGAGCATCGTCTCCATGCACAGGTCCCAGCGGACCGGGTTGCTGACCTGGCTCACGATGCGTCGTACGACGTCGCGGCCGTCGTGGACCACGCGGCCGTCGCGGTTGGAGATGATCGGCGTGCGCGGGTCGTGGGTGGAGACCGAGCGGGCCAGCCGGGAGAGCACGTCGACCGCGGGGGACATGTGCTCGGTGTGGAAGGCGCCCGCCACCGAGAGCGGGACCAGGCGAGCCTTGGCGGGCGCGTCGTCGGCGAACGCCGCGAGCTGCTCGACCGTGCCGGCGGCGACGATCTGGCCGGGGCCGTTGTCGTTCGCGGCGGCCAGGCCGTGGCGCTCGAGCGTGGCGAGCACCTCGTCGCGGTCACCCCCGAGGACCGCGGTCATGCTCGTCGGGGTGGTCGCGGCGGCGGCGGCCATGGCGTTGCCCCGCTCGCGGACCAGCACCATCGCCTGCTCGGCGGTGATCGCCCGCGCGCCCGCGGCGGCGGTCAGCTCGCCGACGCTGTGACCGGCGACCGCGCCGATCCGCCCGAACGCGTCGGCCGGGTGCGGGAACAGCTCGAGCGCGGCGAGCAGCCCGGAGGCGACCAGCAGCGGCTGGGCGACGGCGGTGTCGCGGATCGTGTCCGCGTCCGCCTCGGTGCCGTAGTGCACGAGGTCGAGCCCGGCTGACCGCCGAGAGCCAGGTCAGCCGGTCGGCGAACGCTGGGCATCTCCAGCCAGGGGGTCGAGGAATCCGGGGGTCTGGGCACCCTGTCCGGGAGCGACGATGACGAGCACGGCACCACTCTGTCCTGTGCGAGGGCCTGATCGCGTGCTCGTCGATGCACGAAGAATGCGGGTCAGACTTTGTAAGAACCCTACAAAGAACCGCGCACAACGGACATTGCCCCGATCACGGTGTGGGGGGCGTCACGGTCTCCGGCGCGGTGAGCCGGCCCAGGGTCAGCGCGACCCGGTAGGTGTAGGCGTGCCGCGGGTCGGTGGCCGCCAGCCCGGTGACCTCGGCCGCGCGGCGCAGCCGGTAGCGCACGGTGTTGGCGTGCACGAACATCGCGCGTGCGGTGCCCTCGATGGAGCCGCCCTGGTCCAGGAACGCCGAGACGGTGTCCAGGGTCGGCGGCGCCGGCCTCCGACCAGGGGCGGTAGCACCTCGGCGACGAGCTGGCGGCGCGCGTGGCCGTCGCCGGAGAGCGCCCGCTCGGGGAGGAGGTCGTCGCTGTCACCGGGCGGGGGGCCCCCGGCCACCCCGGTGCGGCGCGGAGCCCGGCGGTCGCCGCGCGCGCCGAGATGCTCGCCCGGACCAGGTCCGGGACGACCGGGCCGACCACCACCGGACCGTCCCCGAAGTGCTCCGCCACAGCGGCGCCCGCCTTGTCGGCGTTGTCCACGCCGCCGAGCACGACCACCATCCGGTCGCCCTGCACGGCGCACAGAGCATCCAGCCCGACGTGGCGCGCGGACCGGCGTACGTCGTCGATGATCGACTCGCGGGCCCGGTCGGAGCCGTCCACGTGCGGCACCCGGCCGAGCACCACGGCCACGTCGCCGCGAGCCTCCCAGCCCAGGGCGCTCGCGCGCGAGCGGACCGTCTCGTCTGCCTCGGCGCGCAGCACGCTGTCGACCACGAGCGCCTCGAGCCGCGCGTCCCACGCGCCGCGCATCTCCGCGGCGCGCGCGTAGACCTCCGCGGTGGCGAACGCGACCTCGCGGGCGTAGCGCACCACGGAGTCCCGCACCGAGGCTCGCGTCGGTCTCCCCGACGGCGTCGACGATGTTGTCCTCGACCACCTCGATGGTCAGCCGCACCATCTCGACGGTTTGGTGGAGGCTCACAACACCGGTCAGGGTGCGTGGGGCGACGCCGAACACCTCGGCGGTGACGGGGGAGGAGCCGTCGGGCTCCTGGTACCACGCGACGAAGGCCTGGATGCCGGCCTGCACGATGACGCCGATCCAGGAGCGGTCCTCGGCCGAGAGGCCGCGGAACCAGCGCATCTCGCGCTCCATCCGGGCCACGGTCGCGGTGGTCAGCGTGCCGACCGAGCGCTGCAGCCGCCGGGCGATCTCGGCCCGGTCGGGCCCCTCGGACCCGGTGACACGGCTCATACGCCGACCCTACGCCCGTCGGACCGGCCCGGCGGGCGGCCGGAACCGTCCGGGACCTGTCCGAACGGGTGGTTTCCCCTGATCCACAAGGGTTTCCGGAGGCTTCACCCGATGTTCTCGATACAGTCGGGCCCGACGCATCCGTGAGGAGCACCATGCCCAAGCCGCTCGAGGTCCCCTACCTCACCATCCACGGGCACCGTCGCGCGTTCGTGAAGGTCGGCACGGGCCCGGCGCTGCTGCTGCTGCACGGGCTCGGCTGCGACCACACCACCTGGCTGCCGGTGATCGCCGCCCTGTCGCGGCGCTACACCGTGATCGCCCCCGACCTGCTCGGGCACGGCCTGTCGGACAAGCCGCGCGCCGACTACAGCGTGGGCGGCTACGCCAACGGCATGCGCGACCTGCTCACCGTCCTCGGCATCGACCGGGTGACGGTCGTCGGGCACAGCTTCGGGGGCGGGGTGGCGATGCAGTTCGCCTACCAGTTCCCCGAGCGCACCGAGCGGCTGGTCCTGGTCGCCCCGGGCGGGCTCGGCCCCGAGGTGACGCCCGCGATCCGGGCGATCACGCTGCCCGGCTTCCACCAGGTGATGGGCGTGGTGACGCTGCCGGGCATCCGCCAGCTCACGACGACCGGCCTCAAGGCGCTGGCCGGCACCGGCCTGTCCGCCGTACGCGATCTCGACGAGGTGGCCGAGATCATCGACACCTTCAAGGACGCGCGCTCGCGCAAGGCGATCCGGCACGTCGTGTCCGCGGTCGTGGACTGGCGCGGGCAGGTCGTCACGATGGTCGACCGCGCCTACCTCACCCAGGCCATGCCGATGTGCGTGATCTGGGGGACCGAGGACAACGTCATCCCCGTCAAGCACGCCGGCATCGTCGCCGAGGTGGCCCCTGCAGCCACCGTGGAGGTGATCGCGAACGCCGGCCACTTCCCGCACAAGGACCACCCGCAGCGCTTCGTGAAGGTCCTGGACGGCTTCATCAGGACGCACCCGGCCGCGGCGTACCACCGCGGCCGCTGGCGCGCCCTGCTCCGCTCCGGCCGCCAGACCCCGCTGCCCGCCGCCGTGCCGACGGCCCGGCACGCCGACATCGCCTGACCCGTCGCTCCCGTCACACGATTACCAGGGTCCCCTGGTAATCGCGCACTTCCCCAGGCGTGCATGCCTGGGGAGGCGCCAGTTCTCCTGGGGAGGTACGACGCGCGGCGTCGGCCGGCCCGGCCGGCGAGCGGCTGGCGTCCAGCGGCGTGACCAAGCGTCGCAGGGGCATCGTGTGTCGCTCCGATCGCACGATTACCAGGGTCCCCTGGTAATCGTGCGCCTCCCCAGGCGTGCATGCCTGGGGAGGCGCCAGTTCTCCTGGGGAGGTACGACGCGCGGCGCCGGCCGGCCCGGCGGGCGACGTGCCGATGGCGGCGCCGTGACACGTCGACCCCACGCAGGACCGACCGAGCCGTCAGGCGTCCCCGCCCTCCTGCTTCACGCCGCGCACGGCGGTCGGGTCGTCGATGCGGTACTTCTCGAACGCCTCCTGCACGGTCTCCGGCTTGACCTCGCCGCGGTCGGCCAGCGCCTGGAGGGCCTGGACGACCACCGACTGCGCGTCGATGTGGAAGAAGCGCCGGGCCGCGGGACGCGTGTCCGCGAAGCCGAAGCCGTCGGCGCCGAGGGCGTGGTAGTCGCCCGGGACCCACTTGGCGATCTGGTTCTGGACTGCGCGCATGTAGTCGCTGACCGCCACGACTGGGCCGTCGGCGTCCTTGAGCTTGTCGGTCACGTAGGGGATCCGCGCCGGCTCCGAGGGGTGCAGGAGGTTCCACTCCTCGCACGCGACGGCGTCGCGCGACAGCTCGTTCCACGACGTGACCGACCAGGTGTCGGCGGCGACGCCCCAGTCCTCGGCGAGCATCCGGGCCGCGTCGGTGATCCACGGGAAGCCGACGCCGGAGGCCAGCAGCTGCACGCGCGGTGCGCCCTCGCCGGCGGCCTCGGGGGGTACGGCGACGTGGTAGAGGCCGCGCAGCAGCCCCTCGACGTCGAGGTCGTCGGGCTCCTTCGGCTGCACGGTCGGCTCGTTGTAGACGGTGAGGTAGTAGATCAGGCTCTCGCCGTCGGGGAACTCGTCGCTGGTGCCGTACATCCGGCGCAGCCCGTCCTGCACGATGTGGCTGATCTCGTAGGCCATCGCCGGGTCGTAGTGCACGACCGCGGGGTTCGTCGCCGCGAGCAGCGGCGAGTGGCCGTCGGCGTGCTGGAGGCCCTCGCCGGTCAGCGTGGTGCGACCGGCGGTGGCGCCGATCAGGAAGCCGCGCGCGAGCTGGTCGGCCATCGCCCAGATCGAGTCGCCGGTGCGCTGGAAGCCGAACATCGAGTAGAAGAGGTAGAACGGGATCATCGGCTCGCCGTGGGTGGAGTACGCCGAGCCCGCCGCCGTCGCCGACGCCATCGCGCCCGCCTCGGAGATGCCCTCGTGGAGCATCTGGCCCTTCTCCGACTCCTTGTAGGCCAGCAGCATGTTGCGGTCGACCGACTCGTAGCGCTGGCCCATCGGGTTGTAGACCTTGGCCGTCGGGAACATGCCGTCCATGCCGAAGGTGCGGTACTCGTCCGGGGCGATCGGCACGATGCGCTGGCCGATCTCGCCGTCCTTCATCAGGTCGCGCAGCAGCCGCACCAGCGCCATCGTGGTGGCGATCGCCTGCTTGCCGGAGCCCTGCTTGAGCTCGGCGTAGACCTTGTCGCCGGGCAGCTTGAGCGTGCTTGCTGGTGAACTCGCGCTTGGGCAGCGACCCGCCGAGCTGGCGACGGCGCTCGATCATGTACTCGATCTCGGGGGAGTCCTGGCCCGGGTGGAAGAACGGCGCGATGTCGGACTCGTCGATCTCCTTGTCGCTGATCGGCAGGTAGAGCCGGTCGCGGAACTTCTTGAGGTCGTCCTTGGTCAGCTTCTTCATCTGGTGGGTGGCGTTCTTGCCCTCGAGGGCGTCGATCGTCCAGCCCTTGATGGTCTTGCGCCAGGATCACGGTCGGCTGGCCGACGTGCTTGGTGGCCGCGTCGAACGCCGCGTAGACCTTGCGGTAGTCGTGGCCACCGCGGGGCAGCTTGACGATCTGGTCGTCGCTCATGTGCTCGACCATCTTGCGCAGCCGCGGGTCGCCGCCGAAGAAGTTCTCCCGGATGTAGGAGCCCGCCTCGACGGAGTAGGTCTGGAACTGCCCGTCGGGGGTGCTGTTCATCTTGTTGACCAGCACGCCGTCGACGTCGCGGGCGAGCAGGTCGTCCCACTCGCGGCCCCACACGACCTTGATGACGTTCCAGCCCGCGCCGCGGAATGTGGACTCGAGCTCCTGGATGATCTTGCCGTTGCCGCGCACCGGTCCGTCGAGCTGCTGCAGGTTGCAGTTGATGACGAAGGTGAGGTTGTCGAGCTCCTCGCGCGCCGCGACGCCGATGGCGCCGAGCGACTCGGGCTCGCCCATCTCGCCGTCGCCGAGGAACGCCCACACGTGCTGCTGGCTGGTGTCCTTGATGCCGCGGTTGTGCAGGTAGCGGTTGAAGCGGGCCTGGTAGATCGCGTTGAGGGCGGTCAGGCCCATCGACACGGTCGGGAACTCCCAGAAGTCCGGCATCAGCCGCGGGTGCGGGTACGACGAGCAGGCCCTTGCCGACGCCGTGCTGCACCTCCTGGCGGAACCGGCTCAGCTGGGCCTCGTTGAGCCGGCCCTCGAGGAACGCGCGGGCGTAGATGCCGGGGGAGGCGTGGCCCTGGATGTAGATCTGGTCGCCGCCGCCGGGGTGGTCCTTGCCGCGGAAGAAGTGGTTGAAGCCGACCTCGTAGAGCGAGGCCGAGGACTGGTAGGTCGCGATGTGCCCGCCGACCTCGAGGCCCTTGCGGTTCGCCGTCGACACCATGACCGCGGCGTTCCAGCGGATGAACGCGCGGATCCGGCGCTCGATCTCCTCGTCGCCGGGGAACCACGGCTCGCGCTCGGGCGGGATGGTGTTGATGTAGTCGGTGCTGCGCAGGGCCGGTACGCCGACCTGCTGCTCCCGGGCCCGCTCCAGCAGACGCAGCATCACGTAGCGGGCCCGGCTCGCGACCCCGGTCGCCGACCATGGCGTCGAACGAGTCGAGCCACTCCTGGGTCTCGTCGGGGTCGATGTCGGGGAGCTGGGTGGGCAGCCCCTCGTGGATCACCGCGGGCGCCACCGCCGCGTGGAGGCGCGCCGGGCTGGCCTCGGCGGCTTGCTCGGCGGACTTCTCGCGGCCAGCTCGGACGACTGCTGCTCAGAACCTGTTGCCACGATGTCTCTGCTCTCGCGCTCGTGTGCACTCGGTGGGGCACTCACGGGTTGTCACGATCCAAACGATCCACGGCAGCGGTCCCCGGGTCGCGGTCCCGCTGCTCCTGCATCGTGTCACGCTCGCCGCGGGCAAGGTATCTACCGCCCAGTAGCCGGGCGGCCACCCGGTCCGAGCGCCGGTGGGCCGGGCTGCGGGGCGGCGGAGGTGCCCTAGCCTGGCACCTGTCCCGGGCCTTGCGTCGCCGGAGCGACTTCCGGTGGACTACGCGCAGCAGAGCCACCGGCCCTGCCACCGGGCCGGGTGAGACTGGAGGAGTGACGTGAGCGCGACCGCGGGTGGGCCGAAGGTGCCGCCACCCAGACCATCGGAGACCGGCTGGGGTTGACCACCGGCATGGTCGTCCAGGAGCTCGGCTGGGACGAGGACGTCGACGACGACCTCCGCGTCGCAGATCGAGGACGCCATCGACGCCGACCTGGTCGACGGCGACTACGGCAACGTGGTCGAGGCCGTGTGCTCTGGTGGCGCGACGACGACGGCGACCTCGTCGACGCGCTGATGGACTCCCTCACCGACCTCGTCGGCGGCGGCGTGATCTGGCTGCTGACCCCCAAGGTCGGCCGGCCCCGGCGCGGTCGACCCGGCCGACATCGCCGAGGCCGCGCACGTCGCCGGCCTGGCCACCACCACGACCGCTGCGGTGTCAGCCAGGACTGGTCCGCCACCCGGCTGGTCGCGCCCAAGGGCGCATGACCGCCGGCGACGTCGCACTCGTGAGCGTGCTTGCTCTCGAGCAGGACGACGACTCGGAGGCCCGCCTGCGCCAGGCGACGCGTGCCCCACCATGCTGCGGGTGCTCGCGCGGCGGGGATGGTCCGGCCGTACTCGCCGCGCTCGCCTCGGTCGGATCGCGCTGACCCTGCTCGCTGGGGCACCGGCCCGGCCGGCGGCTTCACCGCGCTCGCGCAGCCTGCACCCGCACCGGGTCGGCCTGGTCGACGAGCTCGGCGAGCTCACCTTCCTCGAGATGCACCAGCGCAGCAACGCGCCTCGCCGACGCCTTGCAGCGCGCCGGGCGTGCGGGCCGGTGACGGCGTCGCGATCATGTGCCGCAACCACCGCGGCTTCGTCGACGCGAGCATCGCCGCGGCCAAGCTCGGCGCCGACCTGCTCTACCTCAACACCGCCTTCGCGGGCCCGCAGCTCGTCGACGTGCTCGAGCGCGAGCAGCCCGACGCTCGTCGTGCACGACGAGGAGTTCACCGGCCTGCTCGCGAGGCCGGGCACGCCGGCGACCGGGTGCTGGCCTGGATCGACGACCGACGACGCGCCGGACCGCGCCACCCTGGAGTCCCTGATCGCCGCAGGGGTCCGCGGCCGACCACCCGGCGCCCGGCGAAGCCGAGCCGGATCGTCATCCTGACCTCCGGCACCACCGGCACCCCCAAGGGCGCGCCGCGCAGCGAGGCCGGCGTCGAGGCGGCTGTCGCCCTGCTCTCCCGGCTGCCGCTGCGCTCGGGCTGGCGCACCCACGTCGCCGCGCCGCTGTTCCACACCTGGGGCTGGGCGCACTTGGCGCTCGCGATGCTGCTCGGCTCGACCGTCGTGCTGCGCCGCTGCTTCGACCCCGAGGAGTGCCTGCGCACCGCTCGACGAGCGAGCGCTGCGACTCCCTGGTGGTGATCCCGGTGATGCTGCAGCGGATCCTCCAGCTGCCCGCACGAGACGCTGGACCGGCTACGACCTGTCCCGGGTCAAGGTGGTCGCCGCCTCCGGGTCGGCGCTGCCGGGCGACCTCGGGCACCGCGTGGATGGACCGGTTCGGCGACAACCTCTACAACGTCTACGGCTCCACCGAGGTCGCCTACGCCACGATCGCCGACCCCGACGACCTGCGCGCGGCACCGGGCACCGCCGGGCGGCCGCCGTGGGCCACGGTCGTGAAGATCCTCGACGAGCGACGGCGAGGAGGTGCCGCAGGGCGAGGCCGGGCGGATCTTCGTCGGCAACAGCCTGCTGTTCGAGGGCTACACCGGCGGCGGCAGCAAGGACACCGTCGACGGGCTGATGGCCACCGGCGACGTCGGCCGCTTCGACGCCGACGGCCGGCTCTTCGTCGAGGGCCGCGACGACGACATGATCGTCTCCGGCGGCGAGAACGTCTTCCCGCAGGAGGTCGAGGACTGCCTGGCCCGCCACGACGCAGGTCGTCGAGGCCGCGGCCGATCGGCGTGCCGGACGACGCCGACTTCGGCAAGCGCCTGCGTGCCTTCGTCGTGCTCGTCGACGGCGCCGACGCCACCGAGGCCGACCTCAAGGACCACGTCAAGGAGAACCTGGCGCGCTACAAGGTGCCGCGGGAGATCGTGCTGGTCGACGAGCTGCCCCGCAACGCGACCGGCAAGGTGCTCAAGCGGGAGCTGGCCGAGCCGAGCTCGACTGACCGAACCAGAGCAGGGGAAGGAGCGTCATGGCGGTGGAGATCGGCCAGCAGGCCCCCGACTTCGAGCTGCGCGACCAGCACGGCCAGTCGGTCCGGCTCTCGTCGTTCCGCGGCGACAAGGCCGTCGTGGTGATGTTCTACCCGTTCGCCTTCAGCCGGGTGTGCACCGGCGAGCTCTGCGAGGTGCGCGACAGCCTGCCGACCTTCGAGTCCGACGGCGGTGCAGCTGCTCGCGGTCTCCTGCGACACGATGTTCTCGCTGCGCGCCTTCGCCGAGCAGGACGGGCTCGACTTCCCGCTGCTCTCGGACTTCTGGCCGCACGGCGCGGTGGCGACGGGCTACGGCGTCTTCAACGAGGAGCGGGGTCGGCGGACCGCTCGACGTTCATCGTCGACAAGGACGGCGTGCTGCGGTGGACGGTGCACAACGCGATGCCCGACGCGCGCGACCTCGAGGAGCAGGCGCGGGTGCTCGCCCAGGTGGCTGCCTAGACCTGTTCCGGGCGTCCCGGGGCCGATCCACCCCTCTGAGAGCGGTGACTTTTGGGGGCGAGCCCGGACGATCCGGACGGGTGAAGTTAAAGATTTCCCGAATTCGCGGGAAACCGCTGCCGTGGCGCGTCCGGAGGTAGTTGAATAGTTCTTGCAACGACCGCTGGTGACCCGAGACGCCAGCGGTCGTTGTTTTTGCGCCCCCGAGATGTCGTAGGCTGACCCGCGCTCGGCGGACCCCGTCCCGGAGCCACGGGCGTATAGCTCAGCGGTAGAGCACCTCCCTTACAAGGAGGTGGTCGCAGGTTCGATCCCTGCTGCGCCCACCCCACCGCCCTACCGGCGTCTGCTCCGGTGAGAGCCGTCTCATGCACGGCTCACGGAGGACTCACGTCGCCCCGGCACGGTGGTGCCCATCGACCGAACCGGAAGGTGGGCACATCCCATGGCACGCAAGCTCAGCACTCTCGTCCCGATCGGCACCCTCGGCCTGGCCGGCCTCGTCACCGTCGGGGTGATGGCCATGCCGTCCAACAGCGCCGCGGCCGGTGGCGACACGGGCGGCAGCGGCAAGGACGCGTTCGTCAAGCGCGAGGAGACCAGCAGCGAGCTCGTCCTCGCCGCGTTCGACGAGGATGACGACGACACCAACGACAAGACGAACGACCGGACCGGCGTCGACCAGACCCGCAGCCGCTTCACCGGGGTCAGCCGCGCCACCCGGGACCACACCCGCAGCAACGTGACGGCCGTCAGCCGCGACCGCGACCTCAGCCGCAGCGACAAGACCCGCGACTGGACGCGCGACGGCGGCGACCGCACGCGCGACCTGACGCCGAACCTGACCAACGACCGCTCCCGCAACGACACCCGGCGCTGACCCGGTGGCGCGCGAGCAGGACGGGTGGGGCCTCGTCGAGGGCGAGGCACTCACCCCCGACCTCACCGTCGTCCGCCTGCTCGGCGGCGGGGCGGCGTACGAGGCGTACCTCTGCTTCGACGAGGTGACCTACGGGCCCGTGGTCGTCAAGGTGCTCCGGCCCGGGCAGGTGGACGACGCGTCCGGCCTGCGCGGGCTGGAGCGCGAGGTGGACACGCTCTCGCGCGTCAACCACCCGGTCGTGGTCCGCGGGCTCCGCGCGGTCCTCGACGGCGAGCGGCCGCACGTCGTCCTCGAGGCGCTCGACGGGCCCCGGCTCTCGACGCTGCTCCGGCGGTTCGGCCCGCTGCCGGAGCAGCAGTACCTCCCGCTCGCGATCGAGCTGGCCTCGGCCCTGCACTACTTCCGCAGGGTCGGGGTGGTGCACCTCGACGTGAAGCCCAGCAACGTGATCATGGGCGCGCCCGCGCGGCTGATCGACCTCAGCGTCGCCCGGTCGGCCGAGGCGGCGGCGACGCTGCGGCACCCGATCGGCACCGACGCCTACATGGCGCCCGAGCAGTGCGACCCGCCCGGGAGCGGCACGCCCGGGTTCGCCTCGGACGTGTTCGGCCTCGGTGCGACGCTGTTCGAGGCCATCGCCGGGCGGACGCCGTACGACGAGGGGCGGCCCGACGCAGCGGACGCGGCCGACCGCTTCCCGCAGCTGGTCGACCTGCCCGACGCGCTGCCGGACCGGGTGCCGGCCGACGTCGCCGCGGTCGTCGACGCCTGCCTCGCCCCCGACCCCGCCAAGCGGCCGCTGCCCCACGAGGTCGCCGAGGCCCTCGAGCCGGCCCTCGCCCGGGCCCCTCGCGGCCGGCTGGCCGGCTTCCGGGTCCGCTGACCGCGCGCCGACCCGCCCATAGTCAGTGACGGTCGGGCCCTTCTCCACCGGCGGGAGGGGCCTGACCGTCACTGACCATCGGGGTCAGGGGGCGAAGCGGTAGCCGACGCCGCGAGCGGTGGTGATCGTGGCGGCGCCGAGCTTCTTGCGGAGGTAGCCGACGTAGACGTCGACCACGTTGGACCCCGGGTCGAAGTCGTAGCCCCAGACGTGGGACAGCAGCTGCTCGCGCGAGAGCACCCGCCCGGGGTTGCGCAGGAACACCTCGGCGAGCCGGAACTCGCGCGCCGAGAGCTCGACGGTCCTCCCGCCGGCGGTGACCTCACGGCTGCGCAGGTCGAGCCGCACGCCGCCGACCTCGAGCACGTCCGCGTCCGGCGGACCCGCCTCCGCGCCGGTGCGCAGCCGCAGCCGGACCCGGGCCAGGAGCTCGGCGAAGCGGAACGGCTTGGCCATGTAGTCGTCGGCGCCGCCCTCGAGCGCGGACACGGTGTCGCCGACCGAGTCGCGGGCCGTGAGCACCACGACGGGCAGCCGGCTGCCGGAGGACCGCAGCTCGTCGAGCACCTCGTAGCCGCTCTTGCCCGGCAGGTTGATGTCGAGCACCAGCAGGTCGAAGTCGCCCGACAGCGCCAGGTCGAGGCCGCTCACGCCGTCGCCCGCGACGGTCGTGGTGTAGCCCTCGGCGGTCAGCCCCTTCGCCACGAAGGACGCGATCCGCGCCTCGTCCTCGACGACCAGGATCCGTGCCACGTCAGTGCTCCGTCCGTCGGGAGGGGAGGGTGAGCAGGAACAGGGCTCCGGAGGGTACGGCGTCCTCGACGTGCGCCGACCCGCCGTGCGCGCGGGCGATCGCCGTCACGATGGACAGGCCGAGACCCGCGCCGTCGTCGCCGGCGGGAGCCACGCCGCGCTGGAACCGTCGGAACACCGCCTCCTTGAGCGGGTCCGGCACGCCGGGGCCGGTGTCGCGCACCCAGAGCCGCACGTCGTCGCCGACCCGGTCGGCGCCGAGTCCCACCTCGTCGCCGGGGGAGGTGTGCTTGACGGCATTCTCCGCGAGCTGCAGCAGCGCCTGGGTGACCCGCTGCTCGTCGAGGGGGACGGTCGCGTCGAGCGTGGCGTCGAGGCGCCAGCGGCGGTCGCCCAGGGCACGGCACTTCCCCAGGACGCCGGCCAGCAGGTCGTCGACCTCGACGTCGGCGGTGCGCACGAAGTCCGGCCGGTCGGCCTTCGCGAGCATGATCAGGTCCTCGACCAGGCGTGACATCCGGTCGGTCTCCTCGAGCAGCAGCGCCCGGGTCTCCGCGACGTCGCGCGGGTCGTGCGGGTCGATCAGCTCGGTGTGCCCGCGCACGACGGTGAGCGGCGTCTTGAGCTCGTGCCCGGCGTCGTCGAGGAAGCGCCGCTGGGCGGCGAACGCCTCCTCCAGCCGCTCGAGCATCTCGTTGAAGGTCCGGGTCAGCGCGGTGATGTCGTCGTTTCCGACCTCGGGGATGCGGCGCGAGAGGTCCGAGCCGGTGATCACCTCGGCCTCGTCGCGCAGGGTGCGCAGCGGCTGCAGCAGCCGCCCGGCCTGCCACGCCGCGACCGCGGTGATCAGGCCGAGCGAGAGCGCCGCCACCACGGCGTACGTCGTCAGGGTGCGGCGCAGCTCGGCGCGGGCGTCGGAGAGGAAGAAGACGTCCACGAACGCCGCCGACCCCCGGGCGTCCGCCGTCGCGGCGTCGGTGGACCGACGAGGAGCTCGTCGTCCTCGGCGAGGTTCTGGGACCGCGTTCGCGGACGCGCCGAGACGTCGCCCCAGCGGGTGTCGAGCGCGAGCGAGGTGAGCAGCGCGACGGCGCCCGAGCGACGGCCGCGTCGCGGCTCAGTCGTCATCGTCCTCCGGACCGTCGTCATCGTCCTCCGGACTGTCGTCGTGTCATCGTCGTCGCAGTGTCATCGTCCTCCGACTGTCGTCATCGCTCCTTCCGCACCGTCGTCATCGTCCTCCGGACCGTCGTCATCGTCCTCCGGACCGTCGTCATCGTCCTCCGGACCGTCGTCATCGTCCTCCGGACCGTCGTCATCGTCCCTCCGGACCGTCGTCATCGTCCTCCTTATCCCTTCGCATGTCCGCCGTCGCGCCCGCACGTTCATCGCGATTTCTCGATTGCCCCTCGGAGTCGTCATCGTCCTCGGGACCGTCGTCATCGTCCTCCGGACCGTCGTCTATGGTCCTCCCCTGACTGTCGCCACGGTCCTCCGCGACCATCGCCTCGTCCTCCGGACCGTCGTCATCGTCCTCCGGACCGTCGTCATGTCCTGGACCGTCATCGTCCTCCTGCTCCGTCGCCCGTCCGCCGTCGGCATCTCTCGACCGTCGTCATCGTCCTCCGGACCGTCGTCATCGTCCTCCGGACCGTCGTCATCGTCCTCCGGACCGTCGTCATCGTCCTCCGGACCGTCGTCATCGTCCTCCGGACCGTCGTCATCGTCCTCCGGACCGTCGTCATCGTCCTCCGGACCGTCGCGGTCGTCATCGTCGGGGTCGTCGCGGTCGTCGCGGTCGTCGCGGTCGTCGGCGTCCTCGAGGTCCGGGCGGGGGTTCACGGTCTCCACGTCGTCGGTGTCCCCGTCGTCCCCGTCGTCCCCGTCGTCCCCGTCCTCGGCGTCCGGGTCGTCGGGGTCGGACGGGCCCCGCAACAGGTCGGGTCGGCGGTCCCTGGCCCCGAGGGCCCCGAGGGCCCTGGGGACGTCGGGAGCCCCGAGGGCGCCGGTCCGGGGTCGCGGACCACGATCGGCGCCCGCTCGACGGGCACCTCGGCCCGCGAGGCCACCAGCGTGCCGGCGACGTACGCGGCCACGGGCAGCGTCACGAGTGCCACCAGCAGCACCTTCCACACGACGCGCACGCTGCGATTGTGCCGGGTGCCGGTGAGCACCCGGTGAGCGCTCGATGAGAGACCTCTCATCGAGCGGGCGCGGGAGCAGGCGGGAGCAGGCGGGGGCACCGGGCCGGGTCCCCACTAGGCTGCGCGGATGACCGTTCGCCTGTCCGACGTCACGGCGCTGCTCGACGGCTGGTACGACCCGCGCTGGGCCGAGCCGTGGGACGCGGTCGGGCTGGTCTGCGGCGACCCCGACCAGCCGGTGGAGCGGGTGCTGCTGGCCGTCGACCCCGCGCCGGCGGTGGCCGAGGAGGCCGTGGCCTGGGGCGCCGACCTGCTGCTCACCCACCACCCGCTGCTGCTCACCCCCGTGCACGGCGTGGCCGCGACCACGCCCAAGGGGAGGGTCGTGCACACGCTGTGCGCGCGGGGACGGCGCTGCTGACCGCCCACACCAACGCCGACATCGCCGCCGACGGTGTCAACGACTCGCTGGCCCGGGCCGTGGGATCGTGGATCCCGAGGTCATCGGCGGCGACCGTGCCGGGGACCCGGTCGACAAGGTGGTCGCGTTCGTGCCGGAGGAGCACGCGGACGCCGTACGCTCCGCCCTCGTCGCCGCCGGCGCCGGCCGCATCGGCGACTACGACAACGCCAGCTTCACCTCGGTGGGGGAGGACCGCTTCCGCCGACTCGACGGCGCCCACCCGTCATCGGCACGTGGGCGAGGTCTCGGTGGCGCCCACCCTCCGCATCGAGGCGGTGCTGCCCCGGGCTCTGCGCGGTCGCGTGGTCGCGCGCTGCTGGCCGCGCACCCCTACGAGGAGCCGTCGTACGACGTCCTGGAGTTCGCCGTGGCGCCGGGCGGGCGCACGTCGCGCGGGCACGGCCGCATCGGCGACCTGGCCGCACCGACCACGCTGCGCGACTTCGCCGACCGGGTAGACGCCGCCCTGCCCGGCACCGCCCACGGGGTCCGCGTCGCGGGCGACCCGGACCGCGTGGTGCGGACCGTGGCGGTGGGCAGCGGCTCGGGGGACCACCTGCTCGGCGAGGTGCTCGGCACCGGGGCCGACGTCTACCTCACCTCCGACCTGCGTCACCACCGCGCCGGCGAGTTCCTGGGCACGACGGCCCGGCCCTCGTGGACGTGGCGCACTGGGCCGCGGAGTGGACCTGGCTGCCGGTCGTCGAGGCCAAACTCCGGGCGGCGCTGGCGCAGCGGGGCGCTACGGTGGAGACCCGGGTCACGACCTCGTCACCGACCCGTGGACCTTCCGCGTGGACCGCCCGCGGCCCCGTCACCCACCTGAGGAGCACCCGCTGAAAGCCGACGCCTCCGCGCAGCTCGCCCTGCTCGACCTCCAGCATCTCGACTCGCGCATCGACCTGCTCCGGCACCGGCTCGGCCACCTGCCGGAGACCGTGCGGCTCGACGAGCTGGCGCGGCAGCGCGTCGACCTGGACGGCCGCACGCGCGACGCGCAGATCCTCTTCGTCGACGACCTCACCCGCGAGCAGAAGAAGGCCGACGCCGACGTCGAGCAGGTCAAGACCCGCCTGGTC
>CAWAHH010000013.1:0-267511 GCA_963781745.1 uncultured Actinomycetota bacterium | reverse complement strand
ATCCGCCATAGCGCCACCGACTCGGCGGACCCCGTCACGATGCGTACGTCGAGCGCGCCGGCGTCGCGCGCCACGGCCGCGGCGGCCGACTCGGCCTGCGCGAGCGTCCCACCGGTCACCTCGGCGAACAGCCAGCCCGCCCCGCGGGGCAGGTCGGGCACCGAGCCGCCGTGCCGGCGCACCACGTCGACGATGCGGGCGTCGAGCCCCTCGCAGGCCACGAGGGGGTGGTGCAGCAGCCCGGGGACCGCGTCGGCGGCGTCGAACATCGTCGGGTAGCCCAGCACGGCCAGGGCCCGGTGCGGCGCGTCCTCGACCAGCCGCACGGTGGCGCCGAGCACCACGCCCAGCGTGCCCTCGCTGCCGGTCAGGAAGCGGGCCACGTCGCGCCCGTTCTCGGGCAGCAGGTGCTCGAGGCCGTAGCCGGACACCTGGCGGGTGAACCGCCCCAGGTCGGTCCTGATCGTCGCGAGGTGCTCGCCGACCAGCGCGTCGAGGTAGTCGAGCAGCGGGGAGCGCCGGGCGGTCGGCGCCGAGCCGCAGGCGGCTGCCCTCGCCGGTGAGCACGTCGAGGCCGAGCACGTTGTCGGAGGTGCGGCCGTAGCCCAGGGCACGCGACCCGCAGGCGTTGTTGCCGATCATCCCGCCGATCGTGCAGCGGCTGTGCGTGGACGGGTCCGGCCCGAACCGCAGCCCGCGCGGGCGGCGGCCCGCTGCAGGGCGGCGTGCACGGCGCCCGGCTCGACCACGGCGCTGCGACCCTCGGGGTCGACCGAGACGACCCTGTCCAGGTGCCGGGCGGTGTCCACGACCACGCCCGGTCCGACGGCGTTGCCCGCGATGGACGTGCCGGCCCCCCGCATCGTCAGCGGCACCCCCGCCTCGCGGGCCACCTCGACGGTGGCGACCAGCTCGTCGACGTGCCGCGGCCGGACCACCGCCTGCGGGACGACCCGGTAGAGCGACGCGTCGGTGGAGTAGAGCGCCCGCGCGAGCCTCGACCCGTCGACGTCGTCGACCCCGGCCCTGCGCAGGGCTGCCACCAGGTCGTCGGTCGCCGCGCTCGTGGACGCGGGGCGGGCGGGGGCGACCATGCCCCGGAGTCTAGGCAGGGCGGGCGGGCGTCCCGGTGGCTGTCCCGGTGGCTGTCCCGGTCGCAGTCACAGCGTGAGCGCGTGCCGCGCCGCGCTGAGCAGCTCGAGGCCCAGCGCCTCGCGCCGCGGCACCCAGGCCGCGAGGTCGGTCGACCCGCCCTGCTCGACGACGTGCGGCTCGACGCCGACCGAGCGCGGCAGCAGCGCCGCGGCGAAGATCAGGTGGATGCCGTGGTAGTCCTCGACGACCCCGTCGTGACGGGCACCGGTGAAGTGGGTGGAGTGCACGTCGAGGACGGCCCCCGGCTCGACGTACAGACCGGTCTCCTCGTGCACCTCGCGGCGCAGGGCGTCGCGGGGGTCCTCGCCGTGGTCGAGGCCGCCCCCGGGGAGCGTCCACCGGCCCTCGATGCGGGTCCGGCTCGACATCCGGGTCAGCAGCACCTCCGCGTCCGCACCGCTGCCCCGCTCCAGGACGGCGTACGCCGCGATGCGCTGGCGCGCCGGAGGCGGGGTCGGATCGGGCATGGCCCGGAGTCTATGCAGCGCGCGCCCCGGGGCACCGCCGACGGTTTGCATAGGGCCTCCCCGGGGGACCATCGTGGAGCCCGACCGAGACCTTCCCGAGAGCCAGATGAGCGCCAGCCACGCCCCCTCCCCCACCCGCCCCTCCGACGCGCGGGCACGCCCCCGCCTGGGCCACCGCCCGGGCTCGCCGTCCGGCACCCACCGGGGCAGCCGCAAGCCGTCCCGCGACCCGTTCTTCGACAACGCCAAGCTGCTGCTGGTGATGCTCGTCGTCATCGGCCACTCGTGGACGCTGCTGCCCGACGTGTCCACCTCCGCCCCGGTCTACGTCTTCCTCTACGCCTGGCACGTCCCGGCGTTCGTGCTGGTGACCGGCTACCTCTCGCGCAGCTTCACCTTCACCCGCGCCAACCTGCGCAAGCTCGCGACCACCGTCGTGGTGCCGTACTTCGTCTTCGAGACGCTGCTGGCGCTGTTCCGCATCGTCGTCGGCCAGGAGGAGTTCGGGACCACGCTCTACCTCGACCCACACTGGCCGATGTGGTACCTCTCCGCGCTGTTCCTCTGGCGGCTGGCCACCCCCCTCCTGCAGCGCACCCGGCACCCGCTCGCGGTCGCCGTGGTGATCAGCCTGCTCGGCGGGCTCAACACCGCCGACGTCCTCGACATCTCGCGCGCGATGGGACTGCTGCCCTTCTTCGTCGCCGGGCTGGTGATGACGCGCGAGCAGTTCGACGTGCTGGCCCGCCCGCGGGTGCGGGTCGTCGCGGCCGCCACTTTCGCCGTCGCCTTCGTGGTCGCGACCCTGGTAGCGGGCCACCTCAGCAAGGAGTGGCTCTACTGGCGGACGGGGTACGCCGACCTCGGCGTGTCCTTCGGCGTCGGGGTGCTGCTGCGGCTGCTGATGATGGCCGTGGCCGGCTCACTCGCGCTGAGCGCGCTGTCGCTGATCCCGCGCTCCCAGCGCTGGTTCACCCCGCTCGGCGCGGCCAGCCTGGTGGTCTACCTCTTCCACGGCTTCCTGGTGAAGGCCGGGGAGTACTCCGGCGTGGGCGCGCTGTCCGAGCGGGACCCGGTCACCGGGTTCCTCGCAGTCACCGCCACCGCCGTCCTGGTCACCCTGCTGCTCTCCGCGGCCCCGGTGGCCCGCCGGCTGAACAAGGTGGTCGACCCGATCTCGACGCTCGTCGCCGACGTGCCCGGGGTGCTCGCTCCGCACCACCACCGCGAGCAGACCCAGCACCGGATCGCGCTGACCCACCGGCACGTGAGCCGCTAGCCCTTCCCGTCGGGACTGACCCCCGGCATGACACAGCCCGCCCGGGCGAGCCCGGGCGGGCTGTGTCGTACTCGATCCGGTTCGTGCTACCGGCGCTTCGCCTCGCTCAGCTCTGGTAGGACCCGAAGTCGAAGTCGTCGAGCGCCACGGCCTGGCCTCCGGTGTTCCCGAAGTCGTAGTCGTAGTCGCCGTACCCGGTGACGGAGTACGCGTTCGCACGCGCCTCCTCGGTCGGCTCCACCCGGATGTTGCGGTAGCGCTCCAGGCCGGTGCCGGCCGGGATGAGCTTGCCGATGATGACGTTCTCCTTCAGGCCCCGCAGCGAGTCGGACTTGCCGTGGATCGCCGCGTCGGTCAGGACGCGGGTGGTCTCCTGGAAGGAGGCCGCCGACAGCCACGACTCGGTCGCCAGCGACGCCTTGGTGATGCCCATCAGCTGCGGGCGGCCGGCCGCGGGCTTGCCGCCCTCGGAGACCACCCGGCGGTTCTCCTCCTCGAAGATGACCCGGTCGATGAGGTCCGACGGGAGCAGCTTGGTGTCGCCCTGCTCCAGCACGAGGACACGGCGCAGCATCTGCCGCACGATGATCTCGATGTGCTTGTCGTGGATCGCCACGCCCTGGCTGCGGTACACGGCCTGGACCTCGTCGACCAGGTGCTCCTGCGCCTTGCGGACGCCGAGGATGCGCAGCACCTCCTGCGGGTCCGGCGTGCCCTGGGTCAGCTTCTGGCCCACCTCGACGTGGTCGCCGTCGGTGACCAGCAGGCGCGAGCGCTTGCTGACGGGGTACTCCTGGACCTCGGAGCCGTCGTCGGGGGTGACCAGGACCTTCTTGGCCTTCTCGGTCTCCTCGATCTCGATCCGACCGGCGGCCTCGGTGATCGGCGCACGACCCTTGGGCTGGCGGGCCTCGAAGAGCTCGACCACGCGGGGCAGACCCTGCGTGATGTCGTCCGCGGAGGCCACACCACCGGTGTGGAAGGTGCGCATCGTCAGCTGCGTGCCGGGCTCACCGATCGACTGGGCCGCGATGATGCCGACGGCCTCGCCGATGTCGACGAGCTTGCCGGTGGCCAGCGAGCGGCCGTAGCACTTCGCGCAGGTGCCGGTCCGGGCGTCGCAGGTGAGCACCGAGCGGACCTTCACCTCCTCGATCCCGGCTGCCACGAGCTCGTCGATCTTGACGTCGCCGAGGTCCTCGCCGGCGCCGGCGAGCACCTCGCCGGTCTCCGGGTGGGTGACCTCGACCGCCGCGGACCGGGCGTACGCCGCGGTCTCGGCGTTCTCGTCCTTGACCACCCGCCCGTCCTCGAGCGCGGACCCCGATCCGCTTGGGCAGGCCGCGCTCGGTGCCGCAGTCGTCCTCGCGGATGATCACGTCCTGCGAGACGTCCACCAGACGACGGGTGAGGTACCCGGAGTCGGCCGTCCGCAGCGCGGTGTCGGCCAGACCCTTGCGGGCGCCGTGCGTGGCGATGAAGTACTCCAGGACGGTCAGGCCCTCGCGGAAGTTCGACTTGATCGGCCGCGGGATGATGTCGCCCTTCGGGTTGGCCACCAGACCACGCATGGCGGCGATCTGACGGACCTGCATCATGTTCCCGCGGGCACCCGAGTGCACCATCATGTAGATCGGGTTGTCTTGTCGAAGGTGGTCTCGAGCTCGGCCGCGACCTCGTTCGAGGCCTGCGTCCAGATCTCGATGAGCTCCTGGCGACGCTCGTCGTCGGTGATCAGACCGCGCTCGAACTGCTTCTGCACCTTGGCGGCCTGGCTCCTCGAAGACCTCCGAGGATCTCGGCCTTGCGCGGCGGGGTGACGACGTCCTCGATGGACACGGTCACACCGGACCGGGTGGCCCAGTGGAAGCCGGTGTCCTTGAGGGCGTCGAGCGCCGCGGCGACCTCGACCTTGGTGTAGCGCTCGGCGAGGTCGTTGACGATCACGCCGAGCTGCTTCTTGCCGACCTCGTAGTTCACGAAGGCGTAGTCGGCGGGCAGCGTCTCGTTGAACAGCGCGCGGCCCAGCGTGGTCTCGAGGATCAGCGGCTGGTCGGGCTCCCAGCCCTCGGGCAGCGGCGATGCCCAGCGGCGGGACGACCTGCGGGAAACGGATCCGGACCCTGCTCTGCAGCGTGATCTCGCCCCGGTCGAGGGCCATGATCGCCTCGGAGGTCGAGGAGAACACCCGGCCGTCGCCGGCTAGCTCGCCGTCGACCTCACGGGTCAGGAAGAACAGCCCGATGATCATGTCCTGGGTGGGCATGGTCACCGGCCGGCCGTCGGACGGCTTGAGGATGTTGTTCGTCGACAGCATCAGGATCCGGGCCTCGGCCTGCGCCTCCGCGGACAGCGGCAGGTGCACCGCCATCTGGTCGCCGTCGAAGTCGGCGTTGAAGGCCGAGCAGACGAGCGGGTGGATCTGGATGGCCTTGCCCTCGATCAGCTGCGGCTCGAACGCCTGGATGCCGAGGCGGTGCAGCGTCGGTGCGCGGTTCAGCAGCACCGGGTGCTCGGTGATGACCTCCTCCAGCACGTCCCAGACGACCGGGCGGGCGCGCTCGACCATCCGCTTGGCGCTCTTGATGTTCTGCGCGTGGTTGAGGTCGACCAGACGCTTCATCACGAACGGCTTGAACAGCTCGAGCGCCATCTGCTTGGGCAGACCGCACTGGTGCAGCTTGAGCTGCGGGCCGACCACGATGACCGAGCGGCCGGAGTAGTCGACGCGCTTGCCGAGCAGGTTCTGGCGGAACCGGCCCTGCTTGCCCTTGAGCATGTCCGAGAGCGACTTCAGCGGCCGGTTGCCCGGGCCGGTGACCGGACGGCCGCGGCGGCCGTTGTCGAACAGCGAGTCGACGGCCTCCTGGAGCATCCGCTTCTCGTTGTTGACGATGATCTCGGGCGCGCCGAGGTCGAGCAGCCGCTTGAGGCGGTTGTTCCGGTTGATCACGCGGCGGTACAGGTCGTTGAGGTCGGAGGTCGCGAAGCGGCCACCGTCGAGCTGCACCATCGGACGCAGGTCCGGCGGGATGACCGGGACGGCGTCGAGCACCATGCCCCGCGGGCTGTTGGTGGTCTTGCGGAACGCGTCGACGACCTTGAGCCGCTTGAGCGCGCGGACCTTGCGCTGGCCCTTGCCGGTCGCGATGGTCTCGCGCAGGCTGTCCACCTCGGCGTCGAGGTCGAAGGTCTCCAGGCGCTTCTGGATCGCCGTGGCGCCCATGTGGCCCTCGAAGTACTTGCCGAACCAGTTCTTCATCTCGCGGTAGAGCAGCTCGTCGCCCTCGAGGTCTTGGACCTTGAGGTTCTTGAAGCGGCTCCACACCTCGTCGAGGCGGTCCAGCTCGCGCTGGGACCGGTCGCGGACCTGCTTCATCTCGCGCTCGGCGCCGTCCTTGACCTTGCGGCGCGCGTCGGCCTTGGCGCCCTCGGCCTCGAGGGTCTCGAGGTCCTGCTCGAGCTTCTTGGCGCGCTCGTCGATCTGGGTGTCGCGGCGGCCCTCGAGGCGCTTGCGCTCCAGGTCGATCTTGCGCCTCGAGCGAGGACAGGTCGCGGTGCCGCGCGTCCTCGTCGACGTGGGTGATCATGTACGCCGCGAAGTAGATGACCTTCTCCAGGTCCTTCGGGGCGAGGTCGAGCAGGTAGCCGAGCCGGCTCGGCACACCCTTGAAGTACCAGATGTGGGTCACCGGGGCGGCGAGCTCGATGTGGCCCATCCGCTCGCGGCGCACCTTGGAGCGGGTCACCTCGACGCCGCAGCGCTCGCAGATGATGCCCTTGAAGCGCACGCGCTTGTACTTGCCGCAGTAGCACTCCCAGTCCCGGGTGGGACCGAAGATCTTCTCGCAGAAGAGACCGTCACGCTCGGGCTTGAGCGTGCGGTAGTTGATCGTCTCCGGCTTCTTGACCTCGCCGTGGCTCCACGTGCGGATCTCGTCCGCGGTGGCCAGGCCGATCTTCAGCTGGTCGAAGAAGTTCACGTCGAGCACGGTGGCTTCTTTCCTCGTGTGTTCTCTTGAACTGATGTCTGGGGACTGAGGGGCCGGGGTACGCGCGGCCGCGTGCGACCGGCGCACGCCCGTGCACGCTCAGACTTCCTCGACGCTGCTGGGCTCGCGGCGGGACAGGTCGATGCCGAGCTCCTCGGCGGCGCGGAAGACGTCCTCCTCCGCGTCGCGCATCTCGATCGCGGTGCCGTCCTGGGACAGCACCTCGACGTTGAGGCAGAGCGACTGCATCTCCTTGACGAGCACCTTGAACGACTCGGGGATGCCGGAGTCGGGGATGTTCTCGCCCTTCACGATGGCCTCGTAGACCTTGACGCGTCCGGGGACGTCGTCGGACTTGATGGTCAGGAGCTCCTGCAGGGCGTAGGCGGCGCCGTACGCCTCCATCGCCCAGACCTCCATCTCACCGAAGCGCTGGCCACCGAACTGGGCCTTACCGCCGAGCGGCTGCTGGGTGATCATCGAGTACGGACCCGTCGACCGCGCGTGGATCTTGTCGTCCACGAGGTGGTGCAGCTTCAGGATGTACATGTAGCCGACCGACACCGGGTCCGGGAACGGCTCGCCGGAGCGGCCGTCGAACAGGCTCGCCTTGCCGTTCTCCTTGACGACGCGGACGCCGTCGCGGTTCGGCAGGGTCGAGCCGAGCAGACCGACGATCTCGTCCTCGCGGGCACCGTCGAACACCGGGGTGGCGACGTTGGTGTCGGCCTCCGCGGCGTCGGCGTGGATCGAGATGAGGCGCTGCTTCCAGTCCGGTCGTCGTCGCCCTCGTCGACCCCCGTCCCAGCCCTGCTTGGCCAGCCAGCCCAGGTGGATCTCCAGGATCTGGCCGATGTTCATCCGGCCCGGCACGCCGAGCGGGTTGAGCACGACGTCGACCGGGGTGCCGTCCTCCATGAACGGCATGTCCTCGACCGGCAGGATCTTGGAGATGACGCCCTTGTTGCCGTGGCGTCCGGCGAGCTTGTCGCCGACGGAGATCTTGCGCTTCTGGGCGACGTAGACGCGGACCAGCTGGTTGACGCCCGGAGGCAGCTCGTCGCCGTCCTCGCGGTCGAAGACGCGGACGCCGATGACCGTGCCGGACTCGCCGTGCGGCACCTTCATCGAGGTGTCGCGCACCTCGCGCGCCTTCTCGCCGAAGATCGCGCGGAGCAGGCGCTCCTCGGGGGTCAGCTCGGTCTCGCCCTTGGGCGTGACCTTGCCGACCAGGATGTCGCCCGGTGGTGACCTCGGCGCCGATGCGGATGATGCCGCGCTCGTCGAGGTCGGCCAGCATCTCCTCGCTGACGTTGGGGATGTCGCGGGTGATCTCCTCCGGGCCCGAGCTTGGTGTCGCGGGCGTCGACCTCGTGCTCCTCGATGTGGATCGAGGTGAGGACGTCCTGCTGCACGAGGCGCTGCGACAGGATGATCGCGTCCTCGTAGTTGTGGCCCTGCCACGGCATGAACGCCACGAGCAGGTTCGTGCCGAGCGCCATCTCGCCCTCGTCGGTGCACGGACCGTCGGCGATCGGCGCTGCCGACCTCGAGACGCTGCCCCTCCGAGACCAGCGGACGCTGGTTGATGCAGGTGCCCTGGTTGGAGCGGCTGAACTTCTGCATCCGGTAGGTGCGGTAGGTGCCGTCGTCCTGCATGACCTCGACCGCGTCGGCCGAGACCTCCTGGACCACGCCGGCGGCCGCGGCGGTGACCACGTCACCGGCGTCGACGGCGGCCCGGAACTCCATGCCGGTGCCGACCAGCGGCGCGTCGCTCTTGATCAGCGGCACGGCCTGGCGCTGCATGTTGGAGCCCATGAGCGCGCGGTTGGCGTCGTCGTGCTCGAGGAACGGGATCAGCGCGGTCGCCACCGACACCATCTGGCGCGGCGAGACGTCCATGTAGTCGACCTCGTCGGCGCGGGACCACGTCGACCTCGCCGTGGCGCTGGCGGACCAGCACCCGCTCCTCGGCGAAGTGGTTGTCCTCGGTCAGCGCGGCGTTGGCCTGCGCGATGACGAAGCGGTCCTCCTCGTCGGCGGTGAGGTAGTCGACCTTGTCGGTGACCCGGCCCTTCTCGACCTTGCGGTACGGCGTCTCGACGAAGCCGAACGGGTTGATCCGCCCGAACGTCGCGAGCGAGCCGATCAGGCCGATGTTCGGGCCCTCCGGGGTCTCGATCGGGCACATCCGGCCGTAGTGCGAGTGGTGCACGTCGCGGACCTCGAAGCCGGCGCGGTCACGGGAGAGACCACCGGGGCCGAGCGCGGAGAGCCGGCGCTTGTGCGTCAGACCCGCGATCGGGTTGGTCTGGTCCATGAACTGCGAGAGCTGGGAGGTGCCGAAGAACTCCTTCAGCGCCGCCACCACGGGCCGGATGTTGATCAGGGACTGCGGCGTGATCGCCTCGACGTCCTGGGTCGTCATCCGCTCGCGGACCACGCGCTCCATCCGGGCCAGGCCGGTGCGGAGCTGGTTCTGGATCAGCTCGCCGACCGTGCGCATGCGGCGGTTGCCGAAGTGGTCGATGTCGTCGGCGCTGGACCTCGATGGCCCCGGCCGGCATCTCCAGCTCGGTCTTGCCGTCGTGCAGCGCGACGATGAACTTGATCGCCGAGACGATGTCGTCGATCGTCAGCGTCTGCTGGTCGAACGCCTCGGTCGCGCCGAGCTTCTTGTTGATCTTGTAGCGGCCGACCTTGGCGAGGTCGTAGCGCTTGCCGTTGAAGTAGTAGTTGTCCAGCAGCGTCTGCGCGGCCTCGCGCGTCGGCGGCTCGCCCGGGCGCAGCTTGCGGTAGATGTCGAGCAGCGCGTCGTCCTGGCCGGACGTGTGGTCCTTCTCCAGGGTCAGCATCATCGACTCGTACTCGCCGAACTCGTCGCGGATCTGCTCCTCGGTCCAGCCGAGCGCCTTGAGCAGCACGGTGACGTTCTGCTTGCGCTTGCGGTCGAGGCGGACGCCGACCATGTCGCGCTTGTCGATCTCGAACTCGAGCCAGGCGCCGCGCGAGGGGATGATCTTCGCGGTGAAGATGTCCTTGTCGGAGGTCTTGTCGGCGGTGCGCTCGAAGTAGACGCCCGGCGAGCGGACGAGCTGCGAGACGACGACGCGCTCGGTGCCGTTGATGACGAAGGTGCCCTTGTCGGTCATGAGCGGGAAGTCGCCCATGAAGACCGTCTGGCCCTTGATCTCACCGGTCTCGTTGTTGGTGAACTCCGCGGAGACGTAGAGCGGCGCGGAGTAGGTGAAGTCCTTCTCCTTGCACTCGTCGACGGTGTTCTTCGGGTCGTAGAACACCGGGTTCTCGAACGAGAGCGACATGGTGCCGGAGAAGTCCTCGATCGGGGAGATCTCCTCGAAGATCTCCTGGAGACCGGACTTGAGGGAGACGTCCTCGCCGTTGTCGAGGCGGGCCTGCACGTCTGTCTGCCAGTCGTCGTTGCCGACCAGCCAGTCGAAGCTCTTGGTCTGCAGGTCGAGGAGCTTGGGAACCTCGAGGGGCTCTGCGATCTTGGCGAAGGAGATGCGGCGGGGTGCGAGGGGGTTGTCGCTGATGCGGGAGTTCTTGCTGGTGCTGCGCGAGGCGGCCAAGAGGGGTCCTTCCGAGGGCTCGCGGACTCATCTGGAGATGGCATCGACCGACCACAAACCAGCCGACCGGGCAGGCTGGAGCATTTGAGGGCAGACGCAAAGACAGATAGTACCCCAAGGGCACCACCCACTACAACCGTCCAGGACCCCACCCGGGCTCGATCACCCAGCTTGGGTGAGAGCTCCGAGAGGCGGAGGCCCCGCGGAAACGCACCCAAAGGATGAACCGATACCGGGCGCGAGTCAAGCAGTTCGGGAGAAGCCGCGCGTCGGGGCCGCCCGGTCCGGACCGGTCGGCCCCGGGTCGGGCGCGGGCTGGCCGCGGGCCGGCCGTGAAGATGGTCAAGATATTAGTACGACGTGATCCGTCGACCAGCCAGGTGCGGCCGGGCCGGACCCCGAGCGCTCGAGGGTCAGCCGCACCCGGTTCAGGGCCACCTGCGCGGTGCCGCCGCCGACCCCGTGCCCCCTGCTCGTGGTCCGCTGGTCGACGTAGAGCAGCACCGCGGCACGGTCCCCGGTGGCGTGGGTGACGCCCGAGGCCTTGACCGTCGCGACGACGCGGGCCTGCAGCCTCGGCGCGCTCGGCCCGCACGAGCGCGAACGTGCGGGCGTACTCGCGGCGGTAGGACGGGGTGAGGAAGCGCTCGGCGGCGGCCTCGTCGTCGGTCGAGGTGGGCGTGGTCGTAGGACAGCACGGCGGCCGCGGCCCGCTCGGCCGCCGCCGGCGCGGTCCGCGCTGCGTCCTGGACACGGTCGTGCTCGCGCACCGCCCGGACGTCCCAGACGCCGAGGCCCAGCACCGCGGCGGCCGCGACCAGCGCGAGCACCAGCACCCCGAGCCCGGCCAGCAGGGCAACCGAGGGCTCCCGGCGACGCGGGGCCGGCTCGGCGGACGTGTCGACGGGAGGTGCGGCCGGCGCGGCGGCAGGTCCGGTGCTGGACATGCTGCCGGGCGTCGTGCCGGGCGTCGTGCCGGGCTTGGTGCCGGGGGCCGGCCCGGCCGCGGGGTGACGCTCGCCGGCGATCCGGCGACGGCGGGACGCGGGAGGCCCGGCCGGGCGGCCGGTGGCGCGCGGGCTGGTGCTCGTGCCGGTGCCGGTGCGGGTGCTGGTCATGGTGGGGCTCCTCGGGTTCGGCCGGCTCAGGCGACGGGGGTGAAGTCGTCGACCAGCCAGCGGCCGTCGAAGCTGGACCAGCGAGACCTGCCAGCGGAAGTGCCGGGCCCGGGTGTCGAAGACGGTGCGGACGGCGGCGTCGGAGACGACCAGCACGGAGGCGGAGTCGGGGTCGAGGCTCTCGACGGCCGAGGAGCGGACCTCGCCGCGCGAGGACATCCTGGCCTGTCTCACCGACGAGACCAGGTCGGTCATCGCGCTGTCGAAGTCATCGGCGAAGGACGGCGAGAGCAGCGGGGTGACCGCGTCGCGGTAGTCGTCGACCGTCGCCGCGTCGTAGGTGTTCACCCGGGCGGCGAAGCCCTCGGCCACCCGCACCACGGCCGCGCGGTCCCGGACGTCGGCGGCGGCGGCCTCGGCGCGCGGCCGCAGCGCGACGACCTCGGCGACGACGGTCGCCGTGGCGAGCACGGCGACCACGGCGAGGCCCACGGTCAGCCGCCGCCGCCGGGCGGACCGCTGCGATGCGGGCGCGGCCGGCTCGTCGTCGGCCGGCCCGAGGTCGGTCGCCTCGGCAGCGGGCGCCTCGGCAGCGGGCGGCGTGGTCGTGTGGGTGCTCATCGGTCTCCTCCGCCCGGCGCCGGCCGCAGCAGCCAGCGCCAGGACTCCTCTCCGATGAGGGCGCCCGCGGCGCCCCCGGCTGGGCTGATCGGTCGGCTGGTCGGTCGGCTGGTCCGGGGGTCGCCGTACCGGACGGTGCCGGTGGTGCGGTCGTAGGAGCCGACGACCGGGGCGCGGTACGCCGGACCGGCGCGGCGGGGCGCGTGCTGGGCGCCGCGGGCGTTCGTGGCGCTGCCGGGCTCGGTGCAGCGGGCGCCCTTGTTCATCGGACCTCGGCGCGGTCCTCTGGGTCGCGGCGCCGGGTGTCGTAGCCCGGTGGCACACCCGGGGGCTCTGCTGGAGCATCGAGGCCGAAGTGCGCGTCGAACAGGCCGGTCGTCTCGTCCTTGTCGACGACCGTGTAGCCGCCGGCGACGACGTAGGGGTAGACGACGAGGATCATCTCGGTGCCGGCGATGTGCCGGCCGGTGACCTCGCCGGTCGTCACGAGGTGGTTGATGAGCTCCCCGAGGTCGACCCCGTTCTGCTCCAGGAACGTGCGCAGCTGGTCGGCGGTGGCGCTGCCGTTGGCGATCACCCGGCGCAGGTCCCGTCGCTGGCCACCAGGGTCGTCGGAGAACGCGCGAGGTCGTGGGCGAAGCTCCGGATCGCCGAGCTCTTGTCGAGCTGGGTGGACAGCACCATGTTGCCGTCCTCGCAGCAGCGCCGTGGTCAGGTCGAAGTTGCGGTTCGCGGTGCGGATGAACGAGTTCGAGGTGTCGATGATCTGGCCGAGGTCATCGCCGGTGCCCTTGAAGGCCGGCCCGAGCTCGTCGACGACGGTGGTCAGGCTGCGCCTGTGCACGGACTTGACGGTGCGGTCGAGGTCGACGAGCAGCTTGCGTGCTCGCGATCGGGGTCGCGGTGCGGTCGGTGGCGATCTCCGAGCCCTCGGCCAGGAACGGCCCGTCGTCGGTGGTCGGCTGCAGGTCGACGTACTGCTCCCCGACCGCCGACCGGTTGGCGACGAGGGCGCGGGTGTCGCCGCGGGATGTCCGTGCCCGTCGTCGATGTCGAGGAGGACGTCGACGCCGCTGTCGGTGAGCACGAGCTCGCCGACCTGGCCGACGGTGACGCCGCGGTAGGACACCTCCGCGCCGGCGAAGATGCCGCCGGACTCCGCGAAGTGGGCCGCGACCACATAGGAGTCGTCGAAGAAGAGCCGGTCGAGCCGGGCGTAGCGCGCACCGACGTAGGCGCAGCCGACCATCGTGATCAGGACGAACACGACCAGCTGGAGCCTGGTCCGGCTGGTGATCATCGCTTCACCATCCCCCCGACCAGCAGGCCGCCGAGCCCGGAGTCGGAGCCGCCGCCGCGCGCGCCGCGAGCCCGCCGAAGACGGGAGCCCCGAGGCCCGGCCGGCGGCCGCGCCGGCGGGAGCCGCAGGGCGGCCACCCCGCGCCCGGCAGGCGGCGGCGTCGCGGCCTCGCGCCCGGGCCGGGCCTGCACGCTTCGACAGCCTTGCGTCCGGGTCCGAGGCTTCTTGCACGCCGCGCTGGTCAGGCTGCCGGACCTTGAGGCACCGCACCAGCCGGGTCAGCGCCTCGGTCGGGCAGCGCGCAGAGCGGGTCGAGCGGGTCCTGCGCAGACGTTCGGCAGGGAGGGGAGCCCGGGACCGTCGGCAGCCCGTCGAGCCGGAGGTCGAGCCTGCGCGGAGAGGTTGGTGTAGTCGCCCATGTGCAGGTTGCGGGCCTGGGCGGGGTTCTTGCCCACGACCGCAGTCCACGAACGGGTAGGTCAAGAACACCTGGAGCGACTTGGGGAGCGCGTCGCCGGCCTCGGCCAGCTTCGTCAGGGTCGGGGCCAGCGCGCTGAGGCTGTCGATCGTCGCGGCCTTCGACTCGCCCGATGACGCGTATGCCGACGTTGCTCAGCCGGCTCAGCGCCTTGAGCATCCGCACCAGGTCGTCACGCTGCCGGTCGACCGACGCGACCGCCCCGGGCAGCTCGTCGAGCGCCAGCTCGATGGTCGGCGTCTGCTTCTTCAAGGCGATGGCCAGCCTGTCGAGGCTCTCGATCGCAGCGATGATCTGCGCCCTTGTTGTCGTCGAGCTGGCCGATGAAGGTGTCGATCTGGTTCAGCACCGACTTCACGTCGCTCTCGCGGCCCGTCGAGGGCCTTGTTCAGCTCGCTCGCGATGGTCTTCAGCTGGGCGACGCCGCCGCCGTTGAGCAGCAGCGACAGCGCGCCGAGCACCTCTTCGACCTCGGGGTTGCGCCCGGACCGCGTCGAGCGGGATCTCGTCGCCGTCGCCCAGGCGGCCCGCCGCGCCGGCGTCCGCCCTCCGGGGGCTCGAGGGAGACGAACTTCTCGCCGAGGAGGCTGGTCTGCCGGATCCTCGCCACTGCGTTGCCGGGCAGCTCGACGTCACCGCGCACCAGCACGGTGACCACGGCCGTCGACCGTCGAGCGTCGATGTCGTCGACCTTGCCGACGGTCACGTCGTCCACCTTGACCGCGGACTGCGGGACCAGGTCGAGCACGTCGCGGAACTGCACCTTCACGGAGTACGGGTTGTCGCCGAGGTCGGCGCCACCGGGCAGCGGGCAGGTTGTAGACGGAGAAGTCGCAGCCGGTCAGGGTGAGTGCGCCCACCGACCACGGCGACCGCCATCCTGGCCACCCGGGCCCGGAGCCCCGGCGTCGGCGGGGGCTCTGCTGCCGGCTCATCTCTCGACCTCCAGGATCCCGCCGAGGGACCGGTCCACGTGCTCGACGTCGACCACCTTCGCGGCGCGCGTCGCCGGCAACGGCGAGGAGCGGCTGGTGCCGGGCAGGCCGCCTGGCGTCCTTGATCAGGTCGCACGCCTCGCGCCGGGGGGTCGGCCTGGTGGACGAACGCGCACAGCACCGAGCGCCGGGTCGCTCTCGAGCTGGCCGATGTTCTCGCCGATGTTGGTCCTGGTGTCCAGCGTGCCCGCGTCGGGGTTGTAGGTGTGGAACAGGTTGGTCAGGGCGACCGGAGCGGCACTGAGCGTCTCGTCGAGGGCGCCGCGCTGCTTCACGAGCACCTTGACGACCCGGTTCAGCCCCTTGATGTTCTGCGAGAGTGCGCCACCGGTTCTCCCTGACGAAGCCGGACACCGCCTTGATGGCGACCCCCAGGTTGCGCAGCGCGGCCGCCAGGTCGTCCCGCTCGTCCTCGAGGAGGTCGGCGGCACCGACGAGCGAGTCGTTGAACTCGCGGACGGTCTGGTCGTTCTCGGCCAGTGCGCGTGCACGAAGCGCTCGAGCTCGCGCGCGGTGCCGAAGAGCTCGTCCTTGTTGTTGTCCAGGGTCGCGGTGAGCTTGCCGAGGTTGCTCGATCGTCTGCGTGAACTGCGCCCCCTGGCCGGCGAAGTTCTCGCGCCGTCGAGTCGAGCAGGTTG
Source organism: uncultured Actinomycetota bacterium (assembly GCA_963781745.1). Taxonomy (GTDB): domain Bacteria; phylum Actinomycetota; class Actinomycetes; order Propionibacteriales; family Nocardioidaceae; genus Nocardioides_B. The sequence goes on along the minus strand of CAWAHH010000013.1, from coordinate 251,872 downwards.
GTCAGCGCGCCGTCGCCGTTGGCGCCGTCGGGGCCGAGCGCGACGGTGAGGTCGTCGATGCTCTGGTAGATCTCGTCGAGCTCGAGAGGCGTCGACGTGCTGTCGGTGGCGAGCTTCGCGCCGTCCTCCGAGCACTCGCCGCCCTGCGTAGACCGGGTCAGCTGGACGAACCGGTCGCCGACGATCGGCCGGCGAGATGATCACCGCCTTCGCGTCTGCAGGGACCTTGTACTTCGCGTCGTACCACATGGTCACCGTCACGTCCGTGCCCGCGGGTTGACCGTCTCGACCGTGCCGACCGGGACCCCGAGGATCCGCACGTCGGAGCCCTCGTAGAGCGAGACCGTGCGGGGGAAGCGACGCGGTGAGGTACTTCGTGTCCTGCGCCGGGCAGCGACCGCGACCAGCGCGCCGGCCGACGGCCAGCACGGCGACGATCACGACGCGCGGAGAGCACGCCGGGCCGGCGTGTTCAGGCGGCCAACGCACGCTCCGTCATCAGGCCACCACCGCCCGAGCGCGGGCACGGGCGGCAGGTTCTGGATGTACGTGTCGAACCACGGCCCGTTGCCCAGGGTGTTGGCGAAGACGCGGTAGAACGGCGCCATCAGCCGCAGGCTGTTGTCGAGGTTCTCCTGGTTCTTGTTCAGCACGTCCACCACGGTGTCGAGGTGGTCGAGCGCCGGCTTCAGGTCTGCGCGGGTGTCCCGCACCAGACCGGTGAGCTGCTCGGAGAGCTGGCTGGTGGCCACCAGCAGGGCGTGCACCGAGTCGCGGCGGGCCGAGAGCGCGCGGAACAGCCGGTCGCCGTCGCGCATCAGCGTGACCAGGTCGCCGCGGCGGTCGCCGAGCACACCGGAGACCTTGCGCAGGTTGCTGCAGCAGGGTGTTGAGCTGCTCGTCGCGGGCGGCGATGTTGGCGGAGAGGTCCGAGAGCCCCGCAGCGCGGCCTGGAACTCCTCCGGCGTGTTCTCGGTCAGCGCCGCCATCGTGTCCAGCGAGCGTCGCCAGCCGGTCGGTGTCGATCCGCTCCGACGCGGTTCGGCGAGGCCGCAGAACGCCTGCACCACGTCGTACGGCGAGGTGGTGCGCTCGCACCGGGATCTCGGAGCCCTCGTCGAGCTGGCCCTGCGCCGGCCGGCTCGAGCGCGAGGTACATCGCCCCGAGCAGGGTCTTGCACCCTGATGTCGGCGCCGGTGGGCTCGCCGAAGTCGACGCCGCGGTCGACGAAGAACGCCACCCGGACGTGGTCGCCGTCGAGCTCGACCGCCTGGACCTTGCCGACCCGGACACCGGCGACGCGCACCTCGTCGTTGGCCTTGAGGCCGCCCGCCTCGGTGAACGCCGCGTAGTAGGTGTCGCCGCCGCCGATCAGCGGCAGGTCCTCGGCACGGAACGCGGCGAGGATGAACGCTGCGATGACGGCGAGCCCGACCGCCCCGATGATCGACCGGGTTCCGCTCACGGAAGGGCGTGCTCATCCGAGGTCGCACCTCGCTCCACCGGTGTCGTAGTGGCACGGGACCCGCTCGGCCCGTCGGCAGCTTGACCCGTCCCTTGAAGTTGCACAGGTAGAAGTTGAACCAGGAGCCGTAGATCGCGGTGCGTCCGATCTTGTTCAGCTTGACCGGCAGCACCTGCAGGGCCCGGTCGATCTCGGCCTTGTTGCGGTCCAGGGTGCCGGCGACCTTGCGCAGCTGCTTGACGTCGGTGGTCAGGCCCGGACGGGTTCCGTGACCAGCCCGGACGTCTCCACGGCCAGGCCGAGACGGAGTCGAGCGAGCCGAGGATCGCCTCGCGGTCGCCCGGAGAGCCCGGAGACGAATCGGCGCAGCGTTGACCAGCAGGCCGGACAGCTCGGCGTCCCGGCGGCCGAGCGTCACCATCACGTCGTTGAGGTTGGTCACGAGGTCGCCGATCACCTGGTCGCGGACGGCCAGCGTGCTGGTCACCGACGCCGTGTGGGCGAGCAGGCTCTCCAGCGTGCCGCCCTCGCCCTGGAAGACCGGGATGATCTCGTAGGACGAGCTTGTTGACGTCGTCTGGCGAGAGCGCCGCGAACAGCGGCTTGAACCCGTTGAAGAGCACGGTCAGGTCGAGCGCCGGACGGGTGCGCGACAGCGGGATCGTGTCGCCCTCGTGCAGCACGTCGGGGCCGCCGTCCCCCTCGGCGTCAGGGCGATGTAGCGCTGGCCGACGAGGTTGCGGTAGCGGATCGTCGCGACGGTGCCGCTGTCAGCGACTGCCCGTCCTCGACCTCGAAGCGCACCAGCGCGTGGGTGCGGTCGTGCACGTCGACGCCCTAGACGCTGCCGACCTTCACGCCCGCGACGCGCACGTCGTCGCCCTTGACCACGCCGGTGGCGTCGCTGAACACGGCGCTGTACCCGGTGCTCGAGCGGAACGACAGGTTGCCGATGGTCACCGCGAGCATGCCGGTGGCCAGGGTCGTCACGACCACGAACACGAGCAGCTTGACCGCGTCCGCGCCCGTCCGCCGGTCCAGGAGCCTCACCGCCCCTCCCCCGTCCCGTCGAGCGGCGCGACCAGCAGCCCGGCCAGCCCCGGACGGGCGGCGGCGCGCGGCCGGAACTTCCCGTGACCGCCGGAGAGGCCGTCGTCGACCTCGTGCACGGCCGGCTGCGGCGTGTGGTTCCCCTGGGAGTACGGCGGGTCCGGCAGCCGCTCGCAGTGCGGGCCGTTGCGGGCGCCGTTGCGGGGGGTGTCGACCGGGGTGTACCCGGTCGGGGAGTTCGGCAGCGTCTCGAGGTCGATGTGCAGCGTGCGGCCGCGGAAGGCCTGCTCCATGTGCGGCGTCCAGCGCACCAGCCCGCGGAGCAGGCAGGGGTACTCCGGGGCGTAGCGGGCCAGGAGCGGGAGCTGCTCCTGGCCCTGCCGGGCCAGCCGGGTCAGGTTGTCGCCGTTCTGCGCGAGGACGTCGCGCCCGGTGTCCGAGGCCGCCGCGACGTCGCCGAGCATCTCCTGGAGCTCGGCCTCCTCCTCCGACGAGGGTCCGGCCGGTGCGGACGCTGTTGCGCAGCAGCGTCGCCACCTCGGGCACCACCGACCGGTAGGTGTCCGAGACCGAGCTGAGCGTGTCCAGGTCGCGGACGAGCAGCGGGATCTGCGGGTTGACCCGGCGCAGGTAGTCCTCCAGCACGACCAGCGTGCGGCCGACCTTCTCCCCGCGTCCCTCGAGCGCGTCCGCGAGAGCGGTCAGGGTCTGGTTCAGCTCGGCCGGCCGGACCGTGCGCAGCAGCGGGTAGACGTCGGCGAGCACCTTCTCGACCTCGATGGCCACCCTCGACTCGGTGATCACGTCGCCCGCCTCGATGCTGCGGTCGGCCGGCTCGTCGGGGACCTCGAGGGACGACGTACTTCTCGCCCGAACAGCGTCTTGGGGAGGATCCGGACCGACACGTTGGCCGGGATGATGGCCACCCGGTCCGGGTCGAGGGCCAGGTGCAGGGTGGCCCCGTCCCCCTCGGACTCGACGCTGCGGACGTCGCCGACGACCACGCCGCGGATCTTCACGTCGGCGCGCTGGGGCAGCTGCATGCCCACGCGCGAGCCGCGCACCTCGACGGGGACGTAGCCGACCAGGCGGGTGGTGAAGACCGCCCAGGTCAGCCAGCACAGGACCAGCAGCAGCACCACGAACAGCACGCCGAGCGTGCGGTGGCGCGCCACCGTGGACCGGTCGCTCATCTGCTCACCCCGCCAGCCGGACGGTCGTGGTGGTGCCCCAGATGGCCATCGAGAGCAGCAGGTCGATGACGTTGATCGCGACGATGGAGGTGCGGACCGCACGGCCCACCGCGACACCGACGCCCGCGGGGCCGCCCGAGGCGTGGTAGCCGTGGTAGCAGTGGATCAGGATCACCACCACCGCGAAGACCAGCACCTTGCCGAACGACCACAGCACGTCGCCCGGCGGCAGGAACAGGTCGAAGTAGTGGTCGTAGGTGCCCGCGCTCTGCCCGAACAGTCCGGTGACGGTCAGCCGCGTCGCGACGTACGACGACAGCAGCCCGACGACGTACAGGGGGACGACGGCGACGAGCCCGGCGACGATCCGGGTGGTGACCAGGAACGGCAGCGACGGGATCGCCATCACCTCGAGGGCGTCGACCTCCTCGGAGATCCGCATCGCGCCGAGCTGCGCGGTGAAGCCGCAGCCGACCGTGGCCGCGAGGGCGATGCCGGCCACGAGCGGCGAGATCTCGCGGGTGTTGAAGTAGGCCGACACGAAGCCCGAGAAGGCGGCGGTGCCGAGCTGGTCGAGGGCGGCGTAGCCCTGCAGGCCCACCTCGGTGCCGGTGAAGAACGCGAGGGCGGTGATCACCCCGACCGTGCCGCCGATGACCGCGAGCGCCCCGGAGCCGAGCGTGACCTCGGCGAGCAGCCGCAGCACCTCGGTGCGGTAGCGGCGCAGGGTGCGCGGGGTCCAGGCGAGCGCGCGCAGGTAGAACGCGAGCTGCGAGCCGAGCGTGTCGAGCGACCTCAGCGGGCGGCGGTAGGCGGCCCGGACGTCGACCGTCCTCATGCGGCCCTCACCCCGTCTTCGAGGGGACGAGCTGGAGGTACACCGCGCTCATCACGAAGTTGACGACGAACAGGAGCAGGAAGGTGATCACCACGGACTCGTTGACGGCGTCCCCGACGCCCTTCGGACCGCCGCCGGCGCTCATGCCCTTGTAGGCCGCGACGACCGCGGCGACGAGGCCGAACACCAGCGCCTTGGCCATCCCCTGCCACAGGTCGGGCAGCTGGGCCAGGGCGGTGAAGCTGGCGAGGTAGGCGCCCGGGGTGCCGTCCTGGAGCACCACGTTGAACACGTAGCCGCCGGCCACCCCGACCACGCTGACCAGCCCGTTGAGCAGCACCGCGACGGCCATGCAGGCCAGCACCCGGGGGACGACGAGGCGGTGCATCGGGTCGATGCCCAGCACCCGCATCGCGTCGATCTCCTCGCGGATGGTCCGGGCGCCGAGGTCGGCCGCGATCGCCGAGCCGCCGGCCCCGGCGATCAGCAGCGACGTCGCGATCGGGCCGGCCTCGCGGACGACCGCGAGCACCGCGGCCGACCCGGTGAAGGACTGCGCACCGAACTGCGAGATCAGGCCGCCCACCTGGAGGGCGATCACGGCCCCGAACGGGATGGCGACCAGCGCCGTGGGGACGATCGTGACCGACGCGATGAACCAGGCCTGCTGGACCAGCTCACGCGCCTGGAACGGCCGGCGGAAGGTCGCGCGGCCGACGTCGAGGCCGAAGGCGAACAGCCGGCCGGCGGTGCCGACCGGGGCGAGCAGCCGCGCGGTCACGGGGCTGGGCACCGCGGACATCAGAGTGCCGCCAGGGCGAGACCGTCGGCGAAGGAGCCCGGCGGCGGGGTCACGCCGTGCTCGCGGCACCACGCCCCCGGCTCGCGCTGGCTGCGCCGGGCCCGGCCGTTGGACGGCTCGAGCTGGAGCGGGATCGGCGGCAGCGGCGGCAGCTCCTGGTCGGCCTCCTGAGCGAGCTCGTCGGCGTCCTTCTCCTCCGACATGCCGATCGGGCCGACCCGCTGGGCGTTGAGGAACTGCCGGACCACCGGCTCCTCCGAGGACAGCAGCATCTCCCGGGGCCCGAACATCGCGAGGTGGCGGTGGTAGAGCAGGCCGATGTTGTCCGGGACGGTCCGCGCGGTGTTGATGTCGTGGGTGACGATCAGGAAGGTGGCGTCGATCTGCGCGTTGAGGTCGACGATCAGCTGGTTGAGGAACGCCGTACGCACGGGGTCGAGGCCGGAGTCCGGCTCGTCGAAGAGCACGATCTCGGGGTCGAGCACGAGCGCCCGGGCGAGCCCGGCCCGCTTGCGCATCCCGCCGGAGATCTCGCCGGGCAGCTTGTCCTCGGCGCCGACGAGGCCGACGAGCTCCATCTTCTCCATCACGACCGATGCGGACCTCGGACTCGGTCTTGCGGGTGTGCTCGCGCAGCGGGAAGGCGACGTTGTCGTAGAGGTTCATCGAGCCGAACATCGCGCCGTCCTGGAACAGCACGCCGAACAGCTTGCGGATCTCGTAGAGCTCGCGCTCGGGGCAGGACGCGAGGTCGGTGCCCTCGATGAGGATCCGTCCCGTGTCCGGCTTGAGCAGGCCGATGAGCGCCTTGAGGAAGACCGACTTGCCGGTGCCGGAGGGGCCGAGCATCACGCAGATCTCGCCGGCCGGGACGGTAGGCTCACGCCGCCCCAGACCTGCTGCCTGCCGAAGGACTTGCGTCAGGTCCGTCGACCTCGATCTCGACGCCCACGGCTGCCTCTCCTCGCCGTCGCGCACACCGGCCGCGGTCGGCCGGTTCCAGGGAGTCAACGACGGGCGGGGCGGGAGGTTACGGGCGAGTACGACGCGGGTGGCCCGCGTGGGTGACGGGCCATCGGGCCGGGAACGACCACGGCGGCCCGACCCGCGAGGGTCGAGCCGCCGTGGGCGGGTGCGCCGTGTCCCGGGGAGACCCCGGGTCGGGCGCTCAGGTCACTTGACGGTGACGGTGGCGCCGGCGCCCTCGAGGGCTCCTTGGCCTTCTGAGCGGCCTCCTTGGAGACCTTCTCCAGGACCGCCTTGGGCGCGGCCTCGACCAGCTCCTTGGCCTCCTTGAGACCGAGGCTGGTGAGCGCGCGCACCTCCTTGATGACGTTGATCTTCTTCTCGCCGGCGGCCTCGAGGACGACGTCGAACTCGTCCTGCTCCTCGACGGCCTCGGCAGCGTCGCCGCCACCGGCGGCCGGGGCGGCGACCGCGACCGGGGCGGCGGCGGTGACGCCGAAGGTCTCTTCGAACTGCTTCACGAACTCGCTCAGCTCGAGGAGGGTCATCTCCTTGAAAGCGTCGAGCAGCTCGTCGGTGGTGAGCTTCGCCATGGTGGCGTTTCCTTCCGGGTTGCTGACCCGAGCGGTGCGCGGGCCGGTGGGTGTGTCGGCTGGTGGGGCTGTGTGACGGGGTGCTGCAGCGGGTCCCGTGGCGACGGCCGGGTCCCTCAGGACTCGGTGGTCTCCGCGGCGGGGGTGTCGCCGGTGGTCTCCTCGTGCTGTCGGCTGCCTCGGCGGGTGCCTCCGCGGCCTCGGCGGGTGCCTCGGTCTCGTCGGCGGGTGCCTCGGCCTCCTCGGCGGGGGCCTCGACCGGGGCGGCGGCCGGCTCGCCGGCGCCACCCCGGAGGACCGACGGGTCCTGCTCGGCCTTCGCCTGCAGCGCACCCGCGAGGCGGGCGGCCTGGGCGAGCGGGGCGTTGAGCAGGTAGACGGCCTGGCTGAGCGAGGCGAGCATGCCGCCCGCGAGCTTCGCGAGGAGCACCTCGCGCGACTCGAGGTCGGCCATCTTGGCGATCTCCGCCGCGTCGAGGGACTTGCCGTCGAGGACGCCGCCCTTGATCACGAGGGAGGGGTGTGCCTTGGCAAAGTCACGCAGGCCCTTGGCCGCCTCGACCACGTCGCCGTTGATGAAGGCGATGGCGGTCGGACCGATGAGCAGGTCGTCGAACGCCCTCGACGCCCGCCTCGGTCGCGGCGATCTTGGTCAGCGTGTTCTTGACCACGGCGTAGGTGGCGTTCTCGCCGAGCGCGCGCCGCAGGTCCTGCAGCTGCTTCACGGAGAGACCGCGGTACTCGGTCAGCACAGCACCCGCAGACTCCTGGAACGACTCCACGAGCTCTGCGACGTCGGCTGTCTTGTCTGGCCGCGCCATGGGTCTCCTTCCGGATCAGTGATGGTCCGGAGCCCGTCGGCCGGGTCCCGCACATGACGAACGCCCCGGCACAGGTGCACGGGGCGTCGGAGGTCGCACGCGCGCGAGCGGATCGACCACTACCTCGTGTGTCACCTGCGCAGGCCGCCCGCTGAGCGGGACCTTCAGTCGACGTACGCCCGGATTGCGTGCCCGGGCACGCGCGACAACCGGCGGTCTCTGGTTTCACCGGCCACTCGTACGGGAGCCGCTCTCCCGGCCGCCAAATCAGGCCGTCCCCCGTTCGGGTGGATTCCGCCGTTCCGGCGTCGGCGCGGACGCCGGCTGTCCATGATCGGGCGTGGATCTCTCCTCCCAGACACTCACCGGCGTGCTCGAGCAGGCCGACTACCGGGTCCGGGCCGGCTCGCACGCCGCCTCCCGCGTGTGGCCGACCGGCTTCGACATCCTCGACCAGAACCTCAGCGGCGGCCTCCGCGGCGGGGAGCTGGTGCTGCTCGGCGGACCGCAGGGCCTGGGCAAGACCACCTGGGTGATGCAGGCCGCGCGCAACGCGGCCCGCTCGGGCCGCTCCGCGGTGATCTTCTCCTTCGAGCACGACCTGCAGACGCTGCTGATCCGCCTGGTCGCGCTCGAGGCCGGGCACCTCGGCGGCGCCGACGGCGCCGAAGATCAGCCGGATCCGGCAGGCCTTCGAGGCCAGCGACGGCCGCACCGGCTCGCTCGCGGACCGGCTGCGCGACACCGACGGCGGCGTGCAAGGCGCTCGAGGTCGTCCAGGAGTACGCCGACCGGCTGATCCTGCACCGCGCCACCGGCACCGGCACCGACCTGGCCGCCGTCAACGAGGTGATCGTGTCCGCGCACGAGACCACGGGCAGCGCGCCGCTGGTCGATCGTGGACTACCTGCAGAAGGTGCACGTCCCCGACGTGCTCGACGAGTCCGCCAGACCACCGTGATCACCGAGGGCCTCAAGGACCTCGCCCTCGACCACGACGTACCGATCCTGTGCGTGGTCGCCTCCGACAAGGAGGGCCTGGTCGCCGGCAAGCGGATGCGCGTGTCCAACATGCGCGGCTCGTCGGCGCTGGCCTACGAGGCCGACACCGTGCTGCTGCTCAACAACAAGTACGACGTCGTCGCACGCCACCACCTCGTGTACAACATGGGCAACGTCGACAAGTTCCGCAACTGGGCGGTGCTCTCGATCGAGAAGAACCGCAGCGGGCGCACCGGCGTGGACCTGGAGTTCGCCAAGCACTTCGACCAGAGCCGCTTCGACAGCAGCGGCCGGGTCGTCACCGAGCAGCTGATCGACGAGCGCGTCTTCACCGAGTAGCCGCGGGCCCGGTCGACGGGCGAGGACGCGCGAGGGGCCGGGCAGTCGTGCTGCCCGGCCCCTCGTCGTGCGTGCGCGTCCCCGCAGGGAGGCCGGTCGCTCAGGCCTCGTCCTCGACGGCGACGTTCTTGACCTTGTTCGGGTCGACCTGGATGCCGGGGCCCATCGTCGTCGACAGCGTCACCTTGCGCAGGTAGCGGCCCTTGGAGCTGGCCGGCTTGAGCCGCAGCACCTCCTCGAGCGCCGCGGCGTAGTTCTCCGCCAGCTGGGTCTCGCCGAACGAGGCCTTGCCGATGATGAAGTGCAGGTTGGCGTGCCGGTCGACGCGGAACTCGATCTTGCCGCCCTTGATGTCCGAGACGGCCTTCGCGACGTCGGGGGTGACCGTGCCGGTCTTCGGGTTCGGCATCAGGCCGCGCGGACCGAGCACGCGCCCGAGCCGGCCGACCTTGCCCATCATGTCCGGAGTGGCGACCACGGCGTCGAAGTCGAGCCAGCCGCCGCCGACCTTCTCGATGAGGTCGTCGCTGCCGACGATGTCGGCGCCGGCCTCACGGGCGGCGTCGGCCTTGTCGCCGTTGGCGAACACGAGGACCCGGGCGGTCTTGCCGGTGCCGTGGGGCAGGTTGACGGTGCCGCGCACCATCTGGTCGGCCTTGCGGGGGTCGACGCCGAGGCGCATGGCCACGTCGACGGTCTCGTCGAACTTCTTCTTGCTGGCACCCTTGGCGACCTTGATCGCCTGGAGGGGGCTGAACAGCTGGTCCTGGTCGAACGACTCCGTCGCTGCCCGGTAGGTCTTGCTGCGCTGCATGTCTGGTCCTTCTCTCGTTCTCGTGGTGCGTCCAGAGTGTGGTCAGCGGGCGCTCAGCTGCCCTGCCACGGTGGTGCTGTGCGACGCGGGACGTCTCGGTCCGCGCAGACGCCTCAGTCGGTGGTGATGCCCATCGAGCGGGCGGTGCCCTCGACGATCTTCATCGCCGCGTCGATGTCGTTGGCGTTGAGGTCGGGGAGCTTGGTCGTCGCGATCTCGCGCACCTGGTCCTTGGTCAGCTTGCCGACCTTGTCCTTGTGCGGGACGGCCGAGCCCTTCGCGAGGCCCGCAGCCTTCTTGATGAGCTCCGCGGCCGGCGGGGTCTTGGTGATGAACGTGAACGAGCGGTCCTCGTAGACCGTGATCTCCACGGGGATGACGTTGCCGCGCATGGCTTCGGTCTGCGCGTTGTACGCCTTGCAGAACTCCATGATGTTCACACCGTGGGGGCCCAGCGCCGTACCCACCGGCGGGGCGGGCGTCGCGGCACCGGCGTTGAGCTGCACCTTGACCAGGGCGGCGATCTTCTTCTTGGGAGGCATTCCTCGATCTTCCTTCTCTCGTGGTCATGACGGGAAAGGTCTTCCCTGCCACACGTACGTGGTGCGTGGCCCGGCCCGCTCGTCGCGGGCCCGGCCCTGGCCTCAGACCTTCTGGATCTGGCTGAAGCTCAGCTCGACCGGGGTCTCCCGGCCGAAGATCTCGACGAGGGCCTTGACCCTCTGCGACTCCGCGTTGATCTCGGTGATCGTGGCGTGCAGCGTCGCGAACGGGCCGTCGACGACCATCACCGAGTCGGAGACGTCGAAGTCGGCGACCTCGACCTTCTTGCGGGTCGTGGCGGCGGCGCCCCCGCCGGCCTGCTCCGGGGCCGAGGCCTCGGCCTGCGCGGCGACGGCCGGCGCAAGCATGCTCTCGACCTCCTCCAGGCTCAGCGGCACCGGCTGGTGGCTGTGCCCGACGAAGCCGGTGACCGACGGCGTGTGGCGCACCGCGCCCCAGGACTCGTCGTTGAGGTCCATCCGGACCAGGACGTAGCCCGGCAGCACGGTGCGCTTGACGAGCTTGCGCTGGCCGTTCTTGATCTCCGCGACCTCCTCGGTCGGGACGATCACCTCGTGGATGTAGTCCTCCATGTTGAGGGAGGTGATCCGGTTCTCGAGGTTGGCCTTGACCCTGTTCTCCATGCCGGAGTAGGTGTGCACGACGAACCAGTCGCCGATCTGCGAGCGCAGCAGCTCGCGGAACTCCGCGAGCGCGTCCACCGGGGCGTCGACGGACTCCTCGGCAGAGGCCTCGGGGAAGTCCTCGGCGGCCTCGTCGGTGGTCTCGGCGGCCTCCGCGAGGTCGGCCTCGACGGCCGGATCGGCGTCCGGGTCCTCGTCGGCGCGCTCCTCGGCGTCCACGACGGCCTCGTCGGCGGGGGCCTCGTCGTGCGCGGCCTCGACGTCGTCCGCCACCTGCTCGGCGGCGTCGACCTCGTCTGCGGGCACGTCGGCCACGTCGGTGGTCTCGGGCTGTTCGTCGTACGACTGCGACACGGTTACTACCTTCACTGATTCGTCTGCGGGGGCCCGGTCACCGGTCCGGCCTGACCGGTTCTCGACCGGTCGGGCCCGGTCGGGCGGGGTCGGACTAGCCGAACACCTTGAAGACCAGGCGTCCGAACCCGAGGTCGAGCAGGGACACGATCGTCATGACCACGAGCACGAAGACCAGGACCACGAGGAAGTACGTGATCAGCTGCTGCTGCGTGGGCCAGACGACCTTGCGGAGCTCGGCCACGACCTGGCGGTAGAAGGTGGCGGGACTGGTCCGCTTCTCGCCCGAGGACGAGCCCGAGCGCACGGGGCGGCTCTGCGTCACGGTTCCTTCCACCTTCCGGTCGGGTGCCTGCGGCGGTCACCGCGGGCGGGTCGAGCAGGGCACGAGGGACTTGAACCCCCAACCTTCGGTTTTGGAGACCGATGCTCTGCCAGTTGAGCTAGTGCCCTCCGGTGGACTTCCTCGACGCCGGGCCCGGACCCGCGGGGCGCGCTCGGACGGTGCGGGCGTCAGCGGAGTGCGGGCATGACGATCAAGGGTGAGATCCACCAAGGGTGAAGTGTACGGGGAAGCCCGGAATGAAGTCGAACCGAGCCGCGGACCCACGTGGCCCAGGCTTCGCGGAGTGGTCCGGGAGTGACAGCATAGGCGGCATGAGCAGCGCTCCCCACCCGCCAGCCAGCCAGCCCTCCGCCCGCGCCCGGGTCTCCGCCCGGATCGGCGGCATCGCCGAGTCGGCGACGCTGGCCGTGGACGCCAAGGCCAAGGCCCTCAAGGCCGCCGGCCGCCCGGTCATCGGCTTCGGCGCCGGCGAGCCCGACTTCCCCACGCCCGGGTACGTCGTCGACGCGGCCGTCGAGGCCTGCCGGGACCCCCGCAACCACCGCTACACCCCCGCCGGCGGGCTGCCCGAGCTCAAGGAGGCGATCGCGGAGAAGACCCTGCGCGACACCGGCTACGCCGTCACCCCGGCCCAGGTGCTGGTCACCAACGGCGGCAAGCAGGCGATCTACGAGGCGTTCGCGACGATCCTCGACCCCGGTGACGAGGTGATCCTGCCCGCGCCGTACTGGACGACCTACCCGGAGTCGATCCGGCTCGCCGGCGGCGTCCCCGTCGAGGTGCTCGCCGACGAGACCCAGGACTACAAGGTCACCGTCGAGCAGCTCGAGGCGGCCCGCACCGAGCGCACCAAGGTGCTGCTGTTCAACTCCCCCTCCAACCCCACCGGCGCGGTCTACTCCTCCGCCGAGGTCGAGGCGATCGGGCGGTGGCTGGTCGAGCACGACCTGTGGGTGCTGACCGACGAGATCTACGAGCACCTCGTGTACGACGGCCTGGAGACCGCCTCGCTGCCGGTCGCGGTGCCCGAGCTCGCGGAGCGCTGCATCGTGGTCAACGGGGTCGCGAAGACCTACGCCATGACCGGCTGGCGCGTCGGCTGGCTCATCGGGCCCGCCGACGTGGTGAAGGCGGCCACCAACCTCCAGTCGCACGCGACGTCCAACGTCTCCAACGTCGCCCAGCGCGCAGCGCTCGCGGCGGTGGCCGGTGACCTGTCCGCCGTCGACGAGATGAAGGAGGCGTTCGACCGGCGCCGGCGCACCATCGTCTCGATGCTCAACGAGATCGACGGGGTGGTCTGCCCCGAGCCCCAGGGCGCCTTCTACGCCTACCCCTCCGTGCGGGGCCTGCTCGGCCGCGAGGTCGACGGGGTCACCCCGACCACGTCCGCCGAGCTCGCCGAGATGGTCCTGGACAAGGTCGAGGTGGCCATCGTGCCCGGCGAGGCGTTCGGCTCCCCGGGCTACCTCCGGCTCTCCTACGCGCTCGGCGACGACGACCTCGTCGAGGGGATCACCCGGCTGCAGAAGCTCTTTGGCTGAGCCGCGCACCGGTCGCCGGGCGCTGGCGACGCTGCCCAAGGCGCACCTGCACCTGCACTTCACGGGGTCGATGCGGCACGCCACGCTGGTCGAGCTCGCGGCCCGCGACGGCATCGCGCTCCCGGACGCGCTGCTGCACGAGTGGCCGCCGCGGCTGTCGGCGGCCGACGAGAAGGGCTGGTTCCGCTTCCAGCGCCTCTACGACGTGGCCCGCTCGGTCCTGCGCACCGAGTCCGACGTCCGCCGGCTGGTGCGCGAGGCCGCCGAGGACGACGTCGCCGACGGCGGCCGGTGGCTGGAGATCCAGGTCGACCCGAGCGGGTACGCCGCCCGCTTCGGCGGGATCACCGCGTTCACCGACCTCGTGCTCGACGCCGTCCGGGAGAGCTCGGCGGCGACCGGGCTGGGGATGGCCGTCGTGGTCGCCGCGAACCGGACCCGGCACCCCCTCGACGCCCGCACCCTGGCCCGGCTCGCCTCGCAGTACGCCGGCCGCGGCGTGGTCGGCTTCGGGCTGTCCAACGACGAGCGCCGGGGCTCGACGGCCGACTTCGCCGGCGCCTTCGCGATCGCCGAGCGGGCCGGTCTGATGCTCGCCCCGCACGGCGGGGAGCTCCTCGGCGCGCCGAGCGTGCGCGCCTGCCTCGACCACCTGCACGCCGACCGGCTCGGCCACGGCGTCCGGGTGGCCGAGGACCCCGCGCTGCTCGACCGGGTGGTGGCCGAGGGGGTCGCGCTCGAGGTCTGCCCGGCCTCCAACGTCGCCCTCGGCGTCTACCCCGACCTGGCGTCGGTCCCGCTGCCGCAGCTGCTCGCCGCCGGGGCCACGGTCGCCCTCGGATCGGACGACCCGCTGCTGTTCGGGCCGCGGCTGGCCGCGCAGTACGACGCCGTCCGCACCGCCCACGGGCTGGACGACGGGACCCTCGCGGAGCTGGCCCGGATGTCGGTGCGGGCCTCCCAGGCCCCCGACGCGATCCGCTCCTCCACACTCGACGCGATCGACACGTGGCTGTCCGGTCCAGCCCCTACGCTGTCGCCATGACGAACGCGCCGGGCGACGACGAGCAGCGCCAGCAGCCTCAGCAGCCTCAGCAGCCGGGCTACTGGGAGCAGCAGCAGGGCCAGCAGTACCCTCCCGCCCCGCCTCCCGGCCAGCAGGGATACGGCCAGCCCGGCTACGGCCAGCAGCCGCCCTACGGCCCGCCGCAGGGCTACCCCGTCGCCTACGCGCCCGACCACCCCAAGGCGACCACCTCACTGGTGCTGGGCATCCTCGGCTTCGTCGTCTGCGGCATCCTCGCGCCCTTCGCGTGGCGGATGGGCAAGCGCACGGTCGCCGAGATCGACGCCTCCCACGGCCAGCTCGGCGGCCGCGGCTCGGCGCAGGCGGGCTACATCCTCGGCCTGATCGGCACGGTCTTCCTGGTGCTCGCCGTGCTCGGCGTGCTGTTCCTGCTCGCCGTGGGGGTCCTCGGCGCGGTCACCACGTCGTCCTCCACGACCAGCGGCTTCTGACCCACCTCCGGTCCCGCGTCAGCGCGCTCAGCGGGCGACGCGCTCGGGCAGCGCGCAGCCGACCAGGACGGGCTCGGGCTCGAGGAGCAGCCCGAATCGCTCCGCGACCCCGTCGCGGACCTCGCCTGCCAGGGCCAGCAGGTCGGCGGTGCTCGCGCCACCACGGTTGGTGAGCGCCAGCGTGTGCTTGCCCGAGAGCGCGGCCCGGTCGCTGCCGTGCCCGCGGGTGAAGCCGGCGTGCTCGATCAGCCAGGCGGCGCTGGTCTTCGTGGTCGCCGTCGGGCTGGCGCCAGCGCGGCGCGTCGGCGGGCAGCCGGTCGGCGGCGGTGGGGTCGAGGACCGGGTTGGTGAAGAACGAGCCCGCGCTCCAGGTGTCGTGGTCGGCCGCGTCGAGCACCATGCCCTTGCCCCGTCGCAGCGTCAGCACCGCGTCGCGCACGGCGGCGGCGGGCACGCGCGCGCCCACCTCCACGCCGAGCACCCGCGCCAGCTCCGCGTAGCGCACCGGCTCCCCCAGGTCGCCCAGCCGCAGCTGGAAGGCGACCGCCAGGACGACGTACCGTCCGGGATCGCGCTTGAAGCGGCTGGTGCGGTAGCCGAAGCCGCAGTCCCCGGCGAAGAAGGTCCGCTGCCGGCCCTCGACACGGTCCCAGCAGCGCACGGAGGCGACCGTGTCGGCGACCTCCTGGCCGTAGGCGCCGACGTTCTGGATCGGGGTGGCCCCGACGCTGCCGGGGATGCCGGAGAGCGCCTCGACCCCGACCCAGCCGCGCTCGACGGCCAGTGCCACGAACGGGTCCCAGGGCTCGCCGGCCGCGACGGTCACCATGGCGCCGCTGCACGCGTCGGCGTCGACGGCCACGCCGCGCGTCTCCACCCGCACGACCGTGCCCTCGAGGCCCTCGTCGGCCACGACGAGGTTGCTGCCGCCGCCGAGGACAAGGACCGGGGTGCCCGCGGCGTCGGCGGAGCGTACGGCGTCCAGCAGCGCCTCCTCGGTGGTCGCGTGCACGACGCGCGCCGGCCCGCCGAGGCGCAGCGTGGTGTGCTCGGCCAGCCGCTCCGGGGAGGGGTCAGGCACGCAGGACCGCCTTGGGCATCCCGAGCACCTTCTCCTCGCCGCAGCGGACCTCCAGGGAGACCTGCACGCCCTGGTCGGTGACGTTCGCGACGGTGCCGCGGACCACCACCTCGACGCCGGCGTCGTCGTCGGGGACCACCACGGGCTTGGTGAACTTCGAGCTGAGCTCGACCACGTGGCCGGTGCCGCCGGCCCAGGTGTCGAGGGCGCGCGCGGCCAGGGCCAGGGTGAACATGCCGTGCGCGATCACGCCGGGCAGGCCGACGGACGTGGCGACCCGCTCGGACCAGTGGATCGGGTTGAAGTCGAGGCTGGCGCCGGCGTAGCGGACCAGGTGCGCCCGGGTGACCGTGTAGGTCTGCTCCGGCAGCACGTCCCCGGCGCTCATCGTGGCCGCCGTCGTGCCCGGTGCGGTGCTCATGCGCCCTCCCCGCGGTGGACCAGGGTGGCGAACGCGGTGCACACCGGGTGCCCGTCGGCGTCGGCGATCTCGCTCCGGGTGCCGATGATGTCCGCGCCGCCGATCTGCCGCAGGGTGTCGACGGTCAGCGTGGCGCTGAGCTCGTCGCCGGCCACCACGGGCCGGGTGTAGGTGAAGCGCTGGTCGCCGTGCACCACCCGGTGCAGGGCGATCCCGACCGAGGGGTCCTCCATCAGCGCGGTCATCGCGGCGAAGGCGACCACGATGGGGAACGTCGCCGGTGCGGCTCCCCCGTCGTACGTCGATCCGGTCGCGCGCGCGAACTCGAGGATCTTCTCGCGGGAGACGACATAGGGCGGGGTCGCGGGGAAGGTGCGGCCCGCGAGGGATGCGTCGACGGCCATGGCAGGAATCTACCCGTCGCCGGGCCGCGGACCGGGCCCGGACGCAGCGACGGCCCCGGGGTGACCCGGGGCCGTCGGCGTGGAGACGGGATGCGTCAGCGCGTCTCGCGGTGCGCGGTGTGGGTGCGGCAACGGGGGCAGAACTTCTTCAGCTCCATGCGGTCCGGGTCGTTGCGGCGGTTCTTCTTGGTGATGTAGTTGCGCTCCTTGCACTCCACGCAGGCCATGGTGATCTTGGGGCGGACATCGGAGCTCTTGCTGGCCACGGGACTGCCTCTTCCTTCGGTGTGCTGCTCGGTTGCTCTTGCGGGTGCTGCCCTGCCGGGCAACCGTTCAAGTGTGCCATCGGGCGCAAGCGCCCGGTCGTGCCTGACGTGTGCTGCTGTCTGCTGGTGCGCAGTAGCGGGGGCGGGACTCGAACCCGCGACACCACGATTATGAGCCGTGTGCTCTAACCACCTGAGCTACCCCGCCACCGGGACGGGATCCTCGCCGAGACGAGGAGCCGAACCCAGAGCCCCTTTACGGAATCGAACCGTAGACCTTCTCCTTACCATGGAGACGCTCTGCCGACTGAGCTAAAGGGGCAAGCGACAAGGAAGGATACACAGGGCGTCGGTCGAACAAGAAATCGACCCCGGAGCGCTCCCCGGGCCCCGGGCATGATGGCTCCCGTGCACCCCTTCTACGTCCCCGACGGCCCCGGCCGCTTCGTCTCCACCGGCTCGACGGCGGGCCCGTGGGGCACGGAGTCCCAGCACGGCGGGCCGCCCGCGGCGCTGCTCACCCGCGCCGTGGAGCGGCTCGGGCGCGAGGGCCCCGCCCGGGTCGTGGGACGGCTCACCCTGGAGCTCCTCGGCCCGGTCCCGGTCGGCCCGCTGCGGGTCGAGGCGTCGGTCGCGCGACCCGGCCGGACGGTCGAGCTCTGCGAGGCGACGGCGTACGACGAGGGGCGCGGGCGCGCCTGCGCGCGGGCGTCCGCGTGGCTGTTCCCGGCCACCGAGGACGGACCGGCGACGGGGTCCCGGCCCCTCGACCACGGGCCCGGCGACGGCGTCGAGAAGGCGCCGCCGGCGAGCTGGACCGGCGGGTACCTCGACGCGGTCGAGTGGCGCTGGATCCACGGCGCGGTCACCGAGCCCGGCCCCGGCGTGGTCTGGATGCGACCGCGGGTCGACCTCGTCGAGGGCGAGGCGACGACCCCGGTGCAGCGGCTGATGACGTGCGTGGACTCGGCGTCGGGGGTCTCCGCGGCGCTCGACCCGGCGGAGTGGGGCTTCCTCAACACCGAGCTGACCGTGCACGTGCTGCGCCCGCCGGTCGGCGAGTGGCTCTGCCTCGACGCCACCACGACCCTGTCGAGCGGGAGCGTGGGGATGGCGACGTCGCTGGTGTACGACGAGCAGGGGCTGGTCGCCCGCTCGGCGCAGGCGCTGCTGGTGGCACGGCGGTGAGACGACTCCCGGCAGGGCGGGCCGGTCAGGCCGGGAGCCGCCAGGTGGCGACCAGGTAGGTGACGCCGAAGGGGTCGTCGCGGTAGGTCAGGTCGGCGTCCACCGCGCCGGCCCCGGCCGACCCGGCGGCGACCGTGCCCAGCAGCCGCAGCGGCGTCCGGCCGAGCACCATGAGGTCGCGGGCCAGGTCGGCGTCGAGGTCGCGCAGGGCCACGGCGTCGCCGTCGGCCAGCGCCTTGGCGAGCGCGTCGTCGAAGGGGAACGCGCGGTCGTCGAGGTAGCCCGGCGCCTTCTCCCCCCGTCGCGCGCTCCCGTCGCCGAGCACGAGCAGGGCCGTGCGCCGGTCCCCCTCGCGCAGGGCGCTCGCCAGGTGCTCGAGCTCGTCGGCCGAGGCGTCCCAGCCGGTCGCCCGGAGCACGACCCGGCCGCCCCAGCCGGCCTCGGCCAGCAGGCGGGCGCCGACGGCGAGGGACAGGGGCAGCCCCGAGCGCGTCGGCGCCGCCGTCGTACCGAACCGGCGGACGTCGGCGGGCGTGGCCGGGTCCCAGTCCCCCGCGGCGTCGGCGGGACCGACCACCACCACGCTGTCGGCGCCGGCCGTGACCGCGCGGACGGCGGCCACCGCGGCGGCGCGCAGGTCGGCCACCGGGTCCGCGGCACCGCCGAGCTCGCGCAGCAGCAGCGGCGGGTGCGGGCAGAGCGCCACGGCGGTGATCACGCCCGCGACAGTAACCCCGGTCGCTGTCAGGCCAGGCCGCGGACCACCCGGGCCGGCTGCCGGGTACCGCGGACGGCGGCCACCATGTCGAGCACGTCGCGGGTCTCGGCGACCTCGTGGACACGGAAGACGCGGGCGCCCTGCCAGGCGCTGATCGCGGTCGCCGCGAGCGTCCCGGTCAGCCGCTCCCCCAGGCCGCGGTCGAGCGTCTCACCGACGAAGTCCTTGTTGGACAGGGACACCAGCACCGGCCAGCCCGTCGCGACCATCTCGTCGAGGCGGCGGGTCAGCTCCAGGGAGTGCCAGGTGTTCTTGTCGAAGTCGTGCGCCGGGTCGATCAGCAGGCTGTCGCGGCGCACGCCCAGGGACACCGCCCGCTCGGCGAGCGCGACGGTGTCGGTGATCGCGGCGGCCACCACGTCGTCGTACGCCGGACGGTGCGGCGGCGTGCGCGGGGTCGCGCCGTTGGTGTGCGTGCAGACCAGGGCCGCGCCGAACTCCGCGGCCACCTCCGCGAGAGCGGGGTCGAACCCGCCCCACGCGTCGTTGAGGAGGTCGGCGCCGGCCCGGCAGACCTCGCGGCCGACCTCCGCGCGCCAGGTGTCGACGCTGACCACGAGGTCGGGGAACTCCTCGCGGACCCGGGCCACGAACGGCACCGTGCGCCGGATCTCCTCGTCCACGTCGACGACCTCGCCGGGGCCGGCCTTGACCCCGCCGATGTCGACGAGGTCGGCGCCCGCCGCGACGACGGCCCGCACGCGCTCGAGGGCCGCCTCCGCGGCGTACGTCGCCCCGCGGTCGTAGAACGAGTCCCGCGTGCGGTTGACGATCGCCATCACGAGGAGGTCGGTGTCGGAGAAGGTCCGACGTCCCAGTGTCAGCACGCCCGCGAGGCTACCCGGCGCGGCGACGGCCGGAGCGGGCGGAATAGACGCCGACCGCCGCTGGTTCGTATAGTTGAATCTGCAACTACCGAGGAGCGACCATGCAGTTCGGGATCTTCACCGTCGGCGACGTCACCACCGACCCCACCACCGGCGCCACGCCGACCGAGCACGAGCGGATCAAGGCGACGGTGGCGATCGCCCGCAAGGCCGAGGAGGTCGGGCTCGACGTCTTCGCGACCGGCGAGCACCACAACCCGCCGTTCGTCCCGTCCGCCCCCACCACGACGCTGGCGTTCATCGCCGCGCAGACCGAGCGGATCATCCTGTCGACCTCGACGACGCTGATCACCACGACCGACCCGGTGCGGATCGCCGAGGACTACGCGACGCTGCAGCACCTCTCCGACGGCCGCGTCGACCTGATGATGGGCCGTGGCAACACCGGCCCGGTCTACCCGTGGTTCGGCAAGGACATCCGTGACGGCATCCCGCTCGCGATCGAGAACTACCACCTGCTGCGCCGGCTCTGGCGCGAGGACGTCGTCACCTGGGAGGGCAAGTACCGCACGCCGCTGCAGGGCTTCACGTCCACCCCGCGTCCCCTCGACGGCGTGCCGCCGTTCGTGTGGCACGGCTCGATCCGCTCGCCCGAGATCGCCGAGCAGGCGGCGTACTACGGCGACGGCTTCTTCGCCAACCACATCTTCTGGCCCTCGACGCACACCCAGCAGATGGTCGGGCTTTACCGCCGCCGCTTCGAGCACTACGGGCACGGCTCCGCCGACCAGGCCGTCGTCGGGCTCGGCGGCCAGGTGTTCATGCGGCACAACAGCCAGGACGCCGTCCGCGAGTTCCGGCCGTACTTCGACAACGCACCCGTCTACGGCCACGGGCCCTCGCTCGAGGACTTCTCGGCCCAGACGCCGCTGACCGTGGGCAGCCCGCAGCAGGTCATCGAGCGGACGCTCGGGTTCCGCGACTACGTCGGGGACTACCAGCGCCAGCTGTTCCTCATGGACCACGCCGGCCTGCCGCTCAAGACGGTGCTCGAGCAGCTCGACCTGCTCGGCGAGGAGGTCGTGCCGGTGCTGCGCAAGGAGTTCGCGGCGCTGCGCCCCGCGCACGTCCCGGACGCGCCGACCCACTCGTCCCTGGTGGCGGCGTCGACCGTCTCGGACCAGGTGTCCGCATGACCCGCACGATCGCGGTCGTGACCGCCGGGCTCAGCCGGCCGTCGACCACCCGCCTGCTCGCCGACCAGCTCGCGGCGGCCGCCGAGCGGGCACTGCGGCTCGGGCTCGACGGGCAGGACGAGGTCCGGGTCGAGGTCGTGGAGCTGCGCGACCTCGCGCACGCCGTCACCGACAACCTGCTGACCGGGTTCCCCTCGGGAGCGCTCGCCGACGCCGTCGACCTGGTCCGCCGCGCGGACGCGGTCATCGCCGTGACACCGGTGTTCAGCGCGTCCTACAGCGGGCTGTTCAAGTCCTTCCTCGACGTGCTCGAGAAGGGGTCGCTGGAGGGCACGCCCGTGCTGCTCGGGGCGACCGCCGGCACGGCGAGGCACTCGCTGGTGGTCGACATGGCGATGCGGCCCCTGTTCGCGTACCTGCGCGCGGACGTCGTACCCACCGGCGTCTTCGCGGCCAGCGAGGACTTCGGCACCGGCGGTCCGTCCGGCGGCCTCGCCGCCCGGGTCGACCGCGCCGGCCGCGAGCTGGCCGACCTGGTCCTGCGCCGCCCGCGGCCGGCCCCGGTCGACCCCCTGGAGAACCCCACCCCGTTCGAGCAGCTGCTGGGTCCCACCGTCGGGTGAGCCGGGAGAGCCGGGTGAGCCGGGGCGCGTAGACACCGTGCCGCCGACGACCACTCGGACGTGCAGTGCGGACCTGGTACGACGCCTGTCGACGTACCCACGCGGGGACCCGCGACGGACCAGCGGACAGTCCACGTCCGAGTGGTCGGCCGGGGTCGATCGGTGCGGGCGGCGGCCCGACCCGGCACCGGCGAGCCGCCGCACCCCCTCCCCAGGAGAACCGGTGCTCCCCCAGGTGTGCACACCCGGGGAAGTGCACGATCACCAGGGGACCCAGGTAATCGTGGGACGGGAGGGGCGCGGGGGGGGGCGCGGGAGAAGCGCGACGGCCGGACGCCTCGGACTAGCGGGCGGCGTACGGGTTGGGGATGGCGTCGACCAGGAGGCGGGTGTAGTCCTGCTGGGCGTTGCGGATCACGCTGAGCGCGTCGCCGCTCTCGACCAGGACGCCCTCGTTGAGGACCAGCACGTCGTCGGCCAGCATCCGCGCCGAGAGCAGGTCGTGGGTGATGTAGAGGACGGCGATGTCGCGCTGGCGGACCAGCCCGTCGAGCAGCTCGAGGACCTCGGCGCGGATCGACACGTCGAGCATCGAGATCGGCTCGTCGGCGATGAGCACCTGCGGCTCGGGCGCCAGCGCGCGGGCCACCACGACCCGCTGGCGCTGGCCCCCGGAGAGCTCGTGCGGGAACAGGTCGAGGTAGCGCTCCCCCGGCGTCAGCCCGACGGTCTCCAGCAGCTCCACGGCGCGGGCGCGCGCGTCGGCCGCGCCGAGGCCCTGGTAGTTGCGCAGCGGCCGGCTCAGCGCGTAGCCCAGCGTGCGGTTGGGGTTCAGCGCCGAGAACGGGTCCTGGAAGACCATCTGCACGTGCCGCCGGAAGTCCCGCAGCCGCCGGCCCCGCAGGGTCTCGACGTTCTGGTCCAGGCAGCGGATGTGGCCCGCGTCCGGCCGCTCCACGCCGGTGACGAGGCGGGCGAGCGTGCTCTTGCCGCTGCCGCTCTGCCCGACCAGGGCGGTCACGCGGCCGCGCCGCAGCTCGAAGGAGACGTCGCGCAGCGCGTCGACGTGGGTGGTACGCCGGTTGCGCCGGCGTGTGTAGCGCTTGGAGACGCCGTCGAGGGCGAGCACCACGTCGCGGTCGGCGGTCGCCCTCAGCGCCTCGGCCGGGTCGGTGCTGCGGGTGAACGCCGGACCGGCGAAGCCTCTGGTGGTGGCGTGGCCGTCGGCGCGCTCCTGCTGCGCGACGTGGCAGGCCACCTCGCCGGCGCCGAGCGGCAGCAGGGCCGGGCTCGTGCTGTGGCAGAGGTCGACCGCCTCCGGGCAGCGCGCCGCGAACGCGCACCCGGTGGGCGGGTCGACCAGCGACGGCGGCCGGCCGGGAACGTAGGTGATCTCGATGGTCTCGGCGCGCGGGTCGGCGTACGACCCCAGCATGCCCTTGGCGTAGGGGTGCGCCGGGTCGCGCAGCATCCCGCCCGCGGGCTGCTGCTCGACGATCTCGCCGGCGTACATCACCATCACCCGGTCGGCGGCCTCGAGCACGGTGCCGATGTCGTGGCTGATGAAGAGCACCGCGAAGCCCTGCTCCTGCTGGAGCGCGCGCAGGTTCTCGATGATGGACCGCTGCACGACGACGTCGAGCCCGGTGGTCGGCTCGTCGAGCACCACCAGCCGCGGATGCAGCGCCAGCGCCAGCGCCAGCGAGACGCGCTGCTTCATGCCGCCGGAGAGCTCGTGCGGGTAGAACCGCAGGAACCTCCTGTCGATCGAGACCATCTCGAGCAGCTCGGCGGCCCGCTCGGTGACCGCCCTGCCGCCGAGGTCGGTGTGCGTCTCGATGACGTCGCGGAACTGCGCCTCGACGGTCATCACCGGGTTGAGCGAGTTCATGCTCGACTGGAACACCGTCGAGAGCTCGGTCCACCGCACGGGCCGGAGCTCGCGCTCGGACAGGTGGGTGATGTCGCGGCCGTCGAAGCGGACCGTGCCGGCGGTGATGGCCGCCGGGCGCTCGGTCAGCCGCAGCAGGGCGGTGCCGAGCGTGGACTTGCCGCACCCCGACTCCCCGAGCAGGCCGACGAACTCGCCCTCGTCGATGTGCAGCGAGACGTCGCGGACGGCGTGCGCGACCGGACGCCCGCGCGGGGCGTAGTCGACGCAGAGGCCCTCGACCTCGAGCAGGTGGCTCCCGGACATGTCAGTCCTCCCTCAGGTGCGGGTTGCTGAGCGCGTCGACGCCGAAGTTGACGAGCGTGAGCGCGGTGACGAGCAGGGCGAGCGCGAGCCCGGGGGCGACCAGCCACGGCCAGAGCCCGGTGAGCATGGCCGAGCCGTTCTGGGCCATGAACAGCATGGTTCCCCAGCTGTTGGTGTTCGGGTCGCCCAGACCGATGAACGTCAGGCCGGCCTCCGCACCGATGGCGGCGGTCGCGGCCCCGATGAAGCCGGCCACGACCAGGGACAGCATGTTGGGCATGATCTCCCGGAAGATGATCCGGACCGCGCCGTCGCCGGCGAACTTGGCGGCGGTGACGTAGTCGCGGGTGCGCAGGGTGATGATCTGGGCGCGCTTCATGCGCGCGCCCCAGGCCCACCCCGTGACCGAGATGATGAAGATGATCAGGCCGATGCCGCGGACCGGGGAGTACGACGCGAGCGTCACCATCAACGGCAGCACGGGGATGACCAGCGCCAGGTTGATGAAGAACGACAGCACGTCGTCGACGAGCCCCTGCAGGTAGCCGGCCGTCAGCCCCATGACGAGCGCGATCAGCGTCGAGACGAGCCCGCCGAGCAGGCCGACGACCAGCGACGTGCGCGCGCCGAAGACGAGCTGGCTGAACACGTCGTGCCCCTGCTGGGTCGTGCCGAGCAGGTGGCTGCCGCTGATCCCGAGCGAGCCCTCCGAGGAGGTGTCGCTCGGCGAGAACGGCGCGACCACGGGGGCGAAGACGGCGACCAGCACGAACAGCGCCAGCAGCACCAGACCGATGCGCGCCTTGCGGTTGGCCCACAGCACGGCGAACCAGTCGGGACCGCGCCGGCGGCGGGCGGGACGCGAGCCGGCACTGAGGCCGACGGGCGCCTGGACGCCGGCGACGGCGCCGGGCTGGGCAGCGGTGCTGGAGACGGGCTCGCTCATGCCGTCGCTCCTCTCCGGACCCGCGGGTCCAGGACGCCGTAGAGCAGGTCGGCCACCAGGTTGGCGACGAGCACCGCGACGGTGCTGAACAGGAACAGCGCCTGGATCAGCGGGTAGTCGCGGTCACCGAGCGCCCCGAACATCAGGTTGCCGAGGCCGGGGTAGCCGAAGATCTGCTCGATGAGCACCTGCCCGCCGAGCACCGACCCGAGCGCTATCGCGAAGCCGGTGACGCTGGGCAGGATCGCGTTGCGGGCGCCGTAGCGCAGGGCGATGCGGCGCTGGGTCAGCCCCTTGGCGCGGGCCAGGCGCAGGTAGTCCTCGCCGAGGGTCTGGACCATGGTGTTGCGCATCCCCATGATCCAGCCGATCGGCGCGGTGACCAGGATCGCCATCGCCGGCAGCACGCTGTGGTACGCCGCCGACGCCAGGAAGTCGGAGTTCCAGCCGGGCGTGAACCCGTCGCCGTACCCTCCGGTGTCCGGCAGCCACTGCAGCGTGAAGGCGAAGACGTAGAGCAGCAGCAGCGCGATCCAGAAGAACGGCAGCGTGCCGATGAACGTCGACCCCAGCGAGACGACCGTGTCGAAGCGGGTGTTGCGCCTCCACGCGGCGAACGCGCCGAGCAGCGACCCCGCGACGAACGCGATGACCTGGGTGACGCCGACCAGGACCAGCGTCCAGGGCAGCTTCTGCAGGATCAGCTCGCCCACGGGCGTGGGGAACGCGCTGTAGGAGATGCCGAAGCGGCCGTGCACGATGTTGTCGAGGTAGTCGACGTACTGCGAGAGCAGGTTGCCGTGCGGCGCACCGATCATCAGGTTGATCGCGTCGAGCTGCTCCGGCGTCACCTGCTTGTTCTGGCCGGCCAGCCGGCTGGCCATGGCCCGGGCGGGGTCGCCCGGCTGGAGCCGCGGGATCAGGAAGTTGAGCGTGACCGCGGCCCACAGCGTGGCGACGAAGAAGCCGAGCCTCCTCAGGAAGTAGCGCACGCCGACCTCACTTCGCCGACGCGGGCTTCAGCGACGTCATGATCTTGAGCTGGTCGCCGGGAGCGGCGTACGGGTCCTGCTCCGAGGGCCAGCCGGTGGCGTTCTTCGTGCGGTACTGGAACCAGCGAGCGCCGTACCACAGCGGGATCGTCGGGACCTGCTCCACCATGATCCTCTGCAGGCCGGCGACGGCCTCCTTCTGCTTCTCGACGTCGGGCGAGCCACCGAGCTGGGCGAGCAGCCGGTCGGTCTCCGGGTCCTGCCAGCGCACGAAGTTGGCGACGGCGGGCTTGCCGATCGGCGCGGTCTTGTCCGAGCCGAGGGGGTTGTCGTAGTTCTCGAACATGTCGCACGACCCGCCGTGCACGCCGAACTCCATCTCGTAGTTGCCGATGGCCCGGTCGTTCTCGACGTCGGCCGGCGCCGCGGTGCGGACGTCCACGTCGATGCCGACCTTGTCGAGGTTGGACTTGACGATGTTCGCGGCGGTCACCCAGTCGAGGTAGCCGGCCTGCACCTTGAACTCGATGCTCAGTGGCTTGCCGGCCTTGTCGAGCAGCCGGCCGTCGGAGTCGTAGGAGTAGCCCGCGTCGGTGAACATCTGCTTGGCCTCGTCGGGGTCGTAGGGGACCGTCGCGCCGTCGGCGTACTCCGGCGCCAGCCAGTCCTTCTGTCCGGGCAGCAGCAGGCCGGTCTGCGAGGCCGGCTCGACGTAGCCGTTCTCGGCCTTCTCGACGATCTCGTCGCGGTCGACGGCGTACGAGAGCGCCTTGCGGAAGCCGACGTCGTTGAACGGCTCCATCGTCAGGTTGAGGTAGAGGCTGATGTCGGCGCCGGCCGGGAACCAGTACCTGTTGTGGTCCGGGTCCTTGTCCACGAAGGTCTTGTCGATGTCGGTGACGAACATCGTGTTGAAGTCGTAGTCGCCGCGCGCGAGGCGCAGCTTGTCGGTGTCCTGGTCGCCCGGCTGGGAGAAGCTCAGCTGCTGGACCTTGACGTCCTTCGCGTTCCAGTAGTCCTTGTTGCGCTGGAGCTTGAGGTGGGTGCCGTTGAAGCTGCTCGGCAGGAACGGCCCGGTCGCGACCGGCTTCTCATTGGTGTACGACGTCGGGTCCTTGACCTTCGACCACACGTGCTCGGGCACGATCTTGACGTTCGACACCTTGAACAGCGCGGAGCTCGAGGGCTCCTTGAGCGTGAACACCACGGTGTCCTCGCCGTCGGCCTCGACCGAGGCGAGGTTCGCCCAGGCGCCGGCGGTGTCGAGGGCGGGGTTCTTCTTGATCATGTCGAAGGTGAAGGCCACGTCCCCGGCCGTGAGGACCTGGCCGTCGGACCACTTGACGCCCTGGCGCAGCGTCACCTTCAGGTGCGTGGGGTCGGTGTAGGTCTGGTCGGTCGCCAGCCACGGCTCCACGTCGCAGTTGTAGTTGTCGACCATGAACAGCGGCTCGTAGGTGAAGGTGGTGGTGAGCGCGGTCGGCAGGTAGGGGTTGAAGTTGCGCTGCGGGTTCGCGCTCGAGGAGAAGCCACCGCCGTTGATGTTGGCGATCAGCCCGTCCTTGGTCAGCGACGGGCCGGCCTTCGCGTCGGGGTTGCAGCCGACGAGCAGCGGGGCGGTGGTGGCCAGGGCGGCCAGGGTGACGAGCGATCGGCGCCAGGGGAGCTGGAGGGACATGGACGGTGGTCCTTTCCGAGAGGGTTCCGAGATGTCGGGGTGCCGTGCAGGGGCGGGCGTGCCGGACGCGGTCGCCGGGTGACGCGGCGGTCACGAGGACGACGGCTCGGCGCGCGCCGAGGTGACGCCACGCGCGCAGGGCGCACGGGCGGGGGTCGGTGGGGCGGGCGGGCGGGGGTCGGTGGGGCGGGCGGGCGCGGGGTCGCGCGCTAGCCGGTGTCGGGGGCCGGGCACCCGCACGACTCGCGCAGCACGACCTCGGTCGCGATCACGACGTCGCGCGGCGGAGCGGTGGGGTCGGCGCGGGTGAGGACCGCGCGCAGCTCCTCGAGCGTACGGCGGCCGAGCTCGCGCATCGGCTGGCGGACCGAGGTGATCCCCGGACGGGTCAGGGCCGTCACGGGCAGGCCGTCGAAGCCGGTGAGCGCGAGGTCCTGGGGCACCCGGACACCGTGGCCCAGCGCGTAGACGAGGACCCCGAGCGCGACCTCGTCGTTGGCGCAGACCACGGCCCGGGGCGGGTGGGGGCCGGAGAGCACGGCGGCCGCGGCCGTCATGCCCCCCGCCTGGTCGTGCGAGCAGCGCACCGGCTCGGCGTCGTCGGGCAGGCCGAGGGCGCGCAGGGCGTCGCGGTGGCCGAGCCACCGCTCGGTGGCGTCGGGTGAGTTGGTGGGGTCGCCGAGGAAGACCAGGTCGGTGTGCCCGTGGTCCTCGACGAGGTGCCGGGTGAGCTCGAAGACGGCGTCGTGCGCCTCGGAGCGGACCGTGGTGACGCGGGCGTGCGGCGCGCCGGCCATCTGCACGACCGGGAAGCCCCGGTCCACGAGCCGGTCGAGCACCGGGTCCTCGACGACGGACCCGCCGAGGACGACCAGGCCGTCCACGCGGCCGGCGAGGTCGAGCACCCGGTCGCCGGAGCCCTCGAGCAGGTGGGTGCCGAGGATCAGCACAGCCAGCCGGGCCTCCACGGCGGCCTGCTCGAAGCCGGCGATCACCTCGGAGTGGTAGGGCCCGGACAGACCGGGCAGCACGACGCCGACCGCGCCGTGGGTGCGGGAGACGAGGGCGCGACCGAAGTGGGACGGCCGGAAGCCGAGCTCCTCGATCGCGGAGGCGACCCGCTCACGCGTGGTCGCGGAGACCTGGCCGGTGCCGTTGGCGACCCGGGAGACGGTCGCGATGGACACCCCGGCGCGCTCGGCCACCTGCTGGATCGTCGCCTCGCGGTTCCGCACTGCTCCGGCCTCCTCGTGGGGTTGGCATGCTGTAAACGTTTTCTGATAACGTTTTCACTGTAACCGCCGTCACAGCCCCTCGCAACCCTCCCGAGGTCCAGCAGATGATCGAGATCCAGCACCGCGAGCTCCACGTCGACGGGCGGCCGCGCGTCCTGGTCGCCGGCGAGATCCACTACTTCCGGGTCGCCCGCGAGGAGTGGGGCGACCGCCTCGACAGCGCGGTCGCCGCCGGCTGCGACACCGTCGCGAGCTACATCCCCTGGCTCTTCCACGAGCTGCCCGACGGCAGCATCGACGTCGAGGGCCGCACCCGCCCCGAGCGCGACCTCGCCGCGTTCGTCGACCTCTGCGCCGAGCGAGGACTGCTGTTCCTGGCCCGCCCCGGGCCCTACGTGATGGCCGAGCTGAAGAACGAGGGCCTGCCCCACCGCGTGCTGCGCGAGCACCCCGAGATCCTCCCCGTCGGCTGGGACGGCGTCCGCCCGCACACCGCCACTGTCGACTACCTCGCCCCTGCCTTCCTCGAGGAGGCCGGCCGGTGGCTGCGCGCCGCCCTCGCCCCGCTCGCGTCCCGGCTCCAGCCGCGCGGCGGCAACGTGGTGGCCGTGCAGCTCGACAACGAGATCGGGATGCTGCAGTGGGTCACCAACTCCCCCGACCTCACCGACGGCCTGGTCGCCGACCTGCGCGCGTGGGTCGAGCAGGAGTACGGCGACGAGGCCGCACTGCGCTACCCCCTGGGGACCGGCACGACCTGGGCGCACGCCGTGCGCAGCCCCCAGGAGACCTGGGCCGCGGCGCTGCGCGTCGACCTCGGCCGCTTCATGCGCTCGCGCTTCGCCCGCTACGTCGCGGCGCTGCGCGCGATCGCCGAGGACGCCGGCATCGTCGACGTACCGTTCCTCGTCAACATCCACGGCACCGCCGACGGCGACGGGTCGCCGTTCCCCATCGGGGTCAGCCAGCTCGTCGAGACGTATGCCGGCGTGCCGGGCG
The DNA here is from genome assembly GCA_963781745.1 of uncultured Actinomycetota bacterium. Lineage (GTDB taxonomy): Bacteria > Actinomycetota > Actinomycetes > Propionibacteriales > Nocardioidaceae > Nocardioides_B. The sequence continues at coordinate 222,208 of CAWAHH010000013.1, read as the reverse complement.
TGCTCGCCGGGTCCGACCACTACCTCGGCGAGGTGACGCTGGGGGTCGCGACCGACCTGCACGTGATGAACGCCGTGATGGCGGCCGTCAACGGCCCCGACCAGCCGACCACCTCGCTGGAGTTCGAGGCCGGCTCGGGCGACTACGGCGGCGGCGACGACATGCAGTACGACCCGTCGTCGGTCGCCCTCAAGACCCGGTGGAGCATCGCCCAGGGCAACCGGCTCATCAACTACTACCTCTTCGCCGGCGGGATCAACCCGATGCTCGACGAGCCCGTGGGCGACGGCAACGACCGGCTCAGCTTCACCGGCGAGCGGCACGGCACCGCGGCGCCGGTCGGCCCCGAGGGCCAGCGCAGCGTCACCTTCGCGGCGACCCGCGACGTCGTGCACGCGGTCGCGGCCAACGAGGACTGGCTGGCCCGCATGCACGAGGAGCACGACGACGTCGCGCTCGGCGTGGTGCTGGACGCCTGGATGACGGAGTACCACCACCCCGGCAGCGCGGTGATGACGGCCCTCGTGGACGACCTCGCCCGGCACCGCGGCGCCGGTCCCCGCAAGGCGCTCGGGCGGTCCCTGCTGCTCGGCGGGTTCCGCTTCGGCGGCGTCGACCTCCAGGCGGGACCGCCCCCGGCCGCCACGACGGTCGTGCTGTCGGCCGGGCGGGCGCTCGACGGCCCCGTCCAGGAGCACCTCGTCGAGCACCTGCACTCGGGCGGGCGGCTGCTGCTGCTCGGCCGGGTGCCCGAGGTCGACCTCGAGAGACGCCCCTGCACCGCGCTGGCCGACGCCCTCGGGGTGCGCGGGGACGAGGTCCGGTGGGCCACCCCGTCGTACTTCCCCTCGGTGGTCGGCGCCGAGGGCGCGCCGTCGCTGGGCGCCGAGACGCGCGTCGGTTGGCTGCAGCCGCTCGAGGCGCCCGGGGCCGAGCCGGTCCTGCTCGACGTCGCCGACGAGCGGCCCTGCGGCGTCGCGGTCGACGTCGGTGCCGGGCGGGCCGTCCTGCTCGCGGCCGAGCTGCCCTCGCACCGCGACTTCTTCGCTGCCGTGCTGGACGGGCTCGGCGTGCGACCGGGCCTCGCGACGGCACCGACCGTACCCGGCCTCCTGGCGACCACGACGGCGACGGCGACGACCCCAGGGACGACCCCAGGGACGACCCCAGGGACCCCCGACCGGCTCCTGCACCTGGTGAACGTGTCCGGCCACCCGAGCTCCACCACCGTGACGCTCGACGGCGTCAAGCTCTTCGGCGGGCGCGAGCTCGTCGTGCCACCACGCACCGGCTGGATGCTGCCGGTCGGCCTGACCGTCCCGCTGGGCCGCGTCGTCGAGGCGGCCGCCGAGGTCGTCCACGCCGACGACCGCTCGCTCGTGCTCCGGCCGCTCGACGCCGGCGCCGCCGTCGTCCTGGACAGCCCGCACGACCTCGCCGCCGGCGAGGGCACCGACCTGCACCGCGACGGCACCCGCTGGACGGCCACCTCGCGTCACGGCACTCCGATCCACCTCGCATCGACCGCGTCACCCGACCCCATGCCCGACCCCACTCCCGACTCGGAGGGAACCCGATGACCACCCAGCAGCCCGACGCCCGCACCGACTGGGAGCAGCGGATCTACCGCCGCACCGAGTCCGGCGAGCACGCCGCCGTCACCCTCGCCGCCCCGGCCGACCTGACCGCGACCCCCGGACAGGGCCAGGTCACGCTGACCTGGTCGCCCGTCGCCGAGGCGGCGGGGTACGTCGTCTCGCGAGCCGACAGCACCGACAGCAGCACCGGCAGCACGGCCTCGGCCGGCGACTTCGTCGCGCTCGAGCACGGCAACAGCGACGTCGAGCCGGTGCCCGAGACGTGGTACGCCGACAGCGTCCTCGAGATCGGCCGCACCTACCACTGGCGCGTGCAGGCCGTCTCCGCGGTCGGCCTCGACCCCGGTCCGGCGAGCGAGGTGGTGAGCGCTGCCGCGACCACCGGCCCGGCGGCGCCCGTGACCGTCGCGGTCGACGCCGGCTCCCCCATCGGCCGGCTCGAGCGGGTCTGGGAGATGGTCGGCTCCGAGCGGCTCTCCTCGCTGTGGCTCGAGCACGACGCGGCCGGCAACACGGTCGGCGCCGACGTCGCCGAGGCCTACCGCCTCGCGCACGACGAGATCGGTGCCCGCCGGGTGCGCGCGCACGCGATCTTCCACGACGACGTGCACGTGTTCGCCTGGCCGGACGGCGGCGAGCCGGCGTACGACTTCAGCGGCGTCGACGACCTCGTCGACCGGGTGCTCGCCACCGGCCTCGCGCCCGTCCTCGAGCTCGGCTTCATGCCACGCGACCTGGCGACCGACCCGTCGGCGACCTGCTTCGAGTACAGGGGCATCGTCTCGCCGCCGCGCGACTGGGCGGTCTGGGGCGAGCTCAACGGCCGGCTGGCGGCGCACCTCGTCGAGCGCTACGGCATCGACGCCGTCTCGACCTGGGGCTTCGAGGTCTGGAACGAGCCCAACCTGGAGGTCTTCTGGACCGCCTCGAAGCAGGACTACCTGCGCCTCTACGCCGAGGCGGCGACCGCCGTGAAGGCCGTCGACGAGCGTCTCCTGGTCGGTGGCCCCGCGACCGCCGCGTCGGAGTGGGTCGAGGACATCTGCGCGTTCTGCGCCGAGACCGGCACCCCGCTCGACTTCGTGTCCACGCACTCCTACGGCAACGCCCCGGTCGACCTCGGCCCGTCGCTGCGCCGCCACGGCTTCGAGAAGGCCCAGGTCTGGTGGACCGAGTGGGGCGTCGGGCACACCCACTTCGCGCCGGTGCACGACACGGCGTACGCCGCGCCCTTCTGCCTGCGCGGCTTCAAGGCCGCCCAGGGCACCGTCGACGCGCTGTCGTACTGGGTCGTCAGCGACCACTTCGAGGAGCTCGGCCGCCCGCCCCGGCTGCTGCACGGCGGCTTCGGGCTGCTCACCGTCGGCAACCTGCGCAAGCCGCGCTGGCACGCCGTCGCGCTGGCCGAGGGCCTCGGCGACCACCTGCTCGCCACCACCGTCACCGGCGACGGCGCGCGCAGCCTCGTCGACTGCTGGTCCGCGCGCGACGACGACGGCCGCGTCGACGTGCTGGTCTGGAACATCGCGCCGGACGCGCGCACCTTCGAGGGGCGCGACGACCTGGCCCGCACGGTCGAGGTGCGGCTCGCCGGCCTCGACGCGGAGTCGTACGACGTCGAGGTGGCCCGGGTCGACAACGAGCACTCGTCGATCGCGGCGCACGTGGCCGAGGGCACGGTGTGGCCCGACGAGGCGGAGTGGACCCGGCTGCGGGGGCTGGACGGCCTGCACACCGAGGCCGGCGGCGCCGCGCACCCGTCCACCGGGTCCTGGTCGACCGAGGTCGCGCTGCCGATGCCGGGCATCGTGCGGGTGCGGCTCACCCCACGCTGACCGGGCCGGGGGCCGAACGGCCCTCGCGGCGGGGAATGCTCCCCGGCAGGCTGGGTAGTTGAGGTCTGAACTATCCAGCCGGAAGGGGACACCGTGGCGCAGGGCTACGTCGCAGGAGCCGAGGACCAGGGCGGGGACGGTCCGGCCGGCGACTTCGACCGCGACACCGACTACATCGAGGACCGGATCACCGCCGACGGCAGCAGCGGCTGGCCCGTCGAGGCCGGCCGCTACCGGCTCGTCGTCGCGCGCGCCTGCCCGTGGGCCAACCGCGCCATCATCGTGCGGCGGCTGCTCGGTCTCGAGGACGCCCTCGGGATGGGCGTGTGCGGGCCGACGCACGACGAGCGCAGCTGGACCTTCGACCTCGACCCCGGCGGGCGCGACCCGGTGCTCGGCATCGAGCGCCTGCAGGAGGCGTTCCTCGCCCGGTTCCCGGACTACCCCAAGGGCATCACGGTGCCCGCGATCGTGGACGTGCCGACCGGCGAGGTCGTGACCAACGACTTCCCCGCCATCACGATCGACCTGTCCCTCGAGTGGGGCGAGCACCACCGCGCGGGCGCGCCCGACCTCTACCCCGAGGCGCGGCGCGACGAGATCGACGAGATCGGCCGGTGGGTCTACACCGACGTCAACAACGGCGTCTACCGGTGCGGGTTCGCCGCCCGGCAGGAGTCGTACGAGAAGGCCTACGACCGGCTGTTCGGCGCCCTCGACCGGCTCGAGGACCGGCTGGGCGGGCAGCGCTACCTCGTCGGCGACACGATCACCGAGGCCGACGTACGCCTGTTCACGACGCTGGTGCGCTTCGACGCCGTCTACCACGGCCACTTCAAGTGCAACCGCAACAAGCTGATCGAGATGCCGGCGCTGTGGGGCTATGCGCGCGACCTGTTCCAGACGCCCGGCTTCGGCGACACCGTGGACTTCGCGCACATCAAGCGGCACTACTACGTCGTGCACCAGGACATCAACCCGACGCAGGTCGTCCCCAAGGGGCCGGACCTGTCCGGCTGGCTGACACCGCACGGCCGCGAGGCCCTCGGCGGTCGTCCGTTCGGCGACGGCACGCCTCCGGGCCCGCCGCGTCCCGACGAGGTCGTGCCGGCGGAGCACCGCGCCGCCTGACCGCCTGCGCGTCAGGGGGTGGTGGGCACGTCCCCGACGGAGCCGCTGCTCGGCCCACTCGGGCCCGCGTGCTCCCTGCGGCGCCGCACGTGCCAGGCCGCCAGGGCGACGACGACCGCGAGGCCCGCGACCGCCGCGCCGCCCTGGCCGAGGTAGCCGGCGACCTTCTGGTACGACGACCCGGCGAGGTAGCCCGCGACGACGCACGCGACGCCCCACACCAGCCCGCCCGCGGCGTTGTAGGCGAGGAAGCGGCGGTAGCGCATGCCGCTGAGGCCGGCCAGCCCCGGCACGACCGCGCGCAGGAAGGCCGTGAACCGGCCGAGGAACACCGCCGACGCACCGCGACCGTCGAGGAAGGCGCGGGCACCCTCGATGCGGTGACCGTGCTTGCGGAACGGTCGGGAGGCGAGCATCCGCGGGCCGAAGCGCTTGCCGACCTCGTAGCCGACGCTGTCCCCGGCCACGGCCGCGACCACGACGACCGCGGCGAGCAGCACCACCGAGACGTGCCCGGTGGAGGAGAGGAAGCCGCCCATCAGCACGGCGGTCTCGCCCGGGAGCACGAACCCGAGGAAGATCGCGGCCTCCCCGAAGACGAGCGCCGCGACGAGCGCCAGGATGCCCGCGGCCGGCACGGTCATCAGCACGTGGAGGAACGAGGTCACGGCAGTGACGGTAGTCCGGTCACCTGAACCCCACATGAACGTCGCGGCATGCGACGTATGCCCGTCAGGCACACTGCGGCCATGACCGTGCGCACCTCCACCGTGGACATCACGACGCCCGACGGCGTCGCCGACTGCTACCTCGCCGCTCCCGAGGACGGCGACCACCACCCGGGCGTCCTCCTCTACATGGACGCCTTCGGCCCCCGGCCCCGCCTCGAGGAGATGGCCCAGCGCCTCGCCGCGGAGGGCTACGTCGTGCTCGTGCCGCACGTGTTCTACCGCGAGGGCCGCGCGCCGCTGCTGGACACCTCCGGCCTGATGGACCCCGAGCAGCGAGGGCGGCTCTTCGGGATCCTGATGCCGTGGCTGCAGGCGCTGACGCCCGAGCGGGTGACCAGCGACGCCGACGCGTACGTCGACTTCCTGCGTGCCCAGGACCAGGTCGGCGACGGCCCGATCGGCGTCGTCGGCTACTGCATGGGCGGCGGGCTCGCCCTGCGCACCGCCGCGCACCGCCCCGACGACGTCGGCGCCGCGGCCGCCTTCCACCCGGCCCGGCTGGCCACCGACGACCCGTCGAGCCCGCACCTGCTGGCCGACCGGATCCGCGCCGAGGTGTACGTCGCCTCCGCGGACCAGGACCAGAGCATGACGCCCGAGCAGCAGCAGGTGCTCGACGAGGCGCTGACCCGCGCGGGCGTCCCGCACGTCTGCGAGCAGTACGACGGCGCGCAGCACGGCTTCACGATGGCCGACACGGCCGTCTACGACGAGGCCGCGACCGAGCGGCACTGGTCCGCCCTCGCCGACCTCCTCGCCCGCCGCCTCGCACCTGCCGCCGGCTGAGGTGCGAGCCGCGGCCGACGACGGAGCGGGTCAGGGGACGCGGGAGAGGTCGGTCTCGAGGTCGGCGACGGCGCGCAGGAGCGGGGGCAGCAGGACCTTGCGGGCGCGGTCGCGGCTGACCCGGCTGACGTGGGAGGACACGTTGACGGCGGCGACGACGGTGCCGTGACGGTTGCGGACCGGGACGGCGACCGAGCGCAGGCCGTGCTCGAGCTCCTGGTCGACGATGGCGTAGCCCTGGCGGCGGGCCTCGCGGACCCGCTCGCGCAGGTCGTCGACGGAGGCCACCGTGCGGTCGGTGAACGCCTCGAGGTCGAGCGCGGACAGGTGCGCCTCCAGCGCCTCGTCGTCGAGGCCGGCGAGGAGCACCCGCCCCATCGAGGTGGCGTACGCCGGGAAGCGGGTGCCCACGCTGATCGCGACGGTCATGATCCGCGAGGTCGGCACCCGGGCGACGTACACCACGTCGGAGCCGTCGAGCACCGACATCGAGGAGGACTCGTGCACCTCGGCGACGAGGCGCTCGAGGTAGGGCTCGGCGATCCCGGGCAGCGGCAGGCTGGACAGGAACGCGTAGCCGAGGCCGAGGACCTTCGGGGTGAGCCGGAACAGCGTGCCGTCCTGGCGCACGTAGCCGAGGTCGGCGAGCGTCAGCAGGAAGCGCCGCGCGGCGGCCCGGGTCAGGCCGGTGGAGCGCGCCACGTCGCTCAGCGTGAGCGCCGACGCGTCCGGCCCGAACGCCGTGATGACGCTGAGCCCCCGCTCGAGCGACTGCACGAAGTGCGGCTCGCGCGCGGCTGCTGCCTCGACCACTGGGGCTCCTCCCGCCGGCGACCGACCGTTGACCGGTGACGACCGTCACCGTAGAGTGTGTGCGTCAGAGTAACACTTGTTCGCTCTGCGCACATCACGCAACGCCAGAGCAGGGAACCCGGAGGATGCCGGTGCACGGACGTGAGGTCTTCGTCGTCGACGCGGTCAGGACGCCGGTCGGCCGGCTCGGCGGCGCGCTCGCCCGGGTCCGGCCCGACGACCTCGGCGCGGTGGTGATCCGGGCGCTGCTGGCCCGCACGCCGTCGCTCGACCCCGCCCTGATCGGCGAGGTGCTGCTGGGCGCGGCCAACCAGGCCGGCGAGGACAACCGCAACGTGGCCCGGATGTCGTCGCTGCTGGCGGGCCTACCCACCTCCGTGCCCGGGTCGACCGTCAACCGGCTCTGCGCCTCGGGCCTCGACGCGGTGGTGTCCGCCGCGCGCACGATCGCCGTCGGCGACGCCTCGGTCATGGTCGCCGGCGGCGTGGAGTCGATGAGCCGGGCCCCGTGGGTGGTGCCGAAGCCGGAGCGCGCGTTCCCCGTCGGCGACTCCCCGATGGCGTCCACGACCCTCGGCTGGCGGCTGGTCAACCCGGCGATGCCCGCGGACTGGACGCTGAGCCTCGGCGCGTGCACCGAGCTGCTCGGCGAGAAGTACGGCATCACCCGCGAGCAGGCCGACGCGTTCGCCGTCCGCTCCCAGGAGCGCGCGGCGAGGGCCTGGGCCGAGGGTGCGTACGCCGGAGCGGTCGTCCAGGTCGAGGGCGCCGAGCTGGACCGCGACGAGGGGATCCGCGACGGCGTGAGCGTCGAGTCGCTGGCGCCGCTTGACGCCGTCCTTCCGCGACGACGGCACCGTCACCGCGGGCAACGCCTCCCAGCTCTCCGACGGCGCGGCGGCCCTGCTGCTGGCCGACGAGGACGGGCGTGGCCGAGCTCGGCGTCGAGCCGCTGGCCCGGATCACCGCGACCGGCGTGGACGGGGTGGACCCGCAGTACTTCGGCATCGGCCCGGTCCGGGCCGTCGACCGCGCGCTGGCGAAGGCCGGGCGCACCCACCGGGAGGTGACGACGATGGAGCTCAACGAGGCGTTCGCGGCCCAGTCGCTGGCGTGCCTGTCGGAGTGGCCCGACCTCGACCCCGACCTGGTCAACCCGCACGGCGGCGCGATCGCGATCGGCCACCCGCTCGGCTGCTCGGGCGCCCGCCTCGCCGGCGCCGTCGCCCACCAGCTCGCGGCGGCCGGCTCCGGGGTCGGCGTGGCCGCCCTGTGCATCGGCGTCGGCCAGGGCCTCGCGCTCGCGATGGAGCGGTGATGGCGGACCACGCGAGCACGCCGCTCGACCCGCCGTACCGTCTTCGACGACTACACCTCGACGGTCCTGCGCTCGCCCGGCAAGGCGCTGGTGATGCCGCCGCTGGGGTTGTCGGAGCTGACCGGGCCGAGGTTCGGCAGCGGCGACGTCCGCGACACCGACGCGGACCTCACCCTGCACGGCGGCGGCGAGGCGATCGGCGAGCGGATCGTCGTGCACGGCAGCGTCACCGACAGCCTCGGCAAGCCGGTGCGCAACACGCTCGTCGAGGTGTGGCAGGCCAACGCGGCGGGCCGCTACGTCCACCAGCTCGACCGGCACCCGGCCCCGCTCGACCCCAACTTCGTCGGCGCCGGGCGCTGCCTGACCGACGACGAGGGCCGCTACCGTTCACCACGATCAAGCCCGGGCCCTACCCGTGGAAGAACCACGCCAACGCCTGGCGTCCGGCCCACATCCACTTCTCGCTGTTCGGCCGCGCGTTCACCCAGCGGCTGGTGACGCAGATGTACTTCCCCGGCGACCCGCTCTTCTTCCAGGACCCGATCTTCAACGCGGTCCGTGACGAGCGGGTGCGCAAGCGGATGGTCTCCTCCTACGACCACGGCGCGACCCGCCCCGAGTGGGCCACCGGCTACCGCTTCGACATCGTGCTCGGCGGCGCCGAGGCCACCCCGATGGAGGACTGATGGACTTCGTCTACCCGGTCACCGACGTCGAGGCCTCCCCCGGGCCGACCCCCTCGCAGACGGTCGGGCCGTTCTTCCACGACGCGCTGCCGTACGTCGAGGGGCCCGGCGTCGCAGGCGCCTCGCGCCCGGGCGTCGTTCACCCTGCACGGGCTGGTGCTCGACGGCGACGGCGAGCCGATCCCGGACGCGCTCGTCGAGGTCTGGCAGGCCGACGAGCGGGGCGCGTTCGTCGCGGAGCCGGGGATCTTCGCCGAGGCCGCCGCCGACGGGTTCCGCGGCTTCGGCCGCAGCGCCACCGACACCGACCGGGCGCTACGCGTTCACCACCGTCAAGCCCGCCGGCGTGCCGACCCGGGACGGCACGCCCCAGGCGCCGCACGTCGCGATGTCGGTGTTCGCGCGCGGCATGCTGCGCCGGGTGGTGACGCGGGTCTACTTCGCGGACGAGCCCGGCGCCAACGCCCGACCCGCTGCTGGCCTCGCTCGACCCGGACCGCGCCGCGACGCTCGTCGCCGCGCCCGAGGAGGACGGCTACCGTTTCGACGTGCGACTCCAGGGTCCCGACGAGACCGTCTTCCTCGATGTCTTCGCCCGCTGACGTCGGCCTGCTCGTCCCCGGCGTCGGCGGGCACCGCGCGCCGAGGCGCTCACCTCGCGACGACGCGGTGGTGCGGGCGATGGTGCGCGCTGAGGCGGCCCTGCTCGTCGCGCTGGCCCGCGCCGGCGTCGCGCCGGCTCGGTCGGCGAGGCCGCGCGCCGCCTCCGTCGACGCCCGCTCGTCCGCACGCACGCTGGCCCTCGACGCGGTCGCCGGCGGCAACCCGGTCGTCCCGCTGGTGGCCGCCGCTGCGGGCCGGCGTCGCACGACGACGTCGTGCGGCTGGGTGCACCACGGCGCCACCAGCCAGGACGTGCTCGACACCGCGCTGGTGCTGGTCGCCACCGACGTGCTCAGCCGACCTCGAGGCGTCGCTGGCCCGGCTGGCCGCCTCCCTCGCGGACCTCGCCCGCGTCCACCCGCGACGTGCCGGCCGTCGCGCGCACGCTGACCCAGCAGGCCCTGCCGACGACCCTCGGGCTGCGGGTCGCCGGCTGGCTGGCGGGGTCCTCGACGCGCTGCGTCCTGGTCCGCGCGTGCGGCCCGCTGCCGGCGTCGCTGGGCGGCCCGGTCGGCACCGTCGCGGCGTACGGCGAGCGACGCCGTCGCCGTACTCCACGCGTTCGCCGGCGACGCTCGGCCTGGCCGTGCCGAGCCGCTGTCGTGGCACACCCGCCGCACGCCGGTGCTCGCGGTCTCGGCGCGCGCTCGTCGCCACCGGGGCGGCCTGCGGCAAGGTCGCCGCCGACCTGCTCGTGATGGCGCAGACCGAGGTCGGCGAGGCCCGCGAGGCGCACCGGCGGGCCGTCGTCGTCGATGGCCCACAAGGCCAACCCGGCCCGCTCGGTGCTGGTCGCCGCGGCCGCGCGGCAGCTGCCCGCGCTCGCGTCGGTGCTCGGCCGTCGGCGGTCGCCGAGCAGGAGCGCCCGGCCGGCGCGTGGCACGCCGAGTGGCAGCCGCTGCGCACGATGCTGCGGCTCGCCGGCGGCGCGGCCGAGCACAGCGCGTCGTACCGTCCCGGACGTGGTGCTCGACCACGACGCGATGGCCCGCAACCTGGCGTCCCTGCTGGCGTCCGCTCGGCCAGCGACGACGCGTGGGCGGACCGGCACACCGGCGCGGCCGGGGCGTGGGTCGACCGGGTGCTGGCCCGGCACGAGGAGGTGCTGCGGATGACGCGTCGCGCTCGCGCACCGGGCGACGGCCCGCCCGACGGGCCGCCGGTCGTGCTCTCGCCCGTCGCTCGGCACCACCTGGGAGATGTGGGACGGCCTCGTCGAGGCGCTCGCGCCGCGCGTGCCGGGTGCTGCGCTACGACACCCGCGGGCACGGCCGCTCGCCCGTGCCCGCCGGGTCCGTACACCGTCGCCGGTGCTCGCCGCGGACGTGCTCGGCGCTCGCCGACGCGCTGGGGCTCGACCGGTTCGCGTTCGTCGGGCTCTCGCTCGGCGGTGCGATCGGCGCAGTCCCTGGCGCGTCCGACCACCGGGACCGGCTGACCGCGGCGGTGCTCTGCTGCACCGTGCCGCGCTTCGGCGCACCCGTCGGCCTGGCACGAGCGCGCGGCGCTCGGTGCGCTCCTCGGGGATGGGCGTGCTCGCCGAGCCGACCCGCGGCCGCTGGTTCACCGACGGCTTCCGTGCCGCGCGCCCGCGAGGTCGGACCGGCTCCTCGCGATGATCGCGTCCACGACCCGTCGAGGGGTACGCCGCCTGCTGCGAGGCGCTCGCGTCGCTTCGACGCCACCGAGGACTCCGCGGCGGTCGACGTGCCCGTCCGGGTGGTGGCCGGCGAGCCCGACCCGGTCGCGCCGCCCGAGGCGTGCCGCGCCATGGCCGACGCGATCCCGGGCGCCGACCTCGTCGTGGTGCCCGGCGTCTCGCACATCGCGACCGTCGCCGGCCGGAGCCGTTCCACACCGCCGTGCTCGACCACCTGGAGAGGCACCCGTGAGCGACTACGACGAGGGCATGCGCGGTGCGCCGCGAGGTGCTCGGCGACGAGCACGTCGACCGCGCCGTCGCCGCGACCACTCGACTGTCACCGAGGACTTCCAGGAGCTCATCACCCGCTACGCGTGGGGCGGGGTCTGGACGCGGCCGGGCTCGACCGGCGCAGACCGCTCGATCGTCACGCTCACCGCGCTGGTCGCCGGCCGGCCACTTCGACGAGCTCGAGTTCCACCTGCGCGCGGCGCTGCGCAACGGTCTGACCCGCGAGGAGATCGTGGAGGTGCTGCTGCAGACGGCGGTCTACTGCGGCGTGCCCGCCGCGAACTCCGCGTTCGCCGTCGCCAACCGGGTCCTCGCCGACGACCTGAGCGCCGAGCACGCCGGACCCGGCGTGATACGTGACGGCCGGGTGGTTCGAGATGGTCCGGGCAGGCCATGTCGGCGTACGGCGCAGGCTCCTACGTTGCGGGCTCTTCCGTCGTCTCACAGAGGAGCTCCGCCGATGTCCACGAAGAACCGTTCCGTCGCCCCGGCCCTGGCCGCCGTGCTCGCCGTCCTGGGCCTGGTGATGGTCATGGGCGGCACGGCGTACGCCGCAGCCAAGATCACCGGGCAAGAACATCAAGAACAGCAGCATCACCGGCGTCGACATCAAGAACGGCTCGCTCAAGGGCCCCGACCTGCTGGTGCCGGGTCGCCAGCGCCGCGGACGACGACGACGCGATCACCGGCACCACGTCGAACACCCCGGCGCTGACCACGCACATCAAGGCGCCGGCCCGGGGCTACCTCGTGATGAACGCGTCGTCGGACGTCTTCAACTTCACCGACCAGTCCTTCTCCACCTGCTGGATCGAGCTCGACGGCTCCGAGGTCAACGCCTCCGAGCGCAGCATCGAGACCAACGGCCCGACCAGCAACCAGGAGGAGAACTGCGCCTCGAACGTCACCGTCCCGGTCCTCAAGGGCACCCACACGGTGCGGTTCATGGCCTCGCCCGGCTCGGTGAACACGACCTTCGACGAGACCTCGCTCGACGTGATCTTCATCCCGTTCGGCGCGAACGGCAAGGCGCCGACGAGCTTCGCCCTCCCGCGCACGGCGGCTCCGGTCCCGCACGCCCGAGCGAACCGCTGACCCTCTCCGCAGCACCCCCCTCGGGAGGCCGGTGGCACCAGCCGCCGGCCTTCCGGCCTGCTCGCCTGCTTGTGGCCCCTCCCTGCTCGGATCCGGCGCCGAACCTGCCGGGGATCGGCCCCACTCGGGGGCCGCCGTGCGGGGATCGGCCACATCGGGGCGCAGGGTCAGCGGCGGCCGTTGCGGGAGCGGAGGTAGTCGGCCACGACGTACTCGCCGAGCCGGGACAGGTCGGGGGTGAACACCCGGCCACCGGCCCGCCGGGCGACCGCGTCGACGAACCGCGCCAGGCCGGGGTCGTCGCCGAGCATGAAGAAGTTGATCGCGGCACCGTAGCGGGCCAGCTCGTCGACCTGGCCGACCGTGGCGCGCAGGGTCTCGCGGGTGGTCGGCCAGCTGAACGTCGGCGACCCGTCGGGCGCGAGGTGCGCGGTCGGCTCGCCGTCGGTGACGACCAGCACGACCGGCTCGGCGTCGGGGTGCCGGCGCAGGTGCCGGGCCGCGATCATCAACGCGTGCTGGAGGTTCGTGCCCTGCACCCACTCGGGCTCGACGTCGGCGAGCTGCACCGGGGTCGAGCCGCCGCGCGGTCCGGTCGAACCCGATGATCTCCAGCGCGTCCTGCCGGAAGCGGGTCGCGATCAGGTGCGACAGCGCGAGCGCGGTCTGCTTCATCGGCCCCCAGCGGCCCTCCTGCACCATCGAGAACGACAGGTCGACGCACAGCGCCACCGCAGCCGTCGTCCGCCGCTCGGTCTCGACGACCTCGAAGTCCTCGACCATCAGCCGCGCGGGGAGGCCGGCCCCGCGGCGCAGCGCGTTGGACACCGTGCGCACGGCGTCGATCGGGCAGCTCGTCGCCGAACACCCAGGGCCGGGTCGTGCCGACCAGCTCGTCGGCCGAGCCGGTCCGGTGGTCGTCGTGGTCGCCGGTGCCGGACGCGTCGAGCTGGGAGAACACCCGCTTGAGCGCGCTCTCCCCGAGCCGGCGTACGGCGCGCGGGGTCAGCCGGAGCCCGTCGTCGCCGCGGGAGACGAAGCCCTGCCGCTCGAGCTCGCGCTCCAGCTCGCGCAGCGCCCGGAAGTCCGTGGCGGCGCGACGCGCCGAGGTGCTGCTCGAGCGCCTCCACGTCGACGTCGTCGAGGGTGGCGCCGGCGTGCGTCTGGGACAGCGCCTGCTCGAGCGCCTCGAGGTCGGCGAGCTCGGCGACCGCCTGCACGGCGTCGCTGTAGCCGAGCGGCTCGCCGCCCTCTCGCATGCTCGACCGGGCCGCGGTCCATGCCCGGGCCGCAGCGCGCGCAGGTTGTCCGAGAGCTGCCCCATCTGCGAGGCGAGGTCGGCGTCCGACATCGCGTCGCTCATCAGCTGGCCGAGCTGCTCGCGCTGCTCGGGCGACAGCGAGGCCATCATCCGGTCGGCCGCGGCCTGCCGCCGGGCCAGCGCGTCGATCAGCTCGTCGACGGTCTCCGGGTGCTCCGGGAACAGGTCGCCGTGCTTGTCCATGAACTCGCGGAACCGGTCCTCGGTGTCCTCGCCGCGCGCGTGCGCCGCGAGCAGCCCGTTGAGGTCGGCGAGCATGTCCTTGACCGCCTGCATCGCCGCCGGGTCGGGGTCCTCGAGCGCCTGCTTCAGCCCGGCGAACTGCGCGTCGAGCACCTCGCGCTGCAGCATCTGCTGGATCGACTCGTAGGTCGCGCGCGCCTCGTCGGAGTGCCAGTCGTAGGGCGCCAGCGCCCGCACCGCGCCGGCCACGTCGTCGGGCAGGGTCGCCAGCTCCATCTCGGCCCACGCGCGCCTCGTCGCCCTCCTCGCGCCAGCGTGTCGCGCTCCTGGGCCAGCGCCTGGTCGAGCGCGGCGCGCACCTGGTCGAGCGTGCCGCCGAGGTCGCCGCGGCGCCGGGCGGCGTTGCGCATCCGGCGGACCCGCGCGGCGAGGTCGTCGAGCCCCCGGTTGCCGTCGAAGCCGCGCCGCAGCAGGTCGGAGAGCGCCTCGCGCATCGAGCCGCCCGCGAGCACGTCGCGGCCGACCTCGTCGAGCGCCGCGCGGACGTCGTACGGCGGGGCGAGCGGGTCGGGCCCGTCGTGCCAGGGGCCGTAGCGGAACCGGCGACACGGTCTCAGACCCCGTAGACCGACCGGCCGGCCACGGACTCCTTGTCGATGCGGCGGGTCAGGTGCAGCCCCTCGAGCACGAGCTCGATCGCGGCCGCGACCTCGCCCGGGCGACGCGTCGTCGCCGTGGCCGAGCCGGTCGAGCACCTTGGACAGCCCCGGCACCGTGCCGACCTGGCCGAGCAGCTCCTCGGCGGGGACCAGCTCGCCGGTCTCGACGGTGGCCCCCTCGGCGAACAGGTCGGTGAAGCCGGACAGGTCGAGCCCGTCCAGCCGCTCCCGGAACGTCTCGGCGACCGCGACCCGCAGCAGGTGCTGGACGACCTCGGCCTCGCGGCCCTCCTCGCCCATCTCGAACTCGATCTTGCCGAGCAGCGTCGGCACGACGGCCGGCACGTCGCAGACCCGGGCCACGGCGAGTCCCTCGCCGGCCCGGGCGCCGCGGCGCAGCGCCGAGGCGGCGACCCCCTCGGCGGCGGCGATGGCGAACCGGGCGCTGACGCCGGAGCGGTGGTCGACGGCGGGCGACTCGCGCAGCCCGCGGGTCAGCCGGGCGACCACCTCGAGCAGGTGCTCGGGCACGTCGGCGACCAGCGACGGCCTCCTGGGCGACCAGCGCGACCTCCTCGTCGACCTCGTCGGGGTAGTGGGTGCGGATCTCCGCGCCGAAGCGGTCCTTGAGCGGGGTGATGATCCGGCCGCGGTTGGTGTAGTCCTCGGGGTTCGCGCTGGCCACGAGGAGTACGTCGACGGCAGCCGCAGCGAGTAGCCGCGGACCTGGATGTCGCGCTCCTCCAGCACGTTGAACATCGCGACCTGGATGCGCTCGGCGAGGTCGGGCAGCTCGTTGATGCCGAAGATGCCGCGGTTGGTGCGCGGCAGCAGCCCGTAGTGGACGGTCTCGGGGTCGCCGAGCGTGCGGCCCTCGGCGACCTTGACCGGGTCGACGTCGCCCGACGAGGTCGCCGACGCTGGTGTCGGGGGTGGCGAGCTTCTCGACGTACCGCTCGCTGCGGTGCCGCCACGCGACCGGCAGGTCGTCGCCCGGTCGGCGGCGAGGCCGGCGGCAGCGCGCGCACACCGGGCGCGAGCGGGTCGTCGTTGATCTCGCAGCCGTCGACGACGGGGGTCCACTCGTCGAGCAGCGCGCCGATCGGTGCGCATCAGCCGGGTCTTGCCCTGGCCGCGCTCGCCGAGCAGCACGAGGTCGTGCCCGGCGAGCAGCGCGCTCTCGAGCTGGGGCAGCACGGTGTCGTCGAAGCCGACGATGCCGGGGAAGGCGGTCTCGCCGGAGCGCAGCCGGGCCAGGAGGTTCTCGCGGATCTCGGTCTTGACCGAGCGCGAGCGGTAGCCGGTGTCGCGAAGGGCACCCAGCGTGGTGGGCTGGCTCATGACGCCGAGCCTAGGACAGGGCGTTCCCAGCGGGCTCAGGTCGGACTCGGCGTCGCCGCACCAGTCGAAGCGCGACCCCGGTGAGGTCCTCGCTGACCGCCCAGAGCTTGGCGGCGAGCGCCTCGTCGCGGGCCAGCCGGCTGAGCTTCGGCCGGGCCCGACCTGGCCGCGGGACTCGCGCAGCGACTGCGGGCCGGTGTAGGAGCCGGGCTCGGCCGCCGTCGCGGCGTACAGCGTGGGGTCGGCGCCGGCCTCGGCGGACTGGAAGAGCAGCTTGCAGGACAGCGGGGCGAGCAGCCGACGCCCGGGATCGAGCCGAGACCCTGCTCGCTGGTGACCAGGTTGGTCGAGCGAGACGCCGGGGTGGGCGGCGGTCGAGGTCAGCGAGACGCCGGCCAGGTCGGCGCGGCGCTGCAGCTCGAGGGCGAACAGCAGGTTGGCCAGCTTGGAGTTGCCGTAGGCCGCGCTGGGGCGGTAGCGCTCGCGGCGGGTTGCCGTCGAGCACGTCGGCCGCGCCCCGGTGGTGGGCGATCGAGGAGACCGTCACCACCCGGGCCGCGGCGCCGCGAGCAGGGCGGCAGCAGCCGGCCGGTGAGCGCGAAGTGGCCGAGGTGGTTGGTGCCGAACTGCAGCTCGAACCCGTCGGGGTCTGCCGGTAGCGCGGCGGCGTCATCAGGCCGGCGTTGTTGACCAGCAGCCCGAGCGGCCCGTCCCACGCCTCGGCGAACTCCTGCACCGACGCCAGCGAGCCGAGGTCGAGCGCCGCCACGCGTACGCCGGCGGCGCCGTCGCGCTCCTCGCGCATCGTGGCCGCGGCCGCCTCGCCCTTCGCGAGGTTGCGCACCGCCAGCGTGACGTCGGCGCCGTGCCGGGCGAGCTCGAGCGGCGGTGTGCCAGCCGATGCCGGAGTTGGCCCCGGTGACCACGGCGGTCGTGCCGGTCAGGGAGGGGATGTCGGCGGGGGTCCAGGGGTGGAAGTCATGCTCTCGACGGTACCGGCAGCCTACGCGTCCCCTCCGCCGGCTAGCCGGCTCAGCGGGGGCGGCGCAGCACCACGACGGAGCGGTCGGCCACCTGGAACTCCACGCCGGGCAGCAGCGGGGCGGCGTCGTCGAAGAACGACACGCTGCCGGCCGCGTCGTCGTGGGTGTCGAGCACCACCACCCAGCCGTCGCCGTACACCTCGTCGGGGATGGTGAAGGCGCCTCGGCTCGTCGCCGGCGTTGAAGGCGATCAGGAAGGAGTCGTCCACGACGGGCTCACCGCGCCGGCCGGGCTCGGGGATGCCGTCTCCGTTGAGGAAGACCATCAGCGCCCTGGCGTCCTCGTCGCTCCAGTCGCGAGTCCTCCATGTGCTGGCCGTCGGGGTTGAACCAGACGATGTCGGCGACCGCGTCGCCCGCGCGGGTGACCTCGCCGGCGAAGAACCGGCGGCGGCGGAACACCGGGTGGTCCTTGCGCAGCGCGACGACCCGCTTGGTGAACGCGAGCAGCTCCTGCTGCCACGTCCTCGAGGTCCCAGTCCATCCAGGAGAGCTCGTTGTCCTGGCAGTAGACGTTGTTGTTGCCCTGCTGGGTGCGGCCGAGCTCGTCGCCGTGCAGGATCATCGGCACGCCCTGCGAGAGCAGCAGGGTGAGCAGGAAGTTGCGCTGCTGGCGCGCCCGCAGCGCCAGCGATCGGCCTCGTCGTCGGTCGCGCCCTCGACGCCGCAGTTCCAGGAGCGGTTGTGGCTCTCGCCGTCCTTGCCGCCCTCGCCGTTGGCCTCGTTGTGCTTCTCGTTGTAGGACACGAGGTCGCGGATCGTGAAGCCGTCGTGGGCGGTGACGAAGTTGACCGACGCGATCGGCTTGCGGCCGGAGTGCTCGTAGAGGTCGGAGGAGCCGGTGAGCCGGGAGGCGAACTCGCCGATGCTGCCGGGCTCGCCGCGCCAGTAGTCGCGGACGGTGTCGCGGTACTTGCCGTTCCACTCGGTCCACAGCGGCGGGAAGTTGCCGACCTGGTAGCCGCCCTCGCCGACGTCCCAGGGCTCGGCGATCAGCTTGACCTGGCTGACGATCGGGTCCTGCTGGACGAGGTCGAAGAACGCCGAGAGCCGGTCGACCTCGTGGAACTGGCGGGCCAGCGACGAGGCGAGGTCGAAGCGGAAGCCGTCGACGTGCATCTCGGTCACCCAGTAGCGCAGCGAGTCCATGATCAGCTGCAGCACGTGCGGGTGCCGCATCAGCAGCGCTGTTGCCGGTGCCGGTGGTGTCGAAGTAGTGCGCCTGGTCGTCGTCGACGAGCCGGTAGTAGGCCGCGTTGTCGATGCCGCGGAAGCACAGCGTCGGGCCGAGGTGGTTGCCCTCGGCGGTGTGGTTGTAGACCACGTCGAGGATGACCTCGATGTCCGCCTCGTGCAGCGCCTTCACCATCGCCTTGAACTCCTGCACCTGCTGGCCGCGCTGGCCGGTCGCGGAGTAGGCGTTGTGCGGGGCGAAGAAGCCGATGGTGTTGTAGCCCCAGTAGTTCGCCAGCCCCTGGTCCAGGAGCGTGGTGTCCTGGACGAACTGGTGCACGGGCATCAGCTCGATGGCCGTGACGCCGAGGTCCTTGAGGTGGTCGATGGTGGCCGGGTGCGCGATGCCGGCGTAGGTCCCCCGGATCTCCTCGGGGACGTCGGGGTGGGTCATCGTCAGGCCCTTGACGTGGGCCTCGTAGATGACCGTGTCGTGGTACTCGTGGTCGGGGTGGCGGTCGTTGCCCCAGTCGAAGAACGGGTTGACGACGACCGAGAGCATCGTGTGGCCGAGGCTGTTGCGCTCGTTGAATCGTCCTTCGCCGAGAAGCTGTAGGAGAACAGCGACTCGTCGCCGTCGATCTGGCCCTCGACCGCCTTGGCGTAGGGGTCGAGCAGCAGCTTGGCGGGGTTGCAGCGGTGCCCGTTGGCGGGGTCGTAGGGCCCGTGCACGCGGTAGCCGTAGCGCTGCCCGGGCTGGACGCCCGGCAGGTAGACGTGGTGGACGAAGGCGTCGGTCTCGACCATCTCGACCCGGGTCTCCTTGCCGCGGTCGCCGATCAGGCAGAGCTCCACCTTGTCGGCGACCTCGGAGAACAGCGCGAAGTTGGCCCCGGCCCCGTCGTACGTCGCGCCCAGCGGGTACGGACGTCCCGGCCAGATCTGCATGCGTGTCCTCTCGTGCGCTCGCCCTGCCGACGCTGGAGTCCCCGGCGTCCGTCTGGGTGCCCCAGAAAGGTACCCGGCCAACTGACCGGCCGATGACGGCACCAAGACGACGGGATCCGCACTTCTGCCCGGCTGGCGCTCGTGAAAACATGGGTCCATGGCCATTGCGACGACCGACCCCCGGACCGGACAGGTCCTGACCACCTTCGACGAGCTCACCGACGAGCAGGTCGAGGACAAGCTCTCGCGCGCCGCGGCCGCCGCCGCGACGTACCGCCTGACGAGCTTCGCGGACCGCGCGGGCTGGCTGCGCGCCGCCGCCGACATCCTCGACAAGCGCACCGACGAGCTCGCCGAGCTGATGACGCTGGAGATGGGCAAGACCAAGAAGGCGTCCGCGGCCGAGGTCGGCAAGTGCGCCGCGGCGCTGCGCTACTACGCCGACAACGCCGCCGACCTGCTCGCCGACGAGCCCGTGGACGCGTCGAGCGTGAACGCGTCGAAGGCCTACGCGCGCTACCTCCCGATCGGCGTCGTGCTCGCGATCATGCCGTGGAACTTCCCGCTCTGGCAGGCGATGCGCTTCGCCGCCCCGGCGCTCGCCGCCGGCAACGTCGGGCTGCTCAAGCACGCCAGCAACGTCCCGCAGACCGCCCTGTTCATGGAGGAGCTGTTCCGCGACGCGGGCTTCCCCGACGACGTCTTCCAGACGCTGCTGATCGGCAGTGGCAAGGTCGACGCGATCCTCAAGGACGACCGCGTGCGGGCCGCCACCCTGACCGGCAGCGAGGGCGCCGGCGTCGCCGTCGGCCGGACGGCCGGCGAGCCGCTGAAGAAGGTCGTCCTCGAGCTCGGCGGCTCCGACGCGTTCGTGGTGATGCCGTCGGCCGACCTGGCCGCGTCCGCCAAGGTCGCCACCACCTCGCGCTGCCAGAACAACGGCCAGAGCTGCATCTCGGCCAAGCGGTTCATCGTGCACACCGACGTGTACGACGAGTGGCTGGACCTGTTCACCAAGGAGATGTCGGCGCTCGTCGTCGGCGACCCCATGGACGAGGGCACCGACGTCGGCCCGCTCGCCACCGAGCAGGGCCGCGAGGACGTCGAGGAGCTGGTCAAGGACGCCGTGGACAAGGGCGCGAGCGTCCTCGTCGGCGGCGAGCGTCCCGACCGGGACGGCTGGTGGTTCCCGCCGACCGTGCTGGCCGACCTCACCGAGGAGATGGACGTCTACCTCGAGGAGGTCTTCGGGCCGGTCGCCCTCGTGCACCGCGCGGCCGACATCGACGACGCGATCCGCATCGCCAACGCGACCCGCTTCGGCCTCGGCTCGAACGCCTGGACCACCGACCCCGAGGAGCAGGAGGTCTTCATCCGCGACCTCGAGGCCGGGCAGACCTTCATCAACGGGATGGTCGCCTCGTTCCCGGCCCTGCCGTTCGGCGGCATCAAGAAGTCCGGGCACGGCCGCGAGCTCGCCGGACACGGCATCCGCGAGTTCTGCAACATCAAGACCGTGTGGGTCGCGAAGTAGCGGTCAGCCCAACAGCTGGAGCAGCAGGGCGGTCGCCTCGTCCGGGCGCTCGAGGGTCGGCAGGTGGCCGGCCCACGGGAGCTCGACGAGGTGGCCGTCGGGCAGGCGGCGGACCAGCTCGTGCGCGGTCGCGACGAAGAAGTCGAGGTCGTGCGCGCCGACCACGACGCTGACCGGCATGGGCAGGTCCTCCGGCGTCACCTCGTGCTCGCCGCTCTGGGTGTCCCCGACGGCGAGCTGTCGCTCGAAGGCGTTGCGCTGCATGGTCCGCACCAGGTCGCGGGCGTCGACGGAGGCGTCGGGCCCCAGCCACGTGGTCACGTTGAGCTCGGTCGCGCCGTCGACGTCGCCGGCCTCGAGGAGCCGGTCCTCCTCCCGCCCGAAGGCGCGCAGGTCGTCGGTCGCCTCCTCCAGCACGTCGGCGGCCGGTGCGATGAGCACCATCCGCTGCACGCGGCCGGGCGCGGCCGCGGCGACCTGCAGGGCCACCCCGCCGCCGTACGACGCCCCGACGAGGTCGAAGCGGTCGACGCCGAGCCCGGCGAGCAGGGCCAGCACGTCGTCGGCGTCCACCCACTCGTCACCGGCGGCGACCGGGGTCTGCCCGAAGCCGCGCAGGTCGCAGCGCACGACGCGGCGGGTCTGGCTCAGGGCCGCGGCCTGCGCGTCCCACATGCGCAGGTCGGCGACGCCGGCGTGCAGGAGCACGACGACGGGACCGTCGCCGTCGACGAGGTGGTGCAGTCCGGAGGTCATCCCCCGACCCTCGCACGGGCCGGTCGGGTCCGCACCCGGGTTTGTCAGCGGCGCTCGACCAGGCCGCGGACGTACGACGCCTGGCCGGCGTGCTGGGTGGTGTCGTTGAGCACGCTCACCAGCCGCACCGCGGCCGTCACCGGCGGGTCCCACCGCTCGTCGACGACGCGGTCGTAGTCGGCATCGGACAGCGTTCGCAGGAAGTCGACCGTCGAGGAGTGCACGGCGTCCTGGTAGGCGGCGAGCAGCTCGGCGCCGGCCCGCACCTGCCCGACCTCCGCGGAGGTCTGGCCGTAGCCGATCGCGCCGACGTCGAAGGGCAGCCCGAAGCGCGCCACCCAGCCGCCGGCAGTCCACAGCTGCTCGCCGCCGGCGACCCCGGCGACGTGGTCGTCCTGGACGCGGGTGAGGTGCCAGACCAGCCAGGCCAGGGAGTTCGCGTCGGCGTCGGGGCGGAAGGCCAGGTCGTCCTCGCCCAGCCCCTCGACGGCCGCCTGCACGGTCTCACGGACCCGGTCGAAGCCGTCGATGAGGAGGTCGCTCGCGGTTGCCATGGGCCCGAACCTAGCGCGGGCTCGGCTCCGGGACGGCCCACCAGGTCTCCGTGCGCGCCACGACCGGGGCGTCGGGGCCGTGCTCGAGGACCCGGGCGACGCGGAAGAGGTACGCCGCGATGCCGGCGGCGCCCTGCATCCAGCCGACCGCTGGCGGCAGCAGCGGGTCCTCGTTGCGGTGCTCGGTGAACCGCCAGAAGGCGTGCGGCCCGTCCAGGACCGCCCGGTCGACCAGGTCGTCGGCGAGCTCCACCGCGAACACGAGGTCCGCCTCGTCACGGCCGCGCTGCCACGAGTCGAGGAAGACGTCCGCCACCCCCGCCGTACCGCAGCAGCGCCCGTCGTTGTCCCAGAAGCCCGGGTGCAGCCGGGCCGGCAGCCCCGACCGGCGGACGCCGGTGAGGCTGCGCCGGTGCCAGGTCAGCGGCGGCTCCCCCGCGACCTCGGCGACGCCGGCGCGGTCGAGGGCGAGGAAGACCAGCGACGTGCCGGCGCCGCCGTGGCACCAGTTGTGGGTCACCTCGTCGCCGTCGTACGTCGACGTGGAGCCCTCGGAGTGCACCAGGCGCGGCACCACGAAGGTGTCGTCGCCACCGTCGGCCAGCGGCCGGCCCAGGCTCACGAGGTGCTCGGCGCCGCTGCGGGCCGCGTCCACGAGGTCGGACCGGTCCAGCTCGACGCCGGCGAGCGCGAGGGCCGTGGCGATGCCGGCGAGGCCGTGGCTGAAGTTCGGCATCGACGCCGCGGGACCGGTCAGGAAGCGGCGCGGCACGAAGCGCCAGTCGGTGCCGGTCGGGCGGGGCTCGCCCTCGGCCAGGAGCACGTCGCCGGCGCGCACGGCCAGCGGCGTGGCGGCCGCGACGCCCTGCCGGCGTGCCCACAGGGCGGCGAGCAGCACCGCGCCGGTGCCGAGCGTGGCGTCGTTGACCCGCGCGCCCGGCAGGCAGCGCGGCGGGCCGGCGCTGGTCTGCGGCCAGCCGTCGGGCTCGGCGACCTCGCTCAGCCGCGCGACCGGCTCGTCGGTGCGGGCGCCGAGCGCGGCGAGGACGCCGACAGCGCTGCCGAGGCCGTCGAAGAACGTGCAGTCGACCTGGGTGGGGACGACCGCCCGGATGCGGGCCTCGATGCGGCGCGCGAGGTCGGCCTCCTCGCCGGTCCACTCCCGGGCCAGCCGGATCTCGGCGAGCGCGTGTGCGAGACCGCCGATGCCGCTGTGCATGCCGTCGCGGTACGCCGGCACGCCGGGCGGCTCCCCCGGCCCGACCCGCTCGGGGATCCACGGGCCGTCGTCGTCGCGCACCTGGTCGAGCACCCAGCGCCAGGCGGCGTCGGCGACGGCGAGGTGCGACAGGCTCACGCCTCGATGATGCACCCGGTCCGCGTCAGGTGCGCGGGCCACCCGCGACGTACAGCACCTGGCCGGAGACGAACCCGGCCCGCGGCGAGCAGAAGAACGACACCGCATCGGCGACGTCCTCGGGCTGGCCGGGCCGGGCGACCGGGATGGCGGCGACCCGTGCGGCGCTGAAGTCCTCGAAGGTCTGGCCGACGCGCTCCGCGGTCGCGCGGGTCATCTCGGTGACGATGAACCCGGGCGCGACGGCGTTGCAGGTCACGCCGAACCTGCCGAGCTCGTGGGCGACGGTCTTGGTGAACCCCTGCAGACCCGCCTTCGCCGCCGCGTAGTTCGCCTGGCCGCGGTTGCCGAGCGCGGACGTCGAGCTGAGGTTGACGATGCGGCCGTACGACGCGGCGGTCATGTGCCGCTGGGCGGCGCGGGTCATCAGGAAGGTGCCGCGCAGGTGCACCTGCATGACGGTGTCCCAGTCGCCGGCGGACATCTTGAAGAGCAGGTTGTCGCGCAGCACGCCGGCGTTGTTGACCAGCACCGTGGGCGGTCCGAGGCGCTCGGCGACCTCGGCGACCACCCGGTCCACGGCCTCCTCGTCGCTGACGTCGGCCCCGAAGGCGGCCGCCCGGATGCCGTCCACCGCGAGCCGCTCGGCCGTCGCCGCCGCGGAGGCCTCGTCGACGTCGAGGCAGGCGACCGCCATACCGTCGGCGCCGAGGCGGGCGGCGATGGCGGCGCCGATGCCGCGACCGGCACCGGTGACGATCGCGACGACGTCGTCCGGGGGCTGTGCGCTCATGGTGCCTTTCTACCCGTCGCGTCGCCGGGCCTTGACCCCCGGGGCGGGCCGGGTGAGGCTCGACGGGTGGTGTGGACGGGCGGGCGCGTGGACCGGCGGTGGGTGCTGACCGGGGCGGGCCGTGGCGTGGTCGGGTTCGCGCTGCTCGGGCTGGTGGGCTGCAGCTCGGACTCCGACTCGGGTGGCTCGCCGGCGGTGTCGCCGGGCCCCGACAGCTCTGATGGCGCCGAGGGCTCGTCGGCGCCGGGCGGCGGCCTGGCGTGGGACCGCGTGGACCTCGGGTTCGTCTCGGCCTACGTCCTGGTCCGCGGTCGCGAGGCGGCGGTCGTCGACACCGGCGTCGGCGGCAGCGCCGACGCGATCGGCGACGTGCTCGACCGGGCCGGTCCCGGCTGGGCGGGCGTGCGGCACGTCGTGCTCACCCACAAGCACCCCGACCACGCCGGCAGCGTCGGCGACGTGCTCACGTCGGCCGAGGGCGCGCAGGGGTACGTCGGCACGAAGGACCTGCCCGACGTGGATGCCCCGCGGGCCCTGCGCGGCCTCGACGACGGCGACGAGGTGTTCGGCCTGCGGGTCGTCGCCTCGCCGGGCCACACGCTCGGCCACATCTGCGTCTTCGACCCGGACACGTCGGTCCTGGTGGCCGGCGACGCGCTCACCAACCAGGACGGCCTGGCCGGCTCGAACCCGCAGTTCACCGAGGACGAGGACGCCGCCGCGGCGTCCGTGCGCACGCTGGCCGCCCTGCGTCCGCGCACCATCCTGGTCGGCCACGGTCCGCCCCTGACGAGCGCCGCCGCCGACGCCCTGGACCGGCTCGCCTCCGCCTGACGCGACGTGCGCCCGCACAGGGACGAGCAGAGGTGCGGCAACGCCGCGCGGCGACGCTCAGGGGACCGTCGTACGACGACTTCTGCTCCCTCCCGCGCGCGGTCAGGCCACCAGGGCGGCGATCCGCACCAGCGTCCGGCGGACGGTCTCGGGGTCGTGCATGACGTCCTCCCAGGCGAAGCGGAGCACCAGCCAGCCCCGCGCGACGAGGTTGTTGTAGCGCTGCGCGTCCCACCGCAGGGCGGACCGGCTGCCGTGCCAGGCGAACGAGTCGGCCTCGGCGACGATCCGCCTCTCCACGTCGACCAGGTCGGGCCGCACCGAGAAGCCCGGCGCCCGGATCTCGACCTGCGGCACGAGGTCGAGGCCGGGGACGTCCAGGGCGATGGCGCGCAGCACCGACTCGAAGGGGTTCGCGGCCCGTCCGTCGGCTGCCGCGGCGACCCTGCGGACCCGTGCCGCCCCCGCGCCTCGAGCGAGCGCGGCCAGGTCGACCAGCGCGTCGCGGTCGAGGCAGCCGGTCCGCAGCGCCGAGTCGGCGACCGCGAGCGCCTCGTCGAACGGCAGCGTGCGCAGGCAGTCCACGAGGGTGCGGGCCGGCGTGGTGACCCGGAGGCGACGTTCCTCCGCCGAGAGCCTGCCCCGGTGCAGGGCCACCCCGCCCCGCCTCCGCAGGGACACGTCGCGGCTGCGGGGCACCATGACGTCGGGGAGCAGCGGTGCGGTCTTGACGCCCCACCCGTGCCGCAGGGCAGCGCTGCGGTGGGAGACGACGCCGTCGAGGGCGTTGGCAGCCCGCAGCGCCTGGTCGGTCACCGGGAGGGCGTAGCGTCCGCGCCCGTCCCGGACGACCTCGCCGCGCCGGAGCGCCCTCTCCACCTCGCCGCGCGAGACGAGCGCCACCAGCGTGCGGTAGTCGGCGATCCCTCCGGCACGCTGCACCAGGTCAACGACGTCCACCCGCAGATCCTGGCGTCCCCGGCATGAGCGCGCCGCCGGTCGTCCACAGCGCCTGCACGAGGACGAGCAGAGGTGCGGCCGCGCCCTGGCGGCTGCGCTCACCAGGCCGTCGTACGGCGGGTTCTGCTGCCTCCCGTGCGGGTCAGCCCAGGCGGGCCCGGCCGGCGTCGGTGATGACCCGGTCCTGCTTCTCGGTGGCGAGCAGCCGCGGCTCGGCGGTGTAGAGCCGGGCCAGGTCGGCACGCTCGAGGCCGACCTCGCGGGCGAGCTGGTGCACCTCGAGCTTGTGCATCCGCCCGCCGGGCGCGTCGGCGACCCGCTGCAGGAGGGCGGCGACCGGGTCGTCCGGCGGGGGCGGGGTGGCCTCGTCGGCGCCGCCACTGCCCTGCCAGGTGCGCTTGGGGAAGCGGCGGAGGTACTCCTGCTCGAGCTCGAGCATCCGCCGCGTGTGCGTCTCGAACTGCGCCGCGCTGCCGTGCAGGAACATCCAGTTGCGGGAGTCGTGCAGCTGCTTGCCCTGGGTCTCGAGCTCCTCGTCGGACAGCTCGCCGGCGGGGCGGCCGGGGGTGTCGGTCATGGGTCCTCCTGGGGGTTCAGGCCGGCGTAGACCCGGACGGCGTTGCCGCCGAGCACGGCGGCGGCCACGTCGTCGGCCAGGCCGAGGCCGACGACGGCGCGGGCGTTCTCGGCGGTGCCGGGGACGCCGGGCCAGTCGGTGGCGAAGATCCACCTCCGGGCCAGGCGGCCGAGGTCGAAGCGGCGGTAGTAGTCGGGCAGCCGCTTGGGCGGCAGGCCGGAGAGCTCGATCCACACGGTGGGGTTGAGCAGCGCCATGAACGCGGCGGCGTCGTACCACCAGCCGCGACCGCCGTGGGCGAGCACGACGTCGAGGGTCGGGAAGTCGCGCACCACCGGGAGGAGGTACGCCGGGTCGGCGAGCTCGTTCATCGAGCCGGGGAACGTGCTGGTGCCGCAGTGCACGACCAGCGGGACGCCGCGCTCGGCGAGCACCTGGTAGGCCGGGTAGAGCGCTCGCGTCGTCGCAGCGGAAGCCGCCGTGGACCGGGTGCAGCTTGAGGGCCGCCGCGCCCAGGTCGAGCTGGCGACGTACCTCGTGCGGCGATCGGGAAGTGCAGGTGCGGGTTGACGTTCGCGACCGGGCGGAAGCGCACGGGGTTCTGCTCGACGATCGGCAGCAGGTCCTCGAAGCGCTGGTAGCCGGTCGCCTTCGGGGCTGTACTCGCAGAACAGCAGCGCGTGGTCGACGCCCTGCTCCTCGAAGAGCGCGTCGAGCCGGGCCGGTCGCGGCACGCCGTCGGCGTCCCAGACGTCCTCGAGGATCCCGTCGGGGCCGAAGTCGCGCGCCCACTCGACCCACGCCGGCGCGAGCGAGCCGAGCACCGGGACGTGCACGTGCGCGTCGACCAGCAGCGACCCGTCGAGCATCCGGCTACCAGCCCGACCACGAGCGGGGTGTCCGTGCCGAGCTCGCCGACCTTGCTGGCGCCGCCGGGGGCGCCGAGCGGCGCGTCGCGACCCGTCGAGCACCTCGGTGAAGAAGGCCCGGTTGTCCTCGACGAACGGCCTCGTCGCCCTCGGCCACCCGGCGGTCCTGGGTGATCGCCTCGACCGGGCAGACCGGCTCGCAGGCGCCGCAGTCGATGCACTCCTTGGGGTTGATGTAGCTCTTGCGCTCGCCCTCGTAGATGCAGTCGACGGGACACTCCTCGACGCACGACTTGTCGTTGACGTCGATGCAGGCGCTGGCGATCACGTAGGGCATCGGGGCTCCTCGTCGGGTTCGGGTCGTGGTCGGGCGGGTCAGGCGGGGACGGGTACGTCGTGGGGCAGGTCGGTCGAGTGGCCGGGGAACAGCTGCGCGTCGGGGTCGAGGTGCACGGCGGCGTTGTTGACCGCCGTCGCCACCTCGCCGAACCCGACGGAGATCAGCCGCACCTTGCCGTCGTAGTCGGTGATGTCGCCGGCCGCGAACACCCCGGGCACGTTGGTGCGCATGGCCGAGTCGACCACGAGGTGGCGGTTGTCGTGCAGCTCGAGGCCCCACTCGCGCAGCGGACCGAGGTTGGCGGTGAAGCCCAGCGCCGCGACGACGCGCTGGCAGGGCAGCACCCGCGGGGCGTCCTCGCCCTTGACGGTGACCTCGGCCTTCTCGACCACGGTCGCCGCCCTCGAGCCCGGTCACCTGCGCGTCGACGATGACCTCGACGCGGGAGGCGCGCACCTGCTCGACGCCGCGGCGTGCGCGCGGAACGCCTCCCGCCGGTGCACCAGCGTGACGCTCGACGGCCAGCGGCTCGAGCATCGCGGCCCAGTCGAGGGCGCTGTCGCCGCCGCCGACCACGACCACGTCGCGTCCGACGTACGCCTGCGCTGCTCGGGCACGAAGTACTCCAGCCCGCGGCCGAGGAACTCCTCCCCCGCCGGCAGCGGCCGCGGCGTGAAGGTGCCGATGCCGCCGGTGACGACCACCGCGCCGCAGGTGACCTCGGTGCCGGTGCTGGTGCGTGACCAGCAGCCGGCCCGTCGTCGAGCGCGCTCGAGCTCCTGCGCCTCCTGACCGAGGAGGTACGTCGGGTCGTGCTGCGCCGCCTGGGCGACGAGCCCCTGCACCAGGTCGCGACCGGACACCGAGCCGGGAAGCCGGCGACGTCGTAGATCTGCTTCTCGGGGTACATCGCGGTGACCTGGCCGCCGACCTGGCTCAGCGAGTCGACGACCGCGACCGAGAGCCCGCGCACGCCGGCGTAGTAGGCGCCGTAGAGCCCGACCGGGCCGGCGCCGACGACGAGCAGGTCGACGGTGAGGTCGCTCGCGCCGCTCACGGCGTCACCTCCAGCTCCACGGGCTCGGTCGGCGTCGCCGGCTCGACCGACGGGTCGTGCGCGACCAGGTCGCGGACCTTGAAGCGCTGCAGCTTGCCGGTGGCCGTCTTGGGCAGGTCGTCGACGAAGACCACCCTGCCGCGGCGCCTTGAAGTGCGCGAGCCCGTCGCGGCACCACGCCACGAGCTCCTCCTCCGTTGGTCGTCCGGGCGGTCCGCGCCGACCACGACGACCGCGACCGGCTTGTCGAGCCCGTCCTCGTCGGCGACCCCGACCACGGCGGCCTCCCGCACGGCCGGGTGCTCGAGCAGCCGGCTCTCGACCTCGGCCGGGGAGACCCAGATGCCGCCGGCCTTGAGCATGTCGCTGTTGCGGCCCAGGCAGGTGTAGTAGCCCTCGGCGTCGCGGACGTAGGTGTCGCCGGTGACCAGCCACTCGCCCTGGAACACCTGGCGGGAGGCGTCGGTGCGGTGCCAGTAGCCGAGGGCGATCGACTCGCCGCGCACGTGCAGGGCGCCGGGCTCGCCGTCCGTCGTGACCGCGCCCGTCGGCGTCGCGGACCTCGACGTCGTAGCCCGGCACGGGCAGGCCCGTGCGTGCCCGGGCGGATGTCGCCGGGGCGGTTGGACAAGAAGATGTGCAGCGCCTCGGTCGAGCCGATGCCGTCGAGGATCTCCACGCCGAAGCGGTCGGTGAAGCGGCGCTGCAGCGGCGCGGGCAGCGGCTCGCCGGCCGAGGCGCACAGCCGCACGGACGCGAACGCGTCGTCGGGCAGGTCGCTGGCCGTCAGGGCGGCGTAGAACGTCGGCACCCCGAAGAACAGCGTGGGCCGGGCCTGCTCGAGCCGCTCGCGGACGACGTCGGGGGTCGGCCGGCGGGGCTCGAGCACGGTGGTCGCGCCCACCGAGAACGGGAAGAACACGGTGTTGCCGATGCCGTAGGCGAAGAACATCTTGGCCACCGAGAACGTCGTGTCGTCCGGGGTGATGCCGAGCACCTGGGCGCCGTACGTCTCGCAGACGTGGCGGATGTTGGCGTGCCGGTGCATGGCGGCCTTGGGCAGGCCGGTGGTGCCGGAGGTGTAGAGCCACAGCGCCCACGAGTCGTCGACGGTCGGCGCGGTCGCCTGGAGGTGGCCGGCCGCGGCGCCGCGCTGGACGAGCTCGTCCCAGGTGTGCAGGCGCGCCGTGCCGGGGACGGGCAGCGAGCCCTCCCGCCGCGAGCACGACGTGCTCGACCTCGGGTGCGGCCGCGACGGCCTCGCCGACGGCGTCGACGAACTCGGGTGTCGCGAGCACCGCGCGCGCGCCGGAGTCGGCCATGATCTTGCCGAGCTCGGCGCCGGTGAACATCGTGGAGACGGGCACGGCGACCAGGCCGGCGCGGAACGCGCCCAGGATGCCGGTCAGCATCGGGATCTCGTCGGACATCACGAGCATCACGCGGTCGTCGCGGCGCAGCCCGAGGTCGCGCAGACCGGCGGCCACGACGGCGACCCGGTCGTCGAGCTCGGCGTAGGTCAGCGTCTCCGAGGCCAGCACGGCGGTGCGCTCGCCGCGCCCCTCGGTGACGTGGCGGGTGAGCAGGTAGTCGGCCGCGTTGAAGGTGCGGCAGTGTCCCACGCTCAGACCCGCTGGTAGTCGTAGCTGCCGCGCTGGCCCGCTGCCGTAGCGGCGCAGCGCGCCCTCGGGGCCGGACGCGTTGGGACGGATGAAGATCCAGTTCTGCCAGGCGGTCAGCCGGCCGAAGATCTTGGTCTCCATCGTCTCGGGGCCCACGAAGCGGTGGTTGGCCTCCATCCCGGTCAGCGCGTCGGGCGACAGCGAGGCCCGCTCCTCCAGCACGATGCGGATCTCGTCCTCGAAGTCGATGTCGTCGAGCGCCATCGTGACCAGCCCGGCGGCGTCGGCGGCCCGGGCGTCGAGGCGCTCGCCGATCGGCGTGCGGGCCGTGCTCCAGGTCGTCGTCGTGGCCCCAGAAGCGGGACTCCAGCCGGGACAGCCCGTTGCCCATCGGGAACCGGCCGTCGTTGCTCGCGGTCAGCACCAGGACCGCCGGGTCGGCGTCGGGGTCGACGTCCTCGTAGACCCCGTCGAGCATGTACTGCCGGTCGCAGGCCAGGGCGAGCTCCAGCAGGAACCCGGCGAAGCAGCTGCCCGGCTCGATGACCGCCACCAGGCTGCGGCTGGTGACGTCGAGCCGCTTGAGGGTGCGCTTGAGGTACTGCGGCGTCTCGTGCACGAACCAGTCCTCGGCGAGCTCGCCGAGCTGGGCGTCGTAGGCGAGGACGGCGGTCGAGGTCGCCCTGGGTGCGCAGCACCCAGGTGCCGAGCTCCTGCTCGTTGGTGCGCAGCCGCAGCACGAGGTCGTCGAGGGCGCGGGCGACGGCGAACGGCTAGTAGTCGACGCCCTGCGCGAGCACCGCCGCGGCGTCCGCCGGCGGCGCGTCGGTCGGCCCCTCGACCGTGATGTCGACGCGGCGGGCGGCGCGGTCGAGGTGGCGGTCACGTGCGGGTAGGTGATCGTGTCGCCGTCCTCGCTCGCGCTCCAGCGGGGTCAGCGCGATGCCCGTGCCGCCGCGTCGCGACGAGCGCGTCGGCGGCCTCGCGGGCGCGGCGGGCGATCTCCTCGTCCCAGCTCTTGCGCGGCACGGTGGCGTCGACCAGGCCCCAGTCGACGGCGGTGGCGCCGCGGTAGCCCTCGGACTTGGTGGCGAACAGGTCGGCGCGGTCCTTGCGGACGTGCCGCTTGTCGACGACGCGGGTCAGCCCGCCGGTGCCGGGGAGCACGCCGAGCAGCGGCACCTCGGGCAGCGACACGGTCGAGGAGCCGTCGTCGATGAGCACGATCTCGTCGCAGGCCAGCGCGAGCTCGTAGCCGCCGCCGGCCGCGGTGCCGTTGAGCGCCGCGATCCAGGTCTGGCCCGGAGGTCGCGCGGGCCTCCTCGATGGTGTTGCGGGTCTCGTTGGTGAACTTGCAGAAGTTCACCTTCCACGCGTGCGAGGACTGGGCCAGCATCCGGATGTTGGCGCCGGCGCAGAACATCTTCTCGAGGCCGCCGGTCATCACGACGGCCTTGACCTCGGGGTGCTCGAAGCGCAGCCGCTGCACGGCGTCGTACAGCTCGATGTCGACGCCGAGGTCGTAGGAGTTCATCTTCAGCGCGTAGCCCTCGACCAGCCCGCCGTCCTCGTCGACGGTCAGCGTGACGGTGGCGACGTCGCCGTCGACCTCGAGCCGCCAGTGCCGGTAGCGGTCCGGGTGGGTGTCGAAGTCGACGACCGGGACCTCGGCCGGTGACCCGGCCCGGTCGGGGACGTCGGTCGTCGAGCACGGTCATGGCGGCACCTCTTCTGCTGGGCGGCCGTGTGACTAGCAACACTCTACGCAAGACTCGCTGATCGTCAAGAGTTTGTCGTATGTCGTCCTGCCGCGCGCCGCCCGCTGCGTTCGTCGTCGCGGGCCCGTTCCGCTGGCATGATGTAGCACGTCCGCAGCGCGCCCGCCGGGCAGGAGGAGCACCGTGAGCGCCCACCCCGAGCCGTCCGCCCTGGCCTCGCGCCGCCGCGAGGTGGGCTCGGCCAGCGCCCGGTCGCTGCTGCTGACCGTGCTCGGGGAGTTCGTGCACCCGCGCTCGGAGTCGGTCTGGACCGCGACCCTGCTGGAGGCCCTGCGCGTCCTCGGGGTCGAGGAGAAGTCCGCCCGGCAGGCGCTCACCCGGACGGCCAGCGAGGGCCTGCTCACCTCGACCCGGCACGGCCGGCGGGTGCTGTGGGAGCTGACGCCGTCGGGCGCCGACCTGCTCGAGGAGGGCACCCGCCGGATCTACGGCTTCATGCGCGAGCGGCACCCGTGGGACGGCCGCTGGCTGGTGCTCAGCGTGCCGATCCCGGAGACCCAGCGGCAGCTGCGGCACCGGCTGCGCACCCGGCTGACCTGGCTCGGCCTCGGCTCGCCGACCTCCGGCCTGTGGGTCACGCCCGACGCCGCGCAAGGACACCGCCGTGCACGCGGTGGTCCGCGACCTCGGCCTCGAGTCGCAGGCGTTCGCCTGGGTCGGGCCGGCCAGCGGCATCGGCGACGAGAGCCGGCTGCTCACCGGACGCGTGGGACCTCGCCGACGTCGAGGACCGCTACCTGGGCTTCCTCGACGACTTCGAGGACCGGTCGGCCGACGGCCCCGCGGAGGCGTTCGCGGCCCAGGTCGAGATGGTCCAGGAGTGGCGCCGCTTCCCGTTCCTCGACCCCGACCTGCCGCGCGAGCTCCTCGACCACGACTGGCCCGGTCCCCGCGCCGCCGCCGTCTTCCACGACCGGCACGCCCGCTGGCACCGCCAGGCCCAGGCCGACTGGGACCGGCTGGACCGGTCGGCCGGCCCGAAGCCCTGACGGGTGGGGCCGTTTACCAGGTGATGCAGGAAAACGGCCGCCTCCCATGGTGAACAGTCCATGGGGAGCGGCAGTCCTCCATGGGAGGTACGGCGTCCGGGCGCGTGGACCGGGGGACCGGGACGTTTCGGGCATCCCCGGTCGGACGCGGGCGATCTTTCCTACCGTGGAGGCCATGTCCCCCCATACCGTCCCGTGCGACGCGCGCCCCGATGCGCGTCCGGACCGCCGTCCCACCCGCCGTCCCACCCGCCGGAGGAGCGCAGCCGCCCTGCTCGCCGCCCTCGTCACGCTGGCCGGCGTCGCGACGCTCGCCGCCGTCACGACCGCACCCAGCTCGGCCAAGGCCGGCCCCACCAACGCCGCCAAGATCTTCCGCTGGGGCAACGCCCAGTGGTTCGACAACTTCATCGGGCCGGTCGACGCGATGTGGCACATCAACAAGCGCAGCCTGGTCCGCAACCAGCACGGCATGCTCACCATCAACGCGACCGCTACGAGCGGCACCGTCTCGGCGGCCGTCGTCGGCCACGGCCGCCACGTCGGACGGTGGGAGGCACGCGTGCGCGCCGAGCAGTACTCCCACGCGGACACGCCGTACCACGTGGTCTGGGAGCTCGTCCCGACGTACGCCTCGAAGTACCACTGCGGAGCCCGCAGCATCGTGCTCGCCGACTACGCGCTCGGCACCAGCCGCGCGCACGCCTACGTCCGCACGCTGCCCAGCCGGCAGTTCTCTGCCGGGAGGACGCTCGACCTCGCGCCCGGCCCGTTCCACACGTATGCCGTCGAGGTGACGCGCTCGCACGTCTCGTGGTTCGTCGACACGAAGGTGATCCGGACCGAGAGGCGCCCGGCCGCACTGAGCGACGCGCTCTACAAGGTGCGCTTCCGGCTCGTCGGCACGCCCGGCGCGCGGATGAACCCCGGTCGCATGCAGATGGACTGGGTCCGCTACTACACGATGGACCGCAAGAACGCCCAGTCGATCAGCGCCCCGCAGCTGAAGGCCGGCACCTTCGCGAAGGCCTGCTGACCCGTCCGGCGGAGGGCGAGCAGCGGTCAGTACCGGTGCTCGTCCACGTCGACGTACCCGCCGGACTCCTCGTGGCCGGGACCACGCTCCCCCTCGCCCGCCGGGTCGTACGACGTCCCGCCGCCCGGCTCGGGAGCGGCCGGCGAGGGGGCCGGTCGCCACTGGTCCTGCCCGACGCGCTTGCGCAGCGTCGGGTCGGACGAGGAGCCGCGGTAGCCGCGCACCGCGAGCCAGTCGTGGAGCTCGTCGTGGCGCGGGTGCGAGGCGCGCACGGTGTTGTAGACGTAGTTGAGCCCGCGCCGGGCGGCCTCGTCCTCGAGGTGGCCGATCACGAACGAGCCGACACCCCGCCCCTGGGCGGACGCGTCCACGGCGAGCAGGATCTCGGCGTCGCCGCCCCAGGTCGCGTCCAGCCAGCCGTAGCCGACGGCCGCGCCCTCCGGCGTGCGCGCCACCCACCAGTCGCCCGGGAGCGCCGACCCCGCGTCGTACGCGAGGTCGAAGACGCCGTCGGGTGCCGACCCGACGATGCGCTGCTTGTCGGCGTCCCAGGTCGGGCTGTCCTCGTGGGCCCAGGTGAGGTCGGCACCCGTCACGCGAGGCCCTCCTCGGCCAGGTGGACGTAGTCGAACTCGACGGGCTGGTCGTTGATGCCGGTCTTGGGCGGGGCGATCCAGCCGGCGAACTTCCCGAGCTCGTACTCCGGGACCATCAGCGCCGCGACGGCCGCCCGGTCCTCCGCGGAGGGCAGCCAGCCGTCGACGGCGGCCTCCCACTCCTCGTCGGTCAGCACCCTGCCGTCAGGGCTGACGTGGTGGTTGGCGTAGACGCCGACCCGGCGGTTGAACCCCTCGTGCGGCAGCAGCAGCCGCTCCTCGAGACCCGCGTCCTCGAGCTCCTGGTTCCACCGGCGTACGCCGTTCGCGCAGTCGGCGGCGTACTCGTCACGGAGGTCGAGGTTGAGCGCGGAGAGCATCGGCACCGTGCGCTGCCGCAGTTCGCCGTCCTCGACGTACGTCATCTCGCGGGTGTCCTCGAGCAGGACGTGGTCGTCCTTGCGGCGGGTCTCCTGCCAGCGGCCCTTGAGCCCGGAGGAGTAGTAGTTGCCGGCGTTGGTGGACTGCTCGGAGCCGAAGAGGTCCATGGACACGGAGTACTGGAAGTTGAGGTACCTCTGGACGACGTCGAGCGGGATGACGCCGTCCTCGAAGCCGGCGGGGCCACCCTTGTCGCGCATCACCTCCGCGGTGCGCTCGACGATGCGCTGCACACCGGTCGTGCCGACGAACATGTGGTGCGCCTCCTCCTTGAGCATGAACTCGCAGGTGCGCGCCAGCGGGTCGAAGGCCGACTCCTTGAGGGTGCCGAGCTGGTACTTCCCGTCGCGGTCGGTGAAGTAGGTGAACATGAAGAACTGCAGCCAGTCCGTGGTCTCCTCGTTGAACGCGCCGAGGATGCGCGGCGCGTCGAGGTCGCCGCTGTTGCGCTTGAGCAGCTGCTCGGCCTCCTCGCGGCCCTCGCGGCCGAAGTAGGCGTGCAGGAGGTAGACCATCGCCCAGAGGTGCCGCCCCTCCTCGACGTTGACCTGAAAGAGGTTGCGCAGGTCGTAGATGCTCGGCGCCGTGTTGCCGAGGATCCGCTGCTGCTCGACGGAGGCGGGCTCGGTGTCGCCCTGCACGACGATCAGCCGCATCAGGTCGGCGCGGTGCTCGCCCGGCACTTCCTGCCAGGCCGGCTCGCCCTTGTGCTTGCCGAAGGCGACTTCGCGGTCGGGGTTCTTCTCGGCGAGGAAGATGCCCCAGCGGTAGTCCTCCATCGGCACGTGCTCGAAGTGCGCCCAGCCGTCGCGCCCGACGGCGATCGCGGTGCGGAGGTAGACGTCCTTGGTCGGCAGCGCGGGACCCAGCGTCCTCCACCAGTCGAGGAACTTCGGCTGCCAGCCCTCGAGCGCGCGCTGCAGACGGCGGTCCTCGTTGAGGTCGACGTTGTTCGGGATCCGCTCGGAGTAGTCGATCCTGCTCAGCGGCCCGGTCGGGGTGGGGGCGGCACCGGTGCGGTCGTCGAGCTGCGGGTTCGTCGTCATGACCCCATACTGCGACGATCCGTTGTCGTTTCGCAAGGGTGGTGTCGAACTTCGCCGACCCCTCGCGTCGTACGCCGGTCCGGGCACGGGATACTCCGGAGGTGACCGAGAGCACCGACACCCCGTCCGAGAGCCCCACCGACCCCACCGACGTGGCGGCGGCCGCCCTCGGCGGGGCCGACATCGCCGGCTCGTTCGTGCGCCACCTCGGCGTGCGGTTCACCGAGGTCGGCGCCGACCGCGTGGTGGCGACCTGGGAGGCCCGGCCCGAGCTGCACCAGCCCTACGGCATCGTGCACGGCGGCGTGCACTGCAGCGTCGTCGAGACGCTGGCCAGCGTCGGTGCCGCGCTGTGGATGGGCGAGCGGGGCAAGGTCGTCGGCGTCAGCAACACCACGGACTTCTACCGCGCGGTCCGCGAGGGCACGCTGACCTCCACGGCCACCCCCCTGCACCGGGGTCGCTCCCAACAGGTCTGGCTCGTCGAGACCGTCGGGCCCGACGGCGCGGTGTCGGCCCGCGGCCAGGTGCGGCTGCAGAACCTCACCTGAGGCCTCACCCCTCGGCGCGACCGGTCCGCCAGTAGCCCATGAACATGGTCCGCTCCCGCGGGACGCCGACCTCGCCGAGGAACAGCCGCCGCAGGGTGCGGACGACGCCGGCCTCCCCGGCGACCCAGGCGTACGGCGCGGCGCCGGTGCTGGTGCCGGGGCCGACGCCGCGGACGGCGTCGCGGACGGCGTCGACGAGCAGCGCGCCTCGCGGGTGGTCCCCCCGGGCCAGCCACGTCACCTCGACGTCGGCCGCCGTGCGCAGGTGCTGGACGTCCTCCGCGTGCGGCACCTCGAGCACCGCCCGTCCGGCGTACCCGGCGGGAAGCGTGGCCAGCACCGACGCCACCGCGGGGACGGCGCTCTCGTCCGCGACGAGCAGCACCTGCGTGACACCGGCCGGCGGGGCCCACTCGATGCCGCCGTACTCCTCGGGGCTGCGGCGGTCCGGCCCCAGCAGCACGACCCGGTCGCCCCGCTCGGCGCAGGCCGCCCAGCGCGACGCCGGACCGGCGGGACGGTGCAGGACCATGTCGAGGTCGACCTCGGTCGCCTCACCCGCCGGGCGGACGGCCCGCACCGTGTAGGTGCGCATCTCGCCGCGCTCGCGCGGGTCCCGAGCCAGCCAGCGCGGGTACCACCCCGGCGACAGGTCGGCCAGGGGCGGCGCCACGCCTCCCGGCACCGGCAGCACGAGCTTGATCCGCAGGTCCCGCGGCCCGAGCGGCCCGCCGTCGTCGAGGTGCGCGAGGCAGGCCCCGCCGAGCGTGATCCGCACGAACGACGGCGACATCCGGTGCACCGCCACCACCTCGGGCTCGAAGCACCCGACCGGGCTGACCACCTGCACCGCGCTCACGCGTGCCTCCGGACGATGCGGTGCGGCCCGTCGGGTTCGTCGAGGGGGTGGCGCACGGCGGCTCCTCGGCTTGAGGTTAGGTGAGCCTTACCTTATCTGTGGCGAGGAGTGGTCGCAACCTCCGCGCGCAGCTCGACGACGGGGCGGGGTCAGCGGGGGAGGTCGGCCAGGGCGCGGTCGACGGCGACGGAGTCCAGGACCTCGCGGACAGCCAGGGCCGCGCAGCCGACGACCCCGGAGCGCTCGCCGTGGGTGACCGGGACGATCCGGAGCTCCCGGGTGGCCAGGGCGGAGGCGTGGGCGTAGACGGTCTCGCGCAGGCCGGCCACGAAGGTGTCGTACGCCGGGGCGAGGTCGCCGCCGACGACGACGGCCTCCGGGTTGAGGAGGTTCACCGCAGCGGCGACCGCCTCGCCGATGCGGCGGCCGGCCTCGCGCACCAGGTGGCGCGCGTCCGGGTCGCCGCCCACGGCGAGGCGCACCACGTCGCGGACGTGGCCGACCTCGCGGCCCTGCTCGCGGGCCGCCTGCACGAGCGCCCAGCCGGCGGCGACGGCCTCGACGCAGCCGGTGTCGCCGCAGCGGCACGGCAGGCCCTCCGCGGCCGGCGACTTGGTGTGGCCGATCTCGCCGGCGGCGCCCCACGCCCCGCGCAGCACCCGCCCGTCGGACACGATGCCGACGCCGATGCCCGTCGACGCCTTCACGAACAGGAGGTGGCGGTAGGTTTCGAGGTGCCCGCGCCGCTCCGAGAGCGCCATCACGTTCGCGTCGTTGTCGACGAGCACCGGGGCGGCGGCCGGCTCCGTCAGGTCGCGGAGGTACGGCGCGAGGCGGACGCCGTCCCAGCCCGACATGACCGGTGAGTCGAGGCTGGCACCGAGGGCGTGGTCGACGGTGCCCGGGATGCTCAGGCCGACCGCCCGCACCGACGCGGCGTCCAGCCCCCGCCCGGCGAGCAGCGCCGCGAACGCGTCGGCCACCCGCGGCATCAGCTCGTCCGGGCCGGTGCCGAGCTCCTGGTCGAGGTCGACCTCGTCGAGCACGTCGCCGTCGAGGTCGCACACGCCGAGCTGGGTGCGGGAGCGGCCGATCGCGCCGGCGAGCACGACGCCGGCCCGCCGGTTGAAGCGCAGGTGCACCGGCGGGCGGCCACCGGTCGAGGGGGCCCGGTCGTCGTCGGCGCCCTCGACCACGAGCCCGGAGTCGAGCAGGGCGGCGAGCCGCGCAGCGACGGCGGTGCGGGAGAGCCCGGTGACCCGGCCGACCTCGCTGCGGGTGAGCGCGCGGCCGTCGCGGATCAGGGAGAACACCTCGCCCGCCGTCGCCGGACCGGCCCCCGGGATGCCCGGGGACCCGAGGGATCCGGCATACGCGCTCATGCCTCGCATTCAACCACCGCCCGCATCCCGGAGACGCGATCCGCGCCACTTTTGTATCTCGAAAAGCATAACGGTGCTTGCAGCCGGTCATAAGTGTGCCTACCGTGGTGAGCTCCGGTACGACTCCGCACCACCCAGAGACGGTCCCGATGTTCCCTCCCCCTCCCCTCCAGCCCGTGTCGCCCTGCGACGTCGTGGTCTTCGGCGGCACCGGCGACCTCGCCGTCCGCAAGCTCCTCCCCGCCCTCTACCTCCGCGACCGCGACGGCCAGCTCACGGCCGACACGCGCATCGTCGCGGTCTCCCGCGCCGGCCTCGACGAGGCCGGCTACCGCGACAAGATCCGCGGCGAGCTGCCGCGCTTCGTGCGCGCCCCCGAGCTCGAGCCCGCCACGGTCGAGCGCTTCCTCGCCCGGCTCACCCACGTCAGCCTCGACATCGACGACACCGACGGCTGGCCCGCCCTCGCCGCCCGGCTGCCCCACGACGACGAGCGCGTCCGCGTCTTCTACCTCGCCGTGACCCCCGCGCTGTTCGGACCGGTCACCGACCGGCTCGCCGAGCAGGGCCTGGTCACCGCGAGCTCCCGCGTCGTCCTCGAGAAGCCGATCGGCCACGACCTCGCCTCCGCGCGCGCCGTCAACGACGCCGTCGGCGCGGTCTTCGAGGAGCACCAGATCTTCCGGATCGACCAC
Source organism: uncultured Actinomycetota bacterium (assembly GCA_963781745.1). Lineage (GTDB taxonomy): Bacteria > Actinomycetota > Actinomycetes > Propionibacteriales > Nocardioidaceae > Nocardioides_B. The sequence continues at coordinate 182,322 of CAWAHH010000013.1, read as the reverse complement.
TACCTCGGCAAGGAGAGCGTGCAGAACCTCCTCGTCACCCGCTTCGCGAACACGTTCCTCGAGCCGCTCTGGAACGCCAACGCCATCGACCACGTGCAGATCACGGCGTCGGAGTCGCTCGGCGTCGGCAGCCGCGGCGGCTACTACGACGGCTCGGGCGCGCTGCGCGACATGGTCCAGAACCACCTCCTCCAGCTGCTCTGCCTGGTCGCCATGGAGCCTCCGACGTACGTCGACCGCGAGACCGTCCGTGACGAGAAGCTGAAGGTGCTGCAGGCCCTGCGCCCGATCACCGGCGCGGACGTCGACCGGGCCGTCGTCGCGGGGCAGTACTCCCCCGGCCTCGTGGACGGGCTGGCCGCGCCGGCGTACCAGAGCGACGCGGAGCGACCCGGCTCGCGCACCGAGACCTTCGTGGCGATCCGGGCCGAGGTGCAGAACTGGCGCTGGGCCGGCGTGCCGTTCTACCTGCGCACCGGCAAGCGGCTCGACCGCCGCTGCTCGGAGATCGTGATCACCTTCAAGGCGGTCCCGCACCCGATGTTCCCCGGCAGCGAGGGCCTCAACGAGCCCAACCGCCTGGTGATCCGGCTCCAGCCCGACGAGGGCATGCGCCTGCACCTGACCGCCAAGGAGCCCGGACCGGGCGGCATCCGGCTGCGGCCGGTCTCCTTGGACCTGAGCTACGCCACGACGTTCCAGCGCCGCTCGCCCGACGCCTACGAGCGGCTGCTGATGGACGTGGTCCGCGGCAACACCACGCTCTTCATGCGCCGCGACGAGGTCGAGGCCGCGTGGGCGTGGATCGAGCCGATCCACGCCCGGTGGGACCGTCCCGAGCACCTCCCCCGCCCCTACCCGGCAGGCACCAGTGGTCCCAGCGCAGCGACCACCCTCATCGAGCGCGATGGCCGCTCCTGGCACGAAGGCACCAGCTGATGAACCGACTGCACCCCGTCCTCGCGGAGGTCACGGCCCGCATCGTCGAGCGCAGCAGCACCGAGCGCACGGCCTACCTCGACCGTCTCGACCGCGCCGCCGAGCGCGGTCCCGCCCGCGGCCGGCTGGCCTGCGCGAACCTCGCGCACGGCTTCGCCGCCTCCGGTCCCGCCGACAAGGCCGCCCTGCGCGGCACCGTCAAGCCCAACGTCGCGATCGTCTCGGCCTACAACGACATGCTCTCGGCCCACCAGCCGTTCGAGTCGTTCCCCGCCCGCATCAAGAAGGCGGTGCTCCGCTCCGGCGGCATCGCGCAGTTCGCCGGCGGCGTGCCGGCCATGTGCGACGGCATCACGCAGGGGCGCGACGGCATGCAGCTCTCGCTGTTCAGCCGCGACGTCATCGCGATGTCGACCGCGATCGCGCTGTCCCACGACATGTTCGACGCCACGGTGATGCTCGGCGTCTGCGACAAGATCGTGCCCGGCATGCTGATCGGCGCGCTGTCGTTCGGCCACCTGCCGACCGTCTTCGTGCCGGCCGGCCCGATGACGTCCGGGCTGCCGAACGACGAGAAGGCCAGGATCCGTCAGCGGTACGCCGCCGGGGAGATCGGCCGCGAGGAGCTGCTCGAGGCCGAGGCGGCGTCGTACCACTCCGCCGGCACCTGCACGTTCTACGGCACCGCGAACTCCAACCAGATGCTGATGGAGGTGATGGGGCTGCACCTGCCGGGTGCGAGCTTCGTCAACCCCGGCACGCCTCTGCGCGACGCCCTGACCGACGCGGCCGCCGCGCGCGCGACCGCGCTCACCAGCTGGGGCGAGGAGTTCACCCCGGTCGGGCGGATCGTCGACGAGAAGGCGATCGTCAACGGGTGCGTGGCCCTGCTCGCCACCGGCGGCTCGACCAACCACACGCTGCACCTCGTCGCGATCGCCCGCGCGGCCGGCATCACGCTCACCTGGGACGACCTGTCGGACCTCTCGGCGGTCGTGCCGCTGCTGGCGCGCGTCTACCCCAACGGCAAGGCCGACGTGAACCACTTCCACGCCGCCGGCGGGCTCGCGTTCGTCGTGCACTCGCTGCTCAAGGCGGGCCTGCTCCACGACGACGTACGCACGGTCGCGGGGCACGGCCTCTGGCGCTACACCACCGAGGCCCGCCTCGACGGCGCCGGCGTGACGTGGGAGGAGGGCCCGAAGGCCAGCCACGACACCGACGTGCTGCGCGGGGCCGACGACCCGTTCGAGAGCGACGGCGGGCTGCGGATGCTCGACGGCGCCCTCGGTCGCGCGGTCGTGAAGACCTCGGCGGTCAAGCCCGAGCACCGGCAGGTCAAGGCCCCGGCGCGGGTCTTCGACGACCAGGCCGACTTCCTCGCCGCGTTCTCGGCCGGCGAGCTCGACGGCGACTTCGTGGCCGTGCTGCGCTTCCAGGGCCCGGCGGCCAACGGCATGCCCGAGCTGCACAAGCTCACGCCCGCGCTCGGCGTCCTGCAGGACCGCGGCCAGCGCGTCGCGCTCGTCACGGACGGCCGGATGAGCGGCGCGTCGGGCAAGGTGCCGGCGGCGATCCACCTCACCCCCGAGGCGGCGGTCGGCGGCCGGCTGGCCAAGGTGCGCGACGGTGACCTGCTCACCCTCGACTCCGACGCCGGCGTGCTCGACATCCACGTGTCGACGTACGACCTCGACGCACGCACCGCCGCCACACCGGACGACACGCTCGTGCACGGCACCGGGCGCGAGCTGTTCTCGTCGTTCCGCGCCGCCGTCGGCCCGGCCGACCAGGGCGCCAGCGTCTTCCACCCGACCACACCCACCCAGCTCCCCAGCCACCTCCCCAGCCACCTAGCGAGGCCTCCGATGACTGACACCCTCACCCCGCCGGCTCCTGCCGCTCCTTCCACTCCCCCCTCGGCGGCGTCCCTGCTCGACCGCGTCCCGGTCGTGCCGGTCGTCGTCCTGCACGACGCCGACCACGCCGTCCCGGTCGCGCGCGCCCTCGTCGAGGGCGGGCTCCCCGTCATCGAGCTGACGCTGCGCACCCCGGCCGCGCTCGACGCCATCGAGGCGATCGCCACCCACGTCCCGGAGATCCTCGTCGGGGCCGGCACGGTCCTCACCGCCGCGCAGGCCAAGGACGCGCAGTCCGCGGGTGCGCAGTTCCTGGTCTCCCCCGGTACGACGGAGGAGCTGGCGGTCGCGATGCAGGACACCGGCCTGCCGCACCTGCCGGGGGCGTCCACCGTCTCGGAGGTGCTGCGGCTGCTCGAGCTCGGCTACCGCGAGCTGAAGTTCTTCCCCGCCGAGGCGGCCGGCGGCGTCGCCTTCCTGAAGGCGCTGACCTCCCCGGTGCCGCAGGCGCGCGTTCTGCCCGACGGGCGGCATCACGGCGTCGAACGCGGCGGCGTACCTCGCCCTGCCCAACGTCGGCTGCGTCGGCGGCTCCTGGCTCACCCCGGCCGACGCCGTGGTCGACGGCAACTGGGCGCGCATCGTCTCCCTGGCCAGCGAGGCAACCTACCTGGGCTGACACACTCGTGCGGGTGGACACCGACAGCATCCCTGGCGCCGCCCGCGCGAGCGTCGTCGACGGCGGCCTCTCCAACGCCCTCGAGGCGCGCGGCCACGACCTGTCCGACGACCTGTGGACGGCGCGGCTGCTGCTCGACGCGCCCGGCGAGATCGCGGCCGTGCACCGGGCGTACTTCGCGGCCGGCGCCGTGGTCGCCACGACCGCGAGCTACCAGGCCAGCGTCGCCGGCTTCACGCGGCTCGGCCTCTCCTGGGGGAAGGCCGAGGCGCTGCTGGCCAGCAGTGTGACCCTGGCGCGAGACGTCCGCGACGAGCTCGCCGGCGACGGTGTCCGGCGGCTCGTCGCGGCGTCGGTGGGGCCCTACGGCGCGGTGCTGGCCGACGGGTCGGAGTACTCCGGCCGCTACGGCGTCACCGCCGCCGCACTGCGCGACTTCCACCTGCCCCGCTTGAGATCCTCGCCTCCGCCGGGCCCGACCTCCTCGCGGTCGAGACCATCCCCGACGTCGACGAGGCGGAGGTGCTGGCCGGGCTGCTCGACGAGGTCGGACTGCCGGCGTGGCTGTCCTACTCCGTGGCCGGGCGCCGCACCCGTGCCGGACAGCCGCTCGAGGACGCCTTCGCCGTCGCGGCGTCCTGCGGGGCCGTCGTCGCCACCGGCGTGAACTGCTGCAGCCCCGACGACGTGCTGCCCGCCCTCGAGGTCGCCCGCGAGGTCGGCGGCAAGCCGGGAGTGGCCTACCCCAACACCGGCGAGGGCTGGGACAGCGGCACCCACACGTGGAGCGGCGACGCGGCGTACGACGTCGGCTCGCGCCCTCCTGGGTCGCCGCCGGTGCGACGTACGTCGGTGGCTGCTGCCGCGTCGGGCCGGATGACATCGCCGCCCTCGCCCGCGCGCTCGCCCCCTGACGCCGACCCTGCGCGGCCGGGTGCGCCGGGGTGCGACCGGGTGCGCTCGCGCCGCCGGGACGTCGTACCCCCATGGTGAACTGCCGCCCCCCATGGACTGTTCACCGTGGGGAGCGGCCGTTTTCCTGCATCACCTGGTAATCGGCGCCTTCATCGGACCACCCGGGCGGCCGTAGCCGACGGCCCGACCTCGGCGACCACCGAGAGCGCGATCTCACCGGGCGCCTTGCCGCCGGTGTCCAGGCCGGCGGGCACGTGCAGTCGCGCCATCGTCTCGGCGGGCAGGTCGCCTCGAGGTCGGCGAACAGCGACTCCGCGCGCCGGCGGCTGCCCATCATCGCGACGTAGCCGGCCTCGCCGGCCAGCGCCGCGCGCAGCAGGGCCTCCCGGTCGGGGGTGTCGTGGTCGCACAGCACGACGGCGTCCTGGCGCGCTCGCCGGGTGCGCCGCCAGCCACTGCAGCGGCGTCTGCTCGACGTCCTCGTCGGGCAGCAGCACCGCCTCGCGGCCGGCGATCCGAGCGATCTCCACGACCGCCCTCCCGATGGGGTTGTCGGTCACGGCGACGACGCGACCTGCCTCGGGGGCCGTCGCTCCAGGGCTGCTCACGGGGCTCATGGCGCGACCCTACGGACCCGGTGAGGCGTTCCGGATGAGTCCTACGACCTTCGGACGGCTGGCGGGCGGCACCGCACCGGACCGAACGTTGACCCATCAACCGCACCGCCCCGGACCCCGCCGGAGCTCACCACCAGGAGCCCCCGATGACCCGCACCACGTCCCTCCGCCGCACCGCCGCCGCCCTCACCGTCACCGTGGCCGCCCTCTCCTCCGTCGCCCTCGTGGCGCCCGCCGCCAGCGCCAGCGGCGGCTCCAAGGCCGCACCGCCAGCGGCTCGTGCACCAACGCCACCTGGAAGCTCAAGGGCAAGGCGGACAGCGGCCGCATCGAGATCGAGTTCGAGGTCGACAGCAACAAGGCCGGCCAGGTCTGGGCCGTCAAGATCACCGACAACGGCCCCGACGGTGCCCTCCGGCAACCGCACCACCGCCCTGTACCAGCCGGCTCGTTCCGGCGGCGGCCCGCCCCGTGACCGGGCCGACCGCCACGGTCCGCCCACCGCGACCGCGGCAGGAGAGCCGGTGCGGCGGGAAGGTCGTGGTCTGACCCGCCCCCCGGGCTCCCACGCGGCTCTCCGTCCCACCCCTACCGGCCATCTCGCGCCGCCACCTCCAAGATCGACTGCGAGGTGGCCGGTCGCCGTGCCGCTCAGCCCGACAGCGCCGCCCCGACCACCTCGCGGGCCTCCTCCTGCACCTGGGCGAGGTGCTCGGGCCCCTGGAACGACTCGGCGTAGATCTTGTAGACGTCCTCGGTGCCCGACGGCCGGGCCGCGAACCACGCGCTCTCCGTGGTCACCTTGAGCCCGCCGATCTTCGCGCCGTTGCCGGGCGCCTCGGTGAGCTTGGCGGTGATCTCCTCCCCGGCCAGCGTCGAGGCGGTCACGTCGGAGGGCGAGAGCGCGGCCAGCTTGGCCTTCTCGTCGCGGTTCGCCGGCGCGTCGACGCGGGCGTACGCCGGGTCGCCGAACCGCGCGGTGAGGTCGGCGTAGTGCTCCGAGGGCGACCTGCCCGGTCGCGGCGAGGATCTCCGAGGCCAGCAGGGCCAGGATGATCCCGTCCTTGTCGGTGGTCCACACCGAGCCGTCGAAGCGCAGGAACGACGCGCCGGCGGACTCCTCGCCACCGAACGCGATCGAGCCGTCGAGCAGGCCGGGCACGAACCACTTGAACCCGACCGGGACCTCGGTGAGCGTCCGCCCGACGAGGCCGGCGACCCGGTCGATCATCGAGGAGGACACCAGCGTCTTGCCGATCGCGGCGCTCCCCGGCCACGACGGCCGCCCACCGCCGTACAGGTAGCCGATCGCGACCGCGAGGTAGTGGTTCGGGTTCATCAGGCCGCCGTCGGGGGTGACGATGCCGTGCCGGTCGGAGTCCGCGTCGTTGCCGGTGGCGATGTCGTACTCGTCCTTGCGGGCGATCAGCGACGCCATCGCCGACGGCGAGGAGCAGTCCATCCGGATCTTGCCGTCCCAGTCGAGCGTCATGAACCGCCACGTCGGGTCCACCAGCGGGTTCACCACCGTCAGGTCCAGACCGTGCCGGTCGGCGATCTCGCCCCAGTAGGCCACCGACGCGCCGCCGAGCGGGTCCGCTCCGATCCGCACCCCGGCCTCCTTGACCTTCGCGAGGTCCACGACGTTCGGCAGGTCGTCGACGTAGGTCCCCAGGAAGTCGTACGGCGCGGCCGCTGCACGCGCCCGCGCGAAGGGGATCCGTCGCACGCCGGAGAGGTCGGCCTCGATGTAGGCGTTCGCCGTGTCGGCGATCCACTTCGTGGCGTCGGTGTCCGCCGGGCCGCCGTTGGGCGGGTTGTACTTGAAGCCGCCGTCGCGCGGCGGGTTGTGCGACGGCGTGACCACGATGCCGTCGGCCAGGCCGCTGGACGTCTTGCCCAGGTTGGCGCGCAGGATCGCGTGCGACACCGCGGGCGTCGGCGTGTAGCCGTCGCGGTCGTCGACGAGGACGGTCACGTCGTTGGCGGCGAGCACCTCGAGCGCGGAGGCCCACGCCGGCTCGGACAGCGCGTGCGTGTCGCGTCCGACGAACAGCGGGCCGTCGTACCCCTGCCCTGGCGGTAGTCGCAGATCGCCTGCGTGGTGGCCACGATGTGCGCCTCGTTGAACGCGGTGTCGAGGCTGCTGCCGCGATGGCCCGAGGTGCCGAAGGCCACCCGCTGGTCGGGGTCGGAGGGGTCCGGGCGCCCCGTGTAGTAGGCCGTGACGAGGTGCGCCACGTCGACGAGGTCGGCGGCTGGGCAACGGTTCCCGCGCGGGGGTCGCTCATGCGGATCGGTTCCTTCCTGGGGGCGGGCTGGTGGGGGTGTCGGTCTGCGGGGGACGGGCCGGCTCGGGCGGCACCCGTACGGCGACCACGGCGATGTCGTCGCGGGGGCTGCCCTCCTGGAAGCCGAGCACCTCGGCGAGCAGGAGCGCGGCGAGGTCGCGACGGCTCCCGTGCCGCCGGACGGCCGTCGCGAGCCGCTCGTCGCCGAAGAACTCGCGGCCGCGCCGGCCCTCGGTGACGCCGTCGGTGAAGAGCACCAGCAGGTCGCCGGGCGCCAGCCGCACCTCGGCGTCCTCGACCCGGCGGACTCGACCAGCACGCCGAGCAGCGAGCCCGAGCGCGCCCACCGGCGCGAGTGCGCCGCCGCGCGGCCAGGCAGCAGCGGCAGGGGGTGGCCGCCGGACGGCCAGCGTCGCCGACCCAGCCGCCGGCGTCGCGCCGCAGCCGCAGCAGCACCACCGTGCAGAAGCGGTCGGTGCCGCGGTCGAGCAGCACGTCGTTGAGCTCGCGCAGCGCCGCGGCCGGCGAGCCGGTCCTGCACCGCGACGGCGCGCAGGGTGTACCGCACCAGCGCGGTGACGACCGCTGCCTCGACGCCCTTGCCGCACACGTCGCCGACGGTCGACCACCCAGTCGCCGTCGCCGACCTGGAAGACGTCGTAGAAGTCGCCGCCGACCTCCTCGCCGTCGCCGGCGGGGCGGTAGGCCGCGGACACCTCGAGGCCCGGGACGTCCGGCGGCGAGGGCGGGATCAGCGTCTGCTGCAGCGTCCGGGCCAGGGCGCGGGCGCGCTGCCTCGGAGGCCTCGGCGCGCTCCTTGGCCGCGCAGCAGCTCGCGCTCGTACTCGCGCCGGTGGGTGGCGTCGAAGACCGCGACCCGGATCACCCTCGGGCGCCGTCGTCGTCGGTCTCGAGCACGGCGTTGACCAGCACCGGCAGCCGCTCGCCGTCGGCGACGCACCATGTCGAGCGCGATCTCGCGCACGCTGCCCTGCATCTGCAGCATCGGCGCGTAGTGGGTCTCGTGGTAGATCCGCCCGCCGGCGGTGAGCAGGTCGGCGAAGCGTGCGCCGCCCGACGAGCTCCTCGCGGGTCAAGCCCGGCCAGCGTGCAGGAAGGTCCGCGTTGACCTTGACGATCGTGCCGTCCGGCGGTGGTGGACAGGTAGCCGCACGGCGCCCGGTCGTAGAGCTGCTCGCGGGTCGTCGTCGAGCAGGGCGGCGTGGAACGCCTCGGCCGCGGCCTGCGGGTTCATCGGACGGTGGCGGCGTGGCGGACGAAGCGGTCGATCGCCGCGACGGTCTCCTCGGGCGCGGACAGGTTGGGGCAGTGCCCGGTGCGTCGAGCAGGACGAGCTCGGCGTGCTGGCAGCGTGGCGGGCGACGTACTGCCCCGACCGCGACGGGGGCGATCACGTCCTCGGCGCACTGCAGCACCAGCGTCGGGGTGCCGACCCGCGGGAGGTCGGCGCGGTTGTCGGAGAGGAAGGTGACCCGGGCGAACTGCGGGCGAGCTCGGGGTCGGTGCGGCAGAAGCTCTCGGTCAGCTCCTCGCCCAGGGCCGGGCCGCTCGGGGTTGCCCATGATCGCCGGGCGCCATCGCGCTCGACCAGCCGAGGTAGTTGCTGTCCAGCGAGTCGAGCAGCTCGCGTATGTCGGCCTCGGTGAACCCGCCGACGTAGTCGTCGTCGTCGATGTAGCGCGGCGACGGGCCGACCAGCACCAGCTGCGAGAACAGCTCGGGCGCGGCGAGGTCGGCGAGCACGCCGATCATCGCGGAGACCGAGTGGCCCACGAAGACGCCGTCGTGCAGGTCGAGCGCGCGGCAGATCTCCACGACGTCGTCGGCGTAGCCGTCCAGGGACGCGTGCCGCTCGGGGTCGTAGGCCGTCGGGTCCGACGGCCCCGGCGCCGACGTGGTCGAACAGCACCACCCGGAAGCGTCCTCGAAGGCGGGGGCGACGTGGCGCCACATGTTCTGGTCGCAGCCGAAGCCGTGGGCGAACACCATCGGCCGGCCGTCGGGGTCCCGCGCACCGTGACGTGGTGCCGGGTGAGCGCGTCCATGCGCCGAGCCTAGACCCGACGGGCGTCCTCGGGACGGGTGACCGTGGCGGCACCCGGGTGCCCGCCGGGGCCCTTCGCGAACGACGACGTCACCGCGCCCGCGACCAGCGCGGGGACGGCGACGAGGCCGGTCATGAACGGGGTCAGCAGCGCGATCGTCGTGACGAGCTCGCCGGTGCCGACGCCGTCGTCCTGGACCAGCACGGCGCCCGCGATGAACAGCCCGCTGACCAGCCCCGCCCCGAGCCAGGTCAGCGCGAGGCGCCCGACCTCCCACCGGCGGCCGTCGAGCGCGCCCCACACCAGCGAGGCCACGATGACCAGGCCGAAGCCGATCAGGCCGGCGCCGATGTCCGCGCCGATCTCGTCCGTCGAGGCCGACCACAGCCACTGGTAGAGCCACTGCCCGCCCAGGAGCGCGCCGCCCCGGACCGCGACGCCGAGGAGGATCCGCGGGACGGGGGTCGAGGTGCTGCCGGTCCGGTTCGTCATGGGTCCAGCGTCCTCCGGCGGCGAGGGCGGGCGCATCCGCACGCGTACTCAGTTCCGGGCCGGCCCGCCTGGCAGGATCGCCGGGTGACGATCCCGATCCCGGTGCCCGGGGAGCACGACGACGACCGCTGGCTCGCGCACTTCCGCGCCGCCGGCCACGACGGCGCCAGCCTGATCGGCGGCGGCGTGGAGGGGCGCGTGTTCCGGCTCGGCGACGGCCTGGTCGCGAAGGTCTGGCACGCGGCGCCGGTCGGCCAGGTGCGCCTCCTGGCGGAGGTGTACGCCGAGGTGGCGGACGCCGGACCGGCCCTCGCCACGCCCCTCGTGCACTCGGTCGACCTGGTCGACGGCACGGTGGTCAGCACCGAGCGCGAGCTGCCGGGCGTGTCCCTCCAGTCGGTGCTGCCACCCGGCGACGGCCCGCTCCCGGCCTTCGCCGTCGACGCGCTCGGCGCCGCGCTCGACGCGCTCCGCCGGGTCCCGCCGGTGCCCGCGCTGCACCGGCTGCCCGTGGTGGTCGAGGACCGCCCGTTCCGCACGGGCGACGGCTTCGTCGCCGACCTCGTCGCGCTGCTCGGGCGCCGGCTGGCCCTCGACGCCGGCCGGGTCGCCGCGCTGGTGCCCGACCTCGACGAGCGGGTGGCCGACGTGTGCCGCCGCCTCGAGGGGCTCGACCCCGTGCCCGACACGCTCCTGCACGGCGACCTGTTCGGCCAGAACCTCCTGGTCGACGAGCACCGCGCGGCCACCGCCGTCCTCGACTTCGGCTTCATGACCACGGCCGGCGACCCGCGCTTCGAGGCCGCCGTGACGGCCGCCATCGCCGACATGTACGGCCCGTCTGCGCGGGTCACCACCGAGACGCTGACCCGAGAGCTCGCGGAGCGGCTCGGCTACGACCCGGCGGTGCTCGAGGTCTACCGCGAGGCGTACGCCGTCGCGACGTCGACGGTCTTCGGCGGTGGGCCCCAGGACGGGCACCTGCGCTGGTGCGCCGACGTCATCGCACGGGCAGCCCGAACGCCCTGACCATCGAGGGCGCGCTCGCCGCCCGGCGCAGCAGCGGCAGGTCCGCCACCTCGTCGTACAACCGGGTCAGGGAGTAGTGCGTCAGGCGGGTGCCGACGACGTGGTGGCTCTGGCTGGGGTGGACCACGACGGTGAGCACCCGGTTGCCGTCGTCGTGGTCGTCCTCGTCGGCGGTCAGCACGACGGCGAGCCGCCCGGACCGCCAGTCGGGGCCCGCGAGCACGGTGCCCATCAGCCGCTCGAACCACGCGTCGGCCGTCGCGAGGCTGCAGTCGTGGGCGTCGTGGCAGGTGTTCGGCACGACGAGACCGACCCGCGGCAGCCGGCCGGCCGCGGCCGCGGCGGGCAGCGCGCACAGCTTGCGGTCGAAGCGCCGGCAGGAGGCCCGCTCGGCGGTGAAGTAGGTCCACGGGTTGTGGCGTACGGCGTACCGCCCGCTGTTCCTCAGCGCGCAGCGGCGCGGCATGCTCTCGGCGTAGGTCACCGCCGTCCGGCCGCGCGCCACCGCCTGGCCGAACACCGTGTGCCCGCCGAGCCGGTGCCGGCTGGGGCGCTGGTCGTTGGTCACGCCGTGCGTGCGCCGCCCGCGACGGCGAGGTAGTTCGGCAGCGAGGGGTGCCGGACCGCGCGGTAGTCGGTGGCGTAGCCGTACCGCTCGGCCAGCGAGGCGGTGTAGGGCATCCCCGCACGCATCTGGCCGATCGAGTGGTTCTCCATCACCACCACGAGCAGCTTGGTGACCTCGGTGCCGGCGCAGCCCTCGTGCTGGCCGGGGCGGAGGCGCGGGCGGGCGAGGCGCTGGCCGGGCCACCGGCGACCAGGCCGGCGGCCAGCAGCACGAGGGCGGCGGCGAGAGCGGTCAGCGGGGCGGTCGGCCGGAGCCGGGCGTGGGGGATCGGCGCACACGATCCAGTCTCCCCGAGCCCGCCGCGTCCCGCAGGGGAACGACAGCGCGCTCTCAGACTCGTCTCATGCGGGCTGCCTAGCCTGGGCGGCATGGCCTCGCCCCAGCCGCACCACCCGCCGTCCCGCCGGCCCGCCGGACCCGCCGCCCTCGTCGTCAACACCGCGTCCCGGAGGGGCGCCGCGCTCTTCGACCAGGTCCGCGACGGGCTGGCCGACGCCGGGGTCGACCTCGGCGCCACGCACGCGGTCGCCGACCCCTCGACGCTGGCGCACGTGGTCAGGGACGCGGTGGCCGCAGGGCACCGGCTCGTCGTGGTGGGCGGCGGGGACGGCACCGTCGGAGCCGCCGCGGGCGCGGTCGCCGACCTGCCGCGCGGCGTGCGACCGGTGCTCGGCGTGCTGCCGCTCGGCACGGCCAACGACTTCGCGCGCACCCTCGACCTGCCCGCCGACATGGCCGCGGCGTGCGCGACGGTGGCCGGCGGCAAGGTCGTCGACATCGACCTCGGCCGGGCGAACGGCGCGGCCGTTCCTCAACGTCGCCTCGCTCGGCCTGTCGGTCGGCGTCACCCGCGCGCTCACCCCGCGCCTGAAGCGCACGCTGGGCCCGGCGGCGTACCCGGTCGCCACGCTGAGCGCCTACCGCCACCACCGCGGGTTCCGCGCGCTGCTGGAGTTCCCCGACGGCGACCACGAGCCGCTCGAGCTGCACGACCTGATGCAGGTCGCGGTGGGCAACGGCCGGCACTACGGCGGCGGCAACACGATCGCGCCGGACGCGGGGATCGACGACCACACGCTGGACGTCTACGCGATCCGCAAGGGCCGGCTGCGCGACCACGTCAGCATCGCCCGGCTGCTGCGCGGACGGGTCGCTCGTCGAGCACGACCACGTGCAGCACCTCACCACCCGGGCGCTGCGGGTCAGCACCGACGGCTACCAGGCCGTGAACCTCGACGGGGAGGTGGTGGCCACCAGTCCGGTGCTGTTCGAGGTCGAGCGCAACGTCGTCGACGTCCTCGTCCCGCAGCACGTCACCCACCTGCGCCGCGACCTGCCCGCGAGCGCCCGCCGCTGAGCGGACGCCGCTTCTCGGTGGCCGCGCCCGGGTCAGCGGGCGCGGGTCGGCGAGGTGGTGCCGCGGGTCTGCTCGACGATGCGGAAGTTCACCTCGCGGGCGGGTGCCTCGGTGACGGTCTCCGGCTCCTCGGGCTCCGGCGCGGCGCCCTGCTGCTCGAGCTCGACGATGTGCGCGGCCCACGCCGCGGCGGCCTCCTCGATCGCGGCCTCGGGCAGCCAGGTGGCCATCTCGGCGCGCTGGTACGGCGCGAGCAGGGCGTCCACGCGCTGGTCGAGGTCGACGCCGCGGGCGCCGGCGGGCACGGTCACCGCCTCGGCGTACGACTGCTGCACGCGCTCGTGCAGGCTGCGCCAGCAGTCCTCGTGGAACACCATGTGGGCGCGGGCGTGCTCCACCCGGCGCTGGCGGGAGCGGACGGGGTTGCGGCACTCGGCGCAGCGGACGTGGTTCACAGACGTGGCCTTCCTCGCTTCCGCGACCCTCCGCCCGGCTGCCCCCGGCCGCGCGGACCGTCACGGACCACACCTGTGAGGCGGCGCGACCCCCACGGTCGTCGATCCGCGGCGCACTCACCTGGACAGGACCAGAATAGGCTCGAACGTCCTGTTCCGACCCTTCTGCGAAGGTCAAATCTCGGCGCGAGGAGCACGCGGGGTGTGCCGGGCGCACCGCGTGGGCAGGGGGACGGGACCGCGACCCGGAGGAGAGCACCAGATGACCCTGCGCGACCGCCCGCCGTTCCGCGCCGACCACGTCGGCAGCCTGCTGCGACCGCCCGGCCTGCTCGAGGCCCGGGCGCGCCACGCCGCCGGCGAGATCGACCTCGACGCCCTGCGTGAGGTCGAGGACCGCGCGGTGGCCGAGGTCGTCGCCCTGCAGCGCGACGCCGGCCTGCGCACCGCCACGGACGGGGAGATGCGCCGCACGTCGTGGCACATGGACTTCATCTACAGCCTCGACGGCGTCGACAGCACCGACGAGCGGCTGCAGGTGCACTTCCGCAACGCCGACGGCGACCTCGACTTCGAGTCCGCGGCGCTGCGGGTGCACGACCGCGTGCGCCTGGGCGACACGATCTTCGGCGACGCGTTCGCGTTCCTGGCCGAGACCGTGCGGCAGAGCGCCGACGCGCTGACCCCGAAGCTGACGATCCCGTCGCCCAGCATGGTCCACTACCGCGGCGGACGGGCGGCGATCGACGAGGAGTCTACCCCGAGCTCGAGGAGTTCTGGACCGACCTGTCGGCGGCGTACGCCGAGCAGCTGCGCCGGGTCTCCGACCTCGGCTGCACCTACCTCCAGCTCGACGACACCAGCCTGGCCTACCTCAACGACCCGGAGCAGCGTGCGCTCGTCGCGGCGCAGGGCGGCGACGCCGAGCACCAGCACGAGCAGTACATCCGCACCATCAACGCCGCGATCGCCGACCGGCCCGAGGGGCTACAGGTGACCACCCACATGTGCCGCGGCAACTACCGCTCCTCGTGGGCCGCCGAGGGCGGCTACGACTTCGTCGCCGAGGCGCTCTTCTCCGAGCTCGCCGTCGACGGCTTCTTCCTGGAGTACGACGACGAGCGCTCGGGCGGCTTCGAGCCGCTGCGCTTCGTGCCGGAGGACAAGCTCGTGGTCCTCGGCCTGGTGACCACGAAGTCCGGACGCCTCGAGGACAAGGACACCCTCAAGCGCCGCATCGACGAGGCGGCGAGGTTCGTGCCGCTCGATCAGCTGTGCCTCTCGCCGCAGTGCGGCTTCTCCTCCACCGTCGAGGGCAACGCCCTGACCCTGGAGGAGGAGCTGGCCAAGCTGCGACTGGTCGTCGAGGTCGCCGACGAGGTGTGGGGCTAGGCTCACGTGCAGGGAGCCATCGCGGCTCCGTGAGGGAGCGACATGGCCGACAAGTCACCGCGACAGAGCATGTCCAAGAAGGCCGGGAAGTCGCTGAAGGAGAAGCGTGCCGAGAAGCACGCCAAGAGCGACGCCAAGGCGCACGTCGAGATCGTCCCGCCGGGCAAGAAGCGCTGACCGCAGCTGGTCGTGCACGACGACGTACCGAAGTGCTCCTCGACCCGCGGGCGCACGCTCGCCAGCCGTGTCCGGAGGCTCTTCACCACGTCGCTGTGCACGTCGCCGACCGTGACTAGGCGCCCAGGGTGCGGAAGAAGCCCTCGGGCGCGAGGACGTCGGAGCGGTCCAGGTCGTGGACCGACGACCTGCCCAGGCCGAGCAGGGCGGAGTCGATGCCGCCGCGCATGATGTCGAGGACGTTCTCGACGCCGGCCTGGCCGTTGGCGCCGAGGCCCCAGAGGTAGGCCCGCCCGATCATCACCGCGCGCGCCCCGAGGGCGACCGCCTTGACCACGTCGCTGCCGCGGCGGATGCCGCCGTCGAGCACGACCTCGACCCGGTCCCCGACGGCGTCGACGATCGAGGGCAGCACGCGGATCGGCGCGGGCGTCCCGTCGAGGTTGTTGCCGCCGTGGTTGGACACCGAGATCGCGGTCACCCCGGCCTCGACCGCCTTGTGCGCGTCGTCGACGCGACAGACGCCCTTGAGCATGAACGGGCCGCCCCACTCCTCGCGCATCCAGGCGACGTCCTCCCACGAGGGCGGCTCGGTCATCATCCAGGAGCCGTAGGCGCCGAAGAACGTCGGCGCCGGGCCGCCGCCCTCCGACAGGTTCGGCGCGGTGAGGTCGGGCACCGCCGCCGGTCCGGGCCCACTCGAGCAGCCAGCGGGGCCGGCGCAGTCCCTCGGGGGCGAACCTGATCATCGTCTTGAGGTCCATCCTCTCCGGGATGGACGGGCTGCCCCAGTCGCGCCCGTGCGAGAACGACCAGTCCAGGGTGGCGATCAGGCCCTTGGCGCCGGCGGCGCGGGCGCGGTCCATGCGGGCGCGCATGTCGTCGCGCGAGCCCATCCAGTACATCTGGAAGAACGTCGAGGGGTTGGCCGCGACGACGTCCTCGATGCTGCTGCTGCCGAACGACGAGAGCCCCAGCGCCGTACCCCGGGCGGCGGCGGCGCGGGCGACGGCCACCTCGCCGTCGGGGTGGACGGCCTGCACCCCGGTCGGCGAGATGATCACCGGCAGCGAGATGTCCTGGCCCATGACGGTGGTGGCCTGGTCGCGCTTGGCGGACAGGCCGGCGACGTGCGGCGCGAAGCCGAGCTCCGCGAACGACGCCGTGTTGTCGGCGTACGACGCGCCGCGCTCGGAGCCGGCCAGGAGGGCGCCGTACACCGACGGCGGGAGGTGCTTCTTGGCGCGGCGCTGCGCCTCGGCGACGGACTCGAACCAGGCGGACTTGGGCATCAGGTGCTCCTCGGCGGGTGGTGGGGCGGGCGGCTGGAGGGACGGGTCATCGGCGGGTCATCGGTGGGGGAACCCGCGGAACGCGGGCACCAGGGCGCGGAGGCTGCGGGCGCGGACGACGCCGGTCCAGAGGCCGGCTCCGTAGGCCAGGTCGTCGAGCCGGCGGGCGACGGCGTAGCGGACCGGGTCGAGGTCGGGACGGACCCGGCGGTGGTCGAGTGCCGCGTCGGCGACCGCTGCGACGAGCAGGGCCCGGCGGACCCGGCGGGAGGGGACGGCCGCCGCGACGGCCACCGGCCAGTAGTGCCGGGTCAGGGCTGACCCGGCCTGCTGGAGCGCCGACCACGCACCCAGCGCGGTCAGGGTCGCGCCGGTGCGCAGCGGGCGGTCGCTGCTCGACAGCCGGCGGGCGAGGTGCCCGGCGACGCCCGCGCACACCAGCGCCGCCGCGGGCGCGGACCAGCGGCGCTGGGCCAGCACGGCGACCGTGAGGGCTGTCGTCCACGGCGTCAGCACCAGCGGGGCGACGTCGGCCCCGTGCCGTGCGGCGAGCGGCGCCGCGCCCGTCCCGTAGTACGCCTTGCGGCGCAGCCACGGCAGCAGCCGCGTCCGGTGGTCGTGGCGTACGACGGCCGCGGGCTCGTAGCGGACCCGCCAGCCCGCGGCGTGCACGCGCCAGACCAGGTCGACGTCCTCGGCCACCGGCAGCCGCTCGTCGAACCCGTCGACCAGGGCGGAGCGCCGGGCGAGCAGCGCCGCCTAGGGCAGGTAGGCCACCCGGCCCAGGGGCAGCACGGGCGCCGCGCGGGGACCGAGGTCGAGGGAGGAGCGGGCCGCCTCGTAGCGGCACAGCCACGAGTCGCCCGGCGCCGGCGCTGCGCCGAGCACCCGGGGGCCGACGATCGCGACGGCCGGGTCGTCGAGGTGCCGGTGCAGGCGGGCCAGCCAGCCCGGCTCGGGCACGACGTCGGAGTCGAGGAACGCGACGAGGTCGGTGCCGACCCGGGCGAGGCCGGTGTTGCGGGCGGCCGCGGGGCCGCGGCTCACCGGGTGCCGGACCAGCCGGGCGTCGAACTCCTCGGCGACCGCGCGGGTCGGGCCGGGGTCGGCCGACCCGTCGTCGACCACGACCACGGGCAGCCCCGCGGGCAGGGCGGCGAGCAGCCGGGCCAGGCTGCGGGGCCGGTCCCGCACCGGGACCACCACCGTCACGTCGCGGAGCCACCGGTCGGGGTCGAGCACCCGCGCGGGAGCCTCGGAAGCCTCGGGAGCCGAGCCGGCGTCGGGCTCGTCGGGCCAGCACGGGTCGGCCAGCCCGCGGTCGAGCAGCAGCCGCGCCACCGATGCGGAGTCGGGGTCGCGGGCGACCAGCGTGCCGTCCTCCCCCAGCATCCGCCGGGCGCGGGGGCGCAGGAACAGCACGGCTCCCGACGCCGCCGACGAGCGTCCGGCCACCGTCGCACGCGCGGGTGCCGGGCCGAGCCGGACGGTGAAGCCGCGGGGCAGCGGCGCGCCGCGCTCACAGCCCGAACCCGCCGTCGGCGTGCAGCACCGAGCCGTGCACGACGCTGCCCGGCGGTCACCGCGAGCTCGACGACCCGGGCCACCTCGTCCGGGTCGAGCGGCCGTCGGCTCGCCTGCGACGCGGCGAGCTCGTAGACGTCGTCGAGGCCGTAGACCTGCGCGGTCGCCGCGAGCATGGCGGTGTCGGTCGAGCCGGGCGAGACCGCGCAGGCCGTCACGGACGTCCCGGCCAGGTCGGCCGCGAGGCCGCGGACCATCCCGATGACGGCGTGCTTGGCCATGCAGTAGGCCGCGAGGTGGAACAGCCCCCGGTCGCCGGCCGCCGAGGCGATGCCGACGAAGGCCGGGGTGAGCTCGGACCGCAGCAGGTGCGGCACGGTCGCCTGCGCCGTGTTCCAGACGCCGAGCGCGTCCATCTCCCACAGCAGCCGCAGGTCTCCTCGGGTCGGTCTCCCACTGCGGCGCACCGCCGGCCATCACGGCCGCGCCGGCGACCACGGCGTCGAGGCCCCGTGCCGGCTCACCGCGTCCTCGGCTGCCCGGCGCAGCGCCGCGACGTCGCGCACGTCGGCCACGACCGGCACGACCCGGTCGGGGTCGAGCGCGACGACGGCGTCGAGGTCCGCGCTGCGTCGCAGCGCGTACGTCGTACCGCCGCCCGCCCGCGCAGGAGTCGAGCGGCGTGCACGACGAAGCCGCGGTCGAGCAGCCGGCGCAGACGGCCGCACCGATGCCGCGGGCGGCGCCCGTGACCAGCGCGACGGGGGTCCGCGGTCACGGCCGCCCGTCACCGCTGCGCGGCCGCCGACGGCCGGCAGCCGCCGAGGCGGCCGTTCTCGCTCACGTCGAGCGCGACAGCTCGCCGACCAGGTTGCGCACCAGCCGCTCGAAGAGCTCGCGGCCGCGCTCGGGGGTGCTCGTCGTCGGGTCGCCGAGGACGCCGTTGGGGGACACCGCCGCGCACCCCCTCCTCGCGCAGCCGCGGCATCAGCTCGCAACCGGCTCGGTAGCACCGGCCGCCATCAGGTCGACGCGCACCGACCACGGGGCGAGGTAGCGCAGCAGCGAGGTCTCGGTGTCGCCGGCGTGCGCGTCGGCGCCCGGCAGGTCCGTCGAGGTCCACGCGACGGCCCGGCCCTCGTAGCGCAGCAGGTCCACGACCTTGGTGAGCGTCGCGGTGTTGCCGCCGTGGCCGTTGACGAAGATGACGCCGCGCGCCCACCGCGCACGCCGACCGGCCGAACTCGGCGAGCAGCAGGAACAGTGCCTCGTGGCCGATCGAGACGGTCCCGGGGAAGCCCTCGTGCTCGCCGCTCGCGCCGTAGTTCACCGACGGGGCGACGAGCACTGCGGTGCCCTGGGCGTCGAGGCGCTCGGCCGCTGCCCGCGTGACGGCGTTGGCGACCATGGTGTCGGTCGCCAGCGGCAGGTGCGGGCCGTGCTGCTCGACCGACCCGACCGGCACGAGCAGCAGCGCCTCGTGCGAGGGGACCTTCGGCCACCGCTGCTGCCCCAGGCCCAGGGAGGCCGCCCGAGGCGCCGTCTCGTGCACGGTCCCGACCTCAGCGCCCGAGCGCGAGCCCGGTCAACGGGTTCTCGTCGCAGGCCTTGTCGGGCGTCCCGGCGTCCGGCCGCCGCGCCAGCAGGGTCAGTGGGACGGGGGCGTTGCGGACCGTGCCGGTGTGGGAGTGGTCGCCCGACGAGGTCGGCCGGGCGCCGCCCGTGGGAGCGGCGTTGCCCTTCACGCACTCGGGGTCCGGCCCGTCGAGGGGCAGGCCGGTGAAGAACTTCGCGGCCATGCAGCCGCCGCGGCACGAGTCGTAGGCCGAGCACTGCGTGCACGCGCCCCCGGTCTGCGGGCTGCGCAGCTCGGTGAACAGGTCGGAGTGCTTCCACACCGTGTCGAAGCCGCCGCGGGAGCGGACGTTGCCGGCCTTGAAGCGGTCGTGGATCGCGAACGGGCACGCGTAGACGTCGCCGACCGGGTCGACCAGGCAGACCACCCGCCCGGCGCCGCAGAGGTTCAGGCCGGGCAGCGCCTCGCCGTAGGCCGAGAGGTGGAAGAACGAGTCGCCGGTGAGCACGTTGTCGCCGTGCGCGACCAGCCAGTCGTAGAGCTCGCGCTGCTGGCCAGGCAGCGGGTGCAGCTCCTCCCACACGTCCGCGCCGCGGCCCGAGGGGCGCAGCCGGGTCAGGCGCAGCTGGGCGCCGTACCGGTCGGCGATGGCCTTGAACTCGTCGAGCTGGCCGATGTTGTGGCGGGTGCAGACGACCGAGATCTTGAAGTCCCTCATGCCGGCGGCCTGGAGGTTGGCCATCGCCCGCATCGCGGCGTCGTAGGTGCCCGCCCCGCGGACCGCGTCGTTGACGTCGGCGGTCGCGCCGTCGAGGGAGATCTGTACGTCGACGTAGTCGGTCGCGGCCAGCCGGGCCGCCCGCTCGGGGGTGATCCGGAACCCGTTGGTGGAGAACTTCACGCCGACGTGGTGGTCCACCGCGTAGTCGAGGAGCTCCCAGAAGTCCGGGCGCACCGTGGGCTCGCCGCCTCCGATGTTGACGTAGAAGATCTGCATCCGCTCGAACTCGCGGATCAGCGCCTTGCACTCCTCGGTGGTCAGCTCGTCGGGGTCGCGGCGGCCGGACGAGCTCAGGCAGTGCACGCACGCGAGGTTGCACGCGTAGGTGAGCTCCCAGGTCAGGCAGATGGGCGCGTCGAGGCCCTTCTCGAACTGGTCGATCAGCCGCCCGGGGGCGCGGGGCGGGCGCTCTTCGAGGATCGTCATGGCGGTCCCTCTCGTCAGCTCGTGGGTCGGATCATGCCGCCGCGGGCGAGGCCCTGCAGCGCTGCGACGTACGCCGGCCAGTGCGTCTCAGGAAGGCCGGCGCCGGACAGGGCGTCGGCCACCGACGCGCTGGACCCGAGCCGCCGCACCACGTCCACGAGCTCGGGCGTCTTGAGGAAGCTCAGCCGGCGGGTGCCGAAGTGGTAGGCGAGGGCGCCGAACGGCTCGGGGCGCAGGGCCACCGAGCCGTCGAGCTCCCAGGCGCCGTCGAGGCGCACCTCCGCGGCGACGGGGGCGGTCGGGTCCAGCTCGTGGTCGTCATCAGTAGACGCCGCACATCCCGTCGATGGAGACCTCCTCGACGAGCGCCGTCTCGGCGAGGCCCTCCGTGGCGTCGGGGGTCTGGGCTGCTGCGTCGAGCACGTCGTTCTGGGGGTCGGTCATGGCGGCACCGCCTTCTGGCGTGGGGTGGATCGGACACCGTCCACGCTAGGCGCGACGCCGACCCCCATGACCTCCTCGGCAGGACGGGAGTCCCTGTCGGGACGGACGGTTGCGCACCGTCGTACCTCTCCGACCGGACAGGTCGCGCCCCGCGACCGGACAGGCGCGCGGGGGTCTGATCGGCCCGTTTCCCGATCCTCGTCTGTGAACCGGGCCCGGAGGGCTCCTACGTTCGCCGGAGACCGGCTGGTCGCCCAGCCGGATCCTGACGCCCGTGCCAGAGGAGGCCACGCCCATGCAGGTAGACGAGCTGCTCAAGCCGTTCCCGATCAAGGAGTTCCACCCCTTCCCGCGAGCCCTGATGGGTCCGGGAGCCCACGAGATGATCGGCCCCGAGGCCCTCAAGCTCGGGTTCAAGAAGACGCTCGTGATGACCTCGGGTCTGCGCGGCTCCGACATCGTGCACAAGATCGTGGAGTCGATGAAGTACCACGGCCTCGACGTCGTGGTCTACGACAAGGTCGAGTCCAACCCCAAGGACTACAACGTCATGGACGCGGTGGGCCTCTACACCGAGAACGGCTGCGACTCGTTCGTCTCCATCGGCGGCGGCTCCTCGCACGACGCCTGCAAGGGCGCGCGCGTCGCCGTCGCCCACGACGGCCGCAACGTCAACGAGTTCGAGGGCTTCAACATGTCCGAGAACCCGAAGAACCCGCCGCACATCGCCGTCTCGACGACGGCCGGCACGGGCTCGGAGACCTCGTGGGCCTACGTCATCACCGACACCACGACGGACCCCGACAACCCGCACAAGTACGTCGCGTTCGACGACGCCTCGGTGGCGACGCTGGCGATCGACGACCCGGTGCTCTACTTCGACTGCCCGATCGACTACACCGCGCAGTGCGGCTTCGACGTGCTCGCGCACGCCAGCGAGCCCTACGTGTCGCGGCTGGACTTCCAGCCGTCGCTCGGCAACGCGCTGCACGCGATCAAGCTGACCTCGGAGAGCCTGCGCGAGGCGGTCTGGAACGGCCAGAGCCTCAAGGGCCGCGAGGGCATGATGTACGCCCAGTACATCGCCGCGCAGGCGTTCAACTCCGGTGGCCTCGGCATCATCCACTCGATCTCGCACGCGGTCTCGGCGTTCTACGACACCCACCACGGCCTCAACAACGCGATCGCCCTCCCCCGGGTCTGGGCGTTCAACATGCCGGTCGCCTACAAGCGGTTCGCCGACATCGCCCGCGCGATGAGCATCGACACCCACGGCATGACCGACGTGCAGGCCGCCGAGGCCGCGCTGGCCGCGTCCATCCGGCTGCTGCGCGACGTGGGCATCCCGGAGAAGTTCACCGACGTCAAGCAGGACAGCTACTCCAAGAACCGGCTCGGCATCGGCCCGACGAAGTTCTACGAGAACGCGAAGACGATCACGGGCGACGGCGACGACGTCGACCGGATCACCAAGCACGTCCTGGGCGACGCCTGCACCCCCGGCAACGCCAAGGAGTGCACCTTCGAGACCGTCCGCCCCGTGGTGGACCACTCGATGAACGGCGACCTGGACGACCTGCTCGGCTGAGCACGACCCACCCCCGTCCCCGCCGGTCGAGGTGCTCCGAGCACCTCGACCGGCGTGGCCGATCACGAAGGAGCACCGTGGAGGAAGCGACCGACTTCGAGGACGTGGCGGCGACCAAGGCCCGGCTGGCGGACGGCGGCTACCTCGCCGACGACCGGCTGGCCACGACGGTGTTCCTGCAGACCCGGCTCGGCAAGCCACTGCTGCTCGAGGGACCGGCGGGCGTCGGCAAGACCCAGCTCGCCTCCTCCCTCGCCGAGGTCACCGGCCGCAGGATGATCCGGCTGCAGTGCTACGAGGGCCAGGACGAGAGCAAGGCGCTCTACGAGTGGGACTACGGCAAGCAGCTGCTCTACACCCAGATCCTGCGCGAGAAGATCGGCCAGGTCATCGCCGACGCCAAGGACATCAACGAGTCCGTCGAGCGGATCGCCAAGCAGGACAGCGTCTTCTTCTCCGAGCGGTTCCTCGCCCAGCGCCCGCTGCTGGAGGCGATCACGTCCGAGCAGCCCGTCGTCCTGCTGATCGACGAGGTCGACCGCGCCGACGAGGCCCTCGAGGCGGTGCTGCTCGAGCTCCTGTCGGAGTTCCAGATCTCCATCCCCGAGATCGGCACGATCAGGGCCACCACGATGCCGTACGTCGTCCTCACCTCGAACAACACCCGGGACCTCTCGGCCGCCCTGAAGCGTCGCTGCCTGCACCTGTTCCTCGACTACCCCTCCGCCGAGCGCGAGCTCGAGATCGTCAGGTCCAAGGACACCGGCCTGTCCGAGGCGCTCGCCGTGCGGCTGGTCGAGGTCGTGCGCGGGCTGCGCGGGCTCGAGCTGCGCAAGTCCCCGAGCATCTCCGAGACCATCGACTGGGCCCGGACGCTGGCCGTGCTCGGCGTCAGCGACCTCGACGGCGAGGTGCTCGGGGCGACCCTGAACGTCGTCGTGAAGTACGAGCGCGACCTGCGCCGTGCCTCCGAGGCCCTGCCCCGCCTCGTCGACCCCAACGCCACCGTCCCCGACCACCTGCACGGCCACGGCCACGGCCACGGGCACGGTCACGGCCACTCCGGCGGCGGGTCGGGCGACCACGACGACGACCACGGCGAGGACGGCCGCGCCAAGCGGGCCGGCAAGGACGAGCCCGGCCGCCACGACGAGAACTACTACGGCGCGCCGGGCGCCGGACCGGGCGGCAACCGCTCGGTCAGTGCCGACAAGGGCAAGCGCTCGTTCGCGGCCGGCGCGCGCAAGCGGCCGGTCTGACCCGCCGCCATGGAGTCCTCCCTGCACCGGTTCGTCCGGCTGCTGCGCCTGCACGGCATGCGGGTCAGCGTCGCCGAGGCGCTCGACGCCATGCACGCGGCGGCCCAGCCGGGTGTGCTCGGCGACCGGGAGGTGCTCCGGGCCGCCCTGATGGTCACGCTGGTCAAGGACCGGCGCGACCTCGAGACCTTCGACCGCGTCTTCGACCCGCTTCTTCGGCCTGAGGGCGGTCGTCGAGCCCGAGGACGAGGGCCACGGGCACGCCCACGACGACCTCAGCGACGAGGGCGAGCTCGACGCGTTCACGCTCTCCGACAACCCCGGCGACAACCCCGAGCAGGGGCACTCGCACGGCAAGCCCGACGACCTCCGCGACTACTTCGACCCCGAGGACATGGCCCAGCAGTACAACCTGCACCAGGAGGCCAACAAGCTCGACATGTCGGCGATGACCGACGAGATCGTGCTGTCCAACGAGAAGTCGTCGATGCAGGACAAGGCCGCGCGGGTGCAGCTCTCGACGAACCGGATGCGCAACCCCGGCAACCCCAGCGACCTCACCGAGAACCCCGGGCTCGAGATCGACGTCGAGCTCAGCGTCGCCGAGGAGATGGCGCTGCTCGACTGGCTCGGGGAGAACCTCCCCGACGAGTCGCTCGAGGACGAGCCCGAGGCGCTCGCGGCCCTGCGCGCCGCCCTCGCCCCGCTGCTCGAGGGGCTGCCCGAGCGGCTGCGCGACCACCTTCAGCGAGCTGCTCGCCACCGAGAAGGAGATCGAGACCCGCGAGCTGGAGGCCGCCCGCGCGGAGACCCTCGACGAGGCCGAGCGCGCCGACCTCGAGGAGTCCCTGCGGCGGCTGCTGCGCAGCCTGCACGGCGCCCCGCGCCCGCGGCGGGCCGTCGCCGCCCGCGGCGTCGTCGACGGTCGCCGCACGATGCGGGCCAACATGAGGTACGACGGGGTGCCCTTCCGTCCCGTCACGGTGAGCAAGGTCGAGGACCGCCCGCGGCTGCTCGTGCTGTGCGACGTGTCGCTCTCCGTCCGCAGCACGGCGCGGTTCACCCTGCACCTCGTGCACAGCCTGCAGTCGATCGCCGCGCAGGTGCGCAGCTTCGCCTTCGTCAAGGACATGGTGGAGATCACCGACCTGTTCGCCGAGCACCGCATCGAGGACGCGCTCACGCTGGTGCTCTCCGGCCTGCCCGCGGGCGGGATGCTCGACGTCGACGCCGACTCCGACTACGGCAGCGCCTTCGAGGAGTTCCTCGAGCAGTACGGCTCCGCCGTCACCCGCCGCACCACCCTGGTCGTGCTCGGCGACGGCCGCGGCAACGGCAGGGACCCCCGGCTGCCGGTGTTCGAGGAGCTCGCCCGCCGGGCCCGGTCCACGGTGTGGCTGACCCCGGAGCCGCGCTACTCCTGGGGGCTGGGCCGGTGCGACCTGCCGGCGTACGCCGAGTTCTGCGACCGCGTCCAGGTGGTCCGCAACCTGCGCGGGCTCGAGCAGGTCACCACCTCGATGTCGGGGGTGGGACGGTGAGCGCCGCCCCCACGGGACCCCCGCCGACCGGGCTCTCCGGCGCCCGCAGCAGCGTCTCGCGCAGCTCCAGCGCCGACCCGATCAACGCCCTGGTGCCGACCGTCGACGGCTGCTACGAGGACGCCCTGGTCAGCGTCCGCGCCGTGCACGGCGGACGTGCGAGCCCCTCGCCGCGCACGATCCGCACCCCGCACTTCGACGTCACGCCCGTGGACGGCCGCATCGAGGTCGCCCACGTGGTGCCCCACGACCGCATCGACGACGACCTCGCCGGACTGCTCCAGGAGGAGCTGTTCGCGGCCGGCTGGCTGCGCGGCGCCGACCTGTTCGAGCGCGTGTTCACCGGCGTCGTGCGCACCAGCGCGGAGGAGCCCCTCGACAGCTGGGAGCTGTTCTACCGCAACACGATCCGACGACTCGAGCGACGCCGACCCCGGACGCGCGACCGGACAGGTGCACGGCTCCATCGACGGCTACGCGCCGGTGCACGACCACGTGATGGAGCTGCTGGTCCCGGGCTCGGTGCTCGAGCTGGGCTGCTGCTTCGGCTTCCTGTCGCTGCGGATCGCCGCGTCGGGGCGGCCGACCACCGCCTCGGACGTCTCGGCCGGCACGGTCCGGCTGCTCGCCGCGATCGCCCCACGGCTCGGGGTCGACCTCGGTACCGCCACCGCGGACGCGGCCCGCTACCCCGCCTCGGACGGGGTCGCCGACACGGTGCTGGCGATCCACCTGCTCGAGCACCTCGAGCCCGGTCACGGCGCCCAAGTCGTCGCCGAGGCGCTGCGGCTCGCCCGCCGCCGCGTGGTGGTCGCCGTCCCCTTCGAGGAGGAGGCCGACGAGACCTACGGCCACGTCCGGACGGTCACCATGGACGACCTGCACCGGTGGGGGCGCAGCAGCGGCCGTACCTACGACGTCCACGAGTTCCACGGCGGCTGGCTCGTGATCGACAAGATCGCCTGAGCGCGTCGGCTCAGGCGACGTACGGGATCGTCTGCGGACCCTCCGGCAGCACGCAGACCCGGCTGTCCGGGCCGGCGGCGTGCAGCGCGGCCAGCACCGTCTCCGCGACGTCCTCGGTGTGCCCGAGGTGGGCGGAGGCGAGGTCGGCGGCCGAGAGGTACGACGACCGCACGACGACGTCCGCGTGGGCCTGCACCTTGGCCTGCACCTGCACCTGCCACTGGTCGGGGACCGTGCGCTCGCGCGCCGCGATCGTGGCCAGCAGCGCCTCCGGGCGACGGCTCGGAGGCCAGCACCTCGCGGTAGGAGCCGTGGTCGGGGAAGCCGTCGCGGCACTCGGCGGCGCACACGATCGTGCCGCCCGGCCGCACCACCGTCGCGCCCGCCGACATGCCCTTCACCGCCTGGTAGAGGTTCTGGTCGAGCGGGTAGCCGGCGTTCGTCGTCACCACCACGTCGAACAGCGACGGCACCGGCTGCATCGCCAGCCGCTGCGAGGCCGCCCGGGCCGCGGCGTGCATCGCCGACAGGGAGCCGCCGAACGCCTCGACGATGCGCTGCTCGCGGTTGAGCACGACGTCGAGCCCGAAGTCCACGCGCCCGACCGCCGCGACGACGGCGCGGATGTCGTCGTGGACCGGGTTGCCCTCGCAGACCGCCCAGGTCGCCCGCGGGTCGCCGATCCGGCGGGCGTCGTGCAGCGTCAGCACCGTCTCGAGACCGGCCAGCCCCGGCGCGACGAGCTTGGGCCCGCCGCTGAAGCCGGCGAAGAAGTGCGGCTCGACGAACCCGGTCGTGACCCGCACGTCGGCCTCGACCCACAGCCGGTTGAGGAACACGGGCACGCCGTCGCCGTGCCGGCCCAGCCACACCAGCGACGAGTCGTCACGGGCGTCGTGGTTGACCACCCGCACCCGGTCCGCGGCGTCGCCGAGCATCGCCCGGATCTCCGCGTCGGTGTTGCCGCGGTGCGTCCCGGTGGCCACCAGCACCACCACGTCCTCGGGCGCCACGATGCCATCGAGCTCGTCGAGCACCGCCGGGACCATCAGGTGCCGCGGCTGCGGCCGGGTCCCGTCGCACATCGAGATCGCCACGGTCTGGCCGGGGCGGACGAGCTCGCGCAGCGGCGGTCCGTCGACCGGCTCGCGCAGTGCCCGGCGCAGCAGCCCCGCCTGGTCGTCCGGCGCGGCGACGTACGTCGGCTCGACGACGGTGGTCCGGTCGGCGGGGAGGTCGACGTCGAGCCCCTCCTCGCCGTACGCCAGCCGGACCCGGACCGTGCTGCTCTCACCCATCCCCCCACCCTGCCACGCCGGGCCCGCGCGTCCCGGTGAGGTGCGAGCTCGCGACCACCGTCAGGCGCGCCCCGGCGCCGCCGGGGCGCGCCGTCCTCCCCCAGGACATCTGGCGCCTCCCCGGGCGTGCACGCCCGGGGAGGTGCCAGAACACCAGGGTCCCCTGGTGTTCGTGGGGGCGCCGGGACCGACGGGGCGCTGGGCCGACGGGCCGCGCCGGGCCGACCTCAGATGACGCCGAGCTTGCTGGCCTCGTAGACCGCCTCCGCGCGGCGGGAGACGCCCAGCTTGCGCAGGATGTTGCCGACGTGGAACTTCGCGGTGGTCTCGGAGATGTAGAGCTGCGCGCCGATGTCGCGGTTGGACAGGCCGCGCGCCAGCAGGCTGAGCACCTCGCGCTCGCGCGCGGTCAGCTGCTTGGTCTCCTCGGGCGGCGGGGCGTTCAGACCGCGCACCATGGCGGCGGCGCTGCGGGCGTCGAAGGCGCTCTCCCCGCGCGACACGTCGCGGATCGCGCGGATCAGCGCGGAGGTGTCGACGTCCTTGACGACGTACCCCCGGGCGCCGGCCCGGATCGCCTGCAGCACCAGGTGCTCGTCGAGGAACGTGGTCAGCACCAGCACGCCGACCTCGGGGTACTGCGCGGTCAGCGCGGCGCAGAGCTCGAGCCCCTCGCTGTCGGAGGACGTGGACAGCTTGAGGTCGAGCAGCACGATGTGCGGGTCGGCCCGGCCCACGACAGCCAGCGCCTCGGACGCGCTCGAGGCCTCGGCGACCACCCGCAGGTCGTCCTCGCGCTCGAGGATCGAGCGCAGGCCCTGCCGGACGATCGCGTGGTCGTCGACGAGCATGATGCCGACCACCTCGCTGCGGGCGCCGTGCTGGGACGGTGCGAGCGTGGCCATCAGGCCTCCTTGCTGTCGCTGGTGTCGCGGGTGTCGGGCGCGGTGTCGGCGGGCAGGTCGAGCGGCGGCGCCGCGTGCCGCTGCGCCGCCGGCAGCGGGAGCGGGATCCGGATCTCCACGCGCACCCCGCCGAGCCGGGCCCGGCGGAAGGCGAGCGTGCCGCCGAGGTCGCCGACGCGGGTGAACATGTTGACCAGCCCGCGGTGCCGGCCGTCGACCATCGTGGTCCGCTCCAGGCGCAGCATCCGGCTGAGCTCGGTGGGGTCCCCGCAGCCGTCGTCGGCCACCGAGACGGTGATGCGCTCGGGCCGGTAGCGCAGCCGCACGATCGCCCGCGTCGCCTGGGCGTGGGTCGCGACGTTGAACAGCGCCTCCCCCACCGTGCGGGCGATCTCGTGGTCGGCGTCGTTGCCGAGCCCGACCACGTCGCCCTCCACCCGCAGCTGTACGGCGAGGTGGGGCTTGTGCTGGTGGGCGACCTCGTGGAGCAGCTCGGGCAGCGTGGAGACGGTGTCGCGGTGGGGCTGGTGCAGCGCGTAGATCGCCCGGCGCAGCTGCTCGACGGCGTCCTGGGAGAGCTTCTTGGCCGTGGTCAGCCGCTCGAGGATCTCGCGCGCCGGGGCCGCCGAGCCCCTCGGCGTCGCCGCGGGCCACCTCGACCGCCATACCGGCGGAGAGGACGTACTGCGTCACGCTGTCGTGCAGCTCGCGGGCGATGCGGTGCCGCTCGGCGTCGATCAGCTCGCGCTGGTGGGCGAGCAGCAGCCGCTCCTCGGCCTGCCGCAGCTCGGCGGTGCGGTCGGCGAGGTGGCGGGCCTGGGCGGTCGCCTCGTCGTAGAGCCGCTGCGCGCGGCGGTGCAGGGCGAGGCCGGACTGGTACTGCTCGGAGGTGTGCAGCGAGACCGCCGCCTGGTTGGCCAGGATCCGCAGCACCGAGAGGTCGCCCGGCTCCGGGATCGACCTCGAGCCGGTGCTGGGCGACCAGGCTGCCGACGGCGACGCCCCTCCAGGGTCATCGGCACCCGGATCCAGCCGGTCGTCTCGATGACCGGGCGCGTGTGGCCGGCCCGGATCGACTGCAGCTCGAGGCGCACCGAGGTCGGCAGGTCGCTCGTCGTCGACGGTCACCTCGCCGTCGGCGTTCGCGGCCAGGAACCGCGGCCGGCGCACCGCGCAGGTGGCCGTCGGCGAGCGCCAGCACGGTCCAGTCGGCGTTGAGGTGGTCCGCGGCGGCGCGGACCACCTCCTCCAGCAGCCCGCGCGGCCCCTCGACGGTGCGCACCAGCGCCCGCGAGATCGAGTCCATCGCGCGCACGGCGTGCTCCATCCGCTCGTCGGAGCGCACGTAGGCGCGGTAGTACGACGACTTGCCGGACCGCACCCCGGTCAGCGTGGCCAGGTCGGACGGGGCCGCGCTCGCCGGCGGCGCTCACCGCGACTCACCGGCGCTCACGGGGGCGTCACAGCGCTGCCCGGAACAGCTTCTCCACGTCGGCGGAGGCCGCGGCCCGCGGGTTGGTCGTCAGGCAGGCGTCGTCCAGGGTCGTCCGCGCCAGCCGCGGGTATGGCGGTCTCGTCGACGCCGAGCTCGCGCAGGCCCCGGGGGACGCCGACGTCGTCCGCGAGCTCGCGCACGTGCACGGCGAGCATCTCGGCCGCCTCCAGGGCGGGCACCCCGTCGACCTGCAGGCCGGCCGAGCGGGCCAGGTCGACGAACCGCTCGGGGCTCTCGGCGGCGTTGTAGCGGATCACGTGCGGCAGCAGCACCCCGTTGACGACGCCGTGCGGGGCGTCGAGCAGCCCGCCGACCTGGTGGCTCATCGCGTGGGTGGCGCCCAGGATCGCGTTGGTGAACGCGAGTCCCGCGTTGAGGCTGGCCTGCGCCATCTTGGAGCGGGCCGCCTCCTCGCGCGGGCTGGTGATCGTGGTGCGGAGGTTCGTGCAGACCAGCCCGACGGCGTTGAGGGCGTGGATGTCGGCGAGCGGGTTGTGCGCGAGGGACACGAACGACTCGATGCCGTGGGTGAGCGCGTCGAGCCCGGTGGCGGCGTTGAGCCACTCGGGCATCGTCATCAGCAGGCGCGGGTCGGTGATCGAGATGTCGGGGACCAGCGCCCGCCCCATGATCGTGATCTTCACCGTGCCGGGCGGTGTCGGTGACGATGCAGAACTGCGAGACGTCCGCGCCGGTGCCCGACGTGCTCGGGATCATCAGCAGCGGCGGGAT
The DNA here is from genome assembly GCA_963781745.1 of uncultured Actinomycetota bacterium. GTDB lineage: Bacteria > Actinomycetota > Actinomycetes > Propionibacteriales > Nocardioidaceae > Nocardioides_B. The sequence goes on along the minus strand of CAWAHH010000013.1, from coordinate 151,599 downwards.
CGGCTTCGCGACCAGGTCCACGCCGCCGTAGTCCAGGATCCGGCCGCCGTTGCCGGACAGGATCGCGACGCCCTTCGCGGCGTCGATGCACGAGCCGCCGCCGATGGCCACGATCACGTCGCACCCCTGCTCGACGTACCGCTCGTAGGCGGCGTGGATCTCGTGGTCCTTGGGGTTCGGGGTGACCGCGTGCCACACGACGGGCTCGAGGCGGGCGTCGCGCAGGTGCACGAGGAGCTCGTCGCACCAGCCGGACTCGATGATGCCGGGGTCGGTGACCACCATGGGCCGGCGGGCGCCGAGCCGGGCGGCGGCGAAGCCGGCCTCGCCGAGCGAGCCGATCCCGAACACGACCTCGGGGGCGTGGAACTTCACCAGCGGGCGGGCGGCGCGGAGGGCACCGGACGCGGCTCCGGCGGGGGCGCGTGCCGGTGTCCCTGGACCGGCACGCCCGGTCCCGCGATCGACTGCACGGCGACTCCCCTCACGACGCCCCCACGCTACACGCGGCGTCGAGGGGGCGGGTAGGAGTCGTACAGGCCCCGGCCCGGGGGCCGCGCGGCGCGCTCCAGCTCCCGGTGCGGCCCATCTCGCCACCGTAGGGGCAGCGCGCCCGGCGGCGGACCGACCGGCGGGTGGGCAGCGACCTGACCGGTCGGGTAGGTGCGGACGACCCCCTCCCGGGTCTTGACTGAACTCCTCGACCCCTCGAAGGAGAACGCATGAAGACAACCGCCGCCGTCGTGTACGAACCGGGCAAGCCGATCGAGATCGAGGAGCTCGACCTGGACGGCCCGAAGGAGGGGGAGGTCCTGATCCGCTACACCCACGCGGGCCTGTGCCACTCCGACGTGCACGTCGCGCACGGCGACCTCGAGGCGCGGCTGCCGATGGTGCTCGGCCACGAGGGCGCCGGGCATCATCGAGGAGGTCGGCCCCGGCGTCACCCGCGTGAAGGTCGGCGACCACGTGGTCTGCTCGTTCATCCCCAACTGCGGCACCTGCCGCTACTGCGCCAGCGGCCAGCAGTCGATCTGCGACATGGGCGCGACGATCCTGGAGGGCTACCTGCCCGGCGAGCGCTTCCCGCTGACCGGCCCGCGCGGGCAGTACGGCGCGATGTGCATGCTCGGCACGTTCAGCCAGTACGGCGTGATCCACCAGAACTCCGCGGTGAAGGTCGACGACGACCTGCCCCTGGAGAAGGCCGTCCTGGTCGGGTGCGGCGTGCCGACCGGGTGGGGGGCCGCCGTGAACACCGCCGCCGTCCGCGCCGGGCAGACCGTGCTCGTCGTCGGGGTCGGCGGCATCGGCATCAACGCGGTGCAGGGCGCGCGGCTCGCCGGGGCGAAGAACGTGATCGCCATCGACCCGCTCGAGAACAAGCGCGAGAAGGCCATGGAGCTCGGCGCGACGCACTCCTTCGCCAGCACCGACGAGGCGATGGAGACCATCACCGACCTGACGCGTGGCCAGATGGCCGACGCGGCGATCCTCACCCCGGGCCTGATGACCTCCGAGATCGTCGCCGGCGGCTTCCACGCGGTCGGCAAGGGCGGCGTCGTGGTGCTGACCGGCCTCAACAAGATCATGGAGCAGACGATCGAGCTGCCCGGCACGATCATGACGCTCTACCGCAAGTCCCTGAAGGGCAGCCTCTTCGGCGACTGCAACCCCACCACCGACATCCCCCGCATCCTGGGGCTCTACCAGGCCGGCGACCTCAAGCTCGACGAGATCATCACCCGGACCTACACCCTCGACCAGGTCAACGAGGGGTACGACGACCTGCTGGCCGGCAAGAACGTGCGCGGCGTCGTCGTGCACTCGCACGGCTGACGTGGCGGTCAGCCCCGTCCTCGACCGGGCCAGGGAGGTCGAGCTGCTCGTCGCTGCCCTCGACGGAGGGGCGCACGTGCTCCTGGAGGGCCCGCCGGGGACGGGGAAGTCCACCCTGCTGCGCTCGGTCTCCTCGGAGCGCTCGGCGCCCTTCCACCTGGTCGAGGGCAACGCCGAGCTCACGCCGGCGCGCCTGGTCGGTCACTTCGACCCCGCCCAGGTGCTGGCCCGCGGCTACACCCCCGAGGTGTTCGTCGACGGGCCGCTGGTCGAGGCACTGCGCGACGGCGGCCTGCTGTACGTCGAGGAGATCAACCGGGTCCCCGAGGAGACGCTGAACGTCCTGATCACGGTCATGTCCGAGTCGGAGCTGAACGTGCCGCGGCTCGGCGTGGTCCGCGCCGAGGAGGGGTTCCGCCTGGTGGCGGCGATGAACCCGTTCGACGCGGTCGGCACCGAGCGGATCTCCTCGGCGATCTACGACCGCACGTGCCGGATCTCCATGGACTACCAGTCCGCGGCGACGGAGGCCGGCATCGTCGACCTCCGGTGCGGGCCGGGTCCGGCGCCCTGGCGCGCGCAGGTCGTCGACCTCGTCCGGCGTACCCGCTCCCACCCGGACGTCCGCATCGGCTCGTCGGTGCGCGGCGCGATCGACCTGGTGGCCATCGCCTCGCGGCTCGCGGTGATGCGCTCGGTGCCGACCGACGACTGGCACGCCGGCCTGGACGCGGCGCTGGTCGCGCTGTCGGGCCGGATCCGGGTGCACGACGCGGCGGGTCGTCGCCCGGAGGCGATCGTGCGGGAGATGTACGTCGCGGTCTTCGGCGAGGAGCCGGCCGCGGATCCCGACGGCGACGAGGGCGGGAGCGCCCCGCCGGGGGAAGCCTGAGCCCGCCGAGCGCGGGCGCCCCCGAGCCGCAGCGCCGGCGCAACCCCAAGGCGGACGCGTCCCGCAGCCGCACCGTCGGCCGCGCCACCCTGTCCCGGCACGCGCGCTTCGAGGAGGTCTCGCCCGAGGTCGGCGTGCTCGACGAGGAGGCGCTGGACCGGGCGCTCGGCGCCGACCCCGACGCCACGCTCGCGATGGTGGCCGACCTGGTGCACGCCACCGACGAGTCGCTGCGGCGACACGCCCGCACGCTGGCGGCGCGGCTGGTCCTGGACCGGTCACGCGCCGGCCGCGTCGTGCGGGCGGGTACGTCGAGACCGCGGCTCGTCCCCGCGAGCCGCGGCGGCGACCTCGACGTGGAGGCCTCGCTCGACGGGATCCTGACCGCCCGCGGCGAGCACCGGCCGGTCGACCTCGACGACCTGACCGCCCGCGACTGGGGCAAGCAGGACCTCGCGCTGTGCCTGCTCGTGGACGCCTCGGGGTCGATGAACGGCGAGCGCCTCGCGGTGGCCGCGACCGTGACCGCGGCCTGCACGATGCGGGCGCCGGCCCAGCACGCCGTGCTCGCCTTCGCGGGCGAGGTCCGCACCCTCCGGCCGCTGCAGGGCACCGACCCGGCGGCGACGGTCGTGGACCGGGTGCTCGGGCTGCGCGGCCACGGCGTCACCAACCTCGCCGACGCCCTGCGCGCGGCCTCCGCCGTGCTGGCGGCCGCCCGGGCGCAGCGTCGGGTCGTCGTGCTCCTGTCGGACTGCCGGCACACCGACGAGGACCCGGTGCCGGTGGCCCGGCTGATCCCCGAGCTCGTGGTGCTCGCGCCGCGCGACGACTCCGAGCAGGCGCGGGCCCTCGCCGCCGCCGCGGGGGCGCGCTGGGGCGAGCTGGACGGTGCCGACAGCGCGCCGGCGCCTGCTGCGCGAGCTGGTCTAGCCGCCACCCACGCCCTGCCACAGGGTCCGGGTGGGGGTCAGAAGAGGAGGGGCAGTGCGAACAGCATGGCCGTCGACCAGGTCACGTGGGTGAGCACCGGCGCCAGGATGCCCCCGGAGGCCCGGCGCTCGAGGCCGACCACGAGGCCGAGCAGGATCGCGGCGAACCCCAGCATGAGGTTGCCGGTGGCCAGGGTCGCCACCGTGTAGGCGAGGGTGCTGACCAGGACCGGGTGCCGCGGGATCGCGGCGTAGAGCGCGCCCCGGAAGAACAGCTCCTCGGCGACGCCGTTGACGACGGTGATGACGAGCAGCACCGGCGTGACGCCGGCCTGGGCGTGGTCCAGGACGCTGCTGATCTGCCGGTCCAGGAGCGGCACCTCCCGCACGACGAGGGCGCCGACCACGAAGACCCCGGCCATCAGCAGCCCCAGCACGATCGCCCCGGTCACCGGTCGGCGGAGGTCCTCCCGGTGCGGGTGGGCGATCCGGCCGAGGTAGAGCGGACCCGACGCGAAGGCGCCGACGGTCCAGGTCGCGGCGAGCAGCAGGGTGCCCACCGTGAACGCGGTGGTGTTGTCCGGGTCGATCTGCAGCGACCACCCCAGCACGCCCGCGCCGATGACCACGAAGACCGCCGTCACCACCCGGCGGACCAGGAACGGGCGCGGGTCCTGGCGGTGGTTGCGAGGCACCTTGTCCCACAGCAGGCCGCGCAGCGCGCGCTGCACGGTGGCGAGGGCCGGTGTGCTCACGCCGACCGGTCCGGGCGCCGGCGCCGCTCCCGGCGGGTCGACCGGCCGAGCAGCAGGGCCGCCCACAGGGTGCGCGGCAGGCGGAGGACCCGGCGACCGCTGACGACGACCGAGCCGCCGGCCCAGTCGGGGTCCGTGGGCGCCGGCGCCTGCGGGTCGGCCCCCTGCGTCGTACCGTCCTCGTCGGGGCTCAACGAGCGGCGCAGCGCCTCGATGAGCGGGAGGAACTCGTGGTCCTCGGAGTCGATCTCGGTGCGAACGTCGTCGGCCTCGCAGACCATGTCGTGCGAGAGGCTCTCGACCAGCGCGGAGACGGTGCCGCGGGGGATGCCGGTGATCCAGGACGCGAGCAGGCCCACGACGGCCGTCGGCGCCCAGGGCAGCACCACCTGCGGTCGCCGCAGGCCGGCGGTGGAGGCGAACAGGGCGAGCAGCTCGGGGTAGGTGACGACCTCGGTGCCGCCGACGTCGTAGTGCCGGTTGCGCGGCTCGCCGTGCAGCGAGCACGCGAGCAGGTGGACCACGTCCTGGACCGCGATCGGCTGGACCCGCCGCCGCATCCAGGCGGGGATCGGCGCCAGCGGGACGCGCTCGGTCAGCCGGCGCAGCAGCTCGAAGGACGTGGAGCCGGACCCGATGACCATCGCCGCCCGGAGCACGACCGCGGGCACGGTGCCGTCGAGGAACGCCTGCTCCACCTCGAGGCGCGAGCGCAGGTGGTCCGACAGCGCGCCCTCGGGGACCAGCCCGGAGAGGTAGACCAGCCGCCGGACCCCGGCGTCGGCCGCCGCGGCCGCCATCGTCTCGGCGGCCTCGCGGTCCTTGGTGACGAAGTCGCCGCCCGCCATCGAGTGGACCAGGTAGAACACCGCGTCGACGCCTTCGACCGCCGAGCCGGACGGTGTCCGGCTGCTCGATGTCGAAGCGTGTCGTCGAGACCCGGTCGGCCCAGGCGTGCTCGTCGACGCCGCCCTCGCGACGGACGGCCGCCACCACGTCGTGCCCCTCGTCGAGGAGGGCCGGGACGAGCCGCGAGCCGACGTAGCCGGTGGCCCCAGTGACGAGTACTCGCATCACCCGCCACGCTACCCGGGCGCCCCTCACGCCCAGCGCGTCGGGCGCGGTCAGCCCGGGGGCACGAGCACGCGGTGGTGCACGCCGAGGCCGACGAGGCGGTCGCCGACGGCGGCCCGGCAGGTGAACACCGCGCGCCGGCCCGAGACCGAGGCACAGTCCACCTCGACGGTGACGGTCTCGCCGACGTCGGCCCGGCCGAGGTGGTGCACGAGGATGCCGGCCCCGACGTGGCTCGGTCCCGTCGCGGGGTCGGGCAGCAGGTCGCAGGAGACGACCTCGAACCACAGCGCGAGCCGCGGCGACCCGAGCACCTGCACCCCCGGGTCCGGGTGGCCCATCGCCGCGGCGGTGTCGTCGGGTCCGACGACGAGGTCGCGCAGCACCGAGGTGCCGACTCCGGGCAGGGCGGGGTCGGGCGGGCGGACGTCCTGCGGTGCGAGGGCGGCCGCGGCACGCGCCAGCCCGGCCAGGACGGAGCCGTCCACGTCGCCGGCGGCCGACGCGAGGGCCACCCGCAGCGTCTCGGTGACGACGGCGGACTGCGAGGGGGTCAGCACCAGACCCCCGAGGTGCCGCGCCGGTGGCTGCCGACCAGGTGCGTGTCGACGATGCCGACCGCCTCCATGAGCGCGAACATGGTCGTCGGTCCGACGAACGTGAACCCCTTGGCCCGCAGGGCCTTCGACAGTGCCAGCGACTCCGCGGACCGCGTCGGCACCTCGTCGTACGACGTGGGGGCGGGCGTCTCGCCGGGGCGGAACGACCAGACGAGGGCGACCAGCCCACCGTCGGCCCGCAGTGCCACCGTCGCGCGGGCGTTCGTGATCGTGGCCTCGACCTTGCGCCGGTTGCGGACGATCCCGGCGTCGCCCATCAGCCGCTCGACGTCGCGCTCGTCGTAGGCCGCGACGGCATCGGGGTCGAAGCCGTCGAAGGCGGCCCGGAACGCCGGGCGCTTGCGCAGGATCGTGGCCCACGACAGCCCCGACTGGAACGCCTCCAGGGAGATCCGCTCGAACATCCCGCGCTCGTCGCGCACCGGCATGCCCCACTCGGTGTCGTAGTAGTCGCGCAGCAACGGGTCGACCGAGGCCCACACCGGGCGTGCCAGCCCGTCCTCGCCGAGCACCGTCATCCCCGCTCCTCCCCGTCCGGGCGTCTCCGACCAGCCTGCCAGACGGCCCCCGCGTGCGGTCCACCTCGGTCGCCTCCCTACGGTGGACGTATGCACCTCCCGCGCCGCGACGACGCCGGCGCCCGCTGATGCCGCGGGTGCACGGGCTCACCGAGGAGCTCCTCGACTTCTGGCGCGAGCGCCACCTCTGCACGGTCACCACGCTGCGCGCGGACGGCTCGCCGCACGTCGTACCCATGGGCGTCGTGCTCGACCCGGAGGCGTACGTCGCCTGGGCGATCACCTCGCGCACGTCGCAGAAGGTGGCCAACCTGCGCACCGGCACCGACCCCCGGGTCGCGGTCTGCCAGGTCGACGGGCGCCGCTGGTCGACGCTCGAGGGGCGCGCCGAGGTCCGCGACGACGAGGCGTCGGTCCGGGAGGCCGTCGAGCGCTACGCCGGTCGCTACCGCGTGCCGCGCGAGAACCCCGACCGCGTCGCCCTGCGCATCGCCATCACGTCCGTCATCGGCAACATCTGAGAGGCCCTCCTGTGAAGCAGCACTTCCGGCTCGACACCCACCCGGTCGCCGACCCGTCCAACGTCGTGACGGGCGAGCACTACCGGATCACCGTCCTCGACGCCGGCCTGGTCCGGCTGGAGTACAGCGAGACCGGCACCTTCGAGGACCGCGCCTCGCAGACTCGCGGTCGACCGCGCGTTCCCCCCGGCGGACTTCTCCGTGACCGAGTCCGACGACGTCCTGGAGATCCACGCCGAGGGCTTCCACCTCGTCTACGACAAGGGCCCGTTCACCACCCACGGCCTGTCGGTGCAGGCGAAGGGCGGCTTCCACTCCAACGACTCCGTGTGGCGCTACGGGCTCGACGTGCCCAACCTCGGCGGCACGGCCCGCACCCTCGACGACGTCGACGGCGCGATCCCGCTCGAGGACGGCGTGCTCGCCTTCAACGGCGTCGCCGTGGTCGACGACTCCGGCACCGTGCTGCTCGAGGACGACGGCTGGATCGCCACCCGCACGCCGGGCAACCTCGACCTCTACGTCTTCTGCTACGGCCGCGACTACCGCCGCGCGCTGAAGGCGCTCTACCGGCTCAGCGGCCCGACCCCGCTGCTGCCGCGCTACGCGCTCGGCAACTGGTGGAGCCGCTACCACCCCTACACCGCCGAGGAGTACGTCGGCCTCGTCGACCGCTTCCGCGCGGAGGACGTGCCGCTGTCCGTCGCGGTGATCGACATGGACTGGCACCTCGTCGACATCGACCCGCGCTTCGGCAGCGGCTGGACCGGCTACACCTGGAACACCGACCTGTTCCCGGACCCGCCGCGGTTCCTCGACGCCCTGCACGAGCGCGGGCTCGCCGTCTCCCTCAACGTGCACCCCGCCGAGGGGGTGCACGCCCACGAGACGGCCTACGCGGCCATCGCCCGGCGGATGGGCCTGGACCCGGCCGCCGAGCTGCCGGTCGGCTTCGACCCGACCGACCCCGACTTCATCGAGGCCTACCTCGAGGAGCTGCACCACCCGCTCGAGGCCGAGGGCGTCGACTTCTGGTGGCTCGACTGGCAGCAGGGCGGCGTCACGAAGGTGCCCGGGCTCGACCCGCTGTGGCTGCTCAACCACGTGCACTACCTGGACTCCGGGCGCGACGGGAAGCGGCCGCTGACGTTCTCCCGCTACGCCGGCATCGGCAGCCACCGCTACCCGATCGGCTTCTCCGGCGACACCCACATCACCTGGGAGTCGCTCGCGTTCCAGCCGGTCTTCACCGCCACCGCCAGCAACGCCGGCTACGGCTGGTGGAGCCACGACGTCGGCGGCCACTTCAAGGGCTACCGCGACGACGAGCTGGCGACCCGGTGGGTGCAGCTCGGGGTGTTCTCGCCGATCACCCGGCTGCACTCGGGATTCAACCCGTTCAACACCCGCGAGCCGTGGCGCTACGGCCCGACGGCCGAGCACGTGATGACGCGGTTCCTGCGGCTGCGCCACCAGCTGCTGCCCTACCTGGCCACGATGAACGTGCGCGCCCACGAGGGCGACCCGCTCGTCTCGCCGATGTACTACGACCACCCCGACGAGGGTGCCGCCTACACCGTCCCGCACCAGTTCATGTTCGGCACCGAGCTGCTCGTCGCGCCGATCACCAGCCCCGCCGACCCGGTCACCGGCCTCGGCCGGGTGAAGGCATGGCTGCCCCCGGGCACCTGGACCGACGTGTTCACCGGGCAGACGTACGACGGCGGGCGGACGGTCTACCTGCACCGCGACCTCGAGTCGATCCCCGTGCTGGCCCGGGCCGGGGCGATCGTCCCGCAGGTGCCGGCCGACGCGCTCGGTGCCGGCACCGCCCTGCCGACGGTCGTCGAGGTGCGGGCGTACGCCGGCGCGGACGGCGAGCTCACCCTGGTGGAGGACGCCGACGACGAGCGCTGGGCACGCACCCGCCTCACCTATGACGACGCCTCGGGCCAGGTGACCGTGCACCCGGTCGAGGGCGAGGCCGCCACCGTCCCCACCGGCCGCGAGTACCGCACGACCGTCGTACCCCTCTCCGACGACGTCGAGGACCGTGTCTTCGCCCTGCTCGACCGGGCGCGCGTCGGCATCGACCACAAGGGCGAGGTGTGGGACGCCGTCCGCGGCCAGTCCCCCGCCGACGCCGTCCTGGCCCTGCAGGGCCTCGACGTCGCCCCCTCCCTCCTCGGCGCCCTGAGCGAGATCCTCCTGGCCCGGCACGCCGGCTGAGCCCGCTGAGCGCTGGTGTGGGCGCCAGGGGCGCGGGGCATACTGCTGCCGCAGTCTTCTCGGGAGGAAGTCCATGCGCATCCTGGACCTGGTCGTGGTCGTCGTCTACCTGGTCGCCATCGCGGCGATCGGCCTGCGGCTGTCGGGGCGGCAGAAGTCGTCGGCCGACTACTTCGTCGGCGAGCGGAGCATGCCGTGGTGGACGGTGTGCTTCTCCATCGTCGCCACCGAGACCAGCGTGCTCACGGTCATCTCGGTGCCCGGTGGGGCGTACTCCACGCAGGGGTTCGGCAACGTGGAGCTCGCGCTCGGCTACGTCATCGGGCGGGTCGTGGTGGCGACCGCGCTGATCCCGCTCTACAAGCGGGGCGGGTTCGTCAGCGCCTACGAGTACCTCCGCGAGCGGTTCGGCCGCCATCTGCAGGGGCTGGCGTCGGTGACGTTCGTCTTCACCCGCCTGCTCGCCGAGGGCGTGCGGCTGTTCGCGTCGGCGATCCCCATCAAGCTCCTGCTCGACGAGCTCGGCGTCGGCACGTCGTACCAGACCATCATCGTCGTGCTCACGGTCATCACCGTGCTCTACACCTACCTCGGCGGCATCAAGGCGGTCATCTGGACCGATGCGATCCAGATGACGCTCTACCTCGGCGGCGCGCTGATCACCCTGGCCGTGCTCTTCGGCCACGTCGGCACGTCGGGACTCGGCGACGCGGTCGACGCCGGGAAGCTGCGCCTGTTCGACACCGACCTCGGCCTGGCGCACGTGCTCATCAGCCCCTTCGCGATGCCGACCGCGATCATCGGCGGGGCGATCTTCGCGATGGCCAGCCACGGCTCCGACCAGCTGATCGTCCAGCGGGTGCTGGCGACCCGCACCCTCGGCGACGCGCAGCGCGCGATGATCGGATCGGGCGTCTTCGTGCTCGTGCAGTTCGCCGCGTTCTCGCTCGTGGGCGCGCTGCTGTGGTCCTACAACGGCGGCAGGGACTTCGCCGAGCTCGGCCTGCAGAGCACGGACAACCTCTACCCCAGCTTCATCCTGCACGGGCTGCCGGTCGTGGTGTCCGGGCTGCTGGTCGCCGGCATCCTCGGCGCGGCGATGGGGTCGCTGTCCTCGGCGCTGAACTCGATGTCGAACTCCACGGTCGCCGACATCATCCGCAGCTTCACCGCGCAGGCGCCCTCCGACGCGACCCTGCTGCGCCTGGGCCGCGTGATGACGCTGGTGTGGGCGGCGGTGATGGCGGTCTTCGCGTGCGCCTTCTCCGACAGCACCGGCAACGTCTACCTCACCGGTCTGGCCATCGCGGCCTACACGTACGGCGCCCTGCTCGGCGCCTTCCTCCTCGGGCGGCTGGTGCGCCGGGCGACCCAGCCCGACGCGATCGTCGCCTTCGTGGCCACGGTGGCGGTGATGACCTACGTGATCCGCGAGGTCAGGATCGACGTCACGGTCGGCGGCGTCACCACCCCGACCGGCATCGCGGCCCAGTGGATCGTGCCGATCGGCGTGCTCGTCACGCTGGTGGTCGGCACGGTCGCGAGCCGCTTCCACCCGGCGCCCCCGCCCGGCGGCAGCCTGGACCGGTCCGACGACGAGGCGCACGCGGGCACCTGAGACGGCACCTGTGCCATTTCGGGATCGCGAGGACCCCTTGCTAGCCTGGGACCTCGAAAGGGAGTAGTCCCCAACGGCTGTGTCGACATGCTGACCCCCGGGTCCGGCGCAGCAGGCCAGGTCTCCTGGCGGACGAGACTTTCGGCCGGACCACGACCCCCTACGGACGTGCCCCGGTCGAAGGGGCGTCCGCAGTCTCCGTCTCCTCGATCCGGGCACGAGGAGACCCCCCATGGAAGCCTTCCTGCTCAGCACCGCCGTGATCTTCGTCGCCGAGCTCGGCGACAAGAGCCAGCTGATGGCGATGACCTTCGCCGCCCGCTACCGGGCCCGCGACGTGCTGCTCGGCATCACCGTCGCGACGGCGGTCGTCCACCTCGCCTCGGTCGCGCTCGGCGCCGCTATCGGCTCCTCGCTCGCGGACTACCAGTCCCTGATCTCGATCGTGGGCGGCGTCGCCTTCCTCGCCTTCGCGCTGTGGACGCTGCGCGGGGACGAGCTCACCGACACCGAGGCGGCCAAGGCCTCGAACCGTCACCACCGCGGCGCCGTGCTCGCGGTCGCGGCGGCGTTCTTCCTGGCCGAGCTCGGCGACAAGACGATGCTCGCCACCATCACCCTGGCCACCCGCGAGGGCTGGTTCGGCACGTGGATCGGCAGCACGGTCGGCATGGTCGCGGCCGACGCGCTGGCGATCGTCGTCGGCGCGGTCCTCGGCGGACGCCTGCCGGAGAAGGCGATCAGGTACGGCGCAGCGGCAGCGTTCGCGGTGTTCGGCGCGGTGATGGTGCTCGACGGCGCAGGCGTGTGAGCGTCCGGCAGCCCCGCGTCCACCCGGCCCACGCGGCGATACCGACCCCGAACGACGCCAGCGTCGCGAGCAGCGGGTGGTCCACCTCGAGGTGCGGGTAGACCTGCCAGTGGGTGAGGTAGACGAACAGCGACGAGCTCGCCACCAGCGACAGCGCCGGGACGAGCACGCGCGGCACGACGACCGCCCGCACCCACAGCAGCGCCAGCACCCCGGCCACCACGATCGCCTCGCGCACGGGCTCACCGAAGAAGCCCGGCACCGACGCCAGCGTCGCGGCCGAGGCGAGCACCCGCTGGCCGGTGGTGCGCGAGCGCGCGCACAGCCACCCCAGCGCCACGCACCACAGCACCACCGGCAGGGCGTAGCGCTCGGTCGGTCCCGCCTCGACACCCGCCAGCTCGAAGCGCAGCGCGAGGCAGCCCGCCAGCAGGAGCAGCGCAGCGGTGAACGGGCGCCGCCGCTCCCACCGGTCCAGGCCCGGCACGAGCAGCAGCGCGGCCACGCCGAGCGCCGACCACACCACCACCTCGAGGAACCAGAACTGCCACCGCACGTCCCAGGTGTCCGCCCCGAGCAGGTTGTTCAGCATCAGCGCGGTCGGCACGTCGTAGGTGCCCGACACCAGGGTGACCCCGCCGATCCACAGCGCGGCGGGTACGACGACCTGGCGCGCGGACCGCAGCAGGCCGCGGAGCCGGTCCGCCCGGGGCTGGTCGACGACCTGGAAGCGCGCCAGGTTGAAGCCGGTGAGCGCGAGCAGGACGTGGGCGCCGCCCTTGAGGGTGAGCAGGTTCGCGTGGGTGCCGACGACCAACACGATCGCGAGCACCCGCAGCAGCACCGAGGACTCGACGGCCGCTCCGCCCCACCGGGCCGGTCGCGGCGGGACGGTGGCCGGGACCAGGTCGCGGGCCGCCCTCGTCGGCCAGTCCGGGGGCAGCGTCCCGACCAGCGGCTCGAGACGCAGGGACACCTCCACGAACGACAGCGAGTCCCCGCGCAGCGACACGAAGCTGTCGTGCTCGCCGGCGTCGGGACGGCCGAGGAGCTCGGCGAGCAGGTCGCGCACGGCCTCCGCGGTGGCCTCCCGGCGCACGTCGTCCGGCGGCCGCGACAGCAGGGCGGCGTGCGTGGCCAGGCAGGCGTAGTCGGGCTTGCCGGAGGCCGTCGAGGGCAGCACGTCCACGACGTGCACGTCGGCGAGGTGGCGCGGCACGCCGGCCCCCGCGGCCACGACCCGCACGCGGTCCACGTCGAGGTGCCGGGTCACGAAGACCGCCAGCCGGCCGTCGTGCTCGACTGCCCGCCCGTGCACGCCGGCCTGCTCGAGGCGGTCCTCCACCCGGTCCAGGTCGAGCCGCACGCCGAGCACCTTGGCGAAGCGGCTGCGCCGGCCGACCACCTCGACGAGCCCGTCGTCGGCGATCCGGGCCAGGTCCCCGGTGCGGAGCTCGGACACGGTGCGGCCCAGCGCGAGGTCGGCCGGCGTCTCGGCGTACCCGAGCATCACGTTGTCGCCGGCGTACACCAGCTCGCCGACGCCGGACCGGTCCGGTGCGTCGACCCGCAGGCTGCCGCCGGGCACCGCGACGCCGACCGCCTCCGGCCGGGACGCCGCGAGGTGCGGGGGCAGGTAGGCCATCCGGGCGGTCGCCTCGGTCTGGCCGTACATCACGACGAGGTCGAAGCCGCGCCGGCGCCCCAGCTCGGCGTAGGCGCGCACCCGCTCCGGTGCGAGCCGGCCGCCGGCCTGCGTGACGTAGCGCAGCGAGGGCAGGTCGCGCCCCTCGAAGCCGGACGCGTCGAGGAGGTCGAAGGTGTAGGGCACGCCCGCGAACGACGTCGCGCCGGCGGCACGGGCCAGCTCCCACGTCCTCTCGTCGGTCACCGAGCGGTCGGTGAGCAGCAGCCCGGCCCCGACGAGCAGGTGGCTGTGCAGCACGGAGAGGCCGTAGCAGTAGTGCAGCGGCAGGGTGGTCAGGGCCAGGTCGGCGCCGGTCAGGGAGAGGTAGGTCGCGATGCTCTCCGCGTTGGCGCGCAGGTTGCGCCGGGAGAGCCGGACCAGCTTGGGCGAGCCGGTCGACCCGGACGTGCTCAGCAGCAGCGCGAGGTCGTGGTGCAGGTCGTGCCCGGACCCCTCGACGAGCTCGTCGAGGACGTCGCCGCCGGCGACGACGTCGGGGCGGTAGGCGGCGACGAGCCCGGTGACGTCGGCGTCGGACGGCACCAGCAGGGCGACGTGGCCGCCCTCGAGCACGGCGAGGTAGGTCACCACGGACTCGAGGTCGTTGCCGCACGCGACGAGCACCAGGCGGCGTACGTCGCCGAGCCGGTCGGCCCGCGCCCGGACCCGGGCGGCCAGGTCGGCGTAGGTCAGGGAGCCGTCCTCGGTCACCACCGCGACGGCGTCCCCGAAGCGGGCCAGGTCGCCCAGCGGCGAGCCGGAGCCGTCCGGGTCGCAGGCGGGCCCGGATGCCGGGGCCGGCGCGGGGGCGGGCAGCCGGTCGAGGGCGGTCACGTGAACACCCGGACCGGGCCGTGCACCTCGACCCCGACGCGGTCGCCCGCCTGCGGCAGCGGGATGGCCGGCACCCGCGCCGTCACGACCGGGCCCTCGTCGAGCAGCAGCCGCACGGTCGCGTAGGACCCGAAGAAGGCGACCTCCTCCACGCGGCCGCGCACCGGAGCGCCGGCCTCGGCCACCAGCCGCACCTGCTCGGGGCGGACCAGGACGTCGCAGTGCCCCGCCGGTCGGGCGGACCCCGTGCCGCCGTGCCCGTCCCGGCCGGAGTCGGCGGCCGGGTCGCCCACGACGTCGACCTCGCCCAGCGCGCAGGCGGCCCGCGAGCCCCACAGCACGGCCGGCAGCACCGCGGCGCCCCCGACGAAGGCGGCCACCTCCACGTCGACCGGCGCGCTGTAGAGCTCCGCGGGGGGCGCGACCTGCGCGATCCGGCCCGCGGTCATCACCGCGACCCGGTCGGCCAGGGACAGGGCCTCGCCCTGGTCGTGGGTGACCATCAGCGCGGTCGTGCCGGCCGCCCGGAGCACCCGGATGACCTCGCGCCCGGCGCTGGCGCGCAGGGACGCGTCGAGGGAGGAGAACGGCTCGTCGAGCAGCACCACCCGCGGGCGCGGCGCGAGCGCGCGGGCCAGCGCGACGCGCTGCTGCTGGCCGCCGGAGAGCTGGTGCGGGAAGGACCGGGCCACCGCGGGCGGCAGCTCGGCGAGGCTCAGCATCTCCGCCAGCCGGGTGTCCGTGCGCTCCCTGCGGGGCAGGCCGAACAGGATGTTGGCGCGCACGTCGAGGTGCGGGAACAGCGCGCCCTCCTGCGGCACGTAGCCGACCCGGCGCTGCTGGGCCCGCACGGTGCCCTCGGCCCCGGCGACGGGCCGCTCGTCGAGGCGGACCACGCCCGCGTGCGGGTCCAGGAAGCCCGCGACGATGCGGAGCAGGGTGGTCTTGCCGCAGCCCGAGGAGCCCAGGATCGCGGTGATCTCGCCGTCGGCGACGTCGAGATCGACCCCGCGCAGCACCGGCGTCCCCCCGAACGACCGCTCCAGCCCCTCGATCCGGACCCGGCTCACCGTGCGCCTCCGCGGGCCTGGCGGCTGAGCAGGTAGGTCGCCGGCAGCGAGACGAGCACCAGCAGCAGGGCGTACGGCGCCGCGGCGCCGTACCTCACCGAGGAGGTGTTCGACCAGAACTCGGTCGCCAGCGTGGCCGTGCCGATCGGGGCGAGCAGCAGGGTCATGGTGAGCTCGGTGGAGACCGCGAGGAACACCAGCGCGGCGCCGGCGCCGAGGCCGGGACGGATCAGCGGGAGGGTCACCCGGGCGAAGGTGCGCAGGGAGCCGTTGCCGAGGCTGCGGGAGACGTCCTCGAGCGCGGGCGGCGCGTGCTCGAGGGTGCTGCGCACGCTGACCAGCGCCCGCGGCAGGAACAGCAGGGAGTAGCCCAGCAGCAGCAGCGGCAGGGTCTGGTAGAGCGGCTGCACCGCGCGGATCGACACCGCGACCAGGGCCAGCGCGACGACGATGCCGGGCAGCGCGTGCGCCGCGAAGGTGCACCGCTCGATGAGGTCGGAGACCACGCCGCGGTGCCGGACGGCGAGCCAGGCCACCGGCACGGCGAGCGTGGTGGCGAGCACGGCGGCCGCGACGGCGAGCCCGGCGGTGGTGGCGGTGGCGGAGAGCAGCTCGCCGACCGGGAACGCCGTCGAGGAGCCGACCAGCAGCCAGTGCGTCAGGCTCGCGACGGGCACGCCGACGGCGAGCCCGACCAGGCCGGCGGCGGCGAGCAGCGCGACGACCGACCAGCCCCCGAGCCGGACCCGCTCGACGGGACGGGCCGAGCCCGAGCCCACCCGTGAGAGCGACCGGTCGCCGCGCAGCCGCAGCTCGGCGAGCAGGAGCAGCAGGCAGCCGAGCACCAGCACGGCGGCCAGCACGTTGGCGGGCGCGCTGTTGAAGGCGGAGCGGTACTGGTCGTAGATCGCGGTCGTGAACGTCGGGAAGCGCAGCATCTGCAAGGCCCCGAACTCCGCCAGGACGTGCAGGCCGACCAGCAGCGCGCCGCCGAGCACGGCCGGCCGCAGCCCCCGCAGGACCACCCGGCGGAAGGCCGTCCACCGGCTCTGGCCGAGGGAGTAGGCGACCTCCTCCTGCGCGGGGTCGAGGCGGCCGAGGGCGGCGACGACGGGCAGGTAGACCAGCGGGAAGTACGACAGGGTCACGACCATCACCGCGCCGGGGTAGGACTGCACGCCGTGGGTCAGGGACACCCAGCCGTAGCTGTTGACGAACGCCGGCACGGCGAGCGGGGCCGCGAAGAGCACGTGCCACAGCGGCCGCAGGGGTACGTCGGTCCGCTCGACGAGCCATGCGCAGGCGACCCCGAGCACGACGCAGCAGGCGACCACGCCGACCAGCAGGCCGAGGGTGTTGCGCAGCAGCTCGCCCACCCGCGGGCGCGCGAGCAGCTCCCACGTCTGCGCGGGGCCGAGCGAGACGGCATACGCCACGACGTAGCCGAGCGGGACCAGGGCGAGCAGGGCGACCGCCGAGCCGGCGAGCACCAGCAGGGGCGGCGGGAAACCGCGCCTGTCGCGCGTCCGCCACCCCTGCCCGCCCGAGACCGCCTCGGTGATCAGAGGAACCCCGCCTCCTGCATCATGTCGACGACCTGCGGGCCGTTCAGGTCGGACACGTCGACCTTCGGCGGGTCGAGCTCGGAGAGCGGCTTGACGCCGCGCGAGAGCTGCACGTCGGGGTTGAGGGGGTACTCCAGCGCGTAGCTGTCGGCGATGACCTTCTGGCCCTTCGCGTCGGCGAGGTAGTGCACGAACTCCTGCGCGTCGGAGGCGTCGTCGCTGCTCTTCAGCACGCCCGCGCCCGAGACGCTGACGAACGCGCCGGGGTCCCCGCCGCCGAAGAAGTGCAGCGCGGAGTCGTCACTGTTCTCCCCGGACTCCTCCTGGTCGCGGTACCAGTAGTAGTGGTAGATGATCCCGGTCTCGGACTCGCCCGAGTTGACCGCCTCGAGCACCACGTTGTTGCCGTCGTAGACCGCGCCGTTGGTCTTGAGCCCGGCCAGCCAGTCGCGGGTGGCGGCCTCGCCCCGGGTCGCGAGCACCGCGCTGACGATGGCCTGGAAGTCCGCGCCGGTCGGGGAGAAGGACACGCGGCCCTTCCAGGCCGGGTCGGCGAGGTCCATGATCGAGGTCGGCAGCTGGTCGGGCTGCACCTGCGCCTTGTTGTAGACCAGCACCGTCGAGCGGGCCACGAAGCCGGTCCAGGTGCCGTCGTCGGGGCGGTACTGCGCGGGGATCAGGTCCAGCGTCCGCTTCTCCAGCGGCGCGAAGAGGCCCTTGGCGTCCACGAGCGTCATGGCCGGGGAGTTCTCGGTCAGGAACACGTCGGCCGGCGACGCGTCGCCCTCCTCGACGAGCTGGTTGGCGAGCTCGAGGTCGGAGCCGTTGCGGAGCTCGACCTCGATGCCGGTGTCCTTGGTGAACTGCTTCGCGACGGCGTCGATGAGCTCCTCGTGCTGGGCGTTGTAGACGACGAGCGAGGGGCCGTCGCCACTGCCCCCGCCGCCGCAGGCGGCGAGCAGCGGGACGGCGACGACCGCGGCGGCGAGTCCGGCAAGGCCGGCCAGCCAGCGTCGGGGGATGCGCATGGGTGCGGCCTCTTCGGGGTGCGGGGACGGCAGGGACCCTGTCATTAGGGTTGGCTTACCTTAGTGGCACCTGTGCGGGCGCGCGCAAGCCGGGTCCCACCGGTCCGGACCGGCGCCGTCTCGACGACGGGCCGGGGGCGCGCGACTAGGACAGACCGGTCGCGTCCCAGACGAACTGCCGCACCCGGGCCAGCTCGTCCGGGGTCCCCCGGGTGCGCGAGAGGTAGTGCACCGGCCGCGGCGCACGGTCGTGCCAGAACAGCCCGCCCTCGGGCGCCGGCTCGGTCGCGGCCAGCCACACGATCGTGTCGGCGCCACGGGCGGGGTCGCGCAGCAGGGGGCCCATCACGGCGTGGAACCCCGGCAGCGAGGTGACCACGCCCGGGGTGTCGGCCCAGCCGGGGTGCATGGCGTGCACCGCGACGCCGTCGGGCGCCCAGCGCTCCTGGAGCACCGGCGTCAGCGCGACCTGGATCCGCTTGGTGCGGGCGTAGGCGGTGGTGCCGTTGTAGGGCTCCCCCGCCAGCTCGGGGTCGTCGGCGGGCAGCCGCTGGGCGTACATCCCGCCCGAGGACACCAGCACCACGCGCGAGGACCCCGCGCGCGCGAGGACCGGGCGCAGCAGCTCGGTCATCAGCACCGGCCCGAGCACGTGGGTCGCGAGCGCGAGCTCGTGCCCGTCGGCGGTCTCGCTGCGCGAGGGCGGCATCGTCCCGGCGTTGTGCACCAGCACGTCGAGGCGGTCCAGCGCGTCCAGCTCGTCGGCCAGGGCGCGTACGTCGGACAGGTCGGCGACGTCGCAGCGGTGCAGGACGAGCGCCGCACCGGGCACCTCGTCGCGGATCCCGCGCATCGCCTCGCGGCCCTTGTCGAGGTTGCGGACCACGAGGTGCACCGTCGCCCCGAGCCGCGCCGCGCCCACGGCGGTGGCCGTGCCGAGCCCGGAGCCCGCCCCCGTCACGACCACGCGCCGACCGCGCAGGGCGCCGGGTCGCGGGTCGTCGTCGGGCCACCACCGCCGGCGCACGCCGTACCCGAGCCGGGTGTAGCCGGGCACGACGGCGCGGTCGAGGGCGGTGTCGAGGCCGCGCAGGACGGGGCCGAGGATCGGGCGGGCGGTCGGTCGGGTCACGGGACTCCCAGGTCGGACAGGACGGCGTCGGCCGCTCGACGGCCCGAGACCAGAGCGCCCTGGATGGAGCTGGTGTCGCGGTGGTCCCCGGCGACGTACATCCTCTCGGACCCGCCGACGAAGCGCACCGGGCTGCGCAGCGGGTGCGGGGCGGGCATGCCGGGCAGCGCGTGCGGCAGGGAGTACGTCGCGACGTGCTCCCACCGGGACGTGTCGGTGCCGTGCAGCCGGGCGAGGGCCGCCCGCACCTCGGGCCCGTCGGGGTCGGGCACCGGACCCGAGCCGTGCACCAGCGAGGTCGAGACGAGGTCGCGACCCGCGGGGGCGTACGACGGTGCGGCCGCCGAGATCACGACGGTGTTGGCGACGGGCGAGCCGTCGGCGTCCAGGAGCAGCGTGCCCGTGCGGGAGGGGTCGTGCGGGAGGGAGTGGTAGACGGTCGTGACGCCGCGCGGGGACGGCTCGGCGAGCAGGTGCGGGAGCAGCTCCGTGGCACCCCACGGGTCGGCGGCGACCACGACCGAACGCGCCGCGACGGGTCCCTCGGAGGTCTCGACCGACTCGGCGGCGACGCGGTGCACCCGCGTCGAGAGCCGCACGCTGCCCGGGGGCAAGCCCGACGCGAGCTGCTCGGGCATCCGCTGCATGCCCAGCGACGGCACGGCCGAGCGGCCGCGCGCGAACATCCGCATCATCAGGTCGGTGAACCGCCGCGAGGTCGACATGTCCTGCTCGAGCAGCACGCCGGAGAAGAACGGCTTGAGCAGGCCGTCGACCAGGTCCTCCGGGACGCGGGCGTGCTGCCACGCGGCGCTCGCAGGGACGTCCTCGCGCTCCTTCAGCCCGTCCGCCGGGCCGACCGCGCACCGGGCGGCGTACGCCCCGAGGGCGACCTTGCCGCCGAGGCCGCCGGCCGGCAGGCCGACCAGCGACGCGGCGCTCAGCGGCCTCCGCAGCGGGTGCGAGACGGCGACCGGGCGACCGTGCATCCGGACCACCGCACCCGGCTCGAAGAACCGCAGGTCGAGCGCCGGCAGGTCGAGCACGCGCGGCAGCTCGGGGTAGCCGGTGTTGAGGACCTGGAAGCCGCGGTCGAGGGTGAACCCGTCGACGTGGTCGGTGCGGACCCGGCCGCCGACCGCGTCGCCGGCCTCGAGCACCACGACGTCGAGCCCGTGCCGGGTCAGCCGCAGCGCGCAGGCGAGGCCAGCGAGCCCGGCCCCGACCACGACGACGTCGTGCCGCGCGCTCACCGCTCGCCCCGCTCGGCCCGCTCGGCCCACCGCGGGACCGCGTCGGCATGCGCCCGCCGGAACAGCGGCGGGAGGTAGCGGACCATCAGCGTGGACCAGGTCAGGTGCGTCAGCAGCGGGGCCTGCAGACCGCCGGAGGCCCGGCGCTGCAGGGCGAACAGCGTCCCCATCACGCCGGCGGCCAGCACCAGCGAGGGGTTGCGGGTGGTCGTGGTCGCCAGCGCGTAGACCCCCGTGGAGGTGGCGACGGCGTGACCGGGGCTCAAGGCGGCGTAGAGGGCGCCGCGGAAGAACACCTCCTCGCCGATCCCGTTGGCGTACGTCGTCAGCAGCACGAGCGGGCCGATGCCCTCCTCGGCGAACACCAGCACCCGGCCGATCGCGTCGTCGAGGAACGGGACCCGCCGGGCGACCAGCGCGCACCCGTAGAAGAAGCCGAACGCACCGACGCCCGTCGCCACCGGCGTGATCACGGGCCGGCGCAGCCTCCGGTCGCGGCCCTCGATCCAGCCGAGGTGCAGCGGGCCGGACAGCAGGCCGCCGACGGTCCAGGCACCGGCGGCGCCGAGCGTGAGGACGTAGAAGCGTGCGAGTTCGGTGGTGCGGACAGCGACACCCCGAGCAGCCCCGCGCCCAGCACCGAGACACCCGCCACGACGCGGCGACGGCGCCGGACCACCGACGGCGTCTCGTCGTGGTGGACCGGGACGACGTGGCTGATCGGCATCGGCAGACGGCCCCGGACCAGGGCGCCCGCCCTGCGCAGCAGCCCCGGGCCCGTCGCTCGCCGGCTCGTCCGTCGGACTCCACGGGTGGCTGCGCGGGTGGGGTCATCGCTGCGCCTCTCGTGCGTCCTCGTGCTCCTGCAGGGCGAGTCTCACCGCCTCGTCGTACCCCATCGGCTCGAAGGGGACCACGGAGCGGATGCTGTCATCCTTCACCACCACCTCGTTGGCCATCGAGTCGACCAGCGAGCGGCCGGCCTGGGTGTTCACGTCGGTGACCAGCGCGAGCCACCGCGACGACAGCCCCGGGGTCAGCAGCGGCACCGGGACGATCACCAGGGTGCGGCCGGCGATCCTGGCGACCCGCTTGAGCATGGTGGAGTACTGCAGCACCTCGGGGCCGCCGATCTCGAAGACCCGGCCGAGGGCGTCGGACTGGTCCAGCACCCCGACGAGGTAGCGCACCACGTCGTCGATGGCGATCGGCTGGGTCCGGGTCGCGACCCAGCGCGGGGTGACCATCGCCGGCAGGTGGTAGACGAGCTGGCGGGTCATCTCCCAGGAGATGCCGCCCGCGCCGACGATGATCCCGGCGCGCAGCACGGTGACCGGCACGCCTGCCGCGCCGAGCAGTCCCTCGACCTGGCGGCGGCTGCGCAGGTGCTGGCTGAGCTCGTCGTCGTCGCTGCCGAGCCCGCCGAGGTAGACGACCTGCCCGACCCCCGCTGCCGCCGCGGCCTTCCCGAACGCCTCCGCGGCCTCGGCGTCGAGGCGCTCGAAGTCCTTGGAGTCCAGGGAGTGCACGAGGTAGTACGCCGCCCGGCAGCCCTCGAGCGCGGTGGCGAGCGACGCCGGCGTCGTGCACGTCGCCGAAGACCGCCTCGCCCGGGCCCTCGTAGGTGTCCGGGTGCCGGGTCATCGCGCGGACCTCGTGGCCGTCGCGCTCCAGGGCGGCGCAGAGCCGCCGGCCCACGAAGCCCGAGGCGCCGGCGACGAGCACGGGGCCGCTCATGAGTCGTCCGGACGCGGCGGCTGCGGGCGCTGGTGGCCGATCTCGCCGCCCTGGCGACCGCCGTACGGCCGGCCGTGGTCGGCGTGCTCCTCGCGGAAGAACGACAGCGTCCACCCGCCGAGGTCGATGCGCGAGGCGGTGCGCAGCAGCGCGGTGTCGACCGGGCGGCCGTTGACCCTGGTGTCCGCGGGCCGCCCGACGCGGACGAGCACGAACTCGTCGCGCCGGTCGTGGCGCACCTCGGCGTGCACGGGGTCGAGCCCGGCGAGCCGGATGTCGCAGCGCTCGTCGCTGCCGATCGTGGTGACGTCTCTGTTCAGGCCGAACACCTCCTGGTGGTCACCGGGCTGCGGGTGCGCCCCGGGAGCCATGATCAGCCGTGGGTTCCCTCCCCGCGAGACGTCATGCGTGGTGGTGACCCGTCGCGGGCGCCGCCGCAGCGTCGGGGCGATCGGCCACATCGTCGCAGGCGGGACCAGGTCCGCGCTCGGCAGGGCACCGGCCCTGCCGGCTCTCGCGCGACCGAGGGCCAGGGACAGCAGCCCCGCCCCCGCCTCGACGCGCACGTGGCGCGAGCGGGTGAGGCGACGCTGCCACCACGACGTACGACGCACGCCGAGGGTGAGCAGCCGTCCCCGGGGCCCGACGACCGCGACCGTGATCCCGCGGGCGGCGAGAGCACCCGCCAGCCCGCTCACCGCGCGCGTGTCACCGCGCCCGGCGAACACGAACGGGTCGCTGACCTCGAGCTCCAGGTCCGTGCCCGAACCCGTGAGCCGGCCGGTGACCACTTGGTCACCGGGAACCTCGACCGAGAACTCGAGGTCAGCGTCGATCGTCAGGTGCACGGGTCTCAGCCGTCGCTGGCGGCGGTGCCGTCGGTGCTGTTGTCCTCGGTGGTGATCTGGAGCGTGCCGTGGAGCTTCCAGGTCGCCCGGGGCGCCTCGGCACCGGTGTCGCGCGGCACCTCGACGGCCATGTCGATGAAGCGGTAGTTGATCGCTGCCTGGCGCCCGGTCAGGAACGACCACATCTCCCTGCCGAGGTCGGTCCAGGCGATGTCGCCGCCCTGCTGGGCGGGTGCTGAGGTGGTCTGGTCGGTCATGACGGACTCCCTTGCTCGGGCTCGAGAAAGTTCGACACTTTCTTCTACAGCCTGTTGAGGTCTACCCTGCCAGAGTGATCACAAACCCACACCCGGCGCAAGGGCTCACCATCGGCGATCTCGCACGCCGGACGGGCCTGACGCCCGCCACGCTGCGCGCGTGGGAGACGCGGCACGGCTTCCCCCGGCCGGAGCGGCTGCAGAGCGGCCACCGGCGCTACGACGAGCGCGACGTCGACCTCGTGCAGCTGGTGCTGCGCCGCAAGGACGCCGGGGTGCGGCTCGAGGTGGCGATCGCGGAGGCCGCCGAGAGCCGCCGTACACCGACCACGTCGGTCTACGCCGAGCTGCGCCGCCGGCACGAGCACCTGGCACCCCACCAGCTGCGCAAGACCAGCCTGCTCGCCCTGACCTGGGCCATGGAGGACGAGTGCTGCGCCCGCGCCCAGCGCCCCTCGCTGTTCGGCGCCTTCCAGCACGAGCGCAACTTCCGGCACGCCGAGGACCGCTGGCGAGAGCTGGCCCGGACCGCGCGCAGCACCGTCGTCTTCGCCGACTTCCCGGAGGCCTCGACCACCGACGACGGGATCGTCCTGGTGCCGCTGCCGGGGTCCGCACCGATGCGCCGCGAGTGGTCACTGGTCTGCGACGCGCCCGACCACCCGGCGGCGCTGGCCGCGTGGGAGCTCCCGGGTCAGACGGGCGTGCGCGACCGCGACCGGGTCTTCGAAGCCGTGTGGACCCTCGAGCCGCAGGCCGTGCGCGACGCGGCCCGGGCCTGTACGGCGGTGGCGGCGGCGTTCGCCCCGCAGGCGCGCCTCAAGGTGCGTCACCTCGACGCCGTACGCGCTCCGCAGTCGGACGACCTGCGCGCGGCGACCAGCATGTTCAACCGCCTCATCGCCTACGTCGACAAGCTGCGCTGACCTGGCGCACCCCGTCGGAGCGGGGAGCCCGGGCCCGTCCCGGACCGGTCAGGGACCCTCGGTCGAGACCATCTGGGCGAGGTACTGCGGCAGGCCCACCCGCGCGATCGCGTCGAGCTGGCCCTCGAACCAGTCGGCGTGCCGCTCCTCGTCGAGGACCATCTCCTCGAAGACCGACGCCGTGCCGTGGTCGCCGAGGTCGTGGCACTCCTTCGCGGAGGCGTTGAACTGCGCGACGGCTGCCTTCTCGCTGGCGAGGGCGAGGGACAGCATCTCCTCGGCGGTCTCTCCGACGCTCATCGAGCCGAGGCTTCTGGATGTTGGGGTGGCCCTCGAAGAACAGGATCCGCGTGATGAGCGCGTCGGCGTCCTTCATCTCGTCGATCGACAGGTCGTAGAAGACCTTGCCGAGGCGCCCGAGGCCCCAGTTGTCCAGCATCCGCGCGTGCAGGAAGTAGGTGTTGGTGACGGTCAGCTCGAACGTCAGGGCCTGGTTGAGGAGCTCGACGACCCGGGGACTAGCTGGCTGCAACGTCGACCTCCGACAGGACTGCCGACGCCGCGCCCACGAGGGCGTCCGCCGGGGATGGGTGGACGCCCCATGCTCGCACACGAGCCGCTTGAGGGAGAAGACGCACGACGCCGCAGTCCTGTCCGGCACCGGTCGAGCGGCAGACCGCCGGCGAGCGAGCGCGCGCCGGCGGCGACGGCGTCGACGACCTCCCGGTCGCTGACGACGCGGCAGTGGCAGACGATCACGCGGCCGGTCTCCTCGATCGGGCGAATAGGTGAGGCTACCCTAACAGCCACTCGCGGGGCTGTCAGCGGGCCGAAGGTCCCGACCTCCTCGGCCTCCTGCCGGGCCGGCTCCCGGGCGCCTGCTGCCCGGCGTCGGCGGCTCGTGGCAGGCTGGGCGTCGATGTCACCGCAGTCACCGCAGTCCCCCCGGACCCTGCTCGCCGTCGACGGCAACTCGCTGCTGCACCGCAGCTTCCACGCCTCGGCGCGCACGGGCTTCCGCACGGCGGACGGCCGGCCGATGTGGGCGGTGCGCGGCCTGCTCTCCCAGCTCGTCGCCGCCGTCGACCGGGTCTGCGCCGACGCCGTCGTCGTGGGCTTCGACGACCGGGCGCGCGAGCGTCCGCAGGGAGCGCTGGCCGACCTACAAGGCGCACCGCGACCCCAAGCCGGCCACCCTCGAGGACCAGCTCGACACCGCCGATCGACGTGCTGCGCGGCCTCGGCATCGTCGTCGTCGTGCCCGCAGGGCCTGGAGGCCGACGACGTGCTCGCCTCGCGCGGCGGCCTACGCCCCGACCGTCGGCGCCCGGACCGTCGTGGCGACCTCCGACCGGGACTCGTTCGCGCTGATCGACGAGCACACCAAGATGCTGCGGATCCTCAACGGCGGCGTGGACGCCTCGCCGCTGCTCGACCCGCACCGGCTGGTGATGGTGACCGGCGTGCGCCCGGACCAGTACCTCGACTACGCCGCGCTGCGCGGCGACGCCTCGGACAACCTGCCGGGCGTGCACGGGATCGGCCCCAAGAAGGCCGCCCGGCTGCTCGCGGAGTTCGGCTCGGCGGCCGCCGCGTTCGACGACGCCGCCGCGGGCGGTCGGCGCTGCCGGGCGGCGCTCGGCGACGCCCTGGCGCGGACCCTCGCCGACCCCGCCGCGCGGGCGGTGTGGGAGACCAACTGCCAGGTGATGGCGATGCGGACCGACGCCCCGCTCGGGCCTGGCCCTCGACGGCGGCGCTGGGCTGCCTCGCCGCTCGAGGAGGAGGCCGTCCGGGCCACGTTCTCGCTGCTCGACCTGCACGTGCCGAGCGCCGTGCGCGCCCTGACCGGCAAGGAGCCCTCCGCGCCGCGCCCGGTCGACGTCGACGCCTCCTGGCGGCCGTCGACCCGGCGGTCCACGATGCGCTTCCCCCCTCTGCGCCCCCCGGCCGAGCCGAAGCCGACCTCCGTCCAGGAGGCGCTCTTCTAGCGCGCCGGCTTCGTGGTCGTGGAGAGCCAGTCGGCGAGCACCGCGACCGTGCCCGCGGACAGCCCGTGCCCACCCGGGTCGCGGTGCGCGGTGAGGTCCGCGCCGGACTCCTCGTGGAGGTAGGTCCACGTGCGGTCGAGCAGCTCGCGGGGTATGACGGTGTCCGCGTCGCCCTGCGCGACCAGCACGGGCAGGCCGGCGAGGCGGCCCGCGTCGACGGGCACGCCGGCGTCGAAGGGGAGCGTGCCGAGCAGCACCGCCACCCCGGCGAAGCGGGCCGGGTCGGCCAGCACGAGCCCGCCGGCGAACGCCGCTCCCCCGCTGAAGCCGACGAGCACGACGTCACGCTCGCCCGCCTCGGTGTCGAGCCAGTCGCGGAACCACGCCGTGGTGGCCGCCAGCGACGACGCGACCGGGCGCCCGATGCCGCGGTTGGCGAACCATGCGTAGCCGCCGCCCTCGGCGATCGGCGCGCGGACCGCGGCGTACTCCGGTCCGGGCGGCAGGTGGTCGGCCAGCGTGACGATCTGCCGCTCGTCCGACCCACGGCCGTGCAGCAGCACGACGAGCGGGGCGCCCGACGTCGCGCCGCGGCGCGCCACCACCGGTGCCGGGAAGGCGCTCACGAGGCGTCCACGACGACGGTGCCGGCGGTGCGCCGGCCGGCCCAGCGGGCGAGCTCGGCGTCGAGGTCGAGCCGCTCGGTCGGCGCAGCGTCGGCGTAGCCGCCCCACTCCTCGCGCGGCAGCATCCACATCACCTCGAACTCGTTGCCGTCGGGGTCGACGCCGTACACGCTCTTGGTGGCGCCGTGGCTGGACTCCCCCTCAGGGCGCCGAGGCCGGCCAGCGTGGACCGGGCCTCGGCGAGCGCCTCGACGGTGTCGACCTGCCAGGCGAGGTGGTAGAGCCCCACCGTGCCGCGGGCCCGGGGCGGCGCCCCAGCGCCGATCCCGAACAGCCCGAGGTCGTGATGGTTGTCCGAGCCCGGCAGCCGCAGGAACGCCGCGTCCGCCCGCGGCTCGCGTGCGACGACGCGCGTCCCGAAGGCCCGGTCGTAGAAGTCCAGCGCTCGCTCGAGGTCGGAGACGAAGAGGACCGCGTGGTTGAGGCGGACGGCGGCGACGGTCATGCCGCGGGGACGACCGCGATCGCGGAGACGTCGAACTCGAGCTTGACCTTCTCGCTGACCAGAACGCCGCCGGTCTCGAGGGCGGCGTTCCAGGTCAGGCCCCAGTCCTTGCGGTTGATCGTGGTCGCGCCCTCGAACCCGACGCGCAGGTTGCCGAACGGGTCGCGGGCGGAGCCGGTGGCCTCGAAGTCGATGCTGACCGACCGGGTGACGTCCTTGATGGTCAGGTCGCCGGTGACGGTCCAGGTGTCGGCGTCCTTGCGGGAGACCGAGGTGGTGGCGAAGCGCAGCTCCGGGAACTGCTCGACGTCGAAGAAGTCGCCCGAGCGGAGGTGGCCGTCACGGTCGGCCTGGCCGGTGGAGACGCTCGCCGCGGAGATCGTCACCTGCGCGCTCGAGGCGGACGGGTTCGCGGTGTCGAGGTGCGCGCTGCCCTCGAAGGAGTCGAACTGGCCGCGGACAGTGGTGACCATCGCGTGCCGGGTCGAGAAGCCGATGCGGGTGTGGGTCGGGTCGAGCGTGTAGTCACCGGCGAGGTCGGCGACGGCGGCGCTGGTCCCCTCGACCGGGGCGACGATCGGGGTCGCCGACGCTGCAGCGGTGGTGTGGGTGGCGGTCTGCGAGCTCTTGCGGTTGAACAGGCCCATGGCGGCGTCCCTCGGTTGTAGTTTCAAGTGTTGCCCACACTCTACGTCGCTTTAGTTGAAACGTCAACTGTCGAGCCTGTGGTGCCGCCGGACGCCGAACGCGCGCGTCAGCCGGGGAGGTCGAGACGCAGCACGGCCCCGGGGCGGCCGTCGTCGCGGCCACGGCAGGTCAGGTCGCCGCCGTGGGCGCGGGCGATGCCACGGGCGATCGCCAGCCCGAGGCCGGCGCCACCGCGGTGGGTCGAGCGGGCCTCGTCGAGCCGGACCAGCCGTTCGAAGACCCGCTCGCGGTCGGCCGCGGGTACGCCCGGCCCGTCGTCGACGACGTCGAGCCCGACGCGCCCGTCACCCCGGCGGGTGCGCAGCAGCACGTGGCCGCCGGGTCCCACGGCGTGCACAGCGTTGTCCACGAGGTTGCCGACCACCTGCACGAGGCGGTCGCGGTCTGCCCGCAGCGGCGCCGCCGGCCCCTCCACCCGCACCTCGGTCCCAGGGCCGGTCAGTCCCACCGCGGCGGCGACCTCGTCCGCCAGCTCGCGCAGGTCGGTCGGCACGGGCCGCATGACGAGGCCGCTGTCGATGCGGGCCATGGTGAGGAGGTCGTCGACGAGCCGTCCGGCCCGTCGGCTCTGCCGGACCAGACCGAGCACCGTCCGCTCGCGCTCGTCGCGGGGCGGGTCGTCGCGCAGCAGGTGCTCGGCGGCGGCCTGCACGCCGGCCAGCGGCGTGCGCAGCTCGTGGGCCGCGTCGGAGAGGAACCGCCGCAGCCGCTCCTCCGACCCGACGACCTCGTCGAGCATGTCGTCGAACGCGACAGCGGTGCGGCCGAGCTCGGTGTCCGGGCTCGACGGTCGCAGCCGCCGGGCGCGGTCGCCGCTCGTGATCGAGCGGGCCACGTCGGTGATGCGGTCGAGGGGCCGCAGCGCCCGCGCCACCACCACCGGCACCATCGTGGCGGCGGCCAGCAGGACCAGTCCGGCCGCGACCACGAGCGCGAGGCGGACCTGCGCCAGAGTCCGGCGCACGTCGCCGACGTCGGCCAGCAGCGTGACCGTGCCGCCGTCCGCCAGCGACCTCGACACCGTGAGCAGGTCACCCTGCCGGACGACCGCAGGGGCCGGCCCGCGCGGTGCCGGTGGACCGCCCGCCGGCCCCGGTCCCGCTGTCCCGGGCGTGGCCCCTGGGGTCGCCGCCCCCTCGTCGGCGCCCGCGCCGCCGCGGCCCGGCCGCCGAGCGGCCCCTCCGCGTAGACCTCGTCGTCCGGCGTCGTCAGCACCACTGACACCCCGTCGCCCTCGAGGCGACGGGCCAGGTCACGGGGTTCGACCTGGTCCACCAGGGCCGACGCGACGCTCGCGCGGTCGACGAGCCGCTGCCGCAGCTCGCCCTCGAGGCGACTCTCCAGGACGACGTCGGTGACCACGGCGACGACGAGCAGCATGACCCCCAGCGTCCCGAGCACGACGAGGGTCACCCGGCGGCGCAGCGAGGGCGTGCGCAGCCGCTCCTGCTCGACGCTCACGGCCGCGGCGCCCGGAGCACGTAGCCGAGCCCGCGCTCGGTGTGGAGCAGTCGCGGCCCGGTCGCCTCCAGCTTGCGTCGTACGGCGGAGACGTGCACCTGCACGAGGTTGTCGGCGTACTCGTCGTACCCCCAGACCTGGCTGAGGATCTGCGCCGGCGAGAGCACCTGGTCGCGGCGGGAGGCGAGGAAGACGAGGAGCCGGAACTCGGTGGCGGTCAGCGGCACGGGGACGCCGCCGCGCTCGACGACGCCGGCCTGCTCGTCGATGACGAGGTCGTCGACCTGCACCGTCGTCGGCAGGCTGCCGAGGCGTCGCAGCACGGCGCGCATCCGGGCCAGCAGCTCCTCCATGACGAACGGCTTGGCGAGGTAGTCGTCGACGCCCAGGTCGAACCCCCGCAGCCGGTCCTCGATGCGCTCGCGGGCGGTCAGCATCACCACCGCGGCCCGCGAGCGGCCGCGGACCACGCCGACGAGGGTGGCGCCGTCGCGACCGGGGAGCATCCAGTCCAGCAGCACCAGGGCCGGTCGGAAGCAGGCGAGGTCGGCCTCGATCGCCGACCCGTCGGCGACCGCGCGCACCGCGAAGCCGGCGGCGCTCAGCGCGTGGTCGAGGCTCTCGCGGATCACCCCGTCGTCCTCGACGACGAGCACACGCACGGGTTCGGCCACCTCGCCAGTCTGCGTGCGCACTCTGAAGGACTGCTGAAGAACTCCTCGCCGGCCGCAGTCCTTGAGGTGGTCTTCAGGTCCGCGCGCCACGGTGGCGGACGCCCGGCCCGACACGCTCGCCGGAACGGCCGGTGCCGTCCGGCACCGACCCGAACCAAGGAGGCACCTGTGCCCGACCCGTCCTCGCTCGACCTCGTCGACCTGGCCGCTGTCCTGCTCGTCCTCGCGGCGGCGGTCACCGCCCTGAGGCGGGGTCGCGGCCTGCTCGCCGCGCTCGGCTCCGCCCTCGGCGCGGCCGTCGTGGTCTGGCTCGCCGCGGTCGCGCTCACCACCTGGGGCCCCGCCCCGCTGGCGGACGTGG
This sequence comes from uncultured Actinomycetota bacterium, assembly GCA_963781745.1. GTDB lineage: Bacteria > Actinomycetota > Actinomycetes > Propionibacteriales > Nocardioidaceae > Nocardioides_B. Next base: position 121,127 of record CAWAHH010000013.1, on the reverse strand, counting down.
CCGCGTCGAGCCGCCTCGTCGGGACGGTCCCCGTCCCGCAGCACGCGATCGACCAGGCCGAGCAGCTGCTCGGCCTGACCTCGTCCGAAGGGAACCACCGATGACGCACCCCCTCGACCGGCTCCGCGCCCTGCGCGACCGCCGGGCCGGCGACCACCGTCCGTCGTACGGCATCGACGACACCCAGCCGCTGCGGCTCGGTCCCGGGTCCGAGCGCCGTCCCGACGAGCTGTCCGGCCCCGGCAGGCCTCACGGCCGCAGGCTGGCGACCGGGCTCGGCGTCGGGCTCGCGGCCGCAGCCGTGACCGGCGGCCTCCTGGCGTTCGGCCTGCCGGCCCTCGCCGGCGGCACCCAGGACGTGGCGGGAGGGGTCCGTGGCTCCGCCGAGACCGGGGCGTCCGGGTCCGGCGGTCCTGGCGGGTCCGGCGGGTCCGGCGGGTCCGGCGGGTCTGGCGGGTCTGGCGGGTCGGGTACGGCGGGCCTGGGCCCGACCGCCTCGACCGGGTCGACCGGGTCGACCAGGGCCCCCGGGTCCAACGGAACGAACGGCTCGGACGGGGCTGCTGGGTGCGCCGCGCCGGCACCGCCGGCCGCCGGTGCCCCCGCTCCCGGCACTAGGTCGGCGCCGACGCCCCCGACGGCAGGCCGGGCCCCGACACCGCCGAGGGCACCGAAGGCACCGAAGGCACCGAGGGCCGGCGAGGCACCCATTCCGCCGAAGGCGGACGAGCACCCACCCCGCCCGAGGCCGGCCGGGCGCCTACGCCCCCGAGGGCGGGTGCTACCCCGACTCCGCCGGAAGCAGACCAGGCGCCCACCCCGCCCGAGGCGGGCGACGCCCCGACGCCGCCGAAGGCGGGCCAGGCACCCCCGCCCCCGAGGGCGGGCGACGCCCCGACGCCGCGAAGGGCGCCGCAGGCCGACCAGGCGCCCACGGGGCCTGAGGGACCGGGCCGGGCCTGCTCCCCCGCGGCCCAGGGCAGCTGACCCCACGCCGGGACGAATCGGCCGGGCCCGCACCCCACGACGGGGTGCGGGCCCGGCTCCGTGGCGCGCCTCAGGCGATGCGACGGCCGACGAGCAGGCGCACGCCGGTGCCGGCCAGCCAGACCGCCAGCCCCGCCTGCAGCGGGAACAGCAGCGTGAACCGCACGTCCCCCGTCGCCAGCACGAGCGGCGCGGATGCGGCGTAGCCGACCCCGCCGACCACGGCGACGGCCGCCAGCACCCACGCGGTGCGCGTCCGCGCGGCCCGCGCGACCGCCACGGCGAGCAGTGCGCCACCCAGCCCGACGGCCGGCGTGGCCGCCAGCTGCAGCAGGAGGTGCAGGTCGAGCACCGGGGTCGCCTCGTGGTGCGCGAGCTCGTGCGCCTCGCCCGCGGCGAGCAGGTGCGGAACGACCTCGAGCGCGCCGAAGGCCCAGGCCGCGGTGGCCCATGCCAGCAGCCCCTGAGCGGACGGCCCGAACGCAGAAGCCCGCCGGGCCGCGACCAGCGCGAGCACCACCACGACGGCTCCGAGCGAGCAGCACGAGGTGGGCCGGCAACCACGTCGGGCCCTCGAACATCGACAACAGGTGCGCGTCCACGCTCTCGCCCGCGCCGTGCGGGTGCAGCTGTCCGCCGAGGGCGGTCAGCGCCCCGCCGAGCACGAGGAGCATCCCGGTGGCGCGGGTGGACTGCGGGCCCGGCGAGGCCGCGCGCACCGGCGTGCGCCCGCCGACGTACGTCGCCATCTCAGGCCGCCACGAGCGTGTTGTGGGTGGACGCGACCAGCCAGGAGCCGTCCGCGGCCCTGGTGATGACGCTGGTCGAGGACGCCTGGTGGATGCCGGCGAGCGGACCGGAGGGGCACTCGAGGGTGCTCACCGCCAGCGACAGCACGACCCCCGGCGCCAGCTCCTCGGCCCGGACGAGCTCCATCGTGTTGACGCTGCCGGCGTAGATCGTCGCGAAGATCCCGGCGTGCCCTTGCGCGATGGCGACGGACCCCCGGATGCGGTCGCCGCGGATCGTGACGAACGAGGCGTCGGGGGCGTACGCCGCCCCGAAGGCGGCCCCGTCGCCGGCGTTCCACGCCGACTCGAGCCGGCCGAGGACCTCGACGGCGACGGTGGTCGGGGAGGAGGCGGTGGGGGCCTGGACTGCGGAGAAGACGGTCATGACGAGCCTTTCAGTGAGTGTTGCCTGATTCATTCAAGCGTTGCTCAGTGAATATAGACACGCTCAGCCGACCTGTACAGTGGTTTTCGTGACGACTTCTCGCAGCTACCGGTCCGAGCTGCGCGAGCAGCAGGCCGAGACGCACCCGTCGCCTGATCGCCGCCGCGGCCCGCGAGCGCTTCCTCGAGCGTGGCTGGGCGGGCACGAGCGTCCGCTCGGTCGCCTCGGGAGCGGGGGTCTCCGAGGCGACCGTCTACCACGCGTACGGCTCCAAGGCCGGTCTGGCCAGATCGTTGATCGACGCCGCCGAGCAGGGCGCCGACGTGGGTCGTGCAGTGGACGAGCTGCGGCGGCGCGAGGGCGACCCGGTGGGACAGCTGCGCGCCTTCGTGGACTTCGACCGCCGGCTGTTCGAGCTCGGTGGGGACGTGCTGCGCCTCGTCGCCGAGGCACGCCGACAGCACCCGGAGCTGGGCGACGCCTACGAGGAGGGCCGCACGCGGGGGGACACCGAGCGGCGGAAGGTGTTCGCCACCTGGCCGGCGACCATCTGGCGCGAGGGCGTCGACATGGAGCGCGCCGTGGCGATCTACATGCTCCTGGTCTCGGTCGACGCCTACGACGTCGCGACCGCCGAACGCGGCTGGTCCCCGGACGAGCTCGCCCGGTGGTGGCACGCGACGCTCGTGGAGCTGCTCATGACGACCGATCGCTGACCGCGCACGGCGGTCCCCCGCGTCGTCCTCGGCCAGGTTTCGCACACAGGCGCCGACCCCGCTGCTCGTCCACAGTCGTCGAACACCTTGTCGAAACCGGTCAGCGCAACCGGCATACCGTCGTGCCATGCACCGACACGCTCGATCCCCTGACCGGCACCCACCCCGTGCTGGCGACCCTCGAGGGGATCACCACCGCCCTGGACCGGGTCGACCTCGTCGCAGACCGAGCCACGCCCGCGACCCCAGGACCGTCAGGGACCGACCTGGCGCTGTGGGCCCTGAGCCCCGAGCAGGTCGGCGCGGCCCTGCTGACCCTGACCATCCTGATCGCCCGCACCGACAGCCTCCGCCTGCGACTGATCGCCCACACCGACGACCAGCCCGTCGGCGAACGCGTCGGTGACGCCACCGGCGCACCCGCCACCGCTGCCTGGCTGGCCACCCGCACCCGGACCAGCCGCGCCCGCGCCGAGGCCCACCTGCTCGACCTCGCCCCCCGAGACCTGGGACCTGCACCACCACCCCGACCTCCGCGTCAGCCTCACCAAGCGGTGAGGACGACGACGGCGACGCGGGCCGTGGCGGTGGTCAGGACAGGGCTACGGCACCATCCAGCTCAGCACCGGGGTCGCCTGCAGGCCGACGATCAGGCACATCAGCACGAGCAACAGCAGGCTCCAGCCGATCACCTTGCGGAAGATCTCCCCCTCGCGGCCGGACATGCCGACCGCGGCCGCCGCGATCGCGAGGTTCTGCGGGCTGACCATCTTGCCGAGCACGCCGCCGGAGGAGTTCGCAGCCGCCATCAGCACCGGGTCGAGACCTGCCTTGGTCGCGGCCTGCACCTGCAGCGCGCCGAACAGCGAGTTCGACGAGGTGTCCGACCCGGTGACCGCGGTCCCGATCCAGCCCAGGATCGGCGACAGGATCGCGAACGCCGCGCCGGTCCCGGCCAGCCACACGCCCAGCGACGCGGTCTGCCCGGACAGGTTCATCACGTAGGCGAGCCCGAGCACCGCCATCACGGTGACGATCGCGGAGCGGAGCTCGACGTAGGTCTCCAGGTAGGTCCGCCACGCCCGCCCGGGCGACACCTTGAGGATCAGCATCGTGATCAGGCCGGCGAAGACCAGAAGCGTGCCGGCGGCGGGCAGCCAGTTGAGCTTGAACTGCGTCGCCACCGGGTCGCCGGCCGAGTTGAGGATGTCCAAGCCGGGCCAGTCGAAGAGGTAGGTGAACGGCTCCTTCGCCAGCGCGTCCACGACCGCCGGGATGTTGGTCAGCGAGAAGATCACGATGATGACGAGGTACGGCGAGTAGGCCCGCAGCACGTCCCCGCGGTTGTCGACCGATGGGCGCCCGGCCCGGTCGGCGCCGTCGTGGGAGCCCGAGCCACCCCCCGCCGCACGCGTGGCTGCGCTCACGGCGCTCGACCGGGAGCCGGCCGCGGCGACCGAGCCCGACGTGGCGCCCGCCCCCACCTGCTCGCGCTCCTCGGCGTCGGCGACGTCGGCGCTGAGCGTCATCGTGGGCTGCCACACCCGGACCAGCAGCACGACCGCGCCCGCCGAGAGCAGCGAGGCCACGATGTCGGTCAGCTGGACGGAGACGAAGTTGGCGGTGAGGTACTGCGCGACCGCGAAGACGACACCGGAGACGATCGCGGGCAGCCAGGTCTGTCGGACGCCACGGCGGCCGTCGACGATGAGGACGAGGATCAGCGGCACGAACAGCGCCAGGATCGGGGTCTGCCGCCCGACCATCGAGCCCAGCGTGTGCAGGGCGTTCGCGTCGGACAGGCGCGGGTCGCTGCTGACACCCGTCGTGATCGGCGCGAGCGTGACGATCGGGATGGCCAGCGCACCGAAGGCCACCGGGGCGGTGTTCGCGACCAGCGCGACGGTGGCGGCCTTGAGCGGCTTGAAGCCGAGGGACATCAGCATGACGACCGAGATGGCCACGGGGGTGCCGAAGCCGGCCAGCGCCTCGAGCAGCGCACCGAAGCAGAAGGCGATGATGATCGCCTGGATCCGCTGGTCGGGACTGACCTTCTCGAAGGAGTGCCGCAGCACCTCGAAGTGTCCCGAGGCCACGGTGAGGTTGTAGATCCACACCGCGTTGACCACGATCCACAGGATCGGGAAGAAGCCGAACAGCGCGCCGTCGACGGCCGCGCTGACGCCCTGGCCGAACGGCATGCCGAAGAGCAGGACCGCGTCGACGAGCGCCACGAGCAGCGCGACGATCCCGGAGATCCAGGCGCGGACCTTGAGGCCGCCGAGCAGCACGAAGAGCACCGCGAGCGGGACGAGGGCACACAGGGCGCTGACGGTGAGCGAGTCACCGACAGCCTGGGGGTTCTGCTGGAACTGGTCGAACATGTCAGGTCAACTCCGAGTCGTTGGCTGGGACCGTCAGGGGAGGAGCGTGCTCACCGGGGCGCCCCGGATGCTGGCGTCGAGCACCTCGACCGTGTGCGCCATCCCCATCGGGTGGCCCGACCGCTCGATCGCGGAGGCGACCTGCATCAGGCAGCCGGGGTTCGCGGTGACCAGCACCTGCGCGCCGGTGGCGACGATGTTGGCGGCCTTGCGGTCGCCGAGCTCGCGGGCCGGCTCCGGGTTGAGAATGTTGTAGATGCCGGCCGAGCCGCAGCACAGCTCGCCCTCGGCGATCTCCCGCACGCTGAGGCCGGGTATGCCGTTCAGCAGCCGTCGCGGCTGGGCGCGGACGCCCTGGGCGTGCGCGAGGTGGCACGCGTCGTGGTAGGCCACGGTCACGTCGAGCGGGTGCCTCGGTGCCACCGGGCCGAGCTCGTCGAGGATCTCGGACACGTCGCGCACGCGGTCGGCGAAGGCGCGCGCCCGCTCGGCGTAGGCCGGGTCGTCGGCCAGCAGGGCGGCGTACTCCTTCATCGTGGAGCCGCAGCCCGCTGCGTTGACCACGACGTGCTCGACCCCGCTGTCCTCGAAGGCGTCGACGAGGCGGCGGGCGTATCCCTGCGCCTCCTCCTCGCGCCCGTTGTGCGCCGACAGCGCGCCGCAGCAGCCCTGGGCGGCCGGCACGACGACGTCGCAGCCCTCGGCCTGCAGCACCCGCGCGGTCGCGGAGTTCACCCCGGGGAAGAAGGCGCCCTGCACGCAGCCGGTCAGCAGGCCGACGACGGCGCGGCGCTGCCCGGAGGCGTGGAGGTACGGCGGCAGCGGCTCGGCCCGGCCGAGGCGCGGCGCGAGGCCCTCCATCGCGGCGAGCTGCGGGGCGACCCGCTCCAGCAGGCCGGTGCGGCGCATCGCGCGGTCGAGCCCGGTGGCCTGCAGCGCCCGCAGGGGTCCGCGCAGCAGCCGCAGCCGCCGCGGGTGCGGGAACAGCGAGAAGATCAGGCCGCGCAGGGCCCGGTCGGCGGCCGAGCGGCGGTGGTGGCGCTCGACCTGGGAGCGGGTCTGCTCGATCAGGGTGTCGTACTGCACGCCGGACGGGCACGCCGTCACGCACGCCATGCAGCCCAGGCAGGCGTCCCAGTGCGACACCATCGCGTCGCTCATCGGCTCGCCCTCGAGGCCCTGCTTCATCAGGTAGATGCGGCCCCGCGGGCTGTCCATCTCCTCGCCCCACAGGACGTACGTCGGACAGGTCGGCAGGCAGAACCCGCAGTGCACGCAGTCGCCCACGAGCGCGGCGTCCGGCGGGTGGTGGTCGTCGAAGGCGCCCTGCGGCGCCGGCGCCCCGGCCCCGTCGAGGTCGTCGGTGTCGACCACGCCTCCCATCTCGCCGAGGGCGCTGCCCTCGGCGCCACGGGTGCTGCCGGACGGGTCTGTCATCTCAGATGCCTCCAACGAAGCGACCCGGCGCGAGCCGGTGGTCGGGGTCGAACTGGTCCTTGACGCGGCGCATCAGGTCGAGTGCCGGCACGGGTCCCCAGACGTCGAGGCCGGCCTTCACGGCGGCGGGCGCGTCCACCACGACCGCGCTGCCGCCGTGGGCGGTGCAGATCGCCCGCAGCCCGTCGAGGGCGGTGCGCGCGTCCTCCGTGGTCGTCGCGGGCGGCAGGGCGGCGTAGGCCACCCCGGCGCCGGCCGAGCCGCGCAGCCGCACGCCACCCCGGGTCGCCGCGCCGAGCACGTCGGCCAGGCCGGAGAGTGCGAAGGTCAGCTTGAGCGCCGTCGCGCGGTCGTCGCCGGCGGCGGTCACGTCCCAGGGGTACGTCGACCCGGGCCCGGTCGACCCGCCGGGGCGCCGTCAGGTGTCCCGTCGGGTGCCTCGGGGGACGTCTCGGTGGCGGCCGGACCGAGCAGGCCGCGGGTGGTCGCGGCCCGGGCGGCCACGCCCTCGTCCCGGCCCTCGAGCAGTACGTCGACGCTGCCGGAGCCGTCGGCCCACGTCACCTCGACGGCCGCCGGGACCACCTGCGCGTGCAGGACCGACAGCACCGCCCGCTGGGCCTCGGCGGGGTCGGACACCGGCACGCCCACCCAGCGGCGTGCCGCCGGGAGCGGGTGCAGCCGGAAGGTCGCGTCCACCACGACCGCCAGCGTGCCGAGAGACCCGATGACCAGCTTGCCGAGGTCGTAGCCCGCGACGTTCTTCACGACCCGGCCGCCGGCCTTGGCCACCACGCCGTCGGCGCGTACGACGGTCACGCCGATGAGCAGGTCGCGGGCGGTGCCCGTCGCGACGCGGTGCGGCCCACTGGTGTTGGTCGCGAGCAGCCCGCCGATGCTGCTGCCGGGCACGGTCTCGTCGAGGGCGAGGCACTGGCCCGCGCCGGACACCGCCTCCTGCACGTCGCGGAGCCGGGCGCCGGCCTGCGCGGCGACGATCAGGTCGCCGGCCGCGTGGTCGAGCACCCGATCGAGCGCGCCGAGGTCGAGCAGCACGTCCGCCGAGGAGGGCGGGCACCCCCAGGACAGCTTGGTGCCGCGCCCGCGGACCACGACGGTGAGGCCGTGGGCGTCGGTCGCGCGGAGCACCTCCGCGACCTGCTCGACGTCGGCGGGGCGGGCCACCACCCCCGGCGAGACGCCGTCGACGTGGTCGGTGGCCTCGGGATCGCGCACGTCCGCGCACACCGAGGCGACCGCCTCGCGCGCCGTACCGTCCAGCGTCCCCTGCACCGTCTCCTGCGTCGTCTCCCGAGAGCTCATCAGAACACCTCCGCGAGTCCGGCTTGCTGCAGCGGGTGGGCGGCCTTCCTCCGGCCGGGCACCTCTCCGCACAGCCGCGGCGTCGGGAAGACCTTGCCGGGGTTGGAGATGTTGTGCGGGTCGAACGCGCAGCGCACGAGCTGCATGGTGTCGAGGTCCTCGTCGGTGTACATGCGCGGCATGTACTTCGCCTTGTCCATGCCGACGCCGTGTTCGCCGGTGATCGAGCCGCCGTGCTCGATGCAGAGGTCGAGGATGGCGCCGCTCACCCGCTCGGCGGCCTCCCCCGCACCCTCGACGGCGTCGTCGAACAGCACGAGAGGGTGCAGGTTGCCGTCGCCGGCGTGGAAGACGTTGGCCACGCGGACCCCCGAGGTGGTGGACAGCTCGGCGATCGCGGTGAGCACCTGCGGCAGCGCGGTGCGCGGGATCACGCCGTCCTGGACGATGTAGTCGGGGCTGATCCGACCCACGGCGGCGAACGCCGACTTGCGGCCCTTCCAGATCAGCGCGCGGTCGGCCGGGTCGGTGGCGAGCCGCTGCTCGAAGGCGCCGTTCTCGGCGCACAGCCGCTCCACCTCGGCGTACTCCTGCTCGACCTCGGTGGCGGCGCCGTCGAGCTCGATGACCAGGACCGCCCCGGCGCCGTCGGGGTAGTTGCAGCGGACCGCGGCCTCGGCGGCCTCGATCGCGAGCGCGTCCATCATCTCGATCGCGGCCGGCACGATGCCGGCGGCGATGATCGCCGACGTCGCGGCACCCGCCTGGTCGGTCGAGGCGAAGCCGACCAGGATCGTGCGCACCTCCTCGGGCAGCCGGACCAGCCGCACGGTGGCCGAGGTGACGATGCCGAGCGTGCCCTCCGAACCGACGACGGTGCCGAGCAGGTCGTAGCCGGGGCTGTCGGGGGCGTCGCCGCCGAGTCGCACGGTGTCGCCGTCCGGCGTCACGAAGTCGGCGCCGACGACGTGGTTGGTGGTGAAGCCGTACTTCAGGCAGTGCGCGCCGCCGGAGTTCTCCGCGACGTTGCCGCCGATCGAGCAGATCTGCTGGCTCGACGGGTCGGGCGCGTAGTAGTAGCCGTGAGGCGTCGCGGCACGGGTCACGTCCAGGTTGATCACGCCGGGCTCGACGTCGGCCCGCTGGTCGTCCGGGCGCACCGCGGTGATCGCGCGCATCCGCGACGTCACCACGAGCACCCCTTCGGCGTGCGGCAGGGCGCCGCCGGACAGGCCCGTGCCGGACCCGCGGGCGACGTACGGCACCCGGTGCTCGGCGCACGCCTGCACGATCGCGGCGAGCTGCGCCGCGTCCTCGGGTACGACGACCAGGGCCGGCGTCACGCGGTAGTGCGCGAGCCCGTCGCACTCGTAGGTGCGCAGCCTCGCCCGGTCGGTGATCACGGACGCCTCGGGCAGCAGCCCGCGCGCGACCTCGGCGACCCTGTCGACGCCTGCGAGACCTGTCACCCCGGCCGGCGTGCCCACGTCGGCCATGTCAGTCGACCTGGGCGACGAGGCCGGCGCCCTCGATGCCGGCCACCGCCGCTGCCTCGTCGTTGTCGGAGGTGTCGCCGGTGACGCCGACGGCACCGAGCAGTGCACCGTCGCCGTCGCGGACCAGCACGCCGCCGGGCACCGGCACGAGCGCGCCTCCCACCGCGGCGGTGACCGCGGCGATGAAGTAGGGCTGCTGCTCGGCGCGGGCCATCAGCGCGCGGGACCCGAGCCCGAGCGAGAGGGCGCCGTGGGCCTTGCCGAAGCCGATCTCGAAGCGCTTGGTGGACGAGCCGTCCTCCCGCTCGGCGGCCACGACGTGGCCGCCGGCGTCGAGCACGACCACGGTCATCGGCTTGAGGCCGGCGCTGCTCGCGTGCGCCCGGGTGCCTGCGACGATCGCCCGCGCGGTGTCCAGGTCGAGGCTCATCCCCGGCCCCCCTCGGACGCCTTCCGGCTGGCTCGGCGTCGGTGCAGGATCGGCTCGGTGTAGCCGCTCGGCTGCTCGAGGCCCTCGAGGACGAGGGCGCGGGCGGCCAGGAACGCATCGCCGTCGAAGGCCGGCGCCATCGGGGAGTAGGTCGGGTCTCCGGAGTTCTGCTCGTCGACGACGGCGGCCATCCGGCGCAGGGTGGCGTCGACCTGGTCGGCCGTCACCACCCCGTGGTGCAGCCAGTTGGCCACGTGCTGCGCCGAGATCCGGCACGTCGCGCGGTCCTCCATGAGCGCCTCGCCCGTGATGTCGGGGACCTTCGAGCAGCCCACGCCGGCGTCGACCCAGCGGACGACGTACCCCAGCAGGCTCTGGAGGTTGTTGTCGATCTCGGCCTGCCGGTCGTCCTCGGACCACGAGCCGGGGTCGCCGAGCGGGACGGTGAGGAGCTCCTCGCGTCGCCGCCGGCGACCGCCCGCGGCGAGCTCCTCCTGCCGGGCTCGTACGTCGACCTGGTGGTAGTGCAGCGCGTGCAGGGTCGCGGCGGTCGGCGACGGCACCCAGGCACAGCTCGCACCGGCCTGCGGGTGACCGATCTTCGCCTCGAGCATCGCCGCGAGGCTGTCCGGTGCGGCCCACATGCCCTTGCCGATCTGGGCTCGGCCGAGCAGCCCGCACTCGAGGCCGATGTCGACGTTGAGGTCCTCGTAGGCCGAGATCCAGGTCTCGCCCTTCATGTCGTTCTTGCGCACGACGGGCCCGGCGAGCATCGAGGTGTGGATCTCGTCGCCGGTGCGGTCCAGGAAGCCGGTGTTGATGAAGGCGACCCGCTCGCGGGCGGCCTCGATGCAGGCCTTGAGGTTGAGGGTGGTGCGGCGCTCCTCGTCCATGATGCCGACCTTGATCGTCAGCGGGGGCAGGCCGAGGACCTCCTCCACCCGGGAGAACAGCTCGACGGTGAACGCGACCTCGTCCGGCCCGTGCATCTTCGGCTTCACGACGTACATCGACCCGGTGCGTGAGTTGGCGAGTCCCGTGTCGCCCGACGGTCGCCGGCGTTCCGGCGCACATCGCGGACGCTGCCGAGGGCGGTGACGAGCGCGTCGAGGATGCCCTCGGGCACCTCGTCGCCGTTCTCGTCGAGCACCGCGTCGGTGGTCATCAGGTGCCCGACCTGGCGGATGAACAGCAGCGCCCGCCCGGGCAGGACGAGCTCGGAGCCGTCGGGCGCCGTGTAGGTGCGGTCGGGGTTCAGGGAGCGGGTGAACGTCTTCCCGCCCTTGCTGACCTCCTCGGCGAGCGTGCCGTCCATCAGGCGCAGCCAGTTGCGGTAGCCGAGCACCTTGTCCTCGGCGTCGACGGCGGCGACGGAGTCCTCGAGGTCCATGATCGTGGAGACGGCCGCCTCGACCACGAGGTCCTTCACCCCGGCGGCGTCGGTCGACCCGATCGGGTCGTCGCGGTCCACGGCGATCTCGACGTGCAGCCCGTGGTGGACCAGCAGCACGGCCTCGGGCGCGGACGCCTCGCCCCGGCTGCCGGCGAGCTGGGTCGGGTCGGCCAGGCGGGCTACGCCGTCCTTGAGGGCGACGGCGAGGCCGTCACCGTCGACGGCGTACGACGTCGCGTCGGCGTGCGAGCCGTCGACCAGCGGGAAGTGCTCGTCGAGCAGGGCGCGCCCGCGGGCGATCACCTCGGCGCCGCGGACGGTGTTGTAGGACTCGCCGGGCGCGAGGTCGCCCTCGCGGGAGATCACGTCGGAGCCGTAGAGCGCGTCGTAGAGCGACCCCCAGCGGGCGTTCGCAGCGTTGGTCGCGAAGCGGGCGTTGAGCAGCGGGACGACCAGCTGCGGCCCGGCGATCCGGGCCACCTCGTCGTCGACGCCCTCCGTGGACACCGCGACGCTCTCGGGCTCGTCGAGGAGGTAGCCGATCTCGCGCAGGAACGCCTCGTAGGCCTCCGGGTCCGGCCGGCCCGGGTGCTCGCGGTGCCAGTCGTCGATGGTCGCCTGGAGCTCGTCGCGGCGCGCGAGCAGCGCGCGGTTGCGGGGGGCGAGGTCGTGGACGACCGCGTCCGCGCCGGCCCAGAAGGCGGCCGGGTCCACACCCGTCCCGGGCAGCGCCTCCTCCTCGACGAACCGGTGGAGGCTCTCGGCGACCTGCAGCCGACCGACCGTGATGCGCGCGACCATGCCGCTCCCCTCCTCGGAAGGTTGCCCGAGTTTTCGTATTGTGGAAGTGTCTGTCTTCATCTTGGAAACTAGGCAGACCCGTGCGGGCCTGTCAACCGGCAGGCGGGCGCTGCAGGGGGTGCGCGTCGCCGATCCGCCAGGAGGACGCCGTACTCATGCCCGGACTCATGCCCAACGCGGGGAGCGCCAATCACCGCGAGCGCGGGGTCCAGTCCCTTCACCGTGCCCTCGACCTCGTCGAGGTGGTCGCGGCGCGCGGCGGGCACCTCACGATCGGCGAGATCGGGGCCGCCGTGGACCTCCCGCTGCCGACCGTGCACCGGCTGCTGCGCACGCTGGTCGACCGGGGCTACATGCGCCAGCTGCCCAACCGGCGCTACGCCCTCGGCTTCCGCCTCGTCCCGCTCGGCGTCGCGGCCGGCTCGATGGTCGGCGCCGACGCCGAGGCGGTCCTCGCCCGGCTCGTCGACGCGCTCGGCGAGACCGCGAACCTCGCGGTGCTCTCCGGATCGCACGCGGAGTACGTCGCCCAGGTGCCGTCGCGGCACGCGATGCGGATGTTCACCGAGGTCGGCCGCCGCGTCGACCTGCACTGCACCGGCGTGGGCAAGGCCCTGCTCTCCCGGCTCGACGACGACCGGGTCCGCGAGCTGGTGCGCCGGGGCGGGCTGACCCGGCAGACCGAGCACACCCACCTCACCGAGGCGGCCCTGCTGGCCGACCTCGCCGTCGTACGCGAGCGGGGGTATGCGCTCGACGAGCAGGAGCAGGAGGCCGGCGTCCGCTGCGTGGCCGTCCCCGTCGGCCCCGCCCCGATGGCCTGGCTGGCCGTCTCGGTGTCCGGCCCGGTCACCCGCATGACCGACGACCTGGTCGCGCGCGCCGTCCCGCTCCTCCAGGCGGCCGGAGTCCGGCTCGCCGGGCGCCTCGACGGCGCCTGACCCGCGGGATCGCCGCGCGGTTGTGGCCCTTCCCCGCAACTCGGCCGGGTTGTGGCCCCGCCCTGCACGTCTCGGCGGTGCGGCACTGTGCCTAAGGGCCACAACCAGGCGAGCGCGAGGGGCTCACACGGGGCGCGGCACTCCGGCGAAGTCCGAGAGCGTCAGCCAGCGCGGCAGGTCCCGGCGTACGGCGGCCGGGCCGTCGACGTTGAGGTCGCCGGACCTGAACGCCTGCGCCCACTCGACGTCCCCGCGCCACACCTTCACGAACAGCGGCAGCGACACCGCGACGCGAGCGCTGACCGGGTGCCCGGGGTCGAACTCGCACAGGTCGACGGCCGCCTCGCTGAGCACCAGCCACCAGTCCCGGTGACCCTTGGGGACGTCGTGGAAGCTGAACTGCAGCACCGTGCGCCCGGGCGGCAGCGCGGCGACGTCCACGTTGCGCTGCACGTCCCACATCAGCAGGTGCGGGTCGAGGTCCTCCTGGCCGAGCTCGGGCATCCAGCGGATGCCCCACGCGCCGAGCGACTCGATGACCGGCCGCAGCTCCCGACCGGCCTCGGTCAGCGTGTAGTAGACGCGCTTGCCCTGCTCGTGGCGCTCCACCACGCCGGCTCGCGCCAGCGTGCGCAGCCGCGTCGAGAGCAGCGTGGGCGACATCTTGGGCACGCCCCGCTGCAGGTCGCCGAAGGTGCGGCTGCCGGCGATGAGCTCGCGCACGATGAGCATCGTCCAGCGCTCGTCGAGCAGCTCCATGGCCTTCGCGACGGGACAGAACTGACCGTACTGAGTCATCTGCGGCCTCCTCTGCTGGGCCGAATCTACCGCCGGCGCCGCCGTACGCCACTCCAGATCTTGTAGCGGACCACTACAGATCCAGCACTGACGCGGACGGTCCTCGGAGGCGAAGCATGGGTGTCACGAGGCCGGACCGACCGGCCCCCCACCGAGAGGCACCACCATGACGAGCACCACCCCCACCCTCACCTCGCTCACCTCGCTCAAGGAGGCCCAGCAGCGGACCTGGAGCAGCGGCGACTACGGCAGCATCGCCCAGATCACCGTCCCCCTGGCCGACGAGCTGGTCGCGGCCGTCGAGCTCGTGCCCGGGAGCACCGTGTTGGACGTAGCGACCGGTACCGGCCACGCCGCCCTCGTCGCCGCGCGGGCGTTCTGTGAGACGACCGGCATCGACTACGTCCCCGCCCTCATCGAGTCGGCGCGGGCGAGGGCCGCCGCGGAGGGGCTCGCCGTCGACTTCCGGATCGGCGACGCCGAGGACCTCGCCTTCGGGAGCGACAGCTTCGACTACGTGCTCTCCGCCATCGGGGTCATGTTCACCGCCGACCACCAGCGGGCCGCCGACGAGCTGGTCCGGGTCACCCGCCCGGGCGGCCGCATCGGGATGGCGAACTGGACGCCCACCGGCTTCGTCGGCCGGATGCTCCGGATCGTCGGCTCGTACGTCGCCCCGCCGCCCGGCGCGCAGTCACCTGTACGCTGGGGCGACCCGGCGGTCGTCGCGGACCTGCTCGGGGACGGCGTCGAGGACGTGCGGACCTGGACGACCGCCGTACGCCAGCGCTTCCTCGCACCCGAGCACTACGCGGACTTCTTCCTGGCCCACTACGGCCCGACGCTCAAGGCGTCCGAGCGGCTCGGGGCCGAGCAGCGGGAGGCCTTCCGCGCGGACCTCGTGGCGCTGGCCGAGGAGTTCAACCTGGCCACGGACGGCACGTTCGTGGCGGACTGGGAGTACCTCGTGGTGACCGCCCGCAAGCGCTGAGCGGGGACCCCGGGAACGACGAGGGCCTCCGACCGCGGGGTCGGAGGCCTTCGTCGAGTGCGTGGCAGGTGAAGGATTCGAACCTTCGAAGGCTAAGCCGACGGATTTACAGTCCGCTCCCATTGGCCACTCGGGCAACCTGCCGTGATGCCCCGAGATTGTCTCTCGCGCACCGGGACGAAAGAATAGCGCAGCACCGACCGGAGACTAAACCCGGCAGCCCGCTGCCCAGGAGGAACACCCCACCATGGCCGACTCGTCGTTCGACATCGTCAGCAAGCTCGACCAGCAGGAGATCGACAACGCGATCAACCAGGCCCAGCGGGAGATCTCGCAGCGCTTCGACTTCAAGAACACCGGCGCCACGATCACCCGCTCCGGCGAGCACGGGGTGGAGATCTCCGCGAACGCCGACGACCGCGCGACCGCCGTGCTCGACGTGTTCAAGGACAAGCTGATCAAGCGCCAGCAGTCGCTGAAGGTCCTCGAGGCGAGCGACCCGCGCCAGTCCGGCCGCGAGTCGAAGATCTCCGTCGAGCTCAAGGAGGGCATCTCCCAGGAGCAGGCCAAGAAGGTCGGCAAGCTGATCCGCGACGAGGGCCCCAAGGGCGTAAAGGTCCAGGTCCAGGGCGACGAGCTCCGCGTCTCCAGCAAGAAGCGCGACGACCTCCAGGCCGTGATCGCGCTCGTGAAGGGCCAGGACTACGACTTCCCGGTCCAGTTCATGAACTACCGCTGAGGTCCCGCCTCGGCCCCGGCCCTGCCCGGCGCCGGGGCTGTTTACCAGGTGATGCAGGAAAACGGCCGCTCCCCACGGTGAACAGTCCATGGGGAGCAGCAGTTCTCCGTGGGCAGTACGTCGACCGGGCCGGCCGGGCGCCCTGGCGACCCAGTGCTCACGCCGTGAAGCCGTCGGGTGGCGCGGTCAGGCACGGGGGGTCATGCGCGGGCGATCCGGGTGCCGCAGTCGTGCGCCGTACGTCGTACGCACTGCGCCGTACGCTGTGCGCCACGGTCCGCCCGACGAACACCAGGGTCCCCTGGTGAACTGTCACTTCCCCTGGCATGCACGCCTGGGGAAGCCCACGTTTACCAGGGGACCCTGGTAAACGTGCGGCCGGTGGGACAGCAGACGGACCGTCGCTGCGACGAAGGACTCAGCTCATGTGGTGCGGCTCAGGGTGCGACTTGTGGCCCTTGTCCTCGCCCTGGGCTCCGCCGTGGCCGTTCTCGGCGACCGGAGCGTTGCCGACCCGAGGTTCGAGGCGCACGATCACGGACTTCGACGTCGGGCAGTTGCTCTCCAGCGCCGTCGAGTCCAGGGGGATCAGGGCGTTCGTCTCGGGGTAGTACGCCGCGGCGCATCCCCGGGGCTGGTCGTAGGGCACCACCCGGAACGACTGGGCGGTGCGCTCGGAGCCGTCGGTCCACTCGCTGACGAGGTCGACGACCTGGTCGGGCTCGAGACCGAGGCCGGCGATGTCGAGCGGGTGCACGAACACCACGCGCCGCCCGCCGGACACGCCGCGGTAGCGGTCGTCGAGGCCGTAGATCGTGGTGTTGAACTGGTCGTGCGACCGCAGGGTCTGCAGCAGCAGCCGCCCCTCGGGCACGTGCAGGACGTCGATCGGGTTGACGAAGAACGTCGCCGCGCCCGCTTCCGTCTCGAAGGTGCGGCTGTCGCGCGGCGCGTGCGCCATCAGGAACCCACCGGGGCGGTCGACCTTCTCGTCGTACGCCTCGCAGCCCGGCACCACCCGTGCGATCCGCTTGCGGATGGCGGTGTAGTCGGTGCGGAACTCCTCCCACGGCAGGTCGAACCGGTCACCGAGGGTGGCGGCGGCGATGGAGCACACGATGTCCACCTCCGAGCGCAGGTGCGGGCTCGCCGGCTCCAGCGGCCCCTGGGAGGCGTGCACGGCGCACACCGAGTCCTCCACCGTGATCCGCTGCGTCCTGCCGCCGGTGCGGTCCTTCTCGGTACGCCCGAGCGTGGGCAGGATCAGCGCCTCCCGACCGTGTACGACGTGCGAGCGGTTGAGCTTGGTGGAGATCTGGACCGTGAGGTCGGCCTTCTGCATGGCCTTCTCGGTCACGTGGGTGTCGGGCGTGGCCGACACGAAGTTGCCGCCGAGTCCGACGAAGACCTTGGCGTCCCCGTCCCTGAAGGCCCGGATGGCGTTCACCGTGTCCAGCCCGTTCTCGCGGGGCGGGTCGAACCCGAACTCCCTCTGCAGCGCGTCCAGGAAGTGAGCCGGGGGCCGCTCCCAGATCCCCATCGTGCGGTCGCCCTGCACGTTGGAGTGGCCGCGGACCGGGAACAACCCGGCGCCCGGCCGGCCGATGTTGCCCTGGAGGAAGGCGACGTTGCAGATCTCCTTGATGGTGGCGACGGCGTTGCGGTGCTGGGT
Source organism: uncultured Actinomycetota bacterium (assembly GCA_963781745.1). GTDB lineage: Bacteria > Actinomycetota > Actinomycetes > Propionibacteriales > Nocardioidaceae > Nocardioides_B. The sequence continues at coordinate 103,843 of CAWAHH010000013.1, read as the reverse complement.
GATGCCCATCGCCCAGCAGATCACGGTCGCGGAGGAGTCGCGGAACATGCCTGCCGCCTCCTCGATCAGCGGCCGGTCGAGGCCGGTTGCCCGCTCGACGGCGGCCCAGTCGAGGTCCTTGACGTGGCTCGCCCACTCCTCGAACCCGACGGTGTGGCGCTCGAGGAACTCGCGGTCGAGGCAGTCCCACTCGAGCAGCAGCGACCCGATCGCCTGCAGCAGGGCCAGGTCGCCGTTGATGCGGATCGGCAGGTGCAGGTCGGCGAGCTCGGTGCCGATCCCGCTGACCCCACGCGGGGTCTGCGGGTTGCGGAACCGGACGAAGCCGGCCTCCCGGAGCGGGTTGACCGCGAGGATCTTCGCGCCGTTCTTCTTCGCCTGCTCGAGCGCGGTCAGCATCCGCGGGTGGTTGGTGCCCGGGTTCTGCCCCATGATCACGATCAGCTTGGCGTCGTACACGTCCTCCATCACGACGCTGGCCTTGCCGATCCCGATGGCCTCCTGGAGCGCGATGGAGGTGGACTCGTGGCACATGTTCGAGCAGTCGGGCAGGTTGTTGGTGCCGAAGGCGCGCACGAACAGCTGGTAGACGAAGGACACCTCGTTGGAGGCTCGACCGGACGTGTAGAACACGCCCTGGTCAGGGCTGTCCAGCCCGGAGAGCCGCTCGGCGACGAGCGCGAACGCGTCCTCCCACGTGATCGGGGTGTAGTGCGTGGCGCCGTCCCGCAGCACCATCGGCTCGGTGATCCGGCCCTGCTTGCCCAGCCAGTGCTCGGTGCGCTCGGCGAGCTCGGCGACCGAGTGGGTCGCGAAGAACGCCGGGGTCACCGTGAGCTTGGTGCCCTCCTCGGCCACGGCCTTGGCGCCGTTCTCGCAGAACTCGGCGGTGTGCCGGTGGCTCGGGTCGGGGTCGGGCCACGCGCACGAGGGGCAGTCGAAGCCGTCGGTCTGGTTCAGCTTGAGCAGCGACCGGGCGGTGCGGACCGGCCCCATCTGCTCGATCGCGCGCTTCGTCGACACCGCAACGGCGGTCACGCCGGCGGCTGCGCTCTTGGGGGCATGGACCTCGACGTCGTTCTCGTCGATGTCCCGGACCGGGGCCGGACGCGGCATCGGTGGATCTCCTTCTGGGTGGGTGCGGCCACCTTGTACCCGTCGATCGGCGACTCACCCCCGTCGTACGGGTGGCGCTTCCCACGGGAAACTGCCGCCTCCCCGGGGTTGCACGCCGCGGGAAGCGATCGATTACCAGGGGACCCTGGTAATCGTGGGACGGGAGTGACCCGGGGCGCGGCGCGACGGGCGCGACGGGCGGAACGGGTCAGCGGAGCACCGCCAGGACGGGGTCGAGCAGCCAGGCCGGGGAGCACGGAGAACAGCACGCCGGCGGCGAAGGTCATGCCGATGGCCACGGCGACGCCGTTCGGGACGTCGTACGTCGACGCGCCGGGCGCGTCGGCGGGGCGGAACAGCTCGGCCAGCCAGCGGACGTAGTAGACCAGGCCGATCGCGACGTTGACCGCCATCACCACGGCCAGCCAGGTGGTCGTGCCCGCGGCCGCGTCGAGGACGACGACCTTGGCCAGCAGCCCGATCACGCCCGGGCGGGAGGCCGGCCAGCGCGAGCAGAGCGAAGGCGAGCGGCCAGCCCGGCGCCGGGCTCCTCGCGCGACCAGCCCGCGGTAGTCCGACAGCCGCTGCGCGGGGTGCCGGGTGCCGACCACCGCGGCGACGGCGAACGCGCCGAGGTTCACGAACGCGTAGATCGCGAGGTAGCCCATCGTGGCCGACGCGGCCGTGCTGCCCGTGCCGGCGAACCGCGCCGAACGGCACCAGGATGTAGCCGGCCTGCGCCACCGACGACCACGCCAGCAGCCGGACGGCGTGGTCCTGGCGCAGTGCGAGCACGTTGCCGACGGTCATGGTCAGCGCCGCCATCACGGCCAGCACCGGCGCCCAGTAGTCCGCGAGGCCCGGCAGCGCGACGTCCGAGCACGAGCATCAGGCCCGACGAAGCCGGCCGCCTTCGAGACCACCGAGAGGTAGGCCGCGACCGCGACCGGAGCGCCGACGTAGGTGTCGGGCACCCACATGTGGAACGGCACTGCGGCCACCTTGAACGCCAGCCCGACGACGGTCAGCAGCGCAGCCGACGACCGGCACCGACCACGGCTCGATGCCCTGCGCGACAGAGCGTCGTCGATGCCGACGAGGAACACCGACCCGGTGACGCCGTAGAGCAAGCGAGACGCCCATCAGCATGACCGCCGTGGAGACGACCGAGACCAGGAAGAACTTCACCGCCGCCTCGGCGGCGCGCCGGTCGCCGCGGCGCAGGCCGGCCAGCGCGAACGCCGGCAGCGAGACGACCTCGAGCGCGACGAGCAAGGTGACCAGGTCGCGCGAGGCCGCCAGCACCAGCGCGCCGGCGGCCGAGCAGAGCAGCAGGAAGTGCCACTCGCCCTGCGGCGTGCGGCCCTCGGCGACCGCGGCGGTGCCGATCAGCGCGACGACCGCGGTGCCGAACAGCGTGATCGCCCCAGAAGACCAGGGTGAAGCCGTCGACGGCGAACGAGCACCGTCGCCGGTCCCTCGAGCGGCGTCCGCGACGCAGAACGTGCGCGCGGGTCGGCCCACAGCAGCCAGGCGGGGACGGCGGCCCCGGGACGGCGAGCACGGTCAGCGCCGCCGGCAGCAGCGCGGCGTCGGCGGCTGCGCGCGGGCCGACGAACGCGTCGACGAGCAGCACCACGACGCGCCGCCCGCCAGCACCAGCGGCGCGCGCGATCGCCAGCCAGTCGATGCTCTGCACGCTCATCCGAGTCCCTCCGAGGAAGGCGGCGGCCGCGTCGCGCGACCGGCCCGAGCAGCAGTCCCGGCGCCACGCCGAGCACCAGCCGTCGAGCACGAGCAGCGGCGACCAGGAGCCACTCCAGGCGTCCACGTCGCCGGAGCGCCGGCCTCAGGGTCGCCGGCTCGACCTCGGCGGTCGCCAGCTCGATCGACGCGACCTCCTCGTTACCGGCCTCACCGCGGGCGGAAGCGCCCTGGAGCAGGCCGCGCAGCACCGCGAGGAAGTACGCCGAGGCCAGGATCACGCCGAGGGCGGCGATCACCGAGAGCAGCACGAACGTGCCGCGCGGCAGCGGTCGGCCGGGATAGAGCGCCGCCCGGATCGCGAGCATCTCGCCCCAGAAGCCGGCCAGGCCGGGCAGCCCGAGCGAGGCCATCGCGGCGACGGCGAGGAGGCCGCCCAGCCGCGGCACCCTGCCCGTAGAGCACCGCGCAGCTCGGCGCAGGTCGCCGGTGCCGTAGCGGTCCTTGACCGCGCCGGCCAGGAAGAACAGCAGCCCGGTGATCAGGCCGTGCGCGACGCTGGCGTAGACGGCGGCCTGCACCCCGCCGACGGTGAAGGTCGCGACGGCGAGCACCACGAAGCCCATGTGGCCGACGCTGGAGTAGGCGATCAGCCGCTTGAGGTCGGTCTGCGCGAGGCACGCCAGCGCGGCGTACACGATGCCGACGACGGCGAGCCCGGCCACGAACGGCCAGCAGCCACGACCAGCCCGGGTCGACCACCGGCAGCCAGAAGCGCAGGAACCCGTAGGTGCCGAGCTTGAGCAGCACCGCCGCCAGCACGCACCGAGCCCACCGTCGGCGCCTTCGAGTGCGCGTCGGGGAGCCAGATGTGCAGCGGCCACAGCGGGTGTCTTGACCGCGAGGCCCAGGGCAACGAGGACGGCGGCGGTGACGCGCGACGGCGCCGCGAGGGCCGGTAGGACGCCGCGATCTCGACGATGTCGAAGGTGCCGGCCTGGGACGCGGACCAGCACGAAGCCGACCAGCATCAGCGCGGACCCGAGCACGGTGAACACCAGGAAGCGGGTGGCGGCGCGGCGTCGGCCCGGCCTCGTCGTGCGGGTCGCCCCAGCCGCTGATCGACGAACCACATCGGGATCAGCGCGACCTCGAAGAACGCGAAGAACAGCACCAGGTCGAGCGCGACGAAGCTACCGAGCACGCCCGGCCTCGATGACCAGCAGCAGCGCCGCGAGGTCGGCGGCGGCCGCCGCAGCCCGGGGCCGTGCCGGACCAGGGAGACCAGCAGCAGCGCGAAGACCAGCGTGGTCATCAGCACCAGCGGCAGCGAGATGCCGTCCAGGCCGAGGTGCCAGCGGATGTCGAGCGCCGCGACCCAGGGGTGGTCGACGCTGGCGCCGAGCGTGGCCTCGCGGAGATCGCGTAGGCCAGGACCGACCAGGCGAGGGTGACCACGCCGCCGAGCACGGCCAGCGCGACCCCGGCCCCTCCGCGGCGCCCGGCCAGCAGGGCCAGCACGGCGAAGGCGAACGGGCAGCGCGACGAGCCCGTTGAGGAGCGAGCTCGTTCACGCTCACGTCACGCCCCCGCCGCCACGGCGACCGCTGCCGCACCGACCACCACGACCATCAGGTAGGCCTGGACGTTGCCGTTCTGGGCCCGGCGCAGCAGGCCGCCGACGCCCGCGCGCGGTCGCGCCGGCGCCCTCGGCGTAGGCGTCGACCACGTCACGGTCACCGGCGCGCACGACGCGCGCCAGGCGCCGCACCGGCCGGACCACCGCGACGTCGTAGCCGGTCCACCGGTCGGTGTGCGGCACCGGGACCTACGGCGGCCACAGCGTCGCGCCCGTGCGCGCGCCACCGCAGCAGCACGACGACCGCGACGACCGCCACGCAGGGCGGTCATGCAGCAACGACGTCGCAGACGTGGAACAGCTCGACGTGCTCCGTCGGTGCCGAGCAGGGCCGCGGCGTCGAGTGACGCACCAGGCCGCCGAGCACGGTCGGGACGCCGCGAGCACGTAGCAGCGGCACCCGCATCACCGCGGGGCCGTCGTGCACCGTCCTCCTCGGCCTCGGGCTCGGGACCGAAGAAGACCAGCAGCCAGGCGCGCAGGGAGTAGGCCACCGTCAGCACCGCGGTCAGCACCATCGAGGCGAGCAGCACCCAGACGACCCACGGCCAGACCAGGCGCCCGTCAGGTCGCCTCGAGCGTACGCCGCGTGCATGACCGCGTCCTTGGTGAAGAAGCCGACGAGGGGTACGACGCCCGCGAGCGCGCCGAACCCGAGCGTCATGGTCGCGAAGGTGTCCGGCAGCTTGTGCGCAGCCCGCCCATCGAGCGCATCGAGGTCGACCCGCCGACGGCGTGCACGACCGACCCGGCGGCCAGGAACAGCAGCGCCTTGAACGCGCCGTGCGCGAGCAGGTGCAGCACCGCCGCCGATCCACGCGCCGACCGCGAGCGCGCCGAACATGTAGGCGAGCTGGCTGACCGTCGACCAGGCGAGCACCCGCTTGAGGTCGTGGGTGACCAGCGCGCAGACAGCGCCGCGACGAACATCGTGACCGCCGCGACGAGGGCGAGCAGGGTCAGCGCGGAGGGGGCGGACGAGGAACAGGGGGTACATCCGCGCGACCAGGAAGACCCCGGCCGCGACCATCGTGGCGGCGTGGATCAGCGCGGAGATCGGCGTCGGGCCGGGCATCGCGTCCGGGCAGCCAGGTGTGGAAGGGGAACTGCGCGGACTTGCCGATCACCGCGACCACGATCAGCAGCGCGGGCAGCCACAGCAGGTCGCGCTGCGGGGCCGGCTCGACGATCGCCTGCGAGGATCGTGCTGATCCGGTAGCTGCCGAACCGCTCGCCGAGCACCAGGATCGCGAACAGCAGCCCGAGGTCCGCGGTCCGGGTCATCAGGAACGCCTTGACCGCGCCGGCCCGCGCGTCGGCGAGCTCCCAGTGGTGGGCGATCAGGAAGTAGGAGCACGCCCCCATCAGCTCCCAGCCGACGAGCAGCACCCACAGGTCGTCGGCGACCACGACCGTGCACCATCGCGCCGGTGAAGACCGACACGAGGGCGGCGTACGACGGGTAGCGCGGGTCGTCGGGAGGTAGCCGAGCGAGTAGACCTGCACCAGGAACGCGACGGTCGCGGCGAGCAGGAGCAGCACGGCGGCCAGCGGGTCGACGTACGTCGCGAGCTCGACGGGCGGCCGACCGCGGGCGTGGACGGAAGACCTGCCCCAGCGGCGTCGCGTCGCCGAGCCGGGTGGCCGCCACGACCACCGCGAGAGCGAGCGCCAGCGCCGACCCGCCGACGGCGACGCCCTTGGCGGCGGCGTCCGAGCGGTGCCCGACGACGAGCGTGACGCGGCGCCGTCGCGAACGGCACGACAGCACCGCCAGGACGAGGCCGTTCACCGGTCATCCACTCACGTCGGCCCCGTCGTCGGCCAGCTCGTCGCGGTCGGCCAGCTCACGCAGCTCGTCGACGTCGATGTGCCCGTGGGTGCGGAACACCAGCAGCACGATCGCCAGCGCGAGCCCGATCTCGGCGGCGGCGATCACGATGACGAACAGCGCGAAGGTCTGGCCGCCGTGGAGCACGTCGCGGCAGCTGGGCGTCGAAGGCGACCAAGTTGATGTTGACCGCGTTGAGCATCAGCTCGACGCCCATCAGCACGAGCACGGCGTTGCGGCGCACCAGGACGCCGTACACCCCGATCGCGAACAGCAGGCTCGCGAGCAGCAGCGGCCACCACAGCGGCATCAGCCGACCTCCTCGGCCGGCGCCGCCCGCAGCCGCGACAGCACGATCGCGCCGACCAGCGCCGCGAGCAGCAGCACGCTGAGCACCTCGAAGGGCAGCACCCACTGCCGGAACAGCGTGTCGCCGGTGGCCTCGGCCGAGCCGACCACCGCCGGTCGAGGTCGATGCGGACGTCGTGGAAGCCGGCCACGACGGTCACCCCGAGCAGCACCGCGACGAGCACCGCGACGACCGCGGCCGGCACCACGCGGCGTAGGTCGACGTCGTCCTGCGGACCGGTGGGCGCCCGGGTCAGCATCAGCGCGAAGAGCAGCAGCACGACCACCGCGCCGACGTAGATCAGCACCTGCACCCAGGCCACGAACTCCGCGGCGAGCACGAGGTAGACCCCGGCGACGGCGCCGAGGGTGACCACCAGCCACAGCGCGGCGTGCACCATGTGCCTGGTCGTCACCACGAGCAGCGCCGAGACCACCGCGACCAGCGACAGCAGCAGGAACACCACCTCGACCCAGCTCACGCGTCGGCCTCCGGGGTCCCTCCGGGCGCCGCGGGACGGGCCGCCTCGGCGGCCTTGCGGGCGACGCCGATCTCCTTGGCCGGCTCGGCGTGCGGGTCGAGCGCGACCGGCGCGGGCACGGTCCACATCCACTCGCGCAGCCGCTCCTTCTCGTGGGTCAGGTCGCGGATGTCGAGCTCGGCGTACTCGAACTCCGGGCTCCAGTGCAGCGCGTCGAAGGGGCAGACCTCGATGCAGATCGAGCAGTACATGCACAGCGAGAAGTCGATCGCGAAGCGGTCCAGCACGTTGCGGGACTTGTCCTTGCCGCCCTCGGTGGTCGCCGGGATCGTGTCCTTGTGCGAGTCGATGTAGATGCACCACGACGGGCACTCGCGGGCGCACAGCATGCAGACCGTGCAGTTCTCCTCGATCAGCGCGATCACGCCGCGCGAGCGCGGCGGCAGCTCCGGCAGCGCGTCGGGGTAGTGCGCGGTCACCGACCGCCGCGTCATCGTGCGCATCGTGACGGCGAGCCCCTTGACCAGCCCCGACCCCGGGATCCTCATGCCGTCACCACCACTCCCACCGCCGTGACCGCCAGCTGCAGCAGGGCCAGCGGCACCAGTCCCTGCCAGGCGAGCCGTTGCAGCTGGTCCTCGCGCAGCCGCGGGTAGGCCACCCGCACCCACACGACCACGAACGCCACCGCGAACGTCTTGGCCAGGGTCCACACGCAGCCGAGGACGCCTTCGGCGGGACCGTGCCAGCCGCCGAGGAACAGCACGGTGGTGAGCACGCTGAGGACCACGATGCCGGCGTACTCCGCCAGGATGAAGAGCGCGAACCGCAGGCCGCCGTACTCCGTGTAGGGGCCGAAGACGATCTCGGCGTCGGCGACCGGCATGTCGAACGGCGGCCGCTGGAGCTCGGCGAGGCCGGCGACGAAGAAGACGACGAGCGCGATCCCCTGCCACAGCAGCCACCACGGCTGCCAGGCCTCGACGATGCCGACCAGGGACAGCGTGCCGGCCGCCATCGCGACGGAGGCGGCCGCGAGGACGAACGGCAGCTCGTAGGCCATCAGCTGCGCGGCGACGCGGATGCCGCCGAGGAGGCTGAACTTGTTGGCGCTCGACCACGCCCCCATCAGGGTGCCGACGACGCCGACGCCCATCACCGCGAGGACGAAGAACAGGCCGACGTCGAGGTCCTCGCCGACGATGCCGGGTCCGAGGGGTACGACGAGCAGGGCGACGAGGTACGGGAGGAGGGCCACCGCGGGGGCGATCTTGAACACCGTGCGGTCCGCGGCCGCGGGTACGACGTCCTCCTTCTGCACGAACTTCACGCCGTCGGCGACCAGCTGCGCCCAGCCGTGGAAGGCGCCGGCGTACATCGGGCCGACCCGGCTCTGCATGTGCGCCATCGCCTTGTGCTCGACCTGGCCGACCAGCAGCGGCAGCACCAGGAACGCGACGACGACGACGAGCACCCGCAGGACCGCCTCGAGCAGCTCAGGCATCGCTGCCCCGGGGGGCGGGCCGCTCCCGCGGCGTGCGGCGCGGCCGGGCGGCGGGCCCGGTGGCTGCGACCGCGAGCGGGTCGGGCGCCTCGGAGCCGGGCTCGCGGGGGCCCCACTGCTCGGGCTCGGGCGACCCGGGCGGGCGCATCTTGCGGCGAGAGGGCGAGCCGCCGTGGTCGGACTCACCCGGCTCCTTCGCGCCCGGCCAGGCCTTCGCGACCCGGGAGGCGAGCACGAAGTCCTTGCGCAGCGGGTGGCCCTCGAACTCCTCGGGCAGCAGCAGCTTCTCGAGCACGAGCGTGCTGCCGTCGGCGGTGAAGTCCACGCCGAACATCTCGTGGGTCTCCCGCTCGTGCCAGCGCGCGCCCGCGAACACCCCGGCCACCGACGCCACGGTCGCCGCGTCGCGGGGCACCAGCGTGCGCAGCGCGACGTGCTCGACGCCCCCGGGGCGGTGGGCGGCGAGGTGGCAGACCAGCCGGAACCCGTCGGCGAGCTCGTCGACGGCCGTGAGCCAGTCGAAGAACGCGCAGCCGAGGTCGTCGCGCACCAGGGTGACCGCCTCGACCCAGCGGTCCCCCGGGACGTCGACGCGTCACCAGCCCGTAGCCGTCCTCGACCGTCGCCGCCGCGTCGAACGCGCCCGCGAACGCCGTACGCACGCGCTCGAGCCAGGTGGGGTCCGGACGGCTCACGACGGCAGCACCAGGCCCCGGGTCACCGAGGCCGCGTCCGTGGCGCGGTAGCGCTCGGTGAGCGACCTCGCCGTCGATCTTCTCCTGGAGCTTGAGGATCCCCTGGAGCAGCGCCTCCGGCCGCGGCGGGCAGCCGGGGACGTAGACGTCGACGGGGATGATCTGGTCGACGCCCTTGGTCACGCAGTAGGAGTCCCAGTAGGGGCCGCCGGAGTTGGAGCAGGAGCCGAAGGAGATGACGTACTTCGGCTCGGGCATCTGCTCGTAGAGCCGGCGGATCGCGGGCGCCATCTTGTCGGTGACGGTGCCGGAGACCACCATGAGGTCGGCCTGCCGGGGGCCGGGGGCGAAGGGGATCACGCCGAGCCGGATGAAGTCGTGCCGGGCCATCGAGGTGGCGATGAACTCGATCGCGCAGCAGGCGAGGCCGAAGTTGAACACCCACAGGGAGTACTTCCGGCCCCAGTTGAGCAGGTAGCGCGCCGGCGTCGGGGCCAGCTTCTGCAGCGGTCCGAGCGTCGGCATCCCGAGGTCGGTCGAGCCCGTCACGTCCACGTCAGCACCCCCTTGCGCCAGGCGTAGAGCAGGCCGACGGCGAGCAAGCCGATGAACACGCCCATCTCGGCGACGCTGACCCAGCCGAGGCCGGCGAAGACCGTCGCCCAGGGGAACAGGAACACCGCGTCCACCGCGAAGATCACGTAGAGGTAGGCGTAGACGTAGTAGCGGACGTGGTTCTGCGCCCAGCCCTCGCCGACCGGGTCGACGCCGCACTCGTAGGTCAGGAGCTTCTCCGGCGCTCGCGACCGAGGGCCGCAGCATCCGGTTGCCGGCGAACATCGCGACGACGAGCAGGACCCCGATGACGAGGATCGCCACCAGCGGGAGGTACGCCGAGTAGTAGCCGTCGTTGCCGGGCACGTGGTCACTCTAGGGGGTGCCGGGCGCACTCCGGGTCAGGCGGCCGGAGGGTCCCGGCCTCAGCCGACGAGCGCCCCGGGCGGGGCGGCGGCGTCGCTCGCGTCCCGCACCAGGTGCCGGGCCAGCCGGACGGCCTGCCGGCGGATGTCGGGGACCGCGGCGACCTCCCACTCGACGCCGCGGCGGGCGGCGCCGACGGCGAACAGCCCGCGCGCGGCGAGCCCGTCCTCGTCGACGAGGGCGCCGTCCGCGTCCACGTCGATCCCGAGGCCGAAGGGGCCCGGCCAGAGCAGCCCCTTGACCGCGAGGTCGTCCACGAGCGGGCTCCAGCCGGTCGAGCTCACGGGCGCCGGCCCGGTGCAGTTCACCACGACGTCGTACGCCGCCGGGTCGACGCCGTCCCGGGTGGAGCGCACCTCGAGGCGGCCGGTGGCGAGCAGGTCGTCGATCACCTCGGCCATCGGCGGGGCCATCCGGTGCCGGGCGACCTCCCAGTAGCGGCCGACGTGGCGCACGAAGCGCTCGCGCTCCGCGGGCGAGAGACCCGCCCACAGTCCGTTGGCGGCCTGCTTGAGCGACTCGACCAGGCAGCGCCAGTCGGCGCCCTCGGCCGCCCGGCGGCGGACCTCGGCGAGCACGCCGCGCAGCGTGCGGACGTCGCCGTCGAAGGTCGGCGCCGGCGAGGGCGCGCCGCGCAGGTGGTGCAGCGGGAGCAGGCCGTGCCGGGAGACGGCGGTGAGCCGGACGCCGGGACGGGCCCCCGCGACCTGCGCCGCGACGTCGACGGTGGTCAGCCCGGTGCCGACCAGCAGCACCCTGTCGTCCTCGCCGATCCGGTCCAGCAGGCTCGGGTCCCAGGGGTCGCCGACCCAGCGGGACTCGTCGACGGCCAGCCCGCGCGGGCGTCGCGGCGGCGGGTTGCCGAGGGCGAGCACGACCGCGTCGGCGGTGTGCACCGCCCCGGAGGCGGTGGTCGCGCGGTAGAACGAGCCCGTGTCGGTGAGCGAGACGACCTCGTCGCGGACCCGGGTGAGCCGCGAGCCGACCGGGATCGGCTCGGTGAAGAGCAGGTCCACGAGGTAGCGGCCGTAGGTCTCCCGCGAGACGAACGTGTCGGGCGTGACGTCGGAGCCCTCGGCCGCGCACCAGCGCACCAGGTGCTGCGGGTCGTCCTCGATGGCGCTCATCCGGCCGGCGTAGTTGTTGAGCAGGTGCCGGGGCTCGCGGGTGGAGTAGGCCAGTCCGGGGCCGACCTCGGCCGACCGCTCGGCGAGGGTGACGTGCACGCCGCTACGGGGCGAGCGGGCGGCCCGTCGCAGCAGCGTCGCGGCCGTGATCACGCCGCCTGCGCCGCCTCCGACCACCAGCACGCGCGTCGGCCCGCTCGGCCCTGTGCCCACCTGCGCCACTCCCCCTCGTCACCGGTCGTCACCCGTCACCGGTCGCCACTCGCCGCCTTGTGCGACTAAACCTAGTGTATTTGTACGATAAGGACCTGTCCGGCGCTTCGTCAAAACGACGCGCCGCCGGGAGGCAACCCCTGGGGCCTCTGCTGCGTCATCCTGGCGACAACGGAGCGCGAAGCAGGGGGAACCACCATGAGGAGAGCACGAAGGATCACGGTCGGGGTCGGCGTCGGGGCGCTGGCCCTGGTGGCGGTCGGCGGGACGGCGTACGGCGTCCGGCTGGTCGGGGACTCGACGGACACGGCGCTGCGGGACCGCGCTGCCGCGGCGACCCCGTCCGCGGAGCCGAGCCGCACGGCCGAGCCGACCGGGTCGGCGAGCCCGTCCCCGGTCGAGTCCGAGCCGACGCCGACCGTCGAGACCGCGCCCGAGCCGGAGCCCGTGGTCGCCCGCGGCGACCGGGGCGAGAAGGTCCGCGAGCTCCAGGGCCGCCTCTCGCAGCTCGCCTGGTTCACGCCGCCGATGACCGGCAGCTACGACCGTGCCACCACCGCGGCCGTGCGCGGCTTCCAGGCCAAGCGCGGCCTCGACGCCACCGGCGAGGTCGACGCGGCGACCTGGCGGCGCCTGGTCCGGATGAGCCGGATGCCCACGTCGGACGAGATGTTCAACCGCGCGGGGCCGGCGCTGCTCGAGGCCGGCGACGACGGCGCGGAGGTGCGCGTGCTGCAGGCCCGGCTCCGCCAGATCGCCTGGTTCTTCGGCGACGTGTCGGACCACTACGGCGACCAGACGGTCGCCGCCGTGCGCGGCTTCCAGGCCAAGCGGGCGATCCCGGTCACCGGCAAGGTCGACCGCCGCACGCTGGACCTGCTCGAGGGCATGACCAGCGACCCGACGGCCGACGAGCTCGCGAACCGCCGCCCGACCCCGCCGACGGCGCCCCGCTCGACCCGCGCTGCCGGAGCGGCCGCGTGCTGTGCATCGACAAGACCAGCAGCAGCCTGCGGTGGGTCGTGGACGGCACGGTGCTGACCAGCCTCGACGTGCGGTTCGGCTCGTCGTACACCCCGACCCGCGAGGGCCTGTTCTGCGTCTACTGGAAGGACCGCGACCACGTGTCGAACGATTACGGCTCCGCGATGCCGTTCTCGATGTTCTTCTCACGCGGCCAGGCGGTGCACTACTCGAGCGACTTCGCCGCCCGCGGCTACGCCGGCGCCTCGCACGGCTGCGTCAACGTCCGCGACTACACCGCCCTGGCGTCCCTCTTCGACCAGGTCCGCACCGGGGACGCCGTCGTCGTCTACAGGTCCTGAGCCGACGACGGCGTCCCGTGCCTCAGCCGGCGTGCGAGGCCGCCTGCATCGCCGGCACCGAGCGGGCGCCGCGGTTCGGCGCGAGCCAGACCGTGCTGCCGGTGTCGATGTCGAGCTCGCGCGCGTGGCTGCGGGTGAGGACGACGGTGACGTCGTCGTCCTCGCCCGGGGCCGGCACCGCGTCGGCGGCCTCGACCAGGTCGAGGCTCGCCGCGGCGTGTCCCGCCGAGTGCGACCCGGCTCCGCGCGGTCGCACGGTGAGCCGGACCTCGAAGCCGACCCGCAGCTGCCGGACGACCTCGCCCTCGACGGCGCCGAGGACGCCCGGCAGAGGTGAAGACGTCGATGTCGTGCGGCCGGATCAGCTCGCCCCGCAGCCGGGTGACCGGCCCGAGGAAGCTCATCACGAAGTCGTTCGCCGGGTTGTCGTAGAGCTCGTCCGGCGAGCCGATCTGCTCGATCCGGCCCTCGTTGATGACCACGATCTCGTCGGCGACCTCGAGGGCCTCCTCCTGGTCGTGGGTGACGAACACCGTCGTGACGTGCACCTCGTCGTGCAGCCGCCGCAGCCAGTCGCGCAGCTCCTTGCGGACCTTGGCGTCGAGCGCGCCGAACGGCTCGTCGAGCAGCAGCACGGTCGGCTCGACGGCCAGCGCCCGGGCCAGCGCCATCCGCTGGCGCTGGCCGCCGGACAGCTGGGAGGGCAGCCGGTGCGAGAACTGCGAGAGGTGCACGAGCTCGAGCAGCTCCTCCACCCGCTTCTTGGTCTCGGCCTTGGAGCGCTTGCGGATCTCCAGGCCGAAGGCGACGTTCTTCGCCACGCTCATGTGCTTGAACGCGGCGTAGTGCTGGAACACGAAGCCCACGTTGCGCTTCTGCGGCGGCAGGTGGGTCGCCTCGATGCCCTCGATGTGCACGGTGCCCTCGTCGGCGGACTCCAGGCCGGCGATGATCCGCAGGAGCGTCGACTTGCCGCCGCCGGAGGGCCCGAGCAGCGCGGTCAGCTGCCCGGTCGGGATGGTCAGCGACACGTCCTCGAGCGCGACGAAGTCACCGAAGTTCTTGTTGATGCCCTTGATCTCGATGCTCATCGACTGTCCTGCCTTCGGTCGGCCGCAGGATGCTGACGATGACGATGCAGATCACCGAGGCGCACGCCAGCATGAACGCCGTCGCGTAGGCGGTGGCCTGCTCGAAGTTCTGGTACTTCTGCTCGACGACCAGCGTGGCGGTCTGGGTCTTCCCCACGACGTTGCCCGAGACGACCTTCACCGCGCCGAACTCGCCGAGCGAGCGGGCCAGGCTGAGCACGACGCCGTACACGACGGCCCACTTGATGCTCGGCAGGGTGATCCGGCGGAACGTCTGCAGGGCGTTCGCACCGAGGCTCCGCGCCGCCTGCTCCTGGTCGTCGCCGATCTCCTCGAGCACCGGGACCACCTCGCGGATGACCAGCGGGCAGCGCCACGAAGACCGTGGCCATGATCATGCCCGGCGTGGCGAAGATGACCTGGATGCCGGCGTCGGACAGCGCCGGTGCCGAACAGGCCGGTGCGCGGGTTGTAGACCAGCAGCAGGGCCAGGCCGACCACCACCGGCGACACCGACAGCGGCACGTCGATCAGCGCGGACAGCACCCGCTTGCCGGGGAACTCGTAGCGCACCAGCAGCAGCGAGATGCCCACGCCGAAGACCAGGTTGATCACCACCGACGCCAGCCGCGACGACCGCGGTCAGCTGCAGCGCGTGCGTCACGTCCGGGTCGGTCAGCGCGGTGTCGAGCGCGGTCGAAGCCGTCGGCGAAGGTGTTCTTCACCACCAGGGACACCGGCCACACCACCAGCAGGAACACGTAGGCGATCGCGAGCAGGCGCAGGCCCCAGCGGACCGGCGCGGGCTCGCGCAGACGGCGAGCTAGCCACGGCGGGCCACCCTTCGCTGGATCACGTCGAGCGCCACGATCACGACCAGCGCCACGAGCAGCATCAGCGCCGCGACGGCGGCGGCCGAGGCTGTTGTCGCCGTTCTCGATGTAGGTGAGGACGCGCACCGAGGCCACCTCGGTCCGGTTGGGCAGGTTGCCCGAGAGCAGCACCAGCGAGCCGTACTCGCTGATCGCCCGGGCGAACGACAGCGCCGCGCCGGCCGCGATCGCCGGCACCAGGCTCGGCAGGATGATCCGCCGGAACGTCGTGAGCCGGGACGCGCCGAGCGAGGCCGAGGCCTCCTCGACGTCAGCCTCGAGCTCCTCGAGCACCGGCTGGACGGTGCGCACGATGAACGGCAGCGTGACGAACGCGAGCGCCAGGAACACCGCCACCCGGGTGTTGGCCACGTTGACCCCGAGCGGGCTCTGCGGCCCGTAGAGCGAGAGCAGCACCAGGCCGGCGACGATCGTCGGCAGCGCGAACGGGATGTCGATGACCACGTCGAGGATGCGCTTGCCGGAGAACCGGTCGCGGACCAGCACCCAGGCGATGACGGTGCCCATCACGACGTTCACGACGGTGACGAGGAGCGCCTGGGCGACCGTCAGCTCGACGGCCGCGAGCGTCTGGGAGTTGGTCACGACGTCCCAGAAGCCGGACCAGCCCTCCGAGCCCGCCGTCGCGACGACCATGGCGAGCGGGATCAGCACCAGCAGGCTGAACCACAGCAGGGCGACGCCGAGCCCGAGTGCCCGACGCCCCCGTGAGAGAGCCGCTTCCGGGCCGAGCGGCGCTTGCGCACCGCCCGGCCCGGAGCGACGAGCTGCCTGCGTCATTACTCCTTGCCCGTCTCCTTCTGGATCGAGCGTGACGATGCCGTTGTCCTCGTCGAAGAACTTGGTGTTCGCCGTCCGACCAGCCGCCGAAGTCCTTGGCGATCGTCAGCAGCTTCGACGGCGTCGGGAACGGGTTGGACGGGTCGTTGGCGCCCTCGACCTGATCGGTGATGCCGTCGACGAGCGGACGGAAGCCGTTCTGCTGCGTAGTCGGTCTGCGCCTCCTTGCCGGTGAGGTAGGTCAGGAACTCCTCGGCCTTCGGGCCGGCGTCCTTGGTGACCGCACCGGGGTTCTCGATCAGCAGGTCCTCGTCGGGCACGATGTAGTCGAAGTCGGCGCCGCTCTGGCGCGCGAGGATCGCCTCGTTCTCGTAGGACAGCAGCACGTCGCCGTTGCCGCTCGTGAAGGCGGTCGTCGCGTCACGACCGCTGCCCGGGCAGGGCAGCCACGTTGTCGAAGAACTTGGTGAGGTAGGCCTTGGCGTCCGCCTCGTTGCCGCCGTTGGCGAGCACGTGGCCGTAGGCCGCGAGGATGTTCCACTTCGCCGAGCCCGACGAGGCCGGGTTCGGGGTGATGATCTTGACGCCCGGCTTCACCAGGTCGTCCCAGCCCTGGATGTTCTTCGGGTTGCCCTTGCGGACCACGATCACCACGACCGACTGGGTCAGGATGCCCTTGGTCGGGCGTGGTCGTTCCAGTCCTCGGCGACCTGGCCGCTGTCGACCAGACGCTGCACGTCGGGCTCCAGCGAGAAGTGCACGATGTCGGCCTGACAGGCCGCCCTCGACGGCGCGGCTCTGGTCACCCGAGGCGCCGTACGACGTCTCGAAGGTCACGCCCTTGCCGTCGGCGGTCTTCTTCCAGTCGGCGATGACCGGCTTGTTGGCCTGCTCGAGGATGGAGAAGCCGACCAGGCTGAGCTTGTCGCCGCCCCCGCCGCCCGACGCGTCGGACCCTCCACCGCACCCGGTCAGCGCCAGAGCGGCCGCCACCGTCCCCACCACTGCGGTTGTCAACTTGCGCATGCTGATTCTCGATCCTGGTCTGTGCGCCGCCCCCCACACCGGGAACGGCTAACTAAGTCACGTAGACTAGTCGAGTTTACTCAGAAACTACGCAACTTCCCGGGATCTGGTCTGGATGTGTCAGCCCTCACAGCCCGAGGAGGTCATGCCCGCGCCCTCCTCGGGCACTCCCCGGTGAGCCCGCCACCGGCCGGCTCCGCCGCCCACCGACACACCCGCACCGTCATCCGGACGGAGCGCGCCGCGGCCTTGCGCCGGTCGTAGCATGGCCGGAGAGGTAAGGGCACCCTCAACCAGCGGGGGGACAGACGGGCACGGACGGTGCTCAGGGGCGGAAAGAAGGCGACAGGCGTGACCAAGCAGGTCAAGCAGCTCGACCGAGTGATCATCCGGTTCGCGGGGGACTCCGGCGACGGGATGCAGCTCACCGGGGACCGCTTCACCCAGGAGACCGCGAGCTTCGGCAACGACCTCTCCACGCTGCCGAACTTCCCGGCCGAGATCCGCGCGCCCCAGGGCACCCTCCCCGGCGTCTCGTCGTTCCAGGTGCACTTCGCCGACCACGACATCCTCACGCCCGGCGACTCCCCCGACGTGCTCGTCGCGATGAACCCCGCGGCGCTGCGTGCCAACCTCGCCGACATCAAGCAGGGCGCGACGGTCATCGTCGACTCCCACGACTTCACGCCGCGCAACCTCTCGAAGGCCGGCTACTCCGAGAACCCCCTCGACTCGCTCGACACCGGCCCGCTCGCGTCGTACGACGTCCAGGCCTTCGACCTGACCGACATGACGGTGGAGGCGGTCAAGGAGTTCGGGCTGTCGCGCAAGGACGCCGGCCGCGCGAAGAACATGTTCGCCCTCGGCCTGCTGTCGTGGATGTACGGCCGCCCGACCGAGCCGACGATCTCGTTCCTCGAGCGCCGCTTCGCCAAGGCCCCCGACATCCGCGACGCCAACGTCACCTCGTTCAAGGCCGGCTGGCACTTCGGGGAGACCACCGAGGCCTTCGCGGTGCAGTACGAGATCAAGCCCGCCCCGATGGCCGCGGGCACCTACCGCAACATCACCGGCAACCTCGCCCTCGCCTACGGCCTGATCGCCGGGTCGACGCAGTCCGGGCTGCCGCTGTTCCTCGGGTCCTACCCGATCACCCCGGCCTCCGACATCCTGCACGAGCTCAGCAAGCACAAGCGCTTCGGCGTGACGACCTTCCAGGCCGAGGACGAGATCGCCGGCATCGGCGCCGCCCTCGGGGCCGCGTTCGGCGGCGCGCTCGGCGTCACCACCACCTCCGGACCCGGCATCGCGCTGAAGTCGGAGACCATCGGGCTCGGCGTGATGATGGAGCTCCCGCTGCTCGTGGTCGACGTGCAGCGCGGCGGGCCGTCGACCGGCCTGCCCACCAAGACCGAGCAGGCCGACCTGCTGCAGGCGATGTTCGGCCGCAACGGCGAGGCGCCGGTGCCGATCGTCGCGCCGCAGTCGCCGGCCGACTGCTTCGACGCCGCCATCGAGGCCGCCCGGATCGCGGTCACCTACCGCACCCCGGTGCTGCTGCTCTCGGACGGCTACCTCGCCAACGGCTCGGAGCCGTGGCAGATCCCCGAGGTGGCCGACCTGCCGACGATCGACCCCGGGTTCGCCACCGAGCGCAACCACACCACCGCGAAGGGCGAGCAGGAGTTCTGGCCCTACCTGCGCGACGAGCGCACGCTGGCGCGGCCGTGGGCGGTCCCCGGCACGGCCGGCCTCGAGCACCGCATCGGCGGCCTCGAGAAGGGCGAGGGCCACGGCAACATCTCCTACGACCCCGCCAACCACGACTTCATGGTCCGCACGCGCGCCGCGAAGGTCGAGCGGATCGCCGACGACCTCCCGCCGCTCGAGGTCGACGACCCCTCGGGCGAGGCGACCGTGCTGGTGCTCGGCTGGGGGTCGACGTACGGCCCGATCGGTGCCGCCGTCCGCGCGGTCCGCGACAGCGGCCGCCAGGTCGCCCAGGCCCACCTGCGCCACCTCAACCCGTTCCCGAAGGACCTCGGCGACGTGCTGGCCCGCTACGACGCGGTGATGGTGCCCGAGATGAACCTCGGCCAGCTCAGCCTGCTGGTCCGGGCGCGCTACCTCGTCGACGTGGTCGGCTACAACCACGTGCGCGGGCTGCCGCTGCGCGCCGCCGAGCTCGCCGACGCCATCACCGACCTGATCAGCACCACGTCGGGACCCGACGAGGACCGCTCCTCGCTGCACGAGCCCGCCGACCACCACGGCCAGAGCCAGGAGGCACTGCGATGACCGCTCCCGGCATCACGCCCGCGGAGACCCCCACCGAGCTGCCCTTCCCGGGGCTGCGCGGCGTGCCCACCGCTGACGCGCCGCAGAACCGCAAGGAGTTCACCAGCGACCAGGAGGTGCGCTGGTGCCCCGGCTGCGGCGACTACGCCGTGCTGGCCGCCGTCCAGGGCTTCCTGCCCGACCTCGGCCTGCGCCGCGAGAACATCGTGTTCGTCTCCGGCATCGGCTGCTCCTCGCGCTTCCCCTACTACCTCGACACCTACGGGATGCACTCGATCCACGGCCGGGCGCCGGCCATCGCCACCGGCCTCGCGACCAGCCGCGAGGACCTCTCGGTGTGGGTGGTCACCGGTGACGGCGACGCGCTCTCGATCGGCGGCAACCACCTCATCCACGCGCTGCGCCGCAACGTCAACATGACGATCCTGCTGTTCAACAACAGGATCTACGGCCTCACCAAGGGCCAGTACTCCCCCACCTCCGAGCCGGGCAAGGTCACCAAGTCGACCCCGATGGGGTCGCTGGACAACCCGTTCAACCCGGTCTCGCTGGCGCTCGGCGCCGAGGGCACCTTCGTGGCGCGCACGGTCGACTCCGACCGCAAGCACCTCACGTCCGTGCTCTCCGCGGCCGCGGCGCACCGGGGTACGGCGCTGGTGGAGATCTACCAGAACTGCCCGATCTTCAACGACGGCGCGTTCGACGCGATCAAGTCCAACGACTCCAAGGCGGACGCGATCATCCCGCTCGTGCACGGCGAGCCGATCCGCTTCGGCGCCGAGGGCCGGCTCGGCGTGGTCCGCGACACCGTCACGGGAGGCGTGCGGATCGTCGAGGACGCCGACGAGGCCGACCTGCTCGTGCACGACGCGCACGCCGCCGACCCGACGACCGCCTTCGCGCTCTCCCGGCTCACCGACGCCGGGGTGCTCTCGCACGCGCCGATCGGCATCTTCCGCCAGGTCGAGCAGGCGACGTACGACGACCAGGCGCGCGACCAGATCGAGACCGCGCGCCAGGGCACGGGCGCACCCGCCGAGGCGCTGGCCGGCCTGCTGGCCAGCGGCGACACCTGGACCGTCGTCTGAGGGGTCCCGGCGTCGCCCGGGCTCAGAGCTGGAAGGTCTCGTAGATCCGGTAGGAGCTGCTCGTGGTGAAGTGGCCGGCGGCCTTGACCCGGGCGCGGTAGAACCAGCTGCCGCTCGCGCGGGTCCTCATGCGGAACGTGAACGCGCCGGTCCTGGTCGTCTTCTTTGCGGCGACGTTGTGCCACGCGCACGAGGAGCAGCCGCGCCGCTGCAGGGTGACGCGGTGGCGGTTCCAGCCCGGGTCGACGTTGCCCTTGAGGTAGAGCCGGCCGTGCGACTTCACGCCGCGGTCGTGCAGGTTGCGCTCCACCTTGACCGCGCGGGAGCCGGTCGAGGGCGAGACCGTGATCGTGCCGTCGGGGCCCGCGAAGTCGTCCCCGGCGTACACCGCGTAGTAGCGGGCGTTGCGGACCGCTGTGGTGCGGAAGTGGTAGAGCCCGTCGGCGCCGGTGACGGCCGTGCCGAGGGTGACCCGCGCCGTGCTGCCGCTCAGCCGGCGCTGCAGCGTGACCGTGGCCTCGGGGACCGCGAAGTCGGTGGTGTCGTGGGCGACGACCTGGCCGACGAGCTGGAACCTCCGCGCGTGGATCGCCCGGCCGACCGCGACGGTGACGTCGCTGGTCAGGGTGGTGTCCGCCCGGCGGGCCGAGGGACCCGCTGCCGACGCGGCACCGACCCCGACCGTGACGGGGAGGGCGAGCAGCCCTCCGGTGAGCAGGACCGTGAGCCCGCGCGTGAACCGCATCTTTCCCCCTGGACGACGATGGATCGTGAGCGCCGCCGGACGTCTCCGGCCCGGCGACGTCGTGAACGATAGCCCGCGCCCGCGAGCACCCGGCCCCGAACACCGGGAATTTGTCCGGTCAGTGGTCAACCGCCGTATGCACCTTACCGACTGTCGTACTCTCCAGCTGTGGCAGAGACGCGTCGTGGCTACGTCCTGGGCCTGATGGCCTGGACGATGTGGGGGTTCTTCCCGCTGTACTGGCCGCTGCTCGAGCCCGCCGGCGCGGTGGAGATCCTGGCGCACCGGATCTTCTGGTCGATGGCCGTGATGCTCGTCGCCGTGCTGCTGCTGCGACGCGGTCCGCGCCTGCGCGCGACGCTCGCGGACCGGCGTACCCGTCGCCTGCTGGCGGTCGCCTCGATCCTGATCACCGTCAACTGGGGCACCTACATCTGGGGTGTCAACAACCACCACGTCGTGGAGACGTCGCTGGGCTACTTCATCAACCCGCTGGTCAGCGTGCTGATGGGCGTGCTGCTGCTCGGCGAGCAGATGCGCCGCCTGCAGTGGGTGGCGCTCGGGATCGCGACGGTGGCCGTGCTGGCGCTGACCGTCGAGTACGGCCGTCCGCCGTGGGTGGCGCTGATCCTGGCCTTCTCCTTCGGCAGCTACGGCCTGGCGAAGAAGAAGGCCGACGCCGGGGCCGTCGAGAGCCTGGTCGTCGAGACGCTGGTGGTCTCGCCGGTGGCGATCGGCTACATCGTCTTCCTCACCGCGACCGGTGCCTCGACCTTCGGCGGCGAGGGCACCGGGCATGCGCTGCTGCTGGTCGGCACCGGCCTCATCACCGTGCTGCCGCTGCTGTGCTTCGGCGGCGCCGCCACCCGGATCCCGCTGAGCACCCTGGGCCTGATGCAGTACCTCACCCCGACCGTGCAGTTCGTGCTCGGCCTGGTCGTCTTCCACGAGCCCATGCCCGCGATGCGGTGGGTCGGCTTCGGCCTGATCTGGCTGGCCCTGGCCCTGTTCACCGTCGAGACGCTGCGCAACCGGCGCCGCACCCTGCGCCGCGCCGCCGCCGCGCCGCGGCCCGCGGGGGCAGCCCCCCGGGCGTAGTTTCAGGGTCGTGCCGACCTCGCCGCCGCTCTCGCTCGACCACCTGCTGTCCTGGGCCGTCCAAGGCGGCCCGGCGCCCGTGGAGCTGACGGAGGCCGGCGTCGAGCGGATCGTCGCGGCGCAGGAGCACCTGCGGCTGGCGGGACGGTCGGGCGCGGTCTACGGGCTGACCACCGGGGTCGGTGCGCTGCGCACGGTGCCGACCGACCTCACCCCCGGCGACGGCACCTCGCCGGCGCTGCGGCTGTGGCGCAGCCACGCGACGGGGTTCGGCGAGACGTACGACGACCCGACCGCCCGGGCCGCGATGGCGATCCGGCTGCACCAGATCACGTCCGGCCGCTCCGGGGTGAGCGCCGGGCTCGCGAGCGCCCTCGGAGCAGCGGTCGCGTCCGGCGCCGTACCCGCCCTGCACCGCTTCGGCTCCATCGGCACCGGCGACCTCGTGCCGCTCGCGCAGCTCGGGCTGACGCTGGTCGGCGAGCGCGCCTGGCGCTCGGGGTCGGTGCCGCCCGCGCCGGTCGACGACGGCGACGCGCTGCCGTTCATGTCCAGCAACGCGTTGACCCTGGCCACCGCCGCCCTCGTCCAGCGCAGGCTGGACCGGCTCTCCGCGTCGGCCGAGGCCGTCGTCGCGCTGAGCGCGTGCGCGCTGCAGGCCTCGCTGCAGGCCTACGACCCCCGCGTGCACGCCGGCCGCCCCGACGCCTCGCAGCAGGCGGTCGCGCGGCGGCTCGCGACGCTGCTCGACCCGCCGTCGTGGGTGCCGGCCCGGGTGCAGGACCCGTTCGGCCTGCGCACCGTCCCGCAGGTGCACGCGCCGTTCCTCGACGCCCTCGCGACGACCGAGCACGCGCTCCTGGTCGAGGTCGAGGACTCCACCGAGAACCCGCTGGTCGTCGCGGACGGCACCCCGCTGCACCACGGCGGCTTCGTGACGGCCCGCCTCTCGGCCACCCTCGACGCGCTGCGCCAGGCGACGTACCCGGTGCTGTCGCTGTCCGCCGCGCGCCTCTCGGCGCTCACCAACCCCTCGCTCACCGGGCTGCCGGCGTTCCTGGCCTCCGGGCCGCCCGGGAGCTCGGGCGTGATGATCCTGGAGTACGTCGCCCAGGACGCGCTCGCCCGGGCGCGCATCCTGACCTCGCCCGTCTCGACCGGTCATGCCGTGCTGTCCCTCGGGCTGGAGGAGCACGCGAGCTTCTCCACCCAGGCGTCGTGGGCGTGCGAGCAGATGGTCGGCCTGGCCGCGGTGGTGCTCGGCTGCGAGCTCGTCGCCGCGGTGCGCGCCCTGCGCACCGCCCCCGAGCGGGTGCCGGACTCCCCCGTCCGCGCGGTGTTCGACGCCGCGGCGGCCGTGCTCTCCGACGAGCGCGCCGACCGGCCCTTCGACGACGACCTCGCCGCCGCCGTACGCCTGGTCACCGCCGGCCTCGATCCCCGTAGTCGGTGACGTTGACTATCGGGGGTGGGGTCAGGCGGTGCGGGTCGCGATGAGGACCGCGAAGGCGTCGAGCGCGTCCTTGACCGGGCCGTCGGGCAGCGCGGTCAGCAGCTCCTGCGCCTCACGCGCCCGCTCGAGCACGTAGGAGCGGGCCTCGTCCATCGCCGGGTGGCTTGCGCAGCAGGTCCAGCGCCTCCGCGTGACAGCGCGTCGTCGGTCAGGTCGCCGTCGAGGAGCTCGAGCAGACGGGCGTCGGCCGGGTCGGTCGAGCGGCTGCGCGAGCAGCACGGGCAGCGTCGGCACGCCCTCGCGCAGGTCGGTCCCCGGGATCTTGCCGGACTCCTCGGAGTCGCTGCCGACGTCGAGGATGTCGTCGGAGAGCTGGAAGGCCGACCCGATCACCTCGCCGTACGCCGTGAGCGCCTCCTCGACCTCCCGCGGGGCGCCGGAGAAGCGCGCGCCGTAGCGGGCAGAGGTGGCGATCAGCGAGCCGGTCTTGCCGGCCACGACGCGGAGGTAGTGCTCGAGCGGGTCGTCGCCGTCCTGCGGCTCGAGGGTCTCGAGGATCTGGCCCTCGACGAGCTGGGTGAACGTCTCCGCCTGGATCCGCACGGCGTCGGCGCCCAGCGGGGCGGTCAGCTCGGAGGACTTGGAGAAGAGGAAGTCGCCGGTGAGGATCGCGACGTGGTTGTCCCAGCGGTGCGTTGGCCGACTCCGCGCCGCGGCGCAGCTCGGCCTCGTCCATCACGTCGTCGTGGTAGAGCGAGGCCAGGTGGGTCAGCTCCACGACGCAGGCCGAGGTGACCACGCCCGTCGGCGTAGGGGTCGCCGGTCTCGGCGGCCAGCAGCACCAGCAGCGGCCGGAACCGCTTGCCGCCGGCGTGCAGCAGGTGCCGGGCCGCCTCGGTGACGAAGCGCGCCTCGCTGCGGATCTCGCGGTCGAGCCGCTCCTCGACCTCCACCATGCGGGCGCGCAGCCGCGCCTCGAGGTCGGTGTCGAGGACCGGCAGGGCCAGTGACGAGCTCACCTCGGCCGTCCTGCGGCGGACCTGGTCATGCATGGTCACGAAACGTCCAGTCGGGTCGAGCGGTCAGCGGATGAACTGGCCCGCGGTGGCGGCGAGGTCCAGGACCGGCCCCGGGAACGATGCCCAGGACCACGGTCGCGGCGAACCCCACAGCGATCACGATAGTCGTCAGGACACTGGGCATCGTCACCGTGGGTCCCTCGCCGATCGGCTCGGAGAAGAACATCAGCACGATCACGCGCACGTAGAAGAACGCCGCGACCGCGCTGAGCAGCACCGCGACCACCACCAGCGGCCACGCGCCGCCGGAGACCGCCGAGGTGAAGACCGCCCACTTGCCGGTGAACCCGGAGGTCAGCGGGATGCCGGCCATCGCCGAGCAGGAAGAACGCGAACACCCCGGCCACGATCGGCGACTCCTTGCCGAGGCCGGCCCACCGGGACAGGTGCGTCGCCTCGCCCCCGGCGTCGCGGACGACCGTGACGACGGCGAACGCGCCGATGGTCATGAAGCCGTAGGTCACCAGGTAGAACAGCACCGCCTGGATCGAGGAGAGCTCGAGCGCCGTCGAAGCTGTCGACGGTGTGCAGGCCCACGAAGCCGACCAGGATGAAGCCCGGCGTGCGCGATCGAGGAGTAGGCCAGCATCCGCTTGATGTCGGACTGGGTGATGCGCCAGGACGCTGCCGACCGCCATGGTCAGGATCGCGATCGACCCAGATCATCGGCGTCCAGTCCCAGCGGGCCGCACCGAAGGCGACGTAGAACAGCCGCAGCAGGGCGCCGAAGGCGGCGACCTTGGTGCAGGCGGCCATGAACGCGGTGACCGCGGTCGGGGCGCCCTGGTAGACGTCGGGCGTCCAGGCGTGGAACGGCGCGGCGCCGACCTTGAACAGCAGGCCGACCGCGATCAGGCCGATGCCGCCGAGCAGCAGCACGCTCGGCCGCCGATGCGCGCCGGCGACCGCCTCGGCGATGTCGCCGAACTGCATCGAGCCGGCGAAGCCGTAGACCAGCGCGATGCCGTAGAGGAAGAAGCCGGAGGAGAACGCGCCGAGCATGAAGTACTTCAGCGCCGCCTCCTGGCTCAGCAGCCGGCGGCGACGGGCCAGGCCGCAGAGCAGGTAGAGCGGCAGCGAGAGGATCTCCAGCGCGACGAACATCGTCAGCAGGTCGTTGGAGGCCGGGAACAGCAGCATGCCGCCGATCGAGAACATCATCAGCGGGAAGACCTCGGTGTGCTCGAGGCCCTTGCGTGGACGCCTCGCGCTCGGCCGCGGTGCCGGGCAGCGCCGCGGCCTGGCCGGCGAAGGCGGTGATGCCGCCCTCGAGGTGGCGCTCGGCGAACAGCAGCACGCTGATCAGCGACGAGCACCAGGATCGTGCCCCAGATGAAGACCGTCGGGCCGTCGACGGCGATGGCCCCCTCGGCGGCGATCTGCGCCGCAGGCCGGCCGTGTCGCCGCGTGGGTGCGAGGTCGCTGGCCACGATGACGGTCGCCACCAGCGCGCCGACGACGCCGACGAGCGTCAGCACGGTCTGGACGAGGTAGCGGTGCGGCGCGGCCACGAACGCCTCGACGAGCACGCCGACGAGCGCGACCCCGAAGACGATCAGCAGCGGCGACAGCGTGCGTACTCGATGCTGCGGCTTGGAGAACGTCGGCTGCGAGGTTCGCTGCGGCTGGATCACTGCCGGTCTCCTCTTCGGCGCGCCGGCCTGCGGCGGGTACGGCGGGCGCGGGATCGGTCACGCCGACCTGCTCGAGGGTGTCGGCGACGGCCGGGTTGATGATCGAGGTCAGCGGCCTCGGGAAGAAGCCGAGCACGACGATCAGCAGAGCAGCGGCGCCAGGGCGGTGACCTCCCGCACGTTGAGGTCCTTGAATGCCGGCGACCGCCGGGCGGGTCGGGCCGGTCATCGTGCGCTGGTACATCAGCAGGATGTAGAGCGCGGCCAGCACGATGCCGAGCACCGCGAACGACGGCGTACCACCAGTTGTGGGCGAACGTCACCGAGCAGCACCAGGAACTCCGAGATGAACGGCGAGAGGCCCGGCAGCGACAGCGACGACAGCCCGGCGACCAGGAAGATGCCGGCCAGCACCGGGCGCGACCTTCTCCACGCCGCCGAAGTCGGGGATCAGCTGCGACCCGCGTCGGCTGATCAGGAAGCCGGTGACCAGGAACAGCGCCGCCGTGGAGAGGCCGTGGTTGAACATGTAGAGCATCGAGCCGGTCTGGCCGTAGCTGTTGAGCACGAAGATGCCCGAGCACGATGAACCCGAAGTGGGAGACCGAGGTGTAGGCGATCAGCCGCGGGATCGACTTCTGGCCGATGGCGGCGAGGCCGCCGTACAGCACGCTGACCACGGCGAGCACGAGCACCACCGGGGTCGCCCACTGCGACGCCTCCGGGAACAGCCGCAGGCAGAACCGGATCATCCCGAAGGTGCCGATCTTGTCCAGGATGCTGACCAGCAGCACCGACGTGCCGGGGCTCGCCTCGTCGGCCGCGTCGGGCAGCCAGGTGTGCACCGGCACCATCGGCGCCTTGATCGCGAACGCGACGAAGAAGCCGAGGAACAGCCAGCGGCCGATGTTCGGTGTCGATCTGGACGCTGGCGACAGCTCGGTGAGCAGGTACGTCGGACCGGTGTCGGAGTCGGCCGAGACGACGTAGAGCCCGACCACCGAGGCGAGCATCAGCAGGCCGCCGAGCAGCGAGAACAGCAGGAACTTCACCGCGGCGTAGGAGCGCCGGGCGCCGCCGAAGCCACCGATCAGGAAGTAGATCGGGATCAGGGTGGCCTCGAAGAGGACGTAGAAGAGGAACACGTCGATCGCGGCGAACACGCCGATCGCGAGCCCCTCGAGCGCCAGCATCCAGGCGAAGAACGCGTTGGCGCCCCAGCGCCCGTCGTCGCCGTCGTTCCACGAGGCGAGGATGACCACCGGGCGAGAGGATCGCGGTCAGCAGCACCAGCGTCAGGCCGATGCCGTCGACGCCGAGCGCGTAGTGGGCGCCGAACGCCTGGATCCAGTCGTGCGTCTCGGTGAACTGGTAGCGCTCGCCGCCGGCGTCGAAGCCGAAGCCGACCACCGCGACGACCACGAGGGTCAGCAGCGAGAAGCCGAGGGCGACCTTCTTGGGCAGGTCGGTGCGCCCGGTGCCGCCTGTGTCCTCGGAGCGCTGGGGCAGCACGGCCACGACCACCGCGCCGATGATCGGCAGCAGCAGGGCGGTGGTCAGCCAGGGGAACGAGCTCACAGTGACACCACCATCGACGTTGGTCACGGACGAGGCACGTCGGGAGCGGGCCGGCTCATGCGAGGTTCACCGCCAGCAGGGCCAGCACCACGAGGACCGCGCCGACCGAGGACGGAGAGCGCGTAGGAGCGGACGTAGCCGGTCTGCATCCGCCGGAACGTGCTCGACATGCCGCCGAACGCGCTGCCCGTGCCGTCCACGACCCCGTCGACGGCCGCCGTCGTCGAAGGCCGACCAGCCCGGTGACGAACTGGTCGCCCGGCCGCATGAACAGCCCCTCGTTGATCGCGTCGCCGTAGAGGTCGGCGCGGGCGGCCTTGGTGAGCACGGAGACCCGCGTCGGCGCGGTGCGCGGCACGGCGCCGCGGCCGACGGTGAGCCACGCGATCGCGATGCCGGCGACCACCACGGCCAGCACGATCAGGCGAGAGCACGAGCGGCCGGCGAGCGGCGAGCTCGTCGCTGCGACCTCCGCACCGACGACCGGCGCGAGCCAGTCGGTGATCCAGCCGCCGAGCAGCAGCAGGCCGCCGAGCGCGGACAGCGCGGCGAGCACCATCAGCGGGATCGGTCATCGCCTTGGGCGACTCGTGCGGGTGCACCCCGTCGGCCCAGCGCTTCTCGCCGAAGAACGTCATCAGCATCAGCCGCGTCATGTAGAACGCGGTGATGCCGGCGCCGACCAGGGCGGCCAGGCCGATCACGATGTTGTCGCCGAACGCCGCCTCGATGATCTTGTCCTTGGACCAGAAGCCGGCGAACGGCGGGACGCCGATGATCGCGAGGTAGCCCAGCGCGAAGGTCAAGAAGGTGACCGGCATCGGCCTTCTGCAGCGCGCCGTAGTGGCGCATGTCGACGTCGTCGTCCATGGCGTGCATCACCGAGCCGGCGCCGAGGAACATGTTGGCCTTGAAGAAGCCGTGCGTGAGCAGGTGGAAGATCGCGAACGCGTAGCCGGCCGGGCCGAGGCCCGCGGCGAGCATCATGTAGCCGATCTGGCTCATCGTCGAGCCGGCGAGGACCTTCTTGATGTCGTCCTTGGCGCACCCGATGACCGCGCCCCACAGCAGCGTGACGGTGCCGACGATGACGACGGCGGTCTGCGCGACCTCGGTGTAGTCGTAGATGAAGTTCGAGCGGACCACGAGGTAGACGCCCGCGGTCACCATCGTCGCCGCGTGGATCAGCGCCGAGACCGGGGTCGGGCCCTCCATCGCGTCGAGCAGCCAGGACTGCAGCGGCACCTGGGCGGACTTGCCGCAGGCGGCGAGCAGGAACAGCAGCCCGAGCACGGTGATCGTGGTGTCCGACCGGCCTCGCTCGGAGACCGCCGAGACGCCCGCGAAGGCGACGGTGCCGAACGTCGCGAAGGTCAGCATCGTGCCGAGCGCCATGCCGATGTCGCCGACGCGGTTCACCACGAAGGCCTTCTTGGCCGCGACCGCGGCGGAGGGCTTGTGCTGCCAGAAGCCGATCAGCAGGTACGACGCGAGGCCGACGCCCTCCCAGCCGAGGAACACGCCGAGGTAGTTGTCGGCGAGGACCAGCATGAGCATCGCGGCGACGAACAGGTTGAGGTAGGCGAAGAACCGGGCGCGCCGCACGTCGTGCTCCATGTAGCCGACGGAGTAGACGTGGATCAGCGACCCGACGCCGGTGATCAGCAGCAGGAACAGCGCCGACAGCGGGTCGTAGAGCAGCCCCATGTCGACCTGGAAGCTGCCGGCGTCGACCCAGGTGTAGAGGGTCTGGCCGATCTGCCGCTCCTCCTCGCCGCGACCGAGCAGCGTGACGAAGGCGAGCCAGGCTGATCACGAACGAGCCGATCACGGTGGCGCAGCCGAGCAGGTGCGCCCAGCGCGGCGGTGCGGGTGTTGCCGAGCAGCAGGATCACGGCCGCACCGAGGGCGGGCAGCGCGATGATCACCCAGAGCAGCGAGAAGACCCCGCCCGCGGCGGACGGGGTCCACCACGGGCACGGCGGCCTCGTGCAGGGGAACGAGACATCGTGAGGGCTCCTTAGTACTTCAGCAGGCTCGCGTCGTCGACCGAGGCCGACCGGCGGGTGCGGAAGATGGTCATGATGATCGCGAGCCCGACCACGACCTCGGCGGCGGCGACCACCATCACGAAGAAGGCGGCGACCTGCCCGTCGAGGTTGCCGTTGACCCGGGCGAAGGTGACCAGGGCGAGGTTCGAGGCGTTCAGCATCAGCTCGACGCACATGAACACGACGATGGCGTTGCGGCGGGTGAGCACGCCGACGCAGCCGATCGTGAACAGGATCGCCGAGAGCACGAGGAACGGTGTGGCGCTCATGCCTGCTCCTCGTCCTCGCCGGTCCCGGTCCCGGCTGCCGTGCCGTCGCTGTCCGCGGGCCCGGTGGGCCGCCGGACCGGCCGGTCTCGGTGCCGCGCATCGTCGCGGCGAGCCCCTCGACGTCACCGGCCGGGGCGGAGCGGACGGTGCCGCGGGCCTGCAGCATGCGCGAGACCGAGGACTCGGCCGGGGTGCCGTCGGGCAGCAGGCCGGGGGTGTCCACCGCGTTGTGCCGGGCGAAGACGCCGGGCGCGGGCAGCGGCCCGAGGTGCTTGCCGTGCTCGGCGTAGTCGCGCATCCGCTGGCGGCGAGGTCGGCCTGGGTGAGCTTGGGCGTGAGCCGCTCGCGGTGCGCGAGCACCATCGCGCCGATCGCGGCGGTGATCAGCAGGGCGCTGGTGGCCTCGAAGGCGAAGACGTAGCTGGGAGAACAGCAGCTGGGCGAGCCCCTGCACGTTGCCGTCGGCGTTGGCCGAGTCGAGACCGGTGACCGCGCCGATCGACACCTGGCCGACCCCGAGCACGAGCACCACGCCGAAGAGCAGGCCGACGACGGTGGCCATCAGCCGCTGGCCCTTGATCGTCTCGACGACCGAGTCGGACGCGTCGACGCCGACGAGCATCAGCACGAACAGGAACAGCATCAAGATCGCGCCGGTGTAGACGATGATCTGCACGGCGAACAGGAACGGCGCGTCCTGGACGGCGTACAGCATGGCGAGGCCGATCATCACGACCGCGAGCAGCAGGGCCGCGTGCACGGCCTTGCGGGCGAACAGCATGCCCAGGGCGGCCGCGACCATCAGCGGGCTGAGGATCCAGAAGGCGACCATGCTCAGACCTCGCCCTCGTCGGCGGTGCGCGTGAACGGTGCCGCGGTAGTAGTCGCCCTCGTCGTCGCCGAGCTGCATCGCGTGCGGCGGCAGCTCCATGCCCGGCAGCAGCGGCGCGAGCAGGTCGGACTTCTCGTAGATCAGGTCGGCGCGGTTGTTGTCGGCCAGCTCGTACTCGTTGGTCATCGTCAGCGCCCGCGTCGGGCACGCCTCGATGCACAGGCCGCACAGGATGCAGCGCAGGTAGTTGATCTGGTAGACGCGGCCGTAGCGCTCACCGGGCGAGAAGCGACCTGAGCCGCCCTCGGCGTCGTCGACGTTGGAGGCGCCCTCGACGTAGATCGCGTCGGCCGGGCAGGCCCACGCGCACAGCTCGCAGCCGATGCACTTCTCCAGCCCGTCGGGCCAGCGGTTGAGCTGGTGCCGGCCGTGGAAGCGGGGCGCGGTCGGCTTCTTCTCGAACGGGTACTGCTCGGTGACGACCTTCTTGAACATCGTCCGGAAGGTCACCCCGAAACCCGCGATCGGGTCCCAGAACTGTTCCTTGAGGGTGGGCATCAGTCACGCTTCCCGTCGGCAGTGGCGGTCGACGACACGGTGGAGGGGACGCCCTCCAGGGACTGGCCGGGCATCGGCGGGACGGGGTAGCCCCCGGCGAAGGCGTCGAACGGCACCGGCTCGTCCGCGGAGCCGGCCGCGTCGAGGGCGTCGGACTCCTGCTTCTCGCCGAAGAAGAACAGCACCAGGAACAGCACCGCGACGACGCCGATCGCGCCGAGGAGGTAGCTCCGGTCGATGCCGCCCTCGAGGCTGATCGCGCGGATCGTGGCGACGGCCACGATCCACACCAGCGAGACCGGGATGAGCCGCTTCCAGCCGAACGCCATGAACTGGTCGTAGCGCAGCCGCGGCAGCGAGCCGCGCAGCCAGATGAAGACGAAGACGAAGACCATCACCTTGGCGATGAACCACAGGAACGGCCAGTAGTCGTGGTTGAACATGCCGTCGTTGATCGCCGAGATCGGCCAGGGCGCCCGCCAGCCGCCGAGGAACAGCGTGGTGGCCAGCGCCGAGACGGTCACCATGTTGACGTACTCGGCGAGGAAGAACAGCGCGAACTTCAGCGAGGAGTACTCGGTGTGGAAGCCGCCGACGAGCTCGCCCTCGGCCTCCGGGAGGTCGAACGGCGCGCGGTTGGTCTCGCCGACCATCGCGATCACGTAGATCACGAAGGACGGGATGAGGATCACGCCGAACCACAGCCGGGACTGGGCGTCGACGATCTCCGAGGTCGACATCGAGCCGGCGTAGAGGAAGACCGCGACCAGCGCGAGGCCCATCGCGACCTCGTAGGAGATCATCTGCGCGGAGCTGCGCAGCCCGCCGAGCAGGGAGTACGTCGACCCGCTGGACCAGCCGCCGAGCACGATGCCGTAGATGCCGATCGAGCTGATCGCCAGGATGAAGAGCACGCCCGACCGGCATGTCGGTCAGCTGCAGCGGCGTGACCGTGTCGGTGAAGGGGATCCGCGACCTCGGGGCCGAACGGGATCACCGCGAAGGCCAGGAACGCCGGCACCGTGGACAGCACCGGGGCGATGATGAAGACGACCTTGTCGGCCGCCTTCGGGATGATGTCCTCCTTGAGCGCGAGCTTCACGCCGTCGGCGAGCGACTGGAGCAGCCCGAAGGGGCCGTGGACGTTGGGGCCGATGCGGTGCTGCATGCGGGCGACCACGCGGCGCTCGAGCCAGATGTTGAACAGCGTCAGCACGACCAGGATCACGAAGATCAGCACGGCCTTGAGGATCACGACCCAGACGTTGTCCTGCCCGAACGCGGACAGGTCGTCCGCGGCCAGGACCGTCTGGGGGGCCACCGACATGCTCATGCGCCTGCTCCGTTCGCGCTCAGACGTACGTCGGACCCGGCGCGCGCACCCAGCCCGCGCAGGGCGGACGTGGGCGCCCAGACCACCCCGTCGGGAAGGTCGGCCACCCCGACCGGCAGGCCGACCTCGCCGGTCGGCCCGGCCAGCGTGACGGACCCCCCTTCGGGGGCGGCGAGCCCGGCGAGGGTGGCGGCCGAGACGAGGGCCACGGGGGTGCGGGCGGTGGCGCGGAGGTACTCCTCGCCGTCGAGCATCCGACCGTCGTCGATCAGCGGCTTCCAGGTCGCCAGCCGCAGGCTGCCGTCGGCGGGCTGCGAGGGGGCGGCGGTCACGGGGGCGGGCTGCACCCGCTCACCGTCCCACGCCCCGACCTCCGACATCTCCGCACGCGCCTGGTCGACGGTGCGGAATCCGAGGTCGACGCCGATCTCGTCGGCGATCCCGGCGAGCACCCGCAGGTCCGGCAGACCGCCGGCGTCGCCGAGCACCCTCTCGAAGGGCCGGACCCGGCCCTCCCAGTCGACGAACGTGCCGGCCTTCTCCGCCACCGGGGCGACCGGGAAGACCACGTCGGCGGCCGCGGACACGGCGCTGGCGCGGACCTCGAGGCTGACCACGAAGCCGGCGGCCTCGATCGCCGCGGCGGCGGCCACCGGGTCGGGGAGGTCGACCGGGTCGACGCCGCCGACCACGAGCGCGGTGACGCTGCCGTCGGCCACGCCCGCGAGGATCGCGTCGCCGTCGCGGCCGGTCGCCGCGGGGACGGTCGTGCCCCAGACGGTGCCGAGGTCGACCCGGGCGGCCGCGTCGGTGACCGGGCGGCCACCGGGCAGGAGGTTCGGCAGGCAGCCGGCCTCGACCGCGCCGCGCTCGCCCGCCCGGCGCGGCACCCAGGCCAGCCGGGCGCCGGTCGTGCCCGCGAGCGCCAGCGGCCGCGGTCAGCGCGCCGGGCACCGCGGCCAGCCGCTCGCCGACCAGGATCACCCCGCCGCCGTCGAGGGCGACCTCGCCGTCGTGGGCGAGCGCCTCGAGCGCGGCCGGCTCGTCGCCGGGCGCGGTGCGGACCAGGGTGCCGTTCATCTTCTGCAGGCCGCGCGAGGTGAACGGCGCGACCGAGACGACGCGGGTGCGACCGGCGCGAGCTGCCTTGCGCAGCCGCAGGAACACGATCGGCGACTCGTCCTCGGGCTCGAGGCCGGCGAGCAGCACGACGCTGGCCCGCTCGAGGTCGGCGTAGGTGACCTCGAGGGCCTTCGCCACCACGTGCGAGGCCAGGAACTCGGCCTCCTCGGCGGAGTGCGCGCGGGCCCGGAAGTCGATGTCGTTGGTGCCGAGCGCGACCCGGGCGAACTTCGCGTAGGCGTAGGCGTCCTCGGCGGTCAGCCGGCCGCCGGTGAGCACGCCGACCCTGCCGCGGGCGGCGGCGAGACCGCGCGCGGCGACCGCGAACGCCTCGGGCCACGAGGCCGGGCGATGCTGCCCGGTCTCCTCGTCCCGGACCAGCGGCGTGGTGAGGCGGTCCTCCTGGCGGGCGTAGAGGAAGGCGAAGCGACCCTTGTCGCAGTTCCACTCCTCGTTGACCTCGGGCTCGTTGCCGGCCAGCCGCCGGGTGACCTTGCCGCGGCGGTGGTCGGTGCGCAGGGAGCACCCGGAGGCGCAGTGCTCGCACACGCTCGGGGTCGAGATGAGGTCGAAGGGCCGCGAGCGGAAGCGGTACGACGCCGAGGTCAGCGCCCCGACGGGGCAGATCTGGATGGTGTTGCCCGAGAAGTAGGACTCGAAGGGCTCGTGCTCGTAGATCCCCACCTGCTGGAGGGCGCCCCGCTCGACCAGGGCGATGAACGGGTCGCCGGCGATCTGCTCGGAGAAGCGGGTGCAGCGCGCGCACAGCACGCAGCGCTCGCGGTCCAGGAGCACCTGCGCGGAGATGCTGATCGGCTTGGGGAAGGTGCGCTTGGTCTCGGTGAACCGGGTCTCGCCGCGGCCGTTGGACATCGCCTGGTTCTGCAGCGGGCACTCGCCGCCCTTGTCGCAGACCGGGCAGTCGAGCGGGTGGTTGATCAGCAGGAACTCCATCACGCCCTGCTGGGCCTTGTCGGCGATCTTGGAGCTGACCTGGGTGCTGACCTCCATGCCCTCGGAGGCGACCAGCGTGCAGGACGCCTGCGGCTTGATCCGCGGGGCGGCCCCTGCCGCGGTGCCGGCGATCGGCGGGCCGAACATCGGCTTCACGTTGCCGTCGCGGTCGGGCATCGCCACCTCGACCAGGCACTGGCGGCAGGCGCCGACGGGTGCGAGCAGCGGGTGGTCGCAGAAGCGCGGGATCTGCACGCCGACCTGCTCGGCGGCGCGGATCACGAGCGTGCCCTTGGGCACGCTGACCTCCACCCCGTCGATGGTCAGCGTGACCAGGTCGGTCTTGGTCACATCAGTCGTCATGAACGGGCTCCCGCGGGCGCGAACAGGGTGGAGGCGGCCGGGTCGAAGGGGCAGCCGCCGCCCTCGAGGTGGGCGACGTACTCGTCCTGGAAGAACTGGATCGAGGACAGGATCGGGCTGGTCGCGCCGTCGCCGAGGGCGCAGAACGACCGGCCGAAGATGTTGTCGCACTGGTCGACGAGCTGCTCGAGGTCGTCGACGGTGCCCTGCCCCTTCTCGAGACGGGCCAGGGTCTGCACGAGCCACCAGGTGCCCTCGCGGCACGGCGTGCACTTGCCGCACGACTCGTGCTTGTAGAACTCCGTCCACCGCAGCACGGCCCGGACCACGCAGGTGGTCTCGTCGAAGATCTGCAGCGCCTTGGTGCCGAGCATCGAGCCGGCGGCGCCGACGCCCTCGTAGTCGAGGGGTACGTCGAGGTGCTCGGCGGTCAGCAGCGGGGTGGACGAGCCGCCGGGCGTCCAGAACTTCAGCTCGTGGCCCTCCCGGACGCCCCCGGAGAGGTCGAGCAGCTGGCGCAGCGTGATGCCGAGCGGCGCCTCGAACTGCCCGGGCCGCTTCACGTGGCCGGACAGCGAGTAGAGCGTCATGCCCTTGCTCTTCTCGGTGCCCATCGAGCTGAACCACGCCGGCCCGTTGCGCACGATGGACGGCACGGAGGCGATCGACTCGACGTTGTTGATCACCGTCGGGGAGGCGTAGAGCCCGGCGACGGCCGGGAACGGCGGGCGCAGCCGGGGCTGGCCGCGACGGCCCTCGAGGGAGTCGAGGAGCGCGGTCTCCTCACCGCAGATGTAGGCGCCGGCGCCGGCGTGCACGGTCAGGTCGAGGTCGTAGCCCGAGCCGTGGATGTCCTTGCCGAGGTGGCCGGCGAGGTAGGCCTCCTGGACGGCGCGCTGGAGGCGGCGCACGACGTGCAGCACCTCGCCGCGCACGTAGATGAACGCGTGGTTCGCGCGGATGGCGTAGGAGGAGATGATCACGCCCTCGACCAGCGTGTGCGGCGAGGCCATCATCAGCGGGATGTCCTTGCACGTGCCCGGCTCGGACTCGTCGGCGTTGACCACGAGGTAGTGGGGCTTCCCGTCGCCCTGCGGGATGAAGCCCCACTTCATGCCGGTGGGGAAGCCCGCGCCGCCGCGGCCCCGCAGGCCGGACTCCTTGACCAGGCCGATCACGTCGTCCTGGGGCATGCCCAGGGCGGTCCGCAGCGCGGCGTACCCGTCGACGTCCTCGTAGGCGTCCAGCGTCCACGGACGCTCGGAGTCCCAGGCGTCGGAGAGGACCGGGGTCAGCATGTCGACCATCAGAGACCTTCCTTCTTGCCGCCGGCGTCCTCGCCGACGACCTTCGCGTCCGACTCCGCGATCCGGGAGTCCGGCTCGGCCTGGTCGCTGGTCTGCTGCGCGGCGCGGACCGCCGACTCCGAGCCGGAGCCGGGGGCGGAGCCGTCACCGCCCCCGCCCTCGCGCGACCGGCCGGAGCCGACCTCGCGCCGGCTGCTGCCGGGAGCGGTCCAGCCCTTCTCGCGGGCGATCTCGAGGCCCAGCAGCGAGGCGGGCCCGGCGGCCGGGCCCTCGTCCGCACGGTCGTCCGGGAAGCCGGCGAGGACCCGCTCGGCCTCGCGCCAGGTGCAGATCCGTGCGCCGCGGGTGGCCTGCACCTCGACGCCGGAGCGCAGGTCGTCGACCAGCTGCGTGGCGGACTCGGGGGTCTGGTTGTCCAGGAACTCCCAGTTGACCATCACCACCGGGGCGTAGTCGCAGGCCGCGTTGCACTCGAGGTGCTCGAGGGTGATCTTGCCGTCCTCGGTCGTCTCGTCGTTGCCCACCTCGAGGTGGTCCTTGAGCCGCTCGAAGATCGCGTCGCCGCCCATCACCGCGCAGAGCGTGTTGGTGCAGACGCCGACGTGGTAGTCGCCGACGGGGCGACGCTTGTACATCGTGTAGAACGTCGCCACCCCGGACACCTCGGCCGCGGAGATGCCGAGGATGTCGGCGCACGCCTCGATGCCGCGCGAGGTCACCCGGCCCTCGACGCTCTGGACCAGGTGCAGCATCGGCAGCAGCGCCGAGCGCGGCTGCGGGTAGCGCGTGGTGATCTCGCGCAGCTCCGCGAGCACGCTGTCGGCCAGCGGGCCGACCCCGTTGCTCGCGACGCTCGTGACGCCGTTGCCGCCCGTCGGGGTCTGGGTCATCGGTCCACTCCACCCATCACGGGGTCGATCGACGCGATCGCGACGATGACGTCGGCGACCATGCCGCCCTCGCTCATCACCGACGTCGCCTGCAGGTTGGTGAAGGACGGGTCGCGGAAGTGCGCCCGGAACGGGCGGGTCCCGCCGTCGGAGACGACGTGCGCCCCGAGCTCGCCGCGCGGCGACTCGATCGGCACGTAGGCCTGGCCGGCCGGCACCCGGAAGCCCTCGGTCACCAGCTTGAAGTGGTGGATCAGGGCCTCCATGGACTCGCCCATGATGTGGCGGATGTGGTCGAGGCTGTTGCCCATCCCGTCGGTGCCGATCGCGAGCTGGCTGGGCCAGGCGATCTTCTTGTCGGCCACCATCACCGGCGCACCCTCGAGGCCGGCGAGCCGCTCCGCGCACTGCTCGACGATCTTGAGCGACTCCCACATCTCGTCGAGACGGATCCGGAAGCGGCCGTAGGCGTCGCAGGTGTCGCGGGTCGGCACGTCGAAGTCGTACTCCTCGTAGCCGGAGTACGGCTGGGTCTTGCGCAGGTCCCAGGGGTAGCCGGTGGAGCGCAGCACCGGACCGGTGAGGCCCAGCGCGAGGCACCCGGCGAGGTCGAGGTGCCCGACGCCCACGAGGCGGCCCTTGAAGATCGGGTTGGCGTTGCACAGGGCGGCGTACTCCGGGAGCCGCTTGCGCATCAGGGCGACGAAGTCGCGGATCTGGTCGAGCGCGCCGGGCGGCATGTCCTGCGCGACGCCGCCGGGGCGGAAGAACGCGTGGTTCATCCGCAGGCCGGTGATCAGCTCGAACAGGTCCAGGCACAGCTCGCGCTCGCGGAAGCCGATCGTCATCACCGTGAGGGCGCCGATCTCCATGCCCCCGGTGGCGATCGCGACGAGGTGGCTCGAGATGCGGTTGATCTCCATGAGGAGGACCCGCATCACCTTGGCCTTCTCGGGGATGTCGTCCTCGATGTCGAGCAGCCGCTCCACGCCGAGGACGTAGGTCGCCTCGTTGTAGAAGGGCGAGAGGTAGTCCATCCGGGTGCAGAACGTGACGCCCTGCGTCCAGGAGCGGAACTCCATGTTCTTCTCGATGCCGGTGTGCAGGTAGCCGATGCCGCAGCGGGCCTCGGTCACCGTCTCGCCCTCGAGCTCGAGGATCAGCCGGAGGACGCCGTGGGTCGAAGGGTGCTGGGGGCCCATGTTGACCACGACCCGGTCGTCCCCCTCGTCGGCGATGCCCGAGACGACGGAGTCCCAGTCCTGGCCGGTGACGGTGAAGACGCGGCCCTGGGCGGTGTCCGCCTCGGTGGCGTACGGGTCCTGGGTGCCCTCGGCGCGAGCGCCCGAGTTCTCGTGTGTGGTGCTCATCAGTTGTACGACCTCCGCGTGTCCGGCGGTGGGATGGTGGCGCCCTTGTACTCCACGGGGATGCCACCGAGGGGGTAGTCCTTGCGCTGCGGGTGGCCCGGCCAGTCGTCGGGCATCTCGATGCGCGTGAGAGCGGGGTGACCGTCGAAGACGATGCCGAAGAAGTCGTAGGTCTCGCGCTCGTGCCAGTCGTTGGTCGGGTAGACCGCGACCACGGACGGGATGTGCGGGTCCGCGTCGGGGCAGGTGACCTCGAGGCGGATCCGGCGGTTGTGGGT
This sequence comes from uncultured Actinomycetota bacterium, assembly GCA_963781745.1. GTDB lineage: Bacteria > Actinomycetota > Actinomycetes > Propionibacteriales > Nocardioidaceae > Nocardioides_B. Next base: position 64,788 of record CAWAHH010000013.1, on the reverse strand, counting down.
CATCGACAGCAGGTGGTAGACCGCGTGCAGCTCGCGCCCGGTGTCGTCGGGGTAGTGCACCCCGGAGACTCCGGAGCAGAACTCGAAGCGCAGCCGGGACTCGTCCCGCAGCAGCTGGGCGACCGCGACCAGGTCGGCGCGGCGGATGAAGAAGGTGACCTCGCCGCGGTGCACGACGACCTTCTCGATCGCGGTGGTCACGCCCGTCTGCTCGAGCGCCGCCTCGAGGGCGTCGGCCACCTCGTCGAACCAGCCGCCGTAGGGACGCGCGGTCCCGCCGGGCATCGTGACCGGGCGGACCAGGCCGCCGTACCCGGACGTGTCGCCGGAGCCGCGCACGCCGAACATGCCGTGCCGGACCCCGACCACCTCGGGCTCGAGCTGCTGCGGGTCGGCCGGGAGGGTGTTCTCCGGCGCGGTGTCGGTCGCGTCGGCGTCGGTGCCCTCGGTGATCCGCGGGGACTTCGGGGTGTCGTCGCTCACCGCAGCAGCCCCTTCATCGACGAGGTGGGCAGCGCGTTGAGGGCCACCGTCTCGTTCTCCTCGATCTCGGCGAGGCGGTTCGCGCCGAGCTTGGTCGCCTGGACCTGCTTGTGCAGCTTGAGGATCGCGTCGATCAGCATCTCGGGCCGCGGCGGGCAGCCGGGGAGGTACATGTCGACCGGGACGACGTGGTCGACGCCCTGCACGATCGCGTAGTTGTTGAACATGCCGCCGGAGCTCGCGCAGACGCCCATCGCCAGGACGTACTTCGGCTCGGCCATCTGGTCGTAGATCTGCCGCAGCACGGGGGCCATCTTCTGGCTGACCCGGCCGGCCACGATCATCAGGTCGGCCTGCCGCGGCGAGGCGCGGAACACCTCCATGCCGAAGCGGGCCAGGTCGTAGCGCGGCCCGCCCGAGGTCATCATCTCGATCGCGCAGCAGGCCAGGCCGAACGTGGCCGGCCAGAACGACGCCTTGCGCATGTAGCCCGCGACGCCCTCGACGGTCGTCAGCAGCACTCCGCTCGGGAGCTTCTCCTCGAGTCCCATGACCTAGTCCCATTCCAGTCCGCCGCGGCGCCACACATATGCATAGGCGACGAACACGGTCGCGATGAACAGCACCATCTCGACGAGGCCGAACAGCTTCATCGAGTCGAAGTAGACCGCCCAGGGGTAGAGGAAGACGATCTCGATGTCGAAGACGATGAACATCATCGCGGTGATGTAGTACTTCACCGGGAACTTGCCGCCGCCGAGCGCCTGCGGGGTCGGCTCGATGCCGCACTCGTAGGAGTCCAGCTTGGCCCGGTTGTAGCGCTTGGGGCCGGTGAGCGAGCTGACCGCGACCGAGAAGACCGCGAACCCTGCCGCCAGGATCATCAGCGCGAGAACGGGTGTGTAGAGCTCCACCGCGGTTCCCTCCCGTCCCTTGTCCTCGTGGCTGTGGTGGTGCCTGTCGTCGTGCCGTGCTGCTGTCGTGCTGGTGCGGTCAGGCGGCCGGGGCCACCTTGGACAGTGCGTTGATCACCCGGTCCGAGACGTCGCCGTCGCGCGGGTCGGTGAGGTTCGCCATCAGCTTGAGCATGAACTTCATCAGAGCCGTGCGGGGCAGGCCGTACCTCGTGGCCTGTTTCATGAACGTCGGGTTGCCGATCATCTTGGCGAAGACCCGGCCCAGCGTGAAGTACCCGCCGTACGCGGCGTCCAGCGAGGCGGCGTACCCGTGCAGGACCCGCTCACGCGCGGGACCCTCCGGACGGGCCAGCGCCTGCACGATCGTCTCGGCCGCGAGGTGGCCCGACTCGAGGGCGTAGTCGATGCCCTCGCCGTTGAACGGGTTGACCATGCCCGCCGGAGTCGCCGGCGAGCAGCACGCCGCGCGTGTAGTGCGGCTTGCGGTTGAAGCCCATCGGCAGGGCGGCCGAGCCGATCCGGCCGACGAGGTTCTCGTCGCGGAAGCCCCACTCCGGCGGGGTGTGCGAGAGCCAGCGCTGCAGCACGTCCTTGTAGTCGACGTGCCGGAAGGCCTTGGAGGTGTTGAGGATGCCGAGGCCGACGTTGGCGGTGCCGTCGCCGACGCCGAAGATCCAGCCGTAGCCGGGCAGCAGGTTGCTCGCGTTGGGCGCGCCGTCCCAGAGCTCCAGCCAGGACTCCATCCACGGCGTCGTCGTGGCGCGGGGTCTCGTAGTAGGCGCGGACGGCGACGCCCATCGGGCGGTTCTCGCGGCGCTCGAGGCCCAGCGCGATGGCCAGCCGGGCGGAGACGCCGTCGCAGGCCACGACGACGGGCGCGGTGTAGGTGCCTCGCTCGCCGATCGCGCGGCCCCGGTCGTCGACCGGCTTCGCGGTGACGCCGACGACGCGGCCGGTGCGCTCGTCGAGGACCGGGCCGGTGACCGACGTGCGCTCCATCAGCCGGGCGCCCGCCTTCTCGGCGTGCCGGGCCAGGATCTCGTCGAGGTCCATCCGGGTGCGGACCATGCCGTAGGGCGGGAAGGAGGCGAGCTCCGGCCAGGGCAGCTCGAGGCGGTGGCCCGCGCCGACGATGCGCAGGCCGTTGTTGCGCTGCCAGCCCGGGCGCGTCGAGGTCGATGCCCATGCGACCAGCTGGCGGACCGCGCGCGGGGTGAGCCCGTCGCCGCAGATCTTGTCGCGCGGGAAGGCCGACTTCTCCAGCAGCAGCACGTCGACGCCCGGCGTTGGCGAGGTGGTAGGCGGCGCTCGCCCCGGCGGGACCGGCGCCGACGACGATGACGTCGGCCTGCCGCGCGTCGGCGGTGGTCCGGGTCATCGGGGGCACCCTCTCCCTGTCGTCCGGGACGGTTCCGCGTGGCCCCAAGTGTGATTGTGAATGGCTTCACGAACGCTCACGGGCACAGTCTAGAGGCCGGTGTCACATCCCGCGACCCGGCCGCCGACCGCCCGTGGTCCGGCGAGAACCCGTCGAAACCGCTCCTGACCTGCGGCATTTACGTCACGCACACGTTGCGATATTGCGGCGCGAACCGCACCTCGGTCAGGCGGCAGCGGCGGGGGCGACGGCGTGGTGCAGCGCGACGATGCCGCCGGAGAGGTTGCGCCAGCGCGGGGCGGTCCACCCGGCGCGGGCGATCCGGTCGGCGAGCCGCTGCTGGTCCGGCCAGGCGCGGATCGACTCGGCCAGGTAGACGTAGGCGTCCGGGTCGGAGGAGACCGCGCGGGCGACGGAGGGCAGCGCCCTCATGAGGTACTCGACGTAGACCGTGCGGAACGGCGCCCAGGTCGGGTGGCTGAACTCGCAGACCACCAGCCGGCCGCCGGGCCGGGTGACCCGCAGCAGCTCGCGCAGGCCGGCGTCGGGGTCGACGATGTTGCGCAGGCCGAACGAGATCGTCACCGCGTCGAAGGTGTCGTCGGCGAAGGGCAGCCGGGTGCCGTCGCCGGCGGTGAAGCCGAGCAGCGGCCGGGCCTGCTTGCCGACGCGCAGCATGCCGAGCGAGAAGTCGCAGGGCACCACGAGCGCGCCCCGGTCGGCGAACGGCTGGCTCGACGTGCCCGTGCCGGCGGCCAGGTCGAGCACCCGCTCGCCGGGCCGCGGGTCGACGGCGTCGACGACCTGGCGGCGCCAGCGGCGGTCCTGGCCCAGCGACAGCACGTCGTTGGTCAGGTCGTAGCGCCGCGCGACGTCGTCGAACATCGCGGCGACGTCCGCGGGGCTGCTTGTCGAGCTGGGCACGGGTCACGGGGACCACCCTAGGGCGGCTCGGCGGACCCGCCGTAGGCTGGCCCATCGTGACCGTGCCTTCAGGGCCTTCGAGGCTGGACGCGCCGGAGCCCGGACGCGAGGCCGCCCCGCTCGTCGTCCGCACCGTGCGCGTCGACGACCCCGGCCCCCTGCTCGCCCTGCTGCCGGAGGACGCCGGCGACGGTGCACCGCCTGGGTGCGCCGCGGCGAGGGCCTCGTCGGCTGGGGCGCCGCGGCCGTGTGCCGCACCTCCGGCCCCGAGCGGTTCGCCGAGGCCGCGCCGGTGGTGGGCCGACCACACCTGCAGCGCCGTGGTCCGCGACGAGGTGGGCGTGCCCGGGCTCGGGGCTGGTCTGCTTCGGCTCGTTCGCCTTCGCCGACGACCCCGGCGACAGCGTCCTGGTCGTGCCCGAGGTCGTCGTCGGCCGCCGCGGCGACACGCACCTGGGTCACCACGATCGGCGTCGGGCGCCATCCCCGCGCCCCCCGAGCGTGCGCCGACGTCGGCGCCGCGCCGCGCCGGCCGGTGTCGACGTTCGCCGACGGCGCCTGAGCGGCACCGAGTGGGAGACGGTGGTCGCCGAGGCGGTGCGCCGGATCAACGCCGGCGACGCTGGAGAAGGTCGTGCTCGCCCGCGACCTGCTGGCCACCGCCTCCGAGGACATCGACGTGCGCTGGCCGCTGCCGCGGCTCGCCGAGACCTACCCGATGTGCTGGACCTTCCACGTCGACGGCCTGTTCGGCGCGACGCCGGAGATGCTGGTGCGGCGCGAGCGCGGGCTGGTCACCTCGCGGGTGCTGGCCGGCACCATCCGGCGCACCGGTGACGACGCCCGCGACCTCGCCCTCGCCGCCACGCTGGCCCGGTCGTCGAAGGACCTCGAGGAGCACGAGTACGCCGTCCGCTCGGTCGCCGACGCGCTCGCGCCGCACTGCTCGTCGATGAACGTGCCCGAGGCGCCGTTCGTGCTGCACCTGCCCAACGTCATGCACCTGGCCACCGACGTCGCCGGGGTCATCCACGACGCCGCCGACGCCGTCGGCACCTCGCTCGACCTCGCCGAGGCGCTGCACCCCTCCGCCGCCGTCGGCGGCACGCCCACCGACGTGGCCACCGCGCTGATCACCGAGATCGAGGGCATGGACCGCGGCCGCTACGCCGGCCCGGTCGGCTGGATGGACGCCACCGGCGACGGCGAGTGGGGCATCGCGCTGCGCTCGGCCGAGATCGACGGCGCGCGGGTGCGGCTGTTCGCGGGCTGCGGCATCGTCGCCGACTCCGACCCCGAGGCCGAGCTGGCCGAGGCGCAGGCGAAGTTCGTGCCGGTCCGCGACGCGCTGGCCGGGACGGAGCTAGCCGCACCGGGTCCGAGACCCGGCTCGACGCCGGCTCACCCGGTAGGCCACGTCGCGGGCGCCGAGCAGGCCCTCGAGGTTGCGCCCGACGACGCTCGAGGCCGGTGTCGTTCAGCAGCCCGTCGTGCACGGCGACGGCGCGCGGCGCGCCGACGGGCGGCCGAAGTCGACGACCTCGGAGATCCTGCTCCAGGGTGCGTGGATCGGCAGCAGCAGCACGTCGACCGGGCCGCCGGGCGGCGTGAAGGAGTCGCCGGGGTGGTAGACCCGCAGTGCCGCCGACGTCGACGACGTACCCGGTGTTGTGGAAGCGCGGCAGGTCCTCGTGGATCACCGCGTGCAGCTCGCCGACCGCGGTGACCGGGAGGCCGACGTCGACCTGCTCGCCGGGCGAGACGACGGTGACCCGCTCGGCGACGCGCCGGTCGGCGTCCGCGATCTGCGTGCGGACCGCCTCGATCGTGAACACCGGCGCGTCGGTCGCGCGCAGGTTGTCGACGTCGAGGTGGTCGAGGTGCTCGTGGGTGATGAGCACGGCGGTGGCGCCGTCGACGGCCTCGCGCTCGGTGAAGGCACCGGGGTCGATGACGACGACCTGGCCGTCGTGCTCGATGCGGACGCAGGCGTGGCCGAACTTCGTGATCCTCATGGTGCAGAACCTATGCCGTGCCCGAGGTCACCCAGGGCTCACCCGAGCCGGTTGTCGACGAAGCACCAGCGCCAGTCCTCGCCCGGCTCGGCCGAGCGCATCACCGGGTGGCCGCCTCTCGTCGAAGTGCGCCGCTGGCGTGCCGGCGCGGCGAGGAGTCGCAGCAGCCGACGTGGCCGCACGTCCAGGCACTTGCGCAGGTGCACCCAGGCCCGCTAGCCCATCCCGGACGCAGTCCTCGCAGACCCCCGTCGACCTCGGACGCGGTACGTCGCGGGGCGCGCTCCCGCAGGTGCTCGCAGGCACGCGATCGCTGCCGGCGATCGCCGCTGACCGTGTCGGCGCCTCGTCGAGCGCGCTGCCGTGCCGCTCGTTGTGGACGTCGAGCATCGACTCCTCCACGTCGAGCGCGGCCAGCACGCTCCTCGACCACCTCGTGCGGGATCGCGCCGGTGCTGCGCACCTCAGCACCTTCTCCCGCTCGGCCTCGAGCATCTCCAGCCGCAGCCGGGCGTAGGCCTCGCTCGGCGTCTCCTCGTCGGGGTGCGGTGCCGCCGAGCCGCTCCCACGCAGCGATGTTGCGCTGCTCGGCGCGCCGGCGCAGCGCGGCCGACGGTGCCGAACGGGTCGTCCTCGTCGATGTGCTCGGTCCAGCCGCTCCAGGCCGGCGGCGGTGGCCTTCTCGAACAGCGCGGCCCGGGCCAGCGCGTCCTCGCGCGGGTCCGGGCGCGGGCAGCCGCAGCCGGCGCACCAGCCAGGGCAGCGTGGAGCCCCTGCAGGAACAGCGTCCCGGCGGCGACCACCAGCGCGACCAGGATCAGCGTCTCGCGGTACGTGCACGTCGTCCGGGATCACGAACGCCGCCGCCAGCGTGACCACGCCGCGCATCCCGGCCCAGCCGAGCACGGCGGTGTGCGCCACGACGGGTGCTCGCCGGTCTCCCCGTCGGGCCCCGGCCGGACCAGCAGGTAGCGCGCCGGGAACACCCAGACCAGCCGGAGCACGACGACGGCCAGGAAGGTGGCCACGCACAGCAGCACGACGTCGCGCGCGGTACGCCGCTCGCGGCGACGTCGCGCGACGATCCAGCGGGCCTGCAGGCCGATCAGCAGGAAGACGGCGTTCTCCAGCAGGAACGAGATGGTCCGCCAGTTGAGCCGCTCGGCGATCCGCGAGGTCGCGGTCTGCAGGACCGGCGCCTTGTGGCCCAGCAGCAGCCCGGCGACGACGACGGCGAGCACGCCGGAGGCGTGGATCGACTCGGCGGCGACGTACGCCACGAACGGCGTGACCAGCGAGACGCTGGTGTCGATGACCGGGTCGGTCGACGCGCTTGCGCACCCGCCGACCACGACGTACAGCAGCAGGCCGACCGCCACGCCCGCCGACCGCCGCGAGCAGGAAGTCGCCGCCGACCGATCGCCGAGGTCACCGTGCCGCCGCGCCGCCGAGCGGCGATGGCGGTGCGCAGCGCCACCAGCGCGGTCGCGTCGTTGAGCAGCGACTCGCCCTCGAGGATCGTGACGATCCGGCGCGGGCATGCCCGATGCGGCGCGCGATCGCGGTCGCCGAGACCGCGTCGGGCGGCGCCACGACCGCGCCGAGGGCGAACGCCGCGGGCCAGGAGATCGCCGGGATGACGTAGTGGACGACCACCGCGACACCGGCCGTGGTGAACGCGACCAGGCCGATGGACAGCAGCAGGATCGCGCGCCGGTTGGCGTTGAAGTCGACCAGCGAGGTCTGCAGCGCCGCGGAGTAGAGCAGCGGCGGCAGCAGCCCGACCAGCACGACCTCGGCGGTCAGGTGGACCTCGGGGACGAACGGCAGGAACGACCCGGCCGCGCCGAGCGCGACCAGGACGAGCGGCGCGGGCAGGTCGTAGCGCCGGCAGAAGCCGGCGACCACGACGACGACGGCGGCGAGGGCGACGAGGGAGAGCGCGAGATGCACGCGCCCATTCAACAGGGGTCGTCCAGGCGCCGGCTCGTCAGGACGAGGCGTGGTCGGCCACCCAGCGCATCGGGTCGCCCCAGCCCAGCGTCGGGGACGCCGTGCCTGTCGAGGGCCAGCACCGCCAGCGTGCGCCGGTGGGCCGCGAAGGTCAGCACGTGCGCGATCATCCCGCCGTAGGTGAAGACCTCCGGCGGGCTCGCACAGCGCGTCGACGAAGGTGTCGTCGAGGCGGCCCTGGTCGACGACCTCGCGGACGTGGGCGAGGTACGTCGGCCCCTCCTCGGCCAGCCGCGCGCGCAGCGAGTCGACGGTCTCGTGCTCCTCGACCGACCAGTCGTAGTCGCGGTCGGCGAGGGCGGCGTTCCACATGCCCATCTGCCCGACCAGCCGCGACATCAGCCGCCGCAGGGTCGTGGGGTCGGGGTCGTCGTCGACCTAGAGCTCGATCACCTCGTCGAGCTGCTCGTCGGGCAGGCCGGCGGCGTGCTCGACGATCTCGCCGGTCAGCCAGACGTGGTGCTCGACCATCGTCATGAGCAGGTCCATGGAGGTCACCTTCTTCTCTGCGGGCAGCCGGAGGCTCGCCGGGTGGGTGGAAGTGCACGTCGCTGGGCGCCGCGAGCGCGACCTGACGACCGTGGGCCGGCTGCCGCCGCCACCGGCCGGGCCCGACGCCGTACGCCCGGGTGAAGGCGCGGGTGAACGCCTCGTGCGAGCCGTAGCCGGCCTCGACCGCGACGTCGAGGATGGTGCGGTCGGGTGGTGAGCAGGCGGTACGCCGCCCGCTCGAGGAGCATCCGGCGGCGGAACCGGCTCGGCGGCTCCCCGGCCACCGACGAGACGATCCGGTCGAGGTGGAAGCGCGAGAGGTACAGCCGCGCCGCGAGGTCCGCGCCGGTCGCCTCGTGGTCGTCGAGCGCCTCGGCCAGCACGTCGACGAAGCTCGCTGAAGTGGTCGGCCGCCGTGCTCATGCCACCCATCCTGCTCGGACCCCCACCACCCCGGCTTGATCGTCCTTGCGCTGGGTGCCCTCAGCCGCGCCTGGTCGGTCAGGCCGGGGCGGCCAGGGCCCGGATCGCGGCGTCGAGCTCGCGCCGGTCGTCGCGGCGCACGACGGCCTCGACGACCTCGATGCCGCCGGCGGGGCTCGCCAGGGCGTGCCGCAGCTCCTCGAGGGAGTCGACCCGCCAGTGCGGCGTGCGGGTGGCCGCGCAGAGGGTGGCGAGGTCGACGCCGTGCGGCGTGCCGAAGAGCCGCTCGTAGGTGCCGGCGTAGCCCTCCCCGCCCTGCTCCAGCGAGGCGAAGATCGAGCCGCCGTCGTCGTTGACCACCACGATCGTCAGGTCGGGGCGCTCCTCGTCGGGGCCGAGCACGAGCCCGTTGGCGTCGTGCAGGAAGGTGACGTCGCCGAGCAGCGCGAGGGAGCGGGTGCTGTGCGGGCGGCCCAGCGCGGCGCCCGACCGCCGTGGAGACCGACCCGTCGATGCCGGCCAGGCCGCGGTTGCCGACGACCATCCGGTGGTCGCCGACGGGGTAGCGCGCCACCATCAGGTCGAGGTCGCGCACCGGGTTGGACGCGCCGACGAAGAGCAGCCCGCCCGGCGGGCAGGGCCGCGCTCACCGCGCCCGCGACCTGGTGCGGGGTCAGCGCCCCGCGAGCGGCCAGCAGCGCGTCGAGGTCGCGCGACACCGCGGCGTCGCGGTCCCGCCACTCCTGCAGCCAGGGGTCGGCCTCCGGCTCGGCCTCGGGCACCTTCTCGCTGGCGAACCAGCCCGGCGCGACGCCCTCGAGCTCGACGCGGTCGACGACGAAGTGCACGTGGTGGCCGACGTCGGACCACCCGGAGGGCCCGCGCACGGCGTACAGCTCGACGTCGTCGCGGCCGAGCAGCCGGGCGACCGGGCGCGACAGCGTGGGGTGGCCGAAGACGACGACCTGCTCGATGCGCGCGGCGAGGTCGTCGTCGGCGAGCAGCAGCCGGTAGGTGCGGATCGCGATGTCGCCGGTGCGCGAGCCGCTGGTCGGCTCGGCCAGCAGCGGCCAGCCCGCGGTCTCGGCGAGCACCCGGGCGCGGCGGACCGGCGTCGTCGCCGGCGACCACGACGGTGCGCAGGTCCCGCCGGATCGGCTGCGGCTGGGCGAGCGGCCGGTCGCCGGGCGTCATCCAGGGGCGCCCGTCGGGGGCGCCGTCCAGCGCGCTCCCCCAGCCGTCGGACGCGTCCGGGACCAGCGGCTCCTCGAACTGCAGGTTGAGGTGCACGGGTCCCGGGCGGCCGCCGAGGCGGCCCTGCGCGACGGCGCAGGCACGGGCCGCCAGCGCCCGCCACGACACGACCTGGCGCCGCTCGACGTCGCCGCTGCCGGGATGGGCGGCGGGCACGTCCGAGGCGTCGCGCGCGGCAGCGCCGAAGATCTTGACCTGGTCGGTGGTCTGGTTGGCGTTGGTCCCGCGCAGCCGGGCGGGCCGGTCGGCGCTGAGCACGAGCAGGGGTACGCCGGCGTGCGACGCCTCGAGCACCGCCGGGTGCAGGTTCGCGACCGCCGTGCCGCTGGTCGTCACGACCGCCACCGGGCGGTGGCTGGTCCGGGCGAGGCCGAGCGCGAGGAAGCCCGCGGACCGCTCGTCGACGCGGGTGTGCAGCCGCAGCCGGTCCTGCGCGGCGTGCAGGCGCGAACGCGAGGGCGGCGCTGCGCGACCCCGGCGCGAGCACCGCGTCGCGGACCCCGCAGCGGACCAGCTCGTCGACGAGCACGCTCGCCAGGGCCGTCGAGGCGTTGGACGGGGTCATGCCGTCGCATCCTGCCCCAGCGCGTCCACCTCGGCCAGCCGCCGGGCCCAGTGCCGCACCCGGTCGTCGCCCGCGCGCACCCGGTCGAGGGCGGCGGGGTCCACCTCCGGTCGGACCACGGGCAGCGCGCCGTCGCGCGGCAGCAGCGGCGAGCCGACCACGTCGTCGGTGAGCAGCTGGACGGTGGCGAGCCCGCACGCGAACGGCAGCTCGGGCAGCGCCGCGGCGAGGGCCACCCCCGCGGCGATGCCGACGCTGGTCTCCAGGGCGCTCGAGACCACGACCGGCAGGCCGATGTCCTCGGCGATGCGCAGGCAGGCGCGCACCCCGCCGAGCGGCTGCACCTTGAGCACCGCGACGTCGGCGGCCTCGAGGTCGCGCACGCGGTAGGGGTCCTCGGCCCGGCGGATCGACTCGTCCGCGGCGATGGGTACGTCGACCCGCCGCCGCACCAGCGCGAGGTCCTCGACCGTGGCGCACGGCTGCTCGACGTACTCCAGCCCGCCGGCGGCCCGGTCCAGCAGGGGGATCCGGCGCAGCGCCTCGTCGACGTCCCACAGCCCGTTGGCGTCGACGCGGACCGCGCCCCCGGGGCCGAGGGCGTCGCGGACCGCCTCGAGGCGGGCCTCCTCCTCGGCGAGGCACTGCCCGGGCTCGGCGACCTTGACCTTCGCGGTGCGGCACCCGTTGCCGGCCAGCACGATCGCGGCAGCCTGCTCGGGCCCGACGGCGGGCACGGTCACGTTGACCGGGACGCTGTCGCGCAGCGGCTCCGGCCAGCCCTCGTCGGCGGCCTCCCGCGCGGCGCGCAGCCAGGGGGCGGCCACCCGGGCGTCGTACTCCAGGAACGGGCTGAACTCCCCCCACCCCGCGTCGCCGCGCAGCAGCATCCCCTCGCGCACGGTGATCCCGCGGAAGCGGGTGCGCATCGGGACCGCGAAGACGTCAGGCACCGGCGCGGGCCTTCCGCGCGAGCGCCGCCCGGTCGACCTTGCCGTTGTGCAGCAGGGGGAGCGCGTCGAGGCGTACGACGTGACGGGGCGCCCAGGCCCGCGGCAGGGCGGCCGCCACCCAGTCGCGGGCGTCGTCGAGGGCGAGGTCGCCGACCACCAGGGCGACGACCGCCTCGCCCCACTCGTCGTCGGGGACGCCGACCACCTCGGCCTCCTCGACGCCGGGGTGCTCGCGCAGCCGGTCGGCCACCGGGGCGGGCGGGACGTTGACGCCGCCGGAGACGACCACGTCGTCGACCCGGCCGAGCACCTCGAGCCGGCCGTCGTGGTCGATGCGGCCGAGGTCGGCGGTGACGAACCACCCGTCCTGCAGGGCCTCCGCGGTCGGGCCGGGCTCGCCGTCGTACCCGTCGAACAGGACCGGCCCGCCGATCCGGACCCGCCCGTCGGCGCCGACCCGGACCGCGACGCCGTCGAGCGGCAGGCCGTCGTAGACGCAGCCGCCGCAGGTCTCGCTCGTGCCGTAGGTCGCGACCACCGGCACGCCGCGGTCGAGCGCGCGGGCCCGCAGCCGCGGGTCGAGGCGGGCGCCGCCGACGAGCACCGCGTCGTAGCCACGCAGCCCTCCGGGGTCGGTGGCGAGCACGCGGGTGAGCTGGGTGGGCACCAGCGACACGTAGCGCCGCCCGCCGGTCATCGGACCCTCCCCCAGCACCGGCTCGGTCCCGGACCGGACCGAGCGGAAGAGCACCTGCAGGCCGGCGACGTACGCCGGGGGGAGGTTCAGCAGCCACTGGCCGGGGCCGCCGAGGCGCGCCGTCGTGGCGTCGGCGGAGGCGCGCAGGGCGGCCCGGGAGAGCACGACGCGCTTGGGGGCGCCGGTCGAGCCGGACGTCTCCACGACGAGCGGCGGGGGGTCCGCGGCGTCCTCCCACGAGCGCAGCAGCGCCAGGATCTCGGCGGCGGTGCCGCGCACCGGGCGCAGCCCCGGCCCGGGGTCGTCGGTGCGGCGGCGTCCTGCTCCGGCCACGGGGCTGCTCACGAGGCGACACGCTATGCCTGCGAGAATCCCCGACTGTGACAACCCCTGGGGCGACGCCCGCGCAGTGGCTCGAGGGCGCCCGCCCGCGCACCCTCCCGGCGGCGGTGTCGCCGGTGCTCGCCGGCACCGGCGTGGCGGCGTACGTCGACGCGGCGGTGTGGTGGAAGGCGGGCCTGGCGCTCGTGGTCGCGCTCGCCCTGCAGGTCGGCGTGAACTACGCCAACGACTACTCCGACGGGGTCCGCGGCACCGACGCCGACCGGGTCGGCCCGCTGCGGCTGGTCGGGTCGGGGGTGGCGTCGCCGGGGTCGGTGAAGGCGGCGGCGTTCGCGTCCCTCGGGGTGGCGATGCTGGCCGGCCTGGTGCTGGCCGCGACGACCTCGTGGTGGCTGCTGCTGGTCGGGGCGCTCGCCGTGCTGGCCGCGTGGTTCTACACCGGCGGCACCCGTCCCTACGGCTACTCCGCGCTGGGCGAGGTGATGGTGTTCGTGTTCTTCGGCCTGGTGGCGGTGGCGGGCACGACGTACGTGCAGACGGAGTCGGTGCCGCTGGCCTCGGTCTACGCCGCCGTCGGGGTCGGCGCGCTGGCCTGCGCGATCCTGGTCGCGAACAACCTGCGCGACATCCCGACCGACCGCGTGGCGGGCAAGCGCACGCTCGCGGTGGCGCTGGGCGACGAGCGCAGCAGGTACCTCTACGCCCTGCTCGTCGGCGCCGCGGTGGTCGCGCTGGTGGCCGTGGTCCTGGTGACCAGCCGGCTGGCCCTGCTCGGCCTGGTGTTCCTGCTGCCCGTCGTGCCCGCGACCCGGCTGGTGCTGGGCGGCACCACCGGACGCGACCTCGTGCCCGTCCTGCAGCGCACCGGCGTCGCCGAGCTGCTCTGGGCGGCCGGCGTGTTCGTCGGCCTCCTGATCGCCTCCTGACCGCGCCGCGCCGCCCGGGGCGTTCGGCCCTGTCGCCGTCCGTGGCGGCGGACGAGGCTGGGACCGGAGGCGACCCACCATGCGCAGCACGCACGCGACCCCAGCTCCCCCGACGACCCTCGACCCGCCGCCTGGACGGCATGCCGGCCGGGCCCGGCGGGTGCGGCGCTTCGTGGGCGGGTTCTACCTGACCATGGCGGGCGTGCACCTCGGCATCGTCGTGGCGGACACCGGGTTCTACCGGCACTTCGCGGACGGGGCGGTCCTGGGCTTCGTGCGCGACGGGTGGCACGACGTGTTCATGGCGCACCCGGCGGTGTGGGGCCTGGCCATGATGGCCGGCGAGCTCACGATCGGCCTGCTCCTGCTCAGCCGTGGACGCCTGCGGGTGCGCGTCGGCTGGTCGGCGGTGGTCGCGTTCCAGGTGCTGCTCGTGCTGTTCGGCTGGGGCTTCATGACCTGGAGCGTGCCCGCGCTCGCGGTGGTCGTCCCGGCCGCGCTGGCCGACTGGGCTCAGCCGGGCTCGGACCAGGCACCCGTCTCGTAGAAGCCCTGCAGCGTCGCGGCGTACGGCGCCACGTCGAGGCCCTGGGCGGCGAGCCACCCGTCGTCGTAGTAGGTGCCGGCGTACCTCTCGCCGCCGTCGCAGACCAGCGTGACGACGCTGCCGGGGGTGCCCGCCGTGCGCATCGACGCGACCAGCCGCAGCGCCGCCCACAGCGCCGTGCCCGTGGACGCCCCGACGAGGCGGCCGGTCACCCGCGAGCACCACCGCATCGCGGCGATCGAGGCCGCGTCGGGCACCGACACCATCGCGTCGACGACGCCCGGCACGAACGACGGCTCCATCCGCGGCCGCCCGATCCCCTCGATCCGCGAGGCCCGGCCGGTGGCGTACGACGGGTCGCCGCTCGCCCAGCCGTCGAAGAACGCGCTGCCCTCCGGGTCGGCGACGCACACGCGGGTGTCATGGCGGCGGTACCTCACGAAGCGACCGATCGTCGCCGACGTGCCGCCCGTGCCGGCACCGACGACGACCCACGCGGGCACCGGGTGCCGCTCCTGGGCGAGCTGCTCGAAGACGGACTCGGCGATGTTGTTGTTGCCGCGCCAGTCGGTGGCCCGCTCGGCGAAGGTGAACTGGTCCATGTAGTGCCCGCCGGTCTCCGCGGCGAGCCGTCGCGCCTCGTCGTACATCGATCCCGGGTCGTCGACGAGGTGGCACCGGCCGCCGTGGAACTCGATCAGCTCGATCTTGCCGCGCGAGGTGGTGGCCGGCATCACCGCGACGAAGGGCAGCCCGAGCAGCCGGGCGAAGTACGCCTCGGAGACGGCGGTCGACCCCGACGACGCCTCCACGACCGTGGTGCCCTCGCGGACCCAGCCGTTGCACAGCGCGTAGAGGAACAGCGAGCGCGCGAGTCGGTGCTTCAGGGAGCCCGTCGGGTGCACCGACTCGTCCTTGAGGTAGAGGTCGACGTCCCACCCCACCGGCAGCGGGAACACGTGCAGGTGCGTGTCGGCCGAGCGGTTGCTGTCGGCCTCGACCCTGCGCACCGCCTCGTGCAGCCACGCGCGGTCCTCGGACCGGTCGGCGACACGGCAGCAGCCCTCGACGCGCACCGGCGGCAGGTCGGGCACCTCAGTCCCGGTCTTCCTTGGCGCGCGCCTCCTCGAACCGGCGTACGGCGTTGTCGGCGCGGGCCTCGACGCGGGCGGCGAACCGCTGGCGCGGGCCCTGGAGGAGGTAGTAGGAGCCGATCGCGGACAGCACCGCCGCGATGAGGAGCGGCCACAGCAGCGGCACCGACACCGTCCCGGAGACGAGCATCCAGATCCCGAGCACCAGGGCGAACGACGCCACGAACAGGCCGAGCCGGGCCAGCGTGTAGACGAGGAACTCCTTCACGGGCTCAGCGTAGTGCCGGCGCCGCGCACGCTCCGGCCCGCCCTTGCGCGTCCGCCTACTCTGGAGGCGTGGGAAAGTTCCTGCTCGTCGTGATCCTGGCCGCGGCGCTCGTCTACAGCATCTTCTGGCTGATCGAGCGCCGGCGTTCCGGCGCTCCCGTGCGCCGCCGTCCCCCGTCCCCCAACCCGCCCCGTCGCTCCGTCGCTCCCGACGACGACGAGGACTTCCTGCGCGACCTGAACCGTCGCTTCCGCCGCAAGGACGAGGACCGCCCCGACCAGTAGCCGAGCCCACGTCAGGCGACCAGGTCGGCGACCGCCCGGAGGGTGCGGCGGACCAGGTCGGGACGGACCGACAGCCCTCGTGCGCGGATCTCAACCCGCGGCACCAGGTCGAGCCCCGGAACGTCGCGCGCGATCGCCCGGAGCACCGACTCGAACGGGTTCGCGGCCCGGCCGTCGGCAGCAGCGGCGACGGCCCGGCACCGTGCCGCACCCGCACCGCGGACCGCCTCGGCCGGCCCGACCAGTCCGGCCCGGTCGAAGGCACCGTGACGCAGCGCCGAGTCGGCCACCGCGAGCGCCTCGTCGAAGGGCAGCGTGCGCAGGCAGTCGACCAGCGTCCTGCCCGGCGACGTGACCCGCTCCCGCCGCTCCTCGGGCGTGCACTCCCCACGGTGCAACGTGACCCCGGTCCGCCGTACGTCGGGATCCGGCGGTTCTGCGCCACCATCACGTCGGGGCGGCTCGGCGGCGTCTTCACCTCCCAGCCCCACCACAGCGCGGCGCTGCGGTGCGAGACGACCCCGCTCAGGGCGTGCGCCGCCCGGGCGGTTCGGTCGGCCACCGGCAGCGCGTACCGCCCGCGCGCGTCACGCACCACCTCGCCGGCCGCGAGGGCCCGCGCCAGCTCCCGCCGCGAGGTGAGCCGGACCAGGGTCGCGTGGTCGGCCACGCCTCCGGCGCGGCGCAGCAGGTAGCCGAGGTCCACGGCGCAGATCCTGGCCGACACGCCGCTCCGACCGATGCCGTCGTCCACAGGCCGCGCACACCGACGTAGCGAGGTGTCGGGCCGGCCGCGCCTCGTGCGGGGCCGGGCGCCCGCCGCAGGGGTTCGCTACGTCCGGGTGTACGGCGGTCAGCCGGAGTAGGAGTGCATGCTCCCGCCGCCGAAGAAGTAGTTGATGCCGACGAAGTTGAACAGCAGGGACGCGAAGCCGACCACGGCGATGACGGCGGCGGCCTTGCCGCGCCAGCCGGCGGTGGCGCGGGCGTGCAGGTAGGCGGCGTAGATCACCCAGGTGATGAACGCCCACACCTCCTTGGGGTCCCAGTTCCAGTAGCTGCCCCAGGCGTACTGCGCCCAGATCGGGCCGGCGACCAGCGCCGCGAAGGTCCAGACGGGGAAGCCGAAGGCGTGCACGCGGTAGGCCACCCGGTCCAGCACCGCCAGCTCGGGGAGCCGGGACAGGTAGCCCCCGGGGCGGACCCGGTCGCGCTCGACGGCGCGGTGCTTGACCAGGTAGAGCACCGAGGCCATCGCACCGACGGCGAACGCGCCCGACGCGACCACCGCGGCGAGCACGTGGATCACCAGCCAGTAGGAGTGCAGGGCGGGCACGAGCGGCCCGGCGGGGACGTAGAGCACCAGCACGTCGAGCATCAGGACGACCACGAGGAAGCCGGTGACGAGCAGGCCCATCCAGCGCAGGTGGTAGCGGCGCATCAGCGCGAGGTACATCAGGCTCACGCCGAACGTCCCGGCCAGCGTGAACTCGTACATGTTGCCCCAGGGCACCCGCACCGGGTCCGACCCGAGACCGCGGGTGACCAGCCCGACGAGGTGCAGCGCGCAGGCCAGCACGGTCAGCGAGACGCCGATCCGGCCGAACGTCTCGACCCGCAGCTCGCGCTCGTCGACCCCGTCCGAGTCCGTCGTGTCGCCGACGGGCTCGCCTGAGCGTACGGCGCCCTCGGCCGGGCCGCTCGAGACGCTCACGCTCTCGCGCGCTGCCGTCACCGGGGCGACCACGGGGGCCGGACGCCCGGCGGCCCACTCGACGACGTGGGCCAGGAACGCCAGGACGTAGACGATCGAGGCGAACATGACCGCGTTGTTGCTGAAGGCGGCGAAGTCGGCGGTGCTCACGCGCGCTCCCTCTCGGGGTTCTCGGGGCTCTCAGTGCTGTCTGGGCTGTCTGGGCTGTCTGGGCTGTCTGTCGTCGTCGGGCCGCTGTCGGACCGGATCCGCCCGGCCAGCGCCTCGACCTCGTCGGTCAGGTCGCCGCCGGTGCTGCGGTCGAGCCCCGCGACCTCGACCACGGTACGCCCGCCCCGGCGGGTGACCCGCACCCAGACGCGGCGCGGGCGCACGAACAGGGAGCCCATCAGGCCGACGATCCCGACGAGCACGCCGCCGAGCGCGACGCCCTTGCCGGGGCTGTGGCTGACCTGCACCTTGACCCAGCGGTCGACCCCGTCGAACCGGATGGAGCCGTCGCCGCCGGGCAGCTTCACGGTCTGCCCCGACCGACAGCTTGATCCGGCGCACCGGCCCGAGCCGCTCCGGGTCGGCGCTGCGGTAGCTCTTCAGGTTGTCCTTGTCGAGGCTGTAGACCGACTGGGGCGTGCCCGAGTCGAGGCCGAGGTCGCCGTGCCACGGCACGAGGGACAGCACGGGGTCGAGCTCGTCGGGGAACTGCGAGAAGGGTCCCCGCTCCGCGGTGAAGCCGTACGTCGGCAGGAACAGGCCCTCGAAGGCGAGCTGCTCGGGCCGCGCGTCGGGCACCTTGATGACGCCGAACGACCGGAACGAGCTGTCCTGGGGCAGGAACACCACGGGCACGTGGTCGAAGACGTTGCCGTCGCCGTCGCGGACGGTGACGACCGGGGCGTAGCCGTGGCCGACCAGGAACACGCTGGTGCCGTCGACCTGGAGCGGGTGGTTGACCGCGAGGTTGGCCTTGCGGGGCGGGTCGTCGGGGCTGGCCTGGTAGGTCAGGTCGGCGTCGAAGGACTCCGGCTGGCCCATCTGCGGGCCGCTGGTCAGGAACTTCACGTGGAAGTCGTCGACGCTGAAGCTCAGCGGCGCGAGGTCGTCGGCGGAGAACATCGAGCCGGGCGCGAAGTCGTCGTACTGGCTCAGGGAGTTGGTGAAGCCCTGCCCGACGATCGTGATGACGCCGCCCTTGTAGCCGAAGAGCTGGCCGAGCGCGAAGCCGACCAGCACGACCAGCACCGAGACGTGGAAGAGCAGGTTGCCGGCCTCGCGGAGGTAGCCGCGCTCGGCGGACAGGGTGCCTGCCTCGGGGTCGGCGTCGACCCGGAACCGCCGCTTGCGCAGCACCTCCCCGGCGCGGGCGTGCACGACCTCGGGGGCCTCGTCGGCCTCGAAGGTGACCGAGGCGGGCAGCCGGGACAGGTGCCGCGGGACGCGAGGCGGTCGGGCCCGCAGCGCCGCGCCAGTAGATCCGCAGCCGCGGCACGATGCAGCCGACCAGCGAGATCATCAGCAGCAGGTAGATCGCGGAGAACCACGCCGAGTCGTAGACGTCGAACAGCCCGAGGCGCTCGTAGACCGGTGCCAGGCCCGGGTGCAGGTCCTTCCACTCGGAGACCTTGACGGCGTCGATGTTCCGCTGGGGTACGACGGACCCGGGGACCGCCGCGAGCGGCGAGCAGGAACAGCAGCACCAGCGCCGTGCGCATCGAGGTGAGCTGCCGCCACGCCCAGCGCGACAGCTCGACCGGGCTCAGCGCCGGGGGTGCCGACGGGGGTGTCGGCGGCGTGGTCGCGGCGCCGCCGGCCTCGGCGTCGGGGGTCGTCAGGGCTCACACGACCACCTCGAAGCCGCCGACCCAGCGAGCGCAGGTCAGCCGACCCACAGGTCCCAGAGGCCGGTGACGAGCAGCAGCCCGACGACGACAGCATCATCCCGCCGAGCCGGGTGACCCAGACCTGGTGGCGGCGGACCCACCGCACCGCGCCGAGCATCCGGCGGAAGGCCAGCCCGGCCAGGATGAACGGGATGCCGAGCCCGAGGGAGTAGGCCACGCTGAGCAGCGCCCCGCGGGCGGCCGTGCCCTCGTGGAGCGCGAGCGCCTGCACGGCGGACAGGGTCGGCCCGATGCAGGGCGTCCAGCCCAGCCCGAACAGCACGCCGAGCAGCGGCGCGGCGGCGAGGCCGACGGCCGGCACCCGGTGGATGCGCACGTCGCGCTGCAGCCACGGCACCACGCCCGAGGAAGGCGACGCCGACCAGGATCGTGACGATGCCGAGCACGACGCTGATCTGCCGGGTGTAGACGAGCAGCCAGTCGCCGAGCGCACCGGAGCGCGGTGCCGAGCGCGACGAAGACGAAGGAGAAGCCGAGCACGAACAGGAAGCTGCCCAGCACCATCCGGCCGCGCCGGGCGTCCTCGAGGTCGACGCCCGAGAGGCCGGTCGCGTAGGAGAGGTAGCCGGGCAGCAGCGGGACCACGCACGGGGAGAAGAACGACACGAGCCCGGCGACCGCCGCCACGGGCAGCGCCAGCACGAGCGAGCCGGAGAGCACGGTGCTCGAAGAACCAGCCCCCGATGTCGAGAGGGATCACGCGCTGCCCCGCGCGGTGTCGACGAGGTCGTCGAGCGTGGTCCGGGTGACCGCGCCGAGCACGCTGGCCGCGACCCGTGCCCTGCGGGTCGATCACGACCGTGCTCGGCACCGCGTTGGGGGCAGGGTGCCGCGGAACGCCAGCAGGGTGCGGCCCGACTGGTCGTAGATGCTGGGGTAGGGCATCGTCGAAGCGTGCGCACGAACGCCCGCGCCGGGAGGCGCTGGAGTCGCGGCTGTCGATGCCGAGGAAGACGACGTCGTCCTTCGCGAGGTCGCGGGCGGCGGCGGCCAGCATCGGCGCCTCGCCGCGGCACGGCGCGCACCACGAGCCCCAGACGTTGACCACGACGACCTTGCCCGCGTAGTCGGACAGCGCGACCTCGTCGCCGTCGAGCGTGGTGCCCGCGACGGTGCCCGGCTTCTCGCGGTCGGCCACCGCGAGCGTGGTGATGATGCCCTTGCCCGCGACGTAGCCCTGGTCGCCCGAGCTGCCGATCTCGCCGCCGGAGCAGCCGGCGAGCACGGCGGCGGCGGTCACGGTGCCGAGGGCGGCGCGCCAGGAGGGGGCGACGGGTCACGAGCGGCGGCCGGTGTCTCCTCGGGGGCCCCGCCGGCGGAGAAGGTCGCCTTGCGGTCCTTGACCGGGATCAGGTCGGCGGCCGGCTCGGAGTAGCGCAGCGTGGTCAGGGTGTCCCCGTCGAAGGTCAGCGAGGTCAGGCTGCACAGCGTGCACTGGCGGTTGCGCGGGTTGTGCAGGAACGAGCGCCCCTCGACGTGCAGCCGGGTGATCCAGATCGGCAGCTGGTGCGAGACGAGCACGCGCCTCGTGGCCGCGGGCCGCGTCGCGGGCGTCGTACACCGCCGCCATCATGCGTGCCACGACCGCCTTGTAGGGCTCGCCCCACGACGGCCGCATCGGGTTCCAGAGGTAGCGCCAGGTGCTGGGCCGCCGGATGATCCCGTCGCCGACGCTGAACCGCCGGCCCTCGAAGACGTTGGTCGACTCGATGACCCGGGCGTCGGTGACGATCTCGACGCCGCGGGCCAGGGCGATCGGCCGGGCGGTCTCCTGGGCGCGCTCGAGCGGCGAGGCGACGACGTGGGTGATGTCGCGGCTCGGCGATCGCGTCGGCGACCCGCTGCGCCATCGGCCGTCCGAGCTCGGAGAGGTGGTAGCCGGGCAGCCGGCCGTAGAGCACGCCCTCGGGGTTGTGCACCTCGCCGTGCCGCAGCAGGTGCACCGTGGTGCGCTCGCTCGATCGAGGCCTGGCGCCCACTCGGACGCCGGCGGCGGCGCGGGCCGCGGCGGGCAGGGCCGACACGATCCGGTCGACGGCCCGGTCGTCGTGCGCGGCGGAGAGGAACCACACCTCGAACGCGCTCGGCGGGAGGTAGACGCCCTGGTCGAGCATCGCGTGGAAGAACGCCTTGTAGCGCTCGGGGTGCTGGGCGCTCGCGGCCGCGAAGTCGGGGACCTCGGTGACGCCCTCGTCGGTGAAGAACACGCTGAACATGTTGCCGACGTGCTGCACGACGTGGGGGACGCCGGCCTCGGCGAGCGCCTCGCCGACCGCCTCGCGGACGACCTGCGCGGTCCGGTCGAGGTGGGCGTAGACCTCCGCGGTGGCGAGCTCGAGGGTGGCCAGCCCGGCGGTGGTCGCGACGGGGTTCCCCGACAGCGTGCCGGCCTGGTAGACGGGACCCTCGGGCGAGAGCATCGCCATCACGTCGGCGCGGCCGCCGAACGCCGCGGCCGGGAAGCCGCCGCCCATGACCTTGCCGAAGGTGAGCAGGTCCGGGGCCCAGCCCTCGACGGCGCCGTCGAGGCCCTAGTGGCCCGACCGGGTGACCCGGAAGCCGGTCATCACCTCGTCGCTGACGAACAGCGCGCCGTGCGCGGCGCAGGTCTGCGACAGCAGCCGGTTGAAGCCGGGTGCGGGCGGCACCACGCCCATGTTGCCCGGCGCCGCCTCGGTGATGACGCAGGCGATCTCGTCGCCGTGCTCGGCGAACGCCGCCGCGAGCGCATCCGGGTCGTTGTAGGGCAGCACCAGGGTGGCGGCGGTCGAGGCGGCCGGCACGCCGGGCGTGCCGGGCACCGCGAAGGTCGCCAGCCCGGACCCGGCCTGCGCGAGCAGCGAGTCGACGTGGCCGTGGTAGCAGCCGGCGAACTTCACCACGAGCTCGCGCCCGGTGAAGCCGCGGGCGAGCCGGATCGCCGACATCGTCGCCTCGGTCCCCGAGGAGACCAGGCGGACCTGCTCGACGGGAGTGCGGGCCACGATCGCCTCGGCGAGCTCGACCTCCGGCCGGGTCGGGGTGCCGTACGACGTCCCGCGGGCGACGGCCTCGTGCACGGCGTCGAGCACCTGCGGGTGGGCGTGGCCGAGCAGCATCGGCCCCCAGCTGCACACCAGGTCGACGTACTCCGTGCCGTCGACGTCGACGAGGTAGGGCCCCTGTGCGCGCTCGATGAAGCGGGGCGTGCCGCCGACCGCGTTGAACGCGCGCACCGGCGAGTTGACGCCGCCCGGGGTGACCGCGCGGGCGCGGTCGAACAGCGCGGCGGACCGCTCCGTGGAGGCGGGCGCCGTCGGGGGGCTGGGGGCGTGGCTCACGCTGGCATTCTCCCCCGCCAAGCGCCGCGACCACGAACCCGGTCCGCCTCGCGCGCCTGTGAGACGCGTAACCCGGCGGCCGCCGGCTCGTTGGAGGTGTCGACGACCGGCCGTGCGGGTAGCCGCACCGGGTCCACCCGGCCGCAACCGAGGGAGAGGGACGCGATGCCGCAGCGAGGCCTGAGCACGTGGCAGCGGGCGACCGCCCTGGTGCCGCTGGCGCTGCTCTCCGGCGCCTGGACGGCCGCGCTCACGCTCGGCGGGTCCGCCTCGGCCGAGGACAGCCGGCCAGCCCGGCTGCCCGACGGCACCGCGCTCCCCCAGACGGCCCTGAAGGTGCCCGCCAGCCTGTCGCGCCCCCGACGGCGCCGTCGCCGACCTGCCCGGCGGCGGCGCCTCGAGCGGCATCCCCGCGGCCGCGCTCGCGGCCTACCAGCGGGCCGCGGAGGTCATCGACGCCGCCGACCGCGGCTGCCACATCGACTGGCCGCTGGTCGCCGCGATCGGGCGGGTCGAGTCCGACCACGGCCGCTTCGGCGGCAGCACCCTGGACGCGGACGGCGTCAGCCGCCCCGCGATCCTCGGGATCCGCCTGGACGGCAGCCGCGGCACCTCCCGGGTCGCCGACACCGACGGCGGACGCCTGGACCGCGACCGCGCCTTCGACCGCGCCGTCGGCCCGATGCAGTTCATCCCCTCGACCTGGACGGTCGTCGGGGTGGACGGCGACGGAGACGGCCGCCGCGACCCCCAGGACGTCGACGACGCGGCGCTCGGCACGGCCGTCTACCTCTGCTCCGGGTCCGAGGACCTCTCCACGACCGCCGGGCAGCGCGCGGCCGTGCACCGCTACAACCACAGCGACGAGTACGTCGACCTGGTCCTCTCGTTCCTGCGGGCCTACGCCGGTGGCGACTACACGGCCGTGCCGACCTCGACCGCGGGGGCCACCACGCTCGACGCCGACCCGGCCGCCACCCGGCCGGCTCGCCGCGCCCACCACCACGGGCACCGGGGCTCCCGCCCGACCGGCTCCTCGGCACCCGCCGGCCAGGCCGCCGGCGGCTCGGCGCCGTCCACGCCCGGCTCCGGGAGCTCCGCGTCCGGCGGCACCGGATCGGGCGGCACGGGTGGCAGTGGCTCCGGCTCGGGCGATGGCGGTCTCGGCGGTGCTGTCGGTGCTGTCGGTGTCGTCGGTGCCGTCGGGGACGTCACGGACGGCGTGACGCACACGGCCGAGCCGGTCGTCGGCACGCTGTCCGCCGGCGCCGAGGCGGTGGCGTTCTGTGCCGACCACCTGCCCGACCTCGGCAGCCTGGGCGATGCCGGCCGGTCGACGGTGGTGGACCGCTGCGCGGCCGGAGTCGTCGGGCTGACCCCCGACCAGGCCGCCCGCGCGGTCCCGGCCACGCTGGGCGGCGTGCTGTCCTGGCTCGGGCTCAGCCTCGGCGACCTGCTGCCCTAGCCGCAGGGGCGCTCAGCGCGGGAGCAGCCGCCGGGCCGCCTCGGCCGCCCAGTAGGTCAGCAGCACGTCGGCGCCGGCCCGCCGGATCGAGGTGAGCGTCTCCAGGATCGCCGCGTCGCGGTCGATCCAGCCGTGCGCGGCGGCCGCCTCGACCATCGCGTACTCGCCGGAGATGTTGTACGCCGCCACCGGCACGTCGACCGCCTCGCGCACCGCGCGGATCACGTCGAGGTAGGCCAGCGCGGGCTTGACCATCACGATGTCGGCGCCCTCCTCGACGTCGAGCAGCGCCTCGCGGACCCCCTCGACGACGTTGCCGCCGTCCTGCTGGTAGGTCCGCCGGTCGCCCTGCAGCGAGGAGTCGACCGCCTCGCGGAAGGGGCCGTAGAACGCGGAGGCGTACTTCGCGGAGTAGGCGAGCACCACGACGTCCTGGTGGCCGGCGTCGTCGAGCGCCGAGCGGATCACCCCGACCTGGCCGTCCATCATCCCGCTCGGGCCGACCACGTCGACGCCGGCGGCGGCCTGGGCGACCGCCATCGCGGCGTACACCTCCAGGGTCGCGTCGTTGTCGACAGTGCCCGCGTCCGTGAGCACGCCGCAGTGGCCGTGGTCGGTGAACTCGTCGAGGCACAGGTCGGCCATCACCGGCAGCGCGTCGCCGACCTCGGCGACCACGTCGGCGATCGCGACGTTGAGGATGCCGTCGGGGTCGAGGGCGCCCGAGCCGGTGGCGTCCTTGTGCGACGGCACGCCGAACAGCATCACCCCGCCGAGCCCGAGCGAGGCGGCCTCGGCGGCGGCCCGGCGCAGCGAGTCACGGCTGTGCTGGACCACGCCCGGCATGCTCGAGATCGGCACCGGCCGCTCGGCCCCCTCCCGCACGAACACGGGCAGGATCAGCTGGCGCGCCTCCAATGACGTCTCGGCGACGAGACGCCGCAGGGCGGGGGTGCGGCGCAGGCGCCGCGGCCGCATCGACGGGTAGGCCATCGCGCGCGGTCGCTCAGGTCGCCTTGCGCCGCGCCGACGGGCGCCGCTCGGAGGGACGGGTGACCGGCTGGCCGGACTCGACCAGCGAGGCCCGGCGCGTCGCACCGAAGCTCGCCAGCGCGTCGGCGAGGACCTCCACCGACGGCGACGGCGCGAGCACGTCGACCCGCAGGCCGTGCTCCTCGGCGGTCTTCGCGGTGGCCGGGCCGATGCACGCGATCACCGTCGATGCGTGCGGCTTGCCGGCGATGCCGACCAGGTTGCGCACCGTCGAGGAGGACGTGAACACGACCGCGTCGAACTTCCCGGTCTTGATCGCCTCGCGGGTGGGCGCCGGCGGAGGGGTGGCCCGCACGGTGCGGTACGCCGTCACGTCGTCGACCTCCCAGCCGAGGTCGACCAGGCCGGCGACGAGGGTCTCGGTGGCGATGTCGGCCCGCGGCAGGAACACCCGGTTGATCGGGTCGAGCAGGTCGTCGTACGGCGGCCAGTCCTCGAGCAGGCCGCGGGCGGACTGCTCCCCGGTCGGCACGAGGTCGGCGTGCAGGCCCCACGCCTCGATCGAGGAGGCGGTCTTCTCGCCGACGGCGGCGATCTTGAGGCCGGAGAAGGCGCGCGCGTCGAGGCCGTACTCGTCGAACTTCTCCCGCACGGCGCGCACCGCGTTGACCGAGGTGAACGCGACCCACTCGTAGCGGCCCTCGACGAGGCCGCGGATCGCCTTGTCCATCTGCTGCGGGTTGCGCGGCGGCTCGACCGAGATCGTCGGCACCTCCTCGGGCACCGAGCCGTAGCCGCGCAGCCGCGCGGACAGCGAGCCGGCCTGCTCCTTGGTGCGCGGCACGAGCACCCGCCAGCCGAACAGCGGCTTGGTCTCGAACCAGGACAGCGTGGCGCGGAGGTCGACGACGTCGCCGACGACGGTCACCGCGGGCGGGCTCATCCGCGCCGCACGGGCGTCCGCGCCGATCCGGGCCAGCGTCGAGACGACCGTCTCCTGCTCGGTGGTGGTGCCGACGCGGGTCATCGCCACCGGCGTCTCCGGGCTGCGCCCGGCCGCGACGAGGGCGGCGGCGACGTCACCGATCGCGGCGACGGCGGCGAGCAGCACGAGCGTGCGACCGTCGGCGTACTGCGACCAGTCGACCTTGGCCTCCGAGCAGTTCACGACCGCGACCTCGCGGTGCTTGCGGTCGGTCAGCGGCACCCCGGCGTACGCCGGCACCGCGGTGACCGAGGAGACGCCCGGCACGATCTCGAAGCCGACGCCGGCCTTCACGCAGGCCTGCGCCTCCTCGGGCCCGGAGGCGTAGAGGAACGGGTCGCCGGCCATCAGGCGGACGACGCGGCGCCCCGACTTGGCCTGCTTCACCACGACCTTGGCGCGACCGGCGTGGGTCAGCGGCTGGCCGTCCTGGCCGAAGCCGCCGTCGACGACCTCGGCGGTCGGGGCGAGCGACGCGACGAGCGCGACGTGCTCGGGGGACTCGGTGACCACGACCTCGGCCGCACGCAGCAGGTCCGCTGCCCGGACCGTCAGCAGGTCGGGGTCGCCGGGGCCGCTGCCCACGAACGACACGAAGCCGAGCGGCAGCCCGGTGGGGGCCGCCGGGGTGGCCCGGGGTGTGCTCGCTGTCGTCGCGGCCTGGGTGCCCTGGGTGGTGGTCTTCGCTGGTGCCTTGCTCACAGTCGCCTTCTTGCTCGTCGTGGTGGGCTGTGGTCGGTGGTTCGGTTGCTGCGCGGTGGTGCCGTCCTGCGGTCGTGCCGTCCTGCGTGTGGTCATGACGCCTGCTCCTCGACCAGCGTGGCCGCCCCGTCGGCCAGCATCTCCTCGGCCAGCCCCCGGCCGACCTCCTCGGCGCCGGCCGGTGAGCCGGTGCTCGAGCGACGGATCGCGACCGCCCCGTCGGTGGACAGGGCGACCGCCCGCAGCCAGAGCTCGTCGCCGTCGTCGCCCTCGGCGATGTCCGCGAGGGCCCCGACAGGTGCCGAGCACCCGGCCTCCAACGTGGCGAGGACGGTGCGCTCCGCGGTCACGGCGGCCCGCGTGCGCGGGTCGTCGAGCGCCGTGCGGACCGCCGCCGCCAGCTCGTGGTCGGTCCCGCGGCACTCCACCGCCAGCGCGCCCTGCCCGGGGGCGGGGAGCATCTGGAGCGGGTCGAGCACCTCGGTGACCTCCGCGAGGCGTCCGAGCCGGGCGATGCCGGCGCGCGCGAGCACGACGGCGTCGACCTGTCCCTCGGCCACCTTGCGGATCCTGGTGTCCACGTTGCCACGGATCGGCACCACGTCGAAACCGAGACCGAGCGCGTGAAGCTGGGCGGCCCGTCGCGGAGAGCCCGTGCCGATGCGCGATCCGGCCGGCAGCTCGCCCAGGGTGAGGCCGTCGCGGGCGACCACGGCGTCGCGCGGGTCCTCCCGGAGGGGTACGGCGGCCAGGGCGATCTGCTCGTGCGGGGTGGTGGGGAGGTCCTTGAGGGAGTGCACCGCGAGGTCGACGTCGCCGCGCAGGAGCGCGTCGCGCAGGGCGGAGACGAACACGCCGGTGCCGCCGATCGTGGCCAGCGGGGCGGTCGAGACGTCGCCCTCGGTGGTCACCTCGACCAGCACGACGTCGCGGCCGAGGCGCTCGCGCAGCAGCGCCGCGACCTGCTCGGACTGGGTGCGGGCCAGCAGCGAGGCGCGGGTGCCCAAGCGGATCGGCGGGCGGACCGTGGACGTGAGGGCGCTCACCGGACGCCCTCCACCCGGGTCACCGCGTCGACCGCGTCGGGGTCGAGGGAGAACAGCTCGGCCAGGGCCGCGGCGTAGGACACGGCGCCGGCCTCGTTGGCGAGCTCCTTGACCCGGACCGTGGGCTGGTGGAGCAGCTTGTCGGCGACCCGGCGCACCGCCTGCTCCACCTCAGCGCGCACGGCGGGGTCGAGGTCGGGCACCCGGGTCAGAAGGCGCTGCATCTCGCCCTCGACGATCCCGGTGGCCATCGTGCGCAGCGCGACGACCGTCGGGGTGACGGTCGCGGAGCGGCGGGCCGCGAGGAAGGCGGTGATCTCCTGGGCGACGATGTCGCGCACGGCCGCGGCGTCGTCGGCGCGCTCGCCCTGGTGGAGCTCGTCGGCGAGCCGGGCCAGCCCGAACAGCGAGACACCGGGCAGGTCGGCCACCGCTGGGTCGACGTCGTGGGGCAGGGCGAGGTCGATGATCGCGAGCGGGCGCGTGGCCTCGGCGCGGGCCGCGGCCACCAGGGCCAGCGGCAGCACGACCCCCGTGGCCCCGGTGCACGAGATCAGCACGTCGGCGTCGGCGAGCGCGGAGCCGACCTCGGGGAGGGGCAGTGCGCGACCGTCGTACTGCTCGGCGAGGCGGCGGGCGTGCTGCTCGGTGCGGCTGGCGACGACCACGTCGCTCGCGCCGAGCCGGGAGACGGTCGCGACCGAGAGGCCGGCCATCGCGCCGGCGCCGACCACCAGCACCCGGCGGCCCTCGACGGGACCGACCTCGGCGGCGGCGCGCTCCAGCGCGACGCTGACCAGGGAGGGGGCGGCGCGGTCGATGTCGGTCTCGGCGTGCACGCGCTTGCCGACCCGCAGGGCCTGCTGGAACAGCACGTTGAGGGCCGGGCCGAGGGTGCCGGCCTCCTGGCCGACGCGGAGGGCGTCGCGGGCCTGGCCGAGGATCTGCCCCTCGCCGACGACCATCGAGTCGAGCCCGGAGGAGACGCTGAACAGGTGCGAGACGGCGCCGTCGTCGTAGTGCACGTAGAGGTGCGGGACGACCGACTCGGGCTCCTCGTCGGCGAGCTCGCAGAGCAGCCGCGAGACGGCCTCGACGCTGCCGTGGAACCGGTCGACCTCGGCGTAGATCTCGACGCGGTTGCAGGTCGCGAGCACCGTCGCCTCGAGGACGTGCTCGCTGCCGGCGACCGCGCGCACGAGCCGGTCGACACCGGGGGCGTCGAGCGTGAGCTGCTCGAGCACGGAGACCGGCGCGGTCTTGTGGGACACACCCACCACGAGCACGCTCATGCGCCGATCACCCCCCTGCTCCCACGGGCGGACCCGTCCTCCAGCGACTCCCCGGCGAGCGCCTTGCGCTGCTCGTGGTAGGCGAGGATCTGCAGCTCGATCGAGAGGTCCACCTTGCGGACGTCCACGCCCTCGGGCACGGACAGCACGGCGGGGGCGAAGTTGAGGATGCTGGTGACGCCGGCCGCGACGAGGCGGTCGCACACGTCCTGGGCGGCCTGCGGCGGGGTGGCGATCACGCCGATCGCGACGCGGTGCTCGGCCACGAGCGCGTCGACCTCCTCGAAGGCCCGGATGCCGAGGCCGCCGACGTCCTCGCCCTGCCGCTGCGGGTCGGCGTCGAGCAGGGCCACGATGCGGAACCCGCGCGAGGAGAAGCCGCTGTAGTTGGCGAGCGCGTGGCCGAGGTTGCCGATGCCGACGATCACGACCGGCCAGTCCTGGGTCACCCCGATCTCGCGGGCGATCTGGTACCGGAGGTACTCCACGTCGTACCCGACGCCGCGGGTGCCGTAGGAGCCGAGGTAGGACAGGTCCTTGCGGAGCTTGGCGCTGTTGACCCCGGCGGCGGCCGCGAGCTCCTCGCTCGAGCAGGTCGACGTACCCCGTTCGGAGAGGCCGACCAGGGCGCGCAGGTAGACCGGCAGCCGGGCCACGGTGGCCTCGGGGATCCCGCGGTCGAGGGCCTTCGCCGACGCCGGCCGGACGGTCCCGTCGAGCGGGCCCCCGGGTCGAGCGCTCCGTGGCGAGGTCACCATTCTCCTGCCGTCTCCAGACTCCGATGCGGGCTGCCGGGTCCCGGTCCGGGAAGGGCACGAGAGGCCCGTGGGCGGGCCCCGGGAACGAGCACGGGGCGCCCCGCGAGATTCCTCTCGGGCCGGCAGCGACCTCACTCTAGGAGTTTGTGAACGTGAGAACAAACTGAGCAGTAGCCAGCGCTTAGCACGCGTGACCCGTCTCACCGCACGCGGGGTGGGCGCGGGGTCCGCCGCGTGCTACCCGCGCGCGAGGAGGGCGCCGCGCAGGCGCGCCGCGTCGACCCGCCAGTAGTCGTGCTGGCGCCCGTCGACGAAGGTCACCGGCACCTCCTCGCCGAAGCGGGAGGTCAGGTCCGCCGCGTCCGGGCCGGAGCTGATGTCGACCTCCTCGAAGGTCTCACCGACCTCGGCGCAGACCTCCGCGACGACCTCCAGGGCGACCTCGCAGAGGTGGCAGCCGGGCCGGGTGTAGACCCGCACGCGGGGGCTCACTCGAGCAGTCCCGTCGCCGCCCGGCGCCGCGCCCGCAGCCGGCCCTTGGCGACCTTGCCGGTCACCGTGTGGGGCAGCTCGTCGACGACGTGCACCTCGCTGGGCTGCTTGAACCGGGCCAACCGCCGGGCGCAGTGCTCGCGGACCCGCGCGGCCAGCTCGTCCGGTGGGTACGTCGACCCGCCCGGCCCGGGCGCGGCCCGCACGAAGGCGACGACCGCCTCGCCGGTGCGCTGGTCCGGCGTACCGATGACCGCCGCCTCGGCGACCCCGTCGACCTCGGCGAGGACCTCCTCGACCTCGAAGGGGTAGACGTTGAACCCCGAGACGATCACGAGCTCCTTGAGCCGGTCGACCAGGAAGAGGTCGCCGTCGGCGTCGAGGAACCCGACGTCGCCGGTGGCCCACCAGCCGTCGCGGTCCGGGCCGTCCGCGCCGTCGGGCCAGTAGCCGCTGAAGAGGTTCGCGCCGCGGACGCGGATCTCGCCGGCGTCACCGCGCTCCGGGGCCTCGCCGCTCTCGTCGACGAGGCGGACCTCGACGCCGGGCAGCGCCGCGCCCACCGAGCCGGGCTTCGGGGTCGCACTGCGCAGGGTGGACGTGACCGCCGGGGAGGCCTCGGTCAGCCCGTAGCCCTGGTGCACCGGGATGCCGGTGCGCGCGGTGAAGACCTCGACGAGCTCGGGCGAGAGCGGCGCCGAGCCGGACAGCACCAGGCGGACCCCGGTGAGCCGCTCGCGCAGGTCGTGCACGGCCTGCCAGTAGGCGAACACCGGCGGCGCGACCGGGAGCACCGTCACCGCCTCGTCCTCGATGACGGTCAGCGAGTCGTCCATGTCGAACCCGTCGACCAGCACGAGGCGGGACCTCTGCCGCAGCACCTGCCCGAGCACGGCGTTGAGGCCGTAGACGTGGAACAGCGGCAGCACCCCGAGGACCACGTCGTCGCCGGTGAGCATCGGCGGCTCGATCGCGGCGGCCTGCTCGACGTTGGCCAGCAGCGCGCGGTGGGTCAGCATCGCGGCCCGCGGACGCCCGGACGTCCCGCTGGTGTAGAGCAGCACGGCCAGCCGTTCGGCGTCGCCCATGACCGGCACGTCGGTGCCGGGGGCGCTCAGCAGGTCGTCGTACGTCGTCTCGCCGGCGGTCGCGGGCGCGTCGACCACCACCACCCGCGGCACGGGCGTGCGCCGGCGCAGGTCGTCGTCCGCCCCGACCAGGGCGTCCTGGATGCCGGCGACGGCCTGGCGCACGGTGGTGACGGTGCCGCGGTCGGCGAGGACCACCCGGGCGCCGCAGTCGGCCAGCAGCCGGGCCACCTCGCCGGTGGCGGAGCGGGGGTTGACCGGCACCGCGACGAGGCCGGCCCGGAGCGCGCCGAGGTAGGCGGTCACGAAGGCGACCCGGTTGGGCAGCGCGATCGCGACGCGGTAGCCGGCGACCAGGCCCAGTGCGTTGAGCCCGCGGGCAGCCCGGTCCACCTCCGCGTCGAGGTCGGCCCAGGTGAGCCGGCGCCCGCTGGACGCCTCGACGAGGGCCACCCGGTCGGCTGCCTGCGCGGCGGCCTGACGGAGCAGATCGGCGAGGTGCGCGGTCACAGCGGTGAGTCTGGCACACCGCTGGGCGCCGTCGCGGTGGCGTGTGACACCTCTTACGGCGCCCGGGCGGGACCTCGTTCTGCGGGTCGGCGACGGGGTCGCGGGACCGCCGCCGACCCGTAGGGTTGGGACCGTGAACGCCCGGCGCCGCACCACGCAGCGACTCGACCTCCGGAGCCGATCGACCCTCGCGGGCGAGGCGTCGGCGGCGGCCGCCGAGGTGGAGAGCTCGCTGGCCGTCCCGCCCGACCCGGGCGCGGCCGCCTTCTTCGACGTCGACAACACGATCATGCAGGGCGCGTCGATCTTCCACCTCGCCCGCGGACTGCACCGCCGGGAGTTCTTCACCACGCGGGAGATCCTCGGCGCCGCCTGGAAGCAGGCCTACTTCCGGATGGTCGGCGTCGAGGACCCCGAGCACGTCGCCGAGGCCCGCGCCTCCGCCCTGGCCTTCATCAAGGGGCACCCGGTGTCCGAGCTCGAGGCGCTCGGCGAGGAGATCTTCGACGAGGCGATGGCCCACCGGATCTGGCCGGGCACCCGGGCCCTGGCCCAGATGCACCTCGACCAGGGGCAGCGGGTCTGGCTGGTCACCGCGGCTCCGGTCGAGATCGCCTCGATCATCGCCCGGCGGCTCGGCCTGACCGGCGCACTCGGCACCGTCTCGGAGCACGAGGACGGCGTCTACACCGGCCGGCTGGTCGGCGACATGCTGCACGGCCCCGCCAAGGCGGAGGCGGTCAGGGCGCTGGCCGCCCGCGAGGACCTCGACCTGTCCCGCTGCGCGGCGTACTCCGACTCCTACAACGACCTGCCGCTGCTGAGCCTGGTCGGCGACCCCTGCGTGATCAACCCCGACGCCAAGCTGCGCGACCACGCCCGCGCCGAGGGCTGGCGGGTCCGCGACTACCGCACCGGCCGCAAGGCCGCCCGCGCCGGCCTCGCCGGCGCCGGTCTCGCGGGCGCGGCGACCGGCGCCGTGGCCGCCGGGCTGGCGCTGCGCCGCCGGGTCCGCTGAGCCGCGCTCCGGTTCACATCCGGGCGTTCCCCGCCTAAGGTGGACCTTTCGCCCTCGTGAGGGCGCCCGGGCCGGCATCGGGGCCGACCGGGGAGGGAGAGCGATGTTCACGCGCGAGGCGGAGTTCCGTCGCGGCTGGGAGGCCCTGCGACGGGAGCTGGCCGCCGCCCTCCTCCTCCCCGCCCCCGCGCCCGCAACGGCCGGCGAGGTGCTGCTCAGCGTCTCCACCGGGTCGACGGGACCTGCCGGGTCCCACGGGCCTTCCGGACCAGTCGGGTCGGGTGCGCCGGCGCCCGAGGCGGGCGGCGACGGCCCGGACGCCGATCGCCTCGTCGCGCTCGTCGACCTGGCCCGCGGCGGGGACGCCGAGGCGTTCGGTCAGCTCTACGACCACTACCACCGCTCGGTCTACCGCTTCGTCTACTACCGGGTCCGGTCGGTGGGGGTGGCCGAGGACCTGACCTCCGAGACGTTCTTCCGGGCGCTGCGGGCGATGTCGTCGTTCCGCTGGCAGGGCAGGGACTTCGGGGCCTGGCTGATGACCATCGCCCGCAACCTCACCACCGACCACTTCAAGGCCGGGCGGACCCGCCTCGAGACCACCACCGACGACGTCGCGGTCCTCGACGGCACCACCGGCGGCGACGGGGACCCGGACGGCCCCGAGGCGCGGGCGCTGTCCTCGCTCACCAACGAGGCGCTGCTGCGCGCGCTCACCGCCCTCCCGCACGAGCAGCAGGAGTGCCTGGTGATGCGGTTCCTGCAGGGCCTCACCATCGCCGAGACCGCCCAGGTGCTCGGGCGCAGCCCCGGCGCCGTCAAGCAGCTGCAGCTGCGCGCCGTCCGCGCCCTGGCTGCGAGCCTGCCCGAGGACCTGCGGTGAGCCCGCTCACGCCTGCGCGCGGCGCCGTAACCTCCCGACGACCTGCGTCGTTGGCACTGGTGGACGACCCGTCCCCGGCCGAAGGACCCACCCGATGATCTCCGTGACCCGCTCGCGACAGCGCGCCGAGCGGTTCGCCGACCTCGTGGACGCGCACCCTGCCGTCGGGTCGGCTGGTCGGTCCACGGGTACGTCGCACGATGGCGCAGCGGAGCCGCTGGCCCCGCTGGTCGCGCTGGCCGGCGCCCTGCGCGCGCACGCCGCCTCCGACCCCGCAGCGGTCCCGCGCGAGTCCTTCGCGGTCGACCTGCGCGAGCGGCTGCTCGCCGAGGCGGCGACCGTCCTGTCGCCGGACGCCTCGGGGCTCGCGCTGCGCCCGCAGCGGCCCGTGCGGGCCCGGTCCGGGCACCGCCGCGCCGTCGCGGTCGCCACGGCCGCGGTCCTGCTCGGCGGGTCGGCCGGCATGGCCGCCGCCGCCGAGGACGCGCTGCCGGGCGAGGTCCTCTACCCCGTCAAGCGCGGCATCGAGAGGGCCGAGGCCACGCTCTCCCTCGGCCGGGACGCCCGCGGCCGCGACCTGCTGCACCAGGCCGACGACCGGCTCGCCGAGGTGTCCCGGCTGCTCGACGACGCCGGCCCGACAGCGCTGCCCCAGGTCACGCCCACCCTGCACGCCTTCGACGCCCAGGCAGCGCAGGGCGCCGGCCTGCTGACCTCGGCCTACCAGGACTCGCGCGACCCCCGGGCTGTGGCCGACCTGCGGTCCTTCACCGCACGGAGCCTGCGCACCCTCGAGGGGCTGAGCGCGACGGCCCCCGCCGACGCACGCCCCGCCCTGCAGGAGGCCGCCGACGCGCTCGTCGGGCTCGACGCGGAGGCCCGGCGGCTCTGCGCGACCTGCAGCGACCTGCCGTCGATCACGCTGCCCGCGACGTTCCGGGTCGCCTCCGACGCCGGCCGCGCCCTGTCCGAGGCCACCCGCGAGGCGGCCGCCGCACCGCTGGACAACAGCCACCCGCCGGCCACCGGGCCGCGCGCCCCGGGCCGGTCACGGCACGGCGCGCAGCACGACGCCGCGACTGGGCCGGCACCGTCGTCCGGCTCGGCGTCCGGCTCGGCGGGCGCCACTGACGGCCAGGACGGCCAGGGCGGCTCCGGCTCGACCGGTGGCGGCTCCCCGACCGGCCCCCTCGTGCACGTGGGCGTGGGCGGCGCCGAGGTCGAGGTCGGCAGGCCCTCCGGTGGCGCGAGCGGCTCGGGCGCGACCGGCGAAGGGCTCGACGGCACCGTGCGCGACACCGTGGACGGCACGCTGGACGGGGTCGACGACACCGTGGACGGCCTGGTCGGCACGCTGCTACCCGGCCCGCAGGACTCGCCGCTGCCCTGACGGGCACGTGACCCGTCCCCCCGGCCGTGCGTCGCGAAGCGGCTCAGTGGAAGACGGAACGGCGCTGCATCAGCAGGGAGTACAGCGTCTGCTGGATGGTCTCGCGGACCTGGTCGGTCACGTTGAACACCAGCATCGGGTCGTCCGCGGCGCCCTCGTCGTAGGAGTCGGTGCGGATCGGCTCGCCGAACTCGATCAGCCACTTCGACGGCAGCGGCACCAGCCCGAGCGGGCCGAGCAGCGGGAAGAACGGCGTGATCGGGATGTAGGGCACGCCGAGCAGGCGGGCCAGCGACGGCACGTTGCCGACCAGCGGGTAGATCTCCTCGGCGCCGACGACCGAGCACGGGACGATGGGGACGCCGGTCCGCAGCGCCGCCGAGACGAAGCCGCCGCGGCCGAACCGCTGCAGCTTGTAGCGCTCGGAGTAGGGCTTCCCGATGCCCTTGAACCCCTCGGGCCAGACCCCGACGAGCTCGCCGCCGGCGAGCATCCGCTGGGCGTCCTCGGTGCAGGCCAGGGTGGCGCCGCTCTTGCGGGCGAACTCGCCCACGAACGGCATCCGGAACACGAGGTCGGCGCCGAGCGGGCGCAGGCTCCGTCCGGTCGTGTCGTGGATCGACACCATCGTCATCAGCCCGTCGACGGGCAGCGTGCCGGAGTGGTTCGACACGATCAGCGCGCCGCCGTCGGTCGGGATGTTCTCGGCGCCGCGGACCTCGACGCGGAACCACTTGTCCTTGATCGGCCGGATGGCCGCGAGCAGGAACCGCTCGGTGACCTCCGCGTCGAAGCCGTACTCGTCGACCTCGAAGTCGCCGGTCACCCGCCGCCGCAGGAAGGCGAGGAGCTCGGCGAGGCGGTGCTCCCACCGGTCCCCGAACGTCTCGGCCGCCGCGCCCGCGATCGCCTGCAGCCACTCCCCCGCCGGTATGCCGCCCGACGGCGCGCGCTCGCGCACCGAGGAGACCCGGGGCTCGTCGCGGCCCGCCTCGCCGGCCGGGCTGTCGGCCGTCGTCTCGGCGACGACGTCGGCGACGTCAGCGGGCACCGGCTCCGGGGGCA
This sequence comes from uncultured Actinomycetota bacterium, assembly GCA_963781745.1. Classification (GTDB taxonomy): domain Bacteria; phylum Actinomycetota; class Actinomycetes; order Propionibacteriales; family Nocardioidaceae; genus Nocardioides_B. Next base: position 28,594 of record CAWAHH010000013.1, on the reverse strand, counting down.
CGGACTCCTGCTCGGGTGTGAGGCCGGGGACCGTCCGGGCGGCGGGCGCGGGCGCCTTCCCGGCCGCGCCACGGGAGCGCGCTGCGGCCGGCGCTGCCGGGGCGGCCGGCGCTGCCGGGGCTGCCGGGGTTGCCGGGGCTGCCGAGCCCGCTGAGCCCACGGGGCTCGACGAGTCCGCCGGCGCGCTGCGCGGCCGCGGCACCGCACCCGCGCGAGCGAGCGTCCGGGCGGCCGACGACGGCTTGCTGCTGCCCGTGCCGCGTCCCGGCCGGCCACGGGTGCCCAGCGGGATCACCTCTGCGTCACCCACGACGGGTCCCCCCTCCTGCTGCGCTGCGGTCGGCGCCGGCCATCGCCTCCGCGGCCGCCGCCCCCACGGCGACCGGACCGAGCGGGCGCGGCACCCGGCTGGGCGCCAGGGAGGCGGCGAAGTCGGCGAGCGCGCTCGCCGTCGTGTGCTCGGGCTCGAAGCCGAGGACGGTGCGCATCCGGGTGGTGTCGATGCCGCGACCGAAGGTGAGGTAGCCGGTCAGCTCGCCCTGCAGCGCGCGCACGCCGGCCTGCCGGGCCACCGAGCCGGCCGGGCCGAAGGCGAACGAGGGCACCCGCACGGTGGGCCGACCGAGCCGGCGCAGCGCCTGGGAGAGCATCACGATGCCGTCGCCGGCGATGTTGAAGGTGCCGTGCACGTCGGCCACGGTGGCCCGGTGCAGCGCCGCGAGCACGTCGTCCTCGTGAACGAGCTGCAGCCGGGCGTCGTACCCGAGGACGGTGGGGACGACCGGGAGCCGGAAGTAGTCGGTGAGCGGGGAGCGCACCCCTGGGCCGACCCGGTTGGCGGCGCGCAGCAGGCTCACCGTGACGTCGGGGCGCCGGCGGGCGAACCCGCGGACGTAGCCCTCGACCTCGAGGACGTCCTTGGCGTAGCCGCCCCGGGGCAGCTGCTTGGCGGCCATGTCCTCGCTGAACATCGCCGGGTCGCGGCTCGAGGCGCCGTACCCGACGGCCGAGGACTTCACGACCAGCCGCTCGAGGCCGGGCGCCTTCTGGCACGCGGCGAGCAGCTGCATCGTGCCGATGACGTTGTGCTCCTTGAGCGAGGTCCGGCTGCCGGAGTGGTCGGGCGCGCGGACGCTGAGGTGCACGACCGTGTCGACGTCCTGGCCGGCGATCACCTTGGCGATGACCGGGTTGCGGATGTCCGCACGGACGAACGACACCGCCGGGAGGTCGGCGCGCGGCGGCGTGACGTCGACGCCGATGACCCGCTCGATCCCGGGGTCGGTCGCCAGCCGGCGCGCGAAGCGACCACCGAGGTCGTGGGAGACCCCGGTGACGAGAACGACACGGCCCCTCGTGGACACGCTGCCTCCGCCCGCTCTGCTCGGTGCCCGGCTGTCCCGGACCGTCGGCGCCCGACCCGGGTCGGGCTACTTGCCCTGACGACGACGCTGGATGCGCGTCTTCTTCAGCAGCTTGCGGTGCTTCTTCTTGGCCATGCGCTTGCGACGCTTCTTGACGACAGAACCCACTGAACGACCTTCCCGGGACGAACATGTCGACCTCGGGCCGACGTACGGAATGTGCCGGCCCACCGGGCCCCGGACGGGGTGGTGGCGCCTGCTGACCAGACAGCCTAACGGTCGCGGGCGCCCCGCCCCAAAGCGCCCGGTCGGCACGGACGTTCTGCTGCGACGGGTGGGGCGAAAGTCCCGACCTGATCCATTTCGCCCCTTTTTCACTTTGTAATGCTCAACAACCCCCCACCCCCTGCCGATGCCTTGGAGGCGAGGCGTTGTGTCCACGACCGGGACACGGAGCCGACCGGATCTCTGGGAGGGGAGCCGGACGGTGGCCGCTCGGGTCGCGGGTGTGACCGCAGGGCGGTGCGGGGCCCCACCAGGACGGTGGGGACAGACGACGCCTCGTGATCCCAGGGAGGGGACCGCGAATGGACGTCGAGCGTGCGCCGAGAGCGCACCGGCCCGCAGGCCGAACACCGCCGCCGCCGAGGGGCGCCGGCACCCACCGAGGCGCCGCGCACAGCGGCAGCCACCCCGCCGGGCACACGGGCAGCCACCTGAGTCCGGCCAGACGGACCCTGCGGCGGGCCGTCGGACCGCTGCTGACCGCCCTGCTCATGGGCCTGGTCACCGGGGCCGCCCTGCTCGGCACGACCACGACCACGTCGGCCGCTCCCGTCGAGCACGCCGTCCAGCTCGCGCCGCGACCGGCTCCGGACCTGAGCACGAGCGCCTACGAGGGCCAGGTGCAGTACTGGGTCAACCGCGAGCGAAGCCGGCACGGGCTGCGGCCGTTGGGCTACGCACCCTGCACCGACCAGGTGGCCGAGCGGTGGGCGGCGTTCCTCGCCCGGCACGACGCGTTCTACCACCAGTCGATGACCCGTCTGCTCGAGCGCTGCCACGCGTACTACGTCGGCGAGACGCTCGGCCGCGGCACGATCGGCCCGCGCACGCTGGTCCGGATGTGGATGGACAGCCCGCCGCACCGCCACGTGCTGCTGAGCCGCAACCCCCGCCGGATCGGCATCGGCGCGGTGCCGAACCTCGCCGGCGAGTGGGTCGTCGCCGCGAACTTCATGCGGTTCTGACCCGGACGGGCCCCGACAGCCCCGGCAGCCCCGGCAGCCCCGACACGCGGACAGCCACCCACCGAGCACGGTGGGTGGCTGTCCGACGTACGACGTGTCGCCTCGCGGAGGAGGCGGACCGGCTCAGCCGGTCTGGAAGAAGCTCTTGCGGAGGTACTCGTTGACGGCGTCCTCCGGCACCCGGAAGGACCGCCCGACGCGCACCGCCGGAAGCTCTCCGGAGTGGACCAGACGGTAGACGGTCATCTTCGAGACGCGCATCACCGAGGCGACCTCGGCGACGGTCAGGAACTTGACCTCCGAGATGTCGCCCGAGGTGGGGCCGGTGTTCGAGGCCATGGTGCACCGCACTTTCACGCACCTGCGCCCTCCGGCTTCCCCACCGGAGACCCTACGCACGTGCTTCCGTGAGAATAGAGCCTAGTGTGACTGAAGGGGAAGAGGTGACTCTTACCGCACTTTTTACCTTGTGCCCCCGCGTGGCCGCTTGACACCCTGGCCGGCAATCGCCCAGGTCAGGCGCCCGAGGCGGGCCGCCGTGCTCAGGGCAGCTTCAGGGCAGGTGGTCCAGTCCGTTCAGCGGGAAGGTCGCCTCACGGGTGGCGTTGATCGCCCGGTCGAGCCAGGCCGACGGGTCGTAGCCCTGCGACCAGTCGCGGTAGGCCGGGTTGCGGCCGTCGGTCATCCGGAACGGCGCCGTCCGCCCGAGCAGCTGCTGGACGTGCGCGCGCCAGCCCTCCGGCGTCTCGGTCTGCGGGTCCAGCGGCTGCCCGCCGACGATCGCGAGCAGGTGCGTCCAGGCGCGCGGCACCACGTCGACGATCGCGTAGCCGCCGCCCCCGGTCACCAGCCACCGGCCGTCGCAGACCTCGTGGGCGAGGTCGTGCAGCGCGAGGTACGCCGCCCGCTGGCCGTCGACGGTGAGCATCAGGTGCGCCAGCGGGTCCTCGATGTGCGAGTCGCAGCCGTGCTGGGTGACCAGCACGTCGGGGGCGAACTCGCGCACCAGCGGCGGCACGACCGCGTGGAACGCGCGCAGCCAGCCGGCGTCCGACGTGCCGGGCGGCAGGGCCACGTTGACCGCGCTGCCCTCGGCGCCCCTGCCCCCGGTGTCGCTGGGGAAGCCGGTGCCCGGGAAGAGCATCTGCCCGGTCTCGTGCAGGGAGATGGTGAGCACCCGCGGGTCGTCGTAGAACACCCGCTCGACGCCGTCGCCGTGGTGCACGTCGACGTCGACGTACACGATCCTCTCGGCGCCCTGCTCGAGCAGCCACCGGATGCCGACGGCGACGTCGTTGTAGACGCAGAAGCCGCTCGCCTTGTCGGGCATCGCGTGGTGCAGGCCGCCGGAGATGTTCGCCGCGTGCAGCACCGCGCCGGTCCACACCTGCCGTGCAGCCTCGACGGTGGCGCCGACGATGTGCGCGGACGCCTCGTGCATGCCCGCGAAGGCGGGGTTGTCGGCGGTGCCGAGGCCGCGCTCCTCGTTGACCCGCGAGGGGTCCTTGCCGACCAGCTTCACCGCCTCGACGTACGCCGGCTCGTGGACCGTCGCGAGCAGCTCGTCGGACGCCATCGGCGCGGCGACGGTGGGCAGGCCGCCGGGCCGGCCCTCCTCGGCGAGCACGCCGAGCTCACGGGCCAGGAGCACCGTGAGGTCGACCCTCAGCGGCGACATCGGGTGCTCCGGCCCGAAGTCGTAGTCGGTCAGCGTCGGGTCGAACACGACGCACGCGGGGCCGGACATGGCGCCGAGACTACCCGCTGGCCCGCCCCTCGCCCCGGGTCCTTCGTCCCGCGTCCCCTGCGCCGGAGGCGTCCCGGGAGTACCCTCGACCCGTGCGCCGCGTCGTCTCGACCTGCTGGTGGCCCGCCTCCTAGGCGGACCACCCGATCGCGCACACCCCTGCACCGACCGACGGCCGCCTCCGGGCGGCCGTTCGCGCGTGCGCACCCGGAGGCGTCCCCTTCCCTCCAGGAGACCTGCCATGACGCTCACCGCACCCACGCCCCTCGCCGCCGCGGCGACCGGAGCCCCCGACCGGCGGCTCAGCCTGCTCACGCCGAGCGGCCACCTCACCCTCGGCAACCTGCTCGGCGCGCTGCGGGAGATGGCCCGCCCGACCGACGACGCGTGCTTCTACGGCGTCTCGGACCTGCACGCGATGACCACCGCGCACGACCCCCGCGAGCTCGCCGCCACCACCCGCGAGGTGCAGACGCTGCTGCTCGCGGCCGGCGTCGACCCGGCCCGGGTGACGCTGTTCCGGCAGAGCCGGGTGCCCGCGCACACCGAGCTCGCCTACCTGCTCGAGTGCACCGCGCACGTCGGCGAGCTCGGCCGGATGATCCAGTTCAAGGAGAAGGGCCGCGGCCGCCCGATGACCCGGGTCTCGCTGCTCACCTACCCGGTGCTGATGGCCGCCGACATCCTGCTCTACCGCCCGCGCAGCGTCCCCGTCGGCGCCGACCAGCGCCAGCACGTCGAGCTGGCCCGCGACCTCGCGACCCGCTTCAACCAGAGCTACGGCGCCGTGTTCACCGTCCCCGAGATCACCCTCCCGCCCACCGGCGCGCGGGTCATGGACCTCGCCGACCCGACCCGCAAGATGAGCAAGTCCGACCCCGTCGGCACCGGCGTGGTGCGGCTGCTCGACCCCCCGGACGTGGTCGCCCGCAAGGTCGCCCGCGCCGTCACCGACTCCGACGTCGGCCCGGACGCCGTACGCCACGACCGGGAGGGCAAGCCCGGGGTCAGCAACCTCCTCGAGATCCTGGCCGCCTGCCGCGGCACGAGCCTGGAGGCGGCCGCCGCGGGCGCGTCGACCTACGGCGCCCTCAAGCGTCAGGTCGCCGACGCCGTGCTGGACGTGCTGCGCCCGCTGCAGGAGAGGTACGCCGCCCTGGCCGGCGACCCCGCCCACGTGGAGGCCGTCTACGCCGCGGGCGAGGAGCGCTGCCGTAACGAGACGGCTCCTGTGCTCGAGGCCGCCCGCGCCGCGATCGGCCTGGCGACGCCGTGAGCCGTGCCGCCCGCCCGCCGCCCGGATGTGGCCGATCCCCGCAGGGCGGCCCGGTTGTGGCCCGTCACTGCACGGGAACCGGCCCGTTGCGCGCGGCCATCGGCCAGGATGGCCGGGCTCGGGCACGGCCGTACGTCGGACGGCTCGTGCTTCCTGGCCGGGCTCGCCGAGCGCTCCGACGTACCTCCCCAGGGGAACTGTCGCCTCCCCGGGCATGCACGCCTGGGGAGGTGCACGATTACCAGGGGACCCTGGTAATCGTGGGACCCGCGGGGCACGAGCGTCAGTCGAGGCCCTCGGCCAGGGCGCGTGAGCGGTCCCGGGCGGCCTCGAGGGCGGTCAGGAACGCCGCCCGGACCTTGTGGTCCTCGAGCTCGCGGACCGCGGCCGCCGTGGTGCCGCCCGGCGAGGTGACCCGCTCCCGCAGGACCACGGGGTGCTCGCCGGTCTCGCGCAGCAGCTTGGCCGAGCCCACCAGCGTCTGCACGACCAGCTCGGCGGCGGTCGCACGCGGCAGGCCGAGGTGGACGCCGGCCTCGATCATGGACTCGACCACGAAGAAGATGTAGCCCGGCCCGGACCCGCTCACCGCGGTGACCGCGTCCATCTGCCGCTCGGGCACCCGCAGCACCCGGCCGGTCGAGGCCATCAGCGACTCGGCCTCGGCGAGGTGCGAGTCGTCGCAGTGCGAGCCGGGCGAGATCGCGGCCATGCCCTCGTCGACCAGCGCCGGCGTGTTCGGCATGACCCGCACGACCGCGACGCCCTCGGGCAGCCGGGCCTCGATGAACGCGGTGGTGATGCCGGCGGCCAGGGAGACGACGAGCTGTCCCGGTCGTACGACGGGCGCGATCTCGGCCAGCACGTCGGCCATGTCCTGCGGCTTCACGACGAGCGCGAGGGTGTCGGCCTTGCCGGCGGCCTCGACGTTCGAGACCACCTGGACGCCGTACCGCTCCTGCAGCTCGACGGCGCGCTCGCGGCGCTTCTCGCCGACCAGCAGGTCGTCGACGCGGCGACCGGCGCGCACCAGCCCGGACAGCAGCGTCTCGCCCATCACCCCGGCACCGATGACGGCGACCTGACCCATGCCTGCTCCTCTTGGACGGATTGGTGACCGGCGGGGCGCCGGCTACTTCTTCGAGACCAGCGAGTGCACGAAGAACGACAGGTTGCTCGGACGCTCGGCGAGGCGCCGCATGAGGTAGCCGTACCACTCCTGGCCGTAGGGCACGTAGACCCGGACCTTCTCGCCGGCGTCGGCGAGGCGCTTCTGCTCGTCGGGGCGGATGCCGAAGAGCATCTGGTACTCGTAGCTGCCCTGCGCGCGGCCGTTGCGGGTCGCCAGCGCGCCCGCGATGTCGACCATCCGCGGGTCGTGGGTGGCGACCATCGGGTAGCCCTGGCCGGCCATCAGCACCTTCAGGCAGCGGACGTAGGAGGTGTCGACCTCGTGGCGGTCCTGGAAGGCCACCGACTCGGGCTCGTTGTAGGCGCCCTTGCACAGCCGCACCCGCGAGCCCTCGTAGGCGAGGTCGCGGCAGTCCGCCTCGGTGCGGTGGAGGTAGGCCTGCAGCACCGCGCCGGTCTCGGGGAAGTCCTTGCGCAGCTCGCGCAGCGTCCCGAGAGTCGAGTCGGTGGTGGTGTGGTCCTCCATGTCGAGGGTCACGGTCGTGCCGGCGTTGCGGGCCGCCCGGCAGATCGTCCGGGCGTTCTCGAGGCCGACCTTCTCGCCCTCGCCCGGCAGCGCCTGGCCGACGGCCGACAGCTTGACCGAGACCTCGGCGTTGCGCGAGAGGCCGCTGTCGGTCAGCGCGGTGAGCAGGTCGAGGTATGCCGCCACGGTGGCGTCGGCCTGCTCGCGGTCGAGGGTGTCCTCGCCGAGGAAGTCCAAGGTGACGTGCAGGCCCTCGTCGATGAGGCCGCCCGTGGCGCGCACAGCGTCCTCGGTCGCCTCACCGGGGACGTACCTCGCCACGATCCCGCTGGAGACGGGCATCGCCGTGACCAGCCCCTTCACCTTGTCGCTGCGCGCGAGCATCAGCAGCGGCTGCCTCAGCACCGATGTCCTCCAGAGTGGCCGATGGCCGCCTCGTCGCGACCCCGGCCCAGGCTACGCCGTGGCAGGTCCCCTGCCGAACCGGGCAGGGGCCCGCCCGGCGGGGCGGAACCACCCGACCGGAGGGTGTGGGCGGCCACCGCTGCGACATACGGTCGGGGTCCACCCCGACGAAGGGCACCCCTGCATGCCGTCGACCGACCTCGGCCGCGCCTGGACCACCGGCGCCGACCCCGTCGAGCTCGCCCGTCACCTCCACCGGGCCCACGACGACTTCCTGGTCACCGGCCGCAGCGACGCCCGGCTGCGCCCCCTGGTCGAGGACTCGTGGCGACGCTGTCTCTCCGGCGGCCTGGACCCCGAGAGCAGCCTGCCGCCGGTCGACCTGCTCGACGACGCGCTGCGGCAGTGGCGCGACGCGCACCCGCTCGCCGGCGTGATGCCGGTCATCCGGCGGCTGCTCATCGACGACGCCACCGACACCGGTCTCCTGGTCGCGGTCAGCGACGCCGCGGGCCGGCTGATGTGGGTGGAGGGGCAGAGCCACCTGCGCACCCGCGCCGAGCGGATCCACTTCGTCGAGGGCGCGCTCTGGTCGGAGGACCGCGCGGGCACCAATGCACCCGGCACCTCGCTCGCGCTCGACCAGCCGGTGCAGATCTTCGCCGCCGAGCACCTCGCCCGCCCGGTCACCCGCTGGAGCTGTACGGCGGCCCCGATCCACGACCCCGACACCGGAGCCGTCCTCGGCGCGCTCGACCTGACCGGCGGCGACGACGTGGCCGCCCCGCGCACCCTGTCGATCGTGCGGGCCACGGTGGCGGCCGTGGAGAGCGAGCTGCGCGTGCAGCGGCTCACCGGCGCGGCGCAGGCCATCGCCCCCGACGCGCCCGAGCTGCCCGTGCTGCGCACGCTGGGCCGCGACGCCGCGGTCGTCGAGGGCCCGCACGGGACGACCCGGCTCAGCCGTCGACACAGCGAGCTGCTGGTGCTGCTCGCCGCCCACCCCGACGGCCTGACCGGCGACCAGCTCTCGGTCGCGCTGCGCGAGGAGGACCTCGCCCCGGTGACGCTGCGCGCCGAGCTGTCACGGCTGCGCGGCGCCCTGCACCCGCTGACCCTGGAGGGCCGGCCCTACCGGCTCGGGCAGCCGCTGCGGACCGACGCCGACGAGGTCCGCCGGCTGATGGACGCCGGGCAGCTCGGCCGGGCCGTCGACCTCTACCGCGGCCCGGTGCTGCCGTCCTCCGACGCGCCCGGCGTCGCCCGGCTCCGCGAGAGCCTGCACGAGGACCTCCGCGCGGCGCTGCTCGCCTCGCACGACCCGGACGCCCTGCTGCGCTTCGGCGACACCGAGCACGGCCGGCTCGACTGGCAGGTGTGGCACGCCGCCGCGTCCCACGTCGACCCCGGCTCGTCGCGCTGGGCCGGCGTGACCGCGCACCTCGAGCGGCTGGCCGCCGAGCTCGCCTGACCGGGAAGAGGTCAGCGGAGGGCCCGTGAGGCGCCCCGGGCCGCGCCGGCGACGGCCTGGGCCCCGTCGGCGACGGCGGCCGCCCCGACGGCGAGCAGGAAGCGCACGTCGAACAGGCCGCGGTCCGGCGTACGACGTCGGGGCGCGCCGGCCATCGGGTGCCCCTGGTGGTAGGCCGCTCGCTGCGTCACGTCCATGTCCTCGACCTCCTCGGGCCGTCGCGGGCCGGCGCGGGGTGCGCCGTACGACCGTGACTTGAGGAGACCGGCGGCGGGCCGGAAGTACATCGGTACGCCGGAAGCGGAGGCGCACGTCGCTGCAACGTTCGTGCAACCCGCGCGTGACTACCGTCACGGCACCGCCGTGCAGGGTGCCCGGCGCACACCGCATCGTTGGAGTGAGCATGCCGATCTACGCGCAGCCCGGACAGGACGGAAGCCCGGTCACCTACAAGTCCCGCTACGAGAACTGGATCGGTGGCGAGTGGGTCGCCGCCGGTCAAGGGCCAGTACTTCGAGAACCCGTCGCCCGTCAACGGCAAGGTCTTCTGCGAGATCGCCCGCGGCACCGCCGAGGACATCGAGCTCGCCCTCGACGCCGCGCACGCCGCCGCGCCGGCATGGGGCAAGACCTCGGTCGCCGAGCGCGCCATCATCCTGAACAAGATCGCCGACCGCATCGAGGCGAACCTCGAGATGCTCGCCGTCGGGGAGACCTGGGACAACGGCAAGCCGGTCCGCGAGACCCTGGCCGCCGACCTGCCGCTGGCCGTCGACCACTTCCGCTACTTCGCCGGCGCGATCCGCGCGCAGGAGGGCTCGCTCTCCCAGATCGACGACGACACCGTCGCCTACCACTTCCACGAGCCGCTCGGCGTCGTCGGCCAGATCATCCCCTGGAACTTCCCGCTGCTGATGGCGGTCTGGAAGCTCGCCCCGGCGCTCGCCGCCGGCAACGCGATCGTGCTCAAGCCCGCCGAGCAGACCCCCGCCTCGATCATGCTGTTCGTCGAGCTCATCGCCGACCTGCTGCCCGCCGGCGTGCTCAACGTCGTCAACGGCTTCGGCGTCGAGGCCGGCAAGCCGCTCGCCTCCTCGTCGCGGATCCGCAAGATCGCCTTCACCGGCGAGACCACCACCGGCCGGCTGATCATGCAGTACGCCAGCCAGAACCTGATCCCGGTCACGCTCGAGCTCGGCGGCAAGAGCCCGAACATCTTCTTCGACGACGTGATGGCGGCCGACGACGCGTTCGACGACAAGGCGCTCGAGGGCTTCGCGATGTTCGCCCTCAACCAGGGCGAGGTCTGCACCTGCCCGAGTCGCGCGCTCATCCAGAAGGGCATCTACGAGCCGTTCCTGTCCGCGGCGACCGACCGGACCAAGCTGATCAAGCAGGGCAACCCGCTCGACACCGACACGATGATCGGCGCGCAGGCCAGCAACGACCAGCTCGAGAAGATCCTGTCCTACATCGACGATCGGCACCGCAGGAGGGCGCCCGCGTCATCACCGGCGGCGAGCGCGTGGACCTCGGCGGCGACCTGTCCGGCGGCTACTACGTCGCGCCGACGATCTTCGAGGGCAACAACAAGATGCGGGTCTTCCAGGAGGAGATCTTCGGCCCGGTCGTCGCGGTCACCAGCTTCGAGGACTACGACGACGCCATCTCGATCGCGAACGACACGCTCTACGGCCTCGGCGCCGGCGTGTGGTCGCGCGACACCAACACGGCATACCGCGCGGGCCGCGACATCCAGGCCGGACGCGTGTGGACGAACTGCTACCACGCCTACCCCGCGCACGCCGCGTTCGGTGGCTACAAGTCCTCGGGCATCGGCCGCGAGAACCACTCGATGATGCTCGACCACTACCAGCAGACCAAGAACCTGCTGGTGTCGTACTCGCCGGACAAGCTCGGGTTCTTCTGAGCATGGGCGAGGCACCGGACGCAGGCGTGGTCGACCGTGTCTCGGTCACGCCTGCGGCCGTCGCGATGATCCGGGAGCTCCAGGAGCGCAACGGCCGGGTGATGTTCCACCAGTCCGGCGGCTGCTGCGACGGGTCGTCGCCGATGTGCTACCCGCACGGCGACCTGCTGACCGGCGACAGCGACGTGCACCTCGGCGACCTCGACGTGGGCGCCGAGGACCCGGTCGAGGTCTGGATGTCGCGCGAGCAGTTCGCCTACTGGTCGCACACGCACCTGACCATCGACCTGGTCACGGGCCGCGGTGCCGGCTTCTCGCTGGAGGCCCCGACCGGGCACCGCTTCCTGATCCGGTCCCGGCTGTTCACCGACGAGGAGACCGCCCGCCTCACGCCGCCGCGCTGAGGCGCGGCACCCCCGGGGCGGGGCCGCCCACCGTCGCACCCGACGGCGGCCCCGTCCCGACCCGGCTAGGGCGTACGCCGGCGCAGCGTGGCCGCGCCGAGGGCGAGGGCCGCGAGGGCGAACGCCACGACGACCAGCAGGTCGGTCCACACGCCGCCGTCGACACCGGCGAAGGCCTCGCTGGCGGTCGTCGACACAGCGGTCATCGCGTCGACGGCGTACGAGAGCGGGAGAACGTCGGAGATCGCGCCGAGCACGCCGGGCATCGCGTCGCGCGGGACGAACAGCCCGCACAGCAGGATCTGCGGGATCACCAGCGCCGGCATGAACTGCACCGCCTGGAACTCCGTCTGCGCGAACGCCGAGACGAAGAGGCCCAGCGCGCTGCCGAGGACGGCGTCGGCCACCGCGACGACCACCAGCATCCAGACCGGTCCGGTGACGTCGAGCCCGAGCACGCCCACGCAGAGCAGCACGGCGAGCGCGGACTGGACGGCGGCGAGCAGCCCGAAGGCGATCGCGTAGCCGCCCAGGAAGTCGCCCTTCCCCGTCGGCATCGCCAGCAGCCGCTCGAGCGTGCCCGAGGACCGCTCCCGCAGCGTCGTCACCGACGTCACCAGGAACATCACCACGAACGGGATCAGCGCGAGCAGCGGCGGCCCGAGGGCGTTGAAGCCCTGCCCGCCGTCGTCGCGGGCGTCGAACATCCACCACAGCAGGGTGAGGATCAAGCAGGGCAGCACGAGCAGCATCGCCAGCGTGCGGCGGTCGCGGCGCAGCTGCTGGAGCACCCGCTCGGTGACGGCGAACGTGATCCGGGCGCTCATGCGGGGTCCCCGACGCGGCGCGAGCGCAGCGAGTGCCGTGGTGGGGTGTTCATGCGGGGTCCCCGACGCGGCGCGAGCGCAGCGAGTGCCGTGGTGGGGTGTTCATGCGGGCGTCCACCTCCTCGGCCTCGACGAGCGCGAGGAACGCGCTCTCCATGTCCGGCGCACCGGTGCGCGCGAGCAGGGCGGCCGGGGTGTCTGCCGCCAGCAGCGAGCCCTCGCGCATCAGAAGCAGCCGGTCGCAGCGCTCGGCCTCGTCCATGACGTGGCTGGAGACCAGGACTGCGGTGCCGGCGTCGGCGAGCTCGTGGAACATCGCCCACAGGTCGCGGCGCAGCACCGGGTCGAGCCCGACGGTCGGCTCGTCGAGCACCAGCAGCTCCGGCGAGCCGAGGAGCGCCACGGCGAGCGACACCCGGGACCGCTGACCGCCGGAGAGCCGGCCGACCACCTGGTCGCGCGCCGGCACGAGGTCCACCGCGGCGATGCAGCGGTCCACCTCCGCGTCGGTGGTGCCGAGCACCCGCGCGAAGAAGCGGAGGTTCTCGGCGATCGTCAGGTCGTCGTACACGCTGGGCGCCTGAGTGACGTAGCCGAGCCGGTCGCGCAGCCGGCGGTCCCCGGCGGGCAGGCCGAGGACCTCGACGGTGCCGCTGGTGACCACCTGGACGCCGACGACGCTGCGCATCAGCGTCGACTTCCCGCAGCCGGACGGGCCGAGCAGCCCGGTCACCTCGCCGGGCCGGGTCACGAAGCTGATCGCGTCGACGGCGCGCACGTGGCCACGCTGGACCACGAGGTCGCGTACGTCGACGACTCCCGCGTTTTTCATCATGTGTTGAATTGTGCGCGCGGGACCGCACGGCGTCAAGGGCCGGAGGTCACGGGCGCTCGAGGGGGCCGTCGAGGTAGCGCTGCAACGTCGGCCCGACCCACGCGACCACGTCCTCGGCCGGCGTCGAGGCCAGGGGCTCGATCGCGAGTAGGTAGCGCGCGACGGCCAGCCCGGCCATCTGGGTGAGCACGAGCTGCACCCGCTGCTCGGCCTCGCCGGGTGGCAGCACGGCCTTGAGCGGCTCGAGCACCATCCGCAGGATGCCCTGCTCCAGCAGGGTCCCCGGCGTCTCCTGCACCAGGCTGGTGCGCACCAGCGCGATCAGCGGCAGCCGGGCGGTCGGGTCGTCCCACACCGACAGGAACAGCCGCACGAGCCGCTCGCCGGCGCCGTCCACCCCGTCCGCGAAGACCTGCGGCACCAGCGCCCGCGGGTCCACCGGGATCTGCAGGGCAGCCAGGAACAGGTCGTCCTTGGACCCGAAGTAGTGGTGCACCAGGGAGGGGTCGACGCCTGCCTCGGCCGCGACGCCGCGGATCGTCGTACCCCCGAATCCCCTGCGGGCGAAGGACTCCCGGGCCGCGTCGAGGATCTGGCCGCGGGTGTCCGGCCCGCCCGGGCGGCGGCCGCGCGAGCGCGAGGGGGCGCTCACGGCCGCGGGTCGGGCGCGGCCTCGAAGTTCAGCCGGGCGAACGCGAGCGACTCGAGCAGGTCGATCTCGCGGGCCTCGCGGTTGCCCTTGCGGGTGTTGATCTCCACCACCACGTGGCCGTCGAACCCCACGGTCGCGAGGTGCTCGAGCAGCTCGGCGACCGGCTGCGTGCCGCGACCGGGCACGAGGTGCTCGTCCTTGGCGGAGCCGGTGCCGTCGGTCAGGTGGATGTGCCGCAGCCGCTCCCCGAGGCGGCGCGCCATCGCGACCGGGTCGGAGTGCGCGACCGAGGCGTGCGAGAGGTCGATGGTGGTGTTGGCGTAGTCCCGCTCGGACGGGTCCCAGCCGGGCACGTAGACCTGCATCTCGCGGCGGGACGCCCGCCAGGGGTACATGTTCTCGACCGCGAACGCCACGCCGGTGCGCTCCTCGAGCTCGGCGATGCCCTCGACGAAGCCGCGCGCGTAGTCGCGCTGCCACCGGAAGGGCGGGTGCACGACGACCACGTCGGCGCCCACCGCGCGCGCCATCACCGCGCTCCGCTCGAGCTTTCCCCACGGCTCGGTGCCCCACACCCGCTGGGTGATCAGCAGGCACGGCGCGTGCACGGCGCACACGGGGAGGCCGTGGTGCTCGGAGAGGTGCCGGACCGCGTCGACCTCCTGGCTCACCGGGTCGATGCTGACCATCACCTCGACCGCGTCGTAGCCGAGCCGGCTCGCCAGCTCGAACCCGTTCGCCGTGGACTCGGGGTACACCGAGGCCGTGGACAGCGCGATCACCCTCCGAGCCTAGCGAGGTGGCCGCCCGCCGGCGGCCGGACGGCGCCGTCGGCCGCCCGCGGGACCGGTGCTCAGCCGCGCGAGGAGATCTGGTCGAGCCGCTCGAGGATGATCCCCTCGCGCAGCGCCCAGGGGCAGATCTCCAGGCCGGGCAGGTCGAACAGCTCCATCACGGCGTCCGCCACCAGGGCGCCGGCGACGATCTGGTGCGCCCGGCTGGCCGAGACGCCGGGCAGGTCGGCCACCTCCGCAGGCGTCATCTCGAGCAACCGCGGCAGCATCGCGCGCATCGCCGCGGCGTCGAGCACCCGTCGTACGAGCGGACCCTCGTCGGAGGGCGCGGCCCCGCAGATCCGGGCCAGCGAGCGGAACGTCTTGGACGTCGCGACCGCGTGGTCGGGCGCGGAGCGCAGCACGGACCCCGCGTCGCGGGCCACGTCGGCGCGGATCGTACGGCGCAGGGCGCGTGCCGCCGCCGCGTCGACGCCGCCGGCGAAGTGCTCGCGGGTCAGCCGCGCGGCGCCGAGGGGCAGGGACTGCGCGACGTCGGGGGCCTCGTCGGAGCCGACCGCGATCTCGAGCGAGCCGCCGCCGATGTCGAAGACGACGAGCCGTCCCGAGGACCAGCCGAACCACCGCCGCACGGCCAGGAAGGTCAGCCGCGCCTCGTCCTCGCCGGGGAGCACGTCGATCTGCACGCCGGTGACCTCGCGGACGTGGGCGAGCACCTCCTCGGAGTTGCTCGCGTCGCGGACCGCCGAGGTCGCGAAGCCGATCATCGAGGCGCAGCCGCGGTCCTCGGCGACCTCCACCGACGACGCGACGAACGCGTCAGGGCCTCGATCCCGGTGGCGGTCACGGCGCCGCCCGCGTCGAGGTGCTCGGCGAGGCGCAGCGGCTCCTTGTGGGAGTACGCCGGCATCGGCGGCGCGCCCCGGTAGGCGTCGACGACCAGGAGGTGGCCGGTGTTGGAGCCGATGTCGAGCACGCCCGTCCGCATGGGGACGACCCTAGCGATCGCGGCGGTCCCCCGGGTGGGCTCAGGCGGGGTCGGCCGGGTGCAGCGCGAGCCGCGAGCGCGAGGCGAGGTGCGCCTCGCAGTGGTCCACCAGCTCGTCGTACCCCGCCTGCCCCATCAGCTCGACGAGCTCGGGGCCGTTGGTCACGTAGACGGGGTCCTGGGCGACGTGCGCCTCGGTGTTGCCCGAGCAGTACCAGTCGAGGTCGTGCCCGCCGGGGCCCCAGCCGCGGCGGTCGTACTCGCCCAGCGTGACCTCGGTGTAGGCCGTGCCGTCGGGGAGCTCCACGTCGCGGAAGGTACGCCGGATGGGCAGCTGCCAGCACACGTCGGGCTTCGTCTCCAGCGGGTGCCTGCCGGTGCGCAGGGCCAGCCCGTGCAGGGCGCAGCCCTCGCCCCCGGGGAAGCCCGGCCTGTTGAGGAAGATGCACGCGCCCTCGTGCACGCGGGTCTTGCGGTCGCCCTCGTCGTCGGTCTCGACCCACGAGCTCTTCCGCCGGGTGCCGGCCGCGTGGAACTGCCAGGAGTCGGCGTCCAGCTCGGCGACGAACCCGCGGACCCGCTTCTCGTCGTCCTTGTCGGAGAAGTGCGCGCCGAGCGTGCAGCACCCGTCGTCGGGCCGCCCCTCGTAGATCCCCTGGCAGCCGGCCCCGAAGATGCAGGTCCACCGCGAGGTGAGCCAGGTCAGGTCGCAGCGGAAGACCTGCGCCGCGTCGGCCGGGTCGGCGAACTCGACGTACGCGCGCGGGATGACGAGCTCGGTCTCTGGCACGCCGCACACCCTACGGCTCTCCGTGGTGGTGGGGTCAGGGGGCCATCCGCGCGGCGACGGAGTCGGGCATCGGCTCGTAGCGGGCGAAGCGGCGGGTGAACGACGCAGCCCCGTGGGAGAAGGCGCGCAGGTCGATGGAGTAGCGGGTCACCTCGACCTGCGGCACCTCGGCGTGCACGAGGGTGCGGTCGTCGCCGACCGGCTCGGAGCCGAGCACCTTCCCGCGGCGCCCGGACAGGTCGCTCATCACGGCACCGACCAGGTCGTCCGGCACGAGTACGTCGACCTCGTCGACCGGCTCCAGCATGCAGGTGCGGGTCGCGGCGGCGGCCTCCCGCAGCGCCAGGGCTCCGGCCGTCTGGAAGGCCATGTCGGAGGAGTCCACGCTGTGCGACTTGCCGTCGGTCAGCGTGACCCGGATGTCGACGACGGGGTAGCCGGCCGCGACGCCCTTCTCCATCTGGGCGCGCACACCCTTCTCCACCGACGGGATGAACTGCCGGGGCACCGACCCGCCGACCACCTTGTCGACGAACTCGAAGCCGCCGCCGTGCGGGAGCGGCTCCACGGTGATGTCGCAGACGGCGTACTGCCCGTGCCCGCCGGACTGCTTGACGTGCCGGCCGTGACCGGCGGCCGTGCCGGTGAACGTCTCGCGCAGGGGCACCCGCAGGTCGACCTGGTCGACGGCCACGCCGTGCCGGTTGGCGAGCCGGTCCAGCACGACGTCGGCGTGCGCCTCGCCCATGCACCACAGCACGATCTGGTGGGTCTCGGCGTTGTGCTCGATCCGCAGCGTCGGGTCCTCGGCGGCGAGGCGCTGCAGACCCTGGCCGAGCTTGTCCTCGTCGGCCTTGGCGTGGGCCTCGATCGCCAGCGGGAGCAGGGGCTCGGGCATGTTCCAGGGCTTGAGCACGAGCGGGTGCGCGGGGTCGGAGAGGGTGTCGCCGGTCTCGGCGCGGCTGAGCCGCCCGATCGCGCAGATGTCCCCGGCGACGGCCACCTCGGCCGGCCGCTGGGTCTTCCCGAGCGGGGTCGACAGGGAGCCGATGCGCTCGTCCTCGTCGTGGTCCTCGTGGCCGGCGTGCTCGCCGTAGAAGTCGGTGAAGTGACCCGAGACGTGCACCGTGGCGTCGGGTCGCACGGTCCCGGAGAACACGCGCACCAGGCTGACCCGTCCGACGTACGCGTCCGTGGTGGTCTTCACGACCTCCGCCACCAGCGGGCCGTCCGGGTCGCAGGAGATGGCGGGGGCCTGCTTGCCGCTGGGCGCGAAGACGTCGGGCATCGGGTGCTCGTACGGCGAGGGGAACCCGCCCACGACGAGGTCGAGGAGCTCGGTCGCGCCGGTGCCGGTCGAGGAGTCGACGGGGATGACCGGGTGGAACGACCCCCGGGCGACGGCCCGCTCGAGGTCCTCGACGAGGAGCTTGGCGTCGACCTCCTCACCCCCGACGTACCGCTCCATCAGGGTCTCGTCCTCGGACTCCTCGATGACGCCCTCGATGAGCGCGCCGCGCTGCTCGTCGTGGGTGTGGTCCCCGGTGATCAGCCCGACGAGCCGGTCGTCCTCGCGCAGGTAGACGGGGAGCACCTTGTCGCCGAAGGCGTCCTGGGCCGCGGCCACCACGCCGTCGTAGTCGGCGCGGGCGTGGTCGAGCTTGGTGATGACGACCGCGCGCGGCATGCCGACCTCGGCGCACTCGCGCCACAGCGACCGCGTCGGGGCGTCGACGCCCTCGTTGGCGGCGAGCACGAACATCGCGCAGTCGGCGGCCCGGAGGCCGGCCCGCAGCTCGCCGACGAAGTCGGCGTAGCCGGGCGCGTCGAGGAGGTTCACCTTCACGCCCTGGTGCATGAGCGGCGCGAGCGAGAGCCCGACCGAGCGCTGCTGGCGGTGCTCGGACTCGTCGAAGTCCGAGACGGTCGTGCCGTCGACGACCGATCCTGCCCTGTTCAGCACACCGGCCGAGACGAGGAGCGTCTCGACCAGTGTCGTCTTTCCCGAACCCGCGGGGCCCACCAGGACCACGTTGCGGATCGCATCAGCCCGGTCCGCGACCGGGGCTCCGTCCTTCCCGTTGCCGGGTCCCGACTGCCTGCCTGCCACGAGATCCTCCTCCGCCTGGCTCCTGCTGCCACCTTTCACCCGTCTGCCGCAGGGCACAAGAGGTCCTTCGGCTCCGCCCGGTGAGCGCCCGACCCCGGTGTGGGCCGACGCCACGCCGAAAGTGACAATGCTTGCTATGCGCCTGGACCACGTCTCGTACGCAGCCGGACCCGACGGCCTCGCGGGCACCGCCCACCGGATCGGTGAGCTGCTCGGCGAGGAGTTCCGCGACGGGGGCATCCACCCGCGCTTCGGCACCCGCAACATGGTGCTGCCGCTGACCCAGGGCACCTACCTCGAGGTGGTCGCGGTCCTGGACCACCCGGCCTCCGACAAGGCGCCCTTCGGCCAGGCGGTGCGGGCCCGCACCCAGCTCGGCGGCGGCTGGCTCGGCTGGGTCGTGGCCGTCCCCGACATCTCCCGCATCGAGCAGCGCCTCGGCCGCGAGTCGGTGCAGGGCAACCGGCACCGCCCCGACGGGGTCGAGCTGCTGTGGCGCCAGATCGGCGTCAAGGGGCTGCAGTCCGACCCGCAGCTGCCGTTCTTCGTCGAGTGGCAGTCCCCCGACGACCTGCACCCGAGCGCCGGCGCCACCGGCGAGGTCCGCCTGGCCACCCTCGAGATCGCCGGCGACCCGCACCGCGTCAGCGACTGGCTCGGCAACGACGTCGACGGCCCGCTCGAGGACGTGGAGGTGGACTGGGTCGCGCCGGACGGCTCGCCGGGCGTCGTCGCCGCGCAGTTCACCACCCCCAGCGGCACCGTGCGGATCTGAGCCCCCTGGCCCGCCCCGAGGACTCCGGGGGCCCGCTCGAGGGCGCCGTCCCGAGCCCCAACATCTGGCACCACCCCGAGACCTACGAGCTCGAGAACCGCGCGGTCGACGCCGAGGGCGTCATCGAGGCGGCGATGCGCGAGACCGCCGACTGGGCCGGTCGCGACGTGCTCGACCTCGGCTGCGGCACCGGCTTCCACCTGCCCCGCTGGGCGGCCGAGGCCCGGTCGGTCGTCGGCGTCGAGCCGCACCCCGCGCTGGCCCGGGTCGCGGCCCGGCGTACCTCCCGGCTGGGGAACGTCACGGTCCTCCCCGGTACGGCGCAGCGCGTGCCGCTCCCCGCCGGCGAGCGTGGACGTCGCGCAGGCGCGGTGGGCCTACTTCTTCGGACCCGGCTGCGAGCCCGGGCTGCGCGAGCTCGACCGGGTGATGCGGCGCGGGGGCACGGCGTTCGTGATCGACAACGACGCCTCGCGCAGCACGTTCGGAGGCTGGTTCCGCCGCGGCTACCCGATGATCGACCCGGACGAGGTGGAGCGGTTCTGGTCGCGGCACGGCTGGACCCGGCGACCGCTCGACGTGTGGTGGCGCTTCCACAGCCGGGCCGACCTCGAGGCGGTGGTGCGCATCGAGTTCTCCCCCGAGGTCGCCGACGAGGTGCTGGCCGGGCACGAGGGCACCGAGGTCGACTACGCCGTGAACCTGTGGTGGCGGACCTACTGACAGGCACTGACAGGCACTGACCGTCGCCGGCCGACGCCGGCCGGGCTCAGTCGGGGAGCTCGTAGGCCTCGCCGTCGGGGCTGGCCACCACGACCGTGTAGCCGTCGAGGTCGCTCACCCACACCTCGCGGTGCCCGGGCCCGTTGCCCTCGCCGCTGGGCGGGTTGCGGTGCGGGGCGCGCACCACCGGCGCCCCCAGCGCGCTCGCCCGCTCGACGACGCCGTCGAAGTCGGAGACCTCGCCGAACCACACCAGCACGCCGTCACCCGCCGGCGACGACCCGCCCCCGACCGGGCCGTGGTGGTGCTCCACGTCGCGCCGGTGCAGCTGCAGGACCAGGACCCCGTCGGCGAGCAGGCGGTCGTAGTCGGGGCCGCCGTGGTCGCTGGTGAGGCCGAGGACCTCCTGGTACCACGCGCTCGCGGCCTCGACGTCCCGCACCGCCAGCAGCGTCTGCGACCGCGCCGTCCGCGCCGGCGCTGACAGCCCGATCCTGGTCCCCGAGGGGTCGAGCAGCTCCGCCACCCACCGCGTCCCCCGATCGAGGCGAGGGGGTACGACGACCGTGCCACCGGCCGCACGCGCGCGCTGCAGGGCCTGGCCGAGGTCGTCGACGGCGATCCACGCGACGGGTCCGCTGCCCGGGCCCGTCGGCGTCGCGCCGGTCCACCGGCCGCCGAGGCCCGGCCCGCGGAAGGTCCCGTGCTCCGGCCCGGCCTCCCAGCCGAGGACGCTCCCGTAGAACGCCTCGGACGCCACGGGGTCGGTGGTCGGCAGGTCCAGGTGCACGACCTGCCCGTGGGCCGGGTGCGTCGGGAGGGGCGGCGGGTCGCTCATCGGGGCCTCCTGGGCGTGCTGGGTGTGGTGGGTGCTGCCGGCTCCGAGGGGCGTGCGGGCCGGCCGCGGCGCTAGCCCGAGGCGCGCACGCTGAGGGTCGGGGTGAGCAGCCGGCCGGGCTCGGTGATCGGGCGGTGCGCGAGCAGGTCGCCGAGCAGCCGGACCACCTCGACGGCCACCTGCTCGAGCGGCTGGCGCACCGACGTCAGCGCGGGCGTGGTCACCTGCGCGGCGATCGAGTCGTCGAAGCCGACCACGGCCAGGTCCCGGCCGGCCCGGAGGCCGAGGGCGTCGAGGCCGCGCAGCACCCCCATCGCGATGGTGTCGCTGGCGCACACGAAGGCGGTCGGCGGAGCGTCCGCGAGGTCGAGCAGGGCGTGGGCGGCCCGGGCGCCGAACTCCAGGCGTGTCCTCGCCGCGAGCCGAGAGCTGGCTGGTGGACAGGCCGTGGTGGTGCATCCGGTCGACCCAGCCGCTGCGCCGGTCCTCGCCGATGAACGACCCCTTCTGCCAGCCGATCCACGCGATCCGCCGGTGGCCGCGCTCGACCAGGTGGTCGACGGCGAGCACGACGCCGGCCCGGCTGTCCACGTCGACCCAGGGGTGGCGCGCCGCGGCGTCGGTCGGGTCGCCCCACGGGCGTCCGAACGCGACGAAGGGCACCTCGCGCTCGGCGAGCCAGGCTGCGTGCGGGTTGCCGCGGAAGGTGTCGGTGATGACGAAGGCGTCCACGGCCGCGGAGCGCAGCAGCTCGTCGTAGCCGGCGGTCGCCTGGTCGTCGTCGTCGGCGGTGAACAGCAGCACGTGGTAGCCCACGACGCCGGTGCTGTCGACCAGGGAGTGCACGAAGCGGTCCATCAGCGCGTTGGCGCTGTCCTCCACGGCGGGGTCGACGCGCAGGCCGACCAGGTGCGAGGAGCGGGTGCGCAGGTTGCGCGCCGCCCGGTTGGGCGAGTAGCCGAGCCGGTCGATGGCCTCCTGCACGCGCACCAGCGTGTCGGGGCGCAGCAGGTCCGGGCTGTTGAGGGCGTTCGACACGGTCTGCCGGGACACCCCCGCCTCCTCCGCGACCGTCGCGAGCGTCGGCGCGCTCGGCGTACGGCGTGACATCGGCGGTGCCCTCCTCGAGTGCGGACGTGGTGCGCAGGTGGCTGCCGGAGCTGCTCTGGATCGATCCAACCGGCTCCTCGCATGATCACCGCCGGGGCACGCCCCGTCAACCGGCGCGGTGGTCGCTGCGCCTGCCGGGGAATGTCGGTGGGCTGGCCTAGCGTCCCGTCCATGACCAGAGCCAGGACCCGCGCCCGCCCGCTACCGCTGCTCCGAGTGCGGCTGGGAGACCGCCAAGTGGGTGGGCCGCTGCGGCGAGTGCCAGGCGTGGGGCAGCGTCGCCGAGGGCGCGGTCCCGCGCGGGCGCACCGCAGGCCGGGCCGTCACCTCGCCGGCGGTGCCCATCAGCCAGGTGCCGTCCGAGGGCTCCCACGCCCGCACCAGCGGCGTGCCCGAGCTCGACCGGGTGCTCGGCGGCGGCATCGTGCCGGGGGCGGCGGTGCTGCTCGCCGGCGAGCCCGGCGTCGGCAAGTCGACGCTGCTGCTCGAGGTGGCCGCCCGCACGGCCGCGTCCGGGCTGCGCACGCTCTACGTCACCGGCGAGGAGTCCGCCTCCCAGGTCCGGCTGCGCGCCGACCGCACCGGCGGCGTCCACGACGAGCTGTTCCTGGCCGCCGAGACCGACCTCGGCGCGGTGCTCGGCCACGTCGAGGCGGTCCGCCCGCACCTGCTCGTCGTCGACTCCGTGCAGACCATCGGCGCGGCCGACGTGGAGGGGGTCCCGGGCGGGGTCACCCAGGTCAAGGAGGTCGCCGCCGCGCTGGTCCGGGTCGCCAAGACCCAGGACATCGCGACCGTCCTGGTCGGCCACGTCACCAAGGACGGCAGCGATCGCCGGGCCCGCGGGTGCTCGAGCACCTCGTCGACGTGGTGCTGCACTTCGAGGGCGAGCGCAGCTCCCGGCTGCGGATGGTCCGCGCGGTCAAGAACCGCTTCGGCCCGGTCGACGAGGTCGGCTGCTTCGACCTGTCCGGCGAGGGCATCGTGGCCGTCACCGACCCCACCGGGCTGTTCGTGGCCCGGCACCACGAGCCGGTGCCGGGCACCTGCGTGAGCGTGGTCCTCGAGGGGCGCCGGCCGATCCTCGCCGAGGTGCAGGCGCTGGTCACGCCGTCCGCCGCCGAGCGGCCGCGCCGGACGACCTCGGGCATCGACGGCTCCCGGATCGCGATGATCGTCGCGGTCCTGCAGCAGCGGGCCCGGATCCGGCTGCACGACCCACGACGTGTTCGCCTCGACGGTCGGCGGGGTCCGGATCGCCGAGCCGGCCGCCGACCTGGCCGCGGCGATCGCGATCGCCTCGGCCTGGAAGCAGCGCGACATGCCGACCGACCTGGTCGCGATCGGCGAGATCGGGCTGGCCGGCGAGCTGCGCCGGGTCCGCGACACCCCGCAGCGGCTCGCCGAGGCGGCCCGGCTCGGGTTCCGCGGCGCGATCGTCCCGGCGGAGTCGCACCGCGACGCCGGCGTGGTGCGCCGGGTCGAGGGCATGAAGGTGGTCGGGGTGCCCGACCTCGACGCCGCGCTGCGGGTGCTCGACCTCGGGGTGCACGACAGCACGCCCGCTGTTCAAGGTGCACCGCACCGAGCCGGGGCGGCCCGCCCTCGGCCTGGCCTGAGCGCGACGGCGGCGCTCCTCCCCTAGACTGGCGAGCGGCGCCGGAGGGTGCACCCGGGCAGCCGGGTCGACGACGCGGGGAGCACAGTGGCAGCGAACGACCGCACGGACGAGGTGCTGCGGCTGCGCGCGACGCTGGCCAGCATCGCCCCCGGCACGCCCTGCGCGACGGCCTCGAGCGGATCCTGCGCGGCCGCACCGGCGCCCTGCTGGTGCTCGGCAGCGACAAGACCGTCGACTGCGATCTCGACCGGCGGCTTCTTCCTCGACATCCCCTTCACCGCCACCGGCCTGCGCGAGCTGGCCAAGATGGACGGCGCGATCGTGCTGGACAAGGACGCCGGCCGGATCCTGCACGCCGCCGTGCACCTGATGCCCGACCCCTCGATCCTCTCCGAGGAGACCGGCACCCGGCACCGCACCGCCGACCGGGTCGCCCGGCAGACCGGCTACCCGGTGATCTCGGTGTCCCAGTCGATGCAGATCATCGCCGTCTACGTCGGCGGCACCCGCTACGTCCTCGAGGACTCCGGGCAGATCCTGTCCCGGGCCAACCAGGCGCTGGCGACCCTCGAGCGCTACAAGCTGCGGCTCGACGAGGTGTCCAGCACCCTCTCGGCGCTGGAGATCGAGGACCTGGTCACCACCCGCGACGTCGCGGTGGTCGCCCAGCGCCTCGAGATGGTCACCCGGATCGCCCGCGAGATCGAGGACTACGTGCTCGAGCTCGGCAGCGACGGCCGGCTGCTGTCCCTGCAGCTCGACGAGCTGGTCACCGGCGTCGACCTCGAGCGCGAGCTGGTGATCCGCGACTACCTCCCCGACCAGCCGCCGCAAGCGCACCCCGAGGACGTCCTCGGCGCGACCTGGAGGCCCTCAGCCCGACCGAGCTCGTCGACGTCGCCGCGGTGGCGCGGGCGCTCGGCCTCGGCGCGCGCGAGCACCTCGACGGCGCGGTCACCCCGCGCGGCTACCGGCTGCTGGCCAAGGTGCCCCGGCTGCCCGGCACGGTCGTGGACCGGCTGGTCGAGCACTTCGGCAGCCTGCAGAAGCTGCTCTCGGCGAGCATCGACGACCTGCAGGCCGTCGACGGGGTCGGCGAGCTGCGGGCCCGCAGCGTCCGCGAGGGCCTGTCCCGGCTGGCCGAGTCCAGCATCCTCGAGCGCTACGTCTAGGCGGGGTGGCTGCCGGTGTACGACGTCCTGCTGGTCGCCACTACGATCGCTCTGCGGGCTGGTCGCCGGGGTCTTCTTCGCGTTCTCGACCTTCGTGATGAGCGGGCTGGCCCGGCTCCCGCCCGCCGACGGCATCCGCGCGATGCAGTCGATCAACCGTCGCCGCCGATCACGCCGGCCTTCATGGCGCTGCTCTTCGGGACGGCGGTGCTCGCGCTGGTGACTGGCGGTCCTCGCCTTCGGTGAGGGCGAGCCGGTGTGTCGCTGGCCGGTGCCGTGCAGGTCTTCGGCACGGTCGTGGTCACCGCCGCCGCCAACGTCCCGCTCAACAACCGGCTCGACGGCTCGACCCCGACGAGGCGATGACCGACCCGGTGTGGGCCGACTACCTGCGCCGCTGGGTGCGCTGGAACCACCTCCGCACCGCCTCCGGCACGCTCGCGACGGCCCTGCTCGCCTCGGCGCTGCTCCAGCGCTGACCCGCCCCCGGCAGACGAACCCGGCAGCCGAGTCGATTGCGGTCAGCGCGGCGAGCCGCCGGCCGACCCGCTGGCCGACGGGCTCGGCGTCGCGGTGACCGTCCGGTCGGCCGCGGCGCGAGCACCAGCGCGAACTCGGTGCGACCGGGTCCGCGCCGAAGGCTGCCGCGACGACGTGGTAGTAGCCGGGCTCGGCCCAGGCGGGGCGCGCGGTGCAGTCCGCGTCGGAGCGCTGGCCGTTCCACCGCACCGACACCGTCGTCGGGTGGTCCTGGCGGACCACGACCTCCTGGCTGCGGCACCGCCCGCGGCAGTCCTGGGTCGACCAGATCCGGTCCGTCGCCGCCGTGACCTTCACGAGCAGGGTGTTCGGCGAGACCGTCCAGCGTGCAGGCCGGCGACGCCGCGTGGTCAGGGTCAGCGCGAAGACCACCGGGGTGCCGGCGTACGCCGTGCCCTTCACCGCCGGGCTGACCACGACGTCGCTGGCCGCGCACGGGCCGCTCGGGCTGGCCAGCGGGGTCGGGGTCGTCGGGGTCCTCGAGGCCTTGGTGCCCTTCTTCGGCCTGCCGCTCGACGGGGCAGCGGTCGACGAGGGGCGCGGCCGAGGTGGTCGGCCCGGTCGTCGTCGAGGAGGACGGCTCCGCCCCGACCGGCCGCGCCGCCGCGCCCGGGTCGCTGCCGCCGCTGCCGAGCAGCCGGGCGATGCCGAAGACCAGGCCGACGGCGACCACGACCACGAGCAGCCGTCGCGTCCAGTAGACGCGGCGGGGCAGGCGGCCACGCGGGCGGCGGGTGACGGCGGTCATCGAGCCACCGTAACCTCGCCGCGCGCCCGGTCCGGGAGCCACACCGGTGGCCGGGTGGCCCGATCGGCTGCTGCGGCTAGGGTTTCGGCACTGTGACCCACCTCTCCACCGAGCCGTCGAGCCCTGCCGCGGACCTGCTCCCCGGGTCCTCGAGTGGTACGACGAGCACGCCCGCGACCTGCCCTGGCGGGACCCGTCGGCGTCCCCGTGGGCGGTCCTGGTCAGCGAGTTCATGCTGCAGCAGACCCCGGTGGCGCGGGTGCTGCCGGTCTACGAGCAGTGGCTGGAGCGGTGGCCGACGCCGGCCGACCTCGCCGGCCGACCGACGGGGAGGCGGTGCGGGCCTGGGGCCGGCTGGGCTACCCGCGCCGGGCGCTGCGGCTGCACGCGGCGGCCGTCGCGATCGTCGCGCGAGCACGGCGGCGAGGTGCCGGCCGCCTACGACGACCTGCTCGCCCTGCCCGGCGTCGGCGACTACACCGCGGCCGCGGTCGCGTCGTTCGCGTTCCGCCGCCGGCACGTCGTCCTGGACACCAACGTGCGCCGGGTGCTGGCCCGGACGGTGCGCGGCGTGGAGTTCCCGGCCGCGCCGTGACCCGCGCCGAGCGGGACCTCGCCGCCGGCCTGCTGCCCGACGACGGCCCGACCGCGGCCGCCTGGGCGGTCGCCACGATGGAGCTCGGCGCCCTGGTCTGCGTCGCCGCCGGCCCCGCGGTGCGACCGGTGCCCCGTCGCCGACCTGTGCGCCTGGCGGGCGGCCGGCTACCCGGCCTACGACGGCCCGGCGCGCGGGGGCCAGACCTACGACGGCACCGACCGCCAGTGCCGCGGGCGGCTGCTGGCCGTGCTGCGCGACACCGACGGGCCGGTGCGCCGCAGCCGCCTCGACGCGGCGTGGCCGTCGCCGAGCAGCGCGAGCGGTGCCTGGCGTGGCTGGTCGACCGACGGCCTGGTCGCCCGGGTCGCCGACGGACTCTACGCGCTGCCCTGAGGCGCCGCCGGTCGGCGATCGCGGCGACGGCGTCCGCGAGGTCGCGGACGGCCTGCTCGCGCACCGGGTCGCCGGCGTCGAGGGGCAGGTCGAGCTGGAAGCCCATCAGCGCGGCGTCCAGCAGCGCCACGGCCCGGCGCGCCCGCGGGCGCGGCGCACCGGACGCGACCAGGTGGTCGGCGACCGCCGCGACCCAGACGCTCGTTGGCCTCCCGGACGACGCCGCGTAGGGCTCGCGCCCGAACAGGCCGAGCGCCGCCGCCTCGACGTACATCCGCTGGCAGCGCGTCCAGCGGCGCGGAGCGTGACGGCCGCCCACAGGTCGAGCACCGCGCTGCGCACGTCGCGGCGAGCGGCGGCAGCGCCGCGGATCTCGGCCACCGAGCGGTCGTTGGAGACCCGCAGCACGGTCGCGACCAGGTCGTCCTTGCTCGCGAAGTGGTAGAGCAGCATCCGGTCGCTGGTGCCCAGCTCGGCGGCGAGCGGCCGCAGGCTCAGCCCGACCAGGCCGTGCTCGAGCACGTAGTCGGTCGCCGCCTGCGCGAGCTCGTCGCGGCGGGCGGTCGTCGCCGCGGCATCGAGCCTCCTCTCGCGGTCTCGTCCGCAGTGTAGCGACTGCTACAGTAGCGTATGTAGCGAGTGCTACATACTAGAGGAGGTGCGGGTCATGGTCGGCGCCTGGGTGCTGCTGGTGGCGGCGATCGGCGTGGAGGTCGCCGCGACCGCCGCGCTGCCGCGCACGCACGGCTTCCGCGACCCGCTGTGGACCGCGCCTGGTGCTCGGCGGCTACGCCGCTTCGATCTGGCTGCTGGCCGTGGTGATCCGGCACATCCCGGTCTCGGTGACCTACGCCGTCTGGTCCGGCCTCGGCACCGCCGGCATCGCGCTGGTCGGCGTGCTCGTGCTCGGCGAGCGCTGGGACCTGGTCAAGGGCGTCGCGCTGCTGATGATCATCGGCGGCGTGCTGGTGCTCAACCTGCACGGCGCGCACTGACCCCGGCCCTCGACCGAACCAGCACACCCCCGCCGTTGCAACGACGGGGGTGTGCCGGTTCTCTGGGTGCCCGTGAATCTGGCGGCGGGTCAGGCCTCTCGGCGTCGCCGGTCGCGGCCGGCTCCTCGATCGGCGGCAGGTCGGGCAGCTCGCTCTTCTGCTCGCCGCTGAAGGTGAACTCCGCCTCCGCGCCCTCGCCCTCGACGTCGACCAGGATGATCTGGCCGGGCCGCACCTCGCCGTACAGCATCTTCTCGGCGAGGGTGTCCTCGATCTCGCGCTGGACGGTACGACGCAGCGGGCGCGCGCCGAGGACCGGGTCGAAGCCGCGGGTCGCGAGCAGGTCCTTGGCGGCCTGGGTCAGCTCGATGGCCATGTCGCGGTCCTTGAGGCGCATGTCGACGCCGGCGACCATGTTGTCGACCATCGAGACGATCTGCTCCTTGGTCAGCGGCGGGAACACCACGATCTCGTCGACGCGGTTGAGGAACTCGGGACGGAAGTGCTGCTTGAGCTCCTCCGAGACCTTCGCCTTCATCCGGTCGTAGTTGCCCTGCGCGTCCGTGGCCTGCTGGAAGCCG
>CAWAHH010000012.1:0-302681 GCA_963781745.1 uncultured Actinomycetota bacterium | reverse complement strand
GGAACGGCGCCTCGAGCATCACCCGGTGGATGGCGGCGAACCGCTCGGGCTCGAGTCCTCCCACCGCAGCGACGTGCTGGATGCCGGCGTTGTTGACCAGGATGTCGGGGCGGAACCCGGTGCGCCCGAGGCCGAGCGCGTCGATGGAGGCGGCGTCGGACAGGTCGGCGACCAGGTGCTCGCCCCCCACGTCCGCCGCGACCTCCTCGGCGCCGGCCTCGTCGCGGTCGAGGACCAGAACGTGGGCGCCGTCGGCGGCCAGGCGGGTCGCGACGGCGCGGCCGATCCCGCTGGCGCCGCCGGTGACGAGGGCGGTGCGGCCGGCCAGGGGCTGCGCGGTGCGCTCAGCCATGGCTCGCTCCGGGCAGGTGGACGTGGCGGTGGGACTCATACCGACGACGCTAGGGCGGGCTCGACCGGCTTAGCCATGTGCTAGGACACACATCGGGGCCCTGAGAGCGTGGGGATCGCACACACTCGGGCGCGGGTCAGGCCTGCAGCCGCCGCAGTCGCAGCGCGAGCTGCACGTCGAGCGCCCGGGCCGGGTCGCGCCAGTCGGCGCCGAGCAGGGTGCCGATCCGGTCCAGCCGCTGGGCGACGGTGTTGGCGTGCAGGTGCAGCCGCTTGGCGGTCTCCGCGGGGCGCGTGCCCGCGGCGAACCACGCCTCCAGGGTGGCCACCAGGTCGGTGCCGCGGCGCGCGTCGTAGTCCAGCACCGGGCCCAGGGTGGCACCGACGAACGCGGTCAGCTCCTCAGGCCCGTTGTGCCCCAGCAGCAGGCGGGCCAGGCCCAGCCCGACCGGGTCGCTGACCTCGCCGGTGCGGCCCAGGGTGAGCAGCGTGACCAGGCAGCGCAGCGCCTCCGGGTACGCCGTCGCGACGTCGGCCGGACCGCCCGCCACCGGCGCCGCCGCCGAGACGCCCACGGTGGCGACGCCGCCCGCGGCCCGCACCCGGTCGCGCAGCCGCCCGGCCACGTCGAGGGGGTCGTCGGTGGGCGCGACCAGGACGACCCGGCCGTCGTGCTCGCCGGCCAGCCCCTGCAGCTCGCCGGCCAGCCGCGCCGCGAGCCGGGCCGCACGGTGCCGCTCGAGGCCGTCGACCGCGGCCACGGCGACGGCGCACGCACGGTCGAGGTCGGCGTGCTGGCGCCGGGCCCGCTCGCGCAGCCGCGCCGGGTCGACCTCGCGCTGCTCGAGCAGGTCGCTGAGCAGCTCCCCACGGACCCGCTCCTCCGCCTCGGCCATCGAGCGCTCGAACAGCAGCACCAGGGCGGTCACCAGGGCACCGCGCTCGAGCGTGCGCCGGTCCGCGAGGCCGAGGCCGGCCCGGACGTCGTACAGCACGAGCGTGCCGAGGTGCTCGCTGCCGGCCAGCGCCACCGCGACGTAGGCCGGCCGGGCGGACCGCCCCGCGACCTCGACGCTGCGTCCCGACGACCGGGCCTCGGCGACCGCCTCGTCGAGCCCGCCGGGGAGCGCACCCCCGGTCCCGGCGTCGCCGGCGACCAGCGGGCGGCCCTCGCCGTCGAGCACCGCGAGGCGGCCGTGCAGCACGTCCGCGAGCACGCCGGCCACGTCGGCGACCCCGCCGCCGTGCAGCAGCACGTCGGTGAGCCGGTCGTGGGCGTCCGCGGCCACCTCGACCGCCTCGGCCTGCGCCCGGACCTGCCGGTTCGCCAGGTCGATCTGCTCGAACAGCCGGGCGTTCTCCAGCGCGATCGCGGCGTGCGCGGCGAACGACATCAGCAGCGACACCTCGCCGGGCGGGAACGGCCGCACGGTCCGGTGCACCGCGAGCAGCGCGCCGATGACGGTCCCCTCGACCACCAGCGGCACGCCGAGGATCGCCCGGATGTTCTCCCCCGCCACCGCGCTGTCGATGAACTCGCGGTGCAGGAAGCGCTCGTCGGACTGGTAGTCCTCGGTGAAGTACGGCGCCCCGGTCTGCGCGACCAGCCCGAGCAGCCCGGTGCCGAGCGGCAGCCGCAGGGTGCGGAACTCCGCGGTGAGCGCGCCGTCGGTGACGCGCATGTAGGACGCGCCGTCGGCCTCGTCGTTGAGCGAGAGGTAGGTCATGTCGGCGTGCAGGAGCTGGCGGGCACGTCGCACGATCGCGGCCAGGATCGCGTCCACGTCGCGGATCGCGGTCAGGTCGTTGGCGGTCTCGTAGAGCGCCGACAGCTCGGCCTCGCGCTGGCGCTGGCGCTCGATCTGCTCGCGGATCCGCAGCGCGACGAGCCGGTGACCGCGCAGCCGGCCGAGCTCGGCCTCGGACGCGCCGGCCTCCATCGCCGCGGCGACGACGTCGTCGAACGCCTCGCGGGGAGCCTCCGCGTAGAGCAGGTCCAGGAACTCGTCGCCCATGCGAGGCACTCAGGCGTCGCGTCGCAGCGGCAGCATGACGGCCAACCTACCGACCCCCGGTCGGGCGCGGCCCGGGGTGGCGTGGCCGGGACCGGTAAATTGGTCAGGATGCCCACGCTCGCGCCCCGCACCCTCGCCGACCAGCTCCGCGGCTGGTCCGACGGCGAGCTCGCCGCGCTGCTGACGGCCCGCCCCGACCTGGCCGCACCGGCCCCGCAGGACACCTCGCAGCTCGCCTCCCGGGCCGGCACCCGCGCGTCGGTCCTGCGCGCGGTCGACCAGCTGTCGCTGCTCGAGCTGACGGTGGTCGACGCGATCCTGGCCCTGGGAGGTACGACGACCCGCCCGGCGCTGCTGCGGGCGGTCAACGCCGCCGCCGACGCCACCGAGGAGGCGCTCGCCCGGCTGCGCACGCTGGTCCTGGTCTGGGGGCCCGACGACGCCCTGCGCACCGTGAGCGTGCTCGCCGATGCGGTCGGCACCCGGCTGAGCCGGCTCGGCCCGCCGCTGGCCACCCTGCTCGCAGGCTACGGACCGGCCCGGGTGGCGGCGCTCGCGCGCGAGCTCGGCCTGACCTCGAGCGGCGACCGGCACGACGACGTCGCCGGCGGATCGCGCGGCTGTCGGACCCCGGGGGCGTGGCCGCCCTCGTCAGCGAGGTCGACGAGCAGGCGCGGGCGATCCTGGACCACCTCGAGCGCGAGGGCAAGGACGGCGCCGTCGAGTCGACCGAGAGGTCCACGGCCGTCGGCGCCGGCGGCGGCCCGGTCGACCAGCTGCTCGCCCGGGGCCTGCTGGTGGCCCGGGACCGCCGCCACGTCGCCGTCCCCCGGGAGGTCGCGATCTGCCTGCGCGGCGGGCTCACCACCCGCGCACCGCGCCGACGTCGTCCCCGCGCTGGCCACCTCGTCGCGGTCCGCGGCCCTTGTCGACCGGGCGGCCGCCGGGGCGGCGTTCGAGCTGGTCCGGCACGTCGAGCTGCTCCTGGAGCACTGGGGCACGACACCGCCGTCCGCGCTGCGCGCCGGCGGTCTGGGGGTCCGCGAGCTCAAGGCCACCGCCGAGCTGCTGCACTCCGACGAGCGCACTGCCGCCCTGCACGTCGAGCTCGCGCACGCCGCGGGCCTGCTCGCCACCGGCGCCAACGACGACGGCGACGCCGTCTGGCTGCCCGACCGACGCCTTCGACCTCTGGCAGCGCCTCCCCGCTCGCCGCAGCGCTGGACGCGGCTCGCGCTGGCCTGGCTCGAGTCGCCGCGCGCGATCGGGCCTGGTCGGCTCGCGCGATCGCCGGCAAGCCGGTCAACGCGCTGGTGCCCGACCTCGACCGGGGCTGGCTCGCGGAGACCCGGCGCACGACGCTGCACGAGATCGGCGCCCTCGGCCCGAGGGGGCGGTGCTCGCGGCCGGCACCGGCGTGCCGTCCCTGGTCGAGCGGGTCGGCTGGCTGCGGCCCCGCCGGCCCGCGCTGCGCGCCCAGGCCGTCGCCTGGACGGTCGAGGAGTCGGCGGTGCTCGGCGTGACCGCGCTCGGCGGGCTCTCGACGCCGCGGCGGACGCTGCTGCCGCGGGCGGGCACCGCCGCCGACCCGGCCCGCGAGGTCGCCGCGGCCCTGGACCCGCTGCTCCCCGCCCCCGTCGACCACGTGCTGGTGCAGGCCGACCTGACCGCCGTCGCCCCCGGCCCGCTCGAGCAGGAGCTCGCGGCGCACCTGGCCACGGTGGCCGACATCGAGTCCCGCGGCGGCGCGACGGTCTACCGCTTCACCGAGGCGTCCGTGCGCCGGGCGTTCGACTCGGGCTGGTCGGCCGCCGAGGTGCACGCGTTCCTCGCCGTCGTCCTCGCGCACCCCGGTGCCGCAGGCGCTGACCTACCTCGTCGACGACGTGTCGCGCCGCTTCGGCACGATCCGGGTCGGCGCGGTCGAGTCGTTCCTGCGCAGCGACGACGAGGCCGCCCTGACCGAGCTGGTGCACCATCCCCAGGCCGGGTCGCTGCGACTTCGCCGCATCGCGCCGACGGTCGTGGTCACCGACGTACCCCGTCGACGTGCTGCTGCCGCGCCTGCGCGAGCTCGGGTCCGCGCCCGTCGTCGAGGCGGCCGACGGCACGCGTGCGGCTGGCCCGCCGCGAGGTGCTGCGGGCCCGCACCCGCGCCCGGTGCCCGCGACGACCGACGGCGCGCCACCGGTCGCTGCGGCGACCGCTGGCGACGGCCGCGCCGCGGCCGGCTCTCGGCCCGGGTGGCCGCGACGGTCACCGCGATCCGGGCTGGCGACCGCGCCGCCGAGTCGCGTCCCGAGCCGTCGGCCGAGGCCGGCCCGACCACGCCGGCGTCCACCCTTGCCGTGCTCCGCGAGGCGGTCGAGAGCGGCCACAGCGTCTGGATCGCGTACGTCGACAACCACGGGTCCACGGTGGAGCGGGTCGTCGACCCGGTGCGCGTGGAGGCCGGCTGGCTCAACGCCTACGACCACCGGACCGAGGACGTGCGGTCCTTCGCGGTGCACCGCATCAGCGCCGTACGCCGGCTCGCCGGACCCCGCTGAGCGCGACCCGCCGGGCGCGGGACTACCCGGCCGCACCGGGTGGGTGGTCACCGCTACGCCGTTCGGTCAGAGGCAGGTAAAACGACGGACCCCGCGCGGGGCGCCGGGAAGAATTCTCCGGGTGATGACCGACCTCTCGTCGACCCTGCCCGACCTCGGGAACAGGGTCGACGTCGCGGTCGCCCGCCAGCCCATCGTGGACCGCGACCGCCGCGTCGTCGGGTTCGAGCTGCTCTACCGCTCGACCGAGGCCGACCCGGTGCGCCGCGACGGCGAGCAGATGACCGCGCAGGTCGTGCTGGGCGCACTCAGCATCGGGCTCGAGCAGCTCGTCGGCGACAAGGTGATGTTCTGCAACGCCGAGCGCGGCGTGCTCGTCGGGGAGACCCCGGTGACGCTGCCCCCGGACCGCACCGTGATCGAGGTCCTCGAGACCGTCGCCGTCGACGACGAGTCCGTGGCCGGGTGCCGCGCCCTCGTCGACCGCGGCTTCATCCTGGCTCTCGACGACTTCGTCTGGGGGGAGGGCGCCGAGCGGCTGCTCGAGCTCGCCTCGATCGTCAAGATCGACGTGCTCGCCCTGTCGCGCGACGAGGTCGCCGACCTGGTCCGCCGGTGTCGGCCCTACGGCGTGCGGATGCTCGCCGAGAAGGTCGAGACCGACGAGGACGTCGCGTGGGCGATGGACCTCGGCTTCGAGCTGTTCCAGGGCTACGCGATCGAGCGGCCGAACGTGGTGCGCCGCCGCACGGTCGGCGTCTCCGTCGCCGGCCACGTCCAGCTCGCCGCGAACATGCTCGGGAACGAGCTCGACCTCGACGAGGTCGAGACGATCCTGCGTCGCGAGCCCGGGCTGGTCGTGCAGGTGCTGCAGATGGCCTCCGTGGGCAGCCACGGCGGCCTGCGCCAGCGGGTCCGCACGCTCCGCGAGGCGCTGGTCCTGCTGGGCACCCGCCGGCTGCGGCAGTGGATCGCCCTCACCGTGCTCAAGGGCCAGCGCGGGCACAGCCCGGACGGGCTCGCCACCGCTCTCGCCCGCGCCGCCACGTGCGAGCTGCTCGCCTCCGAGCGCGGGCTCGGCTCCGTCGACTTCGCCTTCACGGCCGGGCTGCTCTCCTCGCTGGACCTGATGCTGGGCATCGACGCGCGCCACCTCGACGCGACGCTGGACCTCGACGACGGTCTCAAGGCCGCCGCGCTGCGGCGCGAGGGTCCGCTGGGCGAGCTGATCACCCAGGTCGCGCGCTACCAGCACGACGTGGCGCACGGCACCGTGCCGGCCGACCTGCCCGCGGACCTCGACGCCGCCGCGGCCGCCGCCTTCACGTGGGCGATGCCCTACGTCAACGCCCTGGACGCACCGGCCCGTCGGGCCTGAGCACGGAGGGCGAGCCCGACCGACCGGCCCCCCGCTGGCCCCCGTCGTACGGCGTGCGCGTCGGCGTGCTGCCGGGCGCCCACCCGGGCGACGTACCCCCGGACGACCGGCGCTGACCGTCAGCGGTGGGAGGCGTGCCGCTCGACCACGGACTCGGCGCGCTCGATGAGCTGCTCGAAGGCGTCGGCGGCCATCGGGCGGCCGAGGTGCCAGCCCTGCACGAGGTCGCAGCCGAGCTCACGCAGGACGAAGAGCGTGCCCTCGTCCTCGACGCCCTCGGCGACCATCCGCAGGCCCAGGGCGTGCGTGAGGTCGACGGTGGACCGCACGATCGCGGTGGCGCGCAGCTCGGCGACGAGGTGCGTGGAGAAGGCGCGGTCGAGCTTGATCTCGTTGATGGGCAGCTTGAGGAGGTACTCCAGGCTGCTGTAGCCGGTGCCGTAGTCGTCGACGGCGAGCTGGACGCCGAGCTCGTGCAGGGAGGTCATCACCTGCTGGGCGAGCTCGGGGTCGCGCATCATCGCGGTCTCGGTGATCTCCACGACCAGCGCCTCGGGGGGCACGGAGTGCCGCAGCAGCGCGGAGGCGACGATCTTGACCAGGCGCTGGTCGCGCAGGTCGGACGCCGACACGTTCACCGAGGTGGTCAGGCAGGAGCCGGCGCTGCGCCAGCGGGCCAGGTCGGCCATCGCGACGTCGAGCACCCGCTCGGCGATGGCCGGGGTGAGCCGGTAGCGCTCGGCGGTCTCGAGGAACTCCCCCGGGGCCAGCCGGCCGCGGGTCGGGTGGTCCCAGCGGACCAGCGCCTCGGCGCCGACCAGCCCGCCCTCGGCGGTCAGGATCGGCTGGTACTCGACCGTGAGCTCCTCGCGCTCGAGGGCGGTGTAGAGGCTCTCGGCCACCTCGAGGCGCTTGCGGCGGTCGCCGACCGCCTCGGGCGAGTGCAGGCAGATCGGCTCGCCGGACGTCTTCGCGGCGTACATCGCGGCGTCGGCGGCGAACAGCATGTCGGCGCGGTTCTGGGCGTGCAGCGGCGCGGTGGCGACCCCGATGCTGGCGCGGGCGTGCAGCACGACGTCCTTCATCTCGACGGGTGCGGCCAGGCTGTCCTGGAGTGCGCCGGCGATCGCCATCGCCGAGCTGCGGGTGCCGGCGTCGTGCAGGATGACCGCGAACTCGTCGCCGCCGAGGCGGGCGAACAGGTGCTCGGTGCCGAGCTCCTCGAGCGCGGCCGAGAAGCGCTGGACCACGACGCGGAGCAGCTCGTCGCCGGCGGCGTGGCCGTAGGAGTCGTTGACCTCCTTGAAGTGGTCGAGGTCCACCAGCGCCAGGGCGAAGCCCTTGCCGATGGACCACTGACCGCTGCCGGGGGTGCCGCCCGGGGCGTCCTCGGTGGCGAACATCCGGTCCAGCTCGGCGTAGAGCGCGCGGCGGTTCGCGATGCCGGTGAGCTCGTCGGTACGGGCCATCTCCCGGACGACCGCGAGCTCTCGCAGCTGGCGGAAGGCGAGCACGAAGCGGACCCCGCAGGTCAGCAGGGCCAGCAGCGCCAGGACCGTGGGCGTGGGGTTCTCCTCGACGCCGGGCGCCGAGGCCAGCACGCCCACCGACGCGACCGAGGCGAGCGCCACCACGAGCAGCGAGCGGGTGCCGGGCAGCGTGGTGCGCCGGTGCGGGTCGAGGGCGGTGGCGCCGGTCGCCACCAGCGCGAGCCCGCACGGCCAGGCCAGGTCGAGAACGGTCCCGCTCTGGTAGGAGTCGTAGGCCATCCGGTAGGCGTAGCCGATGTCGGCCATCGCGAAGAGGATCATCCCGCCGGCCCAGAGGGCGAGCGCGCGGTCGAGACCGGCGCCGACGATGCTGAGCGCGCCGATCGACAGCGCGACCACGACCACGGCGCACAGCGGGTAGGCCAGGATCGTCATGGCCGACATCGAGCCGTCCCACACCCGGTGGATCAGCGGCGCCACGGACAGTGCGGCCAGGGCCGCGCCCGTGAGGGTGCCGGTCAGCCCGTCCAGCGCCACGATGAGCCGGACGCCGCGCAGCCGATCCCGCAGCGCGACGAGCAGCGCGGTGGCGAAGAACGGGTAGATGCCGAGGAAGCCGACGTCGGCGGGCGAGGGGAAGGCGACGCTGCCGTCCTGGTCGGAGAGGTTGTAGATCAGGTCGCCGACGCAGTAGGAGAACACCCCGAACGCGAGCGGGTAGGCCCACCGGCGCTCGGCCGGGTGCCGGGCACCGTGCCGCGCGAGCAGCACCGCCGGCAGGATCATCGCGACCCCGCCCGTGACGCCGCCGAGAAGCGAGGTCGGCCCGTCGGGCGCGGGGAGGAGCAGCACGACGGCGTACGCCGCCAGCGCGACGTACATCGCGGCGTGCAGCCAGCGAGACGTGCCCATGCCCCCTCCTCCCACCTTCCGCCACCCGCACGGCCGGCGCGGACGACCCGCAGCGCTCCCCAGGCTGCCGGTCGCACCAGTTCACCAGAACGGTGCCCGAGTTGTCGGGGAATACAGGGATTTTGACCATCGCTGGGCGTCGGCCGGCCCGTCCCCGCCGCCCGGGCACCGGACGGGGGCATGCGCCTTTGCCCGCGGCCGTAAGATTCAGGGATGGACTTTGTTCGTTACGCCGAGCGCTCGGCGGGTCTGGTGAACGCCGACCTGTCCGACACCGAGCACCTGCTCGCCTTCCTCGACGAGCGGGCCTGGCTGCACGGCTCCGTGGTCGAGAAGGACGCGTCCGCGCTGCGACGGTTCGTCAAGGAGCTGCGCCCCGTCTTCGAGGCCTCGAACGCCGGCGAGGAGCAGGCCGTGGTCGACCAGCTCAACGCGCTGCTCGCCAAGCACCCGGTCACCCCCTACATCGCCGGTCACGGGCGTGCGGGCTCCGGGAGTGCCGGCAGCGGCAGCAGCAAGGAGGGCGGCTGGCACATGCACGTGGCCGACCGGCAGTCGTCGGTCTCCGAGCTGCTGGTCGCGGAGTCCCTGATGGGCCTGTCCACGCTCGTGTGCGACCTCGGCGCCACCCGGCTCGGCGTGTGCGACGCGAGCCCGTGCGAGAACGTCTTCGTCGACACCTCGCCCAACCAGTCGCGCCGCTACTGCTCGGACCGGTGCTCCTCGCGGGCCAACGTCGCGGCCTACCGCGCCCGCCAGCGCCAGGTCGAGCAGGGCAAGGGCGCCCGCACCCCGCAGGCCTCGGCGGTCGGCGCGTGAGCGGTGCCGGCGGCGGCCCGCTGATCGTCCAGTCCGACAAGACCCTCCTCCTCGAGGTCGACCACGAGCAGAGCGGCGAGTGCCGCAAGGCGATCGCGCCGTTCGCCGAGCTCGAGCGCTCCCCCGAGCACGTGCACACCTACCGGCTCACCCCGCTCGGGCTGTGGAACGCCCGCGCCGCTGGCCACGACGCCGAGCAGGTCGTCGACACGCTGCTGAGCTACAGCAGGTATGCCGTCCCGCACGCCCTGCTCGTCGACATCGCCGAGACGATGGCGCGCTACGGCCGGCTGCGCCTCGACAAGCACCCCGTGCACGGGCTCGTGCTCACCTGCACCGACCGGCCCGTCCTCGAGGAGGTGCTGCGCGCCAAGCGGATCAAGCCGATGCTCGGCGCCCGCCTCGACGCCGAGACGGTGGCCGTGCACCCCTCCGAGCGGGGCAACCTCAAGCAGGCACTGCTCAAGATCGGCTGGCCCGCCGAGGACTACGCCGGCTACGTCGACGGCGAGGCGCACGCCATCGCCCTCGACCAGACCGAGTGGACGCTGCGCACCTACCAGCAGGAGGCCGCCGAGTCGTTCTGGCACGGCGGGTCCGGCGTGGTCGTGCTGCCCTGCGGGGCCGGCAAGACGCTCGTCGGCGCCGCGGCGATGGCGCACGCCCAGGCCACGACGCTGATCCTGGTCACGAACACCGTCTCCGCCCGGCAGTGGAAGGAGGAGCTCGTCCGGCGTACCTCCCTGACCGAGGACGAGATCGGCGAGTACTCCGGCACCCGCAAGGAGATCCGCCCGGTCACCATCGCGACGTACCAGGTGATGACGACGCGCCGCAAGGGCGTCTACAGCCACCTCGAGCTGTTCGACGCGAAGGACTGGGGGCTGATCATCTACGACGAGGTGCACCTGCTGCCCGCGCCGATCTTCCGAATGACCGCCGACCTGCAGGCGCGCCGGCGCATCGGGCTGACCGCGACGCTGATCCGCGAGGACGGCCGCGAGGGCGACGTGTTCTCGCTGATCGGACCCAAGCGGTACGACGCGCCGTGGAAGGACATCGAGGCGCAGGGCTACATCGCGCCGGCCGACTGCGTCGAGGTGCGCGTCACCCTCCCTGAGGGCGAGCGGTTCGCCTACGCCACCGCCGAGCCCGACGAGCGCTACCGTCTGGCCGCCTGCACGGCCGCGAAGTCACGCCTCGTCGAGGAGCTCGTCGCCAAGCACCGCGGCGAGCCGACCCTGGTGATCGGGCAGTACCTCGACCAGCTCGACGAGATCGGCGACCGCCTCGACGCGCCGGTGATCAAGGGCGAGACGACCGTCAAGGAGCGAGAGCGGCTGTTCAACGCGTTCCGGCACGGCGAGATCGACCTGCTGGTGGTCTCGAAGGTCGCGAACTTCTCCGTCGACCTGCCCTCGGCCGCCGTCGCG
Source organism: uncultured Actinomycetota bacterium (assembly GCA_963781745.1). Lineage (GTDB taxonomy): Bacteria > Actinomycetota > Actinomycetes > Propionibacteriales > Nocardioidaceae > Nocardioides_B. The sequence goes on along the minus strand of CAWAHH010000012.1, from coordinate 291,734 downwards.
ATCCAGGTCTCCGGCTCCTTCGGCTCCCGACAGGAGGAGGCCCAGCGCCTCGGCCGGCTGCTGCGCCCCAAGGCCGACAAGCGCTCCGCGCGCTTCTACGCGATCGTCTCGCGCGACACCGTGGACGCCGACTTCGCCCAGCACCGGCAGCGCTTCCTTGCCGAGCAGGGCTACGCCTACCGCATCGTCGACGCCGACGACATCGCCACCGCCTGACCCCGGCCGGTCACCTGGCCGCGGCACGGGGTGGTTGCCCGACGCCGGGGCTGTTTACCAGGTGATGCAGGAGAACTGCCGCTCCCCATGGTGAACAGTCCATGGGAAGCGGCAGAAAACCTGCATCACCTGGTAAACGTCCAGCGGGGTCAGCGGGACGTGAGGAGCCCGGGGAGTACGGCGGCCAGGCGCTCGTAGTCGGCCGGCTCGTTGTGCAGCGCGCCGCTGAGCCGGACGTAGCCGCGCCCGTCGTACGCCACGACCTGGCACTCGACGCGCCGCGCACTCAGCGCCTCGTACATCGCGTCCGCGCTCTCCTCGGTGTCGGCCACGCCGTCGGGCAGCGAGACCAGGCGCAGGCACGGAGCGGGCGAGGGCGGCAGGCGTACGTCGGACACCGGCAGGCCCGTGCCGGCGACCGCCTCGGCGACGACCGCCGCGCCGACGTCGAGCAGGTCGCTGCCGCGGGTGCCGATGTCGAGGCCGCCGGCCTCCTTCCAGAAGCGCAGCGCGGTCTCGAGGCACAGCCACCCGCTGTAGTCGTCGGTCCCGTGGGTGTCGAACGGCAGCGGGAACGGCTGCCCGTGGTTCCAGCTCGTGGTCAGCGGGAGCATCCCCTCCCGCTCCGGCTCGGCGACCCACAGGGCGCTCGTGCCGCGCGGGGCGAAGGCCCACTTGTGCCACGTGCCCGCCCAGAAGTCGGCGCCGAGAGCGGCCGGCAGCGCCTCGACGTGGCCGGGCGCGTGCGCGGCGTCGACCAGCGCGAGCGCCCCGGCCTCGTGCGCCGCGGCGCACACCGCGCGCGACCGGCAGCACCGAGCCCGTCGGCGACGTGATGTGGTCCACGACCACCAGCGCCACCCGACGGCCGGAGGCGGCGACGTCGTCGAGGACGCGGCGGTACGACGCCACGACGGCGTCCTCCTCGGCGTCGACGGGCAGCGCCGCGACCTCGTACGTCGCACCGGTGCGCGTGCACCAGTACGCGATGCTGCGACGCACCGACTCGTAGCCCTGCTGCTGCGCGACCACCACGTCGCCGGGCCCGAGCCGACCCTGCGCCGCCAGCGCCGCGAGCACCGTGGCGGTGGCGACGGTGACGTTGGGGACCAGCGCGATCTCGTCGGCGTCGACACCGAGGAACGTCGCCCCCGTGGCTCGCGCCGCCGCCCTCAGCGCGTGGCTCTCGACCCGGAGGAACCGCATCGGGTTGGCCTCGGCGCGCGCGAGCATGCGTCGCTGCTCCTCGGCGACGACGCGCGGCACGCTGCCGAACGAGCCGTGGTTGAGGTGGGTGATGGACGGGTCGAGCAGGAAGGCGTCACGCACGCGCCCAGTCTCGCGCACGGCTCGCGGGCCCGCACATCAGCGACCGACGGCAGCGGCCAGGGAGCGGCGGAGCAGGTCGCGCAGGGCGCCGTCGGCGCCGGTCCTCGTCGACGGACGGCGGGCGGCCAGGGCCGAGGGGTCGGGCCGGGGCACGGGCGGGCACTGCAGGTCCGAGTGCCGGCCGGGGGTGCGGGGTGGGACGGTGCCGTCGGCCAGGTAGGCGCCGATCGCGTCGGCGACGCAGGGGCCGGCCGCCAGGGACGACGCGTGGGTGGTGCCGCCGACGCCCTCGACGAGCGAGGCGGTCGGGAAGCGCCGGCGCACCTCCAGGGCCCCGGGGTACGGCGTCGCCGCGTCGAGCGTCTCGCCAACGAGCAGCACCGGGCTCGCCACCTCGCTGCCGGTGACCGTGACGCGCGGGCGCCCGGCGGCCGGCCAGGTGCGGCACGGGCCGTTGAACCACGCGTTGCCCCACGTCTCGAAGGGCGCCACCCGGTGCGTGCGCCGGTTGTCCCGCAGGATCCTCGGCCAGCTCTGCGGCCAGCGGGCGTCGGTGCACACGGTGGCGAGGTACATCGCGTAGGAGTTGTCGGTACCGGGTCCCTGCGGGTGCGCGTCGTCGTAGAGCCCCCGCACCGGCTCGGCGTCCTGGTCGTTCACCAGGGCGGCGTACGCCTCCCCGACCTGCGCCCAGCGGTCGGCGCTGTAGCCCGCGACGAGCAGCACGTCGGTCAGCTCGTCGGGTCCGATCCACGCCTTCGGCGGGTGTGCCGGCCAGCCGTCGTCGCTCGCGGTAGAACCCGTCGAGCCACCTCCTGCTGGGTCGCGCCGAGGCCGAAGACGTCCTCGTGGTCGGCGAGGTAGCCGAAGAACAGGTCGATCACGGTCTGGAAGGCCCGGTCCTGGTCGAGGTTGGCGGCGTACCAGACCCGCCGCGGGTCGACGTTCGCGTCGAGCACGAAGCGGCCGACCCGGCTCGGGTGCCGGCTCGCGTAGACCTGCCCGAGGTAGGTGCCGTAGGAGAAGCCGTAGTAGCCGATCGTCGTCTGCCCGAGCGCCTTGCGCAGGCTCTCCATGTCGCGGACGGTGGTGATCGTGCGCGCGTGCGTGAGCAGGCTGCTCGCGTTGGAGTCGCGGCACGCGTCGGCGTACGCCGCCGAGCGGTCCAGCCACACCTGCTTGAGGAGCGCGGTGTGCGGCCGGTAGTTGGGGCGGTCGTAGCCGAAGTGGTCGCCGTCGCAGGTCAGCACCGGCCGGCTCGAGCCGACACCGCGCGGGTCGAAGCCGATCCAGTCGTACGTCGTGTCGCCGTCGCCCGGGAACGACGCCCCCTCGCCGAGCGCGGCGTAGATCAGCCCGGAGGCGCCCGGACCGCCGGGGTTGACGAGCATCACGCCCTGGTAGTCCGCGTCGGGGGAGCTGTGCCGGAGCCGGGACACCGCCAGGGTGATCGTCGGGCCCGCCGGGTCGGCGTAGTCGAGCGGCACGACGAGGTCGGCGCACTCGGCTCCGAGCCCGCGCAGCGTGCGGTTCCCGCACTCGCCCCAGGCGAGCGGCGGTGGGGTCCAGGCGCGCGCCGGCACGGCGGCACGGGACACCGCGGCGGGCCGGGGCGACGCAGCCGTCGCATCCTGGGTGGCGGCCAGGCCGGTGACGGCGACCGCGAGACCGGCGATCACGGCGGCCAGTCGCTGCGGTCGCTGCATGGCGTTCCCCTCGTGCACGCGTGGGGCCCCGAGCGGACCCACGATCCAGGCTCACCCGGCCGACCGGGCGCTGTCCAGACCAGCAGCGAGACAGTGTTCTGTACCCTCACTCCCGAGAACCCGGAAACCCAGGTGACGCCCGCCGCGCCGCGGTGTAGCGTCGCCGGGCTCCCCACCCCTCTGCGAGGTCTCCGCGTGCCTGCTCCCACGCCCCCGACCACCGTCCCCGACCTGGCCGCCGAGCGCGGCCACCTCCTCGCCTCGCGCGAGGCACTGGCCCGCATGCGCAGCCGTACGGCGTCCCTCGACAGCGACGCCGCGGGCGACGCCGTCAGCCAGGCGTACCTCGCCTCCACCCTCTACCTGCGCATGCGGGCGCTGGCCGACGACCCGACCGTGCCGCTGTTCTTCGGGCGGCTCGACTACGACGAGGAGCACGCCGACGCCCGCGGGGAGCGGTTCTACATCGGCCGCCGGCACGTCAGCGACGAGGTCGGCGACCCGATGGTCGTGGACTGGCGGGCCCGGATCAGCCGCGCGTTCTACCGCGCCAGCAAGGCCGAGCCGATGGGCGTCGAGCGGCGTCGGCGGTTCGGCTTCGCGCACGGCGAGATGACCGCCTACGAGGACGAGGCGCTGATCGAGGGCGTCGTCGAGGAGCACAGCGCGATCCTCGAGTCGGAGATCGAGCGGCCGCGCGTCGGGCCGATGCGCGACATCGTCGCCACGATCCAGCCCGAGCAGGACGTGATCGTGCGCTCCGACCTCGAGCAGTCGGTCTGCGTGCAGGGCGCCCCCGGGACCGGCAAGACCGCCGTCGGCCTGCACCGCGCGGCCTACCTCCTCTACGCCCACCGCGACCAGCTCTCGCGCCAGGGCGTGCTGGTGGTCGGGCCGAACGCGTCCTTCCTGCGCTACATCGGCGACGTGCTGCCGGCGCTCGGCGAGATCGACGCGCAGCAGACCACGATCGAGGAGCTCGTGTCGAAGACGCTGGCCCGGCTCAACGCGCGCTACGCCCTGCGCGGCGCCGACGAGCCGGCCGTGGCCACCCTCAAGGGCGACGCCCGGATGGCCGCGGTCGTCCGCCGCGCCCTCTGGTCGCAGGTCACCACGCCGGCCGAGGGCCTGGTCGTGCCCCGCGGTGCGCGGCGGTGGCGCCTCGCGCCGTACGAGGTGGAGGAGATCCTCGACGAGCTGCGCTCGCGCGGGGTCCGCTACGGCGCCGCCCGCGGGATGCTCGCGCAGCGGATCGCGCACCGGATCCTGGTCAAGATGGAGGACTCGGGCGACTCCCCCGACGACCGCGTGCAGGACGCGGTGGCGCGCACCCGCGAGGTCAGGAGGTACGTCGACCAGGTCTGGCCGGCCGTCGACCCGGCCCGCCTGGTGCTGCGGCTGCTCTCCGACGCGGCGTTCCTGGCCTCGGTGGCCGACGGCGTGCTCGACCCGGAGGAGCAGGCCGCGCTGCTGTGGGCGAGGCCGGCCAAAGCGCCGACGTCGGCCCGCTGGTCGCTGGCCGACGCGGTGCTCATCGACGAGGCGGCCGACCTCGTGGAGCGCACGCCGTCGCTCGGCCACGTCGTCGCCGACGAGGCGCAGGACCTCTCCCCGATGATGCTGCGCGCGGTGGGCCGGCGCTGCTCGACCGGCTCGACGACGGTGCTCGGCGACCTCGCGCAGGCGACCACCCCGTGGGCGAGCAGGTCGTGGGAGGACGCGCTGCGCCACCTCGGCAAGGCCGACGCCCACGTCGAGCAGCTCACCAAGGGGTTCCGGGTGCCCGGGGAGGTCATCGAGTACGCCGCCCGGCTGCTCCCCGTCATCGCGCCCGGCCTGGAGCCGCCCACGTCGGTGCGGCGCACCCGCGGCGAGCTCGAGGTCTCCTCCACGGCTGCCGACGGGCTCGCCGACCGGCTCACCACGGCCGTGCGGGGCGCCCTGGACCGGGTCGGGCTCGGTCGGCCTGATCACGCCCGACGCTGCTGCTGCCCCTGGTCACGTCCGCCCTCGACGCCGCGGCGATCGGGCACGCCGTGCTCGGCGCGGACGTCCCCGCGCCCGGCGACCTCGACACCGAGTTCGACGTCCGCCTCGACGTCGTACCCGCCTCCCTGGCGAAGGGCCTGGAGTTCGACCACGTCGTGCTGGTCGAGCCCGCGGGCGTCGTCGCCGGCGAGGCCGACCGGGTGACCGGCCTGCGCCGGCTCTACGTCTGCCTGACCCGCGCCGTCACGTCGCTGGTCGTGCTGCACGCCGAGCCGCTGCCCGACGAGCTCGGCGCCCCCTGACCCGCCATCCCTGGCAGGATCTGACCATCATGTCCGCGTCCACCGACCCCGCACCGGCGCGCGACCTCGGCGCGTTCTGGCCGGCGTGGCTGCCGGTGGCGATGCGGGAGCGGCTCGAGGGGGCGTACGCCGACCCGGGCCGGGGCTACCACGACCGCCTGCACCTGAGCGAGGTCCTGCACCACGTCGACGAGCTCGCCGACCCCGACGACCCCGCACGCGAGGCGGTGCTGCTCGCGGCGTGGTTCCACGACGCGGTGTACGACGGCGGTGCCGACGACGAGGAGCGCTCGGCCCTCCTCGCGGAGCACGAGCTCGCCGCCGCGGGCGCCGGGGCGGGGCTCGTCGCGGAGGTGGCCCGGCTGGTCCGGCTCACCGTGGACCACCGCCCGGGGCCGGACGACCACGCCGGCGGCCTGCTGTGCGACGCCGACCTCGGGATCCTCGCAGCCGACGACGCTCGCTACGCGTCGTACACGGCGGGCGTGCGGCGGGAGTACGCCCACGTCCCCGACGCCGACTTCGCCGCCGGCCGGGCCGCGGTGCTGCGCGACCTGCTGGCCAAGCCGGCGCTGTTCCACGGCCGGGCGGCGCGGGCGCGCTGGGAGGGCCGCGCGCGGGCCAACCTCGCCCGCGAGGTCGCCGCGCTCACCGGCGCACGCCCGACCCACCGGCCGGCCACGCGGGCCGACCTCCCGACCCTCGAGCCCGTCGTGGACGCGGCCATCGAGCAGCTGCAGACCGAGTTCCTCGACGCCGACCAGGTGCGGGTCAGCCACGCCGTCATGGGCATCGACACCCAGCTCGTCGACGACGGCACCTACGTCGTGGTCGAGCTCGCCGGCGAGGTGGTCGGGTGCGGCGGGTGGAGTCGGCGCGCCACGTTGTACGGCGGCGACCACTCGTCCGGCCGGGACGCCGCGATGCTCGATCCGGCTACGGACGCCGCGCGGGTGCGGGCGATGTACACCCGGCCCGGGTTCGAGCGGCGCGGCGTCGGCAGCCTGGTGCTGCGTGTGTGCGAGGAGGCCGCGGCGGCCGAGGGGTTCCACGAGCTCGAGCTGATGGCGACGCTGAGCGGCCGGCCGCTCTACGCCTCGGCCGGCTTCGCCGTCGTCGAGGAGGTCGTCGAGCACGTCGACGGGGTGGCGCTGCCGCTCGTGCGGATGCGCAAGCCGCTGGCGCCCGTCACACCAGGGGCGAGTCGAGCACGGTGAGCGTGCCGGCGTCCGCGTCGAGGCGGGCGCGCACGCCGAGCGGCACCGCGAGGTTGCGGTGCCCGTGCCCCAGCGGGAGCCCCGCGAGCAGGGGCACCCCGAACGGCGCCAGCCGGTCGGCGACCAGCGCCAGGGCGGCCTCCGGCGGCCCGCAGTCGGTCAGGTCGCCGACCGCGACGCCCCTCGCCCCGTCGAACCAGCCGCTGCGCAGCAGCTGGGTCAGCAGCCGGTCGAGGCGGTAGGGCTCCTCCCCCACCTCCTCCAGCAGCACGATCGAGTCGGTCGCCGGCCAGCTGTTCGGCGTGCCCACCTCGGCGGCCAGGAGCGCCACGTTGCCGCCGACCAGGGTGCCCTCGGCGACCCCCGGCACCAGCGCCGGCCCGGCGGCGGCCAGCGTGAGCCCCGGCTCCGGGCCCATCAGCAGCGAGCGCAGGTGGTCGCGCGAGACGTCGTCGGCCCAGCCGCCCAGGCTGGTGACCACCGGGCCGTGCACGGTGGCGACGCCGAGCCGCGCCGCGAAGGCCTGGTGCAGCGCGGTCACGTCGGAGAAGCCGACCAGCACCTTGGGACCCGCCGCGGCCAGGGACGGCCAGTCGAGCAGGTCGACCATCCGCTGCACGCCGTACCCTCCGCGGGCGCAGATCACCGCGCGCACGTCCGGGTCGCACCAGGCCGCCATCAGGTCGTCGGCGCGGGCCGCGTCGTCGGCGGCGAGGTAGCCGAAGCGCTCGGAGGTGCCGCGCGCGTGCGGCCCCACCGCGACGTCGAGGCCCCAGGACGCCAGCACGGCGAGCCCGGCGTCGAGCCGGTCGGGCGCAGCGGGGCCCGCGGGTGCGACGACGGCGACCCGGTCCCCGGCGGCGAGCCGGCGCGGGCGGACGAGCGGGCGGCCCGGGCGCCGCGGCGCGAGCGTGCGACCCTTGCGGCGCCGCAGCCCCGCGGCGGTCAGCCGCGTGATCAGCTCGCGGCTCGAGACGGGCGTCGCGCCGGCGGCCACCACCACGTCGTACCTCTCGGCGGGTATGTCGTAGTGGTCGCGGTCGAACCCCCGCGGCGGGATGCCGAGCGTCGCGGCGAAGCGGTGCAGCTCGTCGTAGGACGTGTCACTGGCGAGGTGCGACCAGAGCCGGCCGTGACCCGGGGCGTTGGGCGGGTCGATGAGCAAGGTCATCCGGGGTCCCCGGTGGTGATCACCCTGTGGGCCGTCCTGCGGCGCGGTCGAGGGAGTCGTCGAGCAGCATCCGCCAGGCGCGGACGTGGCCGGCGTCGACGTGCGCCTTGGTCCAGGACCCGCCCGGGCGCACCGAGGTGGCGACGTGGAACTGGCGCACCCCGGCGCGGACCAGCCACGGGACGTGCTCGCCGAGCAGCCCGCCGCCGGCCATCAGCAGCCGGGCCACGTCGGGGTCGGCCACCGCGCGCCCGATGAGCTCGTCGGCGCCGGCGGCCAGGCCGCGCGAGGAGCCGGCGGAGAGCACGGCGTCGAGGCCGGGCAGGGTGCCGAGCTGGCGCCAGGCGCGGTCGGTCTCCAGGCAGGCGTCGACCGCTCGGTGGAAGGTCCACGGGACGCCGTCGAGGGCGTCCGCGAGGTGCGAGCAGACCTGGAGGTCGATGCCGAGCTCGGCGTCCAGGAACCCGAACACGACGCCCTCGGCACCGACGGCGAGGTAGTCCTCGCCGAGCCCGACCAGGCGGGTCAGCTCGCCGCCGGTCGTGGTGAACGAGTCGGACAGCCGCAGCATCACCCGCACCGGCAGGTCGGTGTCGCGGCAGACCGCCGAGACCAGGCCCGGCTCGGGCGAGAGGCCCCCGCGCCCGGGCTCCGCGAGCAGGAACAGCCGGTCCGCCCCGCCCTCGTCGGCCTCGGGCACGTCGCGCGGGTGGACCACGGCGACCTCGAGGAGCGGCGCGCTGTCGCGCGCCCGGCCCGGATCGCCTTGAACGATGCTCACAATGGACATCGTGACACCCGACGACGCCCTGATGACCGCACGCGCGCTCGTGTTGCACGACCTCGAGAGCACGTCCGCCGCCAGCCCGGCCACCGTCTCCGCGCTGGAGGCCTCGGTCGCGACGCGCCGATGGTGGGCGTCGCAGTGGTCCGAGGGCGTGCAGTACGTCGCCGGGCTGGTCGCCCAGGACGTGCAGGACGCGCTGTTCGAGGACGTCGGCCGCTGGCCGCTGTGCCACGCGTGCGACCTGACCGACCCGCACGCGCTCTACATCCACCCCGAGCTCGGGGGGCCCGACCCCACCTGGGTCTGCGAGCACTCCGGCATCGCCGTGGCTCCCCTCGGCCACCTCACCCGCTGAGCCGGCCTCAGCCGCGCAGCCGCACCGACAGGCAGGTCACGCAGCCCTCGAGCTTCTCGTACTCGGTCAGGTCGACCGCCACCACCCGCAGCCCCCGGTCGCGGAACAGCTCGGCGGTGCGCGGCGCGCTGGTCGACATCAGCACGGTCTCCTCGTCGAGCAGGACGACGTGCGAGCCCGGCTCCTCGGGCACCTCGAGGAACCGCTCCCACGTGTCCGGGTCGTCGACGAGCGGCGGGTAGCCGACGACCGTGCCGTCGGGCAGGGCGGTGACGGCGGACTTCAGGTGCAGCACCTTGGTGAGGGGTACGCCGACCACGCGCGCACCCGACGGCTCGAGCGCCGCGGCGAGCTGCTCGAGCCCGGAGGCGTTGGTGCGCCCGCCGAGGCCGACCCAGACGGTGCCGTCGTGCTTGAGCACGTCCCCGCCGTCCAGGGTGCCCGGCGCCTCGATCCGCGCGATGCGGTAGCCCAGCCCGCGCAGCGCCTCCTCGACGGCCGGCGTCTCGGGCTTGCGCTCGTCGGCGCCGGGACGCGTGACGACCGCCAGGTCGCCGTACACGACGACGGCGTCCTCGACGAACACCGCGTCGGGGCAGTCGTCGGCCGGGGCGACTTCGACCGTCTCCCACCCCTCGGCGTGCAGCGCGGCGACGTACGCCTCCCACTGGCGCTGCGCCAGCGGGAGGTCGACGTCCGACCGCTCGATGTGGGTCACCAGGCCCTCCGCGAGACGGGGACCCGGGCGGCGGACCAGCGCGCGCTTGCTCACCCCCGGAGCCTAGAGCGCCGGCCTAGAAGATCCGGCGCAGGATCCAGACCAGCACGCCGAGCGCTGCCGCGCCGCCGAGGGCCTGCTTCCAGTAGGTCTTCGCGAGGATCGGCAGCACCGTGGCGCCGAGGTCGAGCGCGTCGTCGGAGGACCCCGACGAGCCCGACGTGGCCGACGACCCCGAGGACCGTGCCGACGATCCCACCCGAGGACCCCGAGGACCCCGTTGACGATGCGGCCGACGCGGCGGCGGGCGCCGCAGCGGCGGGTGCGGCCGCGGCCGCCGGCTCGCCACCGCCCGCGCCGTCCCCGGTGTCCGCTGCGTCGGTCGGGCCCGCACTCCCGGTCGCTCCGGCAGCGCTGCCTCCACTGTCAGCGCTGTCGGCACTCGCGGCACTCTCAGGGCTCTCGGGTGCCGGCTCGTCGCTCGCCCCCACCTTGTCCTGCAGGCAGGTGACGAACTGCTGCAGGAGCTTGTTGGAGATGTCCTCGATCACGCCCCGCCCGAACTGCGCCGGCTTGCCGGTGATCGCGAGGTCGGTGTGCACGTCGACCTTCGTCGACCCGCCCTCCTCGGCGAAGGTCGCGGTCACGGTGGCGCCGGCTGTGCCGTTGCCCCGCTTGTCCTTGCCCTTGGCCTCGACCACGAACCGGTGCGCCGCCTCGTCCTTCTCGACGAACGTGCCGGAGCCGGAGTAGACCATCGCGATCGGTCCGAGCTTGACCTTGCAGGTGCCCTTGAAGTCGCTCCCGTCGACCTCGGTGACGGTCGCGCCGGGGAAGCACCCGGCGACCGACTCGATGTCCTCGAAGGTCTTCCAGGTCTCCTCGACGGACGCGGGGACGGTGAACGAGTGGTTCAGGTCCACGAGGCGATCACGCCCCCGCTGCCGCGAGCACGGCGCGCCGGGTGAGGACGGTGACGAGGTGCCGGCGGTAGTCGGCGTCGCCGTTGAGGTCCGAGGGCGGCGCGGTGCCCTCGGCCGCCGACGCCGCGGCCGCGCGGACCGCCTCGTCGGTGGCGGGCTGACCGACCAGCGCGGCCTCGACCGAGCGCGCCCGCAGCGGGGTGGCGCCCATGTTGGTCAGGCCGACGCGGGCCTCGCTGATCGTCCCGCCCTCGACCTTGACCGCCGCGGCGACGGCCACGATCGGCCACTGGTGGGCGACGCGCACGAACTTCTCGTAGTGCGCACCCCAGCCCGGCCGCTTCGGGATCCGCACCTCGGTGAGGATCTCGCCTTCCTCGATGGCGGTCGCGAACAGGTCGACGAAGAAGTCGTCGGCCGCCACGGTCCGCGTGCCGTTCGGGCCGGCGATCACGAACTCCGCGTCCAGCGCGAGCGCAGGGGCACCGAGGTCACCGGCCGGATCGGCGTGCGCGAGCGCACCACCGAACGTGCCGCGGTGGCGCACCTGCGGGTCGGCCAGCAGCGTGACCGCCTTGGTGATGACGAAGGCGTTCTCGCGCACCAGCGCGTCGGAGAGGACGTCGGCGTGCGTCGTCATGGCACCGACCACGATGGCGTCGCCGTCGTCGCGCACGCCCCGGAGCGACTCGATCCTGCCGAGGTCGACGACGACCTCGGGCGCGTTGAGCCGCATCCGGAGCACCGGCAGCAGGCTCTGCCCGCCCGCGATGATCTTGGCGTCGTCGCCGTGCTCGGCGAGCGCTGCGAGTGCCTCCTCCAGCGTGGCCGGCGCGACGTAGTCGAACTGTGCGGGGATCACTGTGCTCCTCCATCGGTCCGGTCGGCGGTGTCCTGGGCGTCGAAGTGCGGGGCGGCGGCCCCCTCGGTCGGGGCCCCTCCGGACTCGGCGCCGTCGTGGCTGTGGATCGCCTTGTAGATGCGCTCCGGCGTGCACGGCATCCGCACGTCGTTCACGCCGAAGTGCCGGATCGCGTCGACGACCGCGTTGACCACGGCCGGGGTGGACGCGATCGTGCCCGCCTCGCCGACGCCCTTGGTGCCGAGCGTGTTGGTCAGCGACGGCGACGTGGTGTGCCCGACGTCGAAGCTGATCGTGTCGGCAGCGGTCGGCACCAGGTAGTCGACGAACGATGCCGAGACGAGGGTGCCCGCGTCGTCGTGGACGGCCTCCTCCCACAGCGCCTGGGCGATGCCCTGCACGAGCCCGCCGTGGACCTGGCCGGCGACGATCAGCGGGTTGACGATGTTGCCGATGTCGTCGACGCAGGTGTACTTCCGCATCTTCAGGCCACCGGTCTCGGTGTCGATCTCGACGGCGCACAGGTGCGTGCCGTGCGGGAAGTTGAAGTTCACCGGGTCGTAGGTGGCGTCGGAGTCCAGCGAGGGCTCGGTGCCCTCGGGCAGGTTGTGCCCGGTGAACGCCGCCATCGCGATCTCGGTGAGCGCCATGCCCTTGTCGGTGCCCCGGACCCCGAAGCGGCCGTCCGAGAACTCCAGGTCGTCGGGCGACGCCTCGAGCAGGTGGGCGGCGATCGGCTTGGCCTTCTCGATCACCTTGTCGGCCGCACGGACCAGCGCCTCGCCGCCGACCACCAGGGAGCGCGAGCCGTAGGTGTCGAGACCGCGGTGCGAGACCTGGGTGTCGCCGTGCAGCACCTCGACGGCCTCGTACGGCACGCCCAGCCGGTCGGCCACGATCTGCGAGAACGCCGTCTCGTGGCCCTGCCCGTGTGCGGACGTGCCGGTCACGACCTCGACGGTGCCCGTCGCGAGCATCCGCACGGACGCGTGCTCCCAGCCGCCGGCGCCGTAGTCGAGGCTGCCCAGCACCCGCGAGGGGGCCAGGCCGCACATCTCGGTGAAGGTGGAGACGCCGATGCCGAGCTGGACCGGGTCCTTCGACTCGCGCCGCTGCTTCTGCTCGGCCCGCAGCTCGTCGTACCCGAAGATCCGCTTGGCCTCGGCGGAGGCGGCCTCGTAGTTGCCGGAGTCGTACTCGAGGCCCGCCACCGTGGTGAACGGGAACTCCTCGTGCTTGATCCAGTTCTTCTCACGGACCTCGAACTCGTCGACGCCGAGCTCGGCCGCCAGCTCGCTCATGATCCGCTCGATGCCGAAGGTGGCCTCGGGTCGCCCGGCGCCGCGGTAGGCGTCGGTCCAGACCTTGTTGGTCAGCACCGTCTGGCAGGCGAAGTGGTAGGCCGGGAACTTGTAGATCGAGTTGAACATGAACGCGCCGAGCACCGGGACCCCGCCGCCGACGATGGCGACGTACGCCCCGAGGTCGGCGAGGAGCTCGACCTTGAGGCCGGTCACCGTGCCGTCCTTCTCGGCGGCCAGGGTGAGCTTCTGCCACTGGTCGCGGCCGTGGTGGGCCGCCATCAGGGACTCCGAGCGGGTCTCGGTGTACTTCACCGGCTTGCCGAGGCGGCGCGCGACCGCCCAGACGATCCACTCCTCCGGGGTGGACTGGAGCTTGCCGCCGAAGCCGCCGCCGACGTCGGGTGCGATGACCCGGATCTTCGACTCGGGCACGCCGGTGGTCGCGGCCAGCGCGAACCGCAGGATGTGCGGGATCTGGGTGGCCGACCACATCGTGATCTGCTCGCCGGTCGGGTCGACCACGCACGAGCGGGGCTCCATGAACGCCGGGATGAGGCGCTGCTGGCGGTACTCCCGCTCGAGGACGATCCCGTCCGTGCGGGCCTTGGCGATCGCCTCCTCGACGTCGCCGCCGGTGCCCGCGGCGGCGGAGTCGAAGACCCAGAGCGCCGACTTGTTCGTGCCCGCGTCGGGGTGCGCCAGCACCGTGTCCTTGGCGGCCTCCTTGAGGTCGAGAGCGGCCGGGAGCTCCTCGTAGTCGACGTCGACGAGCTCGGCGGCGTCGCGGGCCTCGGCCGCGGTCCGGGCCACCACGCAGGCGACGATCTCGCCGGCGAACGCGACCCGCTCCCACGGCATGGGGAGGTGGGTGGGGGTGACCTGGTCGGGCGTGATCGGCCAGGCGTTGATGTTGACGCCCTGGCCCTCGCCGAGGTCTGCGCCGGTGAGCACGGTGACGACGTTCGGCGAGGCCTTGGCCGCCTCGGTGTCGATGTTGGTGATCTTCGCGTGCGCGTACGGGCTGCGGACCATCGCCATGTGCAGCATGCCGGTGAGCTGGATGTTGTCGGTCCACTTGGTGCGACCCGTGATCAGCCGCTGGTCCTCCTTGCGGCGCCGGTCGCGGCCGATCTCCTTGGCCGCGGCGGCGGTGGGGGCGTCCTCGGTGACGGTCATGACGCGCTCCCCTCGAGCGACGCGGGCCGCGACTCCTGCCCGGAGGCGGTCTGCACGGCACGCACGATGTTGTGGTAGCCGGTGCAGCGGCAGAGGTTGCCCTCGATGCCCTCGCGGATCTCCTGCTCGGTCGGCTTCGGGTTGTCGTTGAGCACGTCGATGGCCTGCATGATCATGCCCGGGGTGCAGTAGCCGCACTGCAGGGCGTGGCACTCGTGGAAGGCGGCCTGCATCGGGTGCAGCTCGCCGTCCTTGGCCAGACCCTCGATCGTGGTGACCTCGCCGCCGTCGGCCTGGACGGCCAGCACGTTGCAGGACTTGACGCTGCGTCCACCGAGGTGGACGGTGCACGCGCCGCAGTTGCTGGTGTCGCACCCGACGACCGTCCCGGTCTTGCCCAGCCGTTCGCGCAGGTAGTGGACGAGCAGCATGCGTGGTTCGACGTCGTCGGAGAACGTGTCCCCGTCGACGGTGACGGTGATTCGGGTCATGTACCTCTCCCGGGCTTCGCGAGTGCGGACAGGCCCGATCGTTGCTCGTTTGACCAAGCGTGACAAGGGTCACCCCACCGCGCCGGACGATTGTGGGCGCCGGGCCGCGAGAAAGGTCGCAACGGGCAGGTACGCGACCTCTCCGTTCGACCAGTACGACGGGTCAATGGTGGATGCGCCCGTCCATCGCGGCGAGCCGCTGGCCCCGGCCGCCCCAGCGCAGGGCGATGATCTCCGCGGCGATGCTGACGGCTGTCTCCTCCGGCGTACGGGCGCCGAGGTCGAGGCCGATCGGCGAGGACAGCCGGCCGATCTCCTCCTCGGTCAGCCCGGCCTCCTCCAGCCGGGCGAGCCGGTCCTCGTGGGTGCGTCGGGAGCCCATCGCGCCGATGTAGGCCACCCCGGGATGACGCAGCGCGACCTCGAGGAGCGGCACGTCGAACTTCGGGTCGTGGGTGAGCACGCACAGCACGGTCCGCTGGTCGATCCGGCCGGCGTCGATCTCGTCGCGGAGGTACTTGTGCGGCCACTTCACGACGACCTCGTCGGCCGAGGGGAAGCGCGAGGTCGTCGCGAACACCGGGCGCGCGTCGCACACGGTCACGCGGTAGCCGAGGAAGTTGCCCATCCGGGCGACGGCCGCCGCGAAGTCGATCGCCCCGAACACCAGCATCCGCGGCGCGGGCGCGAACGACCACACGAAGACCCGCAGGCCCTCGCCGCGGCGCTCGCCGTCGGGGCCGTAGGTCAGCATCTGGCTGTGCCCGGACGCGAGCAGGCCGCGCACGTCGTCGACGACGGCCGCGTCGGCGCGCTCGGACCCGAGCCGGCCGAGCGTCTCCCCCTCCGGGCGTACGACGACCCGCCGCCCGACCCACGCCGGGTCCGGGTGCTCCACGACGGTGGCCACCGCCACGGGCCGGCCCGCCTCGACGTCGTCGGCGATCGCCCCGAGCTCGGGGAAGGTGTCCTGGCTGACCTTCTCGACGTACACGTCGAGGATGCCGCCGCAGGTCAGCCCCACCGCGAAGGCGTCGTCGTCGCTGACGCCGTACCTGCGCAGCACCGGGTCGCCGGAGCCGACGACCTCCTGGGCGAGGTCGTAGACGGCGCCCTCGACGCAGCCGCCGGACACCGAGCCGACGGCCTCGCCGGACGGTCCGACCAGCATCGACGCGCCGGGGGGTCGCGGGGCGGAGCGGAACGTCGCGACGACGGTGCCGACGCCGATCGTCCGGCCCTCGCGCCACCACCGCATCAGCTCGGGAAGCACCTCACGCACGGGCCACCACCTCGATCAGGTCCTCGAACGTGGCGAGCGAGTGTCCCGCCACGAAGTCGTCAACGTAGGGCAGGGCCGCCACGATTCCCTGCTGCACCGGCAGGTAGCCGCGCTTGCCGACGTGCGGGTTGACCCACACCACCCGGCGGGCCAGGCCGTGCAGGCGGCGCATCTGCTCGCCGAGGAGGTCGGCGTCGCCTCGCTCCCAGCCGTCGGAGAAGACCACCACGACCGCGCCGCGGGCCAGCCCGCGCTGCCCCCATCGGTCCAGGAAGATCCGCAGCGTCTCGCCGAGGCGGGTGCCGCCCGACCAGTCGGGAACGGTCTCGCCCGCGGCCACGATGGCTCGCTCGGCGTCGCGCATCCGCATCGCGCGGGTGACCCGGGTCAGCCGGGTGCCGACCGTGAAGACCTCGACGCGCGGGTCCGGCCCGCCGCCGGCGCCGCGGGCGGGGTGGCTGAAGCGGTGCGCGAGCCGCAGCAGCGCGTCGGCGTAGGAGCTCATCGAGCCGGACACGTCGATCAGGAGCACCACCCGTCGCGGCCTGGTGGCCTGCCGGGTCCAGGCGATCTCGCCGGGCTCGCCCATCCGCTGCAGCATCCGCCGCAGCGTGCGGCCGGCGTCGACGTCGCCGCGGTGCCAGGGGGTACGTCGCCGGGCCCGGCGTCGCGGCGTGCGCGGCACGAGCGTCTCGAACATCGCAGCCAGCCGGGCCTTCTCGCTCGCCGGCATCTCGGCGATGTCGCGGTGCCGCAGCACCTCGGCCTCGCTGGCCATCGCCCGCAGCAGGTCCTCGTCGGGCTCCTCGCCGCCCTCCCCCTCGCCGGAGTCGAGGGCGGCCTGCACGATCCGCCGCTCGTCCTGCGCGGGGCGGGCCACCGGGTGCTCGCGGCCGTGGAACCACGCGGTGAACACCTGGTCGTAGCGGTCGAGGTCGTCCGGCGCCGAGCACAGCGTCGCCCGGCCCGCCCAGTAGGTAGCCCGCTGGTCGTCGAGCCCGACCAGGGCGGTCGCCTCGAGGTAGGCCCGGGTGCGGTCCTGGGTGACCGGGATGCCGGCAGCGCGCAGCGCCCGGGCGAAGCCGAGCAGCAGCTCGTCCGGCTCGTGCCGGGTGGGCGGCACCAGCCCTAGACCGGGACCCGTGGGGCCGGTCATGCTCAGCCGGCCAGCATCCGGTCGAGGGCCTGCTTCACGCGCTGGCCGTCCTCGCGGTACTTCACCACGGCGCCCAGGGTCCGCGCGGCGTTCTCCACGTCGAGCGAGCCCGCCCCGAGGGCCTCCAGCGCGCGGGCCCAGTCGAGCGTCTCGGCGACGCCGGGCGGCTTGAGCAGCCCCTCCGCCGTACGCAGGCGCTGGACGAGGGAGACGACCTGGCGGGCGAGCGTCTCGGACACCTCGGGCGCGCGCGAGCGCAGGATCTCGACCTCGCGCTCGAGGCCCGGGTGCTCGACCCAGTGGTAGAGGCAGCGTCGCTTGAGGGCGTCGTGGACCTCGCGGGTGCGGTTGGACGTGAGCACCACGACCGGCGGGGTGGCGGCAGTGATCGTGCCGAGCTCGGGGATGGTCACCTGGTAGGTCGAGAGCACCTCGAGCAGGAACGCCTCGAACTCGTCGTCGGCGCGGTCGATCTCGTCCACGAGCAGCACCGCCGGGCTCTCCCGCAGCGCGCGCAGCACCGGCCGGGCGAGCAGGAACCGCTCGTCGAACAGCGACTCCTCGGCCGCGTCGGCGTCGGTGACCGCTCCGCCGCCCGCGGCCTCGAGCGCGCGCAGGTGCAGGATCTGCCGCGGGAAGTCCCAGTCGTAGAGCGCCTGCCCCGCGTCGATGCCCTCGTAGCACTGCAGCCGGATCAGCGGCACGTCGAGCGCCTCCGCGAACGCCTCGGCCAGGGCGGTCTTGCCGGTGCCGGGCTCACCCTCAAGCAGCAACGGGCGGTGCAGGGCGAGCGCCAGGAAGCCGATGGTGGCCAGCGACTCGTCGCAGAGGTACCCGGTCGTGCCGAGCCGATCGGCGAGCTCGGCCGGTGACCCGGGGATGGTGGGGTGCATGGGCCCAGCATTCCGCAGACGCCAAGCCTTCGCCCTCTCCGTCCCGACAGTCAGTGACGGTCGGGCCCCTCCGGGCCGTGCCGAGGGGCCCGACCGTCACCGACTACGCGGAGGCGGTGGCGACGGTGAAGCGCTCGCGGCGGTGGGCCGGGGTCTCGATCTCGTCGACGATCGCGACGGCGTAGTCCTCGGCGCTCACGAAGTCGCCGGCCGGCGTGTCCAGCGCGACCAGGTAGGTCCCGGTCCGCTCGCCCGGCGCGATCACCGGAGACGGCGAGACGTAGGCCCAGTCGACGGACCCGTCGAGTCCGCGGACGAAGTCGAGGACCTCGGCGCCGAGCAGCGACTCGGAGCGGTACTCCTCGGGGAAGCCGGGCGAGTCGACCAGGCGCACGCCGTCGACCTCCAGGCTGCCGGCACCGCCGACGACGACCAGGCGGGCGTCGCCGAGCGTCTCCGCCAGGGTGCGTACGGCGGCCAGGAACCGGCCCTCGTCGGGCGCCGTGCGGCTCGGCCCGAGCGCGGAGACGACCACGTCGTGCTCGCCTGCCACCTCGGCGGCGAACGCGGCGTCGGCGGCGTCGCCCCGGAGCGGCGTGACCTCGTCGGGGAGGGCGCCCCCGCTGCGGGTCACCCCGCTGACCTGGTGGCCGCGAGCGACCGCCTCGGCGGCGATCCTGCTGCCGACCATCCCCGATGCTCCGTAGACCGCGATGCGCATGACGTTCCTCTCGTCGATGACAGTTGTCGGTTCAACTCTCACCGGCGGCGCATCATTCCCGCAGGTCCTCCGGCCGGTCGAGGTCGCGCCCGGTGGCGAGGTCGCCGCACTCGCAGGGCTCGGCGTCGTGGCTGGACAGGTAGTCGCGCGCCCCCCGGTCGCCGGCCGCCGTCGCCAGCACGCCGGCCCAGTGGTCCCTCCCGATCAGCACCGGGTGCCCCGGCCTGCCGTCGTACGTCGCCCGCACCAGCGCGCCGGCACCGGCCGCCGCGCCACGGACCCGGCGCAGCACGTCGGCGCCGACGTCGGGAAGGTCGACCAGTGACACCAGCGCCGCCTCGCCGCCGCCGCCGGCCAGCGAGCGCAGGCCGGCGCGCAGGGAGGCGCCCATGCCCTCGTCCCAGTCGTGCGCCACGACCACCTCGACGGCGTCGTCGGCGGTCCAGCCGGCCTCGTCGAGCAGGGTGCGGGCGTCGGTCGCCGACGCGCCGAGCACCACCGTGACCGTCGCGCAGCCGCCGTCGAGGAGCCGGCCGACCGCCCGGTCGAGGAACGGCACGCCCTCACGGTCGCGCAGCAGCGCCTTGGGGCCGCCCATCCGGCGCCCGGCCCCGGCGGCGAGCAGCAGGCCGGCGACCGTCACGACGACGTCGCGGCGGCCGGCGCCCTGGCCGCGGGTGCAGCACTCGCGGCGCCGGCGGCCTCTTCCAGGTCCCGCATCGCCCGCAGCACGTTGCGCCACCCGAGCTGGTGCAGCTCGTCCTCCGACCAGTGCCGCGACCGCAGCTCCTCGAAGAGCCGCGGGTAGCCCGAGACGTCCTCGAGCCCCACCGGGAAGCTCACCGAGCCGTCGTAGTCCCCGCCGATCCCGACGTGCTCGAGCCCCGCCACCTCGCGGACGTGCTCGACGTGGTCGGCCACGGTCGCGACGGTCGGCGCCGGCGGCGCGAGGTGCAGCCGCTCCTCCAGCACCGGGTCGAGGTCCTCGAAGCGGCGCGGGTCGCCGCCACGCTCGGACACCACGTCCATCGACGAGAACCACCAGGACGACCACTCCTGGCTGACGAACGGCGGCACGAAGGTGACCATGCAGACCCCGCCGTTGGCGGCCAGGGACACCAGCACGTCGTCGGGGACGTTGCGCGGGTGGTCGCACAGGGCGCGCGCCGAGCTGTGGCTGAAGATCGCGGGCGCCGTGGCCACCGCGAGGGCGTCTCGCATCACGCCGTCCGAGACGTGGGAGAGGTCGACGAACATGCCGATCCGGTTCATCTCCCGCACGATGTCGCGACCGAGGTCCGACAGCCCGCCGAGCACCGGCTCGTCGGTCGCGGAGTCGGCCCACGGCACGTTCTCGTTGTGCGTGAGCGTCATGTAGCGCACGCCGAGCGCGTGCATCATCCGCAACGTGCCGAGCGAGGAGTCGATCGAGTGCCCGCCCTCCATGCCCATCAGCGAGCCGATCCGGCCGCTCGCCATCGCGGCCTCGACGTCGGCGGCGGTGCGGCACAGCACGAGGTCGTCGGGGTACGTCGCCACCAGCCGGTGCACGAAGTCGACCTGCTCGAGGGTGGCCGTGACCGCCGCCTCGCCGGCGAGCGCGCACGGCACGAACACCGACCAGAACTGCGCCGCCACCCCGCCCGCGCGCAGCCGTGGCAGGTCCGTGTGCACGGCGGGCTCACCGCCCACGAGGTCGACCGCACCGAGGTCGTAGCCGCAGTGGTCGCGCAGCGCCCAGGGCAGGTCGTTGTGCCCGTCGACGACGGGGACGGGCGGAGCCGTCATCGACCACTCACCGACGGGCTGATCACCGGGCTGATCACACGGCTGCTCACCGGGCGGGGACGACCGGGGCGTTCGGGCGCGACAGCGGCACCCACAGCGTGTAGCGGTCGGCGCGGAACGTCGACCTCGACACCTCGACCGCGATGTTCGCCGGCGAAGGCGCGCCGGGCGATCCGCAGGACCGGGTCGCCCTCGCCGATCTCGAGCACCTCGGCCTCGTCGGGGCGGGCCAGCGCGGCGTCGACGGAGTCCTCGCCCCAGGTCGGCAGCAGGTCGCGGCGCGCGAGCTCGCCGTACAGGCTGTCGGGGAGAGGCTGGTCGAGGAACTTCGGGACGATGCTGTCGGCGAGGTAGGCGTCCTCGACGCACATGGGGCCGCCGTCGGCGAGGCGCAGCCGCTGCCAGTGCACGACCTTGTCGCCCTCCTCGATCTCGAGGGCGCGGGCGACCCCGGGGCCGGCGGACTCCATCCGGGCGAGCAGGGTGCGGGAGTCGGGCTTCATGCCGCGCCGGCCCATCTCCTCGGTGTAGCTGGAGAGCCGGACCTGGACGTCGATGCGGGCGCGGGCCACGAACGTGCCCCGGCCGGGGACCCGCTCGAGGAGCCCCTCGGAGACGAGGGCGTCGAGGGCCTGGCGCACGGTCATCCGGGCCACACCGAAGTGCTGGACGAGCTCGCGCTCGGACGGAGCGGGGCTGCCCGGCTCGGCACCCTCGATGAGTCCGCGGACGTACTCGCGGACCTGCACGTGCTTGTGCACGACCGGCCTCGAGCGGTCGGGCGTGATCACGTCGCCCATCACACCTCCCTCACCCCCTCGGGCCACCCTAGCCTTTCCGGGCACTCCTGGGACAAGGGTCGGAGCGACGCGACCCGGCTACGCCTCGTCCGGCACGGCGGCTGCGGCGTCGAGGGAGCGGGCGTCCATCCGGGTCATCCGGTCCAGCACGATCTCGCGGTCCGGCTGGCGCACCTCGTCGACGACCGAGCCGTCGGCGAGGAACACGCACGCGGTCGGTGAAGGCCGCCGCGACCGGGTCGTGGGTGACCATCACGACGGTCTGGCCGAACTCGTCGACCGAGCGCCGCAGCAGCGTCAGCACCTCGGCGCCGGAGCGCGAGTCGAGGTTGCCGGTGGGCTCGTCGGCGAAGACGATCGACGGTCGGCTGGCCAGCGCGCGGGCCACGGCGACCCGCTGCTGCTGACCCCCGGAGAGCTCGTTGGGCCGGTGGCCGAGCCGGTCGCGCAGTCCGACGGTCTCGATGACGGTGGCGTACCACTCCTCGTCGGGGCGCCGCCCGGCGATGGAGAGCGGCAGCAGGATGTTCTCCTCCGCGGTCAGGGTCGGCACCAGGTTGAAGGACTGGAAGACGAAGCCGATCTCGTCGCGACGCAGCCGGGTCAGCTCCTTGTCCTTGAGCCGGGTGATCTCCGTGTCCCCGACGAACACCGACCCGCTGGTGGCGTCGTCCAGCGCCGCGCAGCAGTGCATCAGCGTGGACTTGCCGGAGCCGGAGGGCCCCATCACGGCGGTGAACTCGCCGGCGTACAGCTCGACGTCGACGTCGTCGAGCGCCATGACGGTCGCGTCGCCCGTGCCGTAGGTCTTGGTCAGGCCGACGGTGCGGACGGCGGCCCGCCGCGCGGGGGTCGTCTGCTGTGCTTCGGTCACGTCTGGTCCTTCCGGGTGCCGCGGCCGGCGGAGCCGCCTCCAACCTACGGCGCCGCGGCGGTGCGGGGTCGCCGGGCGTCGGTGCGTGTCAGCCTCCGGCCGGCGCCGATCCGTCCGGCGACTAGAACACGTGTTCGAACGAGCGTAGACTCGGGCGGCATGACCGTGGAGTTCCAGACGTCCCTCTTCGACGGCCCCGACACCCCCTCGGGAGCGCACGTCGGGTCGTCCCTCGGGCCGCTCGGGGACACGGTGCACCCGGCACCTCCTGACCGGGGCGCCTGGGTCGACGTGCGCCCCGGCTGGGTGTCCGGCTCCGACGAGCTCTTCGCGCGCCTGGTCACCGAGGTGCCGTGGCAGGCCGAGCGCCGGGTGATGTGGGACAACGAGGTGGCCGTGCCGCGGCTGCTGCGGTTCTACGGCGAGGACGAGCCGCTGCCCGACCCGCTGCTGGTCGAGGCCCGCCACGCGCTCGACGCGCACTACGCCGCCGAGCTCGGCGAGCCGTTCACGCTCCGCCGGGATGTGCTTCTACCGCGACGGCCGCGACAGCGTCGCCTGGCACGGCGACACCATCGGGCGCAGCAGCACCCAGGACACGATGGTCGCGATCCTGTCCCTGGGCGAGGCCCGCCGGCTCTCGCTGCGCCCCCGTGCCGGCGGCGCGTCGATCTCCTTCCCCGTCGGCCACGGCGACCTGCTCGTGATGGGCGGCTCCTGCCAGCGCACCTGGGAGCACGCCGTGCTCAAGACCGCCCGGCCCGTCGGGCCCGCGCATCAGCATCCAGTTCCGCCCGCACGGCGTGCGCTGAGCGCCCCTGCCGCTGGGGACACACACCACCTGCCGCACGGGTTCGCACGATTACCAGGGTCCCCTGGTAATCGTGCACCTCCCCAGGCATGCACGCCTGGGGAAGCGCCAGATGACCTGGGGAGGCGGCCGCGCCGGGGAGGCGGCCGCGCCCGGGGCACGAGCCGCGGCCTGGGCAAGCGCTCGTACTGACCCCGAGGCCACGAGCCGTGGACGCCGTACGACGGCGGGGAGCCGCCGGACGCGCGAAGGGCCCCGGCGGATCGCCGGGGCCCTTCGGTGTCGTGCTGGGTGGAGCAGGTGGATCAGGGGCGGATCAGAAGTCCATGCCGCCCATGCCGCCGCGCGTCGCCGCCGGGCATGCCGCCGGCGCCTTCTCGGGCTTGTCCGCCACGACCGCCTCGGTCGTGAGGAACAGCGCCGCGATGGAGGCGGCGTTCTGCAGCGCCGAGCGGGTGACCTTGGCCGGGTCGATGATGCCCTCGGCGATCATGTCGACGTACTCGCCGGTGGCAGCGTTGAGACCGTGGCCCGGCGGTCAGGTTGCGCACCTTCTCCGCGACGACGCCACCCTCGAGGCCGGCGTTGATCGCGATCTGCTTGAGCGGGGCCTCGGCCGCGAAGCGCACGATCGTCCGCACCGGTCGCCTCGTCACCCTCGAGGTCGAGCTTCTCGAACGCCTCGTCGGTCGGCCTGGACGAGAGCGACGCCACCACCGGCGACGATGCCCTCCTCGACGGCAGCCTTCGCGTTGCGAACGGCGTCCTCGATGCGGTGCTTGCGCTCCTTGAGCTCGACCTCGGTGGCCGCGCCGACCTTGATGACCGCAACGCCGCCGGCCAGCTTGGCCAGGCGCTCCTGCAGCTTCTCGCGGTCGTAGTCGGAGTCGCTCTTCTCGATCTCCGCGCGGATCTGGTTGACCCGACCGGCGATCTGGTCGGCGTCGCCGGCACCCTCGACGATGGTCGTCTCGTCCTTGGTGACGACGACCTTGCGGGCCTGGCCGAGCAGCTCGAGGCCGGTCGACTCGAGCTTGAGGCCGACCTCCTCGGAGATGACCTGGCCACCGGTCAGGATCGCGATGTCCTGCAGCATGGCCT
Organism: uncultured Actinomycetota bacterium; assembly: GCA_963781745.1. GTDB lineage: Bacteria > Actinomycetota > Actinomycetes > Propionibacteriales > Nocardioidaceae > Nocardioides_B. Next base: position 267,762 of record CAWAHH010000012.1, on the reverse strand, counting down.
TGCGGCGGTCACCGAAGCCCGGAGCCTTGACGGCGACGGACTTGAAGGTGCCACGGATCTTGTTGACCACCAGGGTGGACAGCGCCTCGCCGTCGACGTCCTCGGAGAGGATCAGCAGCGGCTTGCCGCTCTGCATGACCTTCTCGAGCACCGGCAGCAGGTCCTTGACGTTCGAGACCTTCTGGTTGGCGATGAGGATGTAGGGGTCGTCGAGGACCGTCTCCATGCGCTCCGCGTCGGTGACGAAGTACGCCGAGATGTAGCCCTTGTCGAACCGCATGCCCTCGGTGAGCTCGAGGTCGAGGCCGAACGTGTTCGACTCCTCGACCGTGATGACGCCTTCCTTGCCGACCTTGTCCATCGCCTCGGCGATGATCTCGCCGACGGTGGTGTCAGCGGCGGAGATCGAGGCGGTGGAGGCGATCTGCTCCTTGGTCTCGACGTCCTTGGCCATCGCCGAGCAGCTGCTGCGGAGACGGCCTCGACGGCCTTCTCGATGCCGCGCTTGAGCGACATCGGGTTCGCGCCGGCGGCGACGTTGCGCAGACCCTCGCGGACCATGGCCTGGGCCAGGACGGTGGCGGTGGTGGTGCCGTCGCCGGCGACGTCGTCGGTCTTCTTGGCGACCTCCTTGACGAGCTCGGCACCGATCTTCTCGTAGGGGTCCTCGAGCTCGATCTCCTTGGCGATGGACACACCGTCGTTGGTGATCGTGGGGGCGCCCCACTTCTTCTCGAGGACGACGTTGCGGCCCTTGGGGCCGAGCGTCACCTTGACGGCGTCGGCGAGCGTGTTCATGCCACGCTCCAGGCCGCGCCGGGCCTCCTCGTTGAACGCAATCAGCTTCGGCATTCTCCGCGGTTCCTCACGCTGATGAATGGATGGCCCGGGCGATGCCCGCGACGGACGGCCCCCGCTGGCCCGGCAGACCCTTCCCGCCGGCGCTGGGGACCTCATCGTCCGGTCCCACGACTTGTCCGCCCGGTTCGCCGGGCAGGTCTGGCACTCTCGTGGTGAGAGTGCTAACCCATTTTTAGCACTCGCCCCCCGCGAGTGCAAGGCGCCCGCGCGCGGTGGCGGGGTCGGCCACGGCCACGCCGTACGGCGTCGCCGCGGCGAGGTCTAGACAGACCGGGAGGCCCCGCGACGGGCCATTGACCCGCCTCCGCGGCCGGGCCTAACCTGAACGGACCTCGTGGGTGCGACGGGGTTTCGGCCGGAGAACGCGCAAGCGCTCTCCGGCCTCCCCGTTAAGCGGACCGCCCACCGCCGGCGCGCCGTCGTCGATGGCGGTCTCACCGTCGAGCAGCGCGCCGCGGGTCAGCAGCAGCACGGTCGTCACGACGGCAGCGTCGCCGCGAGCCGGTAGCCGTCCTGCAGCGGCCCGCCGGCCCGGTCGAGCACCTCGCGGGCGACGGCGACCAGCGGCCCGCGGTCCGTCGGAGCGGCGACGAGGGCATCGGTCAGCCGGCGCCGCCAGGTCCGCGTCGAGGTCGGCGAGCTCACGGGGCAGCCACTTGGCGCCTCCGGTCCAGTGCCCCCCGATCCCGAGGGCGAGGTCAGCGACCAGCGTCGCCAGGTGGGCGGCGATCCACGGCAGCTCGCCGGGACGGTCGCAGCCCACGAGGTCGTCGACCTGGTCGGTCAGCGCGTAGCGCAGTGCCCTGGTCTCCTCCGCGCCCAGCGGCCGTGGCCCCGCCTGCGAGCAGCCGCCGGGCGTCGGCCTGCACCCGGGCCGCGTCGCCGGTGCGGTCGGCCACCACCGTCCCGGTCGCCACCATCCGCGCCAGCGACGGCTGACGGCGCGCGAGGTCCTTGGCGTAGAAGTGCTCGAGGCTGGCGTCGGTCTGCACGAACGCCTCGACGACCCAGCCGACGGTGCCGGGTGGTGTGGCGGTACGGCGCCGGCCGGGCCGTCGAGCAGGATCACGACGTCGAGGTCGGAGGTCGCCGCTACGATGCGGGCGTCAGCACCGACCCGGAGACCACGGCGCAGCGTGCCTCCGGGAAGGTGCGGGCGACGTAGTCGGTGGCGGCCTCGAGGGCGCGGGTCGCCGCTCCATCAGGCTCTCGGGCTGGTCGGGCGGGAAGCCGCCGGTCGCGACCGGGCCCCACCGCTCGATCGTGATCCGGACCAGGGACTTGTTCTGGGCGCGCATCGCGTCGCGGTACTCGTCCCAGTCCGGGTGCTCGCCGGAGATGCAGCGGAAGTACTCCACCAGCGGCTCCACGGCGTCGGGCATGTCGATCACCTCGGCCGTCCCGTCGACCTGGACGTAGGGGCCGTCCCACTCGTCGGAGTGCACGAGCGATCGAGACCCGCGGGTCGCGGCGGGCGTTGGCGGCCTTCGCCCGCTGCGGGTACGTCGAGACGACGACGCGGCCCTCGGCGTCGACGCCGCACGTCACCGGCGACATCTGCGGGCTGCCGTCGCGCCGCCGGGTGACGAGCGTGGCCCGGTGCCGCGGGCGGACGAACTCGAGGAGCTCGTCGCGGCCGACCCGGTCGGCTGTCGCGAGGTGCGTGCCATGGCGTCGAGCCTACGGCGCGGCGGCGGGGCCGTTTTCCTGCATCACCTGGTAAACGTCCGCTCGCGCGGCGGCGGTCGTCGCGGGTCACCTGCGCGTGGCGACGACCGGCGGGGCGACGTACTTCCCACGGAGAACTGCCGCTCCCCATGGACTGTTCACCGTGGGGAGCGGCCGTTTTCCTGCATCACCTGGTAAACGTCCCACCCGGGCGCGCCAGGCGGTCAGCCGCCGGCGACGGCGGGGATCACCGAGACCTGGGTGCCCTCGGGCGTGCTGGTGTCCAGCGCCTCCAGGAAGCGCACGTCGTCGTTGCCGACGTACACGTTGACGAACCGGCGGATCGCGCCCTGGTCGTCGAGGATCCGGGCCTTGATGCCGGGGTAGCTGGCCGTCGAGGGACTCCAGGACCTCGGCCAGCGTGCCGCCCGTCGGCGCTGCACCTCGGACTCGCCGTCGGTGTAGGTGCGCAGGATGGTCGGGATCCGGACGCTGACGCTCATGCGGTCTCCTCAGGGTGTCCAGGTCGTCGGGTGGGCGACCGGGCTAGCCGGGCGGATGGCCGGCTCAGACCAGCCCGGCGTCGGTGAACGCGGCGTAGCTCGGCTCGATGGTCGCGGCCGGGCCGACCCGGTCGGCGACCGCGTCGAGGGTCTTGAGGCCGTCGCCGGTGTTGAACACGACGGTCTCGGCGTCGGGGTCGAGCTGGCCGGTCTCGACCAGCTTGCGCAGCGTCGCGACGGTCACGCCGCCGGCGGTCTCGGCGAAGATGCCCTCGGTGCGGGCGAGCAGCTGGATGCCGTCGCGCACCTCCTCGTCGGTGACGTCCTCGACGGCGCCGCCGGTGCGGCGGGCCACGTCGAGCACGTAGGGGCCGTCGGCCGGGTTGCCGATCGCGAGCGACTTGGCGATGGTGTCCGGCTTGACCGGGCGGACCACGTCGTGGCCGTCCTTGAAGGCCGCCGAGACCGGCGAGCAGCCCGTCGGCCTGCGCGCCGAAGATCTTGTACGGCGACTCCTCGACCAGCCCGAGGGAGCACGAGCTCGGAGAAGCCCTTGTCGACCTTGGTGAGCTGCGAGCCGGACGCCACCGGGATCACGACCTGCTGCGGCAGCCGCCAGCCGAGCTGCTCGGCGATCTCGTAGCCGAGCGTCTTGGAGCCCTCGGCGTAGTAGGGCCGGACGTTGACGTTGACGAACGCCCAGCCCGTCCTCCTCGCCGGCGATCTCGGAGGCGAGCCGGTTGACGTCGTCGTAGTTGCCCTTCACGGCGACCAGCGTGCCGCCGTACACCGCGGTGGTGATGACCTTGGGCCGCTCGAGGTCGTGCGGGGATGAACACGACGGTCTTCATGCCGGCGCGGGCACCCGCGGCGGCGACGGCGTTGGCGAGGTTGCCGGTCGAGGGGCAGGCGAACACGGTGCTGCCGAACTCGCGGGCCGCCGACAGCGCGACCGCGACGACGCGGTCCTTGAAGGAGTGCGTCGGGTTGCCGGAGTCGTCCTTGACCCAGAGGTTCCGCATGCCGAGCTCGCGGGCCAGGTTGTCGGCCTTGATCAGCCGGGTGTAGCCGGGCTCCATGTTGGGGCTGCCGGTGATGTCGGCGGGCACCGGGCAGCAGCGGCTGGTAGCGCCAGATGTTCTTCGGCCCGGCCTCGATCTGGGCGCGGGTGACGTCCGGGAAGTCGTAGCCGATCTCGAGCGGGCCGAAGCACTCCTGGCAGGCGTAGAACGGACCGAGGTGCTGGGTGGCGCGGCACTCGCGACAGACCAGGTGCGACGGCGTTGCCGAAGGCGCCGGGGCGCAGGGTGCGGCCGTGCGAGAGCGGGCGACCGGGCAGGACCGAGGTGGTGGGTGCTCAAGGAGGGCCTCCTTCTCATCTTCCCCGGGGCCGACTCTCGGCCCGGGACGGAATTAGCACCGTTGGCACCGCGCGCGTCGGTCCACGGGTGTCGACGGTGCGCTGCGGTGACGGGTTGCCGGGGCTTCAGCGGGCCGTGTCCCTCTGCCCCTCTCGATGAGCAGTGCTCCACCTTACGCAAGCCGTCTCAGCATGTGCACACGCAGTTCACGATCCGAGATGGCCCGCAGGCTCCCGGGCCGGTGCAGACTGGGCCCGTGCAGGCGTGGAGGGTGCGGTCGGTGGTCAACGCGGCCAACGGGTCGACGCTGCTCGGCCTGCGGCATCGCCGTCATCGGTCGAGCGCGCCTCTCCCGCGGGCCGCGCGGCCTGGTGATCGCCACCGGCTACCGGCATCGGCTTCCCGGTCGCGAACGCGTTCACCGTCGGCGACGTCGTGGTCACCCGCCACGACCGCGCCTGGTTCGACCAGCGCCCCCGCGTCGTACGGCACGAGGAGCGGCACGCCTGGCAGTACGTCGCCTGCCTCGGGCCTGCCGATGCTGCCGCTGTACGTCGCTGGCCGCCGGCTGGTCCTACCTGCGCGGGGGCGACGTGGGCGTGCACAACGTGTTCGAGCGGCTGGCCGGCCTCGAGGACGGCGGCTACCCCCTGGTCGACGCCCGCCCCGGCGGCGGACCGGGCCCACGGCCACCGCCTGAGCAACGGCCCGGGCGGGCCTGCGGGCGCGCAGTCAGCCGGCGTCGGCGGCGAGCCGGCGCAGCAGCGCGAGCACGCCTGCCGGGCCGTCGACCACGACGTCGGCGAGGTCGGCGAGGCGCGTCCTGCTCGTGCGAGGACGAGCAGACCAGCAGCGCCGGCAGGCCGTCGCTCACGCAGGCGCGGCGACCGCCTCGAACGCCTCGAGGTCGCCGAGGTCGTCGCCGGCGAACAGCACGCCGCCGCGCCTCGTGCTCCTCGACGGCGGCCCGCACGGCGAGCCCCTTGTGCATGCCGGGGGCGCGCACCTCGAGCACCATCCGGCCCGGCTCGACAGCGAGGCCGTGCCGCTCGGCCGCCTCGGCGCAGCAGCGGCACGAGCCGGTCGAAGGCGGCGGCCGCGTCGGGCAGCCGCCGGGTGTGCACGGCCAGCGCGAGGCCCTTCTCCTCGACGAACGCCTCCCCGGCGCGACGCCGCGTCGAGCAGGGCCGGGCAGCTCGTCGCGCAGCGCGCGCAGCCCGGCCGGCGGCTCGGGCGAGGTGAACTCGCGGGTGCGCGGAGTCCCAGCGCTCGTTGCCGTACTGGCCCATCACGACCAGCCGGGCACCGTCGGCGAGCCCGTCGGCCACCGCGTCGAGGCCGCCGAGGTCGACGACCTGGCGGGCCGGCCGCCCCGTGACCACCACGACGGCGCGCACCCGGGCGGCCAGCTCGACCAGCGCCGTCGGGCCCGTCGGGGTGGATCGACCGCGGCAGCGGGGTCCTCCACGATCGGCGAGAGCGTGCCGTCGAAGTCGAGGCCGACGACGCACGCCGGGCGCGACGGCCACCAGGTCGTCGTACCGCTGCTGCGCCTCGGGGGTCGGGAGCTCCATGCGCCCACCCTCGCAGTACCCCGTCGGGCGGTTGGAGCCGGAGCAGCGTCGGTCAGGTCAGGTCAGGAGTAGTCGGTGGTGAGGATGACCGTGAGCCGGTCGCCGCGCATCGGCGCGATCGCGGCTTGAGCCGGGAGATGCCGAGGTCCTGGCGAGCAGCCTCGCCTCGGCCTGCAGCCGCGCCGGGTAGTAGACCGTGCTGGCCGGGATGGTGCCGTACCAGTTGTCGGAGCCGACGACCTGCCAGCCCGCACCCTGGGCGCGCGCGGCGGTCTGGCCGGCGAGCCCGGCTGATGCCGGAGTTGTTGTAGACCTCGACGTAGGTCTCGCCGCGGCGCACGACGGGCTTCTTCTTCTTGCGCACCACCGGCGAGGGCGCGGCCGTCGTCGGCGTGGCGACGGGGCTGGCCGAGGGCGTGGCGGTCACGGGCGCGGCGACCCGGGCTGGCGTCGTCGTCGCGGTCGGTGGCGACGAACGCGACCGCCGGCGAGCACGACGGCGGCCACCGAGAGCAGGGCGAGCGGCGAGGACAGCGCGAAGCCGCGCTCGTCGTGGCGCCGTGCACCCAGCCGGCGTACGGCGTGGGCGGCCAGCCGGCCCGGCGCGGGGCGCGGCCCATCTCAGACCTCGAAGCCGAGCCGGCGCGCGGAGCGGGCGCGCTGGCGGGCGGCGCGCAGCCGGCGGAGCCGGCGGACCAGCAGCGGGTCGAAGGCCAGCGACTCCGGCCGGTCGATCAGCGCGTTGAGCACCTGGTAGTAGCGCGTGGAGGACATGTCGAACTTCTCGCGCACCGCCTGCTCCTTGGCGCCGGCGTACTTCCACCACTGGCGCTCGAAGTTGAGGATCTCGCGGTCCCGCTCCGACAGCTCACCGGTGTCGGCGTCCTGTCCGCTGGGCAGTGCGTTCGCGGCGTCCATGGTGGCGACTCCTGTGCGCGGGTGGCGGGCGTGCGTGGAACGGCCCCATCATAGGGGACGAACCACACCGGTGTAGTTCTGCCACGCGTGTGTCGCCCGCGAGACGATGGGCGCATGACCCACCCCCGCCCGCCCGCGCCCGGCACCCTCCCCACCGACCTGCCGCCCCTCGACGTGGTGCCCGGCCCCGTGCTGGCGACGCCGCTCCCCGCCGACCGCCCGGTGCGGTGGGGCGTGATGGCCACCGGCAAGATCGCCACCTCGATGGTGGGCGACCTCGCGCTGCTCCCCGAGTGCGAGGTCACGGCGGTCGCCGCCCGGCGCCAGGAGTCCGCCGACGCGTTCGCCGCGCGGCACGGCATCCCCACGGCGTACGGCGACTACCGCGCGCTCGTCGAGGACCCCGATGTCGACGTGGTCTACGTCGCCACCCCGCACTCCCTGCACCGCGAGCACGTCGAGCTCGCGCTCGACGCCGGCAAGGCCGTGCTCTGCGAGAAGTCGCTGACCACCACCGCCGCCGAGGCGGAGGAGCTCGTCGCGATCGCGCGCGAGCGGGGGCTGTTCCTCATGGAGGCCATGTGGATGCGCTGCAACCCGATGGTGCGACGGCTCCAGCAGCTGCTCGGCTCGGGGGTCCTCGGGACGCCGATGCAGGTCCGCGCCGACCTGGGGTTCGTGGTCGACAAGCCGGCCACCGACCGTCTGCTCGACCCGGCGCTGGGGGCGGGCGCGCTGCTCGACATGGGGATCTACCCGCTCACGTTCGCCACCCTGTTCCTCGGCGAGCCCAGCCGGGTGGCGGCCACGGCGACCCTCTCCGAGGCGGGCGTGGACCTCAGCCTGGTGCTCGCGCTGGGCTACCCGAGCGGTGCGACCGCGGCGCTGAGCTCCACGATGACCGCGTGGTCGCCGCGCACCGCCTCGATCGCCACCGACCGCGGCCGGATCGACCTGCCGGCGCCGTTCCACCGGCCGACCACCGCGACCTGGACCCCGTCGGTCGCCGACCCCGACCTCGGCGTGCCCCTCGAGCCGCAGCAGCTCCACGAGCCGCTGGTCGGCACCGGCCTGGCCAACGAGGCGCTCGAGGTGGTGCGCTGCCTGCGCGCCGGCGAGACCGAGAGCCCGCTCGTGCCGCTGGACGAGACGGTGGCGATGATGCGGCAGATGGACGCGATCCGGGCCCTGGCCGGCGTGCGCTACGACGCCGACTGACCCCGCTGACCCGCGCTCAGTCCCCGCTGCCGCGCAGGTAGGCCAGCACCGCCAGCACCCGGCGGTGCGCCGCGTCGTCGTCGGGGCGCAGGCCGAGCTTGGCGAAGATCCGCTGCGTGTGCTTCTCCACGGCCCCGCCGGAGACCACGAGCGCCGCGGCGACGGCGGCGTTCGACCGGCCCTCGGCCATCAGTGCCAGCACCTCGTGCTCGCGCGGCGTCAGGCCCTCCAGGGGGTCGCGGTGCCGTCGCATCAGCTGCGCCACGACGAGCGGGTCCAGCGCCGTACCCCCGCCCGCCACCCGCTCCAGCGCGGCCAGGAAGTCGTCGATGTCGCTGACGCGGTCCTTGAGCAGGTAGCCCGTCCCGCCCTCGCCGCTGGCCAGCAGGTCGTCGGCGTAGGAGAGCTCCACATGCTGGGAGAGCATCACCAGGCGCGCGTCGGGCCACTGCCGGCGCAGCGCCACGGCCGCGGCGAGGCCCTCGTCGGTGTGCGTCGGCGGCATGCGTACGTCGACGAGCGACACGTCCGGGCGCTCGCGGAGGGCGGCGGCGACGAACGAGGGGCCGTCGCCGACCGCCGCGACCACCTCGTGACCGCTCTCGCCGAGCAGCAGCTGCAGGCCCTCGCGCAGCAGCACCGAGTCGTCGGCGATGACGATGCGCACGGACGGCCCCCCTCCCGACGGGTTTCGAGGGCCAGTATGGCGAAGCCGTGCCCGCGCCCTGTGCGGGTCAACCGTGCCGGGCGACGGCCGACCAGTCGGGCAGCCACTCGGAGACGTCCGGGGTGGTGTCGACGGGATGCGCGTGCGACCCGTCGCGTCGGGCGACGTAGAGGTCCGAGGGGAGGCCGTCCCGGAAGACCGCGACGACGATCCGCGAACCGTCCGGGGAGACGTCGGGGGTGACCGCGGAGTACTCACCGTCCAGGTCGAGGCGCACGCGCCTCGTCCACGACCCGTCGGCGGCGACCTCGACGATCCGCAACCACCGGTCGATCGAGAGCAGGGACCGCCCGTCCGGCGCCCAGTTGGCCCCGGCGAGCTCGTGCGGGAGCAGGTCCCAGCCGGAGACCCGCCGTGCGTGGCTGCCGTCGGCCCGGGCGACGAAGAGCGCCTCGCGCTCGAGCTCGTCGTCCCCCCGGGCCCGGGCCGGGCCCGCAGGAAGGCGAGTCGGCGGCCGTCCGGTGAGTAGCCGACGGCGAGGTCGTTGCCGTCGTACGGGTTGGCGCTCAGCCGCCGCACGCCTCGTCCGTCCGAGACCCGCAGCGAGAAGAGGTCGCCGTCGACCGCGCAGACGATGCGAGCGTCGTCGGGGGACCAGGCCGAGCAGTACATGTCGCCGGGCAGCCGGGGCAGCCTGAGGACCCGCCGGCCGGATCCGTCGGCCGCGGTGATCGCGGGTCGGAAGGCGAGGTCGATGCCCGGAAGGTCGAGGACGAAGGTGTTGCTGTGCAGCAGGTGGCGGCCGTCGTGGGACCAGGTCGACTTGTTGAAGTCCTCCAGGTCGGTCGCCACCTCGACCGAGGCGCGGCCGGTCCCGTCGGCCGAGATCGTGGCCACGGACGCGCCGCCGCCGTCGATGGGGGTGCTGAACACGATCCGACCCGCGTCGTGGAGGTGTCCGGCGCGCGCGCCGGGCGCCGCGCCCGACGTCGAGCCGACGGCGAGGGCGGGCGAGGTCGCGCCGAGCGCGAAAGCGGCGGCGCACGCCGTAAGGGCGACTCTGCGGCGAGAAAGGGCGGGCATGGTGCCTCCTCCGGATCGGGACTCTGTCGAGACACAGCCCTGCGAGGGGTCCCTCATTGACACGGCGCCCCAGCCGATCTCATCCGGAGACGCGCACCTCCGCGATGCCGCCGTCGCTCGTCACGGCGTAGCCCCGTCCGTCGGCCGACCAGCGCGGCGACTGCTCCACGTCGAGGTCGGCACCACCGAGCGGGTCGCCGTCGGGGCCGACGATGCGGACCTCCCACGGAGGCAGGCACGGGGTGAGGAACAGCCGGTCGAGCCGGTCACTGGTGACGTCGCACAACCGGGCGGGCGCAGCCTGGACAGGCACGACCCCGGCCACGGCTCCGTCGCGGGGGTCGAGCCGGGCGAGGAGGGGTTGGTCGTCGATGGCGACGAGGAGCCGGCCCTGCGCGTCGAACGATGACAGGTGTGCATGGCCCCGCAACCGCTGGTCGGCCTCGCGGAAGCCACCACGGCGCCAGACCTGACGACCGTCCGGCGTCAGCTTGGTGACCGTCTGCTCCTTGTCGTCCGCCACGTACAGGTCGCCTGCGCGGTCCACCACCACGTCGAACGGCCACGTGAACTGCCCCGGCCCCGTGCCGTAGCGCCCCAGCGACCGCAGGAACCTCCCCTCGGCGCTGAAGACCTGGATCCGGAAGTTGCCCGTGTCCGCGACGTACACCCGGCCCTCAGGATCGGTCGTGATGGCGCCCTGCACGAAGCGGAAGCGGCCCGGGGCGGTCCCGCTCCCGCCCCACGAGTTCACCACCTGAAGGTCCGGGGTCAGCTCGACGACCCGCTGCGTGCTGTCGGTGACGTAGACGCGGCCGTCCGGCGAGACCGTGGCGCGCAGTAGGTCGCGCATGCCCAGGGACGACGCTGTGCGCTCACGCACCACCGTCAGGCCCGCCGAGCCGGACCGCCCGGCGGTCTGGGACGAGTGGCCCGCTCTGTCCGAGTCGCCGGCGAACGGCAGGCCGAAACCGACGAGCGTCCCGACGACCAGGGCGACGACAGCAAGGCTCGTGACCCCGACGACGCGTCGCGAGGTGAGCCGACGGTCGCGGCGGCGCACCTCGCGCAGGGCGGCAGGCACGTCGGGGTCGAGGGCAGCGGCGTCGCGCTCGAGGGCGCGCCCCAGCCGGGACTCAACGCTCATCGGGCGCCACCTCCCTCAGGAGACCGCCGAGCCTGGCTCGCGCCCGGTGCATGTGGGCGCCGGCGGTCGACGCGGAGCAGCCGAGGAGGTCCGCCACCTCCTCGAGGGGCCGGTCCTCGAAGTAGTACAGCACCACCGCCGCGCGCTGCCGCGGCGACAGCGCGTGGACAGCTCGCAGCACATCGACGTCGACCGGCTCCAGGTGTCGGGCCGGCTCGACCACTCGTTCCGCAGCGCGTCGCCGCCGGTCGCGACGCAGCTGCCGGCCCGCCTTGCGGATGGCCACCCGGCGGACCCACGCGCCGGGCCGGTCGAGCCTGCTCACCGCATCCCAGTGGCGCAGCAGCTCGACGAACGCGTCCTGAGTGACGTCCTGCGCCAGCGACTCGTCGCGGCACATCAGGTAGATCGTGCGGAGGACCGAGGGGTACTCAGCAGCGAACATCGCGTCGAAGTCCGGCCCGGCCCGCCCCATCGTCCCTCCTCGAGCAGCGCTGGGAGGGAGGCTACGCGCGGGGTCTGGCCGGCGCCACGACTCCGCCTCTCAACGCACCGGGATCCGCGCCTCCACGGTGGTCGGGCCGCCCGCCGGCGAGCGCACCACGAGCGTCCCGTCGACGGCGCGGACCCGCTGCTCGAGCCCGGCCAGCCCGTGCCCCTTGGCCGGGTGGGCGCCGCCGCGGCCGTCGTCGGCGACCCAGACCCGGACGTCGCCGGCGGCGCCGGCCCGCTCCACCACGAGGTCGACCTCGGACGCCTCGGCGTGCTTGGCGACGTTGGTGAGCGCCTCGGAGACCAGGAAGTAGACGGCCGTCTCGACGTGGGCCGGCAGCGGACCATCCGGCTCGACGCGGCTGCGCACCGGCACCGGCGAGCGGGCGACGACCTCGTCGAGGGCCGCCGCCAGCCCGCGGTCCACGAGCACCGGCGGGGCGATCCCGCGCGAGAGCGAGCGCAGCTCGTCGACGGTCTCGCGGGCCTGGCTCAGCGCCGAGTCGAGGATCCGCTGCGCGGCGGCGGGGTCCTGGCCGACCTGCCTCTGCGCCCGGGCGATGTCGAGGGAGAGCCGGACCAGCCGCTGCTGGGGGCCGTCGTGGATGTCGCGCTCGAGCCGGCGCAGCGACCCGGCCTCGGCCACCCGGGCCGCGTCGCGACCGCGCACCAGGCGCGACATCTCCTGCTGGAGCTCGGCCCGGCTGCCGAGGAGCACGGCGCCCAGCGAGGCGTGCAGCCGGGTGGTCAGCCGCATCACCGGCACCAGCGTCACCAGGGCGACGGCGGCGATCGAGACGTTGAGCCAGCTCTCGGCGGTCCGCCCGGACCCGAAGCCGAGGATCTCCGCGAGGGTGTCGCTGTCGGCGCTGTCGGGCAGGAACCGCTGCCAGAAGGGGTAGGTGAACCCGCCGAGGATGGTCGCCCACCAGGTCAGCGCGACGCTGGTCGCGACCACCGAGGTCACGAAGCCGGCCAGCGCCCAGGCCTGGTCGAACCAGCTCTGCGGGTCACGCAGCGGCACGAGCGTCCTCCGCACCAGGCTGTCGCCGGCACGCGGCACGGCGTACGTCGGCAGCGGCACGTGCCGCTCGAGGACGGCGCGCACCCGCTGGCGCTCGAGGTGGGCGAACCCCCGGGCGACGTACGCCGTCAGCACGAGCACCGGCAGCCCCACCGCGAACAGCGCCAGCGACAGCCCGACCGAGAGCCCGGTCACGACCAGCACGAAGGCGGGGACGGCGATCGGCAGCGCGGTGAGGCAGTAGCCCGTGTCGCGGAGCAGCCGCTCCCACCAGGTGCGGCGCGGCACCTCCGGCCGGGCGTCGTACGCGGGGGGCTGCTGCAGGGGCATCGGGATCGTCTCGGTCATGGTGACGACGCTAGGAGCGCCGGGGCTCGGGCACGATCCTGCCAGCAGGCCGGCCGGGGTGGGGCCAGCCCGACAGTCTGCCGGGCTCCCGGCTCGTGAAGAGGCCCGTCCTGGGTAGGTTGACGCGATGAGCCGCTCGAAGAAGTCCCAGCGCGACGCAGACCTCGTCGTCGTGGCCAACCGCCTGCCCGTCGACCGCGTCGTCAACGACGACGGCTCCGTCGCGTGGCGGCCCTCCCCCGGCGGCCTGGTGACCGCCATCGCCCCGGTGATGCGCGAGAACGACGGCGCCTGGATCGGCTGGTCGGGCGGCCTCGACGACCACCTCGACCCCTTCGTCGAGGACGGCATCTCCCTGGTCCCGGTGCCGCTGAGCGGCGGAGGAGGTCGAGGAGTTCTACGAGGGGTTCTCCAACGGCACCCTGTGGCCGCTCTACCACGACGTCGTGGCCAAGCCCGAGTTCCACCGCGAGTGGTGGGACGCCTACGTGCGGGTCAACCGGCGTTTCGCCGAGAAGGCGGCGGAGGTGGCCGCCGACGGCGCGATGGTGTGGGTGCACGACTACCAGATGCAGCTGGTCCCGGCGATGCTGCGCGAGCTGCGGCCCGACCTGCGGATCGGCTTCTTCCTGCACATCCCCTTCCCGCCCGCCGAGCTGTTCTCCGCAGCTGCCGTGGCGCCGCCAGCTCCTCGAGGGCCTGCTCGGCGCCGACGTGGTCGGCTTCCAGCGGCCCGGCGCCTGCGCAGAACTTCGTCCGCCTGGTGCGCCAGCGCGTCGGCCACAAGACCCACCGCGACCTGGTCTACCTCCCCGACGGCCGCACCGTGCAGGCCGGCTCCTTCCCGATCTCCATCGACACCCCGGGGCTCGACGAGCTGGCCCGCTCCGAGTCGCGTCGAGCAGCGCGCCAAGGAGATCCGCGAGCAGCTCGGCAACCCCTAGCAAGGTGCTGCTCGGCATCGACCGGCTCGACTACACCAAGGGCATCTTCGACCGGCTCCGCGCGTACGGCGAGCTGGTCGCACGAGGGCCGCGTCGCGGTCGAGGACGCGGTGTTCGTGCAGGTCGCCACGCCCTCGCGGGAGCGCGTCGAGCAGTACCGCCTGCTCCGCGACGAGATCGACCGCCTGGTCGGCCGGCTCAACGGCGACCTCGGCCGCATCGGCAGCCCGGCCATCCACTACATGCACACCTCCTACCCCAAGGAGGAGATGGCGGCGCTCTTCCGCGCCGCCGACGTCATGGTCGTCACGCCGCTGCGCGACGGCATGAACCTGGTCGCCAAGGAGTACGTCGCCTGCCGCTGCGACAACGACCGGGGCGCTGGTGCTCTCGGAGTTCGCCGGCGCCGCCGACGAGCTCCGCCAGGCCTACATGGTCAACCCCTACGACGTCAACGGGATGAAGGACGCGATCATGACCGCCATGCACGCCGACCCGAGGGAGCTCGGCCGGCGGATGCGGGCGATGCGCAAGACGGTCGCCGAGCACGACGTGAAGGACTGGGCGCGGCGCTTCCTCGACGTGCTGCGCGACGCCCAGCCGGTGCACCACAAGCAGCTCCGCCCCGCGACCGGGGACTCAGGATGCCCGGCGGCGCGCCGCCCGAGCGGCCGCCGGGTCGCCCACCCCGCGCGACCTGCTGGCCGTGCTGGAGGCGGCCGTCCGGGACGGCGGCGCCGCGTCGCTGTGCGCGGACCTGCTCGGCGGTCCGACGACCCGCACGAGCCACCCGGCGACCGTGCTCTTCCTCGGCGGACCGGCCGGCGCGGGCCGTGCTCGACCGGCGGCTCGTGGAAGGACTACTGGGCGCGCGTGTGGGCGGCCCGCGGCCTGCTCTACGTCTGGTCCGACGCCCGTCGCCCCCGTCGTCGCTGGACCGGGTCCGCGACGAGCACTGGCGGGTCGCCGAGATGTGCCTGAAGGTCTGCGTCACCCGCCACGGCTCCCGTGCGGCGACGACGCGACCGCCCTCGCCGGTCCACGAGCTGCCCGCGGGTCCGCGCCGCGGCGGCCCGCGCGCTCGGCGTCGCCGGCGACACCGAGCACCTGACCGTCGCTGACGCACCGCTGACCGAGGACCCCGACGAGGCGGTCCGCCGCGCCGCCGCCCGAGCCCTCGACCGGCTGGCCGCGCGCCTCGACCTCGGGTAGCCGGTGCGGCGGGCCGAGGCACGGCGACCCGCTGGTAACTTCTGCCTCATGGATCTGATCCCCAAGCCGGACCAGATCGTCTCCGCGGCCGCCAACGTCGCCCACAAGGTGCTGTACGGCGGCCTGGCCGACCTCCGTCCGATGCCTCGCACGCTGATCGACGAGGGCGTGCTGCGCGAGGTCTACCACTACCGGCCGCGCAGCCGCCGCGCAGGAGCACGGCGACCCGGTGCTGCTCGTCACGCCGCTGGCCGCCCCCGCGCTCTGCTTCGACCTGCGCCGCGGCTGCTCGCTGGTCGAGCACCTCGTCGACGCCGGCCGGCCGACGTACCTCGTGGAGTACGGCGAGGTGTCCTTCGCCAACCGCAGCCTCGGCATGGAGCACTGGGTCGACGAGGTGGTGCCCGCCGCGATCGAGGAGGTCAGCCGGCACGCCGGCGGCCGGCCCGTGCACGTGGTCGGCTGGAGCCTCGGCGGCATCTTCGCGCTGCTCACCGCCGCCGACCGGCCCGACCTGCCGATCGCGTCGCTGAGCGTCGTCGGCGCACCCGATCGACGTCTCGCAGGTGCCCGCTGGTCGCGCCGATCCGGCCGTTCCTGGGCCTGGCCGGCGAGCGCGCCGGGCTGGTCACGCAGGCCTACCGGCTGATGGGCGGCGCGCCGAAGCCGCTGGTGCGCCGGGCCTTCCAGCTCTCGTCGTTCAACAAGCTGGTCACCAAGCCGATCGCGATCGCCGGCCAAGCTCGACGACGCCGACTTCCTGGCCCAGGTCGAGGCGGTCGACCGGTTCACCGACGAACATGATCGCCTACCCCGGCCGGACGTTCGGGCAGCTCTACCACCGGCTGCTCAAGGGCAACCAGCTCGCCGCCGGCATCGATCACCATGGACGACCGCGAGATCCGGCTGGCCGACATCACCGCGCCGCTGCTCGCGTTCGGCGGCGCCGGCGACGGCATCGCGCCGGTCGAGTGCGTCCGCCCGATCGTCGACCTGGTCACCGGCGTCGACGACCTGCGCTTCGAGATCGTGCCCGGGCGGCCACCTCGGGATGCTGACCGGCCGGGCCGCCCGTCGTACGACCTGGCGGATCCTCGACGAGTGGATCACCGCGCACTCCTCGCCCGAGCAGCCGGCGGCCGCACCGGCCCCGGCGCGCGAAGCGCGCGGCCGCGACGAGTTCGACCGCGAAGAAGGCGACGGCGAAGAAGTCCACGGCGAAGAGGGCGACGGCGAAGAAGGCGACGAAGGCGACCACGAAGAAGGTCGCCGCCACGCGGGTCGCGGGCACCTCGCGGCTCGATCGGCGCCAACCCCAGCCGCCGCTACGGCTCGGCGGGCAGCCGCACGCTGGCCGCGAAGAAGTAGCCGGAGGTGGCGCCGGACCTCGTCCTGGCCGCGCCGCCGCCGGGGCGCCGTCTCCCCGGACTGGCGGCTGGCCGTCGTGCTGGTGCTGCTGCTCGCGCTCGCGGTGGCCGCCTCGGTCGTCGGGCGGCTCGGCATCGGCCGCGACCACGTCACCGCCGCGGTGCGCGCGGTCGTCCAGCTCGCCCTGGTCTCGCTGGTCATCGCGGCGGCGCTGGCCTCGGTGTGGCTGTCGCTGGGGTTCGTGCTGGTGATGTTCGCGGTCGCGACGGTCACCTCCACGGGCCGGGTCGGCACCCCGCGGAGCCAGCTCCCGTGGATCGGGCTGGCCATCGCCGCCGGCATCGTGCCCGTGCTGACGCTGGTGTTCGCCTCGGGCGTGGTGCCCTTCAACGGCCCCGGCATCATCCCGATCGCGGGGATCGTGATCGGCAACATGATGACCGCCGCGACGCTGACCGGCCGGCGCGCGTTCGACGAGCTCTCCGGGCACTTCGGGACCTACGAGGCCGCCCTCGCGATCGGCCTGGCCAGCCCGGAGGCGGCCTTCGAGGTGATCGCGCCGACCGCGAAGGAGGCGCTGACCCCGGGGTTGGACCAGACCCGTACCGTCGGTCTCGTGACCCTGCCCGGCGCCTTCATCGGCGTGCTCCTCGGTGGCGGGACGGCCGCGGAGGCCGGTGCCGCCCAGGTCCTCGTGCTGTTCGGGCTGATGGCCGGCCAGGCGGTCACCGCCGCGGTGCTGCTCCGGCTCGTCGCCTCCGCCCGGGTCGTGCGACGCGACCTCGTCGCGACCTACCCCCGGTGACGGCGATGGCTCGCCTGCGGGGACATCGCATCACGCTGGTCGCGCTGGGCGCGCTCGCCCTGCTGGCGGGGTGCACGTCGGCCGGTGGCACCGGCGGCGCGGCACGGGCACCGGGGGCGACGGCTCGGCCGCCTCGGCCTCGCCGAGCGGCCCGACGTACTCCCGCTATGTCGCGCTCGGCGACTCCTTCAGCGCCGGACCGCTGATCCCCACCACCGACCTGGCCGGTGGCTGCGCGCGCTCGGACCACAACTACCCGTCGCTGGTCGCGGCGGGGCTGGGCGTCGGCCGGTTCGTCGACGTGTCCTGCAGCGGCGCGACCACGCGCGACCTGACCCACGTGCAGCGCCCGTTCGGGGACTCCCGGATCCCGCCGCAGCTGCGCTCGGTGACGGCCTCGACCGACCTGGTGACCCTGGGCATCGGCGGCAACGACCTCGACCTGTTCTCCACCCTCGTGGGCACCTGCACGCAGCTGCGCTCGCAGGACCCGCAGGGCGACCCCTGCACCCGCCGCCTCGCCGCCGACGGGACCGACCTGGACGCGGCCACCGCGACCGTGCGGCGCAACGTCGCCGCCGCGCTGCGGGCGGTGCACGCCAAGGCGCCGACGGCGGAGGTCGTGCTGGTCGGCTACCTCCGGCTGGTGCCCGACCGCGGCACCTGCGCGGCGCTGCCGCTGGCGACGGGCGACTACGCGCAGGGGCGCGAGTTCGGCGCCAAGCTGGAGCGGGCGCTGGCCCGGGCCGCGCGGAGCACCGGCACGACGTTCGTCGACGCCTACGCGCTCTCGAAAGGCCACGACATCTGCGCGAAGGACCCGTGGGTCAACGGCAGCGTGACCGACCGCCAGAGGGCGCTGGCGTTACCACCCCTTCGCGGCCGGGATGGCGGCCGTCGCCGACGGCGTCCTCGCGGCCGTGGGCGGGGCCGACCGGTGAGCGCGCTCGCGGGCCTGGTCGAGCGCGGCCTCGTCGCCCCGGACTGGGCGGACGCGCTGGCGCCGGTCGACGACCAGATCGCCGCGATGGGCGGGTTCCTGCGCACGGAGGTCGCCGCCGGGAGGACCTACCTCCCGCAGGGCGACCACATCCTGCGCGCCTTCAGCCGCCCGCTCGCCGACGTCCGGGTGCTGGTGGTCGGCCAGGACCCGTACCCCACCCCCGGCCACCCCGTCGGGCTCTCGTTCTCGGTCGCCCCCGACGTGCGGCCGATCCCGCGGAGCCTGGTCAACATCTTCGCCGAGCTCGGCACCGACCTGGGCTGCGCGGCGCCCGCCAACGGCGACCTGACCCCGTGGTTCGAGCAGGGCGTGATGCTGCTCAACCGGGTCCTGACCGTCGCGCCCGGCTCCCCGGCCTCGCACCGCGGGCGCGGCTGGGAGGCGGTCACCGAGCAGGCGATCCGGTCGTTCGCGGCACGCGGCGGCCCGCGCGCGGCGATCCTGTGGGGCCGCGACGCGCAGGGCCTCAAGCCGCTGCTCGGCGACGTCCCGTGGGTCGAGTCGGTGCACCCGAGCCCCCTGTCCGCCTCGCGCGGCTTCTTCGGGTCGCGGCCGTTCAGCCGGGTCAACGCGCTGCTCGAGAAGCAGGGCGGCACCCCCGTCGACTGGGCGCTGCCGACGTCCTGAGGTCCCGGCCCCGCAGGACCGTCGCCTCTGCCGGCGTACGCCCGCGACGGGTTCGCTGGTGGCATGGGAGGACTGCGCCGGATCACCAGGGCCGTCCTCGCGCTCGCCGTCGTCACGCTGCTCGGCACGGTCGGCTACCTGCTGCTGGGCTTCACCCTGCTGGAGGCGGTCTACCAGACCGTCACCACCGTCGCGACCGTCGGCTTCCGCGAGGTGCGCCCCCTCGGACCCGCCGGCATGGTCTTCACGCTCGTGCTGATCGTCGTCGGGGTCGGCACGGTGCTCTACAACCTCGGCGTGCTCCTCGAGGCGGTCACCGAGGGGCACCTCCGCCAGTCCCTGGAAAGGCGTCGCATGGACAAGGACATCGCCGCCCTGCGCGGCCACGTGGTGGTCTGCGGGCACGGCCGGGTCGGCCGGTCCACCCGGGAGTACCTCGTCTCCAACGGGTACGACGTCGTGGTGGTCGACCGCGACCCGCAGCGGCTGCTGGGCCTCGAGCCCGGTGTGCCGTTCATCGTCGGGGACGTCACCCGCGACGAGGTGCTGCGCGAGGCCGGCGTCGAGCACGCGCGGGCACTGGTCGCGGCCCTGGAGACCGACGCGGACACCGTCTACCTCACCCTGTCGGCGCGCGCCCTGTGCCCCGACCTGGTGATCATCGCGCGCGCCCGGACCACCGACTCCAAGCACAAGCTCGTCCTCGCCGGCGCCACCCGGGCCGTCAACCCGCAGCGCATCGGCGGCCGGCGGATGGCGGCGTTCGCGCTGCAGCCCGACGTCGCGGAGTTCCTCGACGTGGTCATGCACGACGACAACCTCGACTTCGTGATCCAGCAGGTGCCGGTCGCGGCCGGCTCCGAGCTCGCCGGGCGCACGGTCGGCGACCTGGCCGTGCGCGAGCGCACCGGGGCGCTGCTGCTCGCGCTGCGTCGCGACGCCGACGAGCCCCTCGAGCCCAACCCCTCGACGGCCACCCCCGTCGGCCCCGGCGCGGTGCTCATCGCGCTCGGGACGCAGGCCGAGCTCGACGCGCTGACGGCGCTGGGCCGGGCCGCAGGGTAAAGCCTGGGCGCGCGGCGACACCGCTTGGGCGATTCCGCGGACGTATGTCGAGTGCTTCGGTAGAGTTAGCCCATGACGCAGACGCTCACCCTCCCGTCGTACGACGGCGCCACGGTCGTCGTACCCGCTCCCGGCACCGAGCCCGGCAACTGGTCCGGTGCCGCGAGCGCCGTTCTGGAGGACGGGGTCGTACTGGCTGACCTACCGCGTGCGCCGTCCGCTGACCGAGGGTCGCGGCGTCTCCGTCGTGGTGGCCCGCTCCGAGGACGGCGAGCACTTCGTCACCGTCGCGGAGGTCCGCCGGGACGCGTTCGGCGCGGAGTCGTTCGAGCGGCCGGTGCTCGTCAAGCGCCCCGAGGGCGGCTGGCGGCTCTACCTCTCCTGCGCGACCCCGGACTCCAAGCACTGGTGGATCGAGGCGGTCGACGCCGACCAGCCCATCGACCTCGAGCACGGCACCCGCACGGTCGTGCTGCCCGGCACCGACGAGATCGCGGTCAAGGACCCGGTCGTGCTCGTCGACGAGACCGGCTGGCGGATGTGGGTGTGCGTGCACCCGCTGACCGAGGCCGGCCACGAGGACCGGATGACCACGGCGTACGCCACCAGCGCCGACGGGCTGGTCTGGGACTGGCACGGCACCGTGCTCGCCCCGACCCCCGGCAGCTGGGACCAGCGCGGCACCCGCGTCACCGCCGTGCTCAGCGAGGAGCCCCTCGTCGTGCTGTACGACGGCCGGGCGCGCGCCGAGGACAACTGGCACGAGGTCACGGGCGTGGCCCGCTCGGTCGATGGCCGCACCCTGGTCGCCGACGACGGACCCGTGCTGCGCTCCCCGCACAGCGACGGCGCGCTCCGCTACGTCGCCGCGGTGCCGCTGCCCGGCGGCGGGACGCGCTTCTACTTCGAGGCCGCCCGCCCCGACGGCGCCCACGACCTGATGACCAGCGTCTCCGCCTGACGGTCGCACCGCCTACCCACGCCGTACCTCCTGCCCCGCCCGTCCCGTCCCGCTCCCCGTCGGCCCGGAACTGGCCGATGCCCGCAAGTCGGAGCGCGATCCTGCCGCGGCGGTGGGCCAGAACCGGGCAGCCCTGCGGGGATCGGCCACGTCCGGGCGCGCGCGACGTGGGTCCGGGGCTCAGCCGCCGGCGGGCTCAGGCGCCGGCGGCCTCAGCCGGCGGCGCGTTGGGACTGCCGGGTCGCGAACGAGTCGCCGTCGCGGTGCACCCGCCAGTCGTCGTACGACTCGCCGGTGACCTGCTCGAGCAGGTCGATGTCCTCGAGGAAGGGCTCGCGCAGGGCGTCGCGCTGCTCGGGCGTGAGCCGCGGGCGGGCCGGGTTGCCGCGCTGGTGGAGCTGGCCGATCAGCGGCTTGCTGGCGACCCGCCAGGCCTTCGGCGGCAGGAACTGGCCCGCGGCCGCACCGGCCCGCACGACCGGGCCGAGCACCTTGGTGCGCGCGCTCTCGTTGACGAACGGGCGCGAGTTGCCGGCCGGGATCTCGGTGACCACGTCCTCGGAGACGCCGAGGAAGCGCGCGACCCGGTTCAGCGCGTGCCGCGGGTCGTCGACGAGCTGGCGGTAGCGCACGACGAGCACCTGCTCGCGCGGGAAGTGCTCGAACAGGTCGGCGAGCTGGCGGCCGTACATCCCGAGGCCGCGGTAGTGCCAGAACGGCGCCCAGCCCTCGTCGACCCGCTGCGCCTCGCGCTCGCAGGCCTCCACGATGTCGGCGCACGGCTCGAGACCGTCGGCCCACAGGTGCATCCAGTTCGAGTACGCCCGGTCGACCGGGTCGCGCAGCACCGCCACGAGGCGGGCGTTGGGCAGGTCGGCAGCGATCCGGCGGCGGGCGTCGCGGTGGTAGAGGTAGAACGGCGTGCTCTCCCCCGCGCGCTGGTCGGCGCCGGCGTCCGCGAACAGGTCGAGGTAGCGCTGCCGCTGCCAGATCCACTCGCGGTTGCTGTGCGCATCGCCCGGCCCCTTGTACGCCGGCGGTGGGGAGTCGCCGCACAGGTAGTACTTCGGCTCCTTGACCCCCGACAGGAACAGCTCGGGGTGCTGCGCGAGGGCGGCGTGCAGGGCCGTCGTACCCGCCTTCGGGGCGCCGACCAGCAGGAAGTCGGGCAGCCGGCCGCCGCGCAGGGCCTGGGCGGAGCCGGGGAGTGTCCGTGCCATGGCTCCATTGTATATGAAGTCACTAGACTTGATGGTCGTGTGGTCGATCGATCTCGGCTCAGGAGCGGGTCTTGAGGCGGGACGCCTCGATGCGCGCGACCACGTGGCCGGCGATCCGCTCGAGGGCCGCGACGTCGGCGGGGTCGAGGTCCTCGAAGACGAGCGAGTAGACCGTCTCGACGTGGCCGGGTGCGGCGTCGACGAGCACCTTCCAGCCGACGTCGGTCAGCGTCACCAGGGTGACCCGGCGGCTCTGCGGGGACGGCGTGCGGGCCACCCAGCCGCGTCGCTCGAGCTTGCTGATCACGTGCGAGAGCCGGGAGAGGCTGGCGTTCGTGCGCGTCGCGAGGTCGCTCATCGGCAGCGTGCGGTCGTGGATCTCCGAGAGCATCGCCAGGCAGAGGTAGTCGAAGTGCGTGAGCTCGCAGTCGCGCTGCAGCTGCGAGTCGAGGGCGGGGGAGAGCTTGAGCATGACCCCGGCGAGCGCCAGCCAGGCTCGCTGCTCGTCGTCGGTGAGCCATCGCGTCATACGCTCAGCCTAGGCGCGGCTCGCCCCGGATCGTGCGCGATGCGGCCGGTCGGGCAAACACTTGATGCTTCAACTAAATCCCTCTACACTCGAGAGGCACGCCCGACCACCACGGATCATCAGGGGAACCCATGACGCAGACGCCGACCGCGGACCGGATGCCCGCCCTCTACATCGGGCACGGCGCCCCGCCGCTGCTCGACGACGCGCTCTGGAGCGGGCAGCTGGCGGCCTGGGCCCAGGACCTCCCCCGTCCGACGGCGATCCTCATCGTGTCCGCGCACTGGGAGTCCGCGCCGGTCATGCTCTCCGCGTCGGGCCCCGGCACGAAGCTGGTCTACGACTTCGGCGGCTTCGCGCAGAGGTACTACGAGATGACCTACGACACCCCGGACGCCTCCGCCCTCGCGGCCCGGGTCGCCGCGATGATGCCGGACACCGAGCCGGTGCACCAGCACCCGAGCCGCGGCCTGGACCACGGGGCCTGGGTGCCGCTGAAGATCATGTACCCCGACGCCGACATCCCGGTGCTGCAGATGTCGCTGCCCACCGACGACCCCTACCGGCTGCTCGAGCTCGGCCGGCGGCTGCGGCCGCTGCGCGACGAGGGCGTGCTCGTGATCGGGTCGGGCTTCTTGACCCACGGCCTGCCGTTCCTGCGCGAGTTCCGCATCGAGGCGGCCGCCCCGGGCTGGTCCACCGACTTCGACGCGTGGGCCGCCGAGGCGCTGGCCCGCGGCGACGTCGAGACCCTCGCGTCGTACCGCACGAAGGCCCCGGGCATGCCCTACGCGCACCCGACGGTGGAGCACTACACGCCGCTGTTCGTGACGCTGGGCGCCGCGTCCGACCCGGAGGCGCCGGGCGACCAGCTGATCGACGGCTACTGGATGGGCCTGTCGAAGCGGTCCCTCCAGGTCGCCTGAGGGTCGCGCCCGCTGCCTGCCCGATTACCAGGGTCCCCTGGTGTTCTGGCGCCTCCCCAGGGTTGCAAGCCTCGGGACGCGCACGATTACCAGGGGACCCTGGTAATCGTCACCCGCCCGGGGCCCGGGTGCACAGCTCGGTGCGGAGCTCGTGGCTCTCGTCGGGCAGGCGGGCCTCGTAGAAGATCCGGCGGCCCGCGGGGAGGTCCAGCACCTCGAGGTAGCGCACGTCCACGACCGGCGAGCCGGGCACCGCGGCCAGCGTCGGGGCCCCTGACGCATCCGGCGCCGCGAAGCCGGTCCGCTCGAACCAGTTCTCCTCGGCGCTCGCGCGGCCGTCGTAGGCCACGGTGCCGTCGGGCAGCACGCAGCTCACCCGGGCACCGCGGGCGTCCCACTCACCCGGACGCCCCTCGAGGACCGTGCCGTGGTGCTGCCAGTCGAGGCCGTCGTCGCTCGTGGCGTACGTCGTCCGCATCCTGTCCTCGGCGCCGGGGACGTCGAGCAGGTGCTCGCACAGCCAGGCCTGCCAGCGGCGGCCGTCGAAGCGGACGACCGGGTCCTTCACGCCCACGGTCTCGTCGCCGGGGAAGACCACCCGGACCGGGGCGTCGCCGAGCCCGGCAAGAGTCGGCGCCTCGAGGACGCCCACCCACCAGTGCAGGCTGTCGGGGGTGGCGCAGGAGACGTACATCCGCCAGCCACCCGTGCGCGCGGTCCCGGGCAGCCGGACCAGGGCGGGGCGCTCGACCATCGCCGCGCCGAGGTCGTCAGGGGTCACGACCGCCACCGTCGAGAACGCGACGCCGTCGCCACGCGCCACCACGACACGGTCACCGCCCTCGTCGCGCACGCGGTAGGCGAGGACGACCGAGCCGTCGGTGTCGAGGACGGCGCTCGGAGCGCCGGCCCATCGCTGCGGGCCGGGCCCGGGGGCGGCGGCGACGACGTCGTAGGTCTGCGAGGGGGTCGGGTACATGACCCCCACGCTGCCGCGTCGACACCCGGTCGAGAACTGGCAGGCACGCCATGGTCCCGGAAGTTCCTGCCATACTGACCCGGTGAGGGACGTGGTCGCGGTCGTCGGGGAGCAGGTGGCCGCCTTCGAGCTCGGCATCGCCTGCCAGGTGTTCGGGCTGGACCGGTCCGCCGAGGGGCTGCCGGCCTACGACTTCGCGGTGGCGGCCTCGCGACCCGGCGAGGTGCCCACGACGAGCGGCTTCCCCGTGGTCGTCGGGCACGGGCTCGACCGGTTGGCCGGTGCGGATCTCGTGGTGGTGCCGGCCTGGCCGACCCTCGACGCGCCCGTCGACCCGGCGCTGCTCGACGCCCTGCGGGCGGCGGCGGAGCGCGGGGCGGCCCTGCTCTCGGTGTGCAGCGGTGCGTTCGCGCTCGCGCAGGCCGGCCTCCTCGACGGGCGCCGCGCCGCGACGCACTGGCAGTTCGCCGATCTCCTCGCCCGTCGGCACCCGAGGGTCCGGGTGCAGCACGACGTGCTCTACGTCGAGGACGGCCCGGTGCTCACCAGCGCCGGCGCAGCGGCGGGCATCGACGCCTGCCTCCACGTCGTACGCCGTGAGCACGGCTCGGCCACGGCGAACGCGCTGGCCCGGCGGATGGTCGTGCCCGCCCACCGCGCGGGCGGGCAGGCGCAGTACGTCGAGACGCCGGTGCCCGAGCCGACCGGCGACGGTCTCGCCGAGGTCCTCGACTGGGCCGCCGAGCGGCTCGACCGGCCGCTGACGGTCGACGACCTGGCGACCCGGGCGGCGATGTCGGCGCGGACCTTCGCCCGGCGCTTCGGGGCGGCGACCGGCACCACGCCGAAGCGCTGGCTGCTCGACCAGCGGCTCCAGCGCGCGGAGCGCCTGCTCGAGAGCACCGACCTGCCCGTGGACGCGGTGGCCCATCGGTGCGGGTTCGGCAGCCCCGACACGCTGCGGCACCACTTCGCCGTACGCCGCGGGGTGTCCCCGGTCGCGCACCGCGAGGCGTTCCGGGTGGGTGCGACGGGCTGAACCGCCGGCGCGAGCAGGGTGAGGGCAGAATGCGACGGGTGAGCATCCTGTCCATCCAGTCCCTCGTCGCCTACGGCCATGCCGGCAACAGCGCCGCGCTCTTCCCGCTCCAGCGGATGGGCAAGGAGGTCTGGCCGGTGATGACCGTGCACTTCTCCAACCACACGGGGTACGGCGCCTGGCGCGGGCCGCTGCTCGCGGCCTCCGACGTGGCCGAGGTGATCCGGGGCGTCGAGGAGCGCGGGGCGATGGACCGGTGCGAGGCGGTGCTGTCGGGCTACCAGGGCGCCGAGGACGTGGGGGCGGTCGTGCTCGACGCGGTCGCGATGGTCAAGTCGCACAACCCGTCGGCGGTCTACTGCTGCGACCCGGTGATGGGCGACGTCGGGCGCGGGATGTTCGTGCGGCCGGGGATCCCCGAGCTCATGCGCGACCGGGTGGTGCCGGCCGCCGACGTGATCACCCCGAACCACTTCGAACTCGACTTCCTCGCCGGGACCACGACCACGACCGTGCCGGAGCTGCTCGAGGCCGTCGACCGGGTGCGCGCGACCGGCCCCGCGACCGTGCTGGTGACCAGCGCCCTGCTCGACGACACCCCCGAGGACCGTCTCGACATGGTGGCCGTGTCGGACGCCGGCGCCTGGCGCACCCGCTTCCCCCGGCTGTCCACGAGCCCGCCCGGCGCGGGGGACCTGACCGCGGCGGTGTTCCTCGCCAACCTCCTCGACGGCCACGACCTGGCACTCGCGCTGGCGCGCACGACGTCGTCGGTGTTCGCGGTCGTCGAGGCGACCGACCGGGCCGGCGAGCGGGAGATGCTCATCGTGCAGACGCAGGACCGGCTGGCGGACCCGGCGACGGAGTTCGAGCCGGAGCGGCTGCGCTGAGCCGACGAGCGGTGGGAGCCGCTTGTCAGGTTCGAACTGACGACCTTTCGCTTACAAGGCGAGTGCTCTACCAGCTGAGCTAAAGCGGCGCGCCGGCCGGGCTCCCGCGGGCGGGCCGGTCGGCGACGCCCATGCTAGGCGACCGTCGTCGGGCGCATGGAAGGCCCCGGGACGGGTACGGCCGCCGGGACAACCCGGACACGAGGAGGACCCGACATGGGCACGGACGACAAGATCGCGAACAAGGGCGAGGGTGTGCTGGGCAAGGCCAAGGAGAAGCTCGGCGACGCGACCGACGACCGCGACCTCCAGGCCGAGGGCCAGAAGGACCAGACCAAGTCCGACCTCAAGCAGGCCGGCGAGAAGGTCAAGGACGCCTTCAAGAAGTAGACGCTCCCCGTACGTCGAGGGCCGGTGGGCCCGGCAGCGCCTCAGGGCGCGGACCGGGCCGGCCGGCCCTCGTGCTGCCTGCGGGCCTGCAGCGCCAGTCGCACCGGCGTGTTGGCGCTGCCGTAGCCGTCGTACCCGCCCCGCCGCTCGAGCAGCTCGACGTACCACCCACCCGGCAGAACGGGCGTGTAGACGTGCAGCAGCTCGCCGTCGCCGACGCGGTCGTAGAGGATGCCGAGCTCCCGCAGCTGCGCGAGGCGGTCCGGCTCCGGAGCGAAGCGGGCGTCGAGGTCGTCGTAGTAGTTGTCGGGTACGTCGAGGAGCTCGACGCCCCGCGCCCGCAGGCGGCACACCTGCGTCACCAGGTCCTCGCACGCGAAGGCGACCTGGCGCAGGCCGGCCGGCACCCGGGCGTCGCCGGTGTCGGCCACGTTGACGACCAGCCGCAGGCCGCCGTCGCGGGGTCGCAGGACGCGGCTGCGCAGCCGGCCGCGCGGCTCGATGAACTCCGTGGTGGGTCCGGGGTCGAGGCCGAACACCGAGCGGTGGAAGGAGGTCTCGGCGTTCAGGTGCGCGGGGTCGACGGCCACGCCGACGTGGTCGATGCCGGTCCACCCGTCGGACCCGGCCGGCTCGGCCGGCTCGGCCGGCTCGGCCGGCTCGGCCGGCCCACCGTCGTACGCCTCGAAGTCGGACTGCCAGGAGTCGCGCGCACCGGCGGCCGCGCTGGCGAAGAACCGCACCCCGGACGGGGCGGCGAGCCCGGGCAGCCGGGCCTCCCTCGGGCCGCGGACCGGGGCGACCTCGGGCCAGCGCAGCGCCGCAGCACGGCCGGCCAGATCGGGGACCGGCTCGGCCACCAGCCCCAGGGCGACCGGTCGGACGGGCGACGCCGGCCCGCCCGGGTCGTGCGGGGCCGACCTGTTGACCACCACGTGCGCGTCGCCGTGCCGCCACCAGGTGACCGGCTTGGTGCGGTGCTCGCCCACGCGGGCGAACCCCAGGCCGCCGAGCAGCGCCGCCACCGAGGCGTCCGCCGGGCCGGCGGCGAGCTCGACGAACGCCGGGTCCACGCGGTGCGGGGCGGGCGGCGGCGCGAACAGCGGCACCGGCGCCGGCCGGCCGGCCGCCGCGTAGTGCCGTCCGAGCTGGTCCTCGAGCAGCAGCAGCGACCGGAACGCGTCGAGGGCCGTCTCGTCGGGGTCGGCCTCGCGGACCACGTCGCTGAACACCTCGAGCGAGAGCGGGCCGGCGTAGCCGGCGTCCAGGACCGCCGCGACGACGGGGACCAGGTCGAGCGTGCCCTGGCCGGGGAAGCTGCGGTGGTGCCGGCTCCACTCGAGGACGTCCATGTCGAGGTGCGGCGCGTCGGCCACCTGCAGGAACGCGATGCGCTCCCCCGGGACGCCCGCGAGCGCGGACGCGTCGTCGCCACGGGCCAGCAGGTGGAAGGTGTCGACGGCTAGCCCGACCGACGGGTGGCCGGCGCGCTGCACGCGGTCCCAGGCCTGCCCGACCCGGTGCACGTGCCGGCCCCAGGCGAGCGCCTCGAACGCGATCGTCACCCCGGCCTCGGCGGCGAGGTCGCCGAGGGCGTGCAGCTGGGCGGCGGACAGGTCGGCGTCGTCGACGGCGTCGGGCGCGACGCTGGAGCAGGCCAGCACGGCGGGCGCGCCCAGCGCCGCGGCGACCTCGAGCCGGCGGCGCACCCGGTGCAGCACCCGACCGAACGCCGCGTCCGGCACCCCCTCCACGTCGCGCAGCGGCTGGAGCAGGTCGACACGGAGACCGAGGTCGGCGCAGCGGGCGGCCACCTCGGAGGGCGGGTACGGCGTGGCGAGGAGGTCCTGCTCGAAGATCTCGACCCCGTCGAACCCGGCGGCCGCGACGGCGGCGAGCTTGTCCTCGAGCAGCCCGCTCAGCGAGACGGTCGCGATGCCCCGGCGCACGCGCTCAGCGCCCCGCGGGCTCGGTGGCGCCCGAGGTCAGCTCGGCGAAGTGGCGCAGCATCCGGTCGGCGTCGGCCTGCCGGCCGGTGAACAGCTCGAAGGCGGTCACGGCCTGCAGCACCGCCATGCCCGCCTCCGGGGACGACGCGGCAGCCGCGGGCGCGGGCGGCCGCGACGAGCTCGGTCTCGAGCGGGAAGTAGACGATGTCGGCGACCCAGAGGTCCGGGCGCAGCAGCTCCGCCGGGACCGGCGAGCCCGGGGTGGCCGGCCATGCCCGTCGGGGTGGCGTGCACGAGGCCGTCGGCGTGGGCGACCGCGCGCTCGAGGTCGTGGCCACGGCGACCCGGTCCGGCGCCGAACGTCGCGGCCAGCCGCTCGACGCAGGCCGCCGCCCGGCCGGCGTCCACGTCGAACACGCCGACGTGCCCGGCGCCCGGCGCAGCAGCGCGTAGCCGACCGCCACGCCGGCTCCGCCGGCGCCGAGCAGGACGACCCGGTCCTCCTCCGTGCCGGGCAGCGACCGTCGAGAGAGCGGGCGAAGCCGGTCCAGTCCGTGTTGTGCCCGGCGGTGCGGCCGTCGCGGACCACGACGGTGTTGGCGGCCCCGAGCGCGTCGACGGCGCCGGAGGTCTCGTCGAGCAGGGGGACGACGGCCTGCTTGAAGGGATGCGTGACGTTGAGGCCGTCGAAGCCGAGGCCGCCCGCCCAGCGCAGCACCTCGGGCAGGTCGTCCACGCCGAAGCCGAGCACCTCGGCGTCGATCGGGCGGTAGGTGAGCGGCAGGCCGCAGGCACGGCCCTCCCGCTCGTGCAGGTGCTTGGCCAGCGAGCCGCCGATGCCCGCGCCGACCAGGCCGAGCGAGCGGCGGACGGGCCGGTCGAGGCCGACGCGGGAGGCGCAGGTCGGCGTCGACCGGCATGCATGACCGCGGCGCGGCTGCGCTCGGCGGGCCGGCCGAGCTGCTCCATCGGCACCTCGTGGGTGCGGCGCGGCCCGGTGGCACGGCGGTCGCGGAGATCACGCAGGCGACGACGGCGAACCCGGCGACGGCGTACCACTTCGAGGGGTCGCCGTCGGTCAGCGCCGCGGCGATCGTCGGGGTGAAGCCGGCGAGCGCGAAGCCGAACTGGGTGCCGATGGCCATCCCGGAGAGCCGGACGTGGGTGGGGAAGTACTCCGCGTAGGTCGCGGGCCAGCAGGCGTTCGGCATGCTGTAGACGAACCCGGCGAGCAGGATGCCGCTGGCGACGACGAGCGGCGTGTTCGCCTCGGAGATGGCGCCACAGGAACACCGAGACCATCACGGCGCTGCCGAGCAGGCCGGTGACGAAGACCGGCTTGCGGCCGACCCGGTCCGAGAGCGCCGCCCACAGCGG
Source organism: uncultured Actinomycetota bacterium (assembly GCA_963781745.1). GTDB lineage: Bacteria > Actinomycetota > Actinomycetes > Propionibacteriales > Nocardioidaceae > Nocardioides_B. The sequence goes on along the minus strand of CAWAHH010000012.1, from coordinate 237,614 downwards.
GATCACGCCGATGGCGACGAGGTTGGCGATGATCGCGGTCCACAGCATCGTGGTGGAGCTGATGCCGATGCCGTAGTCGTCGCTGGTCGCGAAGGACAGCGCGAAGACCCCGAAGATCGTGTTGACCGAGGCGATGAACGCGGCGAAGAAGACCCGCACGACGCCGGTCCAGTGGTGCCGGAACAGCTCGGCCAGCGGCGCCTGCGGCACCTGGTCGGTCTGAGCCTCGGCCTGGAAGGCCGGCGTCTCCTCGAGCGTGCGACGGATCAGGAAGCCGACGAGCACCACGACGGCGCTGAGCCAGAACGGGATCCGCCAGCCCCAGCTGTGCAGCTGGTCGTCGGAGAGCACGGCGGCCAGCGGCAGGAAGATCGCGGGGGCGAGCACCTGGCCGCCCTGGGTGCCACTGAGCGTCCAGCTGGTGAAGAAGCCGCGCCGCCGCTCGGGAGCGTGCTCGAAGGACATCGAGTTCGCACCGGCCTGCTCGCCCGCGGCGGAGAGGCCCTGCAGCAGGCGGAGCAGCACGAGGAGGGCGGGGGCGAGCAGACCCACCTGGGAGTACGTCGGCAGGCAGCCGACCAGGAATGTGGAGAGGCCCATCAGCAGCAGCGTCCCGATGAGCACCCGCTTGCGGCCGAGGCGGTCGCCGATGTGGCCCATCAGGAAGGAGCCGAGCGGGCGGGCGACGTACCCGACGCCGAACGTGGCGAGCGAGGCGATCGTCGCCGCGTGCGCGTTGCCCTCGGGGAAGAACACCGTCGGGAACACCAGGGCGGCGGCGGTGCCGTAGATGAAGAAGTCGTAGTACTCCAGCGCGCTCCCGACCCACGCGGCGACGGCGGCGCGTCGTGGCGTGTGGCGGGGCTCGGTCCCTGCGGGGCTGGTCTGTGTCGTCATGGCACGTCCCTCGGTCTCCTGGCGCCGGGCCAGGGCGGTGATGGCTTCCCAGGAACGTAGGTGTGGCGGCGCTCACACGGCAAGCGTTTGCCAAAAGTTGCCACACGTGGTCCGGTCGAGCATGCTGGGCCCGTGGCACGGGAGCGCCGGCGGCGCGCGACGATCGTGGACGTGGCGACCGAGGCCGGCGTCGCGACCTCGACGGTCTCGCGCGCGTTCACCAACCCCGGCCGGGTCAACGTGGTCACCCGCGAGCACGTGCTCGAGGTCGCCGAGCGGCTCGGCTACTCCCCCAACCCGGCGGCCCGGGCGCTCGAGTCGGGCCGCACGGGCACGCTCGCCCTGGTGCTGCCCGACATCACCAACCCCTACTTCTTCGGGCTCATCAAGGGCGCCGAGCGCAGCGCCGCCGCCGCCGACTACACCCTGGTCATCGGCGACACCGAGGAGCGCGCCGCGGGCGAGGCCCGGCTGCTCCGCAAGCTCGGACCCGCCGTCGACGGCTTCGTGGTCTGCTCGAGCCGGCTGCCCGACGCCGACCTGCGCGCCGTCGCCGAGCACGGCCCGGTGACGCTGGTGAACCGCCAGCTCGCCGGCGTGGACAGCGTGGTGAGCGACTACCAGTCCGGCACGCCGGCAGATCGTCGACCACCTCGCCTCGCTGGGCCACCGCGGCTTCGTGTTCCTCGGTGGCCCGCCCGAGTCCTGGTCGGGCGCCCGGCGGTGGCGCGGGCTGCAGGCCGCCGCGAAGGCCCGCGGACTGACCGCTCTACGGCACGGCCCCTACGCCCCGACGCTCGCGGGCGGCGCAGCGGCGGCGGACGGCGCGGTCGCCAGCGGAGCCACGGCCCTGGTCGCCCACAACGACCTGCTCGCGATCGGCGTGCTGGGCCGGCTGCGCGAGCGCCGGGTCGTCGTGCCCGACGACGTGAGCGTGGTCGGCTTCGACGACATCTTCGGCGCCGAGTTCTGCGCGCCGCCCCTGACCACGCTCGCCGAGCGGGTGCTCGACGCCGGCGCCCGCGCGGTGGAGAGCCTGCTCATGCAGATGCAGCGCCGCGACAGTCAGCCGGCGCGGGTCGTGCTGCCCACCCAGCTCGTCGTGCGAGGCTCGACGGGTCCCGCCCCCGGCTGAGCGGCGAGGAACGCGTCCACGGAGGCCCGCAGGCCCCGCGCGTCGAGACCGTGCCCGGCGAGATGCTGCTCGGGGGTGCCGTAGCGGCGCAGCTCGTCGCGGCCGACCCCGAGGCCCAGCAGCCGGTGGGGTACGTCGGACAGGGCGTCGGCGACCAGCCGCGAGGACGTGCCCGCGAGGTAGGGCTCCACGAGCACGACCCGCGCCACGTCCGACGCGCCCACCGCGGACCGGAGGCCGGCCGCGTCGAACGGGCGCACCACGCCGGCGTACAGCACCGTCGCGTCGACGCCGGCCAGCGCCTCCAGGGTGGGGTCGAGCATCGGGCCGACCGCGACCACGACGGGTGCGCCGGCGCTGCCCTGGCGCACCGCCTCGAAGCGGCCGGGGCGCACGTCGCGGGCGGTGCGGTTCTGCTGCCCCACGACGCGGACGTAGTGACGGCCCTCGCCGCCCACCGCGAGCCGCAGCGCAGCCTCGACCTCGTCGGCGTGGCCGGGCACGTGCACGGTCCAGCCGGGCAGCGTGTCGACGAGCGCGACGTCGCCGGGCGACTGGTGGGTGCGTCCCCCGGAGGAGACGTCGAACGACCCTCCGGTCGACACCAGCACGCCGCCCACGTCCTGGTGGGTGAGGTCGAGCTTGACCTGCTCGAAGGCCCGCTCCACCAGGAACGAGGCGAACGTGTGCACCACCGGGCGCATCCCCGACAGCGCGAGGCCGGCGCCGGCGCTGACGAGCAGCTGCTCGCGGATGCCGACGTTGACGACCCGGTCCGGGTGCCGGCGGGCCGCCTCGCCGAGGAACTGGCCCGAGATCTCGGCGTAGACGAGGGCCACCGAGTCGTCCTCGTCGAGGAGCTCCGACACCGTGCGTGCGAACGTCCTGCGTGGGTCCCTCACGAGCGCTCCTCCACCTCTGCCACGACGACCGTCGGCCGTCCGGTCACCTGCCTGAGCAGCGCGGTCTCGAGCTGCCCGTGGTCGCGGCCGTCCACGACGGCGGCGTCCCAGCCCTCGTGGGCGAACCGCTGTGCGATCACCCCGGGGCGGTGGTAGCTCGTCGACGCGTTGTCGACGACCACGACGGTCAGCCCGCCGAGCCCGAGGGCGCCCGCGACCTGGATCGCCTCGGCGTTGCTGCCCTCGTCGAGCTCCGCGTCGCCGACGAGCACGACGACGCGCGCGGCGAGACCCTGGGCCCGCAGACCCAGCGCCGTACCCACCGCGAGCGGGAGGCCGTGCCCGAGCGAGCCGCTGGAGATCTCGACACCCGGGACGAGCGCGCGGTCCGGGTGCATCCCGAGCGGCGAGTCGTACGACGCCCACCCGGCGAGCCACGACTCGGGGAAGAACCCCTTCGCCACCAGGGTCGCGTAGTAGGCCATCGGCCCGTGGCCCTTGGAGAGGAAGAACCGGTCCCGCGACGGGTCGTCGACCGTCTCCGGCGAGACCCGCAGCACCCGGTCGTAGAGCACCCACACCACGTCGAGCGTGGACGTCGCCGCCCCGTCGTGCTTCTCGTCGCCGGTCATCAGCGCCATCAGGCGCGCCAGGTCGTCGTACGCCGGTCGAGGTGCGAGCGCGATCCTCGAGACCGGCCCGGCCTCGTCGTGCTGTCGTGTCGTCATGGACCCAGCCTGCAAGTTCAAGTGAGGTTGAAGTCAAGGCGTAGCATCGCCGCATGGCCGTGTCCCACCTCACGATCGGCGAGCTCGCGGAGCGCGCCGGCGTCGCCACCTCCGCGCTGCGCTACTACGAGGCGCAGGGCCTGATCGCCTCCGAGCGCACGACCGGCAACCAGCGGCGCTACCCCCGCGCGACCCTGCGCCGGGTGGCGTTCGTCCGCTCGGCGGAGCGCGTCGGGCTCACCCTCGAGGAGATCGCCGAGGCGCTCGCGACGCTTCCCGAGGGACGCACGCCCACCAAGGCGGACTGGTCGCGGCTCTCCCGCGGGTGGCGACCGCGCATCGACGAGCAGATCGAGCGCCTCGAGCGGCTGCGCGACAGGCTCGACGGCTGCATCGGCTGCGGCTGCCTGAGCCTGCGCCGCTGCTCGCTGAGCAACCCCGACGACGTGCTGGCCGACCGCGGGCCGGGTGCGGTGTACCTCGAGCCCGGGGCCTGAGCCGGTCCACTAGGCTGGTCGCATGGCGCTGCGCATCGTCGCGACGAAGCCCAACCCGGCACTGGTCACGCTCCCCTGGCACCTCTCCCTGGAGGAGTGGGGCGACGACGTGGTCGTCCCGCTGCCGCGCGGCATCTCCCGCCACATCGTGCGGATCGTGCGGCTGGGCAAGGACGTCTACGCCGTCAAGCAGACCCGCGAGCACTTGGCGTTCCGGGAGTACCGCCTGCTGCGCGACCTCCGGCGCCTCGGCCTGCCGACCGTCGAGCCGGTGGGCGTGGTCAGCGGGCGCGAGGACGACGCCGACGAGGAGATCGAGCCGGCGCTGGTCACCCGGCACCTGCAGTACTCCCTGCCCTACCGGTCGCTGTTCAGCCACGGCCTCCCCACCGAGAGCCTGCCCAAGATCGTCGACGCGCTCGTCGTCCTCCTCGTGCGGCTGCACCTGGCCGGCTTCTTCTGGGGCGACGTGTCGCTGTCGAACGTGCTGTTCCGGCGCAGCGCCGGCGAGTTCGCGGCGTACCTCGTCGACGCCGAGACCGGCGAGCTGCACGAGACCCTGAGCCCCGGCCAGCGCGCGCACGACCTCGAGGTCGCGCTGACCAACATCTACGGCGAGCTGCTCGACCTCCAGGCCGGCGGACTGCTCAGCGAGAGCGTCGAGGCCGACGCGATCGTGGACCGCGTCGAGGAGAGGTACGACGGCCTGTGGAGCGAGCTCACCGGCACCGAGGAGTTCACCACCGACGAGATCTGGCGGATCGAGCAGCGCATCGAGCGGCTCAACGACCTCGGCTTCGACGTCGACGAGCTCGACATCGTCACCGACTGGGACGGCGCCACGATCCGGGTGCAGCCGAAGGTCGTCGAGGCCAACCACCACGCCCGCGAGCTGCAGAGCCTGACCGGGCTCGACGTCGAGGAGAACCAGGCCCGCCGGCTGCTCAACGACCTCGCGTCGTTCACCGCGTACCACGACCTCGGCGGCGAGGAGAAGTCGATCGTCGCGCACCGCTGGCTGACCCTGATCTACGAGCGGATCACCGACATGGTGCCCATGCAGCTGCGCGGCCGCCTCGAGCCGCCCGAGGTCTTCCACGAGATCCTCGAGCACCGCTGGTTCCTCTCCGAGCAGGCCGGCCACCCGGTCTCGACCGTCGAGGCGGCACGGTCCTACATCGACACCGTCCTCACCGCCCGCCCCGAGGAGAAGATGACCGGCGACCCCGCGGCCGCCGAGCTCAACGCCTGACCCCGATGGCCAGTGACGTTCAGGCCCTCCCCGGACCCGGATGAGGGCCCGTCCGTCACCGACTACCGGGGCGCGCGGGCCTGGGAGATGGCGTAGAGCGCGACCGAGGCGGCCACCCCGGCGTTCAGGGACTCCAGGGAGCCGGCCATCGGGATGCTGACCAGCTGGTCGCAGGTCTCGGCGACCAGGCGGGACAGGCCGTCGCCCTCGGACCCGACCACCACGACGAGCGGGCCGTCGGCGAGGTCGAGCGAGGGCAGGTCGACGTCGCCGTCGGCGGCCAGGCCGACCACCATGCAGCCGGCCTCCTGGAACGCCTTGAGCTGGCGGGTCAGGTTGGTCACCTGGGCGACGGGGAGCCGGGCGGCGGCACCTGCCGAGGTCTTCCACGCCGAGGCCGTCATCCCGGCCGAGCGCCGCTCGGGGATGACGACGCCGTGGGCACCGAAGCCGGCCGCCGAGCGCACCACGGCGCCCAGGTTGCGCGGGTCGGTCACCGAGTCGAGCACCACGATCAGCGGCGGCTCCCCCAGCTCGGCGGCACGGTCGAGGAGGTCCTCGGCGTGGGCGTACTCGTAGGGCGGCACGCGTGCTGCGAGCCCCTGGTGGACGGCATCGCCGGTCAGGCGGTCGAGCTCGCCGCGGGACACCTCGAGCAGGGCGACCCCGCGCTCGGCGGCGATCGCGAAGACCTCGCGCAGCCGCCCGTCGCGCTCGGCCCCCTCGGCGACGTACACGGCCGTCACCGGCATGTGCGCGCGCAGCGCCTCCACGACGGAGTTGCGCCCGGCGATCCACTCGGAGTCGGCGCCCTTGGCCGACGTACGCCGCTTGGGCCGCGTCGAGCCCGCCCGCTCGTCCTTCTTGCGCCGCTTGTAGGTGACGTGTCCCTCGCGGTCCTTCGCCTTCGGCGTGGGGCCCTTGCCCTCGAGGCCGCGCCGCACCCGGCCGCCTGACCCCGCGGTCGGGTTGCCCTTGCCGGTCTTCTTGATCGCCCCGCGTCGGGACGAGTTGCCTGCCATCAGAGTCCTTCGTGTACGTCGGTAGAGGTGCGCGTGCCGCCGGGGCCCCCAGGGCCGCCGGAGCCGCCGCGCCGGGGCGGCTACAGGGACCACCGGGGCCCCTGGGGGGTGTCCTCGAGCTCGATGCCCGCGGCCTTGAGGGTGGTCGCGCAGGGCGTCGGCCGTCGCGAAGTCCTTGGCCGCACGGGCCGCTGCACGCTGGTCGAGCAGGCTGCGCACCAGCGCGTCGACGGCGGAGGTCAGCCGGGCCTCGGCGTCCGACGAGCCGGACGCGGACCAGTGCGGGTCGAACGGGTCGAGCCCGAGCACGGCGAGCATCGACCGCACGCTCGCGACCGCGGCCGACAGGTCGTCGCCGGCGCCCGCGGCGAGCAGCTTGTTGCCCTCGCGGACCACGTCGTAGACGACCGCGACCGCCGCCGGCGTGCCGAGGTCGTCGTCGATCGCCGCGACGAACCGTCCGGGAGCACGTCCCGGTCGGTCGATGGGGCGGCCGACGCGGTGGCCGGGTCGAGCTCGCGTGCCCGGGTGAGGAAGGACTCGATCCGCGCGGAAGCCCGCGGCCGCCTCGTCGAGCGCCTCGAAGCTGAACTCCACGTGCGAGCGGTAGTGCGCCGCGACGATGTAGAAGCGCAGGTCGATCGGCGCGCACCCGCGTCAGCACCGACCCCACCACGAGCGAGTTGCCGAGCGACTTGCTCATCTTCTCGCCGGCCGTGGTGATCCAGGCGTTGTGCATCCAGTACGACGCGAAGTCGAAGCCGGCGGCCCGCGACTGGGCCTGCTCGTTCTCGTGGTGCGGGAAGCGCAGGTCGACGCCGCCGCCGTGGATGTCGAAGGCGCCGCCGAGGTACTTCAGCGCCATCGCCGAGCACTCGATGTGCCACCCCGGGCGCCCCGGCCCCCACGGGGACGGCCAGGCGGCGGTCTCGGGCTCGGTCTGCCTTCTTCCAGCCCTTCCAGAGCGCGAAGTCGCGCGGGTCGCGCTTCGCCCCGCGGGTCGGCGTCCTCGGCGGCCTCCATGTCGTCGATCCGCTGGCCGGTCAGCTCGCCGTACGCCGGCCAGGAGCGCACGTCGAAGTAGACGTCGCCGGACCCGTCCTCGGCGGCGTAGGCGTGCCCCCGCGTGACCAGCCGGCCGATCAGCTCGAGCATCTCCGGGACGTGCCCGGTGGCGAGCGGGCTCGTAGGTCGGCGGGTCGACGTTGAGGGCGTCGTAGGCCGCGTCGAGCTCGCGCCGCATCGCGTAGGCGAGGTTGTACCAGGGGCGGCCCTGCTCGGCCGACCTTGAGCAGGATCTTGTCGTCGATGTCGGTGACGTTGCGGATGAAGGTGACGTCGTAGCCGCGCGACCTCAGCCACCGGCGCAGCACGTCGAAGTTGACCGCCGAGCGGACGTGCCCGACGTGCGGCTCGGACTGCACCGTGAGCCCGCACAGGTAGATCCCGGCCTTGCCCGCCTCGAGGGGGACGAAGTCGCGGGTCGCGCGCGTCGCGGTGTCGTAGAGCCGGATGGTCACCGAGCCATCGTATCGGCGCCACCCGGCCAGGTGCAGCCCGATCGAGCCCGGACCCGCAACATCGTTGACAGCGGCCCCGGCGGCCCGCGCCGCAGCGTGGCCGGGCGCGACCACCGCCGGTGACGGATCGTGAACAATGTGAACATGTGTCAAGGAGTGACAGTTCTCGATACCCTGTGAACGGTGCTGCCCCGACACCTCCGGCGCCCGGCGCTCGACCACGCTGCCCTGGCCACGCTGCCGGCACCCTCGCCGCCGGCGCCGACCGTGATGCCCGTGGCCGCTGCCCGCCGGCACCGCCGTCCGCCGGCCGCGCGCCCGCGCGACGGCCGCCCGCCGCGGCACGATCGCCTACCGCAGTGGGACACCGCCGCCGAGCTGCGCCACCGGGCACGTTCTCGCGGCACGACGGTGCGCGCCGGGCAGGCTCCGGCTCGACGCGGCCGTACCGCCGGCCACCGTCGCCGGCGCGCACGCTACGCGCCGGCACGCTGGACCTCGCCGTGGGTCGCGCCCGGCTTCGCGCTCACCGAGGTGGTCCCGTCGTGGGCGGCGAGCACGCCCGAGGGCACGCTGGTCCAGGTCGATGTGCGCGGCGTCAGCCAGCGGCGGCGCCCGCAGCAGCTGGGACACCCTGGGCCGCTGGGCCCGCGGCGACCGGCCGTTCCGCGCGCACCAGCCTCGGCAGCCAGCCCGACGACCTGGCCCGGGTCGCGACCGACACCTGGCTAGGCGACGTACGGCGGCTTCCGCTCCTGGCAGCTGCGGGTCCGGCTGCTCCGCCGGGCCGGCACCGCGCTGACCCCGCCGCGTCGGCACGGTCGGCGCGATGGCCTCGCGACCTGCCGGCCGTCGACCAGCGTCACCACCTCAGCGCCCGGGCGTCGCCCGCGGGATCGTGCTGCCGGTCCCGCGCTACTCCCAGATGATCGCACGCCGGGCGAGTACCCGCAGCTACGGCGGCGGCGGCGAGGCCTGGTGCTCGCCGACCTCGACCACGATGGTGCTCGCCTACTACGACGCGCCTCCCGACGCGCCCGGAGTACGCCTGGGTCGGAGCCGTCCTACGCCGACCGCGGTGGTCGACCACGCCGCCCGGATGACCTTCGACCACGGCTACGACGGCACCGGCAACTGGCCGTTCAACACCGCCTACGCCGCCCGCCGCACCGGCCACGGCCTTCGTCACCCGCTTCACGTCGCTGCGCGGCGTCGAGCGGATGGTCAGGGCCGGGATCCCCGTCGTCACCTCGATCACCTTCGCCCGCGGCGGCCTCGACGGCGCCCCGATCAGCGCCACCAACGGCCACCTCGTCGTGGTCGTCGGCTTCACCGCGTCGGGCGACGTCGTCGTCAACGACCCGGCCGCGCGGACCCGGGCCGGCGTGCGGCGCACCTACGACCGCGGCCAGTTCGAGGACGCCTGGCTGCAGCGCTACCCCTCGGGCGGCGGCATGCGCGGGTCCGGCGGGCTCGGCTACGTCATCCGCGACGCCGCGCACCCGCTGCCCGGCGCGCGCGGGGAACACGCAACTGGTGAGCACCGACCCGCAGGCGACCGCGCGCCACGTCCTTCTCACGCCGTGGCGCTCGGCGCGCGACCTCGCCCGCGGCACCCACCAGGGCACCGCCGTCGTCGACGGCGACGCTGGTCATCGACGAGCCCGCCGGGCATGCTGGCGCTACGCCGACCCGCACGCCGACGCCGCGGACCCGCCGCACCTACGAGTGGGCGGCCTGGTCTCTCCCCGACCGTCGAGCCCGGCTTCGACGATCACCTGCGGTGGTGCCGTCGTGGAACGCCACGACGCCCGGCGACTCGTGGCTGCTGGGTCGAGGCGCGCACCGCGACCGACGACGGGACCGGCGCCCGGCACTGGTCGCGCTGGTTCACCCTCGCCCGCTGGGCCGACTCCGACCGCGAGATCCACCCGACCTCCCTGCCCGGCCAGGGCGACGACGCCACCCTGGTCCGCATCGACGTGCTCGCCGCCGGCCGCCGGCGCGGGCTGGTGCGGCCTGCCAGCTGCGGCTGACCCTGGTCCGGCGGCCCGGGAGCACGGCCCGGCCCGCGGTGCGGCTGGTCGGCGCTGCTGGCCTCCGCAGGTGCCCGCGGGCGCACCGGCGACGGTCTCCCCCGGGGGCCGGGCGTGGGGCGTCGAGCTGCCCGTGCCGGCCGTACTCCCAGCAGGTGCACCGCGGCGACTACCTCACAGTGGGACCGCGGCGGGCGCACGCTGGTGCTCCCCGACGTCGACGACGATGCTGCTGGCCTTCCACGGCCGGCTGCCCGAGCCGGCCGACGTACGCCTGGGTCGAGCCGGAGTACGCGGACCGCGTTCGTGGTCGCAGGCCGCGCGCCACGTCTACGACTACGCCTACGCCGGCGCCGGCAACTGGTCCTTCAACACCGCCTACGCCGGCCGTGCGGGGCACCGAGGCGTTCGTGACCCGGCTGCGCTCGCTCACCGAGGCGGAGGCGTTCGTCGCCGCGGGGCTGCCGCTGGCCGCGACCGTGTCGTTCACCGAGGACGCGCTGGCCGGCGCGGGCTACGCCACCGACGGGCACCTGCTCACCATCGTCGGCTTCACCGAGGACGGCGACGTGATCTGCAACGACCCGGCCTCGCACCTGCTGGCCAGCAACGACGAGGTCCGGGTGGTCTACGACCGCGGCCGAGTTCGAGCGGGCCTGGCTGGGCTCGTCGGGCGGCGTCGTCTACGTCGTGCACCCCGACGACGTACCCCTCCCGCCGGCCGCGCGTCCCCGCCGAGCCGAACTGGTGACCCGCCCGGTCAGCCGGCCGCGCGTCGAAGCGGACACCCGTGTGTGCCAGCCGGTCGCGCCGTCGGGCACCACGTCGGCGCGCGACCGCCGTCTGGGTGTAGCCGGACCTGTCGGTCGCGCGGACCGCCAGCGTGTGGCTCGCCCGGGGGTACGTCGACCGTGCCGGCCCACTGCACCCAGGTGTCGTTGCCGGGGACCCGGCCCAGCTCGGCCTCGCGCCACGCGTCGCCGTCGAGGCGGAACTCGACCTTGTCGATGCCGGTGTGCTGGGCCCAGGCGTGCCCGCCGACCCGCACCGTGCCGGCCTTCACGTCGCCGCCGTCGCGGGGCACCTCGACCCGCGACTGGGTCTTGACCGGCCCGCGCGCGGACCAGCCGCGGTCGGTCCAGAAGGCGGTGAAGTCGTCGAACCGGGTGACCTCGAGGTCGACGACCCACTTGGTCGCCGAGACGAAGCCGTAGAGCCCGGGCACGACCATCCGCACCGGGAAGCCGTGCTCGACCGGCAGCGGCTCGCCGTTCATCGCCACGCGCCAGCATCGCGTTGCGGTCGTCGGTGAGCGCCTCGATCGGCGTGCCGCAGGTCCAGCCGTCGCTCGGAGGTCTGCTGGACCGCGTCGGCGTCCGGGCTGACGCCGGCCTCCGCCAGCAGGTCGGCGATCCGCACCCCGCTCCACCACGCGTTGCCGATCAGGTCGCCGCCGACCGGGTTCGACACGCAGCAGATCGTCACCCAGTCCTCGGTGAGCTCGCGGGCGACCAGGTCCGGTAGGTGATCGCGACCTCCTGGTCGACCATGCCGTGGATGCGCAGCTCCACTCGTCGGGGTCGACCGCCGGCACCACCAGGGCCGTGTCGATCCGGTAGAAGTCGTCGTTGGGCACCCGCCACGGCGCCAGCCCGGCGACGCCCGCCTCGGCGCCGGCGGGCACGCTCGCCGCGGGTCACCGGCAGCCGCAGCAGCCGGCGGCTGGTCTCGACGGCGCGCAGGGTCCGGCCCGACGAGCGCCGCCGCCCGCGACGGCCAGGGACGCCACCGCGACGCCGCCGGCGGTGAGCAGGAAGCGCCGCGACGGCGGCGCCGTGGCGCCGCACCGGGTCGCCGGCCGGCTCGGCCGTCGACCGGTGGCGCGCTCGGCGCCCGGTGCGGCCAGCAGGTCAGCAGCCAGCGCACGGTCCACGCCAGCACGCCGGCGCCGAGCGGCAGCAGCGCGACGGGGTGAAGCCCGGCCGGCTCATCGCCGCGGCCAGGGCGACGCCGCCCATCGCCCAGAACACCAGGTGCCGCAGGACCAGCGGCCGCGCGCGTGAGCACGCCCGGCCAGCGCGCCGAGCGCGAGGATCGCCACCGTGATCGCCGGCGACCAGGATCGGCTTGTCGTTGCGGCCGACCAGCCGATCAGGAACTCGGCGACCGGGCCGGGGGTCTTGGCGATGACCACCTCGGCGACGACCTGGACCGGGGTGGCCCGGGCATTGAGCAGGCGGTCAGGGTGTGGCTGGCGGCGACCCCGGCGAGGCCGGTCACGGCGCCCGCGAGGGCGAGCCAGCGGCGGGGTGCGACCTCCTCCACATCTCCATGTCGCCCCTGAGCAGCGTGGCCGGCAGGCGTGACGACCCGTGACGTCCGCCCCCTCGCCCGGCCTCCGCGGGGCCGCCCGGCGGTACGGCATGATCGGCCCGGTGAGCCTCCCGCCTCCCCGCGCACCGGCATCGGCACCGACGTGCACGCGCTGCGCGGACGGCGTCCCGCTGCACCTCGCGGGCCTGCACTTCCCCGACGAGCCGCGCGGCCTGGCCGGCCACTCCGACGGCGACGTCGCCGCGCACGCGTGCTGCGACGCGCTGTTCTCCGCCGCCGGCCTCGGCGACCTCGGCAGCAACTTCGGCACCTCCGACCCGCAGTGGGCCGGCGCGAGCGGGCGCCACCCTGCTCGCGGAGGCGGCCCGGCGGGTCCGCGAGGCCGGGTTCGAGATCGGCAACGTCGCGGTCCAGGTGATCGGCAACCGCGCCGCGATCGGGCCGCGTCGCGCCGAGGCGGAGTCGGCGCTGTCGCGCGGCCGCGGGCGCGCCCGGTGACGGTGTCGGCGACCACGACCGACGGGCTCGGCCTGACCGGCCGCGGCGAGGGCGTCGCGGCGATCGCGACCGCCCTCGTCGTGCGGGTCGCGGGGTCTCAGGCCAGCGACTCGGCGTAGCGGTGCGCGAGGGCGCCGCGGTACCTCCGCGCCACGGCCTCGGCGACCTGCGGGTGGTCGCCCAGCACGTCCGCGACCACGGCCAGGCCCAGTGAGCGAGCGTCGCCGCGGGCCTTGGTGTGGAAGTGGCCGGGCGCGACCAGCCACGGGGCGACCGCCGGCACGGCCGACTCGTCGCGGGCCCGCAGGTCGGTGAGCGCCTCGGCCATCCGCCGGCCGCGCCCGGTCAGGTGCGCGGCGCGGACCGGCCCGCCCCAGACCTGCTCGAGCAGCTGGGCCGCCCGGGTCGCGTGGCCCTGGGTCGCCGGGTCGGTCGAGCCGGCGGCGACGAGCAGGACGGGCTGGCGCGGGCGCGCCCCGGCGGCGGAGAGCCGCTGGCGCATCGCGTCCGCGAGCAGCCGGTCCGGCCCGAGCGGCTCGGCGAGGCAGTGGCGCTCGCGCAGGCCGGCCGCGTCCCGCCCGAGCGCACCGGCGGCGAGCAGCAGGGGGACGATCACCGCCGCCGCGTCGAGGTCGGCCAGCACGTCCCCGAGGGACGGGCGGACGTGGTCGACGTACGCGGTCCGGACCGGGACCTCCGGTAGCCGGAACCGCAGCCGCACCGCGATCGCCTCGACCGTGCGCGGGCCCGCCGGGTTGAGCGTGCCGTCCGCGACGATGACCAGCGGGGTCACGGTGAGGCTCTCGGCCCCACGTGGACGACGCCGTCGACCACCCTCACGGAGTACGACGGCACGCTGACCGACGCGTCGTCGAGGCACTCGCCGGTGCGCAGGTCGAAGGCCTGCAGGGCTGCCGTCGACGCCACGAACGGGATGCCGCCGCGGGTCCCCACGATCCCCCGTCCGAGCACCGTGGCCCGGCTGAACGGGTCGTGGTTGCCGATCGCGTAGACGCTGCCGTCGGCGATCAGGAACACCGCGACGGCGTGGCCGCGCACCAGCGCGGTGACCCCGCGGTCGACGGGGAGCTTCTCGAGCTCGCAGATCGGTGTCCACGCGTCGTCGTTGGTCCGCGTGGTCATCCCCTGACCGTAGGAAGGAAAGGTTTTGCCTGCGTTTCCTCGTGTTACGACGCGGAAAACCCTGCGTGACCGCGGCTGCGGGGGCGACGTCCGGGCACCCGCCGTCGCCTCGCTACCCTCGGGCGGTGGCCGTCCGCCGAGCCGTCCTCCCCAGCGCCGCTCCCGACCCCGTGCCGCGCACCGCCGTGGTGCTGCTCGGCGCCGGGTCCGGCAGCCGCGTCGGCAGCGCCGTCAACAAGGTGCTGCTGCCGCTGCGCGACCTGCCCGTGCTGGCCTGGTCGCTGCGCACCATCGCCGCGCTGGAGTACGTCGACCACCTCGTCGTCGTGCACCGCGAGGAGGACGGCTCGGAGGTGGCCGAGGTCGTCCGCACGCACCTGCCCGAGGGTCGAGAGGCCACCCTGCTGACCGGCGGACCCACCCGGCACGCCTCCGAGTGGCGTGGGCTGCAGGCGCTGCGGCAGGTCGTCGAGGCCGGCGGGGTCGAGGTGGTGCGCGATCCACGACGGCGCCCGGCCCCTCGCCGACGCCGACCTGTTCGCCGCCACGGTGCGGACCGCTGCCGAGCACGGCGGTGCCCTGCCCGCGCGCCCCCAGCCCGGCATCCTGGACGCCCACGGGACGCCACCGCACCGGCCTGGTCGCCGTGCAGACCCCGCAGGCCTTCCGCGCGGCCGCCCTCCTGGACGCCTACACCCGCGCCGAGGCCGACGGCTTCACCGGCACCGACACCGCCGCCTGCGTCGCCGCCTACGCGCCCGACCTGCGCATCCACGCCGTCCCCACCCCCGCCACGAACCTCAAGGTCACCTTCGCCGAGGACCTGGCCGTCGCCGAGCGCCTCGCCCCCTCCCACGACGCCGCTGACGGGGCGCGCCCCGTCAGCGGGGCAGGACCAGGGCCTCGAGCAGGCGGAGGTCGGACTCGTCGCTGACCCGGCGGGCCGACGACGGCGCCTCGAGGAGGACGACGTCGTGGTCGGCGCCCAGGGTGGCGACCAGGTCGGCGAGGTCGTCCAGGGACGGTGGTCCGGGCAGGGCGGCCACCACGGAGGCGGGGAGCACCACGGGCGAGGCGACGGCGACGAGGCCCTCGCGGTCGACGGTCGCCCCGAGCACGGTGCCGTCGACCTCCTTGACGGTGTCGGTGACGGGTCTCACACCCACGACCACCCGCCCGCTCGACGCGGCCGCCGCGACGGCGTCGACCAGGAACTCCACGGGCGTGCCGGGGCACAGCGGGTCGTGCACCACGAGGTCGGCCCCGAGCGACTGCACGTGCTCCCAGTCGCTGGTGAAGTCGAGCAGCGAGACACCGGCCTCGCCGAGCGCCCAGGAGGCCACCGCGACCAGCGACTCGCCGTGCAGCAGCGCGAACGGCAGCGACGCCCGCCCGTCGACCGGCACCACGCCCACGGCCGCGAGCGGCTCGTCGTCGTACGTCATGGGACCTCCCGAGATGACGAGAGCCCCCGTCACGCGATGCGTGCGGGGGCTCTCGAGGTGGTGTCTGTCAGGACGCCAGCACCTCGTCGAGGAGGGCCTCGGCCTTGTCCTCGTTGGTGTGCTCGGCGAGCGCCAGCTCGGAGACCAGGATCTGGCGCGCCTTCGCCAGCATCCTCTTCTCACCGGCCGAGAGGCCACGGTCACGCTCGCGGCGCCACAGGTCGCGCACGACCTCCGCCACCTTCATCACGTCACCGGAGTGCAGCTTCTCGAGGTTCGCCTTGTAGCGGCGGGACCAGTTGGTCGGCTCCTCGGTGTGCGCGGCACGCAGGACGTCGAAGACCCGCTCCAGTCCTTCCTTGTCGACCACGTCGCGCACGCCGACCAGGTCGAGGTTGCAGGCGGGGACCCGCACGACCAGATCCTGCTGGGCGACGATGCGGAGAACCAGGTACTGCCGATCCTCGCCCTTGATCTGCCGGGTCTCGATGTCCTCGATGACTGCTGCGCCGTGATTCGGGTAAACAACCGTTTCGCCGACGGTAAATGTCATGTGCCAAGTACCCCTTCCTAGGTGACTAGGATAACACGTCCGCGGAACCGGTCGAAGTCGCGTTTGCGCAGGTCAGAGGCCACATTGGGGCTTGACAGATGGTGGATTTGTATGCCTTCGGCACCACGACGCAGTGCCCCCGGGGCCCCGTCGCGGACGGTCCGGCGATGAGGTTCCGGGCCCGTCGCGGCCCCGCCGTCGCGCTCCTGCTGGCCGCCCACCCGGGCGCCGCCGCCGCCCTCGCGGCCGGGTCGCGGCGCTCGCCGTCGCCGAGGGCCACGACGCGGCGGCCTGCCTGCTCGCGGCCGTCACGGTGCTGGTCGGGCAGGCCCCCGTGGCTGGCTCGACGACCTCGCCGACCGCGACCGCGACCGCGAGGCCGGCGCCAGGATCAAGCCCCTCGCGATGGGCTGGGTCGACCCCGCCACGACGCGGTCGCGGTCGCCTGCGCGGTCCTGCTGGTGGTCCCGCTCTCGCTCGCCAACGGCACCACCGCCGGCCTCGCCCACCTCGCCGCCCTCGCCGCGTTCTGGTCCGCCCCGCTCGCCGCCCTGCTCGGCGTCGCCGTCCACGTGCTCACCGCCCTGCCGGACCTCGTGCAGGACCGCACCACCGGGCTGCGGCACCTGCCCCTCGTCCTCGCCGATGCGGATCGGCGCGCCGCGGCTGCGCCGGTCGACTGCGTCCACGACCGTCGTGCTCGCCGCCGCGCTCGCGGTCGCCCTGGCCACAGGACCCGGTCGCTGATGACTAGACTCAGGCGCACCCGCCCGCCGTGCTGGGCGCCGACACCGTCCGTTCGCTCCACCGAGGAGCTTCGAGAGGACCCGTGCCGTGAACGTTCGTCGCAGCATCGCCACCGCAGCCATCGTCCTCGGGTTCCCCTCTGTCCTCGTGCGGCTCGGCTTCGGCGCGCAGACCGACCAGGTCTACAACCCCGCCGCGGCGTGGACGACCGCAGCGGCGAGGTCGACGTGCTCAACGCGCTGGTCGTCTCGGGTGCCGACGGCAGCGGCACGCTCATCGCGAGCCTGGTCAACAACGACCAGACGACGCCGACACCCTGCGCGGCATCGCCGGCGGCGGCGACGACGTCGAGCCTCGAGGTCACCCCGGGTGGCGACACCGCGATCCCTGCCGCCGGCCTGCTCAACCTGGCCACCGACGGCAGGCTTCGTCAGCGGCAAGCAGGTCGTCCCCGGCGGCCTTGTGCGCATCACGTTCTCCTTCGACCGTGCCGAGGCGATCACCGTGGACGCCCCCGTGGTCGCCGCGAGCGACCCGACGTACCCCTCCGTCCCGCTGCCGCCCGCGTCCTGACGGCGGCCCCGCTGCGGCCACTAGGGTGGGCGCCATGACGAGCGCGTCCGTACACCCTGGTCCTGCTCCGCCACGGCGAGAGCGAGTGGAACGCCAAGAACCTCTTCACCGGCTGGGTCGACGTCGCCCTGACCGACAAGGGCCGCGCGGAGGCCGTCCGCGGCGGCGAGCTGATCGCCGAGGCCGGCGTGCTGCCCGACGTGCTGCACACCTCGGTGCTGCGCCGGGCGATCACCACCGCCCAGCCTCGCGCTCGACGCGCTGCGACCGGCACTGGATCCCGGTGCGGCGGTCCTGGCGGCTCAACGAGCGGCACTACGGCGCCCTGCAGGGCAAGGACAAGAAGGCCACGCTCGAGGAGTACGGCGAGGAGCAGTTCATGCTCTGGCGGCGCTCCTACGACACCCCGCCGCCGCCGCATCGACGACGACGACGAGTGTCGCAGACCGGCGACGCGCGCTACGCCGAGCACTGGCCGACGAGATCATGCCGCGCACCGAGTGCCTCGACGACGTCGTGGCCCGGATGCTGCCCTACTGGTACGACGCGATCGTGCCCGACCTGCGCGCCGGCCGCACCGTCTGCGTGGCCGCCCACGGCAACTCGCTGCGCGCCCTGGTCAAGCACCTCGACGGCATGTCCGAGGAGGCCGTCGTCGGCCTGAACATCCCCACCGGCATCCCGCTGGTCTACCGCCTCGACGAGCACCTGCGGCCGACCCGGCCGGGCGGGGAGTACCTCGACCCCGAGCGCCGCGGCGGACGCCATCACGGCGGTCGCCAACCAGGGCCGCTGACCGGCTACTGGATCTCCAGGGTGGCGCGACGGCGGCCCTCGACCTCCAGCAGCCGCAGGGCGACCATGCCCACCGCGCCGTAGCCGGCCCCGAGGGCGAGCTCGCGGCCGACCAGGCCGCCGACCGAGCCGAGCGTGCCACCGGCGGCGACCTCGCGGGCGGCCTCGATCGCGTGGGTCAGCGGCAGCCAGGACCCGACCGACGGCCATCCACCCGGGCAGGGCGTCGAGCGGGACGTTGACGCCGCAGAAGATCAGCAGCACGCCGAAGAGCACGTTGGACATCACCGCCGTCTCCCGCACCCGCAGCCCGAGCGCGGCGTTGACCAGTCCCGAGGCCGGTGCAGGACGCCGCGGCGACCGCCGACGACCAGCGCGAGCGGCAGCCAGGTGGCCGGGGACAGCTGACGCCCAGCAGCAGCGAGCCGACGACCAGGCAGAACATCGACACGACGAAGCCGTTGACCACGACCGGCAGCGACCTGCCCGAGGAACAGCGGCGACCCGGTCGCGCCGGCGTGACCAGCACGATGCCCCAGCGTCTGGGTGAACCGCTCGCCGGCGACGGTGTTGGCCATCGCGAACAGGCAGGGGATCGCGGAGTACTGCACGGCGTTGCCGATCACGAAGAACGCGTCGGACTCGACGCCGGCGCTGCGGCCGATGTAGGCGAACAGCAGGATCTGGAAGATCGGCGCGACCAGCATCGAGGGGATGTAGATCCACGGGCTGAGCCAGTTGAACAGCGCCCGGAAGCTGATCAGCCCACCGACGAAGAAGATCCGCAGCGCTGGTCACGTCAGCGCCAGGGTCGCGTGGCGGCGGGCCGAGCGCAGCACCGTCTCGGACATGAGCGCGCCGACCAGCGCCGTACGCCGAGCCCGAGCACCAGGCACATCGCGATGTCGAGCCAGGGCGACCCGCCGGCGGCCGAGGCCCGGATCGCCTGCATCCCCCACGTCGGCGGCAGCGCGTAGGCGATCCAGGCCGACCCAGTCGGGGAACAGCGTGAGCGGCACCAGGAAGCCGCAGACCAGCCAGCCGGGGTACTCCAGCAGGTTGCCCATCGCCCAGGCGGTGCGGTAGCGGACCACGGCCACCGAGAGCAGGAAGCCGATCAGCGCGACGGAGAAGATCGAGACGACGATCGAGAGCACGAACGCGAGCGGGCTCGCGACGGGCACGCGAGATGCCGAACAGCAGCCGCCCCCACACCAGGGTGGAGACCAGGCTGTACAGGCCGAGCGAGGCCATCGCGGTCGTGATCGGCACCAGGACCATCGCGAACCGGGTCGGCGAGGCCACCAGCAGCTCGAGCGTGCCGAGCCAGCGCTCGCGCTGGAGCAGGCTGCTCGCCGTCGTGGTGATCACCGACCAGATGCCCATCACCGCCGCCCCGAGCCCGGCGTAGACCAGCAGCGGCTCGTCGTCGGCACGGCCGTAGAGCAGGAACGCGACGGTGGCGAAGAACAGCGGCCAGACGACCTGGAAGATCCCGTCGAAGGCCGAGACGGCCAGCATCTTCAGGTGCAGCCAGTAGGACAGCGAACAGCCGCAGCAACCTCACGGACGCTCGCCGGGATCCGGCCGGCCGAGACCAGCTCGACGTAGGCGTCCTCGAGGCTGGGCTCGCGCGAGCTGACCCGGCCGACGCGTGACGCCGCCCAGCTGCGCCGAGCACCGCCGAGGTGACCTCGGCGCCCGGGCTCGACCTGCACGATCAGGACCTGCGCCTGACCGCGCTCCTCGACGGCGGCCGAGCGCACGCCCGGCGAACCGGCGTACGGCGTCGACCGCCGTGTCCGGGCAGCGCCGAAGGTCTCGACCTCCACGACGTGGCCGGCGCTGACGCGCTGCTTGAGGTCGGCGGGGTGCCCTCGGCGACGATCGCGCCGCCGCGGATCACCGCGATCCGGTCGCAGAGCTCGTCGGCCTCGAACATGTAGTGCGTGGTGAGCAGGATCGTCTTGCCCTGCTCGCTTGAGCGCCGCGATCGTGCCGCGCAGCTCGCGGGCGCCGACCGGGTCGATGCCGATGGTCGGCTCGTCGAGGAAGAGCACCTCCGGGTCGTGCAGCAGCCCGCGCGCGATGTGCAGCCGCTGCCGCATGCCGCGGCGAGAACCCCTCGACCCGCTCCTTCTCGCGGCCGGTGAGGCCGACCAGCTCCAGCAGCGATGCCGATGCGCTCGCGCTGCTCGCGCGGCGGGACGCCGTACAGCTCGGCGAAGTAGCGCAGGTTGTCCAGCGCGCGAGAGCCGCTCGTAGAGCCCGCGGTCGCCGCCGAAGACGTAGCCGATGTGGCGGCGCACCTCGCGGGCGTCGGTCGACGACGTCGTGGCCGAGCACCTCGCCGAGCCGCCGGTGGGCAGCAGCAGCGTGATCAGCATCTTGATCGTGGTGGTCTTGCCCGCGCCGTTGGGACCGAGCAGCCCGAACAGCTCGCCCGGCGCGATGCCGAAGCTAGACCCCGCGGACCGCCTCGACGTCCTTGCGCTCGCGCCGGACGATGCCGGTGCGGGTGCGGTAGCTGCGACGGAGGTCCGAGACGTCGACGACGGGCATGGCCACGAACCTAGCCGCGCCGCTCCGACTAACCGCGACCGGCTTTCAGGGCACCAGGCGGGAGTCCAGGAACGCCCGCACGCGAGCGGCGTCGCCGGACACGGCGAGGTCGGCCTGCTCGACCGGGAGACGCTTCCAGAGCAGGCGATAGAGCACCTCGGCGGGCGCCTCGACCCGGTCCTGCACGGTCGACGGTGACGGCCGCGGCGGCGCTCGACCGTCGGCGGGCGCCCCGCGGTCGTGCCACCGGGCGGCTGGGCCGGCACCGGGGCCTGCGCGGCTCGGCGCCGGCCTGCCCGGGCGGGCCGAGCAGCCAGGTGTCGCCGGTGTCGGTGGCGCTCAGCGCGAGGCGGCCGTCGAGGCGGGCACCGTGCCCGCGCCGGGCCATCCGGTGCGCGAAGACGGTGAGCACCTCGTCGATGCCGTCGGCGCGCGACGTCGGCGTCGACCTGCAGGGGCCGCCCGGCCGCGAGGTCGAGGTCGACCTGGTGGACTGTCGTCTCGTGCAGCTGGCGGCGCTGCCAGAAGCCGGCCACCCCGGCGCCGTACGCGAAGTTCCAGCAGGGGTGGTCCGGGTCGACGGTGCGCAGCACCTCGTAGAGGTCGCTCGGCCTTGCCGACGTACCACTGGCTCAGCGCGCGGGCTCGGCTGGACCTCGGCTCGTCGTTCTGCTCGGCCGCGACGCTGCCGGTCTCCACGATGGTCGCGGCCCACGCGTGCACGTTGCCGAGGTGCACGACGAGGTCGTACGTCGACCAGCCGGGGCAGCTCGGCACGCGGGCGCGGGGGTCGCTGAAGGCCACCGCGGCCGCGAAGCGCTCCGCGGCGGCGGCGTACCCCTCGACGGCGTCGACCGAGGCCGACTGGCGCGTTGCCGGACCCACGGCGTCATCCTCTCACCCGGGGCGCTCCCCGGGCGGGTCGCGACGCGACCGGCTCAGAGGTCCGCGGGCACCCCGACCTCGCCGGTGACGAGGTAGACGACCCGGCGGGCCAGGGACACGGCGTGGTCGGCGATCCGCTCGTAGTAGCGGCCGAGCAGCGCGATGTCGACGGCCGCCTCGACGCCGTGCTCCCACGCGTCGTCGAGCATCAGCCGGAACGACGAGGCGCGGAGCTGGTCCATCTCCTCGTCGTCCTCCTCCATCTGCCGGGCGCCCTCGACGTCGCGCTCGGCGATGACCCCCGCCGAGGTGCCGACCATCTTCTCCGCGACCTGGGCCATCCGCTCGATCGTCGGCACCAGCTCGGCGGGCACGGCGACCTGGGGCACGCGCAGCCGCGCGACCTTGGCGACGTGCACCGACAGGTCGCCCATCCGCTCGAGGTCGGCCACCATCCGCAGAGCCGCGACGAGCATCCGCAGATCGCTCGCGACCGGCTGCTGCAGGGCGAGCAGCTCGAAGGACTTCTCCTCGATGCGCTCGCGCGCGGCGTCGATGAGGGCGTCCCGGGAGATCACCTGCTCGGCGACCTCGGCGTCCGCGGTGAGCAGGGCCTGCGTCGCGCGGGCGACGGCCTCCTGCACCTCGTGGGTCATCGCGACGAGGTCGTCCACGATCGTGTCGA
Organism: uncultured Actinomycetota bacterium; assembly: GCA_963781745.1. Taxonomy (GTDB): domain Bacteria; phylum Actinomycetota; class Actinomycetes; order Propionibacteriales; family Nocardioidaceae; genus Nocardioides_B. The sequence goes on along the minus strand of CAWAHH010000012.1, from coordinate 215,405 downwards.
GCTGGTCGAAGTAGGCATCGCGCATGGACCAGAGGCTAGAGAGCGCAGGTGACCGCGCGGTGAAGTCCCGGGGCACCGGGCACGACGAAGCGTGAACGCGAGGTGAACAGTCGCCGAAAGCGCAGGTCAGGGGGCTGCTGCGGGCGAACACGGGGTGCGGGGTCTGCGTACGATCGACTCGTGGACGGTACGACGCAGGCACTCCTGTTCGCCCTGCTGGGCGCGGTGCTCGGTGCGGGCGTCGTCCTGGCGTGGCGCGTCAGCGAGAGCCAGATGCGGTCCCGCGGGGAGGTCGAGGAGCCGGCCGTGCCGCCGGGCGTCGCCACCGTGCTCAGCGTGCTCCGGTCGAGCGCGCTCGTCGTGGACGAGACCGACGAGGTGCTCAAGGCCTCCGCTCCGGCGTACTCCTTCGGGCTCGTGCGCGGCAACCAGGTCGCCGTCGAGGAGCTCGCCGACCTGATCCGCCAGGTCCGCCGCGACGGCCAGATCCGCGAGACCGAGCTGGTGATGTCGCGCGGGCGCGCGACCGCGCCGCAGCACGTCACCGCGCGGGTCGCGCCCCTGAGCAGCCGGCTGGTGCTCGCGCTGGTCGAGGACCGCACCCGCGAGCGCCGGGTCGAGGCGATCCGGCGCGACTTCGTCGCCAACGTCTCCCACGAGCTGAAGACGCCGGTGGGCGCGATCAACCTGCTGGCCGAGGCCGTCGAGGAGGCCTCCGACGACCCGGAGGCGGTGATCCGCTTCGCCGGCCGGATGCAGACCGAGAGCGCGCGGCTGTCCAAGCTGGTGCAGCAGATCATCGAGCTGTCACGGCTCCAGGGCGACGACCCCCTCGACGACCCCGAGCCGGTCGACGTGGACGCGGTCGTGTCCCGCGCCATCGACCAGAGCGCGATCGACGCTCAGGCCAAGGGCATCACCGTCGTCCACGACGGCGAGACCGACCTGACCATCCTCGGCAACGGCGACGAGGTGTCGCTCGCCCTCGGCAACCTCGTCGCGAACGCCGTCAACTACTCCCCCGCCAACAGCAGGGTGGTGGTGGCCGCTCGGGCCGACGACCTGATGGTCGACCTGACCGTCACCGACCAGGGCATCGGCATCCCGCCATCGGAGATCGACAGGATCTTCGAGCGGTTCTACCGCGTCGACCCGGCCCGGCACCGCTCCACCGGCGGCACCGGGCTCGGTCTCTCGATCGTCAAGCACGTGGCCGCCTCGCACGGCGGCGAGATCAGGGTGTGGTCGATCGAGGGCCAGGGCTCGACGTTCACCCTCACGCTGCCGCGGCGCGTCCCGACAGTGCCGACGGGGCCTGCGGCCCCCGCACAGCCTGCGCCCCCATCGGCACCCCCGTCGGCGCAGAGCGCCCCCATCCCCAGGCCCCAGGAGGCAACCCCGTGACCCGAGTGCTCGTCGTCGAGGACGAGGAGAGCTACAGCGACGCCCTGGCCTACATGCTCCGCAAGGAGGGCTTCGACGTCGCCGTGGCCGGGACCGGACCCGACGCCCTCGCGGAGTTCGAGCGGGCCGGCGCCGACATCGTGCTCCTCGACCTGATGCTCCCCGGCCTGCCCGGCACGGAGGTGTGCCGGCGGATCCGGGCCACGTCCAACGTGCCGGTGATCATGGTCAGCGCCAAGGACGCCGAGGTGGACAAGGTGGTCGGGCTCGAGCTCGGCGCCGACGACTACGTCACCAAGCCCTACTCCCCCCGCGAGCTCGTGGCCCGGATCCGGGCGGTGCTGCGCCGCGGCCAGGAGGCCGAGCCCGCCGTCCCGACCCTGGAGGCCGGCCCGGTGCGGATGGACGTGGAGCGGCACGTCGTGACGGTCAACGGCGACGGCACCAAGCTGCCCCTGAAGGAGTTCGAGCTCCTCGAGATGTTCCTGCGCAACCCGGGCCGGGTGCTCACCCGCGGCCAGCTGATCGACCGGGTCTGGGGCTCGGACTACGTCGGCGACACCAAGACCCTCGACGTGCACGTGAAGCGGCTGCGGGCCAAGATCGAGCCCGACCCGGCCACGCCGACGTACCTCGTCACCGTGCGCGGGCTGGGCTACAAGCTCGAGGCCTGAGCGGCCGCGACGGGCGGCCGGATCTCGACGCGAAGTCGGCAACATGTCGGTGGGGACCGAAGCGTCACGCGGATAGCGTGGCGCCCATGACCTCCTCGCGCCCCTCGGCGCTGCCGCTCGTCGCCGTCGCGATCACCCTGCTGCTGTGGGCGTCGGCGTTCGTGGCGATCCGGCACCTCGACGGCTTCTCCCCCGGCTCGCTGTCGCTCGGCCGGCTGCTGGTCGGCTCGCTGGCGCTCGGTGTGCTGGTCCGGCGCGGCTGGACGACCCCGCAGCGGCGGGACTGGCCGGGGCTGGTGACCATCGGCGTGCTGTGGTTCGGCCTCTACAACGTCGCGCTCAACGCCGGCGAGCACCGCGTCGACGCCGGCACGGCCGCCATGCTGATCCAGCTCTCCCCGGTCCTCGTGGCCGTGCTGGCGGCCGTGTTCCTCAAGGAGCGGGCCACCCCCGCGCTCGGGATCGGGCTGCTCGTCGCCTTCGCCGGGGTGGTGCTCATCGCCACGGCCACCGGCGGCCACGACGACCGCGACCCCGTGGGCGTGGCGCTGTGCCTGGTCGCCGCGGCGGCGTACGCCGTCAGCCTGACCGTGCAGAAGCCGCTGGTCTCGCGGCTCTCCGGCATCGAGGTCACCTGGATCGCGTGCACGGTCGGGGCGGTGGCATGCCTGCCGTTCGCGGGCGACCTCGTGCGTGACGTGGGCGAGGCGAGCGCGGCCGACCTGGGCTGGGTGGTCTACCTCGGGCTCTTCCCCACGGCCGTCGCGTTCTCCACCTACGCCTTCGCGCTGCGGCACATGAGCGCCGGCAACCTCAGCGTCACGACGTACCTCGTCCCGCCGATCACCGTCCTGCTGAGCTGGGTGTTCCTGTCCGAGGTCCCGCCGACGATGGCGTACGTCGGAGGCGCGCTGTGCCTGGTCGGGGTCGCGCTGGCGCGCCGGCGTCCCCGGCCGCGGGTGGCCGAGGAGGTGGCGGCGTGAGCGAGGCGCAGTCGCTGGCGGACGTGGCCTGCCTGCTGGGCGACCGGAGCCGGGCCGCGATGTGCCTGGCCATGCTCGACGGCGGCCGGTGGACCGTCTCGGAGCTGGCGGCGCAGGCCTCGGTCGGGAGGGCGGCGGCCAGCGAGCACGTGTCCCGGCTGGCCCGGGGCGGGCTGGTCGGGACCGAGCAGCAGGGCCGCTCGACCTACGTCCGCCTCGCCGGCCCGCACGTCGCCGCCGTGGTCGAGGCGCTCGCGGCGCTCGGCGACCGTCCGGAGGCGCGGTCCCTGTCCGACGTACGAGCGCGGGACCGGCTGGCCGCCGCAAGGACCTGCTACGACCACCTCGCCGGGCGCCTCGGCGTCGCCGTGCACGATGCGATGCTCGCCCGGCGGATGCTGCGGCGGCGCGACGGGCTGGCCCTGACCGCCCGCGGGCGAGACCTGCTCACCGGGCTCGGCGTGGACGTCGACGCGGTGGCCGGCGGGCGGCGGGCGTTCCTGCGCGACTGCCTCGACCTGACCGAGCGCCGCCCGCACCTCGCCGGCGCGGTCGGGACCGCGGTGTGCGCGACGTTCCTCGAGCGCGAGTGGGTCCGGCGGCCGGACCGCTCGCGGGCGCTGGTGGTCACGCCGCACGGCGAGCGCGCCGTCGGCGACCTGCTCGGCATCTCCCCCGCCGACCTCGCCCTGTCCTCGTAGTCAGTGACTACGGGGCTCGGGAGTCGCCGGGGCCGGGGCCGGGCGGCGGGTCCTGCTCGAGCCAGCCGCGGAACGCATCGAGGTTGCGCGTCGACTCGCCGCGTTTGCGCCGCCACTCCCACTCCTTGCGGATCGAGGAGGCGAACCCGAGCTCCAGGATCGTGTTGAAGGACTCGTCGGCGTAGGTCAGCACGGCGCCGAGGAGGCGGTCGATCTCCGGAGGCGTGACCGCGCTCAGCGGCAGCCGGCCGTCGAGGTAGATGTCGCCCGTGCGGTCGACGGCGAAGGCCACCCCGAACAGGCGCAGGTTGCGCTCGAGCAGCCAGCGGTAGACGCGCTCGTGGTTCTCGTCGGGCTGCCGGGCGACGAAGGCGTGCACCCCGAAGGCGTGCTCGCCGACGTCGAGGCGGCACGGCGTCGACAGCTTGCGCTCGCCCGGCAGGTCGACGGTGAACACACCGTGCGAGAGCTCCTTCCAGGTCAGGTCCGACTCCCCCAGGACCGAGCGGACCGTCGCGATCGCGTCCGCGCGCTCCGACGTACGGCTCATCGGCGCAGGCCCGCGAGGTCGTCGCGCATGGAGCGCCCGGCGGCACGGTAGACCTCGAGCGTGCGGTCGGCCGTGCGCTCCCAGGCGAAGCCGGCGGCCTGGGTCAGCGCGCCGGCGGACAGGCGCTCGCGCAGGGCGGGCGAGGCGACCACGCGCTCGCATGGCGCGGGCGTAGTCGGCCGGGTCGTGCGAGGCGACGAGCAGGCCGGAGACGCCGTCGGCGACGACGGTCGTGAGGCCACCCACGGCCGCTGCGACCACGGGGGTGCCGGCGGCCTGCGCCTCGACGGCCACCAGCCCGAAGGACTCGTTGTAGGACGGCACGCAGACCAGGGTGGCAGAGGCGTACCAGTCGGCCAGCGTCGACTGGGCGACCGGCGGCACGAAGCGTACGACGTCCGTGATGCCGAGCACGTCGGCGAGCTGCGCGAGCGACTCGGGGTGCTCGAGGCCGCTGCCCGAGGGGCCGCCGACGACCGGGACGACCAGCCGGGAGCGCAGCGCGGGGTCGCGCTCGAGCAGCGCGTGCACGGCGCGCAGCAGGACGTCGGGCGCCTTGAGCGGCTGGATCCGCCCCGCGAAGAGCAGCACCACCGCGTCCGGGGCCAGCCCGAGGCGGGCGCGGGCGTCGGGGCGCGGCCGGAACACGTCGAGGTCGACCCCGGGGTGCACGACCTCCACGCGCGCCGGGTCGGCGTCGTACAGCTCGAGCAGCTGCTTGGCCTCCTGGTCGGTGTTGGCCACGAGCATGTCGGCTGCCTCGACGACCTGCTCCTCGCCGATGACCCGGGCGGCCGGCTCGGGGGCGTCGCCCTCGGCCAGGGAGAGGTTCTTCACCTTCGCCATCGTGTGCATGGAGTGCACGAGCGGGACGCTCCACCGGTCGCGGACGAGCGTGCCCACCTGGCCGGAGAGCCAGTAGTGGGAGTGCACGACGTCGAACCAGCCCTGGTCGTGGCGGGCCTCGGCGCGCAGCACCTCGCGGGCGAACACGCACAGCTGGCCCGGGAGCTCGGCCTTCGCCAGTCCCTCGAAGGGGCCGGCGTGGACGTGGTGGACGGTGACCCCGGCGAACGCCTCGACCGTCGGCGGGAGCGTCGAGGACGTGGCGCGGGTGAAGATCTCGACGGCCACGCCGCGGGCGGCCAGGCGCTTGGCGAGCTCGACGACGTACACGTTCATGCCGCCGGCGTCGCCCGTCCCCGGCTGGTCGAGCGGCGAGGTGTGCAGGCTGACCATGGCGACGCGGCCGTGGCGCAGGCTGGTGGAGCCGTCCGTCATACCCCGTGAGGGGTCGCCGCGAGGCGGCTGCACCGCCGCGGGGTCAGGGCTCACGGACACACCTCCAGGTCTCCAACCTGACGCAGGTCACACCTATTCCGGCGCCGGGTCCGGGATGCGGGCGCCCCGACGGTTCGCCGCCGGCCGCTCGGGACAGAATCGACCGCATGCAGCCTCCCACCACCCGCACCGCCGTCGTCACCGGCGCCAGCAGCGGCATCGGCGCCGCCACCGCCCGCCACCTCGCCGCCGAGGGCTTCCACGTCTTCTGCGCCGCCCGCCGCGCCGACCGCGTCGAGGCGCTCGCCGGCGAGATCGGCGGCACCCCCGTGACCTGCGACGTGACCTCCGAGGACGACGTCGCCGCGCTCGCCGCCCTGGTCGGCGACCGGCTCGACGTGCTCGTCAACAACGCGGGCGGAGCGTTCGGGGCCTCGCCCGTCGCGGAGGCGTCGAGCGACGACTGGCGACGGATGTTCGAGGTCAACGTCATCGGCCTGGTGCAGGTCACCAAGGCGCTGCTGCCCGCGCTGGTGGCCAGCGGCGCCGGGGTGATCCTCAACGTCGGCTCGACGGCAGGACGCATCGCCTACGAGGGCGGCGGCGGCTACACGGCGGCCAAGCACGGCACCCAGGTCGTCTCCGAGACGCTGCGGCTCGAGCTCTACGACCAGCCCGTCCGGATCTGCGAGATCGCCCCCGGCATGGTCCGGACCGACGAGTTCGCCCTGGTGCGCTTCGACGGCGACGAGGAGAAGGCCGAGGGCGTGTACGCCGGTGTGGCCGAGCCGCTGACCGCCGACGACGTCGCCGACGCGATCACCTGGATGGTCACCCGACCGTCGCACGTCAACATCGACGAGCTGGTGATCCGCCCCCGTGCCCAGGCCGCCCAGCACAAGGTGCACCGCGTCTTCGACTGACCGCCGCGGGCGGGCCCGCTCCTCGATCGCCGCAGCGGGGTCAGCTGGAGCCGAGGACCAGCCGGGCGAGCTCGTGCATCTCGGGGGTGAGGTCGGGCTCGCCGACCACGACCTCGTCGTCGTCGACGTTGAAGGTGTAGACGTAGCGGTCCGGGCGGGGCTGGTGCGGGACCGCGGAGCGCAGGTCGATGCGGCCGAGGAGGTGCTCGACCTCGGGGGTCCGGGGGTCGTCGCCGAGGGTGACCTCGCCGGTCTGGCGGATGCCCGCGAAGCCGCCGGACTTGGTGACCGCGACCCGGCCGGGGGCGGTGGCACCGCCGGTGGAGGACGTGCCCGCGCCGGTGGTCGTCCCCGGCGTCACGCCGACGGTCTCCCAGGCGGTGCGGACGGCGTCGGCGGCCTCGGCGGAGACGGCCTCCGCGGCGGTGACGGTCGCCGCGGCGAAGGTGGCGAAGTCGGCGTCGGCGGGGACGCCGGAGGTCAGGGCGGCGTACCAGACCGCGCCGGCGCCGTCCCAGCTCGTGCCGCCCATGCCGGTGGCGGCGAGCTGGAAGGCGCGGTTGGGGATCCCGGAGTTGAGGTGCACCCCGCCGTTGTCGTCGGTGGTGTCGACGTAGTCGGCCATCGAGCCGACCTGCGGGTCCTTGCCGATCGCGTCGTCGTCGTAGGCCGTCCCGGGCTCGGCCATCGAGCGCAGCGCGCGGCCCTGGACGGCGGGCAGGAAGATGCCCTCGCCGATCAGCCAGTCGGCATCGGCGGCGGACTGGCCGAGCAGCCGCTGCTTGAGGCAGGAGGCGAAGACGTCGGAGACCGACTCGTTGAGCGCGCCGGACTGGCCCTGGTAGGTGAGGTTGGCCGTGAACTGCGTCACGGCGTGCGTGAACTCGTGGGCGAGCACGTCCACGGGCTTGGTGAACCGGTCGAACACCGTGCCGTCGCCGTCGCCGAAGACGAGCTGCGTGCCGTCCCAGAACGCGTTGTCGTAGTCCTGCTCGTAGTGCACGGTCGCCACCACCGGCGCGCCCTGGTCGTCGTAGGAGGAGCGGCCGTAGACCTCGGAGAACAGCGCGAGCGAGCCCTCCACGCCGGCGTACGCCTCGTCGACGGCGGCGTCGCCGCTGACGGGGTCGCCCGCCGAGCGCACCGTCGCACCGGGCAGGTCGGTGCCGTTGTCGGCGGTGTGCACGCTGAACGCCGCCTCCCCCGCGACCGCGCTCCTCGGTGCCGAGCCCGGGACCGGCGCCGCGGACGCCCGTCGCTCGCGCAGCCGCGCGTCGATGGCCAGGGTGTGCCGCCCGCTGCCGGAGGCGAGGCCGTCCGGGTGGTCGGTGGCGATCTTGTCGAGGAGGTACGGCGGGATGAACCGGCAGTGCGTCATGGCCACAGGTCTACCCCTCCCCACCGACAGAATCGACCCCCCGGGCCACGGGCCCTTCGACCCGTCCGCGGCTCCCGGACGGTGTGACAGACTCAGCCGCGTGTTGAGCATCGGCCTCGTGGGAGGCATGAGCTGGGAGAGCAGCATCGAGTACTACAAGCTGCTCAACCTCGGCGTGGAGGAGCGGCTCGGAGGCCTGCACTCGGCGCGCGTGGTCATGTCGAGCGTCGAGTTCGCCGAGCTGACCGACCTCCAGCGCGCCGACCGGTGGGACGACGTCGCGACCATGCTCGCCGGCGCCGCCCGCGGCGTGGAGGCCGCCGGCGCCGACCTGCTGCTGATGTGCACGACCGCGTTCCACAAGGTCGCCGACCAGGTGGAGGCGGCCGTCGACATCCCGTTCCTGCACCTCGCCGACGTCGTCGCCGAGGCGGCCACCGCGCGCGGCCTCCAGGAGATCGCGCTGATCGGCACGTCGTTCGCGATGCAGCAGCCGTTCTTCCGCGAGCGGCTCGCCTCGCACGACCTCGAGGTGCTCGTGCCCGACGAGCGCCACCACGACGCGATCAACCAGGTGATCTACGGCGAGCTCGTGCACGGCAAGGTCCTCGACAGCTCCCGCGCCATGGTCGTCTCGGTGATCGAGGACCTCTGGGACGCCGGTGCGGAGGGTGTCGTGCTCGGCTGCACCGAGCTCGAGATGCTCGTCAAGCAGGCCGACTCCGAGCTGCCCGTGTTCCCCTGCACGACCCTGCACGTCGAGGCGGCCCTCGACCGCGCGCTCGCCTGAGCCGGACCCGAGCCGGACCTGAGTCAGATAGGTCAGGACCGGACCAGCCGGTAGGATCGGGTCGGCCTGCGCACGCGACGGCGCCCGCTCACTCCCACGACCAGCCGTCGCAGACGCCTCGCAGGCACACCGACGAAAGCGACGACTGCCCCGCCATGCCCGAGAACACCGCCACCCGAGCCCTCCGCGCCGACCTCCGCAACGTCGCGATCGTCGCGCACGTCGACCACGGCAAGACCACGCTGGTCGACAAGATGCTGTGGCAGGGTGGCGCGTTCGGCGAGCACCAGCACGTCGACGAGCGGGCCATGGACTCCGGCGACCTCGAGCGCGAGAAGGGCATCACGATCCTCGCGAAGAACACCGCGATCCGCTACACCGGCGCCGCCGCCGAGGGCGTCGACGGCGGGGCGATGACCATCAACATCATCGACACCCCCGGCCACGCGGACTTCGGCGGCGAGGTCGAGCGCGGCCTGTCGATGGTGGACGGCATCGTGCTCCTCGTCGACGCCTCGGAGGGTCCGCTGCCGCAGACGCGGTTCGTGCTGCGCAAGGCGCTCAACGCCGACCTGCCCGTCGTCCTCGTCGTGAACAAGGTCGACCGGCCCGACTCGCGGATCTCCGAGGTCGTCGACGAGACCTACGAGCTGTTCATGGACCTCCTCGACGACAGCCACAGCCAGGACGCCCTCGACTTCCCGGTCGTCTACGCCTCCGCGAAGGCCGGGCGGGCGAGCACCACGATGCCCGCGAACGGCGGCCTGCCCGACGCCGAGAACCTCGAGCCCCTGTTCAAGACGATCATCGACACGATCCCCGCTCCGACGTACGACGAGGGCGCACCGCTCCAGGCGCACGTGACGAACCTCGACTCCTCGCCGTTCCTGGGCCGGCTCGCCCTCGTGCGCGTCAAGGAGGGGCACCTGAAGAAGGGCCAGCAGGTCGCGTGGATGCGGCGCGACGGCTCCACGACCAACGTCAAGATCACCGAGCTGCTCGTCACCAAGGGCCTCGAGCGCACCCCGGGCACGGAGGCCGGCCCCGGCGACATCGTCGCCATCGCCGGCATCCCGGACATCATGATCGGCGAGACGCTGGCCGACCCGGAGAGCCCGGTCGCGCTGCCGCTGATCACCGTCGACGAGCCCGCCATCTCGATGACGATCGGCACGAACACCTCCCCGCTCGCAGGGCGCGGCCCGACCAAGAACACGAAGGTCACCGCCCGGCTGGTCAAGGACCGCCTCGACGCCGAGCTCGTCGGCAACGTGTCGATCAAGGTGCTGCCGACCGAGCGTCCCGACGCGTGGGAGGTGCAGGGCCGCGGCGAGCTCGCGCTGGCGATCCTGGTCGAGCAGATGAAGCGCGAGGGCTACGAGCTCACCGTCGGCAAGCCGCAGGTCGTCACCCGCGAGATCGGCGGCAAGGTCCACGAGCCCGTGGAGCGGCTGACGATCGACGCGCCGGAGGAGTACCTCGGCACGATCACCCAGCTGCTCGCGGTCCGCAAGGGCCGGATGGAGCAGATGACCAACCACGGCACCGGCTGGGTCCGGATGGAGTTCCTGGTGCCCGCGCGCGGCCTGATCGGCTTCCGCACCGAGTTCCTCACCGACACCCGCGGCACCGGCATCGCCCACCACGTCTTCGAGGGCTACGAGCCCTGGGCCGGCGAGATCCGCTCGCGCGCGTCCGGGTCCCTGGTCGCCGACCGCTCCGGCGCCGCGACGGCGTACGCCATGACCAACCTGCAGGAGCGCGGGATCATGTTCGTCGAGCCGACGACCGAGGTCTACGAGGGCATGATCGTCGGCGAGAACTCTCGCGAGGACGACATGGACGTCAACATCACCAAGGAGAAGAAGCAGACCAACGTCCGCTCCTCCACCTCGGACAACTTCGAGAAGCTGATCCCGCCGCGCCGGCTCTCCCTCGAGCAGAGCCTGGAGTTCTGCCGCGAGGACGAGTGCGTCGAGGTGACGCCGGACGCCGTGCGGATCCGCAAGCTGGTGCTGGACGCGAGCCTGCGCGCGCGCTCGGCGGCACGGGCCCGCCGGGCCTGAGCCCGGGCGGGCGCCCCGCCCCTCAGTCGGTCGGGTCGGGCACCGGGCCGCCGCGCAGCAGCGGCACCAGGGCCACCAGGCCGAGCAGCGGCAGCGCGGCGAGCAGCAGCAGGCTGGTGCCGAGGCCGAGGGTGTCCCCGAGACCGCCGACGACGGCCGACCCCACGCCGCCGCCGACCAGGAAGAACAGCGTCGCGACGCCGAGGGCGACCCCGCGCACGTCCTCCTCGACCGCCTGGCCGACCGCGTCCATCAGCGCGGGCTGACCGAGCCCGAAGGCCAGGGTCACCGCGACGACGGCGCCGACCAGCAGCACGGCCGACCCGAGGGACGCGCCCGCCGCGGCGACGCCGAGGGCGACCGAGGCGACGATCCCGGCGAGGGCGAGCGACAGCGACGGGCCGAACCGCGCCAGCAGCGGTCCGGCGACCCGCGGGGCGAGCAGACCGGTCACGGCGCTCGGCAGCAGTGCGGTGCCGACCTGCCAGGGCTCCCAGCCCTGGCCGACCAGGACGGCGGGTACGGCGATGAGCAGCGCGAACCACGCCGCCGGGACCGCCGCGGCCGCGAGCGCGCTGCGGACGACGGCGGCGTTGCGGATGACCGTGAGCGGGAGGAAGCCGTGCGGCCGCCGCCGGACCCACAGCGCCACGGCGGGCACCCCGAGCACCACGAGCGCGCCGCCCGCCGCGGCGACGGCCGCGCCCGTGGACGGTGACTGCACGAGGAGCACGACCCCGGCCGCCGTACCCGCCACCAGCGCGGCGCCGAGCAGGTCGAGCCGGGCACCGCTGCCCTCGGTCGCGAGGGAGCGCCACAGCAGCGGCACGAGGAGCGTGCCCAGCACCGGCAGCGCGATCACCGCGCGCCAGCCGAGCAGGCCCTCGACCGAGCCGCCGGCCAAGGGGCCGAGGCAGCTCACCGCCGCCGCGACGCCGGCGATCCGGCCCAGCGCGGCGGCTCGCACGGTGCCGGTGTAGCGAGCGGTGACGATCGCCACGCCGAGGGTGGGTACGGCCGCCGCGCCGGCGCCCTGCACGATCCGTGCCGCGAGCAGCACGCCGAAGCTCGGTGCGAGCGCCCCGGCCACGGCCCCCGCGGACATCAGCGCGACCCCGACCAGGAGCGGTAGCCGCACCCCGACGAGGTCGGACACGCGTCCGTAGACCGCCGTCGCGACCGCGAGCATCAGCGCGTAGAGGCTGATCGCCCACGCGCTCACCCCCGTCGTCACGCCGAGGTCGTGGGCGAGGACCGGCAGCGCGATGGCCGCCGAGGAGCTGCCCATCCCGGCCAGGCCGAACAGCGCGCCGACCAGGAGCGACACGCGGCGGGCGTCGCGCGCGGTCATCTCGCGGGTCGGGGTCGCAGGGGTCGCTGGGGAGGCGGAGCGCGGAGAGGCCATCACCGGTGCCCAACCACGCGCCGGCGCCGATGATTCCTGGGACGGCGCGGCCACCGGGACCGGCGGCCGGTGGGGCGGCCAGAAGGGCGGCGTGCTGGACTGGGCGCCATGGAGATCTCGGGGGTCGAGGCGGGCGTCGGGCGACCGAGCGCCCCGGGACGGGCGCTCACGATCGGGCTCTGCGTCGCCGTCGTGGCGGTCGCGTTCGAGGTCATCTCGGTGGCGACGGCGATGCCGGCGGCGGCGAGCGACCTCGACGGGATCGACCTCTACGCCTGGGCGTTCTCACTGTTCCTCATCGGCCAGCTGTTCGCGACGGTGGCCGCCGGGCGGCTCTGCGACCGGATCGGGCCGGCCCGCCCGATGGCCGGCGGGCTGGGCCTGTTCACGGTCGGCCTGGTCGTCGCCGCGACGGCCCCGACGATGGAGCAGCTCGTCGTCGGCCGCCTCCTGCAGGGGCTCGGCAGCGGCGGTGTGGCGATCGCGATGTACGTCGTGATCGCCCGGGTCTACGACGAGGCGCGCCGCCCGGCGATGTTCTCCTACATCTCGACGGCGTGGGTGCTGCCGTCGTTCGTGGGACCGTCGGCGGCGGCCTGGCTGACCCACCAGATCGGCTGGCGGTCGGTGTTCTGGTCGGTGCTGCCGCTGGTCGCGCTCGGCGCCGCGATGATGCTGCCGCCCGTGATCGCGGCCGCGGACGGCCCGGCCCCCGACGCCGGCGGCGAGGCGGCTGCCCCGGCCCCGCTGTGGGCCGCGGCGCTGGCCGCCCTCGGCGCGACCCTCGTCCAGCTCGGCGGGCAGCGCTCCGGCGGCAGCGGCCTGGCGATCGGGGTCCTCGGGCTGCTCGTCGTCGGCGCCAGCCTGCCGAGGCTGATGCCGCGCCGGTTCTTCCGCTTCGGTCCCGGGCTCGCCCCGGTCATCGTGGTCCGCACGACCATCGCGGGCGCCTTCTTCGGTGCCGAGGCGTTCGTGCCGCTGATGCTCGTCCAGCAGCGCGGTCTCTCGCTGCTGCTGGCCGGGTCCGCGTTGACGGTCGGCGCCCTCGGCTGGACGACCGGCTCGTGGGTGCAGTCGCGCCCGGGGCTGCGGGTGCGCCGCGACCACATCATCAGCGCGGGCGCGGCGATGGTCTTCTCGGGCGTCGCCCTCGTCGCGCTGACGGCCTGGCAGCAGTGGTGGGTCGGCGTGGTCGCGGGTGCGTGGGTGGTCGCCGGGTTCGGGATGGGCCTGGCGATGGCCAGCACGTCGCTGGCCACGATGACCCTGTCCGCGACGGGCGAGGAGGGCCGCAACGCCTCGTCCCTGCAGTTCGGCGAGGCCTTCGGGGGCGGGCTGTTCGTAGGCGTCGGCGGGACGATCTTCGCCGCCCTGCACGGGTCCGGCGACCTCACCAGGACGTTCGGGAGCGTGCTGACCGCGATGGCGCTGGTCGCCCTGGTCGCGGTGCTCGCGTCGCTGCGCACCGGCCCGGTGCGTCAGGCTACCTGAGCACCGACCCCTTGGTCTCCGGCAGCGACAGCGTCGCGAGGAACGCCACGACGGCTCCCCCGGCGACGTACCAGAAGAACCAGTCGCTGTGCCCGGCGTCGCCGAGCCACTGGATGACCAGCGGTGCGGTGCCGCCGAAGATCGCGACGGTGAGGTTGTACCAGGCGCCGATCCCGAGGCCGCGCAGCTCGGTCGGGAACAGCTCGCTCATGATCGCCGGCGCGATCGACGCCAGCATCGCGTAGAGCCCGAGGCCCACGCAGAACACCAGCAGCAGGCTGCCGAACCCGGCGCCGGGCGCGACCAGCGACGACAGGGGTACGACGAGGAGGGCGATCGCCCCCGACCACACGAGCATCTGGGGACGGCGCCCGAAGCGGTCGGCCGTCCAGCCGAAGGGGTACTGCAGCACCACGAACAGCGCCGTCCCGGCGGCCAGCGCCCAGAACACGGTGCCGTCGTCGAGCCCCTGCTGCTTGACGGCGAAGGGCGTCAGCGCGGAGAAGAACGTGTAGTAGCACAGCGTCGAGAGCAGCGTGAAGCCGATCAGCTGGGCGACCGCACGCGGGTGGTCGCGCAGCGTCAGCCACAGCGGGTTCCTGATCGCCTCGGCCTTCGCCCTGTTCTCCTCGAACTGCTCGGTCTCGGCCATGTCGCGGCGCAGCCACACGCCGACCAGGCCGATCAGGCCGCCCACGAAGAACGGCACCCGCCAGCCCCACGACGACAGCTGGTCGTCGCTGAGGTTGTCCGCGAGCAGCGCGCCGAGCAGCGACGCCAGCAGCACCGCCGTACCCGTCGAGGTGTAGAAGAACGACGAGTAGCGACCGCGGCGCTCCGGCGGCGCGATCTCGGCGAGGTAGGCCGAGGCGTTGGACACCTCGCCGCCCAGCGACATCCCCTGGGCGATGCGGGCCAGCAGCAGGAGCAGCGGCGCGAGCCAGCCGACGGCGTCGTACGTCGGCAGGATCGCGATCACCAGCGAGCCGCCGGCCATCAGCAGGATCGTCAGCAGCATCGCCTGCTTGCGGCCACGCAGGTCGGCGAAGCGACCGAGCACGAGCCCGCCGAGGGGGCGGAAGAAGAAGGCCAGGGCGTACGTCGCGAAGGTGCCGAGGAACGCCAGGCGACTCGTTGCTCGCCGGAAAGATCTGCGTCGCGAAGTAGATCGAGAACGTGGCGTAGACGGTCCAGTCGTACCACTCGACGGCGTTGCCGACGCTGGCTGCGATCAGGGTCCGGACCGGGAGACGGTGTCGGGTCTCCTCTGTGGTCGACTGGTCCTGGAGGGGAAGGTTGCTCATGTGCGGGCTCCCGAGAATGGAGGACCCACCCCGTCTGCCCGCCCCGGCGGCGGGCGAAACCCGGAAGCGATGGAGGCGCGGATGGTCGACTACGGGCACGACCTGCACTTCGGGGTGTTCCTGACCCCGACGGCGGCGCAGGCCGACGACGTGCTGACCGCCGCGCTCGAGGCGGACGTGCTGGGCCTGGACTCGGTCAGCGTGCAGGACCACCCCTACCAGCCGGCCTTCCTGGACACCTGGACGCTGCTGACCTGGATCGCCGCGCGCACCGAGCGGGTCACGGTCTTCCCCAACGTCGCGAACCTGCCGCTGCGCCCGCCCGCGGTGCTGGCCCGCAGCGTCGCCGCGCTGGACGTCCTTCCGGCGGGCGCGTCGAGCTCGGGCTGGGCGCGGGTGCCTTCTGGGACGCCATCGAGGCGATGGGCGGCCCGCGCCGCACGCCGCGCGAGGCCGTCGACGCGCTCGAGGAGGCGATCGCGGTGATCCGCGCGCTGTGGACCGCCGGGCCGCACGCCGCGCCTCGACGGGCACGCACTACCGGCTGCACGGCGCCAAGCCCGGGGCCCTTCCCGGTGCACGACGTGGGCATCTGGCTCGGCGCCTACAAGCCGCGGATGCTGCGGCTCACCGGGCGGCTGGCGGACGGCTGGCTCCCGAGCCTGGGGTACGCCGCGCCGGAGGAGCTCGCCGGCGATGAACGAGCGTGATCGACGAGGCCGCCGTCGAGGCGGGTCGGACCCGCGGCGACGTCCGCCGGCTCTACAACGTCAGCGGGTCGCTTCGACGGCCGCGCGACGGCTTCCTGCAGGGCCCGCCGGCCGTGTGGGTCGAGCAGCTGGCCGGGCTCGCGCTCGACGAGGGGATCAGCGGCTTCGTGCTGATGGCCGACGCCGACCGACCGGCGCGACCTGCACCGTTCGCCGAGGAGGTCGCGCCCGGCGTGCGCGAGCTGGTCGAGGCCGAGCGCCTGGCGCCCGGGACGGCGTCGCGGGCGGCCGGATCGCCGTGCCCGTGGGGACCGGAGGCCGCGCCGGCGACCGCGGGCTCGGCGTGAGGCCGACGCCGCCGCCGGCGTCGTGGCTCGGGGACGGCGTGCCTGGGACGAGTCGGCCCGTCCGACCGGGCCGGCCCCGGACGCCTCGACCCGCTACACCGACGCCGGTCGACCGCGGGCACCACCTCGTCGCGATCCACGACCACCTGCGCCAGGAGCTCGCCCAGGTGCAGGACCTGGTGCAGCAGGTGGCGCCGCGGGCACGCTCGACGTCGGCGCCGCCCGGTCGATGATCAACACGATGACGATGCGGCAGAACAACTGGACGCTGGGCACCTACTGCGAGTGCTACTGCCGGGTGGTCACGACGCACCACACCATCGAGGACGTCAACATGTTCCCCCGGCTGCGGCGCGGCGACCCGCGCGCTGGGCCCGGTGGTCGACCGGCTCGAGCGAGGAGCACCACGTGATCGCCGAGGTGCTCGAGGACGTCGACCGCGCCCTGGTGGCGATGGTCTCGGACCCGGCCCAGGGCGTCGACGCCGGTCCGGCGTGCGGTCGACCTGCTCTCCGACGTACTCCTGTCGCACCTGTCCTACGAGGAGCGGGAGCTCGTCGAGCCGCTCGCCCGGATCGGCATCGGCGGGATCTGACCGCGCCCCTGCATCCCCCGCATCCCCTGCATCCCCCGCGCTTCACGTGCCCCCGGTCGGCCCGGTTGTGGCCGATCCCCGCGGCCCGGCCTGCTTGTGGCCCCGTACCCCTGCGACACACCGAGGCTGGATGCAGGCGTCGGCCAGAACCGGGCGTGCCTGCAGGCATCGGCCACAACCTGGCCGGGGCCGGCGCGGACCGCTGCCTCAGGCCCGCGTCGGGTCGGCCGAGACCCGGACCAGCACCTTGCCGAAGTTGCGGCCGGCCAGCATGCCGCGGAACGCCTCGGGCGCGCTCTCGAGGCCCGTCGACGACGTCCTCGCGGTAGCGCACCGACCCGTCGGCGACCCACGCCGGACATGTCGCGCACGAAGTCGCGGCCGTGCGACGCCGGTGAACTCGCCCTGGATGAAGCCGCGCACGGTCAGGCTCTTGGCGCAGCACCAGGCCCATGAACGCCGGCAGCCGGTCCGGCCCCTCGGGCGCGGAGTCGCGTTGTAGTCGGCGACCAGACCGCACACCGGGACGCGCGCGTAGAGGTTGAGTGCGCTTGGCGACGGCCGGCGCGCGACCGCGCCGCCGACGTTCTCGAAGTAGACGTCGATGCCGTCGGGCATCGCCGGCAGCGAGGTCCTCGACGAAGCTCGGCGAGCGGTGGTCGACCGCCGCGTCGAAGCCGAACTCCTCGAGCAGCGCCCGGCACTTGTCGGGCCCGCCCGCGATCCCCACGGCGCGCGCGCCCTTGAGCCTTCGCGATCTGGCCGACGGCCGAGCCCGACCGGTCCGGTCGCGGCGGCGACCACGACGGTCTCGCCCGGCTTCGGTCGGCCGATCTCGAGCAGCCCGGCGTACGCCGTGAAGCCGGGCATGCCGAGCACGCCGAGCGCCGTCGACACCGGGCACGACGGACGGGTCGAGCCGGCGCAGGCCGCGAGCCGTCGCTGAGCGCGTGGGTCTGCCAGCCGGAGTAGGACAGCACCGAGTCGCCCGTCGGCGAAGTCCGGGTGCCGCGACTCGACGACCTCGCAGACCGTGCCGCCGACCAGCACGTCGCCGACCTCGACCGGGTCGGCGTAGGACTTCGCGTCGCTCATCCGGCCGCGCATGTAGGGGTCGAGCGAGAGGTAGACGACGCGCAGCAGCAGCTGCCCGTCGCCGGGCTCGGCCACCTCGTCGTCGGCGAACGCGAAGCATGTCGTCGTCGGGCTCGCCGTCGCGGGCGCCGGGCGAGCCGGACCTGGGTGGTGACTTCATCGAGCGGGTCCCTTCCGGAGAGCTGGGTGCGCAGCTCGCGCTTGAGCACCTTGTGGCTGGGGACCCATCGGGCAGGGCGTCGAGGACCTCCACGCGGCGGGGGTACTTGTGCCGGCCGAGCTGCTCGCGCGACCACGCGATGAGCTCCTCGGCGTCGAGCGGCGCCCGTCGGCGGCGGCGACGACGACGGCGCAGATCTCCTCGCCGCGCTCGTCGTCGGGCACCCCGATGACCGCGACCTGCGCGACCGCCGGGTGCCGGGCCAGCACCTCCTCGACCTCGCGCGGGTAGACGTTGAAGCCGCCGCGGATGATCAGGTCCTTCTTGCGGTCGACGATGCTGATGAAGCCCTCGTCGTCGCGCGGGCCGATGTCGCCGGTGCGGAACCAGCCGTCGACGACCGCGCTCCGCGGTCGCCTCCGGGTCGTCGAGGTAGCCGGCGAACACGTTGTGCCCGCGGATCACGATCTCGCCGAGCCGCCCGGGCGGGAGCAGGTCGATCCGGTCGTCGACGAGCTCGTCGGCGACCTCGACCTCGACGCCCCAGATCGGGTGGCCGACGGTGCCGGCGCGGGTGCCGAACCACGGCTGGTTCACCGAGGCGGTCGGCGAGGTCTCCGACAGCCCGTAGCCCTCGTAGACCGTGGTGGCGAAGGCCTCCTCGAACCGCTCCAGCACGGCCACCGGCAGCGACGCGCCGCCGGAGACGCAGTCGCGCAGCTCGGGGCAGGTCGCTCGCGCGGCGCGGCGGCGTCGAGCAGCTGGACGTACATCGTCGGCACGCCGAAGAACAGCGTCGCGCGCTCGCGGCGCATCAGCTCGATCGCGGCGTCGGGGTCGAAGCGCGGCTGCAGCAGCAGCGTCGCGCCCACCCGGAACGTGGAGTTCATCGACACCGTCTGCCCGAAGGTGTGGAACAGCGGCAGGCAGCCCATCACCACGTCGTCGCGCCGGATCGGGTTCGCGTCGAACGCGTTGACCGTCGAGTTCATCACCAGGTTGAGGTGGGTCAGCAGCGCGCCCTTCGGCCGTCCGGTCGTGCCGCTGGTGTAGAAGATCACCGCCGGGTCCTCGGCCTGCCGCGAGGCGAGGGTGCCGCACCGGCTCCGTGCGTCGCCGAGCAGCGCCGCGACGTCCCAGGCCGGCACGCCGACCGCCTCCGCGGCGGCCGTCGCGACCTCGGCGAACGACGCGTCGTGCAGCAGCGCCCGGGCCCCGGAGTGGCGCACGATGTACGCCGCCTCGTCGGCGTTCAGCAGCGTCGGCACCGGGACGACCACGCCGCCCGCGGCGAGGATGCCGTAGTAGGCGCGCACGAAGTCGGCGACGTTCGGGGCGAGCAGCGCCACCCGGTCGCCGGGCCCGACCCCCTTGTCCTGCAGCGCCGCGGCGTGCTGGCGGGCCTGCCGCCACAGGTCGCCGTAGGTCACCCGCAGGTCGCCCTGCACGAGCGCGAGCTCGTCCGGCGTACGGCGTGCGGCCTCGGCGAGCACGGTGGCGAGCGACAGCGTGGTCATGGTCCTCCCGGGGGCTGGTCTGCGTCGGCCCCCAGCATGCCCCCGCCCCGGGCGGCCCCCGTCCCCCGGGTCCCCCACCCCGCATGGTCAGTGACTATGGGCGGGCGGGGGGGCGGCTACCGCGAGGCGTGCCGCCCCAGGACCGCGCGCTGGGCGTTGACCAGGCCGAAGCCGTCGATCGGCGTCCAGCCGGTGCCGAGGCGGTTGCGCACCACCCCACGGATCACGCGGCCGTCGGCGCGGACGGCGCGGAAGCGGAGGCCGCCGGACACGCTGACACCCTGCGGCAGGAAGGTCGCGCCGCCGAGCTCGTCCGCGCCGTTGCCCTCGCTGGCGTTGCCGACACCGGAGACCGCCAGGTCGCGGTCGACGCCGAACCGCAGGGTCTGGCCGCGCCGGAGCCCGTCGCGGAACGACAGCGTCAGGTGGCTGAACTGGCCCGCCACCGACTGTCCCGCGCCCGGCACCGAGAAGGTGGCCCGCACGCTGCCGCTCCGCAGGCCGCCGGCGGTGCCGCCGATCGTGAAGGGGAAGCCGACGTCACGGAAGGGCGCCACCCCGCCGAACGGGCGCGGGTCGAAGACGATCCCGTCCGAGCGTCCCGAGGCACCGAGGCCCAGCGCCGTCGGGCTGGCGGTCTCGCCGATCAGCGTGACCGACCGCAGCGGCACCCGCCCGTCGTAGCGGACCCGGAAGAAGCGCGGGTCCGTCATGGCCTGGACCACGTCGCGGTTCTCGGCGCCCTGCGCGCCACGGGCGCTGACCGTCAGCCCGCGCGCCGACCCCCCGGCCCGGTTCGGGTCGAGGTCGTGGGTGAACGTCGAGCGCTCGAGACGCCGGCGCATCGCGGCGGGGCCGACCGAGCCCGGACCGCCGGCGCGGTCGAGTGCCAGGGCCGCGATCGCGGCGGCGTGCGGGGCCGCGGCGCTGGTGCCGAAGAAGTTCGGCTGCGTGTCGTCGTCGCGCGCGGTGTCCGCGGTGAAGAACGTGGTGTTCCCACCGTCGGCCGAGGCCAGCTGCGGGACCCGCCGGACCTCCGGCCGGGCGAGCCGGTTGCCGGCGGAGTCGAAGAGGATCGGCAGGTGGCCGCCCGGCGAGGTGAAGAACTCCGGCAGGTACGGCCGGAACGGGTCGTACGCCGCCACGGCCGTCGCGCCCTTCGCGACGTGGTGGCCGAACACGGACGGCGCGAAGGGGTCGGAGTACTCGCTGAAGAACATCGAGGTGAACAGGACGTTGCGCAGCCTGGTCGCCCCGACCGGGCCCGTGCCCGCGCGGGAGATCACCAGCTGCACCTTCGGCAGGCCGGCGAGGGAGGGCGAGATCTCCGAGGGCCGGCCGCTCAGCGTGTTGAGGTCGGCGATCGCGAGCAGGAAGTTCCCGTCCTCGTCGAACAGCAGCGCGTTGAAGTCCGTGCTGACCTTCGACGGGGCCAGCACCGGTCGCACGTCGACGGTGAAGTCGCCGGTCGCCCCGTTGAAGCCGCTGACCGTGATCGTGTAGGTGCCGGGCTGGGAGAGCCTCGCCGACAGCAGCTCCGGCGAGGACCCGGTGTCGATGGTCCCGAGGTTGGTCCCGTCCGGCGCGTCGACCGACAGGATGAGGTCGGTGGTGCCCGACGGGATCGCGTCGGTGCGGAACTGGACGGTCTGGCCGACCTGGTCGGCCGTCGGCGTGAAGGCGAAGCTCGGCTCGGGGTCGGCCGCGGTGATCTCGCCGGTGGCCGAGAAGACCGGGTCGCCGTACGTCGCCCCGTCGACGTCGACCGGGTCGTCCCACTGCAGGTCGAACAGACCCCCGGCCGGGCCGAGCGTCAGGTCCTGCGCCACGTCGGTGCCGCGTCCGGGGTTCATGTCCTGCAGCCCGCCGTCGTACAGGGCGGGGTCGACGCCGGTGAGGTCGATGTTGGTGCCGCGCACGCCGCGGGCGGCCGGCACGAGACGGACCTTCGACTGCCACGCCTGCTGGACGCCCGCGTTGCCGGCCGAGGAGAAGTAGTGCGCGCCGTCGGCAGCCACGTCGTCGATCGCGTCCGAGAGCGGGTTGTCGGAGAACATCGGCTCGTCGAAGTAGGTGATGTCGTCGACCACGACGTCGGCACCGCACGGCCCGGACTTGTCGGCGAGCCGTCGTACGTTGTCGGCGAAGCCGAGCAGGCCGGTCTGCGCGGTGGCGAAGCAGAGCTTGGCGCCGGGGGCGACGTCGTGCGCGATCTGCAGCATGCCGCGGCCCTCGTCGAGCCCGCTGCCGGTCGGGTCGTCCTCGACCACGACGACGGGCTGGGGGTTCTGGGGGTTCCCGACCCCGGGGAGGTCGCCGGACGCGACGTCGTCGGCGGCGTGCACGAGCAGCGGGTCGCCGTTGACGTCCTCGGTCGCCGTGTCGTAGGAGTCCGACAGCGCGCCGATCGTGATCCCGGCTCCGTCCACCCCGGCGGCCTGCACCCGGTCGACCCGCTGCAGGGCGACGCCCTGCGAGGTCGCGTCGCCGATGCTCGCGCGCGGCCGGAGCGCCTGGGCGATGGTCCCGGTGCCGGACAGGCCGGCCAGGGCGCGGACGGCGTCGAGCGGGGCGTACCCCTCGAGGGTGCCGTGCTGCCGGTCGACCGTCTCGACGACGAGGCCGAGCGCCTCGGCCTGGCGACGGTAGGCGGCGCGGTCGACGCCGCGTGCCGGTGTCAGGTCGACCAGGACCCGCCCCTGGGCGTCGCGGATGGACAGGGCGTCCTGGTCGACCCGCAGCCCGCCGGTCGCGCGCTTGGCGGACACGCCCTCCGACTGGGCGAGGAGCCGACCGAGCCCGTTGCCGAGGGCGGGGTCGGCGCTGGCGCTGCCCGACGCCGCCTTCTGGGCGGACGGCGGAGCCGCGACCGACGGCGGCACCGCCTGCCCCAGCGACGTCATCCCCACGACCAGCGCTGCGCCCACGGCACCCGCGCTCCACCGAGCAGTCCTCATGGCACGACCCCCTTGTCGCCGCGAGGTCGCCACCCCGGCACCCCGCCTCGGCGAATGTAACCCCGGTCACACTCCGTCGGGAAGGCTGGGAATCCCGAGGGTCGGAAGCCGCGGCAGGCATGGGTCGTCACCGGACCGGGTATGCCGGGGGGGACGTCGTCGAGAGAGGTGGGCCCCGTGGGAGCCGGCATTGCAGTGATGGTGGTGGGCGCGATCCTGGCCTTCGCGGTCAAGGACAACCTCGGCAGCGTGGACCTGAAGGTCGTGGGGGTGATCCTGCTGCTGGCGGGCGCGGCCATGATCGTGTTCGCCCGGCGCGGGGTGCGCGACGAGCGGGTCGTCACCCGGACCGAGGACTCGGCCGACCCGGACGCGCCGACGCGCGTGGTCCGCGAGGTCGTCGAGGAGCGCCGCGAGGACGGCCTCGGCGGGTCCTACTGACCCCTGGCTGACCGGAGCTCCGGTCAGCTGCTCCGGCGGCGCAGCGCCTCCGGCTTGTGCACCGCCGTGCCGCCGCTCTTCTCGCTGCGGACGAGGTACTGCGGCTCGTCCTTCGACGCGTCCACGGTGCGACCGCCCGCCTCGGTGCGGCTGGTGATCCTCTTCTCGACCGTGCCCTCGGCGGTGCCGCCGTGGCTGTCCCACTCGACGCGGTCGCCCTTCCGGAACGTCTTCTCACCCATGCCGCGGATTACCCCGCCCGCGGCGTCCCACACCCGCTCAGCCGGGGTCGACGACCAGGACGTGCAGGGTGCGGGGCCCGTGCACGCCCTCGACCCGGTCGAGCTCGATGTCGCTGGTCGCGGACGGCCCGCTGATCCACGTGGTGGGGCGGGCCGGGTCGAGCAGGGCGACGGCGTCGGGTACGTCGGGGACGACCTGGTCGTGGCGGACCACGCACACGTGCAGGTCGGGCACGAGCGTGAGCGCGCGGCGCCCCTGGCCGGGTCCGTGGTCGAGCACGATCGTCCCGGTCGCGGCGATCCCGACGGTGGCGGTGGTGACGACGGCGTCGAGGCGATCCAGCTCGGCGGCGCTCAGCCCGGTGTCGGGCACGGCGCCGGGGACCTCGAAGGGCAGCCCGTCGGGGACGACCACCCGCGCGGCGTCGGGCAGCGCGGCGGCGATGGCGGCGTCCACCCCGTCAGCGGTGCAGCGGACCACGACGGCCTTGTAGTCCTCGACCCGGTGCACGAACAGGTCGGTCGTCGCGGCGGCGTCGACCGGTCCGGCGTCGCGGTAGCCGCGGGGCACGGTCACCGGGGACGTGTCGGCGCCGGCCAGCGCCCGTCGTACGCCGGCCAGGACCTCGTCACGCGCGGTCGCCCCCTCACTCACGGGTGCCTCCGTCGGTGCGCTTCCACCAGGCCCGGAACGACTCAGGGGGTGGCGCGGGCAGGTCGCGCGCGTCGGTCCAGGCGGCTCCCGGGCCGGGCAGCCGGCCGAGCAGCGAGCGTCCGCCCGGTGCCGTACGCCGGCCCGCCCGGCCGGGAGCGAGCCGAGCAGCCGGCCGGCCAGACCGGACGCCCTCTCGAGCGCACCGAGGCGCGCGCCCGAGGTGAACGCCGCCGAGGCCGCGCGCATCGCGAGGGCCTCGGGCTTGCGGGTCGGCCGGTGCGCGTCGACGACCTGCGCGCGCAGGTCGACAAGCACCGAGGGGATGTCGATGCGGACCGGGCAGGCCTCGAAGCACGCGCCGCACAGCGACGACGCGTAGGGCAGCGAGTCGACCTGGTCGTCGTGACCGACCCCCCGCAGCAGCGGGTTGAGGATCGCGCCGATCGGGCCGGGGTAGACCGAGCCGTAGGCGTGCCCGCCGGTGCGCTCGTAGACGGGGCAGACGTTGAGGCACGCCGAGCAGCGGATGCAGCGCAGCGCCTGACGGCCGACCTCGTCGGCCAGCGCGCGGGTGCGGCCGTTGTCGAGGAGCACCACGTGCACCTCCTGCGGGCCGTCACCGGGACTCACCCCGGACCAGGTCGAGGTGTAGGGGTTCATCCGCTCACCGGTCGACGAGCGCGGCAGCAGCTGCAGGAACACGTCGAGGTCGGACCAGGTCGGCAGCACCTTCTCGATGCCGACCACCGAGACCAGCACCTCGGGCAGGGTCAGGCACATCCGGCCGTTGCCCTCGGACTCGACGACGACCAGGGTGCCGGAGTCCGCGACCGCGAAGTTCGCCCCCGAGACGCCGACCTTGGCGCGCAGGAACTTCTCGCGCAGGTGCAGCCGCGCGGCCTCGGCCAGCCGGGCCGGCTCGTCGGAGAGGTCCTCGGGCGCGGGGCGCCCGGCGCCGGCCATCGAGCGCCGGAAGATCTCCCTGATCTCGGCCCGGTTGCGGTGGATCGCCGGGACCAGGATGTGGCTGGGCAGGTCGTCGCCGAGCTGCACGATCAGCTCTGCGAGGTCGGTCTCCCACGCGGCGATCCCCTGCCGGGCGAGGGACTCGTTGAGCTCGATCTCCGCCGTGGCCATCGACTTGACCTTGACGACCTCGTCGACGCCGTGCGACCGGGCGACCTGCGCGACGATCGCGCACGCCTCGTCCGCGTCGCGCGCCCAGTGCACCACCGCACCGTTGGCGGTCAGCGTCTCCTCCAGCCTCAGCAGGTGCTCGTCGAGGTGCAGCAGGGTGTTGTCCTTGATCGCCGCGCCGGCCAGCCGGAGCTGCTCCCACTCGTCGACCTCGGCGACCACCGCCGCCCGCTTGGCGCGGATCACCGACGTCGCGTGCGCGAGGTTGGCGCGCAGCTGCGTGTCCGCCAGCGCGACCCGCGCCGCCTCCGGGAACGCCGGCATCCCGACGAACGTCGCGCTCACGTCGCGGCCCCGCCGGTCGCCGCACCCATCTCCGCACCCGCGTCGACCGGGTGCCGGGTGCCCTCGGTCGCGGCGAGCACCTCGGCCAGGTGCATCGTGCGTACGCCGGCCCGCTGCCGTGACAGCAGCCCGCCGACGTGCATCAGGCACGAGCTGTCGCCGGCCACCAGCACCTCGGCCCCCGTCGACCGGACGTGCCGCGCCTTGTCCGAGCCCATCGCCACCGACGTGTCGGCGTTCTTCACCGCGAACGTGCCGCCGAAGCCGCAGCACTGCTCCGCGTCCGGGAGGTCGAGCAGGGTCAGCCCGCGCACCGCCTGCAGCAGCCGCGTCGGCCGGTCCCCCACACCGAGCATCCGCAGGCTGTGGCAGGTCGGGTGGTAGGTCACCCGGTGCGGGAAGTACGCCCCCACGTCGGTCACCCCCAGCACGTCGACCAGGAACTCCGAGAGCTCGTGCACCCGTGGACCCACCTCGGCGACCGCCCGCGCCAGCCCCGGGTCGCCCGAGCGCCGCGCGACGATCGCGTGCTGGTGCCGGGCCGACCCTGCGCACGAGCCCGAGGGGGTCACCACGGCGTCGTACCCCTCGAACGCCTCGACGAAGGTCCGCACCACCGGCACCGCCTCGTCGAGGTAGCCCGTGTTGACCATCGGCTGCGCGCAGCACGTCTGCCCGGCCGGGAACTCCACGTCCACCCCCAGCCGGCGCAGCAGCCGCACGACGGCCTTCCCGGCCTCGGGGAACATCGCGTCGTTGATGCAGGTCACCATCAGCGCCACCCGCACCACGACCACCTCCCAGGCTCACACGGTCTCATACCGCTCCTCCTCGATGTCTCGCAGGGAACGGCCCTGCGTCGACGGTGCCCACACGACCCCGACCACCAGCGCGACCACGAGGAACCCCAGCAGCAGGGTCCCCACGAACGGCACGCCCCTGGTGTCCAGCAGGGTCGGGAACACATAGCTCAGCCCGCCGACGGCGCACCGGGCGGCGAAGAACAGCACGCCCTGCGCGGTGGCACGGTAACGGGTCGCGAACAGCTCGCTCGTCCACACGCTGTAGAAGGCCTGCGCGCCGATTCCGGCGGAGGTTCCCCAGACGACGGCGAAGACCAGAAGCACGAGCAGGGTGCCGGGGGCGTAGGACAGCAGTGCCCACGCGAGCACGCCGAGGACCGCCCCGACGGCGTAGAGCCGGCGCCGCTCCACCCGGTCGCCGAGCCTCATGAAGCCGAACCAGGTCGCGAGCGCGGTGCAGCCCCAGACCAGCACCTGCAGGGCGTTCTGCCCGGCCGGGCTGGACAGTCCGGCGGCGTCGTACACGCGGGGCATGAAGATTCCGGCCTGCCCGGCGACCAGGTTCCAGAAGCCGTAGACGCCGAAGAGGAACAGCAGGGCGGTGAGGTTGCCGCGGCTGCGGAAGAGGTCGCGCGGGCTCGCCGGGGCCTCGGAGCGGGCGTCGGTCCAGACCCGCGACTCGCTCAGCCCCTGGCGCAGCCACCAGGTGACGAAGGCGACGACGAACAGGTGCAGGAAGATCAGGCGGCTGCCCAGGAGGCCGAGCGGCACCACGGCGATCGCCAGGGCGAACCCCACCATGGGGCCGATCGACCAGGCCAGCTGGGCGGTCCCGACGTGGCGGGCGCGTCCGTCGGCCGGTGCCTCCTCGGCGATGAAGGTCCACGAGGCTGGTACGCCCGCGCCGACCGCGAGCCCGGTCACGACGAACGCGGCGAGCAGCATCGAGTAGCTGACCGCGAACACCGCGAGCAGGACGCCCGCCATGTAGACCAGGAGGTCGTAGGTGTAGATGAACTTGCGGCCGTAGCGGTCGCACAGCCACCCGCCGAGCAGGGCGCCCGCGGCCGCGCCGAACGCGTTGGCGCTGAGCGCGGCCAGGAGCCCGACGGCGAAGTCGTCCACGCCGAACTCCTCCTGCCACAGCGCCAGGCTGACCGCGATCGCGATGATCGAGCCCGCCTCGATGTAGTTCGACATCGCCACGGAGACCGTGGCCTTCCATCCCGTGGTGCTCGCTGCGCCGAGTCGCATCGTGCTCCCTCTCCGGTCGTGTGGTGGTGTTGCCGTGGTCGTGACGGTCAGGTCGAAGCGTGCAGTCGCGCCTGCGCCTCCTCCCATCGGCGGTCCGGCGTCGGCTCGAATCGCGAGGCCGGGTGGGTACGACGGAGCAGGCCGCGCATCGCGGCGAGGTCGGGGAGGTCGGCCCCCAGGGCGCGTGCCTGCACCAGCACGTTGCCCAGCGCGGTCGCCTCGACGGGTCCGGCGAGGACGGGCACGCCGCACGCGTCGGCGGTCAGCCGGCACAGCAGGTCGTTGCGGGCGCCCCCGCCGACGACGTGCACGACGTCGACGGGCTGGCCGCTCAGCGTGGAGGCCTCCCGGACGGTCCGCCGGTAGGCCAGGGCGAGGCTCTCCAGGATGCAGCGCACGGTCGCCCCGCGGCCGGCCGGCGGCTCCTGCCCGGAGTCCTCGCAGGCGGCGGCGATGCGCGCGGGCATGTCGCCCGGCGGCAGGAACGCCGCTGCGTCGAGGTCGACCACCGGCCCGAAGGCGGGGGCGTCCTGGGCGGCCGCCAGGAGACCGGCGAGGTCGTCGGTGCCCCAGGTCCGCATCGACTCGCTCAGCACCCACAGCCCGGAGACGTTGCGCAGGAAGCGGATCGTGGCGTCGACGCCGCCCTCGTTGGTGAAGTTCGCGGCCCGGCGCCCCGGCGCCCAGCACGGGCTCGTCGAGCTCGACCCCGACCAGCGACCAGGTGCCCGAGGAGACGTAGGCCGCCCGTCGCGGGTCGGCGAACGGGACGCCCACCACGGCGGAGGCGGTGTCGTGCGACCCCACGGCGACGACGGGGGTGGAGGCCGCCAGGCCGGTGCGGGCGGCGACCTCGGGCAGCAGGGTGCCGATCACGTCGCCGGGCTCGCGCAGGCGCGGCAGCAGCCGTGCGGGTACGCCGACCCGCTCGGCGAGCCCGGTGGCCCAGGTGCGCGCACGCACGTCGTACAGCTGGGTCGTGGAGGCGTTCGTCGCCTCGGCCCCCACCTCTCCGGTGAGCCACAGGCCGACGAGGTCCGGGATGAGGAGGAGGCTCGCGGCGGAGGAGAGGTCGGCCTCCGCCGCGAGCTGGTAGACCGTGTTGAACGGCAGGTGCTGCAGGCCCGTCACGGCGAACAGCTCCTCGTCGCCGACCGCGCGGCGGACCCGCTCGACGACGGCCGTGGTCCGGTCGTCGCGGTAGCAGTAGGGGTCCCCGAGCAGGTCGCCCGACGCGTCGACCAACCCGTAGTCGACAGCCCACGTGTCCACCCCGATGCCCGCGATCGGCCCGGATGCCGCGGCGGCGGCCAGGCCGGTCAGGACCTCCTCGCGCAGCCGACGCGCGTCCCAGTGCAGCGAGCCGTCCGGGGCCGCGACGGGGCCGTTGGCGAAGCGGTGCACCTCGACGAGGTCGAGGCGGCCGGCACCGACGGCACCGACCATCACCCGGCCGCTGCTGGCGCCGATGTCGACCGCGGCGACGCGCAGCACCGACATCGTCAGCGCAGGAACCCGGCGGCGACGCCGGCGTCGACGGGGACGTGCAGGCCGGTGGTGTGGGTCAGGTCGCCGCCGGTCAGCGCGAACACCGCGTTGGCGACGTGCTCGGGGAGCACCTCGCGCTTGAGGATGGTGCGCTGGGCGTAGAACTGCCCGAGGTCCTGCTCCTCGACGCCGTACACCTTGGCGCGTTCGGCACCCCAGCCCTTGGCGAAGATGCCGGAGCCGCGGACCACCCCGTCGGGGTTGATCCCGTTGACGCGGATGCCGTGCTCGCCCAGCTCGGCGGCCAGCAGCCGGACCTGGTGGGCCTGGTCGGCCTTGGCCGCGCCGTACGCGACGTTGTTGGGGCCCGCGAAGACGGAGTTCTTCGAGGAGATGTAGACGATGTCGCCACCCATCCCCTGGTCCACCATCACCCTGGCCGCCGCACGCGAGACCAGGAAGGAGCCCTTGGCCATCACGTCGTGCTGGAGGTCCCAGTCCCGCTCGGTGGTCTCGAGCAGCGGCTTGCTGATCGAGAGGCCGGCGTTGTTGACGACCAGGTCGACGCCGCCGAAGGCCAGGGCGGCCGCGTCGACGGCGGCCTGCACGGCGTCCGCGTCGGTCACGTCGGCGGTGACCGCGATCGCGCGGTCCGACGTACCGATGCCGTCGGCGACCTCACGGGCGCCCTCGACGTCCACGTCCGCGACGACCACGCAGGCACCCTCCGCAGCGAGGCGCTCGGCGATCGCCCTGCCGATGCCCGAGCCCGCGCCGGTGACCAGGGCGACGCGGCCCGCCAGCGCCTTCGGCTTCGGCATCCTCTGGAGCTTGGCCTCCTCCAGCGACCAGTACTCGATGCGGAACTTCTCGCTCTCGTCGATCGGTGCGTACGTCGAGACCGCCTCCGCCCCGCGCATCACGTTGATGGCGTTGACGTAGAACTCGCCGGCGACCCGCGCCGTCTGCTTGTCCTTGCCGAAGGAGAACATCCCCACGCCCGGGACGAGCACGATCGCCGGGTCGGCGCCCCGCATCGCGGGACTGTCCGGGGTCGCGTGGCGGTCGTAGTACGCCGCGTAGTCGCCGCGGTAGGCCGCGTGCAGCTCCTTCACCCGGGCGACGACGTCCTCGAGAGGCGCCGTGCCCGGGCAGGTCGACGACCAGCGGGCGGACCTTGGTGCGCAGGAAGTGGTCGGGGCAGGAGGTGCCGAGCTCCGCCAGGGGCCCGAGCCGCTCGGAGGCCAGGAAGTCCAGGACGACGTCGCTGTCGGTGTAGTGGCCGAGCTGCGGCGCGTCGGTGGACGCGAGCCCACGGATCACCGGCGCCAGCGCGGCCGCGCGGGCGTGCCGCTCCGTCTCGGGCAGGGCCTCGAAGCCGGGCACCCCGGCGCCGAAGGGCTCGGCCTTGCCGTGCTCGGACAGGAACGCCTCGGCGCCGCGGATGATCTCCAGCGAGTGCGCCTCGCACTCCGCCGAGGTCTCGCCCCAGGCCGTGATGCCGTGGCCGCCGAGGACGACCCCGATGGCCTGCGGGTTGGCCCGCCTCACCTCCGCGATGTCCAGGCCGAGCTGGAACCCCGGACGCCGCCAGTCCACCCACGCGACCCGGTCCCCGAAGCACTCCTTCGTCAGCGCCTGCCCGTCGGCGGCGGTGGCCAGCGCGATCCCCGAGTCCGGGTGCAGGTGGTCGATGTGGGGGGCGTCGACGAGCCCGTGCATGGCGGTGTCGATCGACGGCGCGGCGCCACCCTTGCCGTGCAGGCAGTAGTCGAACGCGGCGACCATCTCGTCCTCGCGGTCGACCCCGGGGTACACCTCGACCAGCGAGCGGAGGCGGTCCAGCCGGAGCACCGCCAGGCCCGCCTCGGTCAGCGTGCCCAGGTCGCCCCCGGAGCCCTTCACCCACAGGAGCTCGACGGGCTGCGAGGTCACCGGGTCGGTGACCGAGCCCTTGGCGGAGGTGTTGCCGCCGGCGTAGTTGGTGTTGCGCGGGTCCGCGCCGAGCGCGTTGCTGCGGGCGACGAGCGCCTGCGGTGTCGTGTCAGTCACGTCAGTTCCATCCTGCTTGGGCGCCGCCGACGCGGTCGCTCTCGATCTGCTCCTGGTAGCCGCTCGCCGCGTAGGCCCGCACCGGGTCCGCGGGCAGTCCGCGCTCCTCGCGCCAGCTCGCCAGGTCACGTCGTACGTCGGTGTAGAACGCGTCCATGAACACCTCGTTCGCACCCAGCACGTCGCCCTCCGAGCGAGCGAGCTCGAGGGCGTCGGTGTCCAGGAGCAGCGCTCGGGCGACCATCTCCTGCACGTTCAGGACGGACCGGATCTGGCCGGGGATCTTCTTCTCGACGTTGTGGCACTGGTCGAGCATCAACGCCACGTCGGCGTTGGCCGTAGCCCCCGCCGCGGACCACCTCGACGACGATCCGGAACAGCTGGAAGGGGTCGGCCGCGCCGACGATCAGGTCGTCGTCGGCGTAGAAGCGGCTGTTGAAGTCGAAGGACCCGAGTCGGCCCAGGCGCAGCAGCTGCATCACGATGAACTCGATGTTCGTCCCCGGGGCGTGGTGCCCGGTGTCCAGGCACACCATCGCCTTCTCGCCGAGGGCGGCGACCTGGACGTACGACGTGCCCCAGTCCGGGACGTCGGTGTGGTAGAACGCCGGCTCGAAGAACTTGTACTCGAGTACGAGCCGCTGGTCGTCCCCGAGCCGCGCGTAGATCTCGGCCAGGCTCTCCGCGAGACGGTCCTGCCGGGCCAGCATGTCGCCCTGGCCGGGGTAGTTCGTGCCGTCGGCGAGCCAGATCTTCAGGTCGCGCGACCCCGTCCGGTCCATCACGTCGATGCACGCCAGGTTGTGCTCCACGGCCTTCTGCCGGATCTTCGGGTCGGCGTGGGTCAGGCTGCCGAGCCGGAAGTCGTCGTCCTGGAAGGTGTTGCTGTTGACCGTCCCCAGCCGCACGCCGAGGGACTCGGCGTACTGGCGCAGCGCCGCGAAGTCGTCCACCAGGTCCCAGGGGATGTGCAGCGCCACGCTCGGTGCGAGCCCGGTGAACCGGTGCACCGTCGCTGCGTCGGCGATCTTCTCCTCGACGCTTCGCGGGGTCCCCGGTGACCCGAACACCTTGAAGCGGGTACCCGAGTTGCCGTAGGCCCACGAGGGGACCTCGATCGCGAGCGCCTCGAGGCGCTGTGCGATGTCGCCGAAGGTGGTCATCGGTGCTCCTCGGTCGCCTCGTGGGTGGACGCCCCCGGCGCGAGCTCGACGTCGTCGCGGCCCGGGAGCCGCAGGACGCCGGTGACCCCCTCGGGCAGCGTGGTCTCGACGCTCAGCCGGCCGTCCGCGGAGGCCCAGTGCACCTCCACGCGACCGTGCGGCGTGTCCAGCCCGGTGGTGGCCTCGGCGATGCCGCCGCCGGGGCGCGGCGCGACGAGCACCCGGGAGTAGCCCGGCTCGAGCGGGGCCAGGCCGCCGACGGTGCGGTGCATCCAGTCCGCGACCGCTCCGAGCGCGTAGTGGTTGAAGGACGTCATCTGGCCGGGGTTGATCGAGCCGTCAGGGAGCATCGAGTCCCAGCGCTCCCACACCGTGGTGGCTCCCATCGTCACCGGGTAGAGCCACGAGGGACAGGTGCGCTCGAGCAGCAGCCGGTAGGCGTCGTCGAGGTGGCCGGTCAGCGTGAGGGCGTCGCACACGTACGGCGTCCCGGCGAACCCGGTGGCGATGTGGTAGCCGTTCTCGGCGACGAGCTCCGAGAGCCGGCGCCCGGCCTGCGCTGCCTCGTGCTCGTCGAGCAGACCGAAGACGATCGCCAGCGAGTAGACCGTGACGGCGTCGCTCTCGATGCTGCCGTCGTCGCGCACGTAGTGCTTGTGGAACGCGTCGCGGGTGCGGTCGGCCAGGTCGGCGAAGGCCGCGGCGTCCTCGGACCGGCCGAGCAGCTCGGCCGACTCCGCGACGATCCGTGCGGAGCGGTGCAGGCAGGCTGTCGC
This sequence comes from uncultured Actinomycetota bacterium, assembly GCA_963781745.1. GTDB lineage: Bacteria > Actinomycetota > Actinomycetes > Propionibacteriales > Nocardioidaceae > Nocardioides_B. Next base: position 182,718 of record CAWAHH010000012.1, on the reverse strand, counting down.
CACGACACCGGCGTCGGCCTTGGCGAGGATCGGGTTCTCCGGCGGCGCCTGCGGGTCGAGCCAGTCGCCGAACTGGAAGCCGGTGTCCCAGAGCCCGCTCGGCGAGAGCAGCGACTCGACGCGCCGCACGTGCGCGGACATCGAGTCGTACTGCGCCTCGAGCACCGACGCGTCGCCGTACGCCTGCCAGAGGGCCCACGGCACCCAGACGGCCGCGTCGCTCCAGACCGCGGTCGCCTCGACGGCGGGGAAGTCGGTCGGCGGCGAGTACTTCAGCGCGTCGGGGACCACGAACGGCACCACGCCGTCGGCGGCGCGCTGCTCGAGCCCGACGTCGACGAGCCAGTCCCGTAGGAACCCGTCCACGTCGTAGAGGAAGGCCGCGGTCGGGGAGAAGACGGCGATGTCCCCGGTCCACCCGAGCCGCTCGTCGCGCTGCGGGCAGTCGCTGGGGACGTCGAGGAAGTTGCCCCTGAGCCCCCACACGACGTTGCGGTGCAGCTGGTTCAGCATCGGGTCCGAGCACTCGAAGTGCCCCGTGCGGCGCAGGTCGGAGTGCACCACGACCGCCTCGAGGTCGTCGGCCGTCAAGGCGCCCGGCCAGCCCTCGACCTCGGCATAGCGGAAGCCGTGGAAGGTCAGCGTGGGCTCGAAGACGTCCTCGTCGCCGCTGAGCACGAACCGGTCCGTGGCCTCGGCGGTCCGCAGCGGCCGCACCCCGAGCTCGTCGTGCTCGAGCACCTCGGCGTGCCGCACCGTCACCTGCCGGCCGGCCTCGCCCTGCACCCGCAGGCGCAGCCAGCCGACCAGGTTCTGCCCGAAGTCGACGAGGGTGCGTCCCGACGGGGAGGTCCAGATCGCCGTCGGCCGGAGCGTCTCCTGCCGCACGACCGGCGGGCCGACGTACGGCGCGAGCAGGCCGGTGTCGAACTCCAGGCGCTCGACGGGTCCCCACCCGGCGGGAGCCGTGCCGGGTCGGGTCCACGAGTCGTCGCGGCGCCGGGCGTCGACGGTCTGCCCGTCGTAGATGTCGTCGGCGACCACGTCCGAGGGGCCTGCGCTCCAGCTGTCGTCGGTCACGACCAGCTGCTGATGGCCGTCGTCGAAGGCGACCTCGAGCTGGGCGATCAGGCCGAGCCGGTCGCCGTACAGCGCGCGCATGCCCTTCCAGCCGAGGCGGCCGCGGTACCACCCGTTGCCCAGCAGGACGCCGAGCACGGCCCCGTCGCCCGCGGTCGCGAGCAGGTCGCCGACGTCGTAGCTGCGGTAGCGCAGCCGCCACTCGTAGCTGCTCCAGCCGGGGCTCAGGACGTCGTCGGAGACCGGACGCCCGTTCAGGGTGGCCTCGAAGACGCCTAGGGCGGAGACGTGGAGCGTGGCCGAGGCCACCGCGCCGTGCCCGGCGTCGAGGACGATCTCCTTGCGCAGCAGGGGTGCTGCGCCGAGGTCGTGGGCGGGGGTGATCATGGATGCGGACCAGTGCACGGGGATGTCTCTCTTCCGAGATCGGGGGAGGTGGGTCGAGGAAGGGGACCGCGGTCAGCCCTTGACGGAGCCGGCGGCCATGCCCTCGACGATCTTGCGGTTGAAGAACATGAACATGACGAGCGGCGGGATCGTCACCAGCAGGATGTTGGCGAAGAGCAGGTTGTACTGCGTGGTGAACTGGCTCTGGAAGCTCAGCAGGGTGACCTGGATCGTGGCGTTCTCGGTGCCCGGCAGGAAGTAGAGCGGGTTCTGGAAGTCGTTGTAGACGAAGACCGTCTGCAAGATGATCACCGTCATCATCACCGACCGCAGCACGGGGAAGATCACCCGGAAGAAGATCTGCACCGGGCCCGCGCCGTCCACGGTCGCGGCCTCGTCGAGGTCGCGCGGGACGGAGGCGATGAAGGCACGGAAGAGCAGGATGCAGAAGGGCAGCCCGAACGCGATCTCGATGAGGATCAGGCCCGGCATCGTCTTGAACAGGCCCACCTTCTGCAGCACCCAGATGGTCGGCACCACCGCGGGCGGGACGATGAGCCCGGCCAGCACCAGGACGTTGACCACCGAGCCGAAGCGCCCGGCCCGGCGCTGCCAGACGAAAGCGACCATCGCGCTCAGCAGGACCAGGGCGGCGACGCTGACCACGGTCAGGATCAGGCTGTTGATGAAGGCGATCACCATGAGGTAGTCGTTCGCGGCGACCGCCTGCTTCAGGTTGTCCAGCAGCACGAAGTGCTCGGGCCACGAGAACTTCAGCAGGGCCGACTCGGACGTCGTCTTGGACGCGGTCACGAAGATGAAGGCGAACGGCACCAGGAAGAAGGCGGCGCTGACCACGATGGCGACGAGCCCCGCGGCGATGCCTCGGACGTTCCTCATCAGGTGGTCTCCCCTCGGTTCAGCCACGCGGTCAGCGGTACGACGATCGCGGTCACCAGCACGAACAGCACGACGCTGCCGGCCGTGGACAGGCCGAAGAAGCCGGCTTGGTACTGCTTGTAGATGACCGACGCGATGACGTCGGAGGCGAAGCCGGGTCCGCCCTTGGTCATCGACCAGATCAGGTCGAAGGACCTGAGGCCGCCGATGAGCGAGAGGGTGATGACCGAGGCGGTCGCCGGCTTGGCCAGCGGCAGCGTGATGTGCCGGAACATGTCCCAGGAGCTGGCGCCGTCGACCCGCGCCGCCTCGTAGTACTCGCCGGGGATCGTCACCAGGCCCGCGATGTAGATGACCGTGGCCAGGCCGACCCCCTTCCACACGTCGACGAGCGCGATCGAGAAGATCGCCAGGTCCGGGTTGGTCAGCCAGCCGGGCCCGGCCACGCCCACCGCGCCGAGTGCGCTGTTGACCAGTCCGCGCTCGGGGTTGAGCAGCACCGTGAAGGTGAGGCCGACGCCGATGACGCTGACCAGCACGGGGAAGAACACGACGGACCGGAGGTACCCGCGGGCGATGATGCGCGAGGTGAGCAGCACGGCCAGCGCCATACCCAGCACCACCTTGAGCCCCGAGGTCATGACGGCGTAGATCAGGGTGTTGCGCAGGCCGATGACGAGCGCCTGCTCGGCGAAGAACTGACGGTAGTTGTCCAGCCCGATCCACGTGGAGGTGAACAGGTCCCAGCGGGTGAACGAGTAGTAGAAGGACGAGAACGTCGGGACCACGAAGAACAGCCCGTAGATCAGTCCGGGGACGATGTAGAACCAGTACGGGTAGGGACCCTTGTGCCTCTTGGCCCGGGGGCTCGGGACGGGGGCGGATGACGCGCGCTGCGTCACGTCCGCGGTGCTCACGTTGCTTGCCACGACGACTCCTGTGGTCGGGTCCTGCCGCCGGCCGGTCGGACCGGCGGCAGGACGGGTGGAGGTGACCCGAGGGCTGTCGGGTCAGGACCAGCCGGGCAGGCCGAGCTGCAGCGCCTGCTTCTTGACGTCCTCGTCGTAGAGCTGCGCACCCTTCTCACCGCTGACCTGGCCGGTGCCGACCTGGACCGTGATCTGCTCGAGGGCCGGGCCCTTGATCGGCGAGAGGAACTCCAGCGCGGGCGTTGCGCTGCCGGAGTCGAAGTAGGCCTGGGTGTCCTTCGCGACCTGGGAGACGTCGGAGGGCAGCGTGCACGCCGTGCTCAGGAACGGGCCCTGCGGCGGCGTGCCCTCGATGTAGGCGTCGCAGCCCTGCTGGCTGGCCGCGAAGGCGACGAACTTCTTCGCCGCGTCCAGCGCATCGCCCTCGGTGGACTTCGGGATGTAGAGCGCGGAGGTGCCCGGCCACACCGTCATGCCGTTCGACGAGGCGTCGTTGCCCGGCAGGGCGAAGAAGCCCACGTCGTTGAGCTTTCCGGGAGCGACGGAGTCGATGCCCGCGGCCGAGCCGCCGAGCTGCGGGTACTGCGCGGCCGTGCCGGTCGCCACCGCCTTCAGGCCGTCGTTCAGGGTGGCAGACGCGAAGTCCTTGTTGAAGTAGCCGGCGTCCTTGACCTCCTGCATGTGCTGGAAGCCGGCTTCGGCCGCCGGCGTGGTGGCGTACTTCGCCTTGCCCTCGGTGTACTCCTTCGCGAAGTCCGGCTGGTCCACCTCGACGTTGTGGTAGTCGCCCAGCACGAAGAGCTGCGAGGTCCAGGTCTCGCCGTACGTCTGCTCGACCGGGTCGATCCCGGCCTTCTTGATGACGGCGTTGTTGGCCATGAACTCGTCCCAGGTCTTGGGGACCTTCAGGTTCAGCTTCTCGAACACCGGGATGTTGTAGAGCACCCCGCCGCCGAACGCCGTCCCGACGGGACCGCCGTAGAGCTTGCCGTCGACGGTGCTCGAGGCGGCGAAGAGGTCGTCGAGCTTGTCGGTCCACGGCTGGTCGTCCAGCGGGGTCAGGTTCGTCGACGGCTTGATGGCCTGCAGCAGCGACCCGTTGTTGTAGACGAACACGTCGTCCATGTCCCCGGTCGACAGCCGGGTCTTGATGAGGTTGTCGCCCTCCGAGCCACCCGGACGCTGCTCGAGCTTGACCGTGATGCCCTTGTTGGCCTTCTCGAACGCGGCGATGAGCGCCTTGCCGCTCGCCACGGAGGCGTCGTCGTTGGGCGAGAGGAAGGTGATCGTGGTGCCACTGCCGTCGCCGCTGCTGCTGCCGAGGCTGCCGGCGCTGCAGCCGGTCAGGACCACGGCGGCCGCCGCGAGTGCGGCCGTGGACACGAGCCGGGGTCGAGTGGACGGGATTCTCATGCATCCTCCGGGGCGGTCGCCGCCGACGTGTCGGCGAGAAATGAAGCGTTTCAATGTGAGTGTGACTGTAGTCACGGCCATTGAAACGTGTCAACCCCTGCCCCTCCGAACGTGGGCCGGTCTGGTCAGGAGGCCGCGACGAGCCCGGACCCGCGCGTCGAGGTGCGCGCCACCAGCTCCGGCTGGAAGACGACCTGCTGGTGCTCGTGACGCGGGTCGGTCGACTCGGCGACCAGCAGCTCGGCCGCGACGCGACCGATGTCGTGCCGGGGCTGCCGCACAGAGGTCAGCGGGACGGCCGCCGCAGCGGCGAAGATGATGTCGTCGTAGCCGACGATCGCGAGGTCGTCGGGCACCCGGATGCCCAGACCGACGCACCCCTGGAGCAGCCCGAGGGCCAGCAGGTCGTTGGCGCAGAAGACCGCAGACGGCCGGCGCGCCGCGGTCATGCCCGCGATCCGCTCGACCGCGCCGATCCCGTCCTCGAGGCTCGGCGTCCCGGTCAGCACGTCCACGAGGTCGTCGGCCGGGCGACCCACCTCGACCATGGCCCGGCGAGCGCCCTCGCGCCGGTCACGGATCTGGCCGATGCGCAACGGACCTCCGACGAACCCGATGCGGTGGTGCCCGAGCTCGAGGAGGTGCTGGACGGCCATCCGCCCACCGAGCAGGTCGTCGACCGAGACGCTGCAGCAGTCAGCCGCAGGACGGGTGCGGTCGACGACGACGACCGGAGTCCCACGGCGCTGCAGGTCACCGAGGGCGGGGTCGTCGGCGCGGATGGGCGTGATCAGGACTCCCTGCACCCGCTGCTGCTCGAGGCGCGCGAGGTAGGCGCGCTCGCGCTCGGGACGCTGGTCGCTGTTGCACAGGAACAGGGACAGGCCGGCCTCCTCCGCAGCCGCCTCCATCCCGACCGCGACGTCGGTGAAGAACGGGTTCGTGGCGTCGAGCATGATGTAGCCGATGCTGCTGCTGCGTCCCGCCTTGAGCTGACGCGCGGACTCGTTGCGCACGAAGCCGAGATCGCGCATGACCCGCTCGACGCGGTCGCGCGTGTCGGCCCGGACCTTGTCGGGACGGTTGAGGACGTTGGACACGGTGCCGAGCGAGACACCCGCGGCACTCGCCACGTCCTTCACGCTGGACTGCCACGCCGTGCGCCTCCTCGTTGAAACGTTTCCACAAACCCTAGCAAGCCTCGGCTGCCTCGTGGTCAGCCCGCGAGCAGCGACGCGGCCAGCGCCTCGCGCTGGGCGGCCCACTCCCGCCAGTGGGCGTCCTCCTGCTCGCGCAGGGCGCTCAGCCGGTCCACGTCGGCGGGGGTCGGGTCGCCGCCGGTGGCGACCAGGGCGTCGTAGCGGGTGAGGGACATCCGCAGCGCGTCCAGCAGCTCGGTGTGCAAGCGCGTCACCTCGGCGGCACCGGTCGGGTAGGTCGCAGCGTCGTCCGCGAGGTCGTGCAGCGCCGGCAGGACGTCGCGCCGGGTCAGGTCGACCCGGGTCGGTGCGTCGAGCGACGGGTCGCCCCAGATCTGCTGGGCGCGCACGGTCAGCGCGTCGTAGCGCGAGGTGGTCGGGGCCACCACCTCCTGCAGGTACGTCGTCAGCTCGGTGACCAGCGCGGCCCGGGACACCGCGCCCTGCTGGACCGTCGCTCCGGCGAGTGACCGCTCGGTCAGGGCGTCGACATCGGCGACCAGCCCGGCGCGGCCGGCCAGGGCCGCGGTGCCGAGCAGCGCGGCGAGCACGCCGGCGGCGACGAGGGCCACGACGGGCCGACGGTGGCGGTGGGGCGCCGCGGCGACGAGGGCACCTACCGGGACGAGCACGAGGGTCGCGTAGTACCCCGTCACCACGGCCGGACGGACGAACGCGGTGACGACGGCGAGGTCGGTGGTGCCGCCACGGGCGACGTTGAGCACGCCGTAGCCGGCCAGCACCACCAGGGCGGCGACGGGCCCGGCGAGCAGGGCCGTCCCGGCGCCGCGGTTCGAGTGGACCGCGACCAGCGCGACGGCGGCGGCCGCTGACACGGCGGCGGCGACCCACTCGTAGGCCAGCACGCGGTCGAAGGCGGCGAGGCCGGAGACGGGGCCCGCGGCGAGGGAGTAGGTCACCACGACGGCGACCCCCGCGGCGCCGGCGAGGGCGCCCGCGCCCACCGCCTGCCGCCAGGAGGAGGGGCCGTCCGGCCACCGTCCGCCCGATGCGGCACCGGGCAGGTGCTCGAGGAGCCACCCGGGCACGGTGGCGCCGCGAGGACGCGCGACCAGGGCGCCCAGCGCGGCGAGCGCGAGCAGGACCACCAGCCACCACATCGTCCATGAGGACAGGGGTCCGTCGCCCACGACGGCGCGGCCCATCTGCCAGCCGCCGAGGTCGACCGCGGCCTGGAACAGCGTGGTCGCCCAGAGCACCGAGGCGAACACCACGGACGTCAGCGCCAGCGCGAGCCACCAGGCGGCCCGGACGCCCGGGAGCCGCGGGGCGGCGTCCGCCCACAGGTGCCCGAGGCCCGAGGCGAGCACCGTCGCGCCCGCGCCCGCGAGGCCGCTGACCAGCACCCACGCCGGCGCCCCGCGCCCGGTCAGCGACCCGAGCCCGGCCTGCTGGAGAGAGACCGACTGGCCGAGGACGAAGCCCAGGCCGACGCCCGCGGCCGGTCCCAGCAGCGGCACCGAGTCGCCGGACAGCCGCGCGAAGAGGGCGGCGCGCCACAGGCCGAGGCCGACGGCGCCCGCCAGGACCGGCCCGACGAGCACGGCGGCGCCGACGTAGGACAGCCCGGCACGCCCCGACGGCGTCAGCGGCGAGATCGTCGAGACCAGCAGGGGCACGGCGAGCGCCGCCAGGAACGCCCCGGTCAGGCCGTCCGCGAAGCCGGTCCGGGTGAGCAGGCCCGGCCGCTCCAGGACGGCCACGCGCTGCTCGCTGGTCGGGTGCTTGGCGAGCAGCCGCCGGGGGTACGCCGCCACCCTCCCCGTCGTACGTCGGACGAGGTCGGCGACCTGCGCGGGGCCGCCCCGGAGGCGGGCCGCCCGCAGGTCGGCACCGTGCTCGCGGGAGCGGAGCAGGTCGCTCGAGAGCAGGGTGACCGCCGCGGCGAGCAGCGCCGTGCGCCACCAGTACGCGCCCAGGATCGACGTGTCGCCGGTGACCGCGCCGACGACGAGCGGCAGCGCGAGCAGGGGTGCCAGGGCCAGCCAGACCAGCCGGGTCAGCCAGGCCAGGGCGACGTCGCGGTGCGCCACGTGGGCGAGCTCGTGGCTGACGAGGGGGTCGAAGGTCGAGGCGTCCCGCCAGCGCACCGCGGCCGCGGGCGGCAGCGCGACGCGGTAGCGGCCCGGCGCGCCGAAGCTGAACGCGTCGCGCTGCGTGGACGAGCCCAGCAGCGGCGCGACCCGGCCCTGCACCCCCGCCTCCACGGCGAGCTCGTCGAAGCGTCGCGCCGCGCCGCTCAGCCCGTCGGGCAGGTCGCGCAGCCGGCGGCGGCGCCGCACCACCACGGGCGCGAGCCACAGCATGGCCAGCGCCGCGCCCGCCTCGACGGCCGCGCCGCCCACGGTGACGGCCGTCCGCCGCCGCTCGACGCCCGCGGTGCATTCGTGGAAGCGCGCGTTGGTCGAGAGCATCTCCGCGAGCTCGGTGCCCCCGCCGCCGTACCTGCCCTGGCACACCGCGACCCGCTGCTGCCACTCGTCGCCGAGCAGCCAGGTGTGCACGAAGTTCCCGACGAACAGGCCGGACGCGAGCAGCGCCGCGGCGAGCACGAGGTAGCGCGAGGTGGTCGGGCTCGGGTAGCCCAGGACGTCCGGGCGCGGTGGCGCGGTGCCGTCCGGGACGACCACCGACACCTCCGCCACGGCACGGCCCGCCTACCCGCGCACGACCAGCCCGCCGACGACGGAGTCGGCCAGCAGCCGCGCCTGCGCCTCGGGCAGCCCCAGGTCGGTGGCGCGGGCGAGTGCGACCTCGCGCACCTGGGCCGACTGCTCGGCCGTCAGCGCGACCGGTGCGTCGTCCGCCGGTCCTGGATCCGGGCCGGGCCGCAGGCGGCGGAACAGCCGCCGGACCAGGTCGCCGACGACCGGCTTGGCCTCGCTCTTCGCGGCCGTGACGACCGCGTCGAGCAGGAAGGTCAGCACCGGGGTGGCCACGGCCAGGACGTACGGCGTGAGCAGCGCGACGTCGAGGCCGAACCCGACCGCCTCGTCACGCCGCTTCGGGTCGAGGACGGCCTGCGGGTCGTCGAAGTACTCCTGCGCGGTCTCCTCGAAGATCACCAGCTCCTCGGGGGCGGCCTGCTCGAGCACCGACCGGGCGAGCTCCTCGACGAGCGCGCGGTCGACCACGGCCGGGTCCTGCGGTCCTGCGTCCACGGCACCTCCCACGGGGCGTTCCGGCTCATGGTCGCGCGACCTTGACGGTCCCGCCATACCCCGTCCGGGTCAGTCGCCGCGACCGCCGCCCTCCCCCGCCCTCCACAGTCAGGGGGCGAGGGCGTGGATGAGCAGCGAGGCGAGCTCGGCATAGGCCTCGCTGTCGGTCAGGTCGAGCCGGTCGAAGAGCTCGCCGCGCTGGATCTCGAACATCGTGGCCGCGACCATCTCGCCGGCGAACGCCGCGTGCACGGGCCGGAACGCGCCGGCCTCGATGCCCTCGGCGACCAGGGTCCGGATCCGGTCGGCGGCGGCGGCCGTGTTGCGCCGGTAGACCGCGGCGGCCGGCGCGAACGAGCCGAGGTCGTCCATGAACGCGCGCGAGAGCGGCTCGAGCGCGGCGGCGACGGCGGTGAGGTAGGCGCCGACGCGGGCGGACGGGTCGGTCTCGGCGGCGACGCTGCGCTCGACGGCGACGACGGCGGTGCGGAAGTACTGCTTGACCACCTCCACCACCAGCTCCTGCTTGCTGTCGGCCAGGGCGTAGAGCGTCGTCTTCGAGCAGTGCAGCCGGCCGGCGAGGTCGTCGAGCGTGAACTGCGCGAACCCCTCGGCGGCCATCAGGGCGACGAGCCGGTCGAGGAGGTCGAGCTGGCGGCGGGTACGTCGGACCGTGCTCATGCGGCTCCCTCGGGCTGTGCCGGGCGGCGGTCGGCGCGACGACCGGCAGCGGTTCGTCGTACTTCGAACAGTACTGTAGCCTCGCTTTCAGTATCATTCTACGGAGGAGACCCCATGCCCGCGAGCCGCGTGATGCCCACCGAGGAGGCCGCCGACCTGATCGGCCTCGTCCGCGACCTTGCCGACAAGGAGCTCGCTCCGCGCGCCGCGGAGGCCGAGGCGACCGAGACCTTCCCGCGCGACGTCTTCCGGCTGCTCGGGCGAGACCGGCCTGCTCGGCCTGCCCTACCCCGAGGAGTACGGCGGCGGCGGCCAGCCCTACGAGGTCTACCTGCAGGTCCTCGAGGAGATCGCCCGCGTGTGGGCCAGCGTCGGCGTCGGGGTCGTCCGTGCACGCGCTGAGCTGCTTCGGGCTGTCCACCCGCGGCACCGAGGAGCAGAGGCAGCGGTGGCTGCCCGACATGCTCGGCGGCGACCTGCTCGGCGCCTACTGCCTCTCCGAGGCGCACGCCGGCTCCGACCCGGCCGCGATGCGGACCACGCGCCCGGCGCGACGGCGACGGCTACGTGCTCGACGGCGCCAAGGCCTGGACCACCCACGGCGGCCACGCCGACTTCTACAAGGTGATGGCCCGCACGGGCGACGGGCCGCAACGGCATCTCCTGCTTCCTCGTGCCCGCCGACGCCGAGGGCCTCACGGCCGACCCGCCCGAGCGGAAGATGGGCCTGACCGGCAGCGCCACCGCGACCATGCGCTTCGACGACGTCCGGGTCGACGCCGACCGGCTGCTCGGCGAGGAGGGCGAGGGGCTCAAGATCGCGCTGGCCGGGCTCGACGCCGGCCGGCTCGGCATCGCCGCCGTCGCCACCGGGCTCGCCCAGGGCGCGCTCGACGACGCCGTCGCCTACGCCCGCGAGCGCGAGACCTTCGGCAAGCCGATCATCGAGCACCAGGGCCTCGCGTTCGTGCTGGCCGACATGGCCGCCGCGGTCCAGTCCGCGCGGGCGACGTACCTCGCGGCGGCGCGGCTCAAGGACCAGGGGCTGCCGTTCGCGACCGAGGCGTCGATCGCCAAGCTGGTCGCCACCGACAACGCCATGAAGGTCACCACCGACGCCGTGCAGGTGCTCGGCGGCTACGGCTACACCCGCGACTTCCCGGTCGAGCGCTACATGCGCGAGGCCAAGGTCATGCAGATCTTCGAGGGCACCAACCAGATCCAGCGCATGGTGATCGGCCGCTCGCTCGCCAAGCAGTCCCCCGGCACGGTCACCGCACACCCACGAGGAGAGCTGATGCAGCTCGACCGACACCGTCCGCCGATCGTCACCGGCGGGGCCTCCGGTCTCGGCGCCGCCACGGCCGCCGCCCTGGCCGGCCAGGGCGTCCGCGTCTTCGCCCTCGACCTCGCCGAGCATCGAGAAGGCGCAGACTGTCGACGGGGCCGTCGACGGCGTCACCTACGTCGCCACCGACGTCACCGACCCCGAGCAGGTGCGCGCCGCCGTCGCGCAGGCCGCCGCGGCCGGCCCGCTGCGCACGGTCGTCAACTGTGCCGGCATCGGCCCGTCGACGCGGATCCTCGGCAAGAAGGGCGTGCACGACCTCGACCTGTACGCCGCGGTCATCAAGGTCAACCTGATCGGCACCTTCAACGTGCTCGCGCTCGCCGCCGAGAAGATCGCCGCGACCGACCCCGACGAGGACGGCCAGCGCGGCGTCATCGTCAACACCGCCTCGATCGCGGCGTACGACGGCCAGGTCGGCCAGGCGGCGTACTCCTCGTCCAAGGGCGGCATCGTCGGCCTCACCCTGCCCGCCGCGCGCGACCTCGCGCAGTACGGCATCCGCGTGTGCACCATCGCCCCCGGCATCGTGGAGACGCCGATGCTGGCCACCGTCTCCGAGGAGTTCCGCGCCGGCCTCGCCGCCGGGGTGCCGTTCCCGCAGCGGCTCGCCCGGCCGGAGGAGTACGCCTAGCTGGCGCTGGCGATCATCGACCACGACTACCTCAACGGCGAGGTCATCCGGATGGACGGCGCCCTGCGGATGGCGCCCCGCTGAGGGACCCGTCGGGCCCCGCTGGCCCGTCCGGCCCGGCTGGCCGGCCGCCCGTGCGCCGTACTCCCCATGGAGAACGGCCGCCCCCCATGGACTGTTCACCATGGGGAGCGGCCGTTTTCCTGCATCACCTGGTAAACGGCCGCCCCGGAGAGGCTCAGGCGTCGGCCAGGTAGGCGGCGATCTCCTCGTGCACCGAGGCGCCGAAAGCCACCAGCACGGCCTCCTCGACGGAGGTCGGCGTCGCGCGCAGGGTGTCCACGGCGCAGGCGATGGCGTCCTCGCGCGGCCAGCCGTAGATCCCGGCCGACACCAGCGGGAACGCCACCGAGCGCGCCCCGAGGTCGTCGGCGACCCCCAGGGCGTTGACGTAGCACGAGGCGAGCAGCGAGCGGTCGCGCTCGCCGGCGGCGTAGTTGGGGCCGACGACGTGGATCACCCACCGGGCCACGAGCAGCTGGCCCGACGTCCAGCCGGCGCCGCCGGTGGGCAGCCCGTCGGGGAACCGCTCCCGGCACTCGTCGAGCAGGGCCGGGCCTGCCGCGGCGTGGATCGCGCCGTCGACACCCCCGCCTCCACGCATCCGCCGGTTCGCGGCGTTCACGACAGCGTCGACGGGCTGGACGGTGATGTCGCCCTCGACGACCTTGATCTCCATGCCCTCCACACAACACGGGGCACGATGGTCGCGCAACGGTCGTCGGTCAGTCGATCGACCTTCGCCGGAACGCGGCCAGGGCCAGCGGCGCGAACACGGCCGTGATCAGCACCGCCCACACCACCGTGGTCAGGGCGGCGTGCTGGAGCGGCCACGCGCCCCCGGTCGCGGCGGGGCCGTTGCCCCACAGCTCGCGGGTCGCCTGCGTGAGCGAGGAGACCGGGTTCCACTCGGCGAGCGTGCGCAGCCACGCCGGCATGCCCGCGGTGGGGGCGAACGTGTTGGCCACGAACGTGAGCGGGAACATCACCGTGAACATGAAGCCGTTGACGGCCTCGACCGAGGTGAGCATGGAGCCAACCCAGATGCCGACCCAGATCATCGCGAAGCCGAACAGCAGCATCAGACCGAAGGCCGCCGCCGTCTCGAGCACGCCGTTGCGGGCCCGCCAGCCGATCAGCAGACCGGTCGCTGCCATCACGGTGATGCCGATGCTGGAGTGGATCAGGCTCGAGACCGACCGGCCGACCAGGATCGAGGCCCGCGAGATCGGCAGCGAGCGCAGCCGGTCGACGATGCCCTTCTCGAGGTCGTTGGTCAGGCCGATCGCCACGATGAAGGAGGAGAACACCATCGTCTGCGCCATGATCCCGGGGACCAGGAACTCGCGGTAGTTGGTCCCCGGCACGTCGATCGACGAGCCGAAGACGAAGGCGAACAGCAGCACGAACATCACCGGCTGGATGGTGACGTCGAGCAGCAGCTCGGGCATCCGCTTGATGTGGATGAGGTTGCGGCGTACGACGACCGCCGCCGAGACCGCCAGCGAGGGCGGTGACAGGACGGGCCGCTCGATGGCGGGGCGGCCGACGCCGGGGTGGTCGATCGTGGTCATCGGGAGGCTCCTTCGAGCTGGTCGTCGGGGCTGTCGCTGCTGGCCTCGTCCTCGGCGCGGTGGCCGGTGAGCGAGAGGAACACGTCGTCCAGGCTGGGCCGCATCAGGCCGAGGTCGTCGACGGCGATGCCGGAGTCGGCGAACAGCTGCCCGATCCGGGTCATGTCGCCGAGGCCGTCGGCCTGGGCGGTCAGGCGGCGCGCGGACGTCTCGACGAAGACCTCGTCGGCGACCTGGCGCATCAGCCGCTCGGCCGCGTCGAGGTCGGAGGCCCGCGCCACGGTCACCACGACGCTGGCGCGCCCGGCCCGGTCCTTGAGCTCGGTCGGGGTGCCCGCCGCGATCACCTTGCCGTGGTCGATCACGATGATGTCGTCGCAGAGCTGGTCTGCCTCCTCGAGGTACTGCGTCGTCAGCAGCAGCGTCGTCCCCTCGCTGACCAGCCCGCGCAGCACGTCCCACAGGTCGTTGCGCGAACGCGGGTCGAGCCCCGTGGTCGGCTCGTCGAGGAACAGCACCGGCGGCGTCGCGATCAGGCTGACCGCGAGGTCGAGCCGGCGGCGCATGCCCCCGGAGTAGGTCTTCACGATCCGGTCGGCCGCGTCCCCGAGCGAGAACCGCTCGAGCAGGTCGTCCCCGATCCGCCGGATCGACCGGCGCGGGAGACCGGCGAGGCGCCCGATGAGCCAGAGGTTCTCCCGTGCGGTGAGCAGCTCGTCGACGGTGGCCGCCTGCCCGGTCAGGCCCATCGACCGGCGTACGGCGTCGGGCTCGGCCACCACGTCGTGCCCGGCCACCCGGCCCACCCCGCTGGTGGGTGGGCTCAGCGTCGTGAGCATCCGGACGGTCGTGGTCTTGCCGGCACCGTTGGGCCCCAGCAGCCCGAGCACCGTCCCCTCGGGCACGACGAAGCTCACCCCGTCGACGGCGACGGTCTCTCCGAAGTGCTTGACCAGGTCGATCGCTTCGACAGCGGGGCGGGACGTCATGGGCTCACCTCAGCACAGGGCGCCGACAGGTCCAGTCGGCGGGAGGGGGACGGGGGACGGGGCCGGAAGGTCGATGACACACCGTTCCGACCCCGCCCGGCCACCGAACTCATCGGAGCAACCTCTGCTACTTTTGGTTTCTTCAAGCATTTTGCCCGGAATGTCTCTTGTGAGTCACCGCGGGCGCCGATCACACAGGTAGCCCCCGTGTCCTCGTCCCCGAGCCGAAGCCTCCCACCGATGCGCATCCGCCTCCGCACCCCCGTCCGACCGGACACCCGACCGGACACCCGACTTGGCACCCGACTGCGCGGCCTGGTGGTCACCGCCTGCGCACTGGCCGTGGTCGCCTCGCCCGCGCTCGTCCTGTCCGGTGCCGCGACCGCGACCACCACACCGCCCGCCCTGCAGCTCGGCGTCTACACCAACCCGGGCGCCAAGAACGTCGCCGGAGCAGCCGCCTTCAGCACCTGGTCGGGGGCGCGCATCGGTCGCGCGCTGGAGTTCCTCTCGCACACCAGCTGGCTCGACATGACCCGGATCGGCTGGGTGCTCACGCCGTACACCGGCAGCGGCTACCAGCTCGAGCTGTCCGTGCCGATGGTCACCGACGACCCCGGCACCTCGCTGGCCGCCTGCGCGTCCGGCGCCTACGACGCGACCTGGCGGTCGATCGCGACCAGCCTCGTCGGGGCGCAGCTCGCGGACACCGAGATCCGTCCCGGGTGGGAGATGAACGGCAGCTGGTTCCGCTGGAGCGCGAGCGGACGGACCGGGGAGTACAAGAGCTGCTTCCAGCACCTCGTCACCGCCATGCGGTCGGTGCCCGGCCAGCGGCTGACGTTCACCTTCAGCCCCGGGGTCGGTGCGAACGCCGTCCCCGCGGAGCTCGCCTACCCCGGCGACGCCTACGTCGACACCGTCTCCCTCGACATCTACGACCTCTCGTGGGCGTGGTACCCGGTCCCCGCCGGTATGACGACCGCCACCGCGCAGACGAAGGCGTGGACCTCCCTGAAGTCGGGTGACCACGGGCTCGACTTCTGGACCGCGTTCGCCGCCGCCCACGCCAAGCCGCTCGGCATCAGCGAGTGGGGACTGACCTGGCGCTCGGACGGCCACGGTGGCGGCGACGACCCGGCGTTCGTGGACCGGATGTTCGACTGGGCGACCGACCCGGCCAACAACGTGCGCTACCTCAACTACTTCAACAGCCCCGACAGCGCGGCGGTCAAGCACGACCTGATGGGACCGGCCTCTGTCTTCCCGCAGGCCGCGACGCGCTTCCGGGCGCGCAGCCACGCCGTCGCACCGCTGGCGTCGCCGACCGGCTCCGCCGTGGCCACCCCCGTCCCCGCGACCAGCCCCACGGCCGCTCCCACGACCAGCCCGACCGCCAGCCCGACCGCCAGCCCGTCGACCAGTCCGACGACCAGTCCGTCGACCAGTCCTACGACCGGCCCGACGAGCACCGCCGTCTCGACGCCGCCCCCCACCACCGCGCCGCTGACCGGTCTGCGGTCGTCCGTCCCACCGTCGGTCGTCGGCACCGCGCGTCTCGGCGCGCGCCTGCGCGCGGGGTCGGGACGGTGGCGTCCGGCGCCGTCGGCCGTGCGCTTCCAGTGGTTCCGCGACGCGCGTCCGGTCGCGGGCGCGACCGGCTCGTCCCACCGGGTGGTCGGCGCCGACCTCGGTCACCGGCTCAGGGTGCGGGTCACCGCGCGCCGCACCGGATGGGCCGCCGCGACCGCCTGGTCGCGCGCCACCGCTCGAACCCGTCGCTGACCGGCGGCCCGCCCCACGGACGGCGGGACGCCCCGGTCCCCCAGGGACCGGGGCGTCTCGGCGCTGCCTACTTCCGGCCGAGTCCCCGGAAGGTCCAGCCGGCCGCGCGCCACGCCCCGGCGTCCAGCACGTTGCGGCCGTCGATGATGTTGCGCTGGGCGACCCGGGCTCCGGTGACCTCGGGGTCGAGCGAGGTGAAGTCCGCCCACTCCGTCAGCAGCAGCACCAGGTCGGCACCCTCGATGGCCGACCCGAGCGAGTCGGCGAACTGCAGGTGCGGGAAGCGCTGGCGCGCCGGCTCGATGGCCACGGGGTCGAAGACCGCGACGTCGCCGCCCCGCAGGTGCAGCTGGTCGGCCACGTCGAGCGCCGGGGAGTCGCGCACGTCGTCGCTGTTGGGCTTGAACGCCGCGCCGAGCACGGCGATCCGCCGGCCGGCTATGCGACCGCCGAGCACCTCGTGGGCGAGGTCGACCGTGCGCGCCCGGCGCCTGATGTTGATGTCGTCGACCTCCCCGAGGAACGCGACCGACTTGTTCAGCCCGAGCTCGTTGCCGCGGGCCTGGAAGGCGCGGATGTC
The DNA here is from genome assembly GCA_963781745.1 of uncultured Actinomycetota bacterium. Taxonomy (GTDB): domain Bacteria; phylum Actinomycetota; class Actinomycetes; order Propionibacteriales; family Nocardioidaceae; genus Nocardioides_B. Next base: position 165,977 of record CAWAHH010000012.1, on the reverse strand, counting down.
CTTGGGCAGGCAGCCGCCGCCGAAGCCGAGCCCGGCGCCCAGGAACCGCCTGCCGATGCGCGCGTCGTGGCCGATCGCGTCGGCGAGCTGCACGACGTCGGCACCGGTCGCCTCGCACACCTCGGCCATGGCGTTGATGAAGGAGATCTTCGTGGCCAGGAAGGAGTTCGCGGCGACCTTGACCAGCTCGGCGGTCTCGAGGTCGACGACCAGGAAGGGGATCTGGTGGGAGATCGCGTGGGCGTAGACGCCGCGCATCGTCTCGACGGCGTGGGCCGAGTCGGTGCCGACCACGATCCGGTCCGGCAGCAGCGTGTCGGCCACCGCGAAGCCCTCCCGGAGGAACTCCGGGTTCCACAGGAGGTCGGCCCCGGACCCCGCCGGCGCGAGCTCGTGCACCCGGTCGCGCAGTCGCGTGGCGGTGCCGACGGGGACCGTCGACTTCCCGACGACGAGGGCACCGGGGCGCAGCAGCGGCGCGATGCGGTCGACCACGGCCTCGACGTACGTCGTGTCCGCCGCCAGCCGGCCACGCTGCTGCGGCGTGCCCACGCAGACGAAGTGCACGTCGGCGTCGGCCGCCTCCTCGATGTGGGTGGTGAAGCGCAGCCGACCGGTCTCGGTGTGCTTGCGCAGGAGGGGCTCGAGGTCGGGCTCGAAGAACGGCGCCCGCCCCTCCGACAGCTGCCGCACCTTGGCGGGGTCGGTGTCGACGCCGACGACGTCGTAGCCGAGCTCGGCCATGCAGGCGGCGTGGGTGGCACCGAGGTAGCCGGTGCCCAGGACGCTGAGCTTCCTCGGCGTGGGGGGGCTGGTGGGGTTCATGCTCGTCTCCCGGTGGTGCGTGGACGGGGGCTGGTGTGGGTGGTCAGGCGCACGCGACGTCCATCTCCTTCAGCGCGTCACGGAACGCCGTGAGGTGCGCGTCGGTGTCGTCGATCCGGTAGTCACCGGTGGCACCGGTGGTCTGCGGCGAGGTGTTGAACCACACGAAGCCGCGGATGTCGGGGTGGTCGGCCAGGAACGCCGGCAGGGCGGCGATCCAGGCGGCCTTGTCCGCGCCGTCGGCACCGATCTCGCTGAGCAGCGCGGGCTTGCGGGTGACCGCACGGACCTGGGAGTACCAGGACCCGTAGGTGTCCTGCGGCGTGCCGCCGTGCCCGTAGCCGCTGGCGGCGACGTAGTCCACGTAGTCGTCGCCGGGGTAGACCGACTTCAGGGACAGCGGGTTCTCCCACCACGTCGCCACCGGCGCCCACACCCAGCGCGTCCGCGGCGCCTCGGCGTCGATCAAGGCGTGCACGTGCCGCCAGGCGGCGACGTAGAGACGCGGCGAGTTCCCGTTGACGACGGCACCCCAGGGGTACCAGTCGGCGTTCATCTCGTGGGCGAAGCGCAGCAGCACCCGGCCGTCGTACTCCCCGAGCACGCGTCCGATGCGCCGGAACGCCGCGTCGTGGTCGCCGCGCAGGATCGAGACGAGGGAGTACGCCGGCTGGTCGACCTGACCGCTGCGCGAGCGCCACGACCACGGCTCGAGCGAGACCATCGGCGTCCTGCCGCGGGCCGCCATGCCCTCGAGGTCGGCGACCTCGAAGTCGCTGTCCAGCTTGACGAAGCGGCTCATCACCGCCGGGGCGCAGTCCAGCTTGCGCCGAGCTGGTCGACGTCCTCGCGTCCGCGACCGGGGACCTCGACCCCGAAGAACGGCGGGGTCACCGGGTCAGGCCGCTGCACGAGCCCCACCACCGGCACGGCGAGCAGCAGGCCGGCGAGCAGGAAGTCGCCGGCCACCTCACTCGCCGCCCTCACGTCGGCCACGAACAGCGGCGCCGTCATCGGCGCCAGCCAGCGGCTGTAGGTCGCGCTATGTGGCTGCCGTCGCGGTAGACCAGGATGTTGCCGACGACGGCCGGGCACGCCTGCGTCGTGCAGAACAGCCGCGTCGGGTCGAGGGTCGTCACGCCGCTCTGCCCGAGCGTCTTGTCGACCGCCGCCATCCGGCCGGCGTAAGGGCCGGCCTTGTCCTTGGCACGTTGCACGCGCCCGACGTCGTCGAGGTGGGTGGCGACGCACTCGGGCACGTTCTGCGCGGGCAGCGGGGTGTCGAGGATGTAGGCCACGCGGCAGCCCGGCCGCCTGGAGCTTCGCGAGGGTCGTCGCCGTCGCGTCGGCCCAGTCGGTGTTGCCGACCTGGGTGCCGGGCACCGCGTCGCTCTGCGAGACCAGCGACCATGTCCGGGTAGAGCTGCGCGATCTCGCTCGATGGTCCGCTCCCGCCAGCTCGTAGCACTCGGTGTACGGCGCGCCGAGCGAGTCGCTGTAGACGGGCAGGTCGGCCACCGAGCAGGCCGCCTTGGTCCAGGCGACGACCCGCCAGCCCTGCGCCTTGGCCTCGCGCGTCGAGCGCCGGCAGCCACTGCTGGGCGTGCGAGTCGCCGAACAGCACCACCGTGTGCGTGCCCCGTCGGGATCGCCGTAGACGCAGGCGCGGCTGGTCCACCTGCAGGAAGTCGAGGTGGCAGCCGTCCTTGGTGGAGGCCGGCTGGTCCTGCGTGCGCGTTCGAGCGACGGTCGGTCGCAGGTTGCGCGGCGCCTGCCGTCACCCGCAGGCCCGTCGACCAGGGCGCCTCTGCACCGGCGGCTGTGTCGGCGCGGTCGAGCGTGACCGCCTGGCGCGGCCGCACCGGTCCCGACGAAGGCCGGCAGCGTGACGACGCACGACGCACGGCCAGCGCGGCCACCGCACCGGAGCGCAGCACGCCGCCGCCGAGCCAGGCTGCCGACGCGCAGCCGGCTGCGCCGCGACGGGCGTCTCCACGAGGTAGTGCGTCAGCACCGCGAACCACAGCGCCAGCGCGCGAGATCTCGAGCAGGTAGACCCAGGACGAGCTCGTGGCCGCACGGCCAGCGGGACCAGCACCACCATCGGCCAGTGCCACAGGTACCAGCCGTAGGAGACGCGGCCGATGCCCTGCAGCGGCCGTGCCGCAGCAGCGACTCGGCGCCGACCGCGGTGCGCCGACAGCCGGCCGGCGATCACGGCGGCGGCGCCCAGCGTCGGCAGCAGCGCCGCCGTCCCGGGGAAGGCGGTGTCGTCGGTGTAGACGAACGCCGACGCGACCATCGCGACCAGGCCCGGCCCACGACAGCAGCACCGCGACCGCCGCGGCATCCGGCCAGCGGCGCCGGCGGCCATCGCGACGAGCGCGCCCGAGCGCGAGCTCCCAGGCGCGGGTGTGGATGCCGAAGTAGGCGAACGGCGGGTTGGCCGACGGTCTGCGTGACCGAGGCGTACAGCGAGGCCGCCGTGCCGACGCACGAGCATCGTCGCGATCAGCGGACGCCGACGGTGCCGTCCCCCGACGCACCGCGCACAGCGAGCGATGAGCAGCGGCCAGATGACGTAGAACTGCTCCTCCACGGCCAGCGACCACATGTGCTGCAGCGGCGACTCGGGTCCGTTGGCGTTCTGGTAGTCGACGCCGAGCGCCGCCAGCCGGTAGTTGATGCCGTAGAAGAGGGTGAACAGCGCGTCGATGGCGACGCTGCGACGTGGAAGATCGAGTCCCACAGCCGGGCCGCGACCACGGTCGCGAGCGACGACGATCACCGCCGGGGGCAGCAGCCGGCGGATCCGGCCGCCGTAGAACGCGACCAGCGAGATCCGCCCGGTCCGTGCTCGATCTCGCGCAGCAGCTGGCCGGTGATGAGGAAGCCCGAGATGACGAAGAAGACGTCGACGCCGACGTAGCCGGCGCGTCACGCCCGGGACGTGCGCGTGGTAGAGGACCACCAGCAGCACCGCGACGGCGCGCAGGCCCTGGATGTCGGGGCGGAACCGGCGCGGGCCCGGGGCCGGCGTCGAGCCGCGGCTCGGGCGGCGGCGACCCCCGCTGGCGCGATCGCTGCTGCGGGATGCGGACGCGGCCATCGCCGGCGGCACGGTCGAGCGGCCGCGGCGCGGGACCGCGGCGCCGCGTGCGGGCGCAGGCGGTGCGCAGGAACAGCAGCGGCAGCTGGATGTAGGACGCCGAGCACGCCGAGGACGACCATGGCCCAGAAGTTGCCGAGGCCGTATCCATGTGCCGCGGACCAGGCCGGCCCACAGAGGGCCTGGGTGAGCAGCGTCGTAGACCTTGACGATGCGCGCGATCGTCGCCGGCGAGCGGGCGTCGGTCGCGCGCCGGCGGCCCCGGTCGCCACCCACTCCCGCGTGCGGCCGGTCAGGATGTGCGCGATCGCGGTGAGGTGGGCGAACGAGTAGAGGTGCTGGACCCGCAGCACGTCGAAGCGCCAGCGGCCCTTCATCACCAGCGGGCAGCACCACGAACCACAGCAGCAGCGCACCGACCAGCCAGATCGAGTTCATCGGCTCGACCCAGCGCGGCAGCAGCCACAGCATGGCGATGGCCGGCAGCGGCGCCACGACCGCGTTCACGGCCGTGGAGATGTAGTAGAGGAAGCCCGCCCAGAAGCAGAGCCGCTGGCGCTTGGTCAGATGCCGGGCGCCTCGTGGAAGTCGCTGGTCGGCCAGCAGCGACATGCTGCCGGTGCACCAGCGGTACTGCTGGTTGAGGAAGGCCGGCAGGCGTGTCGGGGCACAGGCCCTTGGACACCAGCACCGGCACGTAGCGCAGCCGCAGGCCGACCTTGGCCAGCTTGACGCCGGTGTGCACGTCCTCGGAGTGGCCGATCTGCGCGAAGCCGCCGGCCTTCTGCAGCGCCGCCCGCCGGTAGACCGCGCAGGTGCCGACGCAGATCGCCGCGCTGGCGCGGTCCCGCGAGGGCTGGATCAGGCGGTAGAACAGCTCCTGGGTCGCGCCGGCGCAGCGCTGCAGCCAGTTCATGCCCTTCGCGTGCGTGTCGAAGAACTGCGGCGACTGCACGATGCCGACGTCGGGCTCGTCGAAGTACGGCGCCAGCTCGGTGAGCATGTCGTGGCGCGGCACGAAGTCGGCGTCGAGGATCAGGATCAGGTCCCCGTGGCTCTGCTCGTAGCCGAAGCGCAGGTTGCCGGCCTTCTTCAGCTCGCCACGGTTCGGGCGGGTGCGGTAGACGAAGCCGTGCCGCTCCGCGAGCTCCTGCGACCTCGGGCCGGGCGCCGTCGTCGAGCACCCAGACGGTGAGCGTCGCCGCGCCACTGCAGCCGGGCGACGTACCCGTAGGTGTTCTCGCAGCATCGTCGAGCGGCTCGCCCGCGGTCGGCAGGAACACGTCCGACGCTGGGTACGACGTCGGGTCCCAGGACGCGACCAGCTCCTCGTGGTGACGCCCGGGTGACCCGGCGCTTGCGGGTGCCGCTCAGCAGCGAGACGAGCAGCGTCACCGCGTAGAGCGTCATCGGCGCGAGGAACAGCAGCAGCGCGGATGTCGGCGGTCGAGAACCGCAGCACGCTGTAGGCGATGAGGCTGAACGAGAGGGCCTGCAGGGCCAGCACCCAGCGGTGCTGGCGGCCGAGGTACCAGTACTTCTCGGCGTCGCTGGGTGGCGCCGCGATGCTGGGCGAGGCTTCGGTGGGGCTCGGGCTCGCAGAGGAGCGTTCGTCCAGGAGCGTCGTCACGCGTAGTTCTCCGAGGGGTACGGGGGACGGGGGACGGTCGCGCCGGACGGACCGTCAGGGGTGGCCGCGCAGCGCCGTGTCCGGCACGAACGGGGGTGTGCCGGGACCGAGGAAGGACCGTAACGCTGTCGTTGGATCGCTCCAATTTCCGATTTGTTTCGAATGTGTTGCCCGCCACGGCCGTAGGACGGCCCTGAGCGTGGAATCCGAGCCAGGTGGGGCCATGTCGGTGTGACGCAAACACAGGACTTCGGTCCATAGCCCGAACGGGTCATGCCGGTCTAGTCAGCGTTGACCCCGTCGGTCCACCGGCGCGCCCCGCGCCGCGCCATGTCCGCCATCGCGTGCGGGAGCGATCATGCCTCGAGCCCTTGTGTACGGTCGGCCGATGCACCCAGTCGAGCCGGCGACGTCTGTGGGTCTCTCGTCGAGGCCTACAGAGCGGGCCATGTGCGGACGGCGAAGGTGCTCAAGCTCGTCAACTACGTCGCGTTCCGCGCCGATCCTGCCGTACGAGTGCGAGGTCGCCGGCGACGTCCGGTTCCTTCACCGGGGACTTGGCGTCGTGGTGCATCCTCGAACCACGATCGGAGCGGGTGTGGTGATTGGTCACGGCGTGACCATCGCGTCCGACGTCGACGCCGACAGCCGGGTCGTCATCGAGGAGGCCGCCTTCATCGGCGCTCACTCGAGCATCGCGGCCGGTCCGGGCGGACCGTGACCATCGGCGCCGGCAGCGCGATCGGCATCGGCGTCGTGGTGACGTCCGACGTTGCCGCTGGAACGCGTGTCCGTGCTGCGAAGCCCGAGCGCAGGCCTGCGACGGGGTGAGCGCCTCGCATCACTCGGCCAGCATCCTCAGCACGGCCCGCTCGAGGGCGGCCTGCCGCAGCTCGGGCGTGCGGTACGTGCGACGTGCGGCGGCCTCGATCGTCGTGCCGCTCTCGTAGTGGTCCACGACCCGCGGGTCGACGTACGCCGACTTCGCGATCGCCGGGGTGTTGCCGAGGTACTGCGAGACCTCGACCATCGCCGACGCACGGCGTGCTTGCGGGCCGTCTTCGTCTCGCCGGCCTCCTTGGTCGTGGCCAGCGCCTCGGCGGCGAGCACCGTCGCGTGCCAGGTGCGGAAGTCCTTGGCGGTCATCTCGCCGCCGGTGACCACGGGAGGTACCCGTTGACCCGCGCCGCGTCCAGGGCGACCACGTCCGTCGCGTCCTTGTAGGCGAGCAGCCGCTCGCTGCTACCGCGACGCCGCCGCATCGTCTCCACGGCCGCGATGACAGCGGGTCGTCGATCTCGATGGAGTGCTCGATGCCGGACTTGCCGACGAAGCGGAAGACCAGCCGGTCGCCGTCCGGGTCACGTGCCCGCGCTCGCAGCGTGGTCAGCCCGAAGCTGCCGTTGTTGTCGGTGTAGGTGTCCGACCCGATCCGGAAGTAGCCCAGGTCCAGCAGCCGTACGGCGGTCGCGGCAGCCCGCTCGAGCGGCATCCCGTCGAGGCGATGTGCTCGAGGACCACCGCACGGGTCCTGGTCGAGCCTCGCGGCCACCCGAGTGACCCGGGCGAACTTCATCGCGTCGCGCTGGTCGCGCCAGTAGGGGTGGTAGAGGTACTGCCGGCGCCCGGCCGCGTCGGCGCCCACGGCCTGGATGTGCCCGTTCGGCAGCGGGCAGATCCACACCTCGCTCCACGCCGGCGGGATCACGAGCGCCTTGATCCGCTCGATGTCCTCGGCGGTCAGCCGGTCGCCCGGCTCGTCGAGGTAGACGAAGCCCGCGCCCGCACGCCGTCGCGTCCAGCCCTTGCTGCTGGGGTTGACCCTGCGGAGTCGAGCCATGACGCGCAGTGCCCCGAGCGGGCGGCGCGAAACGCCTCGGGTCAGTAGGCCCCGTCGGAGCCGACGCACGGCCCGCACGGTCTTGGCCATGATCACGAGGTCGGCGGTCATCGACCAGTTGTCGACGTAGTAGAGGTCGAGGCGGATCGCCTCGTCGAAGGAGAGCTGCGAGCGGCCCGAGACCTGCCAGAGGCCGGTCATCCCGGGGCGCACCCGGAGCCGGCGGTCCTCCCACGAGGTGTAGGTCTCGACCTCCCAGGCCTGCTGGGGACGCGGGCCGACCAGGCTCATGTCGCCGACGACGACGTTGATCAGCTGGGGCAGCTCGTCGACGGAGAAGCGGCGGATGAACTTCCCGATCCGGGTGATCCGGGGGTCGTCCTCCATCTTCCACAGCGCGCCCTCGTGGCCCGCCTCGGCGCGCAGCCTCGCCTCCATCTTGTCGGCGTTGACGAACATCGAGCGGAACTTGTAGCAGCCGAACGTGCCGCCGTCGCGGCCGATCCGGGCCTGCCGGTAGAACACCGGCCCGCGGTCCTCGAGCTTGATCAGCGCCATCACGACGAGCATCACCGGCGAGAGCATCAGCAGCACGATCCCGGCACCCACGACGTCGAAGACCCGCTTGGGCAGGCCGCCGGCCTCGTCGGCCTGCGGCTGCTCGACGTGCAGCAGCGGCAGCCCCGCCACGGGTCGCATGTGCATGCGCGGTGCGGCGACGTCGGTGACGCTGGGTACGACGACGAGGTCGATGCCCGACCCCTCGAGCGCCCACGCGATGCGACGTACCTGCGCGGACGTCTCGTCGCCACCACGCGCCACGAGCACGGTGTCGGCGCCGACCTCACGGCACATCCGCCGGGTCTCCTCGACGGTGCCGAGGACGGGGACGTCGAAGCGGTCACGCTCGGCGGAGACGCCGTGCGGCAGGCACGCGCCGACGACCTCGTAGCCCGCGTGCTTGCTGCGGCGCAGGGCGTCGACGACCTCGCTGACCCCCGACGCGCCCCCGACGGCGACGACCCGGTGCCGCATCCGGCCGTGCCGGCGCAGGACGTGCGCCACGCGACGTACGCCCACCCGGCCGAGGAGCAGCAGGGGCGTCCCGATCAGGAACGTGAACAGCACGAAGCCGCGCGAGAGCGGCAGCTGGAGCAGGTAGCAGGTGAGCCCGACCAGCCCCGCGGTGATGACCGAGGCCATCGCGACGGTGCGGAACTCGTCGGTGCCGGCGCCGACGTTGCGCAGGGAGTAGGCGCCGTGCGCGACGAGGATCAGGAACCAGGAGGAGATGAGGTACGGCGTGCAGGCGGCGACCACGTGGGCCGTCGCGCCCGGCACGGGGAACCAGATGTCGACCCACTCGCGCAGGTCCCAGGCGAGGAGCACCGCCAGCGCGACGAGTGCGAGGTCGAGCAGGGCCGTGCAGAGCGCCAGCACGCGCAGGCTGCGCTGGATGGTGGAGCGCGGGCTCACCACGGGGGCCGCGAAGGGCCCGAATGCCACTGCCACATCGCCTCCCAGCCAATGCCGCCGATAGTCAAGGTTACGGCGGGAAATGACCGGAGATCAGCCGTTTGGCTGAATCCGGCTCAGCCTTTTGCGCCGGGGAGAACCCGTTCAGCGCCCCGCCGGGGACGGGTCGCTGCGTGCGGATCAGTAGGCACCTGAGGACCCAACCACCGCGCGAAGTGTCTTGGCCACGATCGCCAAGTCGTTCATCATCGACCAGTTGTCGACGTAGTAGAGGTCGAGCCGGACCGACTCCTCCCAGCTGAGCCTCGAACGGCCTGAGACCTGCCACAGCCCGGTGAGGCCTGGCCGCACGAGCAGCCGCCGCCGCACGTCGGTGGCGTACTGGTCCACCTCGGAGGGCAGCGGCGGGCGCGGACCGACCAGGCTCATGTCGCCGCGCAGCACGTTGATCAGCTGAGGCAGCTCGTCGATGGAGTATCGGCGCAGGAAGCGCCCTACGCGGGTGATGCGAGGGTCCTCACTGATCTTGAAGAGCACGTCGCCCGGGACTCGTTGCTTTGCCGTAGCTCGGCGAGACGGTCCTCGGCGTCAAGGACCATCGAGCGGAACTTGATCATTCCGAACGGGACCCCGGAACGCCCGACGCGGGACTGCCGGAAGAAGTACTGGGCCGCCGTCGTGCAGCTTCACCACGAGGGCGACGACGAGCAACAGCGGCGACAGCACCATGAGGGCCGCTGAGGCGAAGACCATGTCGAAAAGACGCTTAGACAGACCTCCGGCGTTGTCGGCCTGGGGTTGCTCGACGTGGAGCAGCGGAAGCCCAGCAACGGGACGCATATGGATCCGGGGACCCGCGACATCAGTGAGGCTGGGCACCACCACCAGCTCGATGGTCGAGCCCTCGAGGTCCCACGCGATGCGACGCAGGTCGAGCGCGCTGTCGTACGCACCCCGGGCAACGAGCACCGTGTCGGCACCGAGGTCGTCGCACATCCGGCGGGCATCGGCCAGCCCGCCCACCACCGGGACCGGGAACCGATCGGGATCCCCTGTTATGCCGTCCGGCACGCATGCGCCAACGATGTGGTAACCGACGTGGCCGTTCCGAGCGAGGGCCTCAACCACTTCGCTCACCCCGGATGGACCGCCGACCGCCAAGACTCGGTGGATCAGCTTGCCCCGCAGCCTAATCCCATGGGCCCACTTGCGGACGGCGTAACGCTCTGACAGAAGCAACGGTCCGCCGATCACGAACGCGAACAACACGAACCCTCGCGACAGCGGGATCTGGAAGGTGTAGCACGTCAGCCCGATGAGACCTGCGGTGATGACCGAAGCGAGCCCCACCACCCGGAACTCCTCGGTCCCGGCGCCGAAGTTCCGCTTGTTGTAGCCGCCCTGTACCGCCAGGGCGAGCAGCCAGACGACGACGAGGAACGCACCGGCTCTGACGGGCACGCCCTCCGGAATCCGCGCCAACACGAACCTCGTGTGGAACAGATCCCGAGCGGTCCAGGCCAACACGACAGAGCAGCTCAGCACCATTGCGTCCAGCATCGCGGTCACGAGCATGACCCGGCGCAGTCGCCGGTTGATGTGGTCGCGGTCGTAGCGCCGTTGTGTCCGCTGGCGCGTTTGAGCTGTCATCGTCACTGGTGCATCCCCTCCACCCATGTGGCGAAAACGCACATGCTAAGCGAGGAGGATGACGACGGCATCATCACCGTCTTCGGCAGAAAGAATTCTGTCGATAAAAGTCTAGTAAATTACTGAATATTAAGTGTAGCGTTAAGAACGCCGATGCGCGGGCGCGATGTCGCCATGCAACAGGTAGCCCTCACGGCCATCCCTCTAGGTCGTTCGTGCCATACAGTTCGCCGCTTATATACAGGTATGTCGTATTTCTAAAGCGAGAATTACGGCTGTGAAAGCGAAAAATTCATATTGGGATTACCCGCATTGGTATCCACCGCTGTAGCGTCTCGCGGGTGAAGATTGAAGTCGAGGGTGTACTGTTCGACGACCTCACCGAGTCCGAGGTAGTCGACGAGGTGTTCGCTCGTATCTCGGAGCGCTCCGGCGGTCAGATCCTGACCCCGAACGTCGACGTGCTGCGCCAGATCCGCAAGACGCACGACGACCTCCCGGCGAAGTCGACCCTGGTCGTGCCGGACGGCATGCCCATCGTCTGGGCGAGCCGCATCATGAGGACGCCGCTCCCCGAGCGGGTCACCGGCGCCTCTCTGGTCTGGAGCCTGTCCGAGGCGGCCGCCGAGCACGGAGCATCGATCTTCCTGCTGGGCGGCGACCCCGGCGTCGCGGACCAGGCGGCGAGCGCCTTCCAGCGGCGCTACCCGGAGCTCGACGTGGCCGGCACCTACTGCCCGCCCCTCGGCTTCGAACATGACCACGAGGCGCTGGAAGAGGTCCACCACGCGATCGAGAAGGCCCAGCCTGACATCGTCTTCGTCGCGCTCGGCTTCCCCAAGCAGGACACCCTCGCGAACACGCTGCGCAAGGCGTTCCCCGACACCTGGTTCCTCGGGTGCGGTGGCGCTTGACGATGGCCGCCGAATTGGTTCCACGCGCGCCTCAATGGGTGGGTGCCATGGGTATGGAGTGGCTCCACCGCTTCGCGCACGAGCCGCGCCGGCTGTTCCGTCGCTACTTCGTCGACGACGCCCCGTACGCCGTGCGACTGCTTCTGCGCGCCGTCAGGCGCCGCGTCCTCTCATCCTCGCGATCCGCCCACGGCATGACCGTGCAGGCGCAGGTCGCTGAACCTGGACGATGATGCGAGGACCGTCCTAGCGCTGCGTGCGGCTCACCTGGCCCAGCGCCCGACTTTCCAGCCACGATAGGTCGTCAGGGATCCCCCTCACCCACCTCTCCAGCAAGTCCGCCCACAGCGTCGACAAGCCAAGCGTCGCGTATGCCGCGGCCGCGTTTCGTGAGACACGTTCATAGCCGACGGGGTCGTCCCAGGCGTCCCTGACTACATCTGCCAGGCGTGCCGGGTCGCCCGCAGGGAAGACGAATCCGGTGTCGCCGTCGCGGACGACTCCCACGAACATCGGGTGATCGCTCGCCACGATCGGCGTACCAGAGGCCATCGCCTCGTAGATGGTCAGGGGCAGACCCTCAGGATAGGCGGGCCGGCTCGGGATGCAGACGAAGTCCGCGGCCGCCATACGCTCGAGGATCTCGTCGCCGCCCAACCGTCCTAGAGTGCTCACTGCCTGTCCGAGTCCAAGGGCGTGAACATGTTTCGTCAGAGTGTCGCTGCTGCCTGCTCCGGCGATCTCGAGGCCGGCAGGAATGCCGTGGTCGTGCAGGACGCGGAGCCCCGAGAGCAGGTCCCACACCCCCTTGGCCTGTCCAACGCTCCCCGCATAGAAGAGTCGAGGCGCCGGCCGATCTGCCTGACCTCTCGGGCTCGGTGCAGCCACTCCCAACGAGGTCCAATGGCCAATCCCAGGGGATGGCCTTGGCGGGGTCGACCTTGAGTACCTTGACGAGTTGGCGAGAACTGTTGAGGTGATGGTTGGCCACGAAGTCGACTCGGGGATCGCGTAGCGCTCGGCCGAAGCGGGCGTACGCAACAACCGCCGTCGACGGAACGGGAACGAGTCAGCGAGGACGACGCTCGTCCTTGCCGCACCGGCGACCGCAGTGACGACGTCGGTAGCGATGAACCGAACCATGACGTGAGTCGCTGCTTCCGACCGCACGTAGCGACCGACGCTCGACGCGACATCGGCTCCCTGCCCGAGACTTCCGACGAATTCGATCCGGAGGGACCGCGCGCCGTGTAGGGCTCGGCCAGGAGTGAGCCTGGACGACGGTCACGCTGGCCCCGGTCCCTGCACCCGCTCGAGAGCCGACAACGCGTAGCTGTGGTGCCGGTATCGGTCTGCAGGCCCGCGTCCCGGCGCTGGCTCGCCTCGTAGTAGTCGCCGCTGTGCAGAAGCAGGACGAGGTGCGTCACGCCTGGCTCCCCGCCGGCTGTTCCCGGAACTGTCCGCGCTCGACGGTGAAGACCGTGTCGCAGTGCTCAACCGTCGACAGCTTGTGGGTGATCATCACGACCGTCGTCCGTCCCGCGCAGACCCCTGCAGGGTTCGCACCACGGCTGCTTCGTTCGCGGCGTCGAGGGCGCTGGTCGGCTCGTCGAGCACCAGGATCCGGGGCGACGTCGCCAGTGCGCGGGCCAGGGACAGGCGCTGACGCTCCCCCGCTCAGGGCGTCGACGTGGGTGTCCAGCACCGTGTCGTAGCCGTTGCGGCAGTCGCCCGATCTCATCGTGCACGTTGGCCAGCCTGGCCGCCTCGATAGCCGCGGCCTCGGTGAGCCACTCGCGGAAGAACCTGATGTTCTCCATGACCGTCCCCACGATCAGGTGCGGCGACTGCGGCACGTAGGCGACGTGCGAGCTGAAGTCAGCTCTCGTCGATGTCCTCGGCGGGCATGCCACCGATCGCACCCGGCCCGCGGTCGGGGCACGGAGCCGGAGCAGGACCTGGATGAGGGTGGACTTGCCGGACCCCGAGGCGCCCAGGACACCGATGAACTGTCCCTCGCCGAAGGTCGCCGCTCGACCACCAGCGCGTCGGTGTCCGTGCCCGGGTAGCGGTACGTGACGTCGTCCAGTGGTGATGTCGGCGGAGGACGGGAACGGCGTCTCGCCGTACGTCTGGCGGTTGTCGTCGTAGTGCGCGATCTGGGTGCGCACCTGGCGAATGAAGGGGAGCACCGCGCCATAGAGGCTGGTGGCCGTCTGCACCTGCTGGGCTAGGCCAGCGCATCGCAGCAGCAGCACGGCGATCGTCCCCACCTCGGCGAAGTCGACGTCCCATCGACCCAGGCTGAGCACCCACAGACTCGTCGCAGCGATGAGGAAGGCAACGCTCTGTGCCGCCATCGAGACGAGTCGCTTGTAGCCCTGGGCCCGCGCGAACGAGCCCTCGGCACGGGCGATGCGCTGGTCGGCGACCGAAAGCACGCCCTCCCGTGCCCCCATGACCGCCACCTCGCCGCCGGCCGCCATCACCCCTGCCACGTGGCCACGGTGTGGTGCCTGGCGGCGGCGTCGTCATGGGCCGCGGTGTTGGCCCGGCGCGACAGCGGTCGCAGGCCCGCCCCGATCAACAGCCCGAACACGACGATGACGCCGGTGACGAGAGGGTTGAGGACCACCGCCAGTGCCAGGAGGACGATCAGCGTGATGAGGGCCGGAAGCGCCTGGGTGAGCATGACGAGGATGGTGTTGGCATCGTTGACCGACGTGCTGAAGGTCTGCAGGAAGCGCCCGGTCTTGTCGCCGGACTGGGTCGCCCAGTCGGCCTTGAGGTACGAGCCGAAGAGGCGGCTGCGCATCCGCTGCCGCGATTCAGCGGCGATGCGAGGCCCCGTCAGGGCCACCACGGCGGTGAAACCGCCGCGGACGACTGCCGCCACGACCGCGAGGAACAGCACCGGCGTGATGCCCGCATGCAGCGACATAGGTCCCAGGTCCAGCGACAGCCTCGACCGCCCCTGGCTCATCGCGGAGATGGACTGCACGATCGCAGCGAGGAGGAAGGTCTCACCGACCGCACTGACCATTGCCATCATGGACAGAGCCGCCAGGTCCCGCTTGCTGCCCTGGAGGAGGAACCGCAGGTCGTCGAGCGGCCTGTCCCTCGTGTCGCTCGACGCGCTCATTGCGCCCACCCCGCACCGACACGGTCCAATCGGGCATGCCCCAGTCTTGCTACAGGCGGCGGCTCCGATCTTGCCGCGTCGGCCATGCCGAGACACACGAGCGTGAGGACTAGCCAGGGACCCAGGAAGGCGGGCTCCGTGAGCCCGTAGAGCAAGATGAAGACCAGTCCGAGCACCGCCACCGCCCCGGTCCGCGAGCCGTGGGTGACAGCGGCTTCGGCTGCCCGCCGTAGCCCCGCAAGCACCATGAGGGCGAAGACCGCCACTCCCAGCAGCCCGACCTGGCCCCACACGTCGAGCAGGCCGTTGTGGGGGTGCGGCGGCCGGTAGTTCTGGAAGTGCGCCCAGATCGCCAGGGTCGCCGGCGAGTCCGACGCCGGGTTGAGGAAGGTGAACGCACCATGGCCGAGGGAGGGCGCGACCTTGATCTGGTCCCAGCAGGCGGCCCAGATCGCGGTCCGATCGCTGAGGGTGGGGTCCTTGCCCACGAGGGTCAGCGTCGCCGTGCTCAGCCCCTGCACCAGAAGCAGGACGGAGCCCACCGCCACCACGCCCGCGAGCCCGAGCACCGGCGCTGCGGATCGCGGGCCGAGCCGGCGCAGGACGGCACGCCCCACGAGCACGCTGCCCGCAAGTGCGAGAGCGACGCCCCATGCCGTCACTGAGCGGTTGAGAGCGATCAGGACGCCGAGCGAGGGGACGAGAACGAAGTTCAGTCGCCGCGGGGCGGCCAGCACGAGGACGAGTCCGAACACCAACAGACCGCCGTAGGTGTTCTTGGGGAACTGAGCGTGGAAGGCCACCTCGCTCGACCCGGGAAACCGCATCCTCGAGTCCGGGTCGACTGCCAGGACGAGCAGGCTGGAGCCGAGTATGACGACGAAGGCTCTCCTGAGACTCTGAAGCACCTCGTCGGCTGAGAGCAGCCCCCCCGCCAGCACGGTGGCGAGCAACAGAGGCACGTAGGTGCGCAGCCGTTCAGCGGAGTAGCCCGGGTCGTCCCCCCACAGCACGGACAGCGACAGGACGGCGATGACGAGGATCTGCAAGCCAGGGAGTCGCGCTGTGGGGGAGGCGAGGTGGCCGGCGGCGAGCACCACCACAGGCAGGACGAGTGCGAGGGTGACGATCCCCGGCAGCCGGAAGGCGTCGAAAGCCAGCACCGGCGTGACGACCAGCGTCGCTCGAGCCACCGCGGACCCGCCCCCCGACGTCGCACCGCCGGCCATCAGACGAGCACGGGGACGATGCGGGCATGGGTCGAGCCGGGTGCATCGGACAGCACGGCAGCGTCGTCGACCCGGCACGCACCCACCTCGACCACGAGCAGAGACCGACCAGACGTCAGAGCGTCCACGACGGAGGCGACGTGCTCCAGCTCGAGTCCTTCGTCTTCGAGTGCATTCAGCAGAGGAGAGACTCTCTGCTCTGCACGCCGTGTGCGTTCGGGTAGGAACGCCACGCGCACGGGCCCGTCGGACCCTACGGCCGACCGCAGAAGCAGACTCGTGGACCGGATCGTGCGGCGGCGTTGAGCGTTGTTGCGCCATCTCAGTCGCACGGCACGGGTGACGCCGTTCCCGCCGGTGATACGCGCCCACCGCGTCTCCCCGAAAACCCGCCTCGACAGCACGAGACCCACGCCGGCCAGGGCGAGGACGACGAGGACCACACCGACGGCCGCCGAGAGATACACCGCGGGACCCCATCCGGACGGGGCCGTCGCGCGCTGCGCGGTCCGGATGACCCGCGAGGCTGTGGACGCCGGCGCGCCCAGGTCGAACTGTTCCTGCGTCAGGCGCTGCAACTGCGAAGTCAGCAGCACGTTGCGCGTGTTCGCCTCGGGAGCCACCACGGCCGGAGCAGGAATGCCGCCGTCCGGGTTCTGCGCCCTGTACTCCGCCGTCGCCCTCCGCAGGGCGGCACTGGTCTTCGTCAGCTCCTTCTGGGCCCGGTCGATCTGATCGGCGAGCCGCGCCTGCTGCCGTGCGATGGGTTCCGTCTGCCGCTGCTCGACGGACGCCAGGTACGCGTCAGCCGCGGCGTTGACCACAGCGACTGCCGCGGGGGCATCGGCCATCGCGGCCTTGAGGGTCACGATGTCCGACCCCGAGGCGTGCGAGAAGGACAGCGACCTACCGACGACTCCCGGCGTCGTGCCTGCGTCGTCAGCCACCCGGCGTAGCGACGACTCCGTGAACAGGAACGTCATCTCGGTGTTGATGTAGCGGTCCGGGTCGCCCGCGTAACTGCTGGTGAGGCTTGCCGGAGGTCGCACCAGCATCTGGCTCGTCGCGACGTAGTCGCCCTTCGGGACGAGGGACCCGACGGCGGCGACACCCACCAGCCCCGCCAGGAGGAGCGGAAGCAGATACTTCCACCGGAACCTCAGATACTCGAACAGTTCCATGCCCCTCGTCCCCTCACTTGTGGTCCAGTCGGACGCCCACGGTCCCCAGTGTCAGACCGAGACACTGTGCCAGCACGGCGAGCCGGTACCGCAGGCGTCGGGTGCTGCGTCGCTCGGGCGGGAGCAGGTGGGTGCCTCCGGTGACGCCGCGTCTGAGCGCTCGGGCCACCAAGCGGGAGCGACGAGCCCTGCGGCCCCGCAGGTTGACCTGGGCCTCCGACAGTCCGAGCCAGAACGCCCGCCTCAGCTGATAGCGGTAGGTGCATCGCTCGGCCGGCTCCCTCTCCGTCACGGCCGCGGCAGTGCTGTAGACCGGGCGCAGTCCCGCCTCGATCGCGCGGTGGAAGAAGTCCATGTCCTCGCCGCCGGTCCGTCCGAGCTCCGGGCTGAAGCGGAGCGACGGGTGCGCCCTCAGGAACTCGGCCCGGACCCAGCTGTTCCCGGTTGCACAGGTGGACGCGGGCTGTCCGTCGGTGCCCGTCATCAGACCCAGGTGGTCGAACGGCTGCTCGGTCAGCCAGCGGGGCCCGCGTGAGAAGTCCTTGATCAACGGCCCGGTCACTGCGTCATAGGTCCCGTCGGCCACGGCACGGGCACACACCACGAACCAGTCGTCGGGGACCTCGACGTCGTCATCGATCGACCCCACCCAGTCCGCCTCGGGCAGCGCGGCCTCGAGCCCCTTGTTGCGGGCGTGCGAGATGTTCTGGGAACCGCACGTCAGGTAGGTGCAGCCGAGGGAGAACCGCCGGGCGAACTCGGAGGCCACCGTCCGTGCCGAGCTCTGCGGGTCGTCGTCGACGACGACGACCCCAGCCGTCAGGGAGGTGGGCTCCGCCGCGGCGGCCGACTGCGCGAGCCTCTCGAGGGCCATGCGCAGGCGATCAGGCCGTCGGTACGTGGCGATGGCCACGATCACGGAAGTCGTCAACGTGGGGTCCTCCCAGCAGGAGCTGCCATCTTCTGGCAGCTGCGAGCGGCAAGGCAAATCTGCTCGAAGTCCATCCGGCACCCCGTGATCCAGGTCACTTGTGCCGACCGACGCCTCGGCGACGGGCCTCGCTGTCGTGCACCGAGCGGCGGATCAGCTCGCGTAGGCGAGAGACCTCGACGACGATGTCGTGCGAGTCCCGCACCGACGCGCGTCCGTTCTCCCCTCGACGGCGACGCTCCGGCTCGGGTAGGGCGAGCAGCTCCGCGAGCGCCTCGCCCAGCTCGTCGACCGACCCGGGCGCCACCAGCCAGCCGGAATGGCCCGGTCTCGACGAGCTCGGCGATGCCCCCGACGTCGCTGCTGACCACCGGCACGCCCACCAGGTAGGCCTCCATGATCGAGACCGGGAGTCCCTCGGCGAAGCTCGGCATGACCAGCGCGTCGCGCGGGCGAGAGCTGCGCGCACCTCCTCGCTCGTCCGCCACCCGGACTAGACCGACGTCCGCCAGCCGTGTCGCGTCGACGTACGCGCTCCAGCCGCGTCCGCTCCGGCCCGTCGCCGACGATGACCACCCGCAGCGAGCCCCTGATGCCGCCAGTCGCCGCAGCGCTCTGCAGGAGCACCAAGTGACCCTTCTCCTGAGCGAGCCGACCGACGGAGACGACCGGAGGACCGTCGGGCTGGGCACGGCGCGCGCTCGGAGCGTCGTCGGCGGCGACCCCGCACCGGACGACGTGCACCTTGTCCCAGTCCTCGGGGTCGACCCAGCGACGCATCTGCCCCCGGGTGTACTCCGAGATGGTCGCGACGAAGGCGGCCTGGCGGGTCTTCGACGTCGAGCGCCAGCGTCGGCCGGCGCGTCCCACTCCGACGGACCGTGCACCGTGAAGCTGTAGGGGATGCCGCTCAGACGCGAGGCCAGCATCGCGACCGACGCCGACCCCTCGCCGATGTGGTTGTGGAGGTGCTCCACGCCGGCCTGCTCGCAGCCGCTCCGCGAGCACGCAGGCCTCGACGAGGTAGAACGACCGGCCACAGCCGCCCGCGCAGGCCCGGCGCGCGAGCGTCACGGCCCAGCGACACGGCCTCGCGGAACCGGCGACGCGGCGCCTGCCGGCGCGACCGCAGGGTGGCGGCCACGAAGCTGCTCCGCGGCAGGTCGAGCAGGTAGGTCGTCCGCGCCCGCTCGGCCGCGATCGACGTCGTTGACCACCTCGGTGGCCGCGGGCTTGCGGATCGAGAACGTCACCACCTGTCCCCGTCCGGCCCGCAGCCACGACACCTCGTCACGGATGAAGGTGTCCGTCGCTCGCGCGTAGGCGCTGGTCAGGTAGGCGATGACACTCGAGCCGTCCACGGTCTGCACTCCTCCTTCGCTGTGACCGCACGACTGCACCGCAGCGAGTGCCTACTCGCGGGGGTGGCGAGCGCTCTGCCGCTCGGCGTCCTCGAACGCCAGCCGGGCGACCACCCGAGCAGCGCGGTCGCCCTGGCCGCTTGGTGCTTCACCGGTCGGAACCGCGCCTCGAAGGAGGCCGGGACCAGCACGCCTGGCAGCTTGCCGCCCTCGCGGAAGAGGCGCGGCATGACCGACGACACCGCGGCGACGAAGAGCCGGGCGAGCGAGTACGGGACGGGGAGCCGGGTCGCGAGACCGGGATCCGTCGCGGCCATCAGCCGGCGTAGCGCCAGGCGCTCACGCCCGGGCCGTCGACGACGTTGAGCGTCTCACCGCGCCGCGGCCTCCGCCGTGACGGCGCGCCACGACCGCGTCGGCACAGTTGGCGACGTGGGTGAGCGGCAGCCGCATCCGCGGACCGACCACGAGCAGCACCGAGCCGATCCGGATGCCGGCCCCCGCGAGCTCCTCCCTGCCCGACCCCCAGATGAAGCCGGGTCGCAGGACGACGAGCTCGGTCCCGCTCGTCTCCGCGAACTCGCGGACGATGCGCTCCTGCCAGACCTTGGCCACCGTGTAGCCGTCTCGTCCGTACGGGGTGCTCATCACCGGCGATGACTCGTCCAGCACCGCCGGACACCCTCTGCCAGTCGTAGACCGAGTAGCTCGAGACCAGCACGAGGCGCGAGACGGCGAGCCTGGTAGCGCCGCAAGCAGGCGCTCGGTGCCGACGACGGTCGAGCCGAACCGCGCCTCGTCGCTGCCGGTGACCTGAGCGGCGAGGTGGACGACGACGTCCACTCCTGTCACCACCGTCTGCGAGGTCGGACACGCGGAGGTCGGCGTGCCTCACCTCGACCGACGGGTCCGTCCACGGCGCGCTCTCGGGGGTGCGGACCTCAGACGGCGACCACGCCGTGCCCCGCCTGCGACAGCGCCACGACCACGTGCCTGCCGAGGAAGCCGTTGGCCCCGGTGACCAGCACCCTCATCGTGCGCCCTCCTCGCCAGCGGTCAGCGCCTGCACGAGGTCGGTCACCTCGAGCATCTGGTCCGTCGACACCGGGAGCTGCGCCCCCGCCTCGCAACGCGTCGTAGACACGGGTGACCAGCGTCCACAGCCCTCCGTAGGCGCCCGGCCCGCCGCTGAGCTTGCCCGCGAGCGCCTTGAGGCTCCCGACTCCCGAGTCACGTCCCTCGCGCAGCCCGTTGACCAGCGGGATCAGCGGCCCTGCCGTCTGCAGCTGCCGCTCGTGCACGGCGCGTCCCTCGAAGACGTTGATGCGCGACCGCTTCGAGGTGCCCTCCACCGTGAGGGAGAAGAGGTCGGGCTTGGCGCGCGAGCTGAAGCCGATGCTCGCCGTCGCCGACGCACCCTCGACGAGGGCGCGCATCTCGTCGGAGGCGAACGGGTGCGTGGGAAGGGCCTTGGTCCACACGGACTCGACGCGTCTGTGCCGGCCGATGAACGCGTGGGCCAGGACGCCAGGTGCGGCAGGAAGTCGGCGATCGGCACCTCCGGGCATGTCCCGGAAGGATCGGCCGGACACCTCGTCGAGGTACGACGACCCCTCAGCGAGGATGCCGAGCGACACCGCCACGTCGACGTGCACCAGATCGCCGTACTCGCCGGACCTGACGCTCGCCAGAGCCGCCTGGACCGGCCCGTTGAACACGTAGTTGTAGTCCTCCACGAGCGCGAGGCCGCGAGCGGTCAGCCAGCATCGACCAGCTCCCGGAGCTGGTCGTGGCGTGCGGTGGCGGGCTTCTCCAGGATCACGTGGCAGCCCGCGTCGAGAGCGTCGCGAGCAAGAGGTGGTGCGACGACGGTGGCGTCGTGACGTGGACGACGTCGGGACGGAAGTCCGACAGGGCCGCGGCGTAGTCGGTCGTCCAGCCGTCGAGCTCGAACCGGTCCGCCATCGCCCGCGCGGTCACCGGCGACAGGTCACAGACCTGGATCTCGCTCACGGCGGGAATCCGCTTCAAGCAGCCCAGGTGCTGCCGGGAGATGCCGCCTGCACCCACGACCAGCGACTTCACTGTCGGACCTCCACCATGGGAGCACTGCGCCTTTCGTGGGTGACGTGTCGCGAGCGCCAGGGAAGTCCTCGTCGAGCGGACTCCCCTCCAGCCCGTCGGCAGACGATACAGGGTCGGGTACCGGGCCGAGCTCGCCACGGTGGAGGTGCTCGCCGCTGGGTCGATAGGGTCGTGGTCCACACCCCTCCCTGACGAGAGCGTGATGACCCTGAGATCAGGCGCGATCGACTTCTTCGTCATTGGCTCCATGAAGTCGGCGACCACCGACCTGTGCGACTGGCTGGACGCGCAGCCCGGTGTGGCGGTGTCGGACCCGAAGGAGCCCTGCATCTTCGTGTCGGACGACGCCGTCGCGCACTGGACGCCGCGCCTCGAGTCGCTCTTCCCCTCCGGGTCCGAGCAGTACGTGCGCGGCGAGGGGAGCACGGACTACACGAAGTTCCCCCTCGTCGAGGGCGTCCCCCGACGGCTGCACCAGACGTTCCCGGACGCCAGGCTCGTCTACCTCATGCGGCATCCCGTGGCGAGGATGCTGTCGCAGTACAGCTTCGAGTGGCGCCTGGGTCGCTACTCCGCGTCGTTCGAGGAGGCCCTCGCCTCGTACCCTGACCTTCTCGACAACAGCCGCTACGCCTTGCAGCTGACGCAGTGGCTGGAGGTCTTCCCGCCGGAGCAGATCCTGCCGGTCTTCTACGAGACCTACTCACACTCGCCCCGAGACGAGGTGGCCCGAGTGCTCCCGTTCATCGGTGCGGCGATCGACACCGTCGTGGAGCCAGGCACCTCCCGGAGCAACGTGACGGCGACGATCGTGCCACCGACCCTCGCGAGGCGGCTGCTGCGCGACTCCCTCATCGGCCGGGTCGTCCGTCCCGCGGTGCCGGACTTCGTGATCGACGCCTACCGCGGCCGTCTTACCAGGAAGTCGACGCCGCGGGTGTCGGACGACCTGTCCGGTCGGCTCGTCGCGACGTTGGACGAGGATCTCGCCGAGCTCGGCGACCTGCTCGGCATCCCGCACCTCAGCTGCGAGACGTGGCACGAGGTCACCCGGACCGCCAGGCCGGTGCTGCACGGTCGCTCCGCCTAGCAGCGCGGGCTCGGTCACCCGTCGGACGCGGTGGGCGCGTCGACTTTCTTGCCGGGGTCGAGGTCGCCGTAGGTCCAGCCGGCGCCGGCGATGGAGAGGTAGACGCGTCCGGTGATGGTCTTGTCGCCGTCGATGGAGGTGATGGTGGGCGGTCTTGCCGTCGGGGTAAGTCGGTGAGGTAGGTCCAGGTGTGGGCGTTGTCGGTGGAGCGGTAGATGCCGTATCGCCCGTCGTGGTAGCCGGCGAGCGAAGATGGTGGGGTGGTCGCTGCCGGGGAAGGGTGCTGCCGAACCCGAAGGCGGTGACGCCGGTCATGCCGTCCACGGTGGTCCAGGTCGCGCCGCCGTCGGTGGAGTGCTTGAACGGCTGGTTGGTGACACCGCCGAGGTGGCCGGGCGTCAGGTAGAGCTCGCCTCGGCGGCCGGGGACGGCTTTGAGGGTGACGTTCCAGTGATAGTCGGTGGTCTTCATCGCGGCTGTGTCCGACATCTGGGTCCAGGTCTTCGCGCCGTCGGTGGAGCGGTAGGTGCCGGTGTCGAGGCACGTAGAGGTAGAAGGTGCCCGGGGTCGTCTTGTCCGCGGCGATGACCTGCCGGTTGACGTAGTAGGGCTTGTTGTCGACCAGTGAGTAGTCGCTGCACCCCGGGCAGGGTGATCGGGCGTCCAGGTCTTCCCGCCGTCGGGGGTGTACTGCGGGCGCTTGCCGTAGGCCGGCACCCACACGACGTTGCCCGGTGCGCCGACGGCCATCGACCCGAACCCGAAGGTGGTCACCGCGTTGGTCGAGCCCTGCGGGATCGTGGGGAACGGGTCCAGGTCTTGCCGCCGTCGGTGGAGTAGCCCGAGGTCCGAGGGGTCGCTGGGCCACTGGTGGGAGGCGACGCTGGCGACCACGTAGCTCGGGTCGCTGACCGACCAGTCGATCGACCACGCCGAGCCGAACTGCGTTGACCGGCCCGTAGTGGGTCGGGTAGGTCTGGGGGTCCTCGGAGCGGAAGATCGGCCGGTCCCAGGCGGTCATCACCGGCTTCCCACCCGGCGGGGCCACCACGTCGGTGGGCACCAGCTGCTCGATGCCCGCGGCTGTGGCTGCCAGCACCTGCGCCGCACCCGCAGCTCGGCCAGGTCGGCGTACCAGACCCCGGTGCCCTCGGTGAACCACAACCGGCCCGCCACCACCGGGTCGAAGGCGAGCTCCCCCACGCTCATGTAGTTGGTGCCCCCGTTCAGCGCCCACGCCAACCACGGCACGTCACCGGTGGAGTCCTGGGTCCGAGGCAGCAGCCGCCACGTCGCGCCGTAGTCCGAGCTCAACGCCAGCTGCCCACCGGGCGCCATCAACGCTACCCGCCCCGGACGCTGGCGGATCCGCCGCGATGCTGCGCCAGGTCGCCTGCTTCGCAGGGGTCGTGCGTCGACCACCTCCCCTCGTGCACCGCCACACCTCGGCCGGACCCGTCAGGTCGGTCGGGTCCGATAAGCGGTGACCAGCACGTCGCCGTTGCCCAGCACCCGCAGGTACTCCACCGCCCCGATCCCCGCCGGGCTGACCTTCGACCACGAGCACCCCGCCATCGCTCGAGCGGTAGACACCCTCGCCGTAGGAGGCTGCATAGACCACCGCGCTGCGCCCACCGCACCATCGGGCCCGACCGGTCCACCGCGACCGCGCTGACCCCCGCACTGGCCACCGGCGACGCCTTCACCATCGTGTTCGTGGGCCGGTTCACCGCACCCCGGCGTCGCCTTGTCGCTCGATATCGACCCGCAGCCCCACCGGCACCCGACGGCCGACGACCCGGCTCCCACGACGACCCACCGTCACGAGACACGAACAACCCGTCCAGCTGCGTGCCGTAATAGACCACGTCAGGATCACCGGATCGACCACCAACCGCGACCCCCACGTCCGGAAGTCGTCGTTCGGCGCCGTCGACACACCCGACAACACCCGCCGCCACGACCGCGCCCCATCCGAGCTGCGATACACCCCATTGTCATAAGCCATGTACACCACCGACGCATCACCCGGCGCCACCGCCACCGCCAACACCCCACCCGACAGCCCGGGGTGGACCGTGCGCGGGGGCAGCGTCGTGCTGGAGGTCACCAGCTCCCAGCGACCTCGGCTCCATCGGTAGGCACCGAACGTGTCCGTCGCGACGAGCCGGGTCCGGCCGTCGTCAGAGAACGACATCCCCGTCACCCACCCCCCCGCACCCACCGCCACCGACCCGAACGACGAAGGACCGCCCGCCGAGTCGACACCAGAGGGGAGCGTGGGCGTGACCGTCGGGGGCGGCGTACCGGGTTGCGCTCCGGGATGGTCCCCCGGACGGGTGGCGCGCCAGATCACGACGCCCAAGCAGATGAGGACCACGAGGGCCACCAGAGCGGCCACCACGCGACGTCGGTTCACGCTACGGGGCCGGTGCCGCATCGGCGGGTCACGTGCGTGATGGGAGCACCCACGGGTCCCATCCCAACATGCTGCACGTCCGGTCGGCGTCCTCGCTCAGGCGCCGCCACGTCGCATCGTCGATCAGGTGCATGTCGGGCGTCGCGACGACCGTGTTCACGTTGTGCGCTTGGAACGGCAGATCGGCGTCGAAGTCGATGCCGAGGAAGCGACACAGGGGCGCCAGACGGTCGGAGCTGGTCAGCTCCTCCAACCGGAGGAAGTGGTGGCGGTCCGGGAACAGCTCCTGGATCCGGACGACCTGCGAGGAGTAGAGGCTCCTCCGCACGTAGGTGAACTTCTCGAACGTCCGCGCCCCGTGGAAGGGATCACGCCTCAGCGCCTCGAGGTCGGGGGCGATCCTCGCCTCCTCCTGTCGGAGGGCCTCGTCGAGTGGAAGGTCCTCGTGACCCAATCGGACGCTGTGCCGGTAGTGCGACAGCAACCGGGAGACGGGCTCCCGAAGGATCGCGACCACCTTGACGTGCGGGAGGTCGCGGGCGATGCGATCCATGGCTAGCGGGTGGACCATGTACATCGGAGAGGCCTCACCCGTCATCCGCCTCGGGTCCGTCCGTAGGGGGAAGTGTCGTCGGTACCAGGCATGGCCACGGTCCGGCAGCAGGTCGAAGTAGTTGATCTCCTTGACCAGCGGCTGATCGACGTCCGGATGGGCGGCGAGATAGGCGAACAGCGACGTCGACCCGGCTTTCTGGGCGCCGATCACGATGAAGTCGGGATCGCTGCGTGGCCGCCTGTCGACGGACCGGGCGCGCAGCACCCAAGGCAGCGACTTGCGGCGGATCCGGCGCTCCAGGAGCACGCGCCGCGACGGCTGCGAGCGCGACTCGCTCCTCGTGTCGCCGAACGACGCGCCCACGGAAGTCTCTTCGGGCGGTGGCTGGTTGCTCACAGTGGTCTCCTGGCGTCAGGTGGCTGCATCGCCGTGCACATCCCGCGATGCAGGTGCTGGGACCGGCGGGCCGACGCGGTCGGCGCGACGACGCACTCGTGACGGCGAAAGTCTCGCACAGCAGCGGCATCGTCCTTCTCCCGTGTCCTGTCCCCTCCGACGTTTGATGGCCCGCACGACCCGCTGGCATCATGCCGGTGTACGGGCCGACTCGAGCACCGTCCAAGCGTGCCGCGGAGGTTGTCCTGTGCACACCGTTGTCCACATCGGATGGCCGAAGACCGCCACCTCCTGGCTTCAAGAGCAGGTGTTCGTCGAGCGGCTTGGCTACCAACAGATAATGTCGCGCGAGGACGTCATCCGCCTGCTGGTCCTGCCCGACCAGCTCGCGTTCGAGTCGGAGCGCCTCCGCTCCGACATGAAGGTCCGGGCGGCAGGGGCATGGCAGCACGGCCGGGTCCCCGTCGTCTCGCACGAGCGCTTGTGTGGCGTTCTTCGGAACCGATTGGAGTCGGTCGTCCTGGGCGAGCGGGTCCTGTCCGTGTTGGCGGACCCGAGAGTCATCATCGTCGTGCGGGAGCAGAACGGGGCGATGCTCGCTGCCTGGCAGCAGTACGTCCGCGACGGTGGCGCACCTGGGACAGGGCCTTCCATCAGGAGCCTGCGGTCGTACTACGGCGACCACGCCACCCGCGGCTCCACCCTTCCGCCGATCGGGGACCTGAGGTACTTCGAGTACGACCGCCTGGTCCGTTGGTACGTCGAGAGACTCGGCGCTGACCGGGTCGACGTGCTGCCTCTGGAAGCACTGCGTCGCGACCCTGGGGCGTTCTACGACCGGGTACGTCGCTTCTGCGGTGTCGTCTCCTCCGCCGTCCCCGACTTCGGGGCCAGCAACGAGGCGTGGGCGCCCCTGACCTACGCGGTGAAGAGGCGGCTCAACTACGTCGGGGACCGCTCGTCGTACACGGCGTCGACCCGCAGCCGATACCAGCAGGTGATGCGTGCGTCCTACCGTCTCGATCGCGCGCTGCCCGGACCGGTTCGGACGTGGGGCGCGCAGCGCGCCCGCGAGATCGTCTCCGAGCTGGCCGGCACCCACTTCGCCCCGTCTAACCGGCGGTTGCAAGAGCTCGTCGACTGGGACCTGCGCGACCACGGGTACCTCGTCTGAGCTGTCCTCTGGTCGTAACGGCCAGTCAGCGCTGCACGGACCGGCTGAACACGCCGTACGCCTCAGCGCCGCCCGGGTAGTGCCAGCGGAATGCGCTCGCGGGTCGGTGTCGGATATCGACCACGACCACTCCGCGGCCAGACGTCATGCGCGTGACAGCGGCGTGCCAGCCTGAAGCGCGTGACCGCACCTGCAGCGTCACGCGAACGCCGCGGACAGCGGCGCCGCCGATGTCGGTCAACCGTCCGCGCAGGGTGGGCCCGCTGCGTGAGATGCGCAGCACCGTCGTCGCCTTGAGGTGGACCGCCCGGGATCGGGAGGAAGCCAGGCCGGGCTGCGCGGGAAGGATGAAACGGAACCACCCCGCCCGCCCTCGGCGACCGCTGATCTCGACCGCTCCGCGCCGGCTGGTGCGCAACGCAGCGAGGGAGCGCCACGAGGAGCTTCCGCTCCAACGGACCTGCGGGTGCACGGTCAGACCGGCTACAGCCTGCGGGCCGGTCGCCCGCACGGTTGCGACGAGGCGACCCTCGACTCTGCGCGGCACGCTCCATGACGTGGACGCCGGAGCTGCGGGGTCAGAGGGCGTCATTGGGGTGGTGGGGTCGGCAGCCAGAGGCGTGTCGAGGTCGCCGTAGGTCCAGCCGCCGCCGGCGATGGAGAGGTAGAGCCGTCCGATGGTGGTCTTGTCGCCGTCGAGGGAGGTGATGCGGGCGGTCTTGCCGTCGGGGTAATCGGTCAGGTAGGTCCAGGTGTGGGCGTCGTCGGTGGAGCGGTAGATGCCGTATCTGCCCTGGTGGTGGCCGGCGAGGTAGATGGTGGCGTGGTCGCTGCCGGGGAAGGGGGCGCCGAACCCGAACGCGGTGACGCCGGTGATGCCGTCCACGGTGGTCCAGGTCGCGCCGCCGTCGGTGGAGCGTTGGAAGGGCTGGTTGGTGACACCGCCGAGGGCGCCTGGCGTCAGGTAGAGCTCGCCGCGGCGGCCGGGGACGGCTTTGAGGGAGACGCCCCAGTGATAGTCGGTGGGCTTCATCGCGCTGGTGCCGGACATCTTGGTCCAGGTCTTCGCTCCGTCGGTGGAGCGGAAGGTGCCGGTGTCGAGGACGTAGAGGTAGAACGTGCCCGGGGCCGACTTGTCCGCGGCGAGCACGCGCCGGGACACGAAGTAGGGCTTGTCGTCGACCAGCGAGTAGTCGCGCAGACCGGGCAGGGTGATCTGCTTCCAGGTCTTCCCGCCGTCGGTGGTGTACTGCGGTCGCTTGCCGTAGGACGGCACCCACACGACGTTGGCCGGTGCGCCCACGGCCATCGACCCGAACCCGAAGGTGGTCATCGCGTTGGTCGAGCCCAGCGGGATCGTGGGGAACCGGGTCCAGGTCTTGCCGCCGTCGGTGGAGTAGCCCGAGGTCCGTGGGTCGTTGGGCGACTGGTGCGAGGCGACGCTGGCGACCAGGTAGCGCGGGTCGCTGACCGACCAGTCCACCGACCACGCCGACCCGAACTGGTTGACCGGCCCGTAGTGGGTCGGGTAGGTCTGCGGATCCTCGGAGCGGAAGATCGCCCGGTCCCAGGCCGTCATCACCGGCTTCCCACCCGGCGGGACCACCACGTCGGTGGGCACCAGCTGCTCGATGCCCTGGCTGTGGCTGACCCACCTCACCGCACCCGCAGCCGGGTCCAGCTCGGTCGACCAGACCCCGATGCCCTCGGTGAACCACAACCGTCCCGCCACCACCGGGTCGAAGACCAGCTCCCCCGGGCTCATGTAGTTGGTCCCCCCGTTCAACGACCACGCCAACCACGGCACATCGCCAGAGGAGTCCTGGGTCCGACGCAGCAGCCGCCACGACGCCCCGAAGTCCTCGCTGAGCGCCAGCTGACCACCGGTCGCCATCAACGCCACCTGCCCCAGACGATGCGGGTCCGCGGCGATGCTGCGCCAGGTGGCAGGCTTCGCAGGGGTCGTGCGTGACCACCTCCCCTCGTGCAGCCGCCACACCTCGGTCGGACCCGCCAGCGCCGTGGGGTCCGACAACGCCGTGACCAGCACATCCCCGTTGCCCAGCACCCGCAGGTACTCCACCGCCGCCACCCCCGCCGGGCTGACCTTCGACCACGACACCCCGCCATCGCTCGACCGGTAGACACCCCGCCCGTAGGACGCTGCATAGACCACCGCCGACCGCCCCTGCACCATCGGACCCGACCGGTCCACCGCGACCGCGCTCACCCCCGCACTGGCCACCGGCGACGCCTTCACCATCGTGTTCGTCGGCCGGTTCACCGCACCCCGGGTCGCCTTGTCGCTCACATCGACCCGCAGCCCCACCGGCACCCCGGCAACCCCCGGCTCCCACGAGGACCCACCATCACGAGACACGAACAACCCATCCAGCTGCGTCCCGTAATAGACCACATCAGGATCACGCGGATCGACCACCAACCGCGACCCCCACCCCCGGAAGTTGTCATTCGACGCCGTCGACACACCCGACAACACCCGACGCCACGACCGCGCCCCATCCGAGCTGCGATACAACCCATGGTCATAAGCCATGAACACCACCGACGCATCACCCGGCGCCACCGCCACCGCCAACACCCCACCCGACATGCGCGGGTTGACGTCTGCTGCTGGGAGTGAGGAGCTGGATGTCACCAGCTCCCACCGGCCGCCCGACCACCGGTAGGCACCGAACGTGTCCGTGCGCACCACCCGCGTCCGGCCGTCGTCAGAGACCGACATCCCCGTCACCCACCCACCACCACCCACCGCCACCGACCCGAACGACGACGGACCGAACGTGTCGGCCGCGTCCGCGTCCAGCAGGGAACGGGACGTCGCGTCGATGGCCGGTGAGGAAACCGCAGCCGTCGCCGGGACGTCAGCCGTCGTGGCAACCAGGGCTGCCACCAGAGACAGCAATCCGGCCATGACCGGCAGGGTCCGAGAGGGGGGGCCATACCAGGAGCATCGGATCATCTCCGTCCCATCTAAGTGGTATGTCCGATTTCTCACAGAGTCATCATCTATGGCTTGGTCACGCCGAGCGGTGTTCGGGTGAAGCCCGGAAACACCGTCGAGAGGCTACGGTCCGGGAACTGACGCGCGAGGATGTCCGACAGCACGTCACGGTAGTCCGTGGTCACGGCGACGTCGTCGTCCCGGCTGCTTCCCAGAGGCGTCCAGGAGCCGTAGTAGCGGCCCCCCCGCACCCCTGCCCCGGCGAGGAGCATCATGTTCCCCCAACCGTGGTCGAGGCCGCGGCTGCCGTTCTCCGCGATCCGGCGACCGAACTCGCTGATCGTCACGACAGTCACCCGGCTGCGGACGGTGTCCAGGTCGCGGAAGAACGCGTTGAGCGACGTGGCCAGTCCTGCCGCCATGTCCTGCATGCGGCCGCCATTGAGGGTGCCGTACCCGGTGTGCATGTCCCACGACCCGTGGTCGACGGCGACGACCTCGGTTCCGACATCGGCCTTGATCAGCTGAGCAGTGTCCTTGAGCGCTGCGGCCAGCGTGCCCGCCGGGTAGGTGACTCCAGCTGTGGGCTGGTACTTCGTGGCGAGGGCCGGGGCCAGGGTGTCGACCGTCTCGATCGCGGTCCGGAAGGCTCGCTGCAGCGCAGGTGTGGACTCGGCGACGGGGCCTGCCCACACGGTCTCCAGCTGCTGGCGGCGACGCTGGCTCTGAGGGCTGGCGCTGGTCGCGCCGGCGACTGACAGCTGGGAGAGCTGTCCGGCTGCCAGCGCCGCGGCGGGCCCGGTCAGGGCCGTCGGCAGCACCCCGGTCCCCAGCTGGACCGCAGTGACGGGGTAGTCGGTCGCAGTCAGCCCGACCATGCGGTCGATCCACCCCTGACGTTCGCTGCCGCCGGGGTCGGCATCCTCGATCTGCTCGATCGCCGAGAAGTGGGACCGGTTCGGCACCGGCTGGCCGACGGCGTGGACGGCTGCCAGCTCTCCGGCGTCCCACAGCCACGAGAGCGGCGCCATCTTGGGATGCAGGCCGAACATCGCGTCTGCGGCGACGAGGGAAGCGGCCGGAACGGCGATCGTGGGCCGGGCCGTGTAGTAGCCAGGGTCGCCGTGCGGCACCACCAGGCCGAGTCCGTCGATGCCTCCACGCAACGACAGCACGACCACGACGTTGTTGGCCGTCCCCGCGCTACCGAGAGCGAAGGACGCGCTGCGCACGGCGTCGCCGAACATCGTGGTCGCCACCACCGTGCCCGAGGTGGCGGCCATGCCGGCCAGGAAGCGGCGTCGGGACAATCGCGAAGCCCGCTCGAGGTCGTCGCAACAGTCCGTCGTGGAGTCGGTCATCGGATCCTCAGATGGTGGTGTCGAGTGCGGGGGTGGCGATCGGTTCCGCTCACGGTCAGCGACGCAGGTGGTCCGGTGAGTCCAGGAGGGCTGCCATGACGTAGACGTGCAGGTAGGTCGCGACAGGGTGGTCCGCAGTGACGACTGTGGAGGGCGGGAGACCGGTGGTCTCCAGCACCGCAGTGAGCAGGCGGGCGTCGGACACCTGACCGAGCACGACACGGCACAGGTGGTCCACATACTGGTCGAGCGGCAGCGAGGAGGCAGGCAGCCAGTCGGCGCCGGACTTCTTGTAGACCACGTCGGCGGTCGGCCAGAAGCCACCGGCCATGTTCCAGTGCATCTTGATCGACGAGAGCATCTGCCCCGCCGAGCACCAGGCAGAGTCTCCCAGCGGGACCCCCGCCGGAGTCGGCCACTGATACACGAAGTCGGCCTGGGGAGACGTGACCGATGCCAGTGCGAAGGACGTGTCGGCGCTGGGCGCAAGGGCCTGCACGCCGAGCGCACGAGTTGTCGCGACCCAGTCCTCGATGGGGTTGCGGACCAGGCGGCCGGCCGAGGCCAGGAAGTCCGGATGCGCCACCAGTGCCTTGAGCGCGGCGATGATGCCCGTACCGGACTGGATGTAGGCGGCGGCAACGCTGGCGACCAGGGCGGCCGAGGGCTCGTCCGCTACGAAGTGCCGGGCAAGCTTGGTCGCGACATTGGTGGCCGTCGAGGGGTGCCGGGCGAGGTACTTGAGGTAGCGGACGGCGAGGGCCGACCCGTCGGCTGCCGCATTGGCGTCGGTGAAGCCGAGCACCGTGACTGATCCGGTCGCGTGGCCCGTTGGGTTGTAGACACCCGACCACGTGCCGAAGGTGTCGACGGTGTAGCCGGTCAGGATCCGTGCGGAGTCCTTGACCATGGCCTCGGTGTAGCCGGCGGAGCGACCGACCGTGTGCAGCTCCAGCAGCTCGCGGCCCTGGTTCTCGTTGGGCGCGTCCTTCGTGGACTTGTAGTTGTCGAGGTACATCAGCATCGCCGGGTGCAGCTCGCAGGCGACGAGCAGGTCCTCGAACTTGCCCAGTGCGTTCGCCCGGATGACGGCGTCGTAGTCGGCACGAGCGACGAACGCCGGCTCGTGCAGCGAGCTCACGTTGAACAGCTCGGACCAGAAGCCGACCATGTTCTCCAGCACCGGGCGCGTCGTGTATGCGCGACGCAGCATGGTGGCTGCAGCGAGGTCACGGCCGTAGTGCCACGCCTGCTTGGTCCGTGCGAGATTGGTCGCCCACTTGGTGGCAGGGGGTGCGTTCAGGTCCGGGAACCACGTCGTCAGCGCTTGGACGGTGGGCGCCTCGGCGATGGTCGCCGGCGCCAGCTGCTTGCCCAGCCAGCCGTCCGGTCCACCGGCAGCCTTCATCTGCGAGAAGGATTCCGTGCTGAAGCCGCACCCGAGCCTGTGCAGGTAGTGGCGTTGCTTCAGTGTCGGCACCGGGGTGGCCTTGAACGGACTCGGGACGTAGGTCGGGTCGGGGCTCGTCGTGGCCGCGGTGGCCGGGCCGCTCGTCGCCGCCCCGAGACCTGCGGACACCAGGGCGGCCGCGCCGGTCGCCTGCGCCAGAGTGGCGGCGCCCGAGTGCAGGACGCTGCGGCGGGACACGGCGGAGGAGGTCATGCCTAGGTTGTCGTCACCCTGGGGCGCGACATAAAGAGACCGGTCTCATAAACTGCGGCGACATCAGGGAGTGGGGGCACTGTTGGGCAACACGGAGACCGCTCGGCCGCTGCCGTCCGTCAGCCCCGCCGGCTCGCCTGGAGAGTTCGGGCACCGACCGGACGTCCATGCACTGCGGGCGCTCGCGGTCCTCGCTGTGGTGGCGTTCCACATGGGGGTGCCCGGCATCGACGGCGGCTTCGTCGGCGTGGACGTGTTCTTCGTGCTCAGCGGCTTCCTGATCACCCGTCAGCTCGTCCGCGAGCGCGCCCTCACCGGGCGTATCGGATTCGCTCGCTTCTTCGCCCGTCGCGTCAGACGCCTGCTGCCACTGTCGGCGCTGGTGTTGCTCTGCACGCTGGTCGCCTCGGCGCTCCTGCTCTCGCCCTTCGACCTCACCAGCATCGCCGAGGACGTCGGGTGGTCGGCGGGCTACCTGGCCAACTTCCGGTTCGCGATCTCCGGCGAAGACTACTTCGCGATCTCTCCCAGCCCCGTCACCCACTACTGGTCGCTGGCTGTGGAGGAGCAGTTCTACGCCTTCTGGCCGTTCCTCCTGGCAGCTCCTCCTGCTGCGTCGACGGTGGCTGGCACCGGCCGTTCTCGTGCTGGCCGTACTCTCGTTCACTCACTCCGCGCTTGCCTCGGCCTCCCACCCTGCGTTCGCGTACTACTCGAGCACCACCAGGGCATGGCAGCTGCTGGCGGGCGCGCTGGTGGCCATCGCAATCCCGGCGGGAGCGCGCTTGTCAGACCGTGTCCGGACCCTCCTGGCGCTCGGTGGTCTCATCGTGCTGCTCGCGTCGGTGGTGCTCGTCGACGAGACGTACGCCTATCCCGGACTCGTCGCACTCGCACCGGTGGTCGGCACGGTCCTCGTGCTGGGAGCCGCGCCCGGCGTCGACTCTCCCCTCCACGGGATCATGAACCTGGCTCCGGTCCGGCTGCTGGGCGACCTGAGCTACGGGTGGTACCTCTGGCACTGGCCCGCGATCATCTTCGCCGAGAGGTTGGTCGCGGACGACGGGAAGGTCCGCGTCGTGGCTGGCCTCGTGTCGCTCGCCGTCGCCTGGGTGACCTACCGTCTCGTCGAAGAGCCGTTGCGCCGGGGGCGGTTGCTGCGCGCTCCGCGTCGGTGCGCGGCGGTCGCGCTCACCTCGGCAGTCGTCCTCGTCTCGGCGTCCGGACTGGTGGTGGTGGTCAACCAACACCGTCTCGCCCAGCCGCACCTCGCCGGGATCGCCGCGGCGATGTCGCAGCACTCGCCGGCTGGTCCGGACTGCTTCTCCCCGGACATCGCGAGGCTGCTGCGTGACTGTCGCGGCGGCACCGCCGGCGGCCCGCGGATCGTGCTCGCCGGCGACTCCAACGCTCGCATGTGGTTCGGTCGCTCTGAGCCGGCTGGGGAGCGACGTGGCTTCGAGGTCGTCGCTGTACTCCGGCAACGGGTGCAACGTCCTCGGGTTCGAGTCCGAGGTCCTCAAGGAGGACTGCCGGACCTACTCCGCAGGGTCTCGACGCGACGTTCGAACGACTCCACGCCGACGCCGTCGTCTTCACCCACGCCGCCGGGGACCGCGAGCGAGCGTTGGGACAGCAGTGGCTCGACCGGTTGCGGGCGTTCGTCCAGGCACGTCAGCGCGAGGGCGCCTCCGTCGGGTCGATCGACAACGTTCCCGCGGCGGACTTCGACATCATCGGATGCCTGGTGGACCACGAGGACGCGTAGGCGTGCGACGTCAAGCCGGCCGAAGAGCTGCCGCTCCCGGAGCAGTGGCACAGGTTCCAGGAGCCGGTCCTGCAACAGCTCGGCGTGGTCGAGATGGATCCCAAGACCTTCATGTGTGGCCCAGACGGCTGTCCCATCACGTCGCCGGAGGGCACCATCACCCTCCGCGACGTGGACCACGTGACCGTCGCCTACTCCGAGGAGACCGCCGACGAGTTCGAGCCGTTCGTCAACGAGCTGCTGGGCCGCTGACCGAGCGTGACGACTCGTCGCGGCAGCCAGCCTCCGCTGTCACGCCTGCCATCGAGCCGGGCGACCACGACGACGCCCGCGTACACGACCGCCGACGGCAGCAGCCGCGGCTTCCCGAGCACCAGACGTACCAGAGCGCCGAGCGTGGACGACGAGGTAGCCGTCGCGTCCGTGACCTCCGCGGGGTGACTGGCCTCCAGCTCGGCGTTGCCGCGCGCCACGCGCATGCGGACCTTGACGAGGTCGACGTACTGCCGCGAGGAGCGGTGACCACGAAGGTTCCGTCGGACGTGATGCGCTCGCCCGGCGTGAAGAGTCTCTGCACGTAGAGGTCGTCGGCGATGAGGTCCGGGAAGGCGGCCGAACCGTTGCCTACCGGATGACGACACGCCGTAGACGCCGAGACCGATCAACCCGCGCTGGACGTAGGGCAGGTGGCGGAAGGCGTCGTAGAACCCGCGCACGAGGATCGAGGAGTGACGGGTGTCGAACTCGACGCGTGGTGAGGCGACCACCGCCTCGGGACGGTCGAGCACCTCGACGAGGCTCGTCAGCGCCGTCCGGCTGAGCTGGATGTCACCGTCGAGGTAGATCCTGGGGAAGGCAGTGCAGGCGGCGTCGCCGGCGTTGAGCGCGGCCACCTTCGACGCCTCGGCAAGCTCCAACACCGCGCAGGAGTGGGATGTCGCCGGCGAAACCGGAGGCCACTGCAGCGGTCTTGTCGGTGCACCCGTTGGCGACGACCACCACTTCGACCGCGTCGATGCCCGGCTGCTGAGCGAGCGCGCCTCAGGCAGCGCGGGAGGACAGTCTCCTCGTTGTGGGCCGGGA
Source organism: uncultured Actinomycetota bacterium (assembly GCA_963781745.1). GTDB lineage: Bacteria > Actinomycetota > Actinomycetes > Propionibacteriales > Nocardioidaceae > Nocardioides_B. Next base: position 130,129 of record CAWAHH010000012.1, on the reverse strand, counting down.
TGACGACGCTCGCGCGTGGTGAGTCGGGCACGGGCTCATTGAAGCACCACGGAGACGTCGTCAGCGGCCGGTGAGGCTCCGCATCGCGGGACGCGCGTCGACGAGGTAGACGATCGCGGCGACGGCGCCGATGAGGTTCAGGAAGCTGAAGGGGTACCAGATCAGCAGGTGCGCCACCAGCGCGATGCCCAGGATCATCAGCCAGGCGGGCTTGGTGAGCTTGTCGGCGGCCACGAACGCCTCGGGGCGCCGGGACACCGCGTCCACGAACGCGAAGGCCTGCACGGCGAGGAGCGCCAGCGTGGTGACGGTCATCAGGAGGCTCTGGATCTGGAACACGGCGAACACCTGTCCAGGGTAGCCAAGAACGGCGAGGGCCCCGACCGATTCGGTCGGGGCCCTGCGGCTTCGCGGTGGTCGAGGTGCGGGCCTCGACCAGGGGGTGGGTCAGGCGCCGGTCTTGGCGGCCGCGTCGGTGGCGGCCTTCTTGGCGGCACCGGCGGTCTTCTTCGCGGTGGTGCCGGTCGCCTTGGCCGAGCGCTTGGCGGCGGTCGCGGACTTCTTGACCGGGGTGGTCGTGCGCTTGGCGGTCGTGGTCGTCGACGCAGCGGCCTTCTTGGCCGACGTGGTGGTCGACTTCGCGGCCGTCTTCGTCTGCGCGGCGGCCTTCTTGGTCTGCGTGGCGGTGGTCTTCGCCTTCGACGTGGTCGCGGCGACCTCGGCCTTCAGGTCCTGGGTGGCCTGCTGGCGACGGATCCGCGCCACGAGGCTCTTGCCCCGCGCGGCGAGGTCGGCGTACTGCTGGTTGAGGTCCTCGACGGTCTCGTTGAGGTCGGCGACGTACTCGTTGACGAGCGACTCGACCTTGCCCGGGAACGCCTTGGCGTCCTTGTTCAGGTCGTCGACGCGGGCGGACACCAGGGTGCCGGCCTGGTCGGCGAGGGCCTTCGGCTCGAGGTCGGTCTTCGCCAGCCGGGTCTGGACGCCGGCGAAGCGGGTCTGGACCTCCGTGGCGGTGCTGCGGGCGAGCTCGACCGCGAGGTCGGTCGCGCCGACGGCGGCGTAGAACGGCCGGGTCGCGTCGATCTTGAACGTGGTCCTGCTGGAGGGCTTGGTGGCCATGTCATTCTCCTTCTGGGATGGGGCCTGTGGTCTGGGGCGCGTTCGCGGCTCGGAACGACTGGTAGACGTCGAGCAGCGACTGCTTCTGTCGCTCGGTCAGGCCGGTGTCCGCGAGGATCGCGAGCTCGACCGATCGCACCTCGCTGTCCTCGAGGTTGAGGATGCCCGCGCGGACGTAGAGCGTCTCGGCCGAGATGCGGAGCGCCTTGGCGAGCTGTTGCAGCACCTCGGCGGACGGCCTGCGGAGGCCGCGCTCGATCTGGCTGAGGTAGGGGTTCGACACCCCGGTCTGCTCGGCGAGCTGACGCAGGGACAGGGACGCGCCGAGCCGCTGCTCGCGGAGGTACTCCCCGAGCGACTCGACGGTCTTGCCGACCTTCGTCCTCGCCATGTCCTCCATCATGCTAACTCTTGTTAGCAGACACAAGCCCGGGCGGTGTGAACCGAGGCACATCCACGTGTGCCACAACGACGAAGCGTCAGGCGGTGGCGGATGCTGTCAGCACGCAGGCGCGGAGACTGTGCCGACGCCGTCGCTGCGGACGCCGGGCGTGACCCGCAGGTCGGTCCGTCCGGTCTGCCCCGCGCCGCTGACCATCGTGTAGGTCAGCGTGTGGTCCTGACCGGGCGCGAGGTCCACGGTCTGGGCGACGAGCGTGCGCCCGTCGTGCGAGAGCCGCGCGAGCTCGCGCTCCTGGCCGTCGAGGCTGGCGCCGTCGACGTACCCGCCGACCGGGGCGTAGACGTAGAGCGTCAGCCGGATCATGCCGCGGGGGATGCCGACCACGTTGGCGGCGACGTAGTCGGACAGCCTCGAGGTGTCGGCGGGCACCTGGGAGCGCAGGTGCAGCGTGGTGGTGAGGTACTGACGGCCGGCCTGACACCGGTCCGACGCGACGTCGACGTCGTAGTCGAGGTAGTAGTCGAGCTTGGACCCCCCGCCGTTGTTGAGGTAGACGCCGACCTCCGGGCGCGCGGCGGGCCTGCGGGACACGCTGCCGCCGAGGGCGGTCGGCGCGATCAGCGCCTGCTCCGCCGGTCGGTCCGACCACATCAGCAGGCGGCGCTCGCCGGCGCTGCGGACGAGGTCGTCGAGCACGGTCTTGGGGTCGCCCTGGCCGGACGCGACGGCCGAGAACACGTGCCGCGTCACCGAGGAGAAGAACGCGTTCTGCCGCTGCGGGTCGGGGATGTCGGCGTACACGTCGCTGAGCAGGGTGCTGACCGCGTCGTCGGCGGTCAGGGTCCGGCCGTGGCCGATCGGGACCGGGCCGGTGCCGTGCAGCAGGTAGGACAGCGCGACCGGGTCGGCCGAGACCACGCCGTCGACCTTGCGTGGCGTTGCTGGCGTTCCACATCGAGCGGACCAGCGCGGCCGAGCGCGGGAAGTCCGGGGTGAAGTTCGCGTCCTGGGGGTAGAGCGCCCATGTTGCGGCCGAAGAGGGCACGCTCGTCGGAGGTGAGCGGGGTCGGCGGCGCCGTGAAGCGCCCGATCGAGCCGGCGTCGCCCTGCTCGCCGATGCTGACGGCGCCGTGGTCGGCGGTCACGGTCGCGAACGAGCCGGGGATGCCGCCGGTCGAGCGGAGCTCGGCGCTGTTCTGGAACAGCAGCAGGTAGGTCCTCGGACCGTCGGCGCCGAGCATCGACGGCAGCAGTCGTACGGCGCGCGAGGCCCGGTCGGACACGGCGGCGGCGTCGGCGAGCTTGGTCTGGAGGAGCCGCACGGGGGTGGCGATCTGGGGGGCGAGCTCGCTGGCGTCGATGGCGGCGACGCGCGCCTCCTGGGTCGCCAGGCGGGTGTTCGCGGCGACCACACCGGGCGCGACGGCCTGGATCGGCTGGAGGTCGACCCGGCCGTCCTCGGGGCGGAGGTTCTCGGGGTTGAGGGTCTGCGTCGCCTCGACCACCTCGGGCAGCACGTCGGCCGAGAGGGTGTCGACGACGTCGGCCACGGTGCGCACGGCGGTGATGTTGGGGCCGACCTCGGGGACCTTGCTGGTCAGCCACCAGCCGGGTCCGCGCGTGTTGTGGCGGGCCGAGGCGGCGTGGTCCTGCGCCCGGGCCAGGGTGGCGAGCGCCCCGGAGCGGTCACCCGTGGTGAGCTGGTCGCTGAGGGTGGAGAAGTCGTCCGCGACGAGCTCGAGGCTCTTCTTCGCCCGGGTGGCCTGGAAGCCGGTGAGCACGACCAGGGTGACGGCGGCGAGCCCGAGCAGCACGATCGCCCACCTCATCCGAGAGGCGGTCCGGGACCTGGTCATGGGCGTTGCTCCCGAGGGCGTGGGCGGCGGGTGGGGGGTAGGTGGGGCGGCGGGCAGGCGGCGGAACGGACGGTGCCCCTCCCCGGGACTCGCGTCCCCGGGGAGGGGCCGGGGGACCTAGCGGTGGACCCGGAAGGCGGTCACGGCGGAGTCGCCGACCACGCCGGCGGACGTCGGCTTGACGGCCACGGCCTTCCAGACGCCCTTGGCGCGCACCGGCGCGAACTCGGCGGAGAAGGAGCCGCCGGACACGGCGACGTACTTCGTCGAGACGATGCCCTTGTGCTTGATGGTCACCTTGACGGTGCCGGTGGCACCGGAGACCTCACCGGTGACGAGCGGCCGGCCGCCGACCCGGATGTCGCGGGCGTCGAGGCCCTTCACGTGGGCGTGCGAGCGCACCACCGTGTAGAACTTCGGGCTCGAGGCGCTGCCGGCGTAGCAGCCGGAGCCCGCGTAGACCGCGGCCACCGTGTAGGTGTGGTTCGCCGGCAGGTTGCGCGGAAGCCGCACCGAGGCGTGGCCGGAGTGCAGGCGCACGCTGAACGACGGGCCGCCCCCGACGAAGACCGACACGCGGCCGGTGGGCCGGCCGGCGTCCGAGCTCACCCGGACCGAGGCGGTGTTGCCGGAGCCGTAGCGGGCGATGCTGCGGGCGAGGTGCAGCGACGTGGTGGTCTGCACCGAGGACGGGTAGCCCGGGTCGCAGGTCGCCGGGGCGGCCGAGGCGGGAGCCGCGGCGACGAGCCCGAGGGCGAGCGTGCTGGTCAGCGCCGCGGCTGCGGCGGCGACACGGGAGAGAGCGGTGGTGAGCATGTGGGAGGCCCCTCGAGACAGGTGGGTGGCTGGCGGGTCGGCCTGTCGACGCGGGCTTCCGGCGCTCACCCCGCTTGTCTCCAAACCTGTACGACCCTGTACGAACGAAGCATCGGCAGGTCAGCCGTTCGGCCTGAGGCGGATGGGCGATTTGGCCTTTCCTAGGCAATATGCCTGGTCCGATGTGACTAGGAGCGAGGGGCGCATCCGGCATCCGGGTGCGAAACCACCTCAGATCGGGCACTCCGCCAGGGCCGAAGGTCCCGACCTCCGTCCCCCGTTCGGGCCGGTCAGAAGACCGCGCGGATCTCCCCCACCGGTCGCCCGCCGCCGAGCAGCTCCAGCACCCCGGTGCCGCGTACGGCGGCGGTGTCGACGCCCTTCTCGACGGGTCACGCCCATCCGCTCGAGGGTCGCGGCCATCAGCACCGGGCGCACCCGGGCCGCACCGTCGTCGGTCTTGATCGCCACCGCCCGGCCGTCGGCCAGGCCGAGGGCGTAGCAGGACTCGGCGCCGGCCTTGCCGACCGACCCGGGGACCGCCTTCAGCAGCGTCGCCTCGTCGCGGCGCGAGCCGGACGTGAACTCGGGGAACGCGCGGATCGCGTCGGCCACCCGGCGCTCGGGCCCCTCGGTGGCGGTCGCCAGCCTCCGGAACCCCCGCGCCAGGCCGACCAGCGAGGCCGACAGCAGCGGCGCCCCGCAGCCGTCGACGGCGACATGCTCGACGTCCTCCCCGACCAGGTCCGCGAACGTCCCCGCGATCGCGACCTGCAGCGGGTGGGCCGGGTCGAGGTAGGTCGCGGTGTCCCAGCCGTTGGCGACGCAGGTGGCCAGCATCGCGGCGTGCTTGCCCGAGCAGTTCATCGTGATCGACGCGCGCTCGCCGCCGGCCCGGACCACCTCGTCGCGGGCGACCTCGTCGATCGGGTAGTCCGACCGGCGTCTGCAGCGCCGACTCCTCGAGCCCCGCGGCGGCCAGGATCCGCCGTACGCCCTCGACGTGGAAGGGCTCCCCGGAGTGGGAGGCCGACGCCAGCGCCAGCAGGTCGCCGTCGAGGTCCAGCCCGGCCCGCAGCATCCCGACCGCCTGCAGCGGCTTGTTGCAGGAGCGCGGCAGGATCGCGTGCTCCACGTCGCCGACGGACCAGTCCAGGCTGCCGTCGGCGGCCAGCACGGCCACCGACCCGTAGTGGTGGCCCTCCACGAACCCGGAGCGGACGATCTCGGCGACGACGACGGGGGCAGGCATGCCCGCGACCCTAACCGGGTGTGCGGCCCGTCCCAATCCCGGCGTTGCTCGAGCCTGGAGGTGCGGCGTGCGGCACCATGTCACCTGTGCCAGACCAGCCAGCCGTCCCGCAGCACTGCCCGTCGCCCCGCGAGCTCGACGACCTCGAGCTGCTCGCGCACGGCGTGCTCGGCCTGTCCGGCTTCGAGGGGCCCGGCGGGCTGGTCACGCTGCTCGTCCCCGAGGCTGTCGGCAGCGCCGCGCGTGCGGCCGGCTCGCTCGAGCTGGTCGACCCCGAGGGTCTGCCCGTCGCCCGGGTCGAGGTCGGCTCGACGTACGGCGACGGCGACCGCACGGGCATCACCGGCGAGGTCACGGCGCTCGCGCACCACGAGTTCGGGCCGTTCCGGGGGCTCTACCTCTCCCCCGCGCAGGTCGCCGAGACGCACGACGCCACCACGCTGACGGTGCCGGTGGCGGGCCCGCTCACCACCGACGACCTCGCCGCCGTGCGCGCCGCCGCCGACGGCCGACCCGTGCTGCTGCTCGCGCTCACCGGCCACGGCACCCCCGAGGGCCTGTCGGTCCCCGGCCTGGTCCGGGCCACCCTCGCGGCGGCCGCCCACCTCGAGCACGCCGACGTGGTCGCCGTACCCCTGGCCTCGCGGGGTGACGCCGAGGCCGACCACGCGCTGGGGCAGCGGGTGGTCGCGGCCTACGCACCGGGCGAGGTCCTCGGCGTGAGCGGCGAGGGCGACCTGCCCGACGACGTCGCCGAGGTCGTCGACCACGACCGCCCGGCCCCGCAGGACCAGGGGCTGGTGCTGTTCTTCACCGGGCTGTCCGGCAGCGGCAAGTCGACGCTGGCGCGGGCCCTGCACGACGTCGTCCTCGAGCGGGGCGAGCGCACCGTGACCAGCCTCGACGGCGACGTGGTCCGCCGCAACCTGTCGGCAGGGCTGACCTTCTCCAAGGCCGACCGCGAGACCAACATCCGCCGCATCGGCTGGGTCGCGGCCGAGATCAGCCGGCACGGCGGGATGGCCATCTGCAGCCCGATCGCGCCGTTCGACGAGACCCGCCAGCAGGTCCGCGAGATGGTCGACGAGGCCGGCGGCGCGTTCGTCCTGGTGCACGTCGCGACGCCCCTCGAGGAGTGCGAGCGCCGCGACCGCAAGGGGCTCTACGCCAAGGCCCGCCGCGGCGAGATCCCCGAGTTCACCGGCATCTCCTCGCCCTACGAGGTCCCCGAGGACGCCGCCGTCCGGGTGGACACGACCGGGCGCACGATCGAGGACGCGCTGGCGGACGTCCTCGACGTCCTGTACGACGCCGGCTACCTGATCCACCCCGAGGAGAACGCACATGAGTGACCTGATCACGACGACGGCCCTGTCGATCGCCATCGCGGGGTTCGTCGTGGGAGTGGTCGTCGGTCTCACCGGGATGGGGGGCGGCGCGCTGATGACGCCCGCCCTGATCTTCCTGGGCGTCGGCGACGCGGCGACGGTCGTCACCGCCGACCTGACCGCCGCGGCGATCTACAAGACCGGCGGCGCGGTGACCCATGCCAAGCACGGCCAGCCCGACTTCGGCCTGGCCAGGTGGTTGATCCTCGGGTCCGTGCCGATGGCGTTCCTCGGCCCGTGGCTGGTGCACTGGGTCGCCGGCGGTGAGCCCGAGACGCTGGACAAGGTGCTCAAGGAGGCCATCGGCTTCGCGCTGCTGTTCGCCGCGGCGACGTACGCCCTGCGCCTGTGGATCCAGATGCGCAAGCGCGCCCGCGGCGAGGCCGCCGGGGCCGACCCCGTCATCAGGCCGCTGCCGACGGCGCTCGTCGGTGCCCTCGGCGGCCTGCTCGTCGGCATCACCTCGGTCGGCTCGGGCTCGGTCATCATGGTCGCGCTGCTGATGCTCTACCCGACCCTCAAGGCGGTGCGCCTCGTCGGCACCGACCTCGTGCAGGCCGTGCCTCTCGTGCTGGCCGCCGCGATCTCCAACATCGTCGTCAACGGCCTCGACTTCTCGCTGCTGATCCCGCTGGTCATCGGCTCCGTGCCGGGCACCATCATCGGCAGCCGGATCGCCCCGAAGGTGCCGCAGTCGTGGATCCGTCGCGGCATCGTCGCGGTGCTCACCATGTCCGGCGTGGCCCTGCTCGACAAGGCCGGCTGGGCTCCGCTCGGCGCGGGCGACGACGAGACCCACCCCGTGCTGGTGGCCTTCATCGGCATCGCCCTGCTGGTCCTGGTCCCCGTCGTGTGGGCGTTCCTGCGCCGTCGTGAGGGACTGCCGATGTGGGGCGCCCCGACGGTCGCGCAGATCGAGGGCGGCACGGACGAGGAGCGGAAGCCGACACCGACCAGCTAGCGCTGTCGTTGGTATCCCGCTGTATACATTCCGCCTCTCTGGCGGGTACATTCCAAATCCGTCACTCGACGGACGATCGATGTGCGAATCAGTGTTCTCGGGGGCTTCGACATGCAGGTGAGAACGGCCCTGCACCTCGAAGACCTCCCTCGCGACTGCGCTGGCCGGCGCGTCGTCGGCCATCCCACGATCGAGCACTAGCCGCGGCACCAGGAGTCGACAGAAGAAGAACGGGGGACGACGGCCCGCCGCACAGTCCAGATCATCGGCACAGCCCACTGAGAAGGCAGAAGAAGATGAGATCTCGGACCTACCTGGCCACGGTCGGCCTGACCGCCGCAGCCCTGATGGCAGGGCCGTTCGTCGGCCCCGCCAGCGCTGCTGACACCACCGTCACCGTCACCCCCGCACATCCGCACGGGTTCTCCTCGGCGCCCGACACCCGAGGCGATGCTGTGGTCGCACTGACGGCAGACCCGGCCGAGCCGGGGCCGTTCGGCCCGGGCTACCTGGAGATGGACACCGCCAACGACAACAACTCGAAGGCCACGTTCTTCTCCGCGGATCCCGATGTGGCAGGCAAGTCCCTGTCGTCGCTGACCGCGGTGAGGTACCAGGTCTACCGCTCGGACACCTCGCCCAACACCAACGCCGGGGCGAACCTGCTGCGACCCAGTGTCCAGCTGCCGCTGTACCGAGATGCAGGCGACACGTCCGGGCCGGGCGGGTCGAACGGTAGCTTCGACACCCTCGTGCTAGAGCCGCAGTACTGCTACGACGACCTGGCGGACAACACGTGGCAGCAGATCGACGGCGACCACCAGAGCGGCGGGCTGGGGTGCTACCACCTCTCGCGCTCCCCCGACACCTACTACAAGACGCTGGCCGCCGTGAAGACCGCCTACCCCAACGCGGTCCTGTTGGCCTACGGCTTCGACCTGGGCTCCTTCCAGGCCGGCACCAACTCGCGCGTCGACGACCTGGAGCTGACCTTCGGGGCGGGCAACACCCAGACCTACGACTTCGAGGCTGCCGATCGGACGCCGCCGCCACCGCCGCTCACCGCTCGCATCGGGGACGCCAACGTCGCCGAGGGTGACTCCGGGACCACCGACGCGAACTTCACGGTCACGCTCAACCGGGCCAGTGGCACTCCGACAGTGGTGCACTACGCCACCAACGACGGGTCGGCGGCCTCACCGTCCGACTACACCGCCACCAGCGGTGACCTGGTGATCCCCGCCGGACAGACCACCGGGACGGTCACCGTGAAGGTCAACGGCGACACGCAGGTGGAGTCCGCGGAGGTCTTCCACGTCACCATCACCTCGACCGACGCCGATGTCTCTGCCGGGCCGTACTACGCGAGCGGCACCATCGTGAACGACGACAGCACGCCGCCGCCGCCGACCAAGCCCACCCTCTCCATCGGCGACACCTCCACCAAGGAGGGCAGCTCCGGCACGCACGCGGCGAACTTCACGGTGAGGCTGTCCAAGCCCGCCACCGGTGCGGTCACGGTGCGCTACACCACCGGCAACGGCACGGCCACGACTCCCAGCGACTACGTGACCAAGACCGGGACACTGACCATCGCCCGGGGGCGCACCACCGGGGTCGTCTCGGTGCAGGTCAAGGGCGACAGGACCAGGGAGGGCACCGAGTCCTTCTCCGTCCTGCTCTACTCGCCCAGCAGCAACGCGACCATCGCCGATGCGATGGGCCGCGGACTCATCGTCAACGACGACTGATCCCGGTCGCCGTACCGCCCCGGCACGCATAGTCAGTGACGTCGAGCCCGAACGTCACCGACTGTGCGGGCCGGGTGGGGCGAGCGAGGCGACGAACGCGCGGGCGGCGTCGTACGTCGGGAGCAGGCCGGCGGCCTCGGCCTCGGCCAGCGTCGGGGCTGCGGCGTCCTTGTCGGACAGGATCGGCTCGAGGGGTCGCGCCTGCCGGTCGAGGCTCGGCCAGTCGATGCCCAGCGCCGGGTCGAGCGGGTGCACGCCGTGCTCGCGGCCGGGGGCGTACGGCGTCGAGCAGAGGTACTGGATCACCGTGCGGTCCTCCAGCGCCATGAACGCGTGCCCGAGGCCCTCGGAGACGTAGACCGACCCGGCGGTCCTCGTCGTCGAGGCGCACGGCGTCCCACCGTGCCGAACGTCGGCGAGCCGACGCGGAGGTCGACGACGACGTCGAGCAGCGCCCCGCTGGGGCAGGTGACCCACTTGGCCTGGCTCGGGGGCAGCTCGGCGAAGTGGATCCCGCGCAGCGAGCCCGCCGCGGACACCGAGCAGTTGGCCTGCGCCAGGGTGAAGGCGTGCCCGGTGAGCTCGGCGAACCGGTCGGCGCGGAACCACTCCAGGAACGCCCCGCGCTGCGTCGCCGTGCAGCCGGGGAGTGACCTCGTAGGCGCCGGGGACCGAGAGCTCGCGGATCTGCATCTGCGTAGATTACGGACCCTCACCCGCCGATCCCCGGAGGAGCCGTCGTGCGCTGGCTGGTCACAGGTTCGCACGGGATGCTCGGCACCGACCTCGTGGCGCTGCTCGACGAGCTCGGCGAGGAGGTCACGCGCACCGACCGCGAGACCCTCGACGTGACCGACCCCGACGCCGTGACCGAGGCCGTGGCGGGCCAGGACGTCGTGGTCAACGCCGCCGCCTGGACGGCCGTGGACGCCGCCGAGGACCACGAGGACGAGGCGGCCCGGCTCAACGCCGAGGCACCCGGCCACCTCGCCCGCGCGGCGCGCCGCCACGGCGCCCGGCTGGTCCACCTCAGCACCGACTACGTCTTCGACGGCCTCGCCGACGAGCCCTACGCCGAGGACGCGCCGTCGGCCCCGGCGCTCCGCCTACGGCCGCACCAAGGCGGCCGGCGAGCGGGCCGTGCGCGAGGCCCTGCCCGACGCGCACCTGCTGGTCCGCACGGCCTGGCTGTACGGCGGCCACGGTCCGTGCTTCCCGCGCACGATCGCCCGGCTGGCCGCCGAGCGCGGGCAGGTCGACGTGGTCGACGACCAGGTCGGCCAGCCCACCTGGACCGTCGACGTGGCCGACCTCGTGGTCCGGCTGGTCCGGGCCGGCGCGCCCGCGGGCACGTACCACGCCACGTCGTCGGGGCGCTGCACGTGGTTCGAGTTCGCCCAGCAGGTCGTGGTCGCCGCGGGTCTCGAGCCGTCGGTCGTCCAACCGACCACCAGCGCCGCGTTCGTGCGGCCCGCGCCGCGTCCGGCGTACTCCGTGCTGGGCCACGAGGCCCTGCACGCCCTGGGCATCGAGCCCATCGGCGGCGTGGCAGCCGCGCTGGGCCGAGGCCGCCCCCGCGGTGCTGCGCGGCTGAGCGGCGCGGGTCAGGCGTCGTCGAGCAGGCCCAGGAGGTACTCGCCGTAGCCGGACTTGGCCAGCGCCTCGCCGCGCTCGCGCAGCTCGTCACCGGTCAGGAAGCCCTGCCGCCAGGCGACCTCCTCGGGGCAGCCGATCTTGAGGCCCTGGCGGTGCTCCACGGTCTGGATGAAGTTCGTCGCGTCCGAGAGCGAGTCGAAGGTGCCGGTGTCCAGCCAGGCGGAGCCCCGCTCGACCACCTCGACGGAGAGCCGGCCCTGCTCGAGGTAGGCGAGGTTCACGTCGGTGATCTCGTACTCCCCCCGCGCGGACGGCCTGAGGTCCCGCGCGATCGCCACGACGTCGTTGTCGTAGAAGTAGAGCCCCGGCACGGCGTAGCGGCTGCGCGGCCGCGCCGGCTTCTCCTCCAGCGACAGCGCGGTGCCGTGCTCGTCGAACTCCACGACGCCGTACGCCGTCGGGTCGGCGACCTGGTAGGCGAAGACCGACGCGCCGTCGACCGAGGCGAAGCGCGAGAGCTTGCGGCCGAACCCGGGGCCGTAGAAGAGGTTGTCGCCGAGCACCAGCGCGCTCGACTCGCCGCCGATGAAGTCGGCGCCGATCGTGAACGCCTGGGCGAGCCCGTCCGGCGAGGGCTGCCGGGCGAAGGCGAGGTCGATGCCGAACTGCGAGCCGTCTCCGAGCAGCCGCTCGAACTGCGGCGCGTCGGCGGGCGTGGTGATGACCAGGATGTCGCGGATGCCGGCCAGCATCAGCGTCGAGAGGGGGTAGTAGACCATCGGCTTGTCGTAGACGGGGACCAGCTGCTTGCTCACCCCGAGGGTGATCGGGTGCAGCCTGGTGCCGCTTCCGCCTGCCAGGACGATTCCCCTCATGTCCCGTAGTCTGCCGGACCATGAGACTCCTCGTGACGGGCGGCGCGGGCTTCATCGGGTCGCACTACGTGCGGTCGGTGCTGACCGGCGCGTGGGGAGGCGACGAGCCCGACGAGGTGGTGGTCCTCGACAAGCTGACGTACGCCGGCAACCTGGCCAACCTCGAGCCGGTGCGCGAGGACAAGCGGCTGCGCTTCGTCGAGGGCGACATCCTCGACCGGCCGCTCGTCGACCGGCTCGTGGGCGGGGCGGACGCGGTCGTGCACCTCGCCGCCGAGTCCCACGTCGACCGCTCGATCCTCGGCGCGGCCGACTTCGTGATGACCAACGTGGTCGGCACGCAGACGCTGCTCGACTCGGCCCTGCAGCACGGCGTCGGGAAGTTCGTGCACGTCTCCACCGACGAGGTCTACGGCTCCATCGAGACCGGCTCGTGGGACGAGGAGCAGCCGCTCGACCCCAGCTCGCCGTACTCCGCCTCGAAGGCCTCCTCGGACCTGCTCGCCCTCGCGTACTTCCGCACCCACGGCGTGCCGGTGTGCGTGACCCGCTGCTCGAACAACTACGGGCCCTACCAGTTCCCGGAGAAGGTCATCCCGCTGTTCGTGACCCGGCTCGCCGACGGCGGCACGGTCCCGTTGTACGGCGAGGGGGCCAACGTGCGCGACTGGCTGCACGTCGACGACCACTGCCGCGCGCTGCACCTCGTGCTCGCGGGCGGCCGGCCCGGCCAGGTCTACAACATCGGGGGCGGCACCGAGCTGTCCAACCGGGAGCTGACCGAGCGGCTGCTCGCGGCCACCGGCACCGGGTGGGACCGGGTGAGGCACGTCACCGACCGGCCCGGCCACGACCTGCGCTACTCCGTCGACATCGCCAAGATCGGCGCCGAGCTCGGCTACCGGCCGCGGGTGGGCCTGGACGAAGGGCTCGCGGACACCGTCGCGTGGTATCTGTCACACCGCGAGTGGTGGGAGCCGCTGCTCCTGCGCGCGGAGCTGACCTCACGGGCATAGTCAGCCGGGCTTGTCGAGATACTCGACATCTGGATCGTCATGTGGCACGTCCCGGGACTCGGTACGATGAGCGCTGCTCCCGACGAGAGGCCCACCTCACCGATGACCACCACGCACGCGGACTACCGCCTCAGCCAGCTCGACGAGCTCGAGGCGGAGTCCATCCACATCTTCCGCGAGGTCGCGGCCGAGTTCGAGAAGCCGGTCCTGATGTTCTCCGGCGGCAAGGACTCCATCGTCATGCTGCGGCTGGCGGAGAAGGCCTTCTACCCCGCCAAGATCCCCTTCCCGGTGCTGCAGGTCGACACCGGCTACGACTTCCCCGAGGTGCTCGCCACCCGGGACAACTGGGTCAACCGCCTCGGCGTGCGCATGGTCGTCGCCTCGGTCGAGGAGGCCATCGCCAACGGGGTGGTCGTCGACGACGGCAAGACCTCGCGCAACCGGCTCCAGATCGGCACGCTGCTCAACGCCATCGAGGAGGAGGGCTTCACCGCCGCCTTCGGTGGCGGCCGCCGCGACGAGGAGAAGGCCCGCGCCAAGGAGCGCGTCTACTCCCACCGCGACGACTTCGGCCAGTGGGACCCCAAGAACCAGCGCCCCGAGCTGTGGTCGCTCTACAACGGCAAGATCCACGGCGGCGAGCACATGCGCATCTTCCCGCTGTCGAACTGGACCGAGCTCGACATCTGGCACTACCTCGGCCAGGAGAAGGTCGAGATCCCCGAGATCTACTACTCCCACCGCCGCCGCGTGTTCGAGCGCGACGGGATGCTGCTCACCGAGAGCGACTTCAACCCGCTCCGCAAGGGCGAGGTGGCCGAGGAGCGCACGGTGCGCTTCCGCACCGTCGGCGACCTGACCCTCACCGGCTGCGTCGAGAGCGAGGCCGCCACGATCGAGGAGATCATCGAGGAGGTCGCGCTCTCGCGCGTCACCGAGCGCGGCGCCACCCGCGGCGACGACCGATACTCCGAGGCGGCCATGGAAGACCGCAAGAAGGAAGGCTACTTCTGATGGACCTGCTCCGATTCGCCACTGCGGGGTCCGTCGACGACGGGAAGTCCACGCTCATCGGCCGTCTGCTGCTCGACTCCAAGTCGATCTTCGAGGACCAGCTCGAGGCCGTCGAGTCGACCTCGAACTCGCGCGGCTACGACTACACCGACCTCTCGCTGCTCACCGACGGGCTGCGCTCCGAGCGCGAGCAGGGCATCACCATCGACGTTGCCTACCGCTACTTCGCGACGCCCAAGCGCAAGTTCATCATCGCGGACACGCCCGGGCACGTGCAGTACACCCGCAACATGGTCACCGGCGCCTCGACCGCCGACCTCGGCCTGGTGCTCGTCGACGCCCGCCAGGGCCTCACCGAGCAGTCGCGGCGGCACGCGGTGATCCTGTCGCTGCTGCGGGTCCCGCACCTCGTGCTCGCGGTCAACAAGATGGACCTCGTCGACTACGACCAGGCCACCTTCGACCGCATCCAGGAGGAGTTCAGCTCCTTCGCGACCAAGCTGTCGATCCCGGACCTCGAGGTCATCCCGATCTCGGCGCTCAAGGGCGACAACGTGGTCAACCGGTCCGAGCACATGGACTGGTACGACGGCCAGTCGCTCATGCACCACCTCGAGAACGTGCACGTCGCGTCCGACCGCGACCTGGTCGACGTACGCTTCCCCGTCCAGTACGTCGTCCGGCCGAAGTCCGACGAGTTCCACGACTACCGCGGGTACGCCGGACGCGTGGCCGGCGGCGTGCTGAAGCCGGGCGACGACGTGCTGGTGCTGCCCTCGGGCATGACCAGCAAGGTGGCCGGGATCGACCTGTTCGACCAGGAGATCGACGAGGCGTTCCCGCCGATGTCGGTGACCGTCCGACTCGAGGACGACGTCGACGTCTCGCGCGGCGACATGATCTGCCGCCCGCAGAACGCCCCGAAGCCCAGCCAGGACATCGACGCGATGGTCTGCTGGATGACCAACGCCCCGCTGCGCCCGCGCGCCAAGCTGGCGATCAAGCACACCACCCGGATGGGTCGTGCGCTGGTCAAGGACATCCAGTACCGCCTCGACGTCAACACCCTGCACCGCGACAAGGAGACGGGCGAGCTCGGCCTCAACGAGATCGGTCGCGTGCAGCTGCGCACGACCGTCCCGCTGCTGTGCGACCCCTACAGCAAGAACCGCACCACGGGGTCGTTCATCCTCATCGACGAGGCCACCGGCGTGACCGTCGGCGCGGGGATGATCAACTCCGGCTCGTGACGCACCGCTGAGGGCCCGGGCGGCGACGTCCGGCCGGGCCCCGGCAGAGATCTCGGGAGGGACTCCTCGTGGACGATCGTGTGCCGATGACGCTGGAGGAGGTCCGGGCCAGCCAGCTCCGGCTGCTGGACTTCCTGACCGAGCACTGCGCCCGGCGCGGGCTGCGGTTCTACCTCTGCGCGGGGACGCTGCTCGGCGCCGTGCGCCACGAGGGCTACATCCCCTGGGACGACGACATCGACGTGATGATGCCGCGCCCCGACTACGAGGCACTGCTCGCCGACCTCGGGCGCGACGGGGCCGAGGTGGTGCCCGGTGTCGGCCTGCGCGCGTCGACCGGCCGCTCGGACCCCTACCCCTACCCCTACGCCAAGCTCGTCGACACCGGCACCCTGCTCGTCGAGGACCACGCCTCCGCCGTACCCCTCGGGGTGAACGTCGACGTCTTCCCGCTCGACGGGTGGGCCGGCGACGCCCGCCGGCGGCGGCTCGTGCGGGCCCGCCTGAAGGCGGTCGAGCACGTCTTGATGGTCAAGGCGGCCGCAGCCGGCAAGGTCCGCTCCCGCGCCGCCGACGCCTACCTCACCGTGACCCGGCCCCTCGCCCGCGCGGTGCCCGCGGGCTCGCTCGTCGGGGCCATCGACCGGATCGCCCGGCGGCACCCGGTCGAGGGCAGTGCGCTCAGCGGCGTGGTCGCCTGGGGCTACCACGAGGAGGTCCCGACGGCGCTGCTCGGCGAGCCCTCCACGCTGCGCTTCGAGGGCCGCGACGCCCCCGGGCCGTCCGACCCGGACGGCGTGCTCCGGATCCTGTTCGGGGACTACTGGCAGCTGCCGCCCGAGGACCAGCGCGTCACCCACCACGCGTTCACGGCCTACCGGCTGCCGGGCGGGTCGTCGGGTGGCTGAGCGCGGGGGCGTGCCGCCGTGCGGATGAGGCGCGTGGGCTGGGGGTTCGTCGACCAGGCGCTCTCCAGCGCGAGCAACGTGCTCCTCGTCTTCACCGTCGCCGGCGTCTCCTCGATCCACGAGTTCGGCGTGTTCTCGCTGGCGATGGCGGTGCTGCTGACGGTCCTGTCGACCTGTCGCGGGATGCTCGGGACGCCGGTCGCGCTGCTCGCCGGCCGGGAGCCCGAGCTGCGCGCGGAGTCGGGGCACTCGCTGGTGGCCGGGATCCTGTCCGGCCTGGTCGCCTCGGTGCTGATGGTCGGGGTGATCCTGGCGACCGGCTCGGCCGCCGTCGGCATCCCGCTGGCCGTCGCCTGCCCGGTCGTGCTCGCCCAGGACTGCACCCGCTTCATCGCCGTCGCCCAGGGCGCCCCGTGGCTCGCCGCGCTCTCGGACGGCTGGTGGACCGTGGCCGCGCTCGGCCTCTTCGGCCTCGCCCAGGCCGGCGTGGTCACCTCCCCCGGCCCGATCATCTGGCTGTGGACGCTCTCGGCCCTGATCGGCTTCGTGATCGGTGCCGTCACCACCCGCACGGTGCCCACCGTGGGCGGGCTCCGCCGGTGGTGGCGCACCGACCTGCACGCCCGGCTCGGGTACGGCGGCGAGGCGCTGATCGGCGCGACGAGCGGGCTGGTCGTGCTCGCCGCGGCCGCTGGCTTCATCGGCACGGCGGCGAGCGCGGCCCTGCGCGGTGCCGCGTCGACCCTCGGGCCGATCGCCGTCGTGTTCCGGTCCATCCCGATCGCGGTGGTCCCCGACGTCCGGCTGCGCGGGCTGGAGACGTCGGAGGAGATCTGGCGCTACATGCGGCGGATCGCCATACCCCTCTCGGCGTTCTCGCTCCTCATCGGCGCGGTCTCGCTCGTGGTGCCCGACGCCCTCGGCCGGATCATGCTGGGCGACAGCTGGACGGTCATCCAGCCGCTCCTGCCGGTCACCGCCACCGAGTTCGCCTTCCTGGGCTGGCTGAACTGCCTCAACGGCGGCATGCGTGCCCAGGGCCGCAGCGGCGAGCTGCTCAAGGTCCGGCTCGTCTTCGCCGGCGCCTCGCTGGTGCTCGGCTGCGGCGCCGCCGTCGTCTTCGGCACCGCGATGGGGGTCGCGCTGTCGCTGGTCGGCGCGGCCGCCGTGGCCGTCGTCTACAGCCGGGTCCGGATGTTCGCCCCCGCCCCTGGTTGAGTCGTCGGGGCCGCTGACTCAACCGGCGGCGGTGCCCCGGACGGCGCGAGCGGGCGGACGCACGCCCAGCAGGGCCGGGTCGTCGGGTGGCAGCCACCACCGGTCCCGTCCGGCACCCTGCGGCCGCAGCCAGCCTCGTCGCTCGGACACCTCGAGGGCCGTGCGGACGAAGGCCGTCACCGTCTCGTCGGGCTCGCCGTCGCGCCAGGCGACCCACCAGGGGTAGACCGGCTGCAGCTCGGCCGGCTCGTGGACCGGGATCCCCGAGTCGGCGTACCGCTGCGCGTAGCTCTCGAACTCCAGGGTGAACGCGGCGTCCTGGGCGCGCTGGACGGCCGCCAGGCAGTGGCCGAAGGTGCCCGGGTTGCCCAGCCAGCGCACGGCGAGCCGGGTCTGGCGCTCGAAGGCTGCGACGTACTCCCCGTGCGCGTTGAACAGCCCCGACCCGGCGGCGTCGGCGAAGACCTCCACCGGCCGCTCGTGCAGGGACACCGAGGCGCGGGGAGGGTCGTCGGGGCGGCCCACGAGGAGCATCCGCTCGAGCCGCAGCAGCCTGCGCCGCCAGCCGGTGGGATGGTCGGCCAGCATCTGCGGGGTGATCCGCACGATCGCGACGTCGAGCTGCTCCGAGAGCAGGGCGTCGAGCTGCCGGACGCTGTCCATCGACCGCTCCACCAGGCGTACGTCGTGGGCGCGCTCGGAGAAGGCGTCGGCGACCGCCCTGCTCGTGTCGAGCTCGAAGACGTGCGCGATCCGCAGCGTGCCGGTCTCCGGGGTGGTGCGCATCCGCTCGGCGAGCGCCAGCAGCTGCCGGGCGTCGTCGAGGAACCGCTCGCCGCGCGCCGTCAGCGCCACGTGCCGGCTGTCCCGCACCAGGAGCGGGCTGCCGACGTCGGTCTCCAGCTTGCGGATCTGCTTGGACAGCGCCGGCTGGCTGATGTAGAGCCTGGCCGCGGCGCGTCCGAAGTGGAGCTCGTCGGCGACGGTGACGAAGTACCTCACCAGCCGCAGGTCCAGGTCCATGGGGTGCGCCCTCCGGGCGTCACGGTAGCCGCCGCCGGCCGGTCTCGGCCAGTGCGGTTATCGATCGGCACCACTTGGGACTTGGACAGCCGGGCCCCGACGGGTGTTGCCTCGAGGGGAGCGCGGCGACCGACGGCCGCAGGCAGCGAGAGGCGACCATGAGCGAGAACCCCACCCCGGTGGTCTTCATCCACGGACTGTGGCTGCACGCCACCAGCTGGCAGCCCTGGATCGACCTGTTCCGCGAGGCCGGCTACGACCCCGTGGCACCCGGCTGGCCGCGCGAGCCGGACACGGTGGCCGAGGCACGGGAGCGCCCCGAGCTCGTCGCCGACACCACGATCGACGACGCGACGGACCACTACGCGCGGGTCGTCGCGGCGCTGCCGTCGCCGCCGGTGCTCGTCGGGCACTCCTTCGGAGGCCTGATCACCGAGAAGCTGCTCGGTCAGGGCATCGGCGCGGCCGGCGTGGCGATCGACCCGGCGCAGATCAAGGGCGTGCTCGCGCTGCCCCTGGCCCAGCTGCGGTCCGGCTTCCCGGCGCTCGGCAACCCCGCCAACCTCCACCGGTCGGTGTCCCTGACCAAGGAGCAGTTCCGCTTCGGCTTCGGCAACGCGGTCTCCGAGGAGGAGTCCGACAGCCTCCACGAGCGATGGACGATCCCGTCGCCGGCCCGCCCGCTGTTCCAGGCGGCCGCCGCGAACTTCGTGCTCCACTCGCAGGCGAAGGTCGACACCGACAACGACCGGCGAGGACCCCTCCTCCTCGTCTCCGGCACCGAGGACCACACCGTCCCGGACGTCGTCACCAGGTCGACGTACAAGCAGTACAAGGACTCCGCGGCCGTCACCGAGCTGCGGCAGTTCGAGGGCCGTGGGCACTCCCTGACCGTCGACAGCGGCTGGAGGGACGTCGCCGACGCCGTCCTCGAGTGGCTGAAGGTCCAGGGCCTGTGACCGGGGTCGGGTCATGGACCTAGGACTCGACGGCCTCAGGGCGGTCGTCACCGGCGCCAGCAAGGGGATCGGGCTGGCCGTCACCCAGGCGCTGGCGGACGAGGGAGCGTACGTCGTCGCGGGTGCCCGCACCGGCAGCGCCGAGCTCGACGACCTCGCCGGACGGGGCAGCGTGCAGCCGGTGCTCGTCGACCTGTCCACCGCCGACGGGCCGGCCGCCCTGGTCGCCGCCGCGCTCGACGGAGGTGGGATCGACATCCTGGTCAACAACGTCGGGCAGGTGTCCCCGCGGCTGCACGGGTTCTTGATGGTCACCGACGAGCAGTGGATGCAGTCGATCACGCTGAACCTGCTCGCGGCCGTGCGGACGACCCGGGCGGCGCTGCCGGCCATGCTGGCCGCCGGCCACGGGTCGATCGTGAACACGAGCTCGGTCAACGCGTTCCTCCCCGACCCCGGGGTCGTCGACTACGGCGCCGCGAAGGCGGCGCTGACCAACCTCACCAAGGCGCTGTCGAAGGAGGTCGGCTCGCGTGGCGTGCGCGTCAACAGCGTCAGCCCGGGTCCCGTCGCCACCGACCTGTGGCTCGGCGACGTCGGCGTGGCCGCGACGGTCGGCCGGGCCAGCGGGCGCGACCCGCAGCAGGTCGCGCAGGACGCCGCCGGCCAGTCGGTCACCGGACGCTTCACCCGCCCCGACGAGGTGGCCGCCCTGGTGCTGGTGCTCGCGAGCGACCGCGTGTCCGGCAACGTCACCGGCACCGACGTGGTGGTCGACGGCGGCCTGACCACCCAGACCTGACCCGCGACACCGATGAGGACGGAGCGTTCGAGAGGTCGGAGCAGCATGACGTTCACCACCGCGCACATGTCCCTGTCCCTCGACGGCTTCGTCGCGGGGCCCGACCAGAGCATCGACGACCCGCTGGGCAAGGGCGGTCTCGCGGTGCACCGGTGGCACCTCGCCTCCGACGGACCTCTGCACGACGTCGACGCGCGGTGGACGGCGTCGCTGCTGCGACCTCGCGGCGCCTACGTCATGGGGCGCAACATGTTCGGCCCGGTGCGGGGCGCCTGGTCGACGTACGACGGCGAGTGGCGTGGCTGGTGGGGCGACGAGCCGCCGTACCACGCACCGGTCTTCGTGCTCACCCACCACGAGCGCGAGCCGGTCGAGATGGCCGGCGGGACCACGTTCCACTTCGTCACCGGCGGCTTCGCGGCTGCGCTGGAGCTGGCCCGCGAGGCCGGGCGACGGCGACGTCGACATCGCCGGCGGCGCCTCGGCGGTGCGGCAGGGGCTCGAGGCCGGCGAGATCGACGAGCTGACCCTCGACGTCGCGCCGGTGCTCCTCGGGTCGGGCGAGCGGATCTTCTCCGACGGCATGCAGGGCAGCCTGGAGCTGGTGGAGAGCGAGCACTCGCCGTTCGCGGTCCACACGCGCTACCGCGTGCTGCGCTGAGCCCGGGACGGTACGGACGGGCTACGCCACCACGAAGACGAGCGGCGCAGGTCGCAGGACGCCGTGCCGGGTGCGCGCCGACACCTGCCACGCGTGCCGCCCGGGCGTGCCGGCGAGGGCGAGCGCCTCGTCGACCGCCAGGTCGCGCCGTCGCTCCTGCTCGTCGACGACGGTCCACCCGTCGACGTACGGGTGCTGCGAGCCGAGCAGCACCGCCGGGCCGTCCCGGTCGACGACCGACGTCGACAGCTCGGCCAGGTCCGGGTGCGCAGCGGCTGCATCCCGGACGAGGGGCCGCGCCTCGACGACGCTCCGCCCCTCCAGCAACGGCACGAACGTGCCCGACCGCCAGGCGGTCCCGCCCGCGGAGCAGTGCCGGAAGTACGGCAGCCACTCGGCGGCGCCGTCCCGGTCGTAGTTGGGACCGCTGCCGACGAAGGGCGGGGGCCGCCCGTCCGCGAGGGCCCGCTGGAGCTCGACGACGCCCAGGAGCCGGCCGCCGGTGCCGCGCCAGGTCGCGCCGTTCTGACCGTCCAGGACCACCCAGGCGCCGGCGTCGTCGAGCCAGGCCTCGGTCACCGCGTGCCCGGTGCCCATGCCCGTGTAGTGGTGCTCGCGCAGCAGGGCGAGCGGCCGCGCCGGGATGCCGACCGCGTTGAGGGCCTGGGTGAGGACGAGCGTGTACTCACGGCAGGCGAAGCGCTGGCCCTGCGCCACCAGGTCGAGGACGAGGTTCGCGTCGCGACCGGGCGCGTGGTTGGTGCCCGTATGACGCCATCGGCTCGTGACCCACGCCAGCAGCGCCAGCGCCGTCGCCTCGGCCCCCTCGCCCGGTGCCGGGAGCCGCTCCGCCAGCCGTGCCTCCCCCTCGGCGTCGAGCCGGTCGAGTCCCATCGGCAGGACGGGCGCGGCGGTCGGCCACTCGACCAGCTCGACCGGCGGTGGAGGCCTGTTCGCCTCCATGCGCGCCAGCAGGTCGGGCCAGTCCGCCTCCCGCGCGAACGACGACGCGAACAGCCCGGCGTGGGTCGCCACGTCGTGGAAGCCCGCCCCGATCACGGCCTCGAGCCGGTCCCGGGCGTCGGGCCGGCCCTGGTGGTGGGCCGCGACGGCCAGCGCCGGACCCCAGAGCGCGAGCCAGTACTCCGTGTCCGCCTCGAGGGCCGGCTGCAGCGCCAGCACGTCCGCCCACCGCTCCGCACGCAGCGCGTCGATCGCCCGCGACCGCAGCCCACCCAGATCCTGCTCGCTCACCCGAGACCCCCTGGCCGGCCGGACACCTCCGGCCAACCTAGACGACCAGCCCGGGGGACGGACCCTCAGGCGGCGAAGACGATGTCGGGCCGCAGGAACTCCTCCAGCATCAGGAGCATCTGCGCCGACTCCGTGGTGATCTGCTTGCCGTAGGGCCCGCGGGCGCGCGCGATGCCCTCACCCAGCACGTGGATGAGTGCCTCGCGGAAGGCGTCGATCTCGTCGAGGGGCTGACCGACCAGGACGCCGATGACCGTGGTGAGCCCGCTGACGATGGTGCCGGGGAACGACTCGTAGTCGGCCAGCACGGCCGACATGTCGGCCGACACCGACGAGAGCACCTCGCCGCTCAGCGTGCCCGGGGCACGGGAAGCCTCGTCCAGCCAGCGCTCGAAGACGATCGTCTCCTCGACGGGGAAGTCGCGGCACCGGCCGCAGATGCCGCTGAGGACCAGGAACGGGGCGAGCTGGAGGGCACGCCACTGCGTGGGGGTGAACTGCTCCCGGTATCCCATCGTCTCAGGATCTTCCTCGTCCGGTCGCTTTGGCAATGGCGTCCGGCGTACGTCGACCAGTCGACCGGGGACCGCGACTACGACGTCCGCGTGGGCGGCGGCCAGCCGGGCACGTCGGCACCCGTCGCGACGGCGAGCGCGTCCTGGGCGGCCGCCAGCTCGACCGGGTCGACCGGCTCGCACTTGCGGCGCTGGATGCGCTCCTCCTGCCCGGCGGTCACCATCGCCGCGAACACCGCCTGGCGGGCCATCGACCTAGCCACCGCGACGGTCGTGCGGCGCCGGCCCACCAGGGGCGTCCCGTGGCTGCGCAGGATCGACCGGTCGTGGCGGGCGTCGCGGGCCTGCTTGGCGACGCTCAGGTCGGCCACCCGGTAGAACAGCAGGTGGTCGTCGAGCTTGGCGTAGGCGCTGCCCGGGAACGCCCGCAGCCACAGCTCCTTGTCCTCGGAGCGGTGCAGCGACGGGTCGTAGCGGTGCCGCCTCGCCCACTCGGTGCGCAGCAGCACCGTCGGGTGGGAGAACTGGTTGCTGCGCAGGTACGCCGCCTGCGTGGTGCCCAGGGGCCCCTCGCGGAAGCGTCCCAGGATCCGGGTGTCGGCGTCGATGAGGTAGGCGTGCGACCCGAGCACGTCGACGGGCGGGCCGGACGTGGCCCGCTCGACCAGCGTCGCGAGGCGGTCCGGGTGCGACACGTCGTCGCCGTCCATCCGCAGGAGGTACTCCCCCCTCGCCAGGTCGGCGACCTCGTTGAGCCGCGTCGCCAGGCCCCGGTTGTCCTCGCCGAGCACGACGCGCACGCGCGGGTCGGCCTCCCCGAGGGTGGTCACGAGGTCCTGCAGGTCCGGCACCGGGCCGTCGGCGACGAGCAGGAGCTCCCACTCGTCGTACGTCTGGGCGTAGATGCTGCGGACGGCGTCGGTGAACTGCCCGAGCGGCGTGGAGATGAACGGCAGCCCGATCGTCACGAGGGGCCGGGCGGTCACGACGAGCGCACCCGCACGGTCGCGGGGACGCCGACGAGCAGGGCGCCCGCCGGGGCGTCGCGCACCACCGCCGCGTTGGCGCCGACGACGACGCCGTCGCCGAGGGTGATCGGGCCGACCACCACCGCGCCGGCACCGATCTTCACGTCGTCGCCGATGACGGGCGAGTCGACCCGCCCGGCGACCACGAGCCCGCGCTGGCGGGCCGCGCCGAGGGTCACGCACGCCTGCACGGCGCACCGCTCCCCCATCACCACGTCGGGTCCGATCACCACACCTGTGGGGTGGAACAGCTGCAGGCCGCCACCGACCTCGGCCTGCCAGGCGAGGTCGCCGCCGGTGAGCAGGTGGTTGACCTGCTTGAGCACCATCCCGCCGGGCGGCAGCACCCTCCCGACGTCCTGGGACAGCCGGAACAGCAGCGTCGCCAGCCCGCGCACGGTGAGCAGCCGGAGCGCGAGGCGGGCCAGCCGGGCCGGTCCGGTCGCGGTCACGTCGAGGTCGGCGGCGAGGTGCCGCAGGCCCCACGGCACGGACGTCGACGGATCGTTCATCACGGCAGCCTGTCACAGGGAGGTCGGGGAGCGCAGTCGTTCTGCTCCGTCGACGGTAACGCGACGTGTAACGTTTCTGACCACATCCCACGGCCGGAACAGGGGCGCGCGTGACGCCGTACTTCGCTGTCCTCCTGGCGACGGCGGTCCTGATGGCGCTGTCGGCGGCGGTCCGGGCACGGGGCCGCCTCGACCCCGGCCGGTGGACGTACTTCGACCTGGTGACCCTCGTGCTGCTGGTGGTCTTCAGCGGCAGCCGGGTCGGCGTCGGCACCGACTACCCGGCGTACGTCTCCCGCTGGCAGCTCGTGCGACCGGACTACTGGGGCCGCACCCTGCGCGACACCTCGCAGGACCTCGGGTTCGCGACCCTGCAGCTGCTGCTGAAGACCGTCACCGACGAGCCGCAGGTGCTGTTCTGGGTGACCTCGGTGCTGACGGTCGTGCCGGCGTTCGTGGTGATCAAGCGGCGCTCGCTCGACCCCACGATGGCGGTCTGGCTCTACCTCACCCTCGGCTCCTACCTGCTGCCGTTCAACGTGGTCCGCCAGGGCCTCGCCGCCAGCATCCTGTTCTACGCCGCGACGACGTACCTCGACCACCACCGCCGCCGCTACGCCTTCCTGGCCGCGCTCGCGACGGTCCTGCACGCCTCGGCGCTGCCGGCCGCCGTCATCTTGTTCCTGGTCCGCAACTGGCGGCCGCGCGTGCGCACGCTGGTGCTCGTGGTCGGCGGCGGCACGCTGCTCGCCGGGTTCGTCGTCCAGCTCGGCATCTTCGCCCAGGTGGCCTCGCTCATCAACCCGCGCTACAACAGCTACGTCGTGCTCGACCAGGCCGGCATCGGGACCTACCTCACGATCGCCGCCAAGCTCGGGCTGCTGCTGGTCTGCTACGCCCTCGCCTCGCACCTCGACCGCTTCGACCAGCGCTACCTGCTCTTCGCGACGATCGGCATCGCGACGCTGATCGTCGGCACCCGCGCTCTCGTGCTGGCCCGGCTCGACCTCTACTTCAGCCTGTTCCTGGTGCTGGTGGTCCCGAACGCCCTGCGCGCCACCCGAGGCCCCTGGGCGAGGATGGGCCTGGCGGCCGCCTCCGCCGTCTACATGGCCGTCTTCCTGGACCACTACGCCGGCCTGCTGGGCTACACCTCCACCCTCTTCTGAGGCCGGCTCACCCGGCGGGAGCCAGGTCGTGCCACATCCGGACCCAGGACTCGCGCGTCCGCTCCAGGGAGTACGACGCCACGGCGCGGGCGCGCGCGGCGGCGCCGAGCGCGGACCGCTCGTCGGGCTCGGCCAGGAGGCGGTCGAGGTGCTCGACCAGCAGCTCGACGAAGCGGTCCTCGTCCTCGACCGGGAGCACCACGCCGGCGTCCCCGAGGGCGACGCTGCTGCCCCGGTCGGAGGCGACCACCGTCGCACCCGTGGCCATCGCCTCGAGCAGCGCGAGCGCCAGGCCCTCCCACCGGCTCGGCGCGACCACGACGTCGGCGGCGCGCAGGTGCGGCGCCGGGGCGGCCTGGCCGACCAGCTCGACGCGGTCGGCGACGCCGAGGTCGGCGGCCAGGGCAGCCAGCGCGTCCCGGTCCGGGCCGGACCCGACCAGCCGGAGCCGGGCGTCCGTGGCGGCCAGCCGGGCCAGCGCCCGGATGGCGAGATCCTGGCCCTTCTGCCGGCTGAGCCGTCCGACCAGCACGAGCAGAGGGGCGGTCGCCCGCTCGGCGGTCTCCCCCTCGGGGCCGAACGCGTCGGCGTCGACGCCGTTCTCGATCAGCACGACCGGCCGCGCGGCGCCGAGCGTGCGCAGGCCCTCCTGCTGCTCGTCGCGCGAGACCGCCACGATGCGGTCGCACGCACCGGCGAAGGAGCGCTCGAAGAGGCGGTACACCTGCCCCTGGCGGCCGCCGAGCAGCCAGGACCAGCCGTGCGGCACGAACACCACCGGCGGCGGGTCCCGGGTCAGCCGCACGGCGAGCCGGCCGACGGCGCCCGCCTTGCTGGAGTGCAGGTGCACCAGGTCCGAGGCAGCGACCAGGTGGCGCAGCCGCAGCACGTGGCCGAGGTCGCGCGGCGAGGGCGCCCGCCCCATCGGCAGGTCGACCCACGTGGCGCCGTACCCCTCGACCCAGCCGCGCAGCGGCCCCTCGGCCGGGCAGCAGACGGTGACGTCGTGACCCTCGGCGACGCCCCAGCCGGCGAGGCTGCGCACGACCGTCGCGGTGCCCTCGCTGGTGGGCTGGCTGACGTGCAGCACGCGCAGCCGTCCCCGACGAGCCTGCGCCATCACGCCCCCTCGGTCAGTGCCCGCAGTGCTCGCGGCCGTAGTCGTCCTCGATGCGGGTGATGTCGTCCTCGCCCGTGTAGCCGCCGTGCTGGACCTCGACCACGACGAGCTCCTGCTTGCCCTCGTTGGCGAGGCGGTGCTTCGCCCCGATGGGTACGTCGACCGACTCGCCCGGCCCGGCGACGACCGTGTCACCGTCGATCGTGCAGGTCGCCATGCCGAACACGACGACCCAGTGCTCGCTGCGGTGCGCGTGGGTCTGGTAGGACAGCCGGCAGCCGGGGTTCACGTGGATGCGCTTGATCTTGTAGCCGTGGTTGACGTCGATGACGTGCCACGACCCCCAGGGCCGGTCCTCGGACTCCACGACCACGCGACACTGCCTCCCTCGACCCGACGACGGTTCCCACCGACCCTACCGTCGTACAGGGTGCGGTCGGGCGGGAACGGCGACTCCCGCCGCCTGCTCAGATGGTGATCGAGGGTCCCTGCTCGATCCACCAGCGGGCCGACGCGCGCTGCCAGTGCGGGGCGGTCTTCGACTTGGTGATGACCGGGAGGCCGAGCGAGCCGGACATGCCGAGGGCGTACATCTTGGCGCGCTCGCGCGGCGACCAGTCCCTGCCCACCGAGTTGCGCAGCGCCTGGTCAGACATCGCGTTCAGCGAGAGGTGGCCGATCGCCTGGGCCATCGGCACCGCCACCTGGTCCGACGGGTCGTCGACGAAGGCCAGGATCCGCATCCGGTGGCTGTCGTCGGACAGGTAGCGGCACAGCGTCGCCAGCCGCCCGCGCATCCAGTCGGGGAAGGCGGGCACGCCCAGCCGGTGCAGCAGCTGGTCGACCACGGCGCCGCCGAACGGCGAGGATGCGATCAGCAGCGCGGCGAGGTGACGGCGCTCGGAGTCGCGGTGGAACAGCGCCTCGCGGACCAGGCGGGTGAGCATCACGTCCTCGTCGTACGACGGCTCCTGCGGGACCGCCGCACGGGCGCCCTCGGCCACCTCGTGGGCGAACGTGCCGGCCTTGCTGGCCACGAGGTCCTCGCCGTGCGCGACGACGTAGCCCAGCTTGCGCCGGCCGGCCTTCTCCGCCGCCCGCACCAGCGTCGAGCGCATCCCCTCGGGGAGCTCGGCGATCAGCTCGGCGAGCTCGACGCTGGCGCGCGCCGGGTCGCGGCGCCACTCGCGCAGCACCAGCATGTCGAGCTGGTTGCGCTCGGCGGGCGCGAAGTCGCCGCGGATCAGCTTCTGGGTCGCCAGCCATACGCCGGTCGTGTAGGTCAGCTCGTTCTGCGGCTTCTCGATGATCTCCAGCACCAGCCGCGCCGACTCGCGCGTGGGCAGCCGGTCCAGCAGCCCGGTGGGGGTGGTGATGACCTGGACGGCCGGGTCGGAGATGTAGGCCGCGATCGCGTTGACCATGAAGTCCTGCGCGCGCATCACGCCGGCCATGTTCATCGCGGCGGTGCTGAGCTGGCGGTAGGCGACCTTGATCGAGCGCGGCAGCTGGTTGACGAGCTGGCGGGCCAGCGCCTCCCACGTGGTCCGCCGCAGGTGCACCATCGGCGCGGCGGCGAGGTGCCAGCCGAGCTCCTGCCAGTCCCGGGCCCACGCGGTGCCGATCTCGCAGGTGTCGATGAGCTCGTCGAGGCGGTCGGCGAAGGAGCGCGACGCCGGGTCGAGCTTGGGGCGCACCACCCGGGTCTTCAGGCCGGGGATGGTCGCCTTGACGTAGCCGGTGATCGACGAGATCTGGCCGACCTCCAGTCCCAGCGCGCTCTCGTAGGCCGACATGCCCTCGTAGGAGATCGGGATCTCCCCCGACTCCCACCGGCTCAGCAGCGACCGGCTGGCGGGGAAACCGGCGTCGGCCAGCGCCGTGGCGAAGCGGCGGCCGTCCTGGAAGTCGGGGTCGGGGTGGTGCAGCCTCGACATCGCCAGGAGCCAGCCGATCCGCGCGTCGATGTCCGGGTTGGGCGCGGTGAGCGGGGTCCGGTCGACGGCGATCCGTTGCGTGCGGCCAGGGCGTCTGGCAGTCACCGGCGCCGCCCCCTTCGTCCGTTATGCGCTGCGGATTCTCCGAAGCATAGAGCGGATCGCACGGAACAGCACGGCACCGAGCAGGGCGCCGGCCGTGTTCGCGACGACGTCGCTGAAGGTCGCGAGCCGCCCCGAGAGCAGCAGCCCCTGCACGGTCTCCACCGCGCAGGCCGCCACGAACGCCCACGCGGTCCAGTCGCGCCACCCCCAGCGCACGACGTACGAGCCGAGGAAGCTGACCGGGGCGATGATCAGCGCGTTCATGATGATCTCGAGCCGGCTGAACGGCGCGGCGCGGTAGGGGATGCCGAGGTCCTGCAGGCGGTGGCTGAGCCAGACGAGCATCGCGGACTGGTGGTCGTTGGACGGGCTGAACAGCGCGACGACGAGCGCCACGACGTAGACCGCGAGCAGGACCTGCGCGAGCCGGACGGTGCGCCGGCTCACCGAAGGGTGGGCCGCACGTGCAGCCCGGCCTCCGGGTCGACGACGACCTCCTGCCCGGCGGCCAGCCCGTCGGCGACCAGGGTGGCCTCGACGGGCACGTTGCGCTTGACCAGCCCGAGCGCGATCGGGCCGAGCTCGTGGTGGCGCGCGCTGGTGCCGACGAAGCCGACCGCACGCTCACCGAGCAGCAGCGGGCTGCCCCGCTCGGGGAGCCGGTTGTCGGAGCCGTCGAGGTGCAGCAGCGTCAGCCGGCGCGGCGGGCGGCCGAGCGTGTGCACCCGCGCGACCGTCTCCTGGCCGCGGTAGCAGCCCTTGTCGAGGTGGACGGCCGGGCCGATCCAGCCGGCCTCGTTGGGGATCGTGCGGTGGTCCGTGTCCAGGCCCAGGCGCGGCTCGCCCCGCGCGATGCGCAGCGCCTCGAACGCCCAGGTGCCGCAGGCCGGGCCGGCCGCGCGGGCGTAGGCCTCCAGCTCGCCGCGGGGCACGAGCTCGTAGCCGGCGTACGGCGCGGGCGCGTCCTGCCCGGCCAGCCGGGCCGGTCGCCAGGTGACCGCGAGCTCGTCGGTGACGTCGGCGACCTCGACGCGCATCATGAAGCGCATGCGGTCCAGCCAGGCCACCAGGGCCGGCGCCTCGCCGGGCTCGACGTGCGCGGTGAACGCCTCGCCGTCGTCGGTGCCGAACATCGCGTGCTCGACGTGGCCCTGCGGGCTGAGCACCAGCGTGCCGGTCGGCACGCCGGGCGCCAGGGCCGCGAGGTGCTGGCTGGTCAGCGAGTGCAGCCAGCCGAGCCGGTCCGGCCCGCTGATGCGGACCACGCCGCGGTGCGACAGGTCGACGAACCCGTCCCCGGCGACGAGGGTGCGCTGCTCGCCGATGAACGAGCCGTAGTGCGCGGCCACCGCGGCGTCGACGCCGTTGCCGGCCACCGCGTCCGGCAGGGACAGCAGCGGGCTCGGCGGGCCGGTCTCGACCGGGGTCTCGGGGTCGCTCACGGGGTCCTTCCTCGGCAGGGGTGTGTCGGCCGGTGGGTCGACCAGTGCGTCAACGCGGCGGGGCGGGTCATGCTTCCCCGGCGGCGCAGTCCGCGCAGGTGCCGAACACGGTCAGGTGGCCGACGTCGGTGGTGAACCCGTGGTCCTCGCGCAGCGTCCGGGTCAGCGGGGTCACCACGTCGGGCGCCACCTCGGTGACGCTGCCGCAGCCGCGGCAGACGAGGTGGAGGTGGGGCGGCGACGCCGTGGTGTGGTACGTCGGAGCGCGGTCCGAGATGTGCGCGTGCCGCACGAGGTCGAGCTCCTCGAGCAGCTCCAGCGTGCGGTAGACCGTCGAGATGTTGACCGCCTGGGACTCCTCGCGCACCGAGGTCAGCACCTCGTCGGGGGTGGCGTGGCCGAGCCGGTCGACCGCTCGCAGCACGAGCTCGCGCTGGGGGGTGAGCCGGTAGCCGCGGGCACGCAGGCGCTCGCGCCAGTCCGCCGGGGCGACCCCGGTGGCTGCGGCAGCCTCGTGCGCGTGCTCGGTCACGCCGTCAGTCTAGGCGTCGCGGGGGTGCCGGCCGACCGGTTCGGGCCCGCCGGCCGGGGTCAGGCGGGGGTCACTGACGGACGAGCCGGCCCCACAGGTGCGGCTGCAGCGGCTGCCCCATCGCGGCCATGTCGTAGGCCCACAGCAGGTCGCCCTCGACCAGGCCGTACATCCGGTGGCCGCCCGTGTACTCCTTGGCGGTGTGGGTGCGGATCACCGCGTCGGTCGTGACCTCGATCTTGGCGCCCTCGGCCTCGCCGTACCAGACCTCGGCGAAGCCGGTGTGGTGGGTCAGCAGCCACTCGAGGCTGCCGTCGGCCTTGGGGCGCAGGAAGCCGGTCTCGATGGCGGCGTCGCGGACCTTCCCGCCCTGCTCGTCGACGATCCAGGCGCGGCTCATGTAGTGGAAGAACGGCCGCCCGTCGTGGGTGAAGATGCACTCCTGGCCGAACTGGAACGCGTCGATCGTCGGGTAGTCGCCGTGACCGTTGCCGCGCCAGGTGCCGAGCAGCCAGGCGACGGGCGCGCAGTCAGGGTGCAGGTTGTCGGGGATCTCGAACGGCATCGATCAGTGCTCGGCCTTGAACAGCTTGTAGACCACGAGCACCGAGACCCAGCCGGTGAGCACGACCACGAGCGCCATGAGGGAGATGAAGACGGCTTCCATGGGCCCACCCTATCGCCGGTCTAGGGTCGGGGGATGGCTCGGAGTCTGGTGGTGAAGGTCACGGTCGGCGAGGCCGACGCGGAGCGCTGCAACCAGGCGTTCACGGTCGCCGCGACCGCGCTCTCGAGCGGGGTGCCGGTCAGCCTGTGGCTCACCGGCGAGGCCGCGTGGTTCGGGGTGCCCGGCCGGGCGGAGGCGTTCTCGCTGCCGGAGGCCGCCCCGCTCGCCGACCTGCTCGCGGCGGTGCTCGCCGGCGGCACGGTCACCGTGTGCACCCAGTGCGCGGCGCGGCGCGGTCTCGACGCCGCGGACCTGCTCGACGGCGTCCGCGTCGCCGGGGCGGCGGTCTTCGTCGAGGAGGCGCTCACCGAGGGCGCCCAGGCACTGGTCTACTGACCTCCCGCGCTCCCCGGGGCGATTGCGGCGAACACCACATGCGATCCCTTTACCGTCGTTACAGTTGTTCCAGCCTCTCGGGCTCGAGTCACTGAGAGCTGATCGAATCGAGGGTTCGTGGAACTTCGGGACTACCTCAAGGTCGTCCGGCGACGCTGGCGCGTCATCGTGCTCTCGCTGCTGGCGGTGGTGGCCGTCGCAGCGGTGCTGACCTTCCAGGCGACGCCGCAGTACGAGTCGAGGTCGCGGCTGTTCGTGTCGTCGACCGACCAGTCCTCGAGCGACGTCTACCAGGGCAGCCTCTTCTCGATCCAGCGGGTGGCGTCGTACGCCGACCTGGTCAACGGCGAGGAGCTCGCGTCCCGCGTCGTGACCGACCTCGGCCTGGACATGTCGGCGACCGACCTGTCGGAGAAGATCTCCGCGGCCGTCGTGCCCGACACGGTGATCCTCGAGATCGCCGCCGAGGACCCGGACCCCAAGCAGGCGCAGCGCATCGGCAAGGCCGTCGCCTCCGAGCTGACCGACTTCGTCACCGAGCTCGAGACGCCGCCGGGCAAGACGAACGCGCCGATCAAGGCGACCGTCGTCGACGCGGCGAGCCTGCCGACCAGCCCGATCTCCCCCGACCCGGTCCGCAACCTCGGCCTCGCCGTCGTGCTCGGCCTGCTGCTCGGCATCGGCCTCGCCGTCGTCCGCGAGCTGCTCGACACCAGCATCAAGGGCCCCGACGAGATCAACGCCGCCACCGACACCCCGATCCTGGGCGGCATCCTGTTCGACTCCAGCGCCGCGAAGACGCCGCTGATCACCGCCCTCGCGCCGCACTCGCCGCGCGTCGAGGCGTTCCGGATCCTGCGCACGAACCTCCAGTTCGTCGACGTCGACCGCAACCTCAAGGTCTTCGTGGTGACCAGCTCGGTGCCCGGCGAGGGCAAGACCAGCACCGCGAGCAACACCGCCCTGGCCCTGCAGACCGCGGGCCAGCGCACGCTGCTCATCGACGGCGACATGCGACGCCCGCAGCTGGCCAAGCTGTTCCGGCTCGAGGAGGCCGTCGGCCTGACCTCGGTGCTGCTCGGCCGGGTCAGCCTCGACGAGGCCGTCCAGGAGCACCACGCGTCCGGCCTGTCCGTGCTCACCAGCGGCGCGGTCCCGCCCAACCCCGCCGAGCTCCTGCAGTCCCAGGCCATGAAGCAGCTCCTCGACGAGGCCCGGCTGGAGTACGACGTCGTGGTGGTCGACGCGCCGCCGCTGCTGCCCGTGACCGACGCCGCCCTGCTGGCCGCGCAGGCCGACGGGGCCGTGGTCGTGGTCCGGCAGGGCCGCACCACCCGCGACCAGTTCCGGCACTCCCTCGAGCGCCTGCAGGCCGTGGGCGCGCGCCCGCTGGGCATCACGCTCAACATGGTCGCGAGCCGGGGCGGAAACAACGACGGCTACGGGTACGGCTACGGCTACGGCTACGCCCCCACCGACAACAAGCACGTCGCGCGCGAGGACCAGCCGGCCCGCCGCTGACCCCTCCCCGCCCTGTGTCGGTGACGCTCGGGCCTGGTGGGCGCGGGGCCGGGGCGGCTCAGCGGCGCTTGACCTGCAGCAGGTCGCGGGCCTCGGCCGGCGTCATCGGGGTGCGCTGCGCGATCGCGGCCAGCTCGACGACCCGCTCGACCAGCTGCTCGTTGTGCTCGACGGGCACGCCCTTGGCCAGGGTCAGCACGTCCTCCATGCCGACCCGCAGGTGACCGCCCTTGGACAGCGACGCGAGCGCGACGGCCAGGGTCGAGCGACCGATGCCGGTGGCCGACCAGCGAGGTCACCTCGTCCGGCAGCGCGGCGACGGCGGCGACGAGCGCGTCGGTGGTGCCCGGCATCCCGCCGGGCACGCCCATCACCAGGTCGACGTGCACGCGGCCGCCGTACGGCAGGCCGAACGTGTCGAGCAGCCGCCGCAGCGAGGTGCACGTGGCCGAGGTCGAACAGCTCGAACTCGGGCACGACCTCGCGCTCCTGGGTGAGCTGGTAGAGCTCGGTGATGAACGGCCACGGGTTGGAGAACACGTCGTCGCCGAAGTTGGTGGTGCCCATCGTCAGGCTGCACGAGTCCGGCTGCGCGTCGAGCACCTTCAGCCGGCGCTCCAGCGGGTCGTGCACGCGAGCCGCCGGTGGAGAGCTGGACGACGAGGTCGGTCGGCTCGTGCAGCGCGTCGACGGTGTCGCGGTCAGCCGGCCGAGGTCGAGGGTCGGCCGGTGCTCGTCGTCGCGGATGTGCACGTGGACCATCGCCGCGCCGGCCGCCTCGCAGCGCTGCGCGGTCTCGACGAGCTCCTCCAGCGTCGTCGGCAGCTGGGGGCAGTCGGCCTTGGTGGTCTCGGCCCCGGTCGGCGCGACGGTGACCAGCAGCTTGCTCGGGACCCGACGCTCATGGCCGCCATCGTGGCAGACTGCCGCGACCGCCGTCGACCCGGCACAGGAAGATCTCACCGATGAGGGCCGTGGTCCAGCGAGTTCTTTCGCGCGGAAGTGTCCGTCGACGGGAAGGTCGTCGGCGCGATCGACCGGCCGGGCCTCCTGGTGCTCCTCGGCGTGACCCACGACGACGGCCCGGCGCAGGTCGCCTGGACGGCCCGCAAGGTCTGGGACCTGCGCATCCTGCGCGACGAGCGCTCCGCCTCCGACGTCGGGGCACCCGTGCTGGTGGTCAGCCAGTTCACGCTGTACGGCGACGCGCGGAAGGGCCGCCGCCCGACGTGGAACGCGGCCGCGCCGGGCGCCGGTGTCCGAGCCGCTCTACGAGGCGTTCTGCGCGGAGCTCGAGCGGCTCGGCGCGACGGTGGCCCGCGGGGTCTTCGGGGCCGACATGGCGGTGAGCCTGGTCAACGACGGGCCGGTCACCATGGTGATCGACAGCCCGACCGGCTGATCTCCTTTACGATCGGGCTGTCCCTCCTGACCGACCCTCCCGGGAAGGCGCCGTGCCCGAACCGTTCCGCGTCCTCGTGGTCTGCCTGGGGAACGTGTGCCGCTCCCCGCTCGCCGAGCGGCTGCTGCGGCACCGGCTCGACGAGCTGCTCGGCGAGCGCGCCGGCGAGGTCGAGGTGGGCAGCGCCGGGGTGCGCGCGCTCGTCGGCGCCCCGATGGACACGACCTCCGCGGCCGAGCTGGTGCGCCTCGGGGGCGACCCGGCGGGCTTCGCGTCGCGCCAGCTCGAGCCGGCCGCCACCGAGGGCGCCGGCCTGGTGCTGACCGCCACCCGCGAGCTGCGCTCCCGCGCGCTCGAGGAGGCACCGCGCGCCCTCAAGCGCACCTTCACCCTGCGCGAGCTCGCGACCGTGCTCGCGGCCGACGGCTTCGACGCCGGCCCGACGACCCCGGTCGACCTGGTGCGGCGGGCCGCCTCGTGGCGCGGCGCGGTGAGCGTCGACGACTACGA
This sequence comes from uncultured Actinomycetota bacterium, assembly GCA_963781745.1. Lineage (GTDB taxonomy): Bacteria > Actinomycetota > Actinomycetes > Propionibacteriales > Nocardioidaceae > Nocardioides_B. The sequence goes on along the minus strand of CAWAHH010000012.1, from coordinate 95,145 downwards.
CGTACCCGACCCGATCGGGCGGTCCGCCGACGTCCACCGCGAGGTCGCCGACCTCCTGGACGCCGCCTGCACGGCGATCGCCTCGTCGCTGGCCGCGGCGGTCCTCAGCGCCCCGTGACCGGCTCGCCGGGCGTGCTTCCCCAGGCTCTCTGGCGCTTCCCCGGGCTTGCACGCCGGGGGAAGTGCACGATCACCAGGGGACCCTGGTAATCGTGGGACGCGCGCAAACGGTAGCGGGACAGTTACCCTGAGCGGGTCGTCCCGCCTCCCGGATCGGTCCCGCCGATGACCCTGCTCACCAAGGCGACGTACGCCGCCACCATCACCGCCAACCTCGCGCGCAACCGGTTCTCGCCCAAGGAGCGGGCGGCGCAGGCCGCCTCGCGGGCCCGCGGCGAGGAGCTCTCCGCCGCCCTCGGCGAGCCGCTGCCGTACGCCGGACCGCCGGAGTACGCCGCGCTCACCAGGCGCTACCGGGCCGGCGGGCTCGCACCGGTCGACGGGCGGATCCCGCTGATCTGGTGGACGCTCGCGGAGAACTACGGCGACCTGCTCTCGCCCTGGCTCGCCCGGCGGATGACCGGCCTCCCGGTCGTCTACGCCCCACCGCGCACCGAGAACTGCGTCGCGGTCGGCTCGATCGTCAACCACGCGCGCGGCGACTCGGTGGTGTGGGGCTCGGGGCTGATGGGCTGGGAGAACAAGTGGCGCATCCCCCAGGCGAGGCGGTACGCCGCGGTGCGCGGACCGGTCACCCGCAGCGTGCTGCGCAACATCGGCTACGACGTGCCGCGGGTCTACGGCGACCCGGCGCTGCTCTCGCCGCTCTACTTCCACCCGGCGGTCGAGAAGACCCACGAGGTGGGGATGGTGGTGCGCTGGTCGGAGCGGGCCTGGCAGGGCATGGACGTCGCACCCGACGTACGCCTGATCAACCTGCACTCCGGCGACGTCGAGGGCGTCACCGCGCAGATCATGGCGTGCAGGCGGATCGTCTCGTCCTCGCTGCACGGCCTGATCGTCGCCGACGCCTACGGCATCCCGAACGCCTGGCTCAACAGCGACGCGAGCGCCGGCGGCAGCCGTCCGGGCGGCGGCGAGTTCAAGTTCTACGACTACTTCGCCTCGGTCGACAAGCTCCGTCACAGCCAGGACCTCGACGCCCGGCCGGGCAGCCGGCTCAGCGCCGACTACGTCCTCGAGCAGCTGCGGTTCAGCGACGAGCCGATCACCTTCGACCACGCCGCGCTGCTCGACGCCTGCCCCTTCCTCGAGCGCGTCGACGGCTAGGCAAAACCTGGACCTCGGGGTGTTGGGCGCGCGCGGGACAGGGTCTAGCCTGTCAGTCCCCGGACCCGCCGAGAGCACGGAGGTGGCATGTACGCCCGCGTGCGCACGCTCCTGTCGGCCGCCAACCTGGTCGCCGTCGGGTCCGTGGTCATGGCCACCATGACGGCCGGCTCGGCCTCGACCGCCGAGCGTTCCGGCATCGACCACCCCAACGACGTGTGGTCCTGGGTCGTCCCGGCGAGCGGGCGCGGCCACTTCGTGCGGTCCGGCGCGACGACCAACGTCGACCTGACGACGGTCGCGGTGCGGGTCCGCGAGCGCACGGTCACGATGCGCTTCCGGTACGTCGACCTGCGGCGCTCCGGACCGGCGTACGGCGTGACCGTCGACCTGCGCACCGACGACCGCACCCGCCGGCACGTGTCCTTCACCGCGCACCGCTCCGACGGGTGGTCCGGCGCCGTCAGCGTCCTGGGCCCCTGGCTGCACTCGGTGGGCTGCACGGGCCAGCGCAGCGACGTCGACTACCGCCGCGACGAGCTCGTGCTGACCGTCCCGTCGCGCTGCCTGGGCGACCCGTCCTGGGTGCGCTTCAAGGCCACCGCGTTCCGCCTCGGACCGGGCCACGGCATGGTCGTCGACAGCCCCCGCACGGGTCGGCCGCTGCCGCCGCGCTGGAGCGCGCGGGCCTCCTAGCCACCCGGCCGCCCGGCCCTTCGGCAGTCGGGTCAGCGTGCGACGCGTCCGACCCGGACCTCGCTGACCGCGACGGTGTTGCGCGGGCCGGGCACGGAGGCGAGCACCTCGACGACGACGCTGCGCGCTGTCGTCACCGGGATCCTCATGCGTCTGCAGGGTGCGCCGGCCGGGCGACGGGTCGAACGTCTGCTTCACGGTCGTCCCGTCGCTGAACGTCCCAGCGGGCGCTGGTGATCCGGTTGTTCTGGCGGTAGCGGTCCTCGCCGCTGCGCGGGTCGGTCTTGGCGTAGCCCGGGACCAGGCCGACCTCGCCGACCCTGGTGGACCCGGCCAGCGTGATGGTGAGCTGCTCGCCGCGTCCCGAGCCGTCGCAGCGCCAGGCCGTGGTGAGGTCGCCGTCGGTAGTCGTTGGTCGGCGCCGTAGCGCACCGCCTCGGCCGGCCGCGTCGACGCCCGCCTGCGCCTCGCAGGACGCCGACACCCGCCGATCGCGGCGGCCTCGGTCGGGCCCCGGTAGGCCTTGCCGGTGGCGGTGTGCGGCGCCGAGCTCGCGGGCGGGTCGTCCTCGCCCGGGATCACGACGCGCTCGGGAGACGTCGCCTCGCCGGTGCCGCCGAGGCTGTCGGAGAACGCGCGGCCCACGACGTACGCCCCGGCCAGCAGCACGACCACGAGGCCGACCAGCACCACCGGGACCAGCCACGCGGGCCGTCCGCGCGGCAGGTCCTCGAGCTCCTCGACCGACCCGGCCTCGTCGGCGTGGAGCGGGCCGTCGTACGGGTCCTCGTCGCGGAACGGGTCGAAGCCGGCCACGGTCGGCTCGTCGTCGGGGCCCTGGTCGTGGGCGCCCTCGTAGGCCGCGCCGGTACGCCTCGACGTACTCCGGCGGCAGGCTCGGGGGTCGTCCCCGCGACCGTTCCGCTCCACACGACAGCCCACCCTACGGGCCGGGGCCGGGCGCACGGGCCCTGGCCGCTGGGAGGGCGACCAGGGGTCCTGCGGGCAGTGCGCACGAGTGCCCCCGAGGGCGCCCGGCCTCAGAGGGTGACCGCGACCTCGGCGACGAGCCGCGGCTCGGCGTGACGACCGACGTCCTTGGGCTCGGCCTTCGGGGCCAGCGTGCGCAGCGTCCACTCGCCGGGAGCGGCGAAGAAGCGGAAGTGGCCGGTGGCCGAGGTCGGCACCTCGGCGGTGAACTCGCCGGTCCGGTCGAGCAGCCGCACGTAGGCGTTGCCGACCGGCTGGTCGTCACGGGTGACGATGCCCTGGATGACCGCCTCCTTGTCCACGTTCGACGCCGTCGAGCGACAGGCCGCCGGTGGTCGCGCCGCACATCAGGCCTCGCCCGCTCGTCGCCGAGGGCCACCGGGACGCCGACGAGGGAGCCGTACTCGGTCCACGAGCCGTCGTAGTTCTTGACGTTCTGCTGACCGAGCAGCTCGCGCAGCACGAACCAGGTGTGGCTCGAGCGCTCGCCGATGCGGCAGTAGCGCGATGGTGTCCTTGCTCCAGTCGACGCCGGCGTCGCTGTAGAGCGCCTTCAGCTCGTCGTCGGAGCGGAAGGTGCCGTCGTCGTTGGCCGCCTTGCTCCACGGCACGCTCGCGGCGGTCGGGATGTGGCCCGCACGCTGCGCCTGCTCCTGGGGCAGGTGGGCCGGGGCGAGCAGCCGGCCGGCGTACTCGTCGGGGCTGCGGACGTCGACGAGGTTCTGGGTGCCGATCGCGGCCACGACCTCGTCGCGGAAGGCGCGGATCGAGCCGTCCTGCTCCTGGGCGGTGTAGTGTCGTCGCCGGACGCTCGGTGACCTCGTCGGTCAGCTCGCGGCTGTCGAGCTCCCACTTCTTGCGGCCGCCGTCGAGGAGCTTGACGTCCTGGTGACCGTAGAGCTTGAAGTACCAGTACGCGTAGGCGGCGAACCAGTTGTTGTTGCCGCCGTACAGCACGACCGTCTGGTCGTTGGCGACGCCCTTGCCCGAGAGCAGCTCCTCGAACTGCTGCTTGCTCACGAAGTCGCGACGCACCTGGTCCTGCAGGTCGGTCGTCCAGTCGAGCTTGATGGCCCCCCGGATGTGGCCCTTGTCGTAGGCGGTGGTGTCCTCGTCGACCTCGACCAGGACGATCTGCGGGTCGTCGAGGTGCTCCTCGACCCAGGCGGCGTTCACGAGTGCGGTGTCGCGGCTCATGGTGTTCCTTTCGTTGCCCGGTCGGTCCGGGCGGTGGGGTGACTTGGTGTGACGTTCACGTGGTCAGGGACGGGTGGCGCGACGGACGAGCAGGTACACCTCGCAGCCGAGACAGAACCCGAAAGCGGCGTTGAGGAAGGCCGCGGCGAGCGCGAACCCGGTGGCGACCGCGCCGAGCAGGTCGAGCCCGGTGAGGTAGCCGACGAGGGCGAGCACGGCGAACCCCAGCCCGACGGCCTGCGCGAAGCGGGGCGGGGCGGCGTTCTCGAGCTCGGTGGGCGGCGCGAGGCGCGGGCGGACCAGGGTGCGGAAGAGCCAGGAGTACGGCGTGTGCTGCACGCCCGCCGCGGCGCCGATGCCGAAGACCACGGCCTGCGCCGCGAGGAGCACGACGGTCACGTCGGAGGGGGCGGTGAGCAGGGCGGCGGCGAGGACCACGAAGGTCACCGACGCGACGAAGCGCGGGCCGCGGGGGTCGATGCGGACCGGGACGGGCTCACCCGTGCGACCCCGGGGGGTGCGGGTGCTGGTGCTGGACATGTGGCTCCTGGCGGACCGGTGCTGACGGCTGGGTGCTGATCGGGCGCTGTCGGGTGGCCGTGGGCACGTCGTGCGGGCCGGCGTACCGGCTCGACCTCGGGGACCGGTGCGACGACCGGGCGCAAGCAGAGGGCTGGGACGTCCCGTCAGGACTGTCGACACAGCGCCGAGCGCACGCGGCAGTGGTCCACCGCACGGCGTCGGGTGAGCAGCGTCGAGCACATGCTGGCCAGGGTACGCAGGGCGCTCCCACCCCTGGAACCGCCCGTCTCATCCAGCGGACCTCGTGTCCGCAGGTCGAGACGCTCCCGACGGGTCGCTCTCTCCCCACCCGCCCGGGCTGGCCTGTCCGGAACTCGCGAGGTGGGTCGGCTGGGCTATGTGACCGGGACCGCGACAGGTCTACGAAGGGAGGAAGCGATCGTAAAGGAGTCGACGGGGACCGGCCCCGCCCGAGGCGACCGCACGGGAGGACACCATGAGCACGGACCAGGGTGGCGGACAGGCCGTCGTCGGCAGCGAGCAGGGCGTCCTCGACGTCGCAGCGTGGCCCGACGACCCGATGTCGGGACTCGATGTCGAGCACGTGGGAGCGCCCGAGCTGACGCCCGGGCCGCTCGCGATCAGCATCAACGGGCCGCAGCCGCCGCCCGGGGTCTACGACGCCGACACCCCGGAGTTCCTCTACTGGGAGGCCGCCGTCGCGCTGACCCGTGCCGCGGACTTCTGGACCGCCGCCCTCCCCGCCGGGACGACCTGGCAGCCGGGCACGCCGCTGCCGATCTCGCTGGACGAGGGCGAGGACCTCAACGCGTTCTACGACCGCGTCGGCCTCAGCTTCTTCCACGGTACGGCGGCCGGGACGACCGTCTTCTCCGCGGCCAGCGGCGACGTCACCAACCACGAGCTCGGGCACGCCGTCCTCGACGCGCTGCGACCGGACCTGTGGGACGCCATGAGCATCGAGGCGGCCGCCTTCCACGAGGCCTTCGGCGACATGAGCGCGATCATGTCGGCGATCTCGGTCCCGCAGATGCGGGCGGCCGTGCTGGCGCAGGCGGCCTCCGGGTCGGGCAGCGTGCGGATGTCCTCGCCGCTGTCCCGCCTCGCCGAGCAGCTCGGGTGGGCGATCCGGCAGGGCTTCCCGGACGCCGTGGATGCCGACTGCCTGCGCAACGCGATGAACTCCTTCTCCTACCAGTCGCCCGAGCGGCTGCCGTCGAGCGCGCCCGCGTCCGGCCTCTCCTCGGAGCCGCACTCGTTCTCGCGGGTGTTCACCGGGGCGTTCTACGACGCGTGGGCGGGGATGGTCGCGGTCGACGCGCCGACGCCGACCGACGACGGCCTGCTGAGCGTGACCGCGGACATGGGCCGGCTGCTCGCGGCCGGCGCCGCCGGTGCGGCGATCGTGCCCGACTTCTTCGCACAGGTGGCCGCGCACATGATCGAGGCCGACGCGCGGCTGTTCGCCGGGAAGTACCACGACGTGCTCACCCGCGCCTTCGTGCGCCGCGGCATCATCTCCGGCCAGTCCACGCGCGTGACCCGCGGGCTGGTCGCCGCGATGGTCCCGGGCCAGCGGTCCGCGCCGCGTCCCGAGGGCGCGCTGCGGCGGATGACGGCCTCGGGCGAGCTGTTCGGCCTCCAGCCGGAGACGATCGCCTTCCTCGCCCCCGAGGGCCAGGAGCGCAGGTTCGCGGTCGCCTCGGCCGCGCTGGACCACGGCTCGGCCGACCCGTCGTCGGCGGAGTCCGCGGCACTGAGCTTCGTGTCCGACCTGGCCCGCCGCGGCCGGATCGACACCTCAGCCCTGGGCCGGCCCGCCGGCGGCGCTCCGGGCGCGGGCGCGCACGGGATGGTCGGCTTCGCCGCCACCCCGGCGACCGGCCGGCGGCGCTCGACGCACGCCGTGGTCCCCGAGGACGGCGAGATGGTGCTGCGCCGGATCTGCATCGACTGACCGCCCGGCCCTCCGGTCGCCGGCTCGGGCTCCGGCTCAGAGCGAGGCGGCCAGGGTGGCGAGCACCTCGTCGCGGGTCGGGGCGCCGCTCGCGCGGGAGACCTCCCGGCCGCCCGCGTCGAGCACCAGCGTCGTCGGCGTGCGCGCGATGCCCAGCCGTCGTACCAGGTCGAGGTGGTGCTCGGCGTCCACCTCGACGTGGGTCACGCCCGGCACCAGGTCGGCGACCTCGCCGAGCACCCGCCGGGTGACCCGGCAGGGCGCGCAGAAGGCGGACGAGAACTGCAGGAGGGTCGCCCGCTCCCCGAGAGGTACGTCGACCCCGTCGACGCCGTCGAGCACGCTCGGCGCCGGGGCGTCGGCCGACCCACCGACAGGGGAGGTCACCGCCAGCGCGTGCGTGCCGCGGAACCGGCCGTCGCGCGCGGCCCGGAACAGGCCGAACGCCCCGGCCAGGACGACCGCGACGACGAGGACCCACGCACCTTGGCTCACGGTGGGACCCAACCAGCGCGGCGCTTGCTGGATTCCCGCCCGGTCCCAGCTCGACGTGGGCCGGGCGTGGGACGACCCCCGGGAAACGGTCCACCTGGGAGGTGCGGACCGCTGCCCGGGGGCCGAGGGCCGGCGCGGAGGGCGCCGACCCTCCCCCAGTCTCCCGACCGAGCCGCACCAAACCTGTCAGAAAGGTAAAGAATCAGCCGCCGGCGAAGGGGGGCAGCAGCTCGACGGTCTCGCCCGCCGCGACCGTCACCTGGGACGGGTCGGCCGAGCCCACCGGACGGTCGCCGACCAGGACCGAGCAGACCGCGACGACGTCGCCCAGGCGTGGCCGGTCGGCGTGCCGGGCCCGCACGGTGGTCAGCAGGTCCGCCAGCGTGGTGCTGCCGGCGACCTCGACCACATCGGACTCGACGCCCGCCGCGGCCCGCGCCGAGGCCCAGTAGCGCACCGTGACGCTGCCCACGTCCGGGGCCGAGCGAAGAGGCGTCGGGCACATGTTCGGTATCCTGCCTTATCGCGCCAGTGCTCCGGCGGTCGGTGCGAGACCCACAGCGGCTCAACGACGAGTCGGCGGAACCGTCTTGGGGAGGTGCCATGAGCACCCTGCTGCTGTTGACGAGCACGACCCAGCCCTCGGCCGAGGTGCTGCCCTCGCTCGCCCTCCTGCCGCACCAGGTGAAGATCCTGCCGGCCGAGGGCAGCGCGCTCCTGGAGGCCCCCGACGTCGACCTCGTGCTGGTGGACGGCCGCAAGGAGCTGGCCCACGCCCGCGACCTGTGCCGGCTGATCCGCACGACCGGGTCGGACTCCCCCGTGCTGATGGTCGTCACCGAGGGCGGGCTGTCGGTGGTCGCCGCCGACTGGGGCATGGACGACGTGCTGCTGCACACCTGCGGCCCGGCCGAGCTGGAGGCGCGCCTGCGGCTCGCGGTGGGACGGCTCGCCGCGCAGCGCGACGCCGACGACCCCGAGTCGCACGTGATCCGCTCCGGCGAGGTCACGGTCGACGAGTCGACGTACACCGCGAAGCTCGGGGGCCGCCCGCTCGACCTGACCTTCAAGGAGTTCGAGCTGCTGAAGTACCTCGTCCAGCACCCCGGCCGGGTCTTCACCCGCGAGCAGCTGCTGCAGGAGGTGTGGGGCTACGACTACTTCGGCGGCACCCGCACGGTCGACGTCCACGTGCGCCGGCTGCGGGCCAAGCTCGGCCCCGACAACGAGACGCTGATCGGCACGGTCCGCAACGTCGGCTACCGCTTCGTGCTGCCGCCCAAGGAGAGCGTCGAGCGGGAGACCGCGAGCCGCTGAGCCCGCCGGTCGGCCGACGCACCGAGCCGTCGCGGCCGGCTCAGGAGGCGAGCGCGTCCTGGGTCGCGGGCGCCGGGCGCTGCGCGGGCGGGGCGGCGGGTACGGCGGCGGCCGCCTCGGCCCGGGCCGGCGGGACCGGCGCGGGCGCCGAGCGGACCGGGATCGCGAGGATCGGCGGCGGCGGCGGCTGCCGCTGGGCGGCGCGCACGTCGCGCGGCAGCGTGTCCTCGAGGTGGGCCAGCCACAGCAGCAGCGTCAGCCCCAGCAACGGGGACAGCGCGGCACCCGCCAGCACCAGCGCGTCGTGCATGCCCGCCTCCCCAGTCTCAGCAGTCACTCTAGGGTGAGCCACATGAGCGCTGCCAGCACCGCGACACGCGTCGAGACTGCCGACTTCGACAGGTCCGGTGGGACCGGGGTGGCCGCGGAGGTACGCCGCGTGGTGGCCGCGGCGGCCGCCGAGGACGGCGCCTCGGCGCTCGACGAGGCCGCCACCTTGACGCTGCGCCACCACGGGCTCGACGGCTCGACGCTGTGGGTGGCGGGCGAGGGTGACCGCGTCGACGGGTTCGCCTGGCTGCACGACGAGGCCGTCGAGGTCGTCGTGGACCCGCCCGCCCGCGGCCGCGGCGTGGGCCGCCTGCTGGCGACGACCGCCGCGGAGACACCGGGCCCGCTGTCGGCCTGGTCGCACGGCGACCATCCCGCCGCCGCGGCGCTGGCCGGCACCCTCGGGTTCGACCGGGTCCGCGACCTGTGGGTGATGCGCCGGCCCCTGTCCGACCTGCCTCCGCTCCCCGATGACGCAGGCGCCTCCTCGGTCCGCACGTTCCGGGTCGGGGAGGACGAGGAGGCGTGGCTCGCCCTCAACGCCGAGGCGTTCGCCCACCACCCCGAGCAGGGCGCGACCACCCGCGCCGACCTCGACGAGCGGATCGCCGAGCCGTGGTTCGACGCCGGCGGCTTCTTCCTCGCCGAGGACGCCGACGGCGGGCTGCTCGGCTTCCACTGGACCAAGGTGCACGACGACGAGCAGCCGCCGTACGGCGAGGTGTACGTCGTCGGGGTGTCGCCGCGCGCGCAGGGCTCGGGCCTCGGCCGGCTGCTGACCCTGACCGGCCTGCACCACCTCGCCGGGCGGGGGCTGTCGGAGGTGGTGCTCTTCGTCGAGTCCGACAACGCGCCGGCGGTGGCGGTCTACTCGCGGCTCGGGTTCACCCACGCGCCCGCCGACACCCACGTGCGCTACGCCCGCGCCGACCGCGCCTAGAGATCCGGCCCGATCGTTACCCCTTGTCCACCCGGTGGTGCCACGATGTGGCCATGACCGACTCACCGTCGACCACCTCGATCGCCACGCACGTCGGCGGGACCGCCGTCGACGGACCGACCGACCTGCGGGCGGTGCCCTCGGAGCCGTTCGACGTCGAGCCGCCGTACGACGCGGCCGCACCCGACCTCGAGCCCGACCGCTTCCTCGACCGCGAGGTGTCCTGGCTGCACTTCAACACCCGCGTGCTCGAGCTCGCCGAGGACCCGCACCTCCCGCTGCTCGAGCGGGTCCGCTTCCTGGCGATCTTCGCCTCCAACCTCGACGAGTTCTTCATGGTCCGGGTCGCCGGCCTCAAGCGGCGCATCGCCGCCGGGGTCGCCGTACCCGCCGCCTCCGGCCTGCTCCCGCGGGAGGTGCTCGAGCAGATCTGGGCCACGACGGGCGACCTCATGGAGCGGCAGGCCCGGGTGTTCCGGGACGAGATCATCCCGGCGCTGGTCAAGGAGGACATCGAGCTGGTCCGTTGGGACGCGCTGACCCGTGACGAGCAGAAGGCCTGCAAGAAGCTCTTCAAGGACCGCGTGTTCCCGGTGCTGACGCCGCTCGCGGTCGACCCGGCGCACCCGTTCCCCTACATCTCCGGGCTCTCCCTCAACCTCGCCGTGCTGGTGCGCAACCCCAAGACCGACAAGGAGCACTTCGCGCGGGTGAAGGTGCCGCCGATCTTCTCGCGCTTCGTCCCCGTCGGGAACCAGCGCTTCGTGCCGCTCGAGGACGTCATCGGCGAGCACCTCAAGCGGCTCTTCCCCGGCATGGAGGTGCTGGGCCAGCACACCTTCCGGGTGACCCGCAACGAGGACCTCGAGGTGGAGGAGGACGACGCGGAGAACCTCCTCGCAGCGCTGGAGAAGGAGCTGCTGCGACGTCGCTTCGGCCCGCCGGTGCGGCTCGAGGTCGAGGAGACCATCGACGACCACATCCTGGAGCTGCTGGTCTCCGAGCTCGACATCTCCCCCAAGGAGGTGGTCCGCCTCCCCGGGCCGCTCGACCTCACCGGCCTGCACGACATCGCCGACCTGGACCGGTCCGAGCTGAAGTACGCCGCCTTCGTCCCCTCCACGCACACCCAGCTCGCGGAGGTCGAGTCGGCCTCGCCGGTGGACGTGTTCACCGCGGTCGGGCGCAACGACGTACTCCTGCACCACCCGTACGACTCGTTCTCCACCTCGGTGCAGCGCTTCATCGAGCAGGCCGCCGACGACCCGCACGTGCTGGCGATCAAGCAGACGCTCTACCGCACCTCGGGCGACTCCCCGATCATCGAGGCGCTCGTCGACGCCGCCGAGGCCGGCAAGCAGGTGCTCGTGCTCGTCGAGATCAAGGCACGCTTCGACGAGCAGGCCAACATCAAGTGGGCCCGCAAGCTCGAGCACGCCGGCTGCCACGTGGTCTACGGGCTGGTCGGGCTCAAGACGCACTGCAAGCTCGCGATGGTGGTGCGCGACGAGGCGGGCAGTGGCGGCGGCATCCGGCGCTACGTCCACATCGGCACCGGCAACTACAACCCCAAGACCGCCCGGCTCTACGAGGACTACGGCCTGCTCACCGCGCACGACGGGATCGGCGAGGACGTCGCGCACCTGTTCAACAACCTCTCCGGGTTCTCGCGCAACGCGTCGTACGACAACCTGCTGGTCGCGCCGGACTCGGTGCGCACCGGGCTGGTCGCGCGGATCCGCGACGAGGTCGAGCACCACCGCGCCGGGCGCCCCGCGCGGATCCGCATCAAGGCGAACTCCATCGTCGACGAGGCGGTCATCGACGAGCTCTACCGCGCGTCGATCGCCGGCGTGCCGGTCGACCTGCTCACCCGCGGCATCTGCTCCGTGCGCCCCGGGGTCCCCGGCCTGTCCGAGACGATCCGGGTGCGCTCGATCCTGGGGCGGTTCCTGGAGCACAGCCGGATCTTCTGGTTCGAGAACGGCGGCGAGCCCCGCGCCTGGATCGGGTCGGCCGACATGATGCACCGCAACCTCGACCGTCGCGTCGAGGCGCTGGTCGAGCTGCCCGGCACCGCGCAGGTCGAGGAGGTCGGCCGGCTGCTCGACCTGGCCTGGGACGACACCACGTCGTCGTGGTGGCTCAACGCCGACGGCGCCTGGGTCCGCCACCACCTCGACGCCGACGGCAACCCCCTGCGCGACCTCCAGGACGCCCTGATCGTGGCCCGCCGCCGCCGCCGCATCGTCCGGCCCACCGACCCGGCCCGCCAGCCCGCCCCCAGCCTCTGACCCGCCTGCCCCCTTCTCCCCGGAGTCGGTGACTACGGGGAGGGGGCGGGTGAGCAGGTCGCGAAGAGCACCGGCCCCGTCGACAGGTCGGACAGCAGGGACTGCTCCGAGCGGGGACGCAGCGTCAGGGAGACGTCCTGGCCGTCGGCCGTCGCCGCGGCCACCCGGAACCGCGCCGCGAAGCTGCCGCCCTGGCCGGGGGCGGCACCCGAGGCGAGCCGGACCCGCGGCTGGAGGTTCGCCGAGGCCTGGGCCGAGGTCTCGAAGTGCAGGCCGACCATCAGGGTGCGGTCGGACTGCCGGGCCATGACCAGCCCGGCGAGCGGGTTCACCACGCCCGCCCGCTCGACCAGCGCCTCCGCCGCGGCGCGGTCGCCGTCGTCGGCCTTGGTCATGGCGAGGTCCTCGCACGCGAAGGTCGAGGTCCACTGGACGGCGGCGACCGGGTCGTCGGCGATCCGGGCCAGGTCCTTCACGCCCCCGGCGCCGGTCAGCGTGCGCTCGTCACCCCGGGCTGCCCGCGAGGCGGCGGAGGCGTAGGCGGCGCTGTCGCTCATCAGCACGAGGTGCTGGTCGCGCAGCACCACGACGTTCTGCTGCACGGGCGTGAGCGTCGCGTCGATGTCGGCCACCACGTCGGCGCCGCCGACCCAGGTGCCGCCCTCCCCGAGCCCGACGTCCGGCTCGGTGTAGCCGAGCCGCCGCAGCGACCTCTCCACCGCGTCCAGGTCGACGCGGTCGGCGACGTGCAGCAGGTCGACCTGACCGCGCCGGGACTGGCCGAGCAGCTCCCAGTCGGCGTCGAGCGGCGAGACGCCGAACCGCTTCGCCATGACGTACGTCGAACCCGCCACCGCCGAGCCGGCGATGAGGTCCTGGTTGTAGGCGCGGGTCAGGAACGCCTGCACCCGTCGCTGCGCCGAGCCGGCGTCGAGCCCGTCGCCGTCCGCGGCCGTGCGCACCTGCCCCCACGCGGTGTACGACGCCCGCAGCGTCGAGGCCGGCAGGTAGGACAGCGCGTGCTCGTAGGCGGTCCGGGCCGTCAGCACCCGCCAGCCCACGACGCCGGCGACGGAGGCGACCACGAGCAGCCCGGCGACGTACACCACCAGACGCGTGCGCACCGGCGTCCACCTCTCCTGCACCTGATCGGCGAGTGCTGCCCTAACCTAGCCGCATGGCCGACTCACCCGAGATCGTGGCGGCAGGCGCGGTCGTCGTGCGCAAGGGTCCCGAGGTGCTGCTGGTGCACCGGCCCAAGTACGACGACTGGTCGTTCCCGAAGGGCAAGCTCGACCCCGACGAGCACGTGCTCGCCGCAGCGGTCCGCGAGGTCGCCGAGGAGACCGGTCTCGACGTGCGGCTCGGCCCGCCGCTGCGCGACCAGCACTACGACGTCGCGGCCGGCGAGAAGGTCGTGCACTACTGGTCGGGGCGGGTGCGCGGCGGCGACGACGTGTCGACGTACCGTCCGAACGCCGAGATCGACGACGTCGCCTGGGTGCCGCTCGGCAAGGCCGAGCGGGTGCTGACCTACGAGCGTGACCGCGAGACCCTCGCGGAGTTCGCCCGCGTGCGCAAGCGCAGCTTCCCGCTGGTGGTGCTGCGGCACGGCAAGGCGGTGCCGCGCAAGCGCTGGAAGAAGAAGGACGACCGTGAGCGCCCGCTCGCACCGCTCGGCGAGCTGCAGGCCGAGCGGGTGGTGCCGCTGCTCGCTGCGTTCGGCGTCGAGCGGGTCCTGAGCTCGAGCAGCCGCCGGTGCTGGACGACCGTCGGCCCCTACGCCGACGTGGCCGACGTGGACCTCCAGATCACCGACGACCTCTCCGAGGAGGACGCCACCGAGGGGGCCGTCGAGCGGCACGTGCACCGGCTGCTGGCCGCCGACGAGCCGGCCGTGCTGTGCACGCACCGGCCCGTGCTGCCGCTGGTCTACGCCGCCCTCGGGGTCTCCGACCCGGCCCTCGACCCGGGCTCGATGCTCGTCGTGCACCACCGCAGCGGCAAGGTCGTCTCCCTCGAGGAGCACCGCGGCGACGACCTCGCCTGAGACCCCGGGCGGAGGGTCCCGAGGACGCCAGGCGACCCCATGACAGGGGGATGACAGCGGCGCCGCGCCGCCGTTCACGTGACGGCCGTCTCACGTCCGACCGCGCGTGACCAAACGGGCGGGCAGCGTTCACCGTGCGTTCACCGGACCCCGGAGGTCGCTTCACCTCGCCTGCATAACTTCACGATCGACACGCACACCCGTGCACCTGATCGATCACAGGAGACGACGAAGTGAACCGCACTTCCTTCCGCAGGACCGCTGCCCCGGCTCTGGCCGTGCTGGCACTGGGCCTGAGCCTCACTGCCTGCGCCGCGGGCAACGAGACGAGCTCGGACGACACCGCGCAGGCGTCCACGGGCAAGGAGCTCAGCGGCACCCTCAACGGCGCCGGCTCCAGCGCCCAGGAGGCCGCGCAGGGCGCGTGGCAGGCCGGCTTCCAGTCCGCCAACTCCGCCGTGACCGTCAACTACGACCCGGTCGGCTCGGGCGGTGGCCGCGAGCAGTTCCTCGCCGGCGGCGTCGACTTCGCCGGCTCGGACTCCGCGCTGTCCGACGAGGAGCTGACCGCCTCGAAGAAGGTCTGCAACGGCGCCACCGCGCTCGAGGTCCCCGACTACATCAGCCCCATCGCGCTGGTCTACAACCTCGACGGCGTCGACAACCTGCAGCTGTCGGCCAAGACGGCCTCGCAGATCTTCCTCGGCGACATCACCACGTGGGACGACCCGGCCATCAAGGCCGAGAACCCCGACGCCGACCTCCCCGGCGACCGCATCACGCCGGTCCACCGCTCCGACGAGTCGGGCACGACCGACAACTTCACCCAGTGGCTCAGCGCCGCGGGTGAGGGCGCCTGGTCGGCCGAGCCGGACGGCGTGTGGCCGGTCAAGGGCGGCGAGGGCGCGCAGGGCACCTCCGGCGTCATCGAGGCCGTGACCAACGGCAAGGGCTCGATCGGCTACGCCGACGAGAGCCAGGCGGGCGACCTGTCCGTCGCGTCGATCAAGGTCGGCGACGCCTACGTCGCCCCCACGGCCGACGCCGCCGCGAAGGTCGTCGACCTGTCCCCCCGGGTCGAGGGTCGCGCCGAGAACGACATGGCGATCGAGATCGACCGTACGACGACCGAGGCGGGCGCCTACCCGCTCGTGCTCGCGTCGTACATCATCGCCTGCCCCACCTACACCGACAGCGCGAAGGCCGACCTGGTCAAGAGCTACCTGACCTACGTGCTCAGCGGTGACGGCCAGGCCGCCGCGGCGAAGGCCGCCGGCTCCTCGCCGCTCTCGGACAGCTTCAGCTCCGACGCGGTCGGCGTCGCCGACACGATCGCGGCGAAGTAGCAGCACTCCGGAGCACGTCAGCACGAGCCGGCGGGGGTCCCCACACCCCCGCCGGCTCGGTCGGGTCTCGAGAGGAGACACCATGGCCACCACCGTGGCGCCCGGGTCCACCCGGCCCAAGCAACGCGTCGGCGACCGCATCTTCGCCGGCACCACCCGCTCGGCCGGGCTGCTGATCCTGGTCGCGCTCGCCGGCGTCGCCGTGTTCCTCACCGTCGAGGGCGCCCCCGCCTTCACCGCGGAGCCCGACGACCTGTTCGGCGCGAAGAACTTCGTGGCCTTCGTGGCGCCGCTGCTGTTCGGCACCCTGCTGGCAGCGCTCGTCGCACTGCTCATCGCGACGCCCCTGGCCCTCGGGGTCGCGCTGGTCATCTCCCACTACGCGCCGCGCCGGCTGGCCCGCCCGGTCGGCTACCTCGTCGACCTGCTCGCCGCGGTCCCCTCGGTCGTCTACGGCCTGTGGGGCATCGGCTACTTCGGCCGCCGGCTCGTTCCGGTCTACGAGTGGCTCGAGGCGCACCTCGGCTTCCTGCCCTTCTTCACGGGACCGGCCAGCACGACGGGGCGGACCATCCTGACCGCCGCGATCGTGCTGGCGATCATGGCGATCCCGATCATCACCGCGATCACCCGCGAGGTCTTCCTGCAGACCCCCAAGCTGCACGAGGAGGCCGCGCTCGCGCTCGGCGCGACCCGGTGGGAGATGATCCGCCTCGCGGTGCTGCCCTACGCCAAGTCCGGCATCGTCTCGGCCGTCATGCTCGGCCTCGGCCGCGCCCTCGGCGAGACGATGGCGGTCGCGATGGTGCTCTCGGCCTCGGGGCTGGTGACCTTCAACCTGATCGGCAGCGACAACCCCTCGACGATCGCGGCGAACATCGCGCTGCAGTTCCCGGAGTCCACCGGGCTGCGCGTCAACGCCCTGATCGCGAGCGGGCTGGTGCTGTTCGTCATCACGTTCGTCGTCAACTTCAGCGCCCGGGCGATCGTGGCCCGCAGTGACAGGCAGTCCGACTGATGGCGCGGACCAAGACCCCCTCCACCCACCGCGCCGTTCCGTCGAGCGGGAACCAGGAGCCCATCGTGCCCCAGCAAGCGGGTGCCCCCACCTCGAGCGAGCCGGCGCACCGGACCGCGGACACCGTCGCGCACCTGCCCCTCAAGCACCCGCGGCTGCCCGGCTGGGCCGGCTGGCTCGTCGCGGGCGTCGCCGCGGCCGCCTCCTCCCTGGTGGTGCTCACCCTCGGCTGGGGCCTGCTCGGCTGGGTGTTCTTGTCGGTGCTGCTCTTCGGCGTCGCGCTGCCGGCCTGGTCCCTGGTCGTGGAGAACCGCCGCGCCGCCCAGGACCGCCTGGTCAGCACGCTCGTGTGGGTCGCCTTCGCGCTCGCGATGCTCCCGCTGTTCTCGCTGATCTGGACCGTGGTGTCCAACGGCGCCGGCGCGATCAGCGCCGAGTTCCTCACCTTCTCGATGCGCAACGTGGTCGGCGAGGGCGGCGGCATCTACCACGCCATCCTCGGCACCCTCCTGATCACGCTGGCCGCCGCGGTCATCTCGGTGCCCGTCGGCCTGATGAGCGCGATCTACCTCGTCGAGTACGGCAACCGCTCGCGGACGGCGCGCACCATCACGTTCTTCGTCGACGTGATGACCGGCATCCCCTCGATCGTCGCCGGCCTCTTCGCCTACGCGCTGTTCGTGCTGTTCTTCGGCCCGGGCGTGCGGATGGGCATCGGCGGGTCGGTCGCCCTGTCGCTGCTGATGATCCCCATCGTCGTGCGCTCCTGCGAGGAGATGCTCAAGCTCGTCCCGATGGAGCTGCGCGAGGCGTCGTACGCCCTCGGCGTGCCGAAGTGGCGCACGATCGTCAAGGTCGTGCTGCCCACCGCGATGGCCGGCATCATCACCGGCATCACCCTCTCGATCGCGCGGGTGATCGGCGAGACCGCGCCGCTGCTGATCATCGCCGGGTCGACCGACTCGGTGAACACGAACCTCTTCGGCGAGCGGATGATGACGCTGCCGGTGTTCATCTACTACTCCTACACCCAGCCCGGCGTGCCCGCCGAGTTCGGCCAGGAGCGCGCCTGGGGCGCCGCCCTCGTGCTCATCGCGATCGTGATGGCGCTGAACCTCGTGGCCCGTCTGCTGGGCCGGCTGTTCTCCCCCAAGACCGCGCGCTGACACCGACGAACCCGACGAACCCGACGAACCCGACGAACCAAGGAAACCGACACCATGGCCAAGAGCATCGACGTCTCGGACCTCGACATCTACTACGGCGACTTCCTCGCCGTGCAGAACGTCTCGATGACGATCCCTGCCCGCTCCGTCACCGCCCTGATCGGGCCGTCGGGCTGCGGCAAGTCCACCTTCCTGCGGTCGCTGAACAGGATGCACGAGGTGATCCCCGGCGCCCGCGTCGAGGGCAAGATCGTCATCGACGGCCAGGACCTGTACGGCGCCGAGGTCGACCCCGTGGAGGTACGTCGCCAGGTGGGCATGGTCTTCCAGCGGCCGAACCCGTTCCCCACGATGTCGATCTACGAGAACGTCCTCGCGGGCTCGCGCCTCAACGCGAAGCGGATCCCCAAGGCGAAGGCCGACGAGATCGTGGAGAAGTCGCTGCGCGGGGCGAACCTCTGGACCGAGGTCAAGGACCGCCTCAACCGGCCCGGCGCCGGCCTCTCCGGCGGCCAGCAGCAGCGGCTGTGCATCGCGCGCGCGATCGCCGTCGAGCCCCAGGTGCTGCTGATGGACGAGCCGTGCTCCGCGCTCGACCCGATCTCCACCTCGGCCATCGAGGACCTGATCCACGAGCTGCGCACGGACTACACGATCGTCATCGTGACCCACAACATGCAGCAGGCGGCCCGGGTCTCCGAGGACACCGCGTTCTTCAACCTCGTGGCCGCCGGGAAGCCCGGTCAGCTGGTCGAGATGAACCCGACCCGGAAGATCTTCAGCAACCCGGAGGAGCCCTCCACCGAGGCCTACATCTCGGGCCGCTTCGGCTGACCCTGGATACCTTTTGAGAAATATGTCCGTTTCTGCGTCATACCCCTGCGCATGGCTCGTCTCACTCGTGCCGGGGGCGGACGAGAGTCCGGGGCAGCAAGCAGGGCGGACCGTGCCCGCGCCGGAGTGATCCGGGCGCAGGGCGCGGTCCGTCGCTGCGACTCAGGGCAGCTGGAAGACGACCCGGCAGATCCAGTAGACGACCGCGGCGAAGGCGCCCGCGGCGGGGAACGTCGAGATCCACGCGAGCAGGATGCTCTTGGCGACGCCCCACCGGACGGCCGAGAGCCGCTTGGTGGCGCCCGAGCCCATGATCGCCGAGGTGATGATGTGGGTCGTCGAGACGGGCGCGTGCCAGACGAACGCCGTCGTGTAGAGCACCGCCGCGCCGACCGACTCGGCCGCGAAGCCGCGGGGCGGGTCGAGGTGGATGATCTTGCGGCCCAGGGTGCGCATGATCCGGAAGCCGCCGGAGTAGGTGCCGGCCGAGATCGCGAACGCCGCCGAGAAGATCACCCACAGCGGCAGGCCGGCGTCCTCCGAGATGTAGTTGCCGGTCACCAGCGCCAGGAAGATCACGCCCATCGTCTTCTGGGCGTCCTGCAGGCCGTGGCCGAGGGCGAGCGCCGCGGCGGAGAACGTCTGCGCGAGGCGGAAACCGCGGCTGACCCGGTGCGGGTTGCGGCGGCGGAAGATCCACATGATCGAGAGCATCACCAAGAAGGCGAGCCCGAAGCCGACCAGGGGCGAGGCGATCATCGGGATCAGCACCTTGTCGACGATGGTCGTCCAGCGGACGTCCCCGCCGGCCGCCAGCGCCGCGCCGACCAGGCCGCCGATGAGGGCGTGCGAGGAGGACGAGGGCAGCCCGAAGTACCACGTCGTCAGGTTCCAGGCGATCGCACCGCAGAGCCCGGCGAGCACGATCACCAGGCCGTGGCTGGGCGAGGAGATGTTCGAGAGGTCGATGACCTCGCTGACGGTCTGGGCGACCTTCTGGCCGAGGAACGCCCCGACGAAGTTCATGATCGCGGCCATCACCAGCGCGATGCGCGGGGTCAGGGCCCGCGTGGAGACGGCCGTCGCGATGGCGTTGGCGGCATCGTGGAAGCCGTTGGTGTAGTCGAAGACCAGGGCGACGACGACGACCGCGATGACGATCGTGAGGACCACCCTCAGGACTCCTTGACGGCGATCTGCTCGACGATGTTCGCCACCGTCTCGAACGCGTCGATCGCCGCCTCGAGCGACTCCACGATGTCCTTCAGCTTGAGCACCTCGAGCGCTCCGTACTTGCCACCGAAGAGCTTGGCGAGGATCCGGCGGTAGCTCTTGTCGCCGGCGTTCTCGAGGCGGTTGATCTCGATCCAGTACTCGTCGAGGCCCTTCATGGTCTGCAGCCGCGGCATCGCCTCGGCGGTGAGCTCGGCGCAGCGCTGGAGCACCTCGACCTGGTTGGCGAGCTCCTTGGGCAGCTTCTCGACCTCGTAGAGCAGCACCAGGTCGACGGCCTCGTCCATGAAGTCCATGACGTCGTCGAGGCCGGAGGCGAGGGAGTAGATGTCCTCGCGGTCGAACGGGGTCACGAAGGTGGTGTTCACCCGCCGCACGATGTCGTGGGTGGTCTCGTCCGCCGCGTGCTCGGCGTCGCGCATCTTCTGGGCGATCACCTCGCGGTCGGCGCCGTCGGCGAGCATCTCGGCGAGGAGCGCCGCGCCGTCCACGAGATGACGGGCCGACTGGGCGAAGTAGTCGTAGAAAGACGTGTCGGCAGGGCGGAAGCGCAAAGCCACGGCGAACTCCTGGGTTACGCGACCTCGACGAATAGGTCACCGGTGTGAACAGACCGTGCATCATGCTAGGGGCATTCCGCCTGAACCGCGCAACCGAGCGCCCGGAGGGTGAGGTCGGCCATACCCAGGGGGGGTATAAACTGACGGTATGACGGACGCGCCCGGCTACCACGACAACAAGGCCGCCTACCTGACCCGCCTGCGCCGCATCGAGGGCCAGGTCCGGGGGCTGCAGCGGATGGTCGACGAGGACACCTACTGCATCGACATCCTCACCCAGGTGTCGGCGGTCAACAAGGCGCTCCAGGGGGTCGCGGTCGGCCTCGTCGAGGACCACCTCGGGCACTGCGTGCGCGACGCGGTGGCCGCCGGCGGCACGTCCGCCGACGAGAAGGTCGCCGAGGCGTCCGCCGCGATCGCCCGCCTGCTGCGCACCTGACCCCGGAACCGGATCGGAGACCCCATGAGCCAGACCACCTACACCGTCGCGGGCATGACGTGCGGCCACTGCGTGGCCGCGGTCACCCGCGAGGTGGCAGCCGTGCCCGGGGTCGAGGACGTCGAGGTGACCCTCGAATCCGGGGCCCTCGTCGTGCGCGGCGACGTCGCGGAGGACGCCGTGCGCGCGGCGGTGGACGAGGCGGGGTACGCCCTCGTATGACGGCCTCCTCGAACACCCACCACCCGCCGGGCGCCGGCACCGGCCACGACGCCGGGCGCGAGCACGTCGACCTGCTCGTGGGCGGGATGACCTGCGCGTCCTGCGTGGGCCGGGTCGAGCGGAGGCTCAACCGGCTCGACGGAGTGCACGCAGTGGTCAACCTGGCGACGGCGTCCGCGTCGGTGGACTACGTCCCCGGGCCGGTCGACGTGGACGCGCTGGTGCGCACCGTCGAGGACACCGGCTACTCCGCATCCGTCGCGACCGACGACGCGCTGCCCGAGGAGGACGACGGCACCGCGGGCTACCGCCGGCGGCTGCTGGTCGCGGCGCCGCTGACGGTGGTCGTCCTGGTCCTGACGATGGTCCCGGGGGTGCCCGACACCGCGCTCGTGCGCTGGGTCGCGCTGCTGGTGGCCGCGCCGGTCGTCGCCTACGGCGGCTGGCCGTTCCACCGGGCCGCCGCCGTCAACGCCCGGCACGGCGGGAGCACCATGGACACCCTGGTCTCGCTCGGCACCCTGGTGGCCTTCGGGTGGTCGCTCGCGCAGGCCCTGACCGGGGGCATGCACACCTACGTCGAGGTGGCCGCGACCGTCACCACGTTCCTGCTGCTCGGCCGCTGGAGCGAGACCCGCGCCAAGCACAGCGCCGGAGCCGCCCTGCGCGAGCTGCTGCGCCTCGGCGCGAAGGAGGCGACGCTGCTCGAGGACGACGGCAGCCAGCGCCTCGTCGACGTGGCCGTGCTCCGACCGGGCATGCGCATCCTGGTGCGGCCGGGCGAGCAGATCGCCACCGACGGCCGGGTCGTCGAGGGCCGGTCCGGCGTCGACGAGTCGATGCTGACCGGTGAGAGCGTCCCGGTCGACAAGGCGCCCGGCGACGACGTCGCGGGGGCCACCCTCAACACCAGCGGCCGGCTGGTCGTCGAGGTCACCCGGATCGGCCGGGACACCGCCGTGGCCCGGATCGCCGCTCTCGTTCGGCACGCCCAGGCCACCAAGGCGCCCGTCCAGCGGCTCGCCGACCGGGTCGCCTCGGTCTTCGTGCCGGCCGTCCTCGCGGTCGCGGTGCTGACGTTCGCCGCATGGGCTCTTGCCGGTCGTCCGGCCGACGGGTTCGTGGCCGCGGTGGCGGTGCTGGTCATCGCCTGCCCGTGCGCCCTCGGCCTGGCCACCCCGACGGCGCTGCTCGTCGGCACCGGCCGGGCAGCGCAGCTCGGCGTGGTGATCCGCGAGGCCGGCGTGCTCGAGTCGACCCGCCGGGTGGACACGGTTGTCCTGGACAAGACCGGCACGGTCACCACCGGGGCGATGAGCGTGCTCGACGCAGTCAGCGTGCACCCGGCCGCCGTACGCCTCGCCGGGGCGCTCGAGGCCTCCTCCGAGCATCCAGTGGGCCGCGCGGTCACGGCGTACGCCGGCTCGCTCGGCCCGCTCGACATGGGGGTGCGCGACTTCGAGAGCCATGAGGGCGTCGGCGTCTCGGGCCGGGTCGACGGACACGACGTGCGGGTCTCGCGGGCGACGCCCGCCACGGTCGGCGACGAGCTCGCGGACGCGGCGCGACGGGCGGCCGAGGCCGGTCGCACCACCGTGCTCGTCGCGGTCGACGGCCGCCCCGCCGCGGTGCTCGCGGTCGGGGACTCGGTCAAGCCGACCAGCGCCGCCGCGGTGCGCCGGCTGCGCGCCCTGGGCCTGCACCCGGTGCTGCTCACGGGCGACAACGAGGCCACCGCGCGGGCCGTCGCGGCGGAGGTCGGCATCGACGACGTGCTCGCCGAGGTGCTGCCTGCCGACAAGGCCGCCGCGGTGGCGGGGCTGCGCCGGCAGGGCCGGGTGGTGGCGATGGTGGGCGACGGGGTCAACGACGCGGCGGCGCTCGTCGAGGCCGACCTCGGCGTCGCGATGGGCACCGGCACGGCGGCCGCGATCGAGGCTTCGGACGTGACCCTGACCCACGGCGACCTGCGCGCGGCGGCGGACGCGATCGAGCTGTCCCGACGGACGCTGCGCACGGTCCGGCAGAACCTGTTCTGGGCGTTCGCCTACAACGTCGTCGGCATCCCGGTGGCCGCTCTGGGCCTGCTGGACCCGATGCTGGCGGGCGCGGCGATGGCTGCGTCGAGCGTGTGCGTGGTCGCGAACTCCCTGCGCCTGAAGAGGTTCCGCCCCGTCCGGTGACGTCGGGTCGTGCTCAGGCCTTGCGCTGGAGCTGGTGCGGGATGCCGTGCAGGACCGGCTCGACGCCGAGGAGACGGTCGACCTCGTCCTGCGGGAGGGTGGCGTCGGACTCGCTGGCGGCGATGATGAGGTTGGTGGTCAGCTCCACCTCGGCAAGGAGCTCGGAGTCCTCGAGCGGGACGTTGAGCTGGTCGTCCATCACGTCGCTCCTCTCCCGTCTCGTCAGAGCCAGCCGGCGGCCGGCGCGGGGTCGCGGCGGTCGTCCGGGGCCTTCGGTCGTCGTCGCCCGTCCACCTCGGCGAGCCGGGCACGAACGAGCCGGCCGGAGGTCCGACCAGGTCTGTGACGACCTGCGCGGCCGTCCGGGACAAGTGTGACGGACCGCCCGCGGTCGTACCCATAGTCATTTCTGGGCAAACACGAGGGCCCCGGACGGAACGTCCGGGGCCCTCGCCGAATGCCTGACGGGTCAGGCGCTCTCTCTTGTTCTGTGCTCTCCAGCCTCGTTGTCCCGGTCACCGGGACGGTGAGGAATCAGAGCGGGCGAACGTTCTCCGCCTGGGGACCCTTGGGACCCTGGGTGACGTCGAACTCGACCTTCTGGTTCTCGTCGAGGGACTTGTATCCCTGCGTCTGGATCGCCGAGTAGTGCACGAAGACGTCGTCGCCGCCGTCCTCCTGCGCGATGAAGCCGAAACCCTTCTCGGCGTTGAACCACTTGACAGTGCCCTGAGCCATGCTGACTTACTCCTACGTGCGGGGCTTGGAACCGCCACCTCGGCGGCCCCACAGCGGATGCGGGTGAAACGCCGAGCCCCCTCGAAGCTGTTGTCAACATCAAGAGAAAACGCCGATCGGATCACAAACTCCGCGGGCGTACCTGCTGGAACTTGCACCTGCTGCACGGCGAGCGTACCAACCAAACGGCCGGATGCCCATTGCGGGCCGATTTCGGCACGCCGGTTAGACGTCGCGACCCGCGGGGTACACCTCCGGAACCGCGCCCACGACCCGCTCGCCGCACGCACGCACCCCCGGAGCACACCCATGCCGTCCCTGCCGTCACTGCCGTCACTGCCGTCCTCGTGGTTCCGCCCGCGGCGGCCGCGGATGTCGCTCAAGGCCTACTCCCGCGGGTGGACGGCCCTCGCCGCGGTGGCCGTGCTGGCGGGCTGCGCCCTTGCCCCGTTGACGATCGCGCCCGCGTCGCTGGTCGTCGTGGCGTTCCTGGGCGCCGCGCTCACGCTGATGATGGTCGTGCTGCTGGCGAACGGCAACGGCGCCGGCGCCGGCCTTGTGTCCCGGCACGGCGTCGCACCGATGGTGGCGGTCGGCGCGATCGTGCTGGTCGCCGGTCTCGGCCTGGCCGGGGTCTCCGGCGTGGCCGGCTGGTCCATCGTGGTCGTGCTCGGCGCCACCAGCCCGCTCGTCGTACGCCGGCTCTGGCCCGCCACGCAGGGCGAGCGCACGGTCGCCGACCTGAGCACGCCCGCCATCGTGTTCGCCTGGCAGAGCACGTCGGAGCTGCTGCGGGGCACCACGGACCCCGAGACCACCGCCGCCCTCGTGGCGATCCGCCAGGAGTACCTCGACGAGCTCGAGGTCCGCGACCGTGCCGGCGTGCGTCGCTGGCTCGACGCGGGGGCTCCCGCGGCCGGCGACCCGTTCCGGCTGCTGCACGACGACGACGACGGCCGGTGGCTGCGCGACGCCTCCTGAGCGTGGGCTGGCGGCGCGCTGGCCTCGGGGAGGCTTACGCCGTACGCTGACAGGGAGCCGCCCGTGCGACGTGGTGTGCCCTGCCCCGAACCCGGCAGCCGCACGCGTCGCTGCTCCACCCGCTGAAGCAATCGGCGGACCTCGGCTCCTGCCGTCAGGCGTGATCATGACCGTCACCATCACCCGTCCGGAATCCATGCCGGACCCCTCCACGCCTACCCCTCTCACCCCGCCCGCCGACACCGGCCCCGTCGCCGTCCGGCCTGCACTCGGCCGGGTCACCGCCGAGCGGGCCGATCGTTCGCGGACGACCGCCGACCTGCTCGGGCAGGCCGCCGAGTGCACCGACGTGGCCGCACGGTCGGCACTGCTGGACCGCGTGGTCGTGCTGAACATGCCCGTCGCGCGCTCGGTCGCCCGCCGCTACCACCACAAGGGGATCGCGGCCGAGGACCTCGACCAGGTCGCGTTCATGGCTCTCGTCCGAGCGGCCGCCCAGTTCGACGTCAGCCTCCAGCACGACTTCCTCTCCTACGCCGTCCCGACGATCAGGGGCGAGCTGAAGAAGCACTTCCGCGACCACGGCTGGTCGGTCCGCCCGCCGCGCCGGGTCCAGGAGATCCAGGGCCGCATCATCAAGGCCCGCGGGGAGCTGACCCAGCGGCTGGGCCGCTCGCCGCGACCGTCGGACCTCGCGACGTACCTCGAGGAGGACCTCGACGCGGTCCAGGAGGCCCTCGCGACCGACGGCTGCTTCGCGCCCACCTCGCTCGACCTGCCGGTCGGCGACGACCTCGGCGCGACGCTCGGCGAGCTCATCGGCACCGAGGACGCCTCGCGCAAGGCGGCCGAGGCGCGGGTCGTGCTCGGTCCCGTCGTACGTCGGCTGGGCGAGCGTGACCGGCTGATCCTGCGGAAGCGGTTCTTCGAGGGCTGCACCCAGCAGGAGATCGCCGACCACATCGGCGTCACGCAGATGCAGGTCTCGCGGCTGCTCACCCGGATCCTCGCCGACCTGCGGGCAGCCCTGACCGCCCAGCCGTGAGCGACGGGCCCGCCGAGGGTGGCGTCGGCGACCGGTCCCCGGCGTTCTTCGCCCGGCTCGGTGCCGAGCTCCTCGACGAGCAGCACGTCGACCCCGACCCTGGACGCGGTGACCACCCGAGCGGTCGACGTGGTCGGCCCGTGCGCGTTCAGCGCCATCACGCTGCGGCGCGCGCACGGACAGCTCGAGACCGTCGCGCCCACCTCGCCGCTGGCCGTCCGGTGCGACGAGCTCCAGGGCGAGGTCGGCGAAGGGCCCTGCGTCACGGCGGTCTGGGAGGGCGACGCGCACCAGCTCGTCGCCGACACCACCGACGCGGCGTGGCCGCTGTGGGGGCGCCGGGTCGCGGAGCTCGGCGTCGGCTCGGTGCTGACGTTGCGACTCTCGAGCCCGGGCGGCGTGCTCGGCGCGCTGAACCTGTACGCCGGCACGCCGCACGCCTTCGACGCCGAGAGCGTGGACGTCGCCGAGGTGTTCGCCGTGCACGCCGCGAGCGCGATCGCGACCGGGCGGCTCGTCGCCGGACTGCGGACCGCCCTCGCCAGCCGGCACCTCATCGGCCTCGCGCAGGGCCGGCTGATGCAGGAGTACGCCATGTCCCAGGACGCGGCGTTCGAGGTGCTGCGGCGCTACTCCAGCCAGCTCAACCGCAAGCTGCGCGACGTGGCCCGGGTCGTGGTCGACACCGGCCGGCTGCCCGACCTCCCCGAGTGAGCTCGGGGCGACCCGCTGGCCGGCGCCCGCCCTGGGGCGAGCCCGGGCCCGGAGGGTCGCTCCGAGGCCGGACTCGTACCTCTCGTGTGGACCGTTCGCAGGCGCCCAAACGCGAACCTGACTCCTGCTCCGCACTGGTCCAGTCGGCCCGGGGGTCCGGGCCCGGGGGTCGGCCCAGGGGTGGCACGGTGGCCCTCGGGTCAGAGGCGGCCGCCGCTGGTCCCGCCGACCAGCTTCTGGGAGAGGTAGATCGGCAGCAGTGACACCAGGATCAGCACCGTGCCGATGACGTTGATGACCGGCGTCTGGTTGGGCCGGAACAGGTTGGCGAAGATCCAGATCGGCAGCGTCTGCACGCCCTGCCCGGCAGTGAACGTGGTCACCACGATCTCGTCGAAGCTCAGCGCGAAGGCCAGCAGCGCGCCGGCGAGCAGGACGAAGCGCAGCAGCGGCAGGGTCACCCAGCGGAAGGTCGTCCAGCGCGAGGCGCCGAGGTCCATCGAGGCCTCCTCGACGTTGCCGCCGATCTGCCGCAGCCGCGCGCTGACGTTGTTGAAGACGACCACGATGCAGAAGGTCGCGTGCGCGACGGCCACGGTCCAGATCGAGAGGCCCACGCCCATCATCGTGGTGAACGCGCTGTTGAGCGCGAGCCCCGTGACGATGCCCGGCAGCGCGATCGGCAGCACGATCAGCAGCGAGATGCTGTCGCGGCCGAAGAAGTCGTAGCGGACCAGGGCGAACGACGCGAGGGTGCCGAGCACCAGCGCCACGGCCGTCGCGATCAGGCCCACCTCGACGCTGGTCAGGATCGCGTCCCGGGCGCCCTGGTTGGTCGCCGCGACGCGCCACCAGTGCAGCGACAGGTCCGAGGGCGGCCACCCGAAGGTCTGGTCGGCGTTGAACGAGCTGACCGCCACCACCGCGAGCGGGAGGTAGACGACCAGCAGCACGAAGGTCACGGCCACCCCGAGGGCGACCCGGGCCCCCCTGGTCAGGGTCATGCCCGCGCCCCCCTCACAGCTGGTCCAGCGCGCCGGTGCGGCGGACGAGGAGGAGGTAGATCGCCATCACCACGACCGAGAACGTCGCGGTCGCCGCGGCCAGGGGGAGGTTGAGCGACTGCTGGTCGTAGACCAGGCTGCCCAGCATCTGCGAGGCGCCGCCGACGATCTTGATGGTGATGTAGTCGCCCAGCGTCAGGGAGAAGGTGAAGATCGAGCCCGCGATCACGCTGGGCAGGATGCTCGGCCACACGACCGAGCGGAACGTCCGCCACGGCCTCGCCCCGCAGTCCTCGGACGCCTCGAGCAGCGAGTCGGGCAGCCGCTCGAGGCCGCTGTAGATCGGCAGGATCATGTAGGGCAGCCACAGGTAGGACAGCGTCAGCGTCGCCGCGACGAGGCCGAAGCCGGGCGACCCGCCGATCGTCGAGGCGAGCACGCCGTGGTCGATCACCATCAGCCGCCAGGCGTAGACCTTGACGAGGTAGCTGGCCCACAACGGCATCAGGCACGCCACCACGAGGAGCCGCGCGGTGCGGGGTCGCGCGACCTTGGCCATGAAGAACGCGATCGGCAGCGCCAGGGCGAGGTCGATCAACGTCACGGACACCGCGATGGCGAGCGTGCGCAGCAGCACCGTGCGGTAGAGCGGCTCGCTCGCCAGGGTGCGGAAGTTGTCGAGCGTCCAGGTGCGGAAGATCTGCGAGGTGAAGGAGTCCTGCACCCACAGCGACGACACGAGCAGGGCCGCCAGCGATCCGACGTACACCACACCGAGCCAGAGCAGCGGCGCGCCCAGCACCCCCGCCAGCCGGAGGCGGGGGTGCCGGTGGAGGTACGTCGCACCGGTGTGCCGGCGGCCGGTGGTCCCCGGGGCCGGCGCCGTCGTGCTCGCCGTGGTGGCCACGCTCAGCCCTTGATCTCCTGCCAGGCCGACGTCCATGCGGCGTAGTCGGTGCAGGTGCCCTCGGCACGCTCGTCGAGGCACTGGGTGATCGGGGTCGTCCAGTACCAGATCTTGTCGGCGTAGGCGGAGTCCGCGGCGTGGTAGCCGTCGCAGAAGCTCTTGTCGCTGGTGAAGTCGCAGGCCTTGAGGTTGGCCGGCGCCTCGCCGAAGTACTCCGCCACCTGCGCGTTCACCTGCGGGGAGACGACGTAGTCGGCCCACAGGTAGGCGCAGTTGGGGTGCTTCGCCTTCGCCCCGACCATCCAGGTGTCCGACCAGCCGGTCGCGCCCTCCTGGGGCAGCACCGCGTCGACGGGCGCGTCCGCCTCGGCGATGTTGGCGATGACCTGCCAGGTCGTGCCGATGACCGTCGAGCCGGCCTTGAAGGCGCTGACCTCCTTGGTGTAGTCCGACCAGTACTCCCCGACGCTCTCCCGCTGGGTCTTCAGCAGGTCGACGGCTGCGGCGAGCTGCTTCTCGTCGAGCGCGTAGGGGTTGGTGATGTCGAGGTCGGGCTGGGTCTTCATCAGGTAGAGCGCGGCGTCCGCGATGTAGATCGGGGAGTCGTACGCCGTCACCTTGCCGTCGTAGTCCTTCGCGCCGTCGAACACCGCCCCCCATGAGGTCGGCGCCGGCTTCACGACGTCCTTGTTGTACATCAGCAGGTTGGCGCCCCAGCCGTGCGGCATGCCGTACATCTGGCCGTCGACGGCGTTCCAGGTGCGGTCCTTGAGGAACGGCGCGACGTCGCCGTAGTTGGTGGCCAGCTTGGTGTTGAACGGCGCCACGTCACCGGCGGCGATCAGGCGCAGCGACGCGTCACCGGAGGCCGACACCACGTCGTAGGCGCCGGTCTTCATCAGGCTGACCGCCTCGTCGGAGGTGCCGAAGTACTTCACCGTCGTCTGGCAGCCGGTCTTCTTCTCGAACGGCGTCACCCAGTCGACCTTCGGGTCGTTCGAGCCGTCCTCGGCGTAGCCCGGCCAGGCCAGCACGCTGACCTTGCCCTCGCCCTTGCCGAGGGAGGTCTGCATCGCCACGTCTGGCGGCGTGAACCCCTTCGCCGCCCGGCGTCGTGCCGCCGCCCGACCCGCCGCTGCTCGTCCCGCACCCGGCCAGTGCCACCCCCAGGAGCACCACCCCCGCTGCCGCGATCCCCTTGCGCACCCTCATGTCGTGCTCCCTTGTCCGGTCCCCGTCGATGTCCCCGTCGATGTCCCCGTTCCTACGGTCGGCCGTGTCGGCCGCCTCCCCGGGCAGCTCGAGGCAGTGGTCACGGCCGAACACGAGCCGCACCCGGTCCCCACGGCCCGCGAGGTCGTCGGAGGTGCGGCGGTTCGAGGTCACGCAGGTCAGCCGCACCCCGGCGTCGGTGTCGACGAGGTAGCGGGTCACCGCACCGGCGTACACGACCTCGGCGAGCTGCCCGTCGGCGACCACGTCGCCCTCCTGCCAGCCCTCCCAGCCCTCGGGGGTGGTCAGCTCGGTGCGCAGGTCGATCTTCTCGGGACGCACCGAGAAGAGGCCCTCCCGTCCCATCAGGGTGCGCGCCGCGCTGCCGCCGATGAGGTTGGAGGTGCCGACGAAGCGGGCCACGAAGCGCGAGTCCGGGCGCTCGTAGATGTCGCGCGGCTCGCCGACCTGCTCGATCCGGCCCCTGTCGAAGACCGCGACCCGGTCGCTCATCGTGAGCGCCTCCTCCTGGTCGTGGGTGACGAAGACGAAGGTGATGCCGACCTCGCGCTGGATCTCCTTGAGCTCGACCTGCATCTGCTCGCGCAGCTTGAGGTCGAGCGCGCCGAGCGGCTCGTCGAGCAGCAGCACGCGCCGGGTCGATCGACGAGCGAGCGGGCGAGTGCGACCCGCTGCCGCTGGCCGCCCGACAGCTGGGCGGGCCGGCGCTTCTCCAGGCCGCGCAGCGCGCACCCGGCGCAGCGCCTCGCGCGGCCCGCTCGCGCCGCTCGGCCTTGCCGACGCCGCGCACCCGCAGGCCGTAGGCGACGTTGTCGAGCACCGTCATGTGCGGGAAGAGCGCGTAGTCCTGGAAGACGGTGGTGACGTTGCGGCCGAAGGGCGGTAGCGTCGGTGACGTCGACGCCGTCGAGCTCGATCGTGCCGGCGGTCGGGCTTCTCGAAGCCGGCGATCAGGCGGAGCACCGTGGTCTTGCCCGAGCCGGAGGGCCCGAGCATCGAGAAGAACTCGCCCTCGCGCGATGTCGAGGTCGACCCCGTCGACGGCGCACCACCCCGTCGAACTCCTTGCGCAGTCCCCGCAGCGACACGGCGGGCACGTCCTGGCGGACCGGCAGGTCGGTCGGGTCAGTCCCCTCGCTCACGCAGCGTCGTCCTTGGTCGGCCCGAGTCGGATGTGGTGGTCGAACAGTACGACAGAGCACGCCGCCGCGAGAACAGCCACGGCCGTCCGGCGGGAGCGCCGTCCTCCCGCAGATCTTGCGGGACCGGGCCCGGTCCGGACGCTCCCGCTCGTCGCCCACTCCCCCGACCGGAAGTGACCCGTCAGGGTGGTTGACAGACGCCGAACAGCCCCAACTCAGGTCATAGACGGACACGTCGGACTTGCCTACGATGACTGTCCTGGGTCGGCTTCGCTCGCGGAGAGGATGGCCCGGACCGCGCGGGGGCGCGCGGAAGGATCACCGCGCGGGGGCGCGCGGGGGAAGCAGGGCAGGATGCGTCACGTGGAGATCGAGGCTCGCAAGGCCGACCGCACCGAGGACCAGTACGTCGCGCGCAGCGCGGCCGAGGCGGCGGTGCGTGCCGCCGTCCGCTCGGGCTTCCTCGTCCGGCTGGAGGCCCCGCCCCGCGGGCGTCCCTCCGCCTACCCGAAGATCCCGCAGCAGCCCGACCGCAGCAGCCGGCCCTGATCTGCTGACGGGCCGCCGACGGGTCAGGCCAGCGCGCGGCGGCTGCGCTTGTGCTCGTACATCGCCTCGTCCGCGGCGCGCAGCCACGTCTCGAGGTCGCGTACGTCGGCCGGAGCGGCCGGACCGGACGCGCCGGGCGCAGCGGGACCGCCGCCGTGCGGGGGCCGGACGGCGAGCGTCGCCGCGCGGGCGATGCCGACGCTGAGCCCGATGCTGGCCTCGGCGTCGCCGACCGGCACGGGGCGCGAGCCGACCTCGACGAGCCGCTCGGCCACCAGCAGCGCCGAGGCGCTGGTCGACGTCGCGGCACAGCACCGCGAACTCGTCGCCGCCGATGCGGGCGACCACGTCCCCCGGGCGGACGGCGGCGGTGAGGTGGCCGCCACGACCCGCAGCACCTCGTCGCCGACGGCGTGCCCGAAGCGGTCGTTGACCTGCTTGAAGTGGTCGACGTCGACGAAGAGCACGGCGGCGTTCGCGGCCTGGTCCGGGTCGCCCAGCACGGCCTTCGCGCGCTCGGCGAGCAGCGACCTGTTCGGCAGCCCGGTGAGCTGGTCGTGGGTGGCCTGGTGGGCGGCCAGCCGCTCGGCGTCCTCGCGCGCCCGCACCACGCCGTACAACCGGACCATCACCACGCCGACGACCGCCGAGCAGGCGCTCAGCAGCAGCACCCGGCTCAGCGGGTCGGCCTGCGGCACCAGGGAGCCGACCGCGGGCGGCAGCAGCAGCGCCGCGCCGAGCAGCACCATCCGGGAGATCGGCATGACGCTGACGTCGGCGCGGACGGGCGCGCGACGCTGCTCGCGGGTCGAGCGCAGCGCGCCGACGCCGAGCAGCGAGTTCACGACGAGCAGCACCGAGTCGAGCCGAGCCATCTCGGACTCGGGCAGCACGGTCGGCAGCAGGAGGAACAGCACGTCCATAACCAGCGTCAGCGCCAGGCAGGCGGCCAGCCAGGTGTCGCCGCGACGGCGACGTGGCGCCATCACCAGCACGCACACCATCGCGAACAGCATCACGTCGCCGATGGGGTAGCAGACCGACACCAGGGTGGTCAGGAACGTCGTGGTCTCCTCGACCGACGGCAGCACCATCAGCTGCCAGGCGACGACACCGGCCGAGACGGTGAGCGCGCCGGCGTCCAGGCGCAGGTCGCGCAGCGTGCCGACGCTGAGGCCGCGCTGACGCACCCGCAGCATCACGCCCACGGCCATCATCGGGTAGCCGGCGAGCCAGAACAGGTCGGGCAGCCCGACCCCGTGCACGGCGTACTGCAGGCCCGGCAGGCAGCGCTCGGCGACGTCGCCGAGCAGCCAGGAGGTCGCGGCTGCGGCGACCAGGCGCCAGCCGGTCGCGTCACCGCCGGAGCGCGCGCCGACGACCCAGAGCACCGCGACGGTGACGCCGAAGCCGAGCAGGTACGTCGCACCGGCGAGCGCCGTCTCGGGCGCGACGGCGGTCGGGATCGCGAGCACGACCGTGCCCACCACCAGGGCTGTCGCGACGGCGCGGGAGGCGCCGTCGGACCAGCCGCTCCCTCGCGCTGCCATGTCCCGTCCTGTCGTCGATTGCCCTCCGATTGTCTCGGGGCACGACAGGACGCGCGGCTGTCTTCACGAACTCTGGACGGTCACGGGTCCCGGGACCACCCGAACGACGCGGGCCACGCCCGGACGGGTCCCCCCGGGCGTGGTCCGTTCGGTCAGAACGGCAGCAGGCCGAGGCCCTCGTGCAGCTCGCGCCCGTTGGGGCCGGTGCCGAGGAAGCGCTCGTAGTGGCCGACCCAGAGCCCCTGGCTGGTGACGTAGAGGTCGAAGGCGCCGAGTCCGCCCTCCACGCTCTTCGACGGGTTCCACGGGAGCGCGCGCCCGCTGACCGGGTCGATCGCGCCGATGCCGAGCCGGTTGACGGCACCCGGACCCGCGGTGTCGCGGCCGAGCGGGTTGTCCAGCCAGCGGATGTGGCCGCCGACGAAGACCGCACGGTCGGTCACGAGCACCGAGTGGAAGGTGTCGCCCCCGGAGTAGTTGATCCACACCGGCTGCTGGTTCGCCGCCTGCACGGGTCGCCAGTACGACGCCGTGTCGCAGAGCTTGGTCGTGTTGGGCGCGCCGGCGCCCGTCGTGACGATCGCGAAGCCCGACCCGTCGGGCGACCAGTCGACGTCGCGGGTGTACCACTGCAGGCTCGCGGCGGGGCAGTCCTCGTTCCACCGCGGCGACGACCACGCCGACACGGTCGCGGAGCTCGCACCGAGGTTGACCAGCGCCGCCTGCTGCCGCGCCTGGCCGCCGATGCTCGTGAACGACCCGATCACGACCATCTGGGTGGCGGTCGGGTTCACCGCGAAGCGGTAGATCCTGGTCGTGTAGCCGGTCTTCTGGCCGGTCGCCTGGACGCCGTCGAGGTACGTCGTGCGGGCGCCGGTGTTCGGGTCGAGCGCGGCGATCCCGCCCGGGAACGTGCCCGAGACGAGGAGGCGTCCGCCGACCAGCTGCAGGTCGCTGACCCGGGTGGCCGCGATCGCCGAGGTGAAGCTCGTGTCGACCCGGTTGTTGACCAGGTCGTACTTCACGAGCCGGCGGACGGTCCGCCCGTCGAAGGTCGTGAAGTCCCCGCCGATGTAGAGGAACTGCCCGTCGGCACTGGGCTCCAGGGCGTAGACGCCGCCGTTGGTCACCGGCGCCCAGGACGACACCGTGCCCGTCGCGGCGTTGAACGAGAACAGGTTGCGACGCAGGAACGAGCGCGTCCGGTCGCGGTTGAGCACGGTGCGGAACTCGCCGCCGGCATACATCCGGGTGCCGACCTGCCGGAGCTCGCGCACCCCCGCCTCGGTGACCGTCGTGTCGTCGACGACCCGCGGCATCACGTCGGAGGCGTCTGTCTGCGGCATCCGCGGGATCGTCGGTCCCGCCTCGGCCGGAGCGCCCAGCCCGACCACCGCCAGGGCCACGACGAGCGCCGCGACCACCCCCTGGGCCCGT
Organism: uncultured Actinomycetota bacterium; assembly: GCA_963781745.1. Lineage (GTDB taxonomy): Bacteria > Actinomycetota > Actinomycetes > Propionibacteriales > Nocardioidaceae > Nocardioides_B. Next base: position 60,745 of record CAWAHH010000012.1, on the reverse strand, counting down.
GGGCCCCTGCCAGCCAGACGTGCGCGCGCCCTGAACCCCACGGTGACTCCCCTCCCCGTCCCCCAACATCGGTCGCATCGACTCTACGTCCGGTCCTGGGAGACGCCAACCATCAGTCCAGGAAAGGCGGTTCAGGCGACGAGGGCGCGTAGAAGCCCGGTCGAGACAGCCTGGCGGCCGTCCCGGCCTGAGAGGTCGTGCCCGCTCAGCCGGGGGAGTTCTCCTCGATGTAGGCCTCCACGTCGCGGTCGCTGTCGTCCACGCCCCGGCCGGCGGGGTGGGCGGCGTAGAACGCGACCCACTGCATCGCGAGGTCGTGGCGCTGCTCGAGGGTCGAGCTCTTGATGAAGTCCGGGAGCGCCTCGCGCTCCTCCTCCTCGAGGTGCTCGCCGTTCTCCTTGCGGGCCGTCTCGACGGCCTCGAACCACGCGTCGCTGCCGACCTCGAGGTCGCGGGCGGCCCGCACGGCGTCCCGGATGGAGTTGTGGTCGCCGATCGCGTCGTCGGTCTCGTCGACCGGGTCGCCGGCCTCCCCGACCTTCAGCAGCACGGGGTAGAAGACCTCCTCCTCGGCCTGCGCGTGCGTGTCGAGACGGGTCGCCAGGGGCTCCCACACCGCCCGCAGCTCCTCGGTGGTGCGTGCCCCGTCGAGGAGGAAGAAGCGCCGGCGCAGCCAGTCGTGGTCCTCGTAGATCAGCTCGATGATGTCCGCCATGGGTCCGTCGTACCCCCGGGGGCTGACGGGTACGCCGATCCGGAGCTAGCGTTTCTCCCGTGAGAGGCGTACCCCGCGAGAACGTGGCGACCGTCCTGGTCGACCCGCGCGTGTTCGCCGACGTCGAGCTCGAGCTGATGACCCTCGACCTGCGCGTGTGGCCGGTGCGGACCGCCCCGATCTGCGAGGACGGCGCGCGCCGGGCGTTCCAGATCCGGCGCCGGCTGATCATGCGGCACCGCGGCGAGTGGGACCTGGCCGCGGACTGGGTGCCGGTGTGGATCGGCTTCGGCACGTCGTGGCGCAACGGCGACGAGCCCCTCCCCTGGGCCGCCCACCAGGCGCTGTGGCGGGTGCTCGACTCCTACGCCGAGCACGTCCGCTTCCACCGCCGCCTCGGCGCCGTCGAGCGCATCGAGCTCCCCGACGACCTCGCCTCCTGACCCGCCCCCGCGCGGCGCCCCTGGCCGTCCCCTCCCGTCCCCGCCCCGGTCGGCCCGGTTGTGGCCGATCCCCGCGCCACCGCCTGCTTGTGGCCCCAGCCCCCCTGCTACCGGGGGTTCCAGGTGCAGCGAGGGGCCACAACCAGGCCGGCCGGCCGCCCGAGACGGAGGTCGGTCGGGTGGGCCGGTCAGCGGCCCTTCCAGACCGGGGCCCGCTTCTCGGCGAACGCCTTGAAGCCCTCGAGGCCGTCCTCGGAGCCGTAGAGCGCGTCCACCGTCGGCAGCCGCCGGCTCGTCACGTCATCGAGCACGTCCTGGAAGGCGCGGCCCTCGGCGGCGCGGGCGACCTCCTTGATCGCCGCGAAGACCAGCGGCGGGCCGGAGGCGAGCAGCCGCGCGACCTCCCACACCCGCTCGGTCAGGGCGGCGTCGTCGGCGAGCACCTCGTTGACCACGCCCCACCGGTGCGCCTCGGCGGCATCCATCCAGCGCCCGGTCAGCAGGAGCTCCATCGCGACGTGGTACGGCATCCGCTTGGGCAGCTTGATGGTGGCGGCGTCGGCGAGCGTGCCCGCGGTGATCTCGGGGAGCCCGAACTGCGTCGACGCGGTGGCGTAGACCAGGTCGCACGACAGCGCGATCTCGAAGCCACCGCCCATCGCGAGGCCGTGCACGGCCGCGAGGACCGGCTTGTTCAGCCCGGGCAGCTCCTGCAGGCCGCCGAAGCCGCCCACCCCGTAGTCGCCGTCGACGGCGTCGCCCGCCGCCGCCGCCTTCAGGTCCCAGCCGGCGCTGAAGAACTTGTCCCCGGCGCTGCGCAGGATCGCCACCCGCAGGTCCGGGTCGTCGCGGAAGCCGGCGAACACCTCGCCCATCACCCGGCTGGTGGCCAGGTCGATCGCGTTGGCCTTCGGTCGGTCGAGGGTGACCTCCAGGACGGCCGCCCTCGGCGCGGGTCCGGACGGCGTCGCTCGTTGCGGTCACGGCCTCAGGCCCCCAGCGGGCGCAGCAGCGACCGCGAGATGATGTGACGCTGGATCTCCGACGTACCGTCCCAGATCCGCTCGATCCGCGCGTCCCGCCAGATCCGCTCCAGCGGCAGCTCGTCCATCAGCCCCATCCCGCCGTGGATCTGGATCGCCTCGTCGGCCACCATCGCGAGCACCTCGGTCGCCTTCAGCTTGGCCATCGCGATGTCGGCGTCGCTCGCCCGGCCCTGGTCGTACCTCCACGCCGCCTCGAGCGTCAGCAGCTCGGCCGCCCGCAGCTCGAGCGCCATGTCGGCGAGCTTGAAGGAGACCCCCTGGAAGCGCCCGATCGGCTGGCCGAACTGGGTCCGGTCGGCGGCATGGCGTACGGCGAGGTCGAGCGCGCGCTCGGCACGACCGAGGCAGGTGGCGGCGACCTGGAGCCGGGTGCTGCCCAGCCAGGTGCCGGCCAGGTCGAAGCCGCGGCCCTCCTCGCCGAGCAGCGCGTCGGCCGGGACGTGGCAGTCGTCGAAGTCGAGGATCGCGTTGGTGTAGCCGCGGTGCGACACGTTGCGGTAGCCGTCGTGCACGGACAGGCCGGGGGTGTCGAGGTCGACGAGGAACGCCGACATCGCCTTGCGGCCGTCGCCGGCCTCGGCCGAGGCTCGTCGCCGGTCACCGCGAACAGGATGACGAAGTCGGACTCCTGCGCGTGGCTGATGAAGTGCTTGGTGCCGTTGATCACGCCGCCAGCCCGTCCCCGTCGCGGACGGCGCGGGTGCGCATGCCGCGCAGGTCAGAGCCGGCCTCAGGCTCGGTCATCGCCAGGCAGTCGCGCCGCTCCCCGCGAACGCTCGGGTAGAGGTAGCGCTCCTTCTGCGCCTCGGTGCCGGCCAGCAGGATGTTGGACGGCCGCCCGACGCAGGAGTGCAGCGCGTAGCTCGCCCGGCCGAGCTCCTTCTCGAAGAGCACCCAGGTCACCGTGTCGAGGCCGGCACCGCCGACCTCCTCGGGCATGTTCGCGGCGTGCAGCCCGGCCCGGACCGCCTTGTCCTTGATCTCCTCGGCGAGCTCGGGGCGCAGCACGCCGGTGCGCTCGACCTCCTCCTCGTGCGGGTAGAGCTCCCGCTCGACGAAGGTGCGGGTGACCTCCACGATGCTGCGCTGCTCCTCGGTGAGGGAGAAGTCCATCACCGCACCTCCTCGTCGTCGTTCCTCAGTCGTGTCGGCACCAGCAGGTCAGCCTCATCCACGGGCGAGCGCCTCGCGCGCGGCCGCCCGCCCGGTGCGGACGGCGCCCTCCATGTAGCCCGCGACCCACTGGTCCGAGCCGCAGACGTAGAACGGCGGCTCGTGGGTGCCGTGCAGCGGGCCGACCGCCCCGACGTCGCCGGGCCGCCAGCTCGTGACGTAGCCCTGCGTCCACGGGTCGGTGCCCCACAGCCGGGTCCACGTCGCGCAGCGGGGCGCCGGCCTCGGCGCCGTACATCTCGGCGACCTGCTCGAGCGCCTCCCGGGTCCGCGTCGCCGCGTCGCCGGCCGCGAACGCGGCGTAGCGCTCCGGCGGCACCAGCGCGGACAGGATCCCGTCGCTCTGCGGCCAGGTCGAGCCGAGCACGCCCTCGCTCTCGGACAGCGCGTTCTGGCCGGTGGCGCGCCAGAAGGGTCGGTCGTAGGCCGCGACGAACTTCGCCGCCCACGCGTGCCGCTGCCGGCGCAGCGAGCGCAGCCGCTCGTCGCTGACACCGGTGACGTCGAGGTCGCGGGCGGGCCCGGTCGGGCACGGCCAGCACGACGGCGTCGGCCTCGAAGCGCTCGCCCGAGCGGGCCGTCACGGTGACGCCCGAGCCGGTGACGGCGATCCGGACGCGACGGGCGTGGAGAGCCGTACGTCGGAGAGCCCGGCCGCCATCCGCAGGGCCACGGTGGCCGACCCCTCGGCGACCCGGAGGTTCTCCCACTCGTCGTAGTCGTAGGAGCCGCTGCCACCGCCGACGGCGATCTTGCGGGCGTAGGCGAACAGGCTGGTGCGCTCGATCGACCCGTCGGCGAGGCCGAGCTGGGCGAGCTCCTTGAGCCGCAGCACGCCCGGCGGTGGCGCCGACCTCGCGCAGCCAGTCGCCGACGCTGAGCCGGTCCAGACGGTCGAGGTCGGGACAGCGCCACGGGTCCTCCGGGTCGATGCCGGCGACGACCGCAGACAGCGCCTTCTCCACCTCGTCGTAGGAGGCCACGTCGGCCTCCGTGCACCACGACGGCCAGTCGCCGACGTCGAGCGAGCCGGGGACCTGCCGGGTGATCTCGCCGGGCTCGGCGACGTACGACGGGACGAGGGTGAGGCCGAGCTCCTCGACGAGGCCGAGGTAGGAGGTGTGCTGCGTTGCCGACGACCTCGCCGCCGAGCTGGACGAGGCGGCCGTCGTCGAGGCGCGACCTGCTCGACGCGCCCGCCGACCCGGTCGCGGGCCTCGAGCACGGTGACCGTGGCGCCGCCGGCCTCGAGGTCGCGGGCGGCGGTGAGGCCGGCGAGCCCGGCGCCGACCACGACCACGTCGCTGCGGGTCACCGCAGCACGACCGCGTGCTCCGGGAGCCAGCCGACGCGGACGCCGTCGCCGGGGTTCCAGCGGTCGTCGGCGCGCATCCGCGGGAGGTTCTGCTCCAGGACGGTGAGGGTGACGCCGGAGCCGACGGAGACGAGGTACTGCGTCGTCGCACCGTGGTAGCTCGTCGACACGATCGTGCCGGCGACCTGCACCATCGCCGGCGTCAGGTCGCTCATCCAGATCTTCTCCGGGCGGACCGCGACGCTGACCCGGTCCCCGTCGGCCGAGCCGGTGTGGCCGGGCACCGGCACCGTGAGGTCGGGCGTGACCGACACCGAGCCGCCGGCGTACGTCCCGGGCATGAGGTTGCTGGTGCCGATGAACTCGGCGGCGAAGACCGAGGTGGGGTTCTCGTAGACGTCCTCGGGCGGGCCGCACTGCTCGATGACGCCGCCGTTCATGATCGCGACCCGGTCGCTCATGCTCAGCGCCTCGTCCTGGTCGTGGGTGACGAACAGGAAGGTGATGCCGACCTCTCGCTGGATCGCCTTGAGCTCGGCCTGCATGGCGTGCCGCAGCTTGAGGTCGAGGGCGGCCAGGGGCTCGTCGAGCAGCAGCACCTTGGGCCGGTTGATGAGCGCGCGGGCGAGCGCGACGCGCTGGCGCTGGCCGCCGGAGAGCTGGGCGGGTCGTTCCTTGGCGCGCGGTCCGAGCTCGACGAGCTCGATCATCTCGGCGACGCGACGGTCGACGTCGCGCTTGTCGACGCCCTTGCGGCGCAGGCCGAACCCGATGTTGCGGCGTACGTCGAGGTGCTCGAAGAGGGCGTAGCTCTGGAAGACCGTGTTGACGTCGCGCTTGTGCGGCGGGGTGCTCGTCACGTCCTCGCCGCCGACCAGCACCGAGCCGGAGGTCGGGTCGCTGAACCCGGCGATCATCCGCAGCGTGGTGGTCTTGCCGCAGCCCGACGGCCCGAGCAGCGAGAAGAACTCCCCGGCCGCGACGTCGAGGTCGAGGGCGTCCACGACCGTCGCGCCGCCGAAGACCTTGGTCAGCCCGCGCAGGGAGACCGCGGGCACCTGGTCGGCCGGGTCCGGCCGCGTGCTGGGCACGGCCGGTGCGGGCGCCGTGGCGCGGGGGGCTGGGGTGGTCATCGGCGGTCGCCTCCGGTGATGAGGTCCAGGCTGGACGTCGAGCGGTGGAACAGCCGCGGCAGCACGAGGGCCACCACGATGATGAGCGCCGAGACCGCGAGCATGAGCGTGCCGACGGCGTTGATCGCCGGCGAGACGCCGAAGCGGATCGAGGAGTAGATCCGCACCGGGAGCGGCTGCGGGTCGACCCCCGTGGTGAAGAAGGCGAGCACGAAGTCGTCGAAGACCAGCGCGAACACGAGCAGGCCGGAGGCGATCAGCGCCGGCACCAGCGCGGGCAGCGTGACCAGGCGCAGCGCCTGCCAGGGCGTGCAGCCGAGGTCGCGGGCGGCCTCCTCGACCTCCAGCGGGATGCTCGCGAGCCGGCCGCGCACGATGACGGTGACGTAGGAGATGGAGAAGGTGATCTCGGCGAGGATGACCGTGGTCAGCGAGAGCTTCATGCCGACGCCGGTGAAGACGAGCAGCGCGGCGACCCCGGTGACGATCTCCGGGGTGACCAGCGGCAGCAGCGTGACGGCGCCGACGACGCGGCCGCGGCGCGAGCGGACCCGCTCCAGGCCGAGGGCGAGCATCGTGCCGAGCAGCAGCGAGCCGAGCGCCGCCACCGAGGCGATGCCGAGGCTGGCCGCCAGCGAGTCGAGCAGCGCGGCGTTGTGGAAGAAGTCGTCGTACCACCGCAGGCTGAAGCCGGAGAACGCCGCCAGCGACTTGCGGTCGTTGAAGCTGAAGAGCACCACGGCGAGGATCGGCAGGTAGAGCCAGGCGAAGAACACCGCGGTGACGGCCACCGCCACCGCCGGCTTGCGCTCGAGGCGTCGCGCCCGCGACATCACAGCTCCCGGGCCCGGGTCGAGGTGGCGCGGAGGTAGACGACCATGAGCACGGTCAGGCCGGTCATCATGGCGACGGTCATCGCCGACCCGAGGGGCCAGTTCTGTCCCTCGATGAACTGCTGCTGGATCAGGTTGCCGATCATGAACGTGCTCGACCCGCCGAGCAGCTGGGCGCTGACGAAGTCGCCGAGCGCGGGGAGGAAGACCAGCAGCATGCCGCCGTACAGGCCCGCGCGGGTCGCCGGCAGCGTCACGGTCACGAAGGTCCGCAGCGGCGAGTGGTAGAGGTCCTTGCCCGCCTCGATGAGCGAGACGTCCATCCGCTCCAGGGACGCGTAGACCGGCAGGATCATGAACACCACGAAGCCGTAGAGCAGGCCCCCGATCACCGCCCACGGCGTGTTCAGGAACGAGACGCCGTCCCCGAGGCCGGCCTTGCGAAGGCCGCTGTTGACCAGGCCGTCGTCGGACAGCAGCGCCTTCCACGCGTACATCCGGATCAGGTAGCTCGCGAAGAACGGCACCACGATCGCGGCGATCAGGGCGTTCTTGTAGCGCCCGCCGTGCAGCGCGATGGCGTAGGCCACCGGGTAGGCCACGAGGACCGAGAGCACGACCGTCGCGACGGCGTACAGCAGCGACCGGACGAAGAGCCGCAGGTAGACCGGGTCCCACAGCGCGGCGTAGTTGGCGGTCTCGGTGCCGAAGACCGGGAAGCCGTCGCGGGTGGTGGTGCCGAAGGACAGCAGCACCACGATCACCATGCTGGACACGAAGAACGTGACCATCCAGGCCGTCGGCAGCGCGAGCAGCAGCCCCCACAGCGTGGTGCGCTGCGAGGACCGCCGGGTCCGCGCTGGGGGGGTGCGTACGTCGGTCGCCACTCAGCTCGCCTTCACCTCGGTCCACACGGCGGCACGCCGCTGGACCTCCTCGGCGCTCAGCAGGCGGAAGACGTCGGGGTTCTCGAGCTGCGTCACGTCGACGTCGCAGGCCGGCACGTCCTTGGCGAGCGCGTCGAACGCGGCGACGGCGTCCCTCACCGGGAACGGGTAGTAGAGGTAGCTCATGTTCTTGATCGCGTTCTCCGGCCGCAGGAGGTAGTCGATGAAGACCATCGCGGTCCCGGGGTGGCGGGCGTTGGTGGGGATGGCGTAGGTGTCGGAGTTGATGGGCGTGCCCTCGCGGGGCGCCTCGAAGTCGAACCGGGTCCTGTCCTTGGCGAGCCCCTCTCGCAGGTAGAGGAAGTCGCCGCTCCACATGTGGTGGATCCAGGCGTCCCCGCCGTTCATGTTGTTGACGTCGTCGGAGGAGTAGGCGCGCAGCACCTTCTTCTGGCTGACCAGCAGCTTGCGGATCTCGTCGAGCTCGGACCTCCTGGCCGTGTTGACGTCGTAGCCGAGCAGCAGCGCGGCCATCGCGAGCGCCTCGTCCTGGTCGTCGAGGGTGAAGACGTGGCCGGCGCCCTGGGGGTTCCACAGGTCGCGCCAGCTGCCGGTCATCCCGTCGACCTTGTCGGTGCGCCAGCCGATGCCGGTCTTGTAGACCGTGAACGGCACCGAGACGCGCGACTTCGGGTCGTACCACGGGTCCGCGAAGTAGGACCCCGGGTAGAACACCTGGTCGGCGTTGCTGAGCTGGTCGGCGTCGATCGCGCGGAGCTTGCCCTCGCGCCGCATCTTGACGACCCACTTGGCGATCGGGAAGACGATGTCGTACTGGTTGCCGGCGGCGATCTTGGCGTACATCCCCTCCATCGAGTCGAAGTTGGACTCGATCACCTTGACGCCGTACTCCTTCTGGAAGCCCTTGACCACGCTCGGGTCGAGGTAGTCCGCCCAGTTGAAGTAGACGAGGTCGCCGTCGATCTCGGCCTTGGCCGACGTCGGCAGCGGCGCTCGTGCGGGCACGTCGTCGCGGATGTAGGCGCACGAGGACAGGCCGGTGGCGGCGCCGAGGGCCAGACCTCCCCGCAGGAAGGTACGGCGGGTCGTCGGCGCCCCGCTCACCGGCGCGTCCTCGCGACGCCGGCCGGCGCCGGCAGCGGGCCGTCGTGACCCGCGAGCACGCCGACCGTCGCGGCCAGCGTCGAGCGGGCGTCGGCCAGCGACATCCGCGGGTCGTTGGCGAGCACCCGCGCGCCGATCCCGTCGCACAGCGCGACGGCGGTCTCGGCCAGCACCCGCGGAGGGACGGTCGGGGCGAAGACGCCGGCGTCGAGGCCGTCGCGGACGATCCCGTCGATGGTGGCGTAGAGGTCCTCGTAGAGCTCGGCGCCGACCTTGGCGAGGTCGGGCTGCCGGATGCAGAGCAGCGCGAGCTCCTGCCAGAGCAGCCACTCGTGCGCGAGCCGCTCGTCGCTGGGCAGGCAGCGGTCGAGGAAGGAGGAGAGCCGCTGCGCGGGCTCGGTCCCGGCGTCCTGCATGGCCTGCTCGTTGAGCAGGCTGGACACGTCGTGGGAGTAGGTCAGCACGTCGGCGAAGAGCTGCTCCTTGGTGTCGAAGTGGTAGTGGAGCAGGCCGGCCGAGACCCCTGCGGCCTTGGCGATGCCGGCCATCCGGACCTTGGCGAGGCCGTCGCGCACGATGCAGTCGGCGGCCGCGGCGAGGATCCGGGTGCGTGCCTCGGCGGCGGCGAGGTCGCGCTGGGTGGGCTCCCGGCGAGGGGCGTCGGCCACGGTGGTCCCTCCGTCCCCCGGTCTCGGCGCCCTGCCGGCGCCTTGTTTGACTATCCAGTCAGTCAGCGATGCTAGGCTCGCGCCGATGAGGCGTCAAGGGTCGCTCCCCCCACCGGTGCCGGGCCCCGCGGCGGTGCCCGCGCGCCCGCTCGACGCGCTGTTCGACCCGCGCTCGGTGACCGTCCTCGGCGCCAGCGACGACCCGTCCAAGTGGGGCAACACCATCGCCCGGCGGGCGCTCGGCGCCGGCGCCGACCGGCCGGTGCTGCTGGTGAACCGCCGCGGCGGCGACGTGCTCGGACGCCGTACCCACCGGACGCTGGGCGAGGCGCGTGCCCACCACGGCGAGGCCCTCGACCTGGTCGTGGTGTGCGTGCCGGCGACCGAGCTGCTGCCGGCGGTGGAGGCGGCGGTCGAGGCGGGCGCCCGGTCGCTCGTCGTGATCACCGCCGGCCTGTCGGAGCTGGGCGCCGAGGGGGCACGTGCCGAGCAGGAGGCGGTGCGGATCGCGAGGGCGGCGGGCGTGCTGCTCGTCGGCCCGAACTGCCTCGGCCTCGTCGACACCGGCGCGCGGCTGCAGCTGAGCCACGACCTGCTGCCGAGCGGCGAGATCGCGGTGCTGAGCCAGAGCGGCAACGTCGTGCTCGACCTCGCCGCGCTGCTGGCCGAGCGCGGGCTGGGCGTCTCACGCTTCGTGTCGCTCGGCAACCAGGCCGACCTGACCGTGGTCGACCTGATGGCCTCGTGCCTGGCGCACGAGAGCACGCGGGCGGTCGCGGTGTATGCCGAGGACGTGGTCGACGGGCGGGCGTTCGTCGCGGCGGCCCGGGCGCTCGTCGCCGCGGGCAAGCCGGTCGTGCTGCTGGCACCGGGCCGGTCGGCGGCCGCTGTGCGCAGTGCCGTCTCGCACACCGGATCGTTGACCAGCGCGACGCGCGTGGTCGACGCGGCCTGCGCCGCGGCCGGGGCGCACCGCGTCGACAACCCCACCCAGCTCGCCGACCTGCTCCAGGGCCTGCTCGGCGACCGCCGGCTCGCCGGGCCACGGGTGGCGGTGCTGACCGACGGGGGCGGCCACGGCGCCATCGCCTGCGACGCCCTCGCCGAGGTCGGCCTCGACGCCGAGCCGCTCGCGACAGGCACCCGCACGACGCTGCGCTCCCTGCTCCGGGAGAGCTCGACGGTCACCAACCCCGTCGACCTCGCCGGCGCGGGCGAGCAGGACCCGATGACCTACACCCGCGGGGTCGGCGCGCTGCTCGACGCGGACGAGGTCGACGGCGTGCTGGTGACCGGCTACTTCGGCGGCTACTCCACGCAGGACTCGACGCTGGCCCCGCTCGAGGTCGCCGCCGCGCGGGCCATGGCGGCCGCCGTGACGGGACAGTCCAAGCCGGTCGTGGTGCACACGATCTTCCCCGGCGGGCCGACCGCGGCCGTGCTGCGCGACGCCGGGGTGCCCGTGCACCGCGACGTCGACCGGGCCGCGGCGGTGCTCGCCTCTCTGGTGCGACGCGCGCCGGGCGAGCTCGTGGAGACGCCCGCCGTCCACGTCGAGCCGGTCACCGATCCGACGTACGACGGGGCGAGGAGGCTGTTCGCCGAGGCGGGGATCGGGTTCCCAGTGGCAGTCACCGTGCACGACGAGACGGGCCTGTCAGCCGCCCTGACCGCGGAGGGCATGACGTTCCCGGTCGTGCTGAAGGCGCTGGGGCGCCAGCACAAGTCCGACGGGGGCGGCGTGGTGCTCGGGCTGCCCGACGAGACCTCCACCCGCACGGCGTACGCCGGACTGGTGGCCGCCCTCGACCCGCCGGCGGTGTCCGTCGAGGCGATGGCCGACACCTCGCGCGGGGTCGAGGTGATCGTCGGCTGCGTGCGCGACCCGCGCTTCGGGCCGGTGCTCATGGTGGGCCTCGGCGGCGTCCTCGCGGAGGTGCTCGCCGACACCGCGCTGGCCCTCGCGCCGGTCTCGGTCGCGGGGGCGCGCTCGCTGCTGCTGTCCCTGCGCGGGGCGGCGCTGCTGATGGGGGTGCGCGGCCGCGAGGCGGTCGACCTCGACGCGCTGGCGAGAGTGGTCTCCCTCGTGTCGCAGGTCGCCGACGCGCACCCGGAGCTGGTCGAGCTCGAGCTCAACCCCGTGCTCGCGGGGCCGGACGGCGCGACCGCCCTGGACGCGCGGGTGGTGCCCGGGACCGGTCAGTCGGCCTCGACGTCGCGCAGGTAGCGCTGGTCGAACCCGTGCACCCACGAGTCCTTCGCGGGGAAGACGCCGTGGTCGAAGGCGCGCGAGGCGACCCCGCGCTGGACGCGCTCGCAGGCCTCGTTGTCCTGGCGGGTGACGAGCTCGTTGAACTCGATGACCGGGCGCGGGTCGAAGTCGGGGTCGTCGAAGGCCTCCGGGCTGAAGAGGTACTCCGTCACCAGCCGGCAGCTGCGCGGCCCGGTCGGGAAGACCGCCGTCGCGAGGGCCGTCGACCCGTCCACGTCGAGGAACATCGTGGGGTAGACGGCCGCCCCGAAGTAGGCCACCGGACCGTCCTGGCCCTTGAGCCCCGGGAGCAGCGGCAGCCGCAGCCGTGGGTCGAGCGCGACGGTCGTCCGCCCGTCGGCGAGGGTGACGCCACCGTCCTCGCGGCCGGGCTCGAAGATGCTGCCCTTGCGGTACGCCGGCACGACGGCCATCAGCTCGGGGTGCACGGTCGGGCAGTGCAGGCACTCGTTGTAGTTCTCGAGCACGATCTTCCAGTTCGCCGCGACGTCGACCGTCGAGACGTGCCCGATCCTCAGCTCGGCCAGGCCGACGCGGGCCAGCCCGAGCACCTCGTCCTGCTGGTCGGCGAGCTCCTCGAGCAGCGGACGGGGCTCCTGGCGGGAGAGGTTCACGAACACGAACCCCTCCCACACGTCGGTGTGCACCGGCCACAGCGACGTGCTCTCGCGGTCGATCTCGTCGCGCTCGATCATCGGCGTGGTCACCAGCGTGCCGTCGAGGGCGTACCCCCATGCGTGGTAGGGACAGCGCAGGTGCGTGCGCACCTCCCCGGCGTCCTCGTCGCACAGCTGCGACCCCCGGTGCCGGCACACGTTGTAGAAGCCGCGGATCTCCTCGTCACGCCCCCGCACGAGCAGGATGCTCTCGCCGGCGATGTCGAAGCGCAGCCACGATCCCGGCTTCGCGAGCCGCTCCGCCCGTCCGACGTACACCCAGCTGCGGAAGAACACCTTCTCCCGGTCGACGGCGTACGTCTCGTCGGAGTGGTACGCCGCCCCCGGCAGCGTCTCGCGGACGGGTCCGGCGGCGTGCTCCGTGGTGGGTCCGGTGGTCGTGGTCATGGCGACTCCTGGGTCGGGACATCCCCTGCGTTCGCTAACTGTACAGTCAGTCAGTTGAGGTCGTGCAAGCCCCGACGCCCTCCGAGCCGCTCCCCGCGCCCGGTCGGCTACGCTCGCGACCCGGGACCAGGGCCTCTAGCTCAACTGGCAGAGCAGCGGACTTTTAATCCGCGGGTTGTGGGTTCGATCCCCACGGGGCCCACAGGACAACGAATCAGGGGATGTGCCACCGCCTCCGACGAGCGCTCGGCAGGTCGGGACGCCAGTTGCCTTGGACGTGTCGCTGCTCAGGACTCGACGCAGAACTCGTTGCCCTCGGGGTCCTGCATCACGACGATGTCGTCGTCGCGACCCACGGCGGTCGCACCGAGGCGCTCCAGGCGGGCGACCTCGTCCTGGACGCGACCGCCCGGGGCGCGGAGGTCGAAGTGCATCCGGTTCTTGGCGGACTTGGGTTCGGGAACCCGTTGGAACCAGAGGGACGGCCCACCCCAGCCGGCGGGTTCGACGTAGGCCTTGGCCGACGTGGAGTCCTCGTCCACGTCGGTGCCGAGGGCTCGGGCCCAGAAGCGCGCCAGGACCAGGGCGTCTGCGCAGTCGAAGGTCACGGACTTCACGAAGCTGGACTCCATCGCACCACCCTATGGCGGCGGCGACCGCGATCGATGAACGGACGGGGCGTCAGGGAACGGTAAGGGAAAACGAGTTTCGCGGCGTCGCGGGCTGGCCGAGCATGGGACGAGACCTCGAAGGAGGACGACCGTGATCGTCGACCAGGACCTGGCTGCGCAGATCGAGCGCGCCGAAGGCGAGTTCATCGCAGCGTGCACCCGCGCGGTCGGGCGGCGCAGCGGCGAGGACGTGTTCGCGCTGCCGGTCGCCGGCGGCGTCGCGACGTACGCCGGACCGGACTCGCCCTTCGACAAGGTCGCGGGGTGCGGGTTCGACGGGCTGCCGTCCGAGGGCGAGCTGGACCGCATCGAGGCGGCCTACGCCGACCGGAAGGCGCCGGTGAGCTTCGAGATCTCGACGCTGGCCGACCCGGCGGTGTTCGAGATGCTGACCGGTCGGGCCTACCGGCTCGTGAGCTTCGAGGACGTGCTGGTGTGCGCGGTCGACCGGGTCGACGAGGAGCCGGTCCCCGGGATCGACGTACGACGTGCGGAGGACGACCTCACGGGGTGGCTGGACGTGGCCGTCGAGTCGGCGCAGCACCCCGACCTCGCGGGGGTGCCCCAGCACGACACGTTCCCCCGCGAGGCGCTGGAGGCGGCCGAGCGGGCCGGCCTCGACGCGGGAGCACGCGCCTACCTGGCCACCGTCGACGGGCAGCCCGCCGGCTCGGGCGGCCTCCGGGTCGCCGGGACGATCGCCCAGCTGACGGGCGCGGGCACGCTGCCGGCGTACCGGCGCCGTGGCGTGCAGCGAGAGCTCGTCCGGACCCGGCTGCGCGACGCCCGCGTGGACGGGTGCGACTACGCCGTCGTGACGACGCAGCCGGGATCGGGCTCGCAGGCCAACATGCGCCGGGCCGGGTTCGAGCTCGGCTACTCGCGCGCCGTGCTGGTCCGGCTGCCCGAGGAGGCACCCGAGCGGGACGAGCGGAGGGGCGAGGTGAGCATCGAGCGGTTCGCCGGCGACCGGCAGGAGCTGCTCTGGCTGTTCCGCGAGGCCGAGGACTCGGAGTCGGCGCTGGCGGGCTACCTCGACCTCGGCGAGGTCTGGGTCGCCCGGGGCGCCGGCGGAGAGGTGCTGGGGCACCTCCAGGTGGTCTGGCGCGACGACGAGGCCGAGGTGCTCAACACCGCCGTCGCCGGGACGCGACGCGGTGAGGGCATCGGCCGGCGCCTCGTCGAGACGGTGCTGGCCGACCCGGAGGTGCGGCGGCCCGGCCGGGTGGTGGTCGCGACGGGCGCCGCGGACGTGGGCAACCTGCGCTTCTACCAGCGGTGCGGGTTCCGGATGGACCGGGTCGACAGGGACGCGTTCGTGCCGGCGACCGGCTACCCGGACGACATACACATCGACGGGATCCTGTTGCGCGACAAGGTGTGGTTCAGCCTCGACGTCACGCCGGAGTGACCTGACCGGTCAGGCGCCGCCGGCGGGGAGCTCCTCGAGCAGGACGTCCGGGTTGTCGCGGGCCGTCACCTTGGCGCGCCACTGGTCGACGAACAGTGCCATCCGGGTGCCGTCGCTGCGCTCCAGGACCTCGACGCCGCGGATCCCGGCGAGGGCCGCGGCACCGGCGGCGTCCGTACGCCGGGCGACCTGGTAGTCGAGCCGCGCGAACCGGATGGGAGCGTTGAACTCGTTGGTCATCCGGTCCTCGACGACCTCGAACTGCATGGGGCCGACCGCCGCCAGGACCGGGTTCTGGTCACCCCGCAGGTCCGAGCGCAGCACCTGCACGACACCCTCCTGGTCGAGCTGCTCGATGCCGCGGCGGAACTGCTTGTAGCGGCCGATGTCGCCGGCGCTGGCGGTGACGAAGTGCTCCGGGGCGAAGCTCGGGACGGGCGGGTAGCGGATCGGCTCGCCGTCGTAGACGGTGTCGCCCACGCGCAGGGCCTGGGCGTTGACGAAGCCGATGATGTCGCCCGGCTCGGCACTCTCGACAGCGGTCGTCCCGCGGCCGAACACCGACTGGGCGTACTTCGTCGCGAACGGCCGCCCGGTGGTGGCGTGGGTGAGGACCATCCCGCGGGCGAACGTCCCGGACACGACGCGGGCGTAGGCGAGCCGGTCCCGGTGGGCGTTGTTCATCCCCGACTGCACCTTGAAGACGAACGCGCTGAAGTCGTCGGCGACCTGGCGCACCGACCCGTCGACGCCCGGGGTCGCGCCGGGGTCCGGGGCGAGGTCGAGCAGCAGGTCGAGCAATTGGGCGACGCCGAAGTTCTGCAGGGCCGAGGCGAACATGACCGGTGTGGTCTCGCCGGCCAGGAAGCGCTGCTGGTCGTGGTCGGCCCCGTCGAGGGTGAGCAGCTCGTGCTCCTCCACGGCCGCCTCCCAGGGCAGCCGGTCGGCCTCCTCGACCATCGGCGCGGCCAGCCGCCGCTCGGGGGCGCGGGTGGCACCGCCGGCGGTGCGCGTGTACTTCACGAACTCGCCGGTCCGGCGGTCCAGGACGCCCCGGAAGTCGCCGGCCTCGCCGACCGGCCACGTGATCGGCGTCGGCCGCAGCCGGATCTGCTGCTGGATGAGGTCCATGAGCTCGAGCGCGGACAGCCCCGGCCGGTCCCACTTGTTGATCACCGTCATCACCGGGATGCCGCGCAGCGCGCAGACCTTGAACAGCTTGAGGGTCTGCGGCTCGAGCCCCTTGCCAGCGTCGACGAGCATCACCGCGGAGTCGACCGCCGACAGGACGCGGTAGGTGTCCTCGGAGAAGTCGCTGTGGCCGGGGGTGTCGACGAGGTTGATGACGTGGTCGCGGTAGGTGAACTGGAGCGCGGCCGAGGTGATCGAGATGCCGCGCGCCTTCTCCATCGCCATCCAGTCCGACACCGTCGCGCGCCGGTCGCCCTTGCCGTGCACGGCGCCGGCCTCGGTGATCACCCGGGCGTGCAGGGCCAGGGCCTCGGTCAGCGTGGACTTGCCCGCGTCGGGGTGGCTGATGACGGCGAAGGTACGGCGGGGGCGAGTGTCAGGCACCTCGTGAATCTACCGGCCGGGCCGCCGGGTCCGCCGCGCCGCCCGGGTCGCCGAGATCGCCGGAGGCGTGCGCGTCGTCCGGGTCGTCGAGGTCGGCCAGCGCATCGAAGTAGAGGTAGCCGATCATCAGGGAGACGAACGGGCCGATGAGCGCGTTGGTCACACCCGGCACGAGGTTGACCAGGACGAAGGGCGCCTGGGCCGCGACCAGGATCAGCGCGCCGATCAGGCCACCGAGCAGGGTGAGCAGGAGCAGCCCGAGGAGCAGCACCCCGACGACCTTCCCCAGCCGGCCGCGGGTCAGCTGCCAGCTGCGGCGCAGCGCGTCGAGGCCGACGCGCCCCTCGATCACCACGACCGGCACCAGCAGCGCCCACGCCGCGACGAACGCGACGACCAGCGGCGCGAGGTAGAGCGACAGCAGCAGCGGGAGCATCAGCACCACCGCCAGCAGCAGCGTCCCGAGCAGCGCTCCCGCACGGGACAGCGACGCGCGGTGGGCGTCGAGCGCCCGCACGGTACGCCCGGCGTCGATCTCCACGAGGGCCCGCATGGTCGAGGCGGAGGAGAAGAAGATGACGACGAGCAGTGCGACCGACTCCACGAGACGGCCCACCGTGCGCCCCTCGGAGGCCACGGGGCCGCGCGCGGACCCGCTCGAGAGCACCTGCTCGGCCACGCCGTAGACCAGCGAGACCGCGGCCACGAGCAGCCCGATGGTGAGGAACAGCCGCGCGTGGGTCCGGTACGTCGACCAGGCGGCCGCCGCGATCTGCCCCACGTCGCGGCGCCGCCGCACGGGCAGGGGGTGCGAGCTCGCCCACGAGGTCCGACGTACCAGCCAGACGACGAGGGCGCCGAGCGCCGCGAGGACGGCGAGCGTCGGCCCCGGGTTGTCGTTGTAGCGCAGCAGGAGCACCGACCCGTTGCCGACGACCGAGCAGAAGAAGTCGGTCGTCTTGACGCCGTACACCTGGCCGCCGGGCACGATGTAGCTCGTGCCGGTGGCCGCATCCGCCCAGGTGAACGGCCTGGTCCACTGGCTCTTCGTGATCGGGCCGGACGCGCCGCTGTAGAACGAGACCCGCTCGCGCTGGCCCCAGGCGCCCCGGAACTCGACCCACGGGAACTCCCGCCGGGCCGCCGCCCGGTCCAGCGGGATCGTCCGCACCGTCGGGACGACGCCGGGGGCCGGGTCGAGCGTCGCGTCGCAGCCGAAGCCCTGGGCTGTGGAGCGCAGCAGGAACAGCCCGGAGGAGTACCTGCTCGCGTGGGAGCCGGCCGACACGTAGACGGCGGGGTGGGTGCCGTCGCTGATCTCCAGCTTGTCGTCTCCCCAGGCCGCGCGCTCGGCGCCCTCGTGCTGGCTGTAGACGACGCTGGTGGGGTCGACCTGCAGCGCTGCGGCGGCGTCCGGCGCGTCGAAGGCGAGCTGGATGCGCTCCCAGTCGCCCTCGTGCTTGTTGTTGAAGTCGT
Source organism: uncultured Actinomycetota bacterium (assembly GCA_963781745.1). Lineage (GTDB taxonomy): Bacteria > Actinomycetota > Actinomycetes > Propionibacteriales > Nocardioidaceae > Nocardioides_B. Next base: position 42,938 of record CAWAHH010000012.1, on the reverse strand, counting down.
TGTAGGGGTAGTAGAACCAGTACTGCAGCGCCAGCCTGCCCGGCCGCGATGCCTCGGTCGCCACGTGGGCGTAGACGGTCGGCGGGGACGTCGCCCAGATGCGGTTCGCCCACCTCTCGTAGTCGCAGCCGGGCTTGAGCGGGTTGCCCGGCAGGTCGAGGGCGTAGCCGCGCAGCGGCCGCGACAGGGCCTTCGCGTCCGGACCGACCGCGATCAGGTCCTGCTGCGTCCACGGCCCCCGCAGGGCGACCGAGTCGTCGCCGAGCAGGGCGTCGACGTCGCTCGGCTGGTAGGGCTCCCCGGCCCCGCACGGCTCCGGCTGCTCCACGAGGTGTACGACGGGGGCGTACCGCTCCGCCAGCTGCTGCTCGTCCGACTCGTCGGCCGCTGCCTGGCCGGCCGGCACGGCGACCAGGCCCAGCGCCACCACGACCGTGGCGAGCACGACAGCGAGCACCCGGCGCGGCACGTGCGGCCCCATCTCCACCAGGCACCTGCTCTCAGTCGACGACCGGGATCGCGCCTGAGAACGCACCAGCACGCTCCCAGCGCGTCGTCCACCTGTCAACGACCGGCGCGACAGGTCGTCGCCACCGTCAGCAGCCGACCTCGACGTCGACGCAGGTGCCGTGGTTCTCCTGGACGACGTCCCATCCCGGCCCGCCGTCGAACGTGCCGTTGTTGACCACCACCAGGTCGCGCCCGCGACCGCCGTTGAAGGTGCCGTCGTTCGTCGCGACGCGGTCGGCTCCGCGGTTGCCGTTGAAGGTGCCGCCGTTCGTCGTGCCGAACTCGTCACTGATGTAGTCGGCGCCGGCCCCTCCGTTGAACACGCCGGAGTTGAAGATCTGGACGTGGTCGCGCCCCGGCCCGCCGTCGAAGCGGCCACTGTTCGCGGTCACGTCGTCGTCGCCGGGACCGCCCGCGAAGAACGCCTCGTTGGGGCCGGCGCAGTCGTTTCCGGGCCCGCCCTTGAACACGAGCCAGTTCTCCCCGACGCAGTCGTCGCCGCTGCCGCCGTACGCCCAGCCCCAGTTGTCGGCCAGGCTGTCGTCACCGGCGAAGCCGCACCACACCGGGATCCGCTCTCCCGCCCCCACGGGACCGCTGCCGTTGCTCTCGCCGTCCGCGCCGTCGTCGCCGGCCGTGCCTCCGGTGAAGGTCGCGTTGCCGAGGTTCAGCGTGGTGCCGAAGTCCCCGTTGGCCACGACCACCCGCACGCAGGCGCGCGACGCGTCCGACGCCACGTCCGCACGCGCCGTGCCGGCCGCGCCGACCACGCCGACCAGTGCCAGGCACGTCAGCGCCGTCGCCCCCAGGCCCGCGGCCACCCGCCTTGGCATCGTCCCCGTGATGTCCACCATGACCAGCCCCCTTCGACGAGACGCCGTCCCTCGCGGCGCCGAGGGCGCGAAGGTACTGCGACCCGGACGGCTGCGGGATGGTCCGAAGTCACTAGTCCGGCCGCCGGGCGGCCGCCCGTCGCTGGGACTCCGGTCGCGAGGGGTCAGGCGTAGAGCGCAGGCTTGTCGCCCAGCTCCACGACGACCCGCTCACCGCTCGCGAGCGCCTGCACGCCCGCCTCGCACACCGCCTGGGCGGCATACCCGTCCCAGGAGCTGGGCCCGGTCGCGCCCTCGCCCGCGGAGACGGCGGCGATCCACTCCTGGAACTCGGTGTCGTAGGCCGCGATGAAGCGCTCGCGCCAGTCCTCGGGGACGGCGACGCCGACCCGGTTGGCCGAGCGCAGGACGACCTGCCCGGTGTCGGCCAGCGCGACGGTGCCGGTCTCGCCGATCACCTCGCCGCGGATGTCGTAGCCGTAGCGGATGTTGACGCTCGTCTCGACGTCGACCAGCACGCCGGTCTCGCTCTCCACGATCATCAGCAGCGGGTCGAGCAGCTCGCCGCCGTGGCTGTTGGGCTTCGCGCCGATGACCCGGATGGCCACGAGCTCCTCGCCCAGCAGCCACCGGGTGACGTCGAAGTCGTGGACGGCCGTGTCCACGATGGCCATGTCCTTCGTGTAGTGCGCAGGGACCGAGGGGTTGCGGTGGCCCGAGTGGTACATCAGCGGTGCGCCGATCTCACCCGAGTCGACCACCTTCTTCAGGGCGCGGTACGCCGCGTCGTACCGTCGCATGAAGCCGACCTGCACGAGCCTGCTGCCGTGCTCGACCTCGGCGGCGATGATGTTGCGGCACGCCTCGGTCGTGGTGGCCAGCGGCTTCTCGCAGAAGACCGGCTTGCCGGCGGCGATCGCGGCGAGCACGTACTCCTCGTGGGTGGGGCCCCACGAGCAGACGATGACGGCCTCGACCCCGGGGTCCGCGACGAGCTCCTGTCCGGACGGGTGCACGGTGGCGTTCGGGAGCCGGCCCGCGACCTCGGTGGCGACATCGTGGTCGGCGTCGGTGACCGCGACGACCTCCGCGCCGGACACCACCTGGGTGAGGCGGCGGATGTGGTCCTGGCCGATCATGCCGGTCCCGATGACTCCGACCTTGAGCGTCATGGTGTGTCTTCCTGTTCGTGGGGTGGGTGTGCTCAGGACCGGGAGCCGCGCCAGCGGCGGACCGGGCCGATGCCGCAGCCGGCGTAGTAGCCGGCCGTGCGCGCGCCGATGGGCAGCGGGACGCTCGGCTCGACGGGGTAGAGGTCCTGCTCGATGATCGTGAAGATGTCGCGGTCGAGACCGCCGAGGGAGTCCAGGAACGTCGGCATGTGCGGCTCGCCGTCCCAGGGCTCGCACATCACGCCGAGCTGGACGGCGTCGGAGAGCGGCAGGCCCTCCGAGAGCGCCCGCGCCCGGACGGCCGGGTCGACGGACTTGAGGTGGACGTAGGTGACCCGCTCGGGGAACTTCCGCACGATGTCGACGTTGTCGCCCTCGCAGTACGCCACGTGGCCGGTGTCGAGGCAGAGGTTGACGAGCTCGGGGTCGGTGTCCTCGAGGAACCGCTCGATGCGCGGCTGGGTGTCGACGTGGGTGTCCACGTGCGGGTGGAAGACGAGCCTCACCCCGGTCGTCTCGAACAGGTAGCGGGCCAGCTCGTCGGTGCCGGTGACGAGGTTCTTCCACTGCTCGGCGTCCAGGTCGGCGCCCTCGGTGGCCGCACCGGTGTGCATGTCGGTGTACTGCTCCGGCAGGTGGACGAGGTACTCCGCACCGACCGCGGCCAGCAGCCGCGCCTCCTGGCCGAACTCCCGCTTCGCCTTCTCCAGCGCCTCGGCGCCGTTGTGCAGCCCCGCGAAGACGGTCCCGCCGGAGACGGTCAGGTCGCGCCGGGCGAGCTCGTCCTTGAGCTGCTCGGCGTCCTGGGGCATGAAGCCCTGGGGCCCGAGCTCGGTGTAGACGTAGCCGACCGCCGCGATCTCGTCGAGGTAGACGTCCCAGGTCACCTGGTGCGGGTCGCTGGGGAACCACACACCCCACGAGTCGGGAGCGGTGCCCAGCTTGAGCCGGGAGAGGTCGGTCATCGTCGGTCCTCCGAGGGTCGCACGGTCGGACGACCGCGCGACCTACCTAACTAGCACGTGCCAAGCCCTGTCAAGAGTTTGTCAGGACATTCTGGGAACAGGGCGGCCGACGAACGAGCCTGCGAGCGTCGGGACCAGCGCGGTACGCCGGATACGCTGACGGCCCACCCCGACAGCACGGGAGCATCGTGATGAGCAGCGAGGCCGGCGGTCCGCCCGACCGAGACCTGCGACCGCCCACCATGGCCGACATCGCCCGACGCGTCGGAGTCTCCCGCCAGCTCGTCTCCCTGGTGCTGCGCGACGCCCCCGGCGCCAGCGACGAGACGCGGCGTCGCGTGCACGAGGCCGCCAGGGAGCTCGGCTTCACCCCGCACCTCGGGGCACGCTCGCTGCGGCGCGCGCAGAGCAAGGACATCGGCGTGGTCTTCGCGCCCGCGCACTCCACCGAGCACGAGATCGTCGGCGCGATGTACCCCGCCGCGGCGGCGCGCGGCTACGAGATCAACCTGAGCGCGCACACCGGGACCCGCTCCACCGAGCAGGCCGTCGAGGAGCTGCGCGGCGTGCGCTGCGCGGCGCTGATCCTGGTCGGGTCCGACCTCGACCACGCCCGGATCCTGTCCATCGCGGAGCGCAGCCAGGTCCCCGTCGTCGACGTGGGCTACGGCCGTCGCAACGACGTGTACGACGTCGTACGCTCCGCCGGCGACCGGGGGATCGCGCACATGACGGAGTACGTCGCCAGCCTCGGCCACCGGAGGATCGCCTACCTCGACCCGTCGTCGATGCCGATGGCGGCGCGACGGCGGCGCGGACACCTCCGGGCGATGCGCAGGCTCGGGCTCGAGCCCGACGTGGTGGCCGTGCCCGGCGACTACACCGCCACGAACTACTTCGAGGAGGCCGGCGCCACCGCGGCGCGGGCGATCCTGGCCCGCCCGGAGCTGCCGACCGTCGTGGTGACGGCGAACGACCACTCGGCCGCGGGCTTCCTCCAGGTGGTGAGCCGCCAGGGCGTCCGGGTGCCCGAGGACGTCTCGCTGACGGGGTTCGACGACTCGCCGGTCGCCCGCTTCTCGGCCGTCGACCTCACCACCGTCCGGCAGGACCCCTCGCTGATGGGCGCAGCCGCCGTCGAGGCGGCCCTGCGCCGGGTCTCCAGCCCGGTCCTCGCACCGGAGGAGACCGTCGTGGAGACCTCGCTGGTGTTCCGCGGCAGCACCGCCCCGCCCCGCGGCCGGTAGGTCGCGCTCCTGCCCGGTGACTAGGCCGGACTCCACCGAACGGGTCGGAGATCCTCAGGTCGGTAAAACATCGGCCACCGGGCTGCGGCGGGTGGGTCGCGACGCCGATCCTCGTGACGAGAAGAGTGTCGCGTTCGGGGGCGGCGACGGCAGGGATGCCGGGTCGACACAGGCTTCACCAGGGAAGGTGACGCGGCCATGCGGCATGCCACCACTTCATCGGGCACGTCCGGACGCAGGTCCCGGCTGCCCGAGCGGTTCGTTCCGGCGCTGGTCGCGGCGGTCGTCGCAGCCACCTGCGGCGTGCTGCTCGCCGGAGCCGTCGGCTCCCCCGCCTCGGCGTGCGGCCCGGGCGGCGAGACGCTGCGACTGGCTCGCGGGCCGGTCGCGTGCGTCCACCTCGACGAGGCGCCCGAGGGCGTCGACGTCACCGAGCACGTCAGCACCGAGGAGCTGCTCGCCCGTCCGGGCGCCGGCCCGGCGGCGTACGCCGCGGCCGAGGAGCTCGGCGTGCCGACCGCGGTCGCGTCGAACGCGACCTCCCCGAGCGTGACCTGCGACGGCGACGGCACCAGCGGCTACCGCGTCCAGACGATGTACGTCGTCGAGGCCGGCGCCACCAACCGCTACTCGTCCCTGCTCGCGAGCTTCAAGCTGTGGGCGGCCGGCACCGACGACGTGATCAACCGCTCGGCCGCGCTGACCGGGGGCGTGCGCCACATCCGCTACGTCACCGAGGCGAGCGGCGGGACGTGCACCGCGAAGGTGCTCAACGTGGTGGTGCCCTCGGGTGCGCTGTCGTCCTTCAACGGCACGATCAGCGCGCTGCAGGGGCTCGGCTACACCGACGCGTCGCGGAAGTACCTGCTCTGGACCGACGCCTCCTCGCTGTGCGGGGTCGCGACGATGTACAACGACGACCGCGAGAGCCAGGCCGAGCTGAACAACGGCTCCTACGCGCAGTACGCCCGCGTCGACTCGGGCTGCTGGGGCCTCGGCAACGGCACCAGCCAGCACTCCGTGGAGGCGCACGAGCTGACCCACACCCTGGGCGGCGTGCAGAACAGCGCCCCGCACTCGACGAAGGTCGGCCACTGCTGGGACGAGTCCGACACGATGTGCTACGCCGACGGCGGTGCCTACGCGATGCGCCAGGTCTGCCCGGCCGAGCGCGAGTACCTCCTCGACTGCAACACCGACGACTACTTCTCGACGTACCCGGACCCCGGCTCCTACCTCGACACGCACTGGAACGCCGCCGACTCGCGCTTCCTCATCGGCGGCGGCACCGGCTCCGGCGGCGGCACGACCGGCACGCCGACCACGCTCGGCGCGACGATCTCGGTCAACAACCCGGCGGTCCCGGGCCTGCCGACGCAGGCGGGCGTGACGCCGGCCCTGCCGACAGGGCGCAGCGTCACGTCGGTGACCTGGACGGCGGGCCGCAAGGACTGCACCTTCGCGACGCCGACCGCGCTGCAGTCGACGGTCACCTGCCCGGCGACCGTCTCGGCCGCGACCACGGTGACCGCGACGGTCGTCGACTCCACGGGCGCCACGAAGTCCGTGACCAGCCCGTTGACCTTCGCCGCCGGCACCGCGCGGCCGGTCTCGCTCGCCGTGACCGCGGCCGGGCAGACCCCCGCCGACGGTGCGAGCGCGTCGGTCTGCACCGGGGCCGCGTTCCCGCTGGCCGCGACCGTCACCGACACCGCCACCGGCCTGCCGGTCAAGGGCCTGAGCACGTCGTTCACCCGACGGACGGCGACCGCCACGACGACCTCCTCGGCCGGCTCCGCACCCACCGGCAGCGACGGCGTCGCGACGGTCTCGCCGAGCACGACCACGCCGCTGGTCTACGGCGCGAAGACGGTGACCGGCGCGGTCTACACGGCGGGTACGTCGAACGCCGTCGCCGTCTCGCCCGCGCAGTGCAGCCCCGTGCTCACGGCGACCACGTCCTCCCACGCGATCTACCTCGGCGACGCCGTCACCGTCGCGGGGACGCTGACCCGCGACCTCGACGGGGAGGACGTGCCGGTGAGCGGCGCCTCGCTCCAGGTGCGCTTCACCGCCTCGACCACCGGTCGCACCACCACCGTGGGCAGCCCTCGCACGGCGGCCGACGGCAACTGGACGGTCGACGTCAAGCCCACCGTCTCCGGCACCCTCTCGGTGCTGCTGCCCGGATCGGCGTCCTACGTCACGACCGGCGTCGACCTCGGCAGCCTCACCGTCACGCCGCCGGCGACCACGCTGACCGGAGCGGTCGACCGGACCGACGTCGGCTACGGCTCGTCGGTGACCGTGACCGGCACCCTGCTGCGGGTCGCCGGCGGGAGCACGACGGGCGCCGCGAAGAAGGCCGTCTCGATCATGCTGGCCACCCCCGACCGCCCGACCCCCCTGCGGGTCGGGCACGCCACGACCGACGCGGACGGCCGGTTCGTCGCGACCTTCCCGCTCAAGGCCTCGGGCACACTGTCGGTCTCGTACGCCGGGTCGTCGCTCCAGCCCGCGGCGACCACCGGGCTCGGTGACGTGACCGTCGGCTCCTGGTCGACGTCGCTGAGCGTCGAGGGGTCGGCGGCGTCGCTGCCGGCGCGGGGCGCGCTCACGCTGACCGGCGCGCTCACCCGCTCCTACGGCGACGTGACCGAGGGCCCGAAGGGCGTGCGCCTGCAGGTCTGGTTCGAGCCCGCCGACGGCGGGCCGGCCACGCTGGTGAGCACCCGGACCACGACGACCGACGGCGTGTTCAGCGCCCGGGTCGTCCCGAGGGCGACGGGCACCTGGTCGGTCACGCTGTCCACGGTGGCCGGCTACGCCGACGCGGTGTCGCCGAGCTGGGTGGCGACGGTCAGCTGAACAGCCGCTGGTGCAGCCGCAGCTCGTCGCGCAGGAGGTAGGGCACGGGCAGGTGCGCTCCCTCCAGCCGTCCGACGTACGCCTCGAGGGCGGTGAGCAGGCCGCGCCGCAGCAGCAGCACCTCGGACGTGTCGTGCGCCGGACGCCGGCGCTCCTCGGCCAGGGCCTGCCGGGCCGCCTGCACGTCCAGCCAGAGCATGCCGATCGGGCGGCTCCGTGCGCCGGGAGTGAGGCCGGGGCCGGGCCGGGCGGTCGTGCTCATCGCTGCGTCGCCGTCACGCTGACCGCTCTCCCTCCGGCTGCAGGAGCGGCGAGGCAGCCGCCGCCCAACAGGTCCGGTAGGACGAGCCTACCCCGCGCGCCGGGCTGTGACCGCCGTCGCAGTCGGCCCGCACGGCCTGCCGCGCATTCGCGATCAGGCCCCCGACCTGCGTATCCTTGGATCCAGCGGCCCCTTCTGTTCTGCCTCGGGCCGCTTCTCCAGTCATCCACCAAGCGCCGCGGACCAGTCGTCCGCGCCGGGCAGGACGACCACCACCATCTTTCGGAGCTCCTTCATGGCGGCCACGCGCCCCTCCCTGCACGCATCCACCCCGTCCACCTCCACCACCTCGGCGTCGCCGAGCACCTCCGGCGGCTTCGCCGAGCTCGGCGTGCCCACCCGCCTCGTCCGCGTCCTCGCGGCGGCCGGCATCGACACCCCCTTCCCGATCCAGGCCAGCACGCTGCCGGACTCCCTGGCCGGGCGCGACGTCCTCGGCCGCGGCCGCACCGGCTCGGGCAAGACCTACGCGTTCCTGCTGCCGCTCGTCGCGCGGCTGGTCGCGAACCCCAAGCCCCGTCAGGCCAAGCGGCCCCGCGCGCTGGTGCTCGCGCCGACCCGCGAGCTGGTCCGCCAGATCGAGGCGTCGCTCGCCCCGCTCGCCGCGGACGCGGGCCTGCGCGTCATCACCGTCTTCGGCGGCGTGTCCGCCGGCCCGCAGGTCAAGGCGCTGCAGGCCGGCGTCGACGTCGTGATCGCCTGCCCCGGCAGGCTCGCCGACCACATGCAGACCCGCCAGGTCAGCCTCGACGCCGTCGAGGTCACGGTGCTCGACGAGGCCGACCACATGGCCGACCTCGGCTTCCTCCCCGTCGTACGCCGGATCCTCGACACCACCCCGCGCGGCGGCCAGCGGCTGCTGTTCTCGGCGACGCTCGACGCGGGCGTCGACGTGCTGGTGAAGCGGTTCCTGACCGACCCGGTCGTGCACAGCGTCGACTCGGCGCAGTCGCCGGTCTCGTCGATGGACCACCACGTCCTGCACGTGGGCAAGGAGTCGCGCCTGCCGGTGATCGCGAACCTCGCCGCCGCACCCGGCCGGACGATGGTGTTCACGCGCACCAAGCACGGCGCGAAGAACCTCACCCGCCAGCTCAACGCCGCCGGGGTCGCGACGGTGGAGCTGCACGGCAACCTGTCGCAGAACGCCCGCACCCGCAACCTCACGTCGTTCTCCAGCGGCGCGGCCCAGACCCTGGTCGCCACCGACATCGCGGCGCGCGGCATCCACGTCGACGACGTGGCGCTGGTCGTGCACGCCGACCCGCCGGTCGAGCACAAGGCGTACCTGCACCGCTCCGGGCGCACCGCCCGCGCGGGCAGCGCCGGCACGGTCGTGACGATCATGCTCGACTCGCAGACGTCCGACGTCCGCGACCTCACCCGCAAGGCCGGCGTCAAGCCGACCATCACCCGCGTCGACGCGTCCTCGCCGATGCTGACCCAGATCGCCCCGGGCGAGCGGGTCTTCGGCGACCCGGTCGTCGCGCCCGCCGCCGAGGCGGGCCGGGGCCGTGGCGGGATGCGCGGCCAGGGCGGTGGCCAGGGTGGCCAGCGCGGCCAGGCGACCCGGGGCGCCCGCCAAGGCGAGCAGGGTGCCGCTGCCGCGCAGGACGGCCAGGCCGGCCGGCGCTCGCGCCGCGGCGGTCGCGCCGCCGGCCAGGGCGCCACCGCCCCGGCCGGGCAGCGTTCCGGCGGCCGCCGCCAGGGCGGTCAGACCGGCGGTCAGCAGAGCGGCCAGCAGCGCAGCCGGCCCGCCGCCTCGTCCACGCGCGGGTCCGGGCACAGCGCGGCCGGCTTCTCGTCCGGATCACGCCGACCTAGGTAGTACCTGTGGGTGTGGACCGGTCTGACCCGATCCGCATCCGCCACCTGTACCCTTGCCGCAGACCGACCCCGACCGTGCATCCCCCGTCACGGCTCGGGGTCGGTCGCTGTCCGGGCCCGGCCGCACGGCAGCTCACGCGAGCAGCGCCGCGACCACCGCGACGGCCGGCACCGAGAGCACGGTCGTGACGAAGATCGAGTCCCGCGCCATCACCTCGGCCCGCCCGTAGCGGGTCGCGTGCACGAAGATGTTCTGCGCGGTCGGCAGCGCCGACAGCACGGTCACGGCCAGCAGCGCGGGCGTGTCGAGGCCGAGGGCGAACCGGCCCACCACGTAGGCCGTGACCGGCTGGACGAGCAGCTTCAGCACGGCGACGTACCCGATCTCGAGCACGGAGGTGCCCTGCCCGGGGCGCGGGCCGAGCCGCAGCGAGATGCCGTAGGCCATCAGCATCGCAGGAACGGCCATCCCGCCGACCAGCTCGAGCGGGTCGCGCACGACGTGCGGCAGCGTGACGCCGGTGACCGCGAGGAGCAGCCCGAGCAGCGACCCGATCGTGAGCGGGTTGGTCAGCGGCCGGCTCAGCGCACGGGCCAACGACACCCGCTTCTGGGAGACGGCGTGGTCGAGGACGGCGAGCGCGAGCGGCTGCAGCACGAGCAGCTGCAGGAGCAGGGTGGGCGCGACGAGCGCGGCGTCGCCGAGGACGTACGAGGCGATCGGCAGCCCGAGGTTGCCGGCGTTGACGTACGACGCGCAGAGGGCGCCGACCACGGAGTCGGCGAGGTCGCGCCGCCACACCAGCCGGGCGGCGACGAGGTAGGCGACCGCGGCCACCGCGACGCCCGCGCCCGTCGCCGCGAGGTTGCGCGAGAGCACCTGGGTCACGTCGGCGTCGCCGAGGACGGTGACCATCAGTGCCGGGCTGGCCACGAAGAACGACAGCCGGGACAGCAGTACCCGGGCGGCGTCGTCGAGCACCCCGAGCTGCGCGAGCAGGGCGCCGAGCGCGATGACGGCCGCGATCGTGCCGAACCCCTCGGCGACCCCCTCCACCCGACCTCCTCAGACCCGAGGCCCACGGCCCGGCGCTGCATTCTCCCAGCAGCCGGCGGCCGCTATCGCCGGCGGGCGCGGGAGGCGCGGAGGTTGGCGACGTTGCCGCACGTGTGCACGTCGTGCCAGACCCGGCTGTTGTTGCGCGAGCGGTCGTGGAAGGCGGCCGGGCAGCCGTCGGCCGCGCAGACCTTCAGCCGCTGCCACGAGCCGTCGAGCCGGGACAGCAGCACCTGCCCCCAGACCGCCGACGCGAGCCAGGCGACGCCGGTGCCGACCGGCTGCAGGCGGGCGACGCCGGCCTCGTGGACCACCTCGGCGGGGCGGCGCACGCGCACGGCGCGACCCTCGACCGCGGTGACGAGGTCGTCGCGCAGCCGGGCCAGGGGGCGCAGGTCCCCCGAGCGCAGCCGCCCGACGGTGCCGGTCGCCCCGGTCGCCTCGCGCCACGCCGGCACGGTGGTCCGGGTCCACCGCTGGGCGTCGTGGACCGTCGCGAGCAGGTCGCGCACGCCGTACGACGGGATGGCGCGCGTGTTCACGAGGTCCTGCAGGAGGAACAGCCCACCGGGAGCCGGGTCGAGCAGCAGACGGGAGGTCGCTGACATAGGCGTAGTGTATTAGCCTCTGTCACATCCCGACAGACCCACCAGGAGGCGTGCGGATGACGGCGACCGACGGTCAGGACGTGCTGCGCGAGCGCACGACCACCTGGCAGGACCCCGCGATCACGGCCTCGCACGTGGGACGCGAGCCGGGGCTGGCGATGCTCGAGGCGGTGCGCGACGGACGGCTGCCCGCCGCGCCGATCGGGGCCACCCTGGGCTTCCACCTCGACGTGGTGGAGGAGGGCCGGGCGGTGTTCTCCCTCGACCCGGGCGAGCACCACTACAACCCGATCGGCTCCGTCCACGGCGGCGTGTTCGCGACGCTGCTCGACTCCGCGGCCGGTTGCGCGGTGCACTCGACCCTGCCGGCGGGGATCGGCTACACCAGCATCGACCTCAACGTGAGGTTCGTGCGCGGGATCACCGCGTCCACGGGCCGGATCACGGCCGAGGGCCGGGTGCTCAACCAGGGCAGGCGTCTCGCCCTCGCCGAGGCGACCCTGACCGATGCGGGCGGCCGCCTGCTGGCCACCGCGACGAGCTCGTGCCTGCTCTTCGAGGTCGGCTGACCCGACCCGTCGACCCGGCGGCCGGGCAGCCCCTCAACCGAGGGCGGAGAGGAAGCCGCGCACCCGGTGGTCGGCGACGTGCAGGGCCGAGCCGAGCAGGGTGGAGCCGGGGAGCCCCGTCGCGGCGAGCGGACGCTCCCACCACGACGGCCGCACCCACGACGGGTCGCTGCGCTGCCGTCCCGACGACCGGCCGGTGGGCCCGTCGGCCTGCACCGCCTGCCGCATCGCCTCGCGCAGCGGCAGCGCGTCGGTGAGGTCGGCCGCCGCCGGGTCCGGCTGGCCGGGACGACAGACCATGTCGTGACGCAGGCTGCGCACCAGGGCGGCCGCGGTCCAGTACGGCGCCGCGGACACCAGCCCGGCGGACAGGGCGACGGCGGTCACGGGGCCACCGAGCACCGGCACCTGCAGGCGGGGCAGGCCGGCCACCTCGGCGTACATCGCCAGCAGCTCGGGGTAGGTCACCACGTCGGGGCCGCCGACGTCCACGTCGCCGACGGCGTCCTCCTCCAGCGCGTCGGCGAGGACCCGCAGGACGTCGGCCACCGCGATCGGCTGCACGCGCGAGCGCATCCACGCCGGCACCGGCTGGACGAGCAGGGTCGAGGCGGTCTGCCGGACGATCTCGAAGGACGTCGACCCCGCGCCGACGACGACGCCCGCGCGCAGCGACAGCGTGCGGCCGCGCTGCTCCCGAGCAGGATCTGCTCGACCTCGAGCCGGGAGGCGATGTGCGGCGACAGCTCGCGTCGCGGACGTCGGGCACGAGCCCGGACAGGTAGACCACCCGCCCCACCCCCTGCTCGGTCACCGCGTCGCGCATCGTCGCCGCGGCGAGCCGGTCGCGGGTCCGGAAGTCGCGCGTGGACAGCCCGTGCACGAGGTAGCAGACGGCGTCGCACCCCGGCACCGCCCGGCGCACCGGCGACGGGGTCGGTGGCGTCCATCTGCGCGAAGCTCGACGCGGTCGCCCCACGCGAAGCGATCCGGGGTCGGGGACCGATGACGACGCGGCCACCACCTCGTGGCCCCGGCGCAGCAGCTCGGGAACCAGCCGCGAGCCGAGGTAGCCGGTGGCGCCGGCGACGAGGATGCGCACCCGCCCAGCATGGCAAGGCCGCCCAACCGGGCGACCGGTCAGCCGGTGATGCGCAGCGCGAGCCGGTCGTAGGCGGCCCGGTGCGTCGCGCTGCCGCGGGCGCGGACCGCCGCGGCGTGGACGTCGCGGTGCGCGCGCGCCAGCGTCGCGCAGTCGATCGCGGGCGTCGATGAACGGCGTCAGGGGGCAGCGGTCGACGCCGAGGTCGTCGCGGGCGGGGAGGTGCTCGCCGGGCGCGGTGCAGCCCGTGCTCCCAGGCGACGTGGCCCGCGAGCGCGCCCATCCCCGTGCGCGGGCGCAGCGGGTCGACGTCGAGCGAGAACGAGCGGACCCACGACAGCACGGCGTCGCGCCGGCATCGGGCGGGCGATGCCGTAGCCCTGGCCCATGTCGACGCCGAGCTGGACGGCCGCCTCGATGAGGCCGGGGGTCTCCAGGCCCTCGATGATGACGTCGAGGCCGAGGCTGTGCGCGATGTCGGTGATCGGCTGGATGAAGTGCAGGGCGGCGCCGGGCGCGAACTCCGTGCCGCGGACCAGGCTCTGGTCGATCTTGACCTCGTCGAAGGCGAAGTGCCGCAGCCGCAGCAGGGAGCTGTAGCCGGAGCCGAGGTCGTCCTGGGCCAGCCGGACCCCGAGGTCGGTGAAGCCCTGCAGCGAGTGGCTGCGCTGCTCGGTCGAGTGCTCGACCGCGCCGTTCTCGAGCAGCTCGAGGGTGAGCCGCTCGGGGGCGACGTCGGCCGTGGCGAGGTGCTGCGGCCACCAGCCGCGCGTAGCGGTCGTCGGAGACCGCCGACGACCGGCAGGTTGAGCGAGACGCCGGTGTGCAGTCCCTGCGCGTCCCAGTCGCGCACCGCCCCCAGCGACTGCCGCAGCCCGATCTCGAACAGCCGCAGGAGCTCGTCGTCCCCGAAGGCGGGGAGGAACTCCGCGGGGCTGACCAGCCGGTCGCCGTCGCGCAGCCGGGCCAGCGCCTCCAGCTTGACCAGCCGCCCCTCGGGCAGCGTCACGACGGGCTGGTAGACCATCTCGACCTCGCCGGCCGCGAGGCGGTCGAGGTGCGCCGTCCGCGCCGCGTGGCCGCTGACGCCGGAGGTCAGCGCCGGCTGCTCGTCGAGCACGGACAGCCCCTGCTCGACGACCTCCTTGACCTGGTCGAGCATGGCGGCGCGGGCGTCGGAGGCGAAGTACCCGGGCCAGGCGGCGTGCAGGGAGAGCACGGCGCGGGTGCTGCCCGCGCGGTCGGCGAGCGGGATGCTCGCGCAGGAGCGCCAGCCGCACGCCTCGGCGATGTCCCGCCACGGGGCGGTGGACGGGTCGGTCAGGTAGGAGTCGCGAGCGCTCGACGCGACCCGAGCGCCACGCGCGGCCGATCGGGCCCGCGACCGCTGTCGTCGTCCGCGTCGTCGGTGGAGATGACGCGGAAGCCGTCGCGTCAGTGCCGTCGGCGAGGAACGCGTCGAACCCGAGCCGGCGCCGACCTCGAACTGGATGCTGCCGTTCGCGTCGGGCCGCGCGAACAGCGCGCCCACCACGCCGTCGAGGCCGGCTCAGGGCGGCGACCAGGTCCGCGCGCCAGGTCGGCCACGGTGCGGCTGTCGGAGACCGCGCGGATCACCCGCAGCACGGCCCGGTGCTGGGAGTTGTCGACGTCGCGGTAGCCCAGGAGCGCCCCGTGCAGGTCCTGCATGAAGCGGTCGGTCACCGCCGCGTTGGCGGACGCGAGGTCGAGCCCGTCGGCGTGGTCGGCGAGCGTCTCGACGAGCCCGCGGCGGTGGTCGGCCACCGCGTCGGCGTACCTGTCCATCTCGACGCCGACCATCGCGTGCACGCGGCCGATCTCGCGGCTGCGCTCGGTGCGCCCGGGCAGCGTCGAGGTCGGCGAGAGCAGGTGCCGCACGTGCTCGGCCTGGCGGCGCTTGAGCCGGCCGAGCTCGATCGGGGTGAGACCCTCGACCAGGGTCTTGGCGGCCGGGTCCTCGACCAGGCGCAGGTAGAACGCGTCGACCACGGTGGGCAGGTGCGGGTCGAGCCGCGTCAGCACGTCCCCGAGGACGGACGCGTCACCGGCGGCCGCGTGCTGCGACGCGGATCGCGCGCCGAGATCGTGCCCTTCTCCCATGGTCACTCGGACCAGAGTAAGGTAAAGAGCGGGTCATCGGCACCTTTTTCTTACCATGACTCACGTTTCGGACAAGTGCTCCGGGACCGGGCGGTTCCGCCGTGGATCCTCCCGCCGCTCAGGCGTCGGGCTGGGGGTCGGGCAGGGGCTCGCCGCGCTCGTCGAGGTACGTCGCCGGGCCCAGCCGCTCCCGCATCACGCGCACCGCGTCGGCGCTCTCGTCCACGAGCACGAAGCGCCGTCCCGTCGCGGCGGCCACCGCCCCCGTCGTACCGCTGCCGGCGAAGAAGTCCAGCACCAGGTCGCCCGGGCGGCTCGAGGGGGCCAGCACCCGGCGCAGCACGCCCTCCGGCTTCTGGGTCGGGTAGCCGGTCTTCTCCCGGCCCGACGTCGGCACGATCGTGTGCCACCACACGTCGGTCGGGAGCTTGCCCCGGGCGGCCTTCTCGGGGCCGACGAGACCGGGCGCGAGGTAGGGGACCCGCTCGATGCGGTCCTGGTCGAACAGGTGCTCGCCGCGCTGCTTGACGTAGACCAGGATCGTGTCGTGCTTGGCCGGCCAGCGGTCCTTGGCCCGGCCGCCGTAGTCGTAGGCCCAGATCACCTCGTTGAGGAAGTTGTCGCGGCCGAACACCTCGTCGAGGAGCACCTTGCAGTAGTGCGCCTCGCGCCAGTCGAGGTGCAGGTAGAGCGTCCCGGACGGGGTCAGCAGCCGCCGGGCGTGCTCGAGCCGCGGCGCCAGGAAGTCGACGTAGTCCGGGAACGAGTCGGGGAACGACATCCGCGAGGTCTCGGTGGTGCGGTAGCGACGGCCGCCGAAGCCGGTCCGGTCGCCGCGCTCGCCCTCGGCCGGCTCCGCGCCCTCGCGGACGGTCCGGAGGGTACGACGGTCGCGCCGGCCGCCCGTGTTGAACGGGGGGTCGAGGTAGACGACCTGGAACGTCTCGTCGGGCAGCAGCGGGAGCACCCGGAGGTTCTCGCCGTGCACCACCACGTCGCCGGCGCCCACGTCGATCACGGCGCTCATCCTCGCAGTCGCGGCCGGCCAGGCCGTCGTACCCTCGCCGCGCTGGTGCCCGTGTCCCGCCGAGTGTGTTTCGATGAGTCGTGGGAATCGACTACGCCGCCTCGCCCCGGCCGACACTCGGGGTCGAGTGGGAGCTCGCGCTGGTCGACAAGACCACCCGCGACCTCTCCAACCAGGCCGGTGCGCTCTTCGAGGGCGTGCACGCCGCCCTCGGCGAGCAGCCCAACATCCACCAGGAGCTGCTCCGCAACACCGTGGAGGTCGTCACCGGCGTCACCACGACCGTCGCGGAGGCGATGGCCGACCTGGCCGGAACGCTGAAGCACGTGCGGCCGATCGCCGACGACCTCGGGGTCGACCTCTACTCCGCCGGCACCCACCCCTTCGCGCAGTGGTCGACCCAGCTGCTCACGCCCGGCCACCGCTACGAGGAGCTGATCGAGCGCACCCAGTGGTGGGGCCGGCAGATGCTGATCTGGGGCGTGCACGTGCACGTCGGCGTGGCCCACCGCGACCAGGTCATCCCGATCGTGAGCTCGCTGCTGAACCACTTCCCGCACCTGCAGGCGCTCTCGGCCTCCTCGCCGATGTGGTCGGGCACCGACACCGGCTACGCCAGCAACCGGGCGATGATGTTCCAGCAGCTGCCCACGGCCGGGCTGCCCTTCCAGTTCCACACCTGGCAGGAGTTCGAGTCCTTCGTCGAGGACCACCTGCGCACCGGTGTCATCGAGTGCCTCTCCGACATCCGCTGGGACGTGCGGCCCTCCCCCGCGCTCGGCACCGTCGAGGTGCGGATCTGCGACGGCGTCTCCAACCTGCGGGAGCTGGCCGCCCTGGTCGCGCTGACCCACTGCCTCGTCGTCGACCTCGCGGACCGGCTGACCGCCGGCGAGACGCTGCCGACGATGCCGCCCTGGCACGTGCAGGAGAACAAGTGGCGCTCGGCCCGCTACGGCCTCGACGCCGAGATCATCCTGGACGCCGAGGCCCACGAGCGTCTGGTCACCGACGACCTCAACGACCTCCTCGAGCGGCTCGAGCCCGTCGCCGTACGCCTGGACTGCGTCGAGGAGCTCCGCTCCGTCGAGGACATCCCGCGCGCCGGGGCGTCCTACCAGCGCCAGCGGGAGGTGGCCCGCCGCACGGGCGGCGACCTGGTCGCCGTCGTCGACTCCGTCGTGCGCGAGCTCGACCTGAGGTGAGGTCGCCCTGACCCGCGTGCGATGCGGCCGGGCGGGTAGTTTCACCGACATGACGGAGTACGACGGCGACCGCGAGACCTACAACGACTACAGCGTGGACGACGAGGACCAGCCGCAGGGTGACGGCGACAGCCTCGTGTCCGACCGCGGGCTGTCCGAGCCGCTCGACGAGGGCTACTCGCCGCCCGAGAAGTGGTCCCCGGCCGAGGGCTTCGGCAACACGCCGTACGAGGAGGAGACCGGCGAGACGCTGGACCAGCGGATCGCCCAGGAGGAGCCCGAGCCGGACCCCTACGACGAGGCGGCCGAGGACTACGAGAACGTCGGCGGCGAGGTCGGCACCGCCCGCGCCGGGCGCCTGGTCGACGAGGACGAGGGCCTCGGCCCCGACGTGGACTCGGAGCTGATCGGCGAGGACGTCGGCATCGACGGTGCCGGCGCCAGCGCCGAGGAGGCCGCGGTCCACATCGTCGACGACTTCGAGGCGTAGCCCCCTGGGCCACCGGAGTCAGTCGGGGAGGGCGAGGAGGAGGTTCTCGACGACCTCCATCAGGGCGGGGTGGATCCAGTACTGGCGGCGGGCGACCTCGTGGGCGGTCTGCCCGAAGGCCATCGCCTGGATCAGCGGCTGGATGAGGTTGGAGGCCTGGGGGCCGAGGACGTGCGCGCCCAGGATCAGGCCCGTGGCCGGGTCGGCGACCAGCTTCGCGAGCCCGGTGGTGTCCTCCATCGCCCACCCGTAGGCGGTGTCGCCGTACTTCTGGCGGGCCACCACGTGGTCGATCCCGCGCTCGACGGCCTGCTTCTCGGTCAGCCCGACGCTGGCGACCTGAGGGCTGGAGAACACCGCGCTGGGGACGGCCTCGTGGTGCGACCGGATCCACGCGGACGGGTCGTCGAGGTGGAGCAGGTTGTGCTGGACGACGCGCGCCTCGTGGTTGGACACGTGCTTGAGCTGGAAGTGGTTGGCGACGTCGCCCAGGGCCCAGATGCCGTCGACGTTGGTGCGCTGGTGGTCGTCGACCACGACCACGTCGTCCTCGTCGACCAGCACGCCCGTCCGGTCGAGGTCGAGCCCGTCGGCGTTCGAGCGACGGCCGGCTGCGACGAGCACCAGGTCGACCTCGACCATGCTGCCGTCGGACAGGTGCGCGCGCACCCCGCCGTCGTACCTCTCCACCTTGTCGACGAGCACCCCGAGCCGCAGGTCCCACTGCCGTTGCGCGACCTGGGTGAAGCGCTGCGAGATCTCGTCGTCCTCGGCGCGCAGCATCGCCGCGGAGCGGTTCGCGATCGTGACCCGCGAGCCGAACGAGGAGAAGACGTGCGCGAACTCCGCCGCCACGAAGCCGCCGCCGATCACGAGCAGCCGCTCGGGGACGTCGTCGATCCGCATGACCGTGTCGCTGGTGTGGAAGCCGACCTCGTCGAGCCCCTCGATGTCGGGGACGACGGGCCGCCCGCCCGCGGCGAGCACGACCTGGTCGGCGGTGATGGTCCGGCCGGTGCCCGTGTCGAGGGTGCGTACGTCGGTGAAGCGGGCGTGGCCCTCGATGAGCGTGACGTTCTCGGCGCCCTCGGCCCGCCAGCGCCGGCCGCCCACCGAGATCGGGTCGATCCGGCCGAAGATCCGGTCCCGCACCTCGGGCCAGCGCACCCGGTCGAACCTGGTCTCCACCCCGAGCTCGGGCCCGTGGGCCGCCGAGCGGGCGATGTCGGCGGGGTAGACGAACATCTTGGTCGGGATGCACCCGACGTTGAGGCAGGTGCCGCCGAAGGTGCCCTTCTCGATGATCGCGACGCGGCGGTCGGCGAACCTCTCGTCCACGACGGAGTTGCCCGAGCCGCTGCCGATGACCACGAGGTCGAAGTGTGTGCTCACGCCTCCATCCTGCCCGGCTGGTCCGCAGGGACGGCCGGGAGCCGGCGCGCGAGCCTCCCCGCCAGCCCGGCTGTGAGCCACGCCATGCCCCAGGTCGCAAGCAGACCGGCCCGGGATGCGTTGTAGGAGATGTGACCACGACAATGGGTACGACCACGGAGACCCGAGCACCCCGGCGCCACGGAGAGGCCGACATGACGACGACGCAGGACGGCACCAGCCACCGCCACCGCGTGGTGGTGATCGGCTCCGGGTTCGGCGGCCTCTTCGGCACCAAGGCGCTGCGCAACGCCGACGTGGACGTGACCATGGTCGCCCGCACCACCCACCACCTGTTCCAGCCGCTGCTCTACCAGGTCGCGACAGGCATCCTGTCCGAGGGCGAGATCGCCCCGCCGACCCGCGAGATCCTCTCGGGCCAGCGCAACGCGCGGGTCATCCTCGGCGACGTCACCGACATCGACCTCGAGGCGCGCACGGTCACCTCCCAGGTGCTCAACCGGGTCACCGTGACGCCGTACGACTCGCTCATCGTGGCCGCCGGCGCCGGCCAGTCCTACTTCGGCAACGACCAGTTCGCCGAGTTCGCGCCCGGCATGAAGAGCATCGACGACGCGCTCGAGCTCCGCGGCCGGATCTTCGGCGCGTTCGAGCTCGCCGAGATCTCCACCGACGAGCAGGAGATCCAGCGGCTGCTGACCTTCGTGGTCGTCGGCGCCGGCCCCACGGGCGTCGAGATGGCCGGTCAGATCGCCGAGCTCTCGCACCGCACGCTGAGCAAGGACTTCCGCCACATCAACACCCGCGAGGCGCGGGTGATCCTCCTCGACGCGGCGCCGCAGGTGCTGCCCCCGTTCGGGGCCACCCTCGGCCGCAAGACCAAGGTCGCGCTCGAGCGCCTCGGGGTCGAGGTGCAGCTCGGCGCGATGGTGACCGACGTCGACGAGTGGGGCCTCGACGTCGCCGACAAGGACGGCACCCACCGCCGCATCGAGTCCGCCACCAAGGTGTGGGCCGCCGGCGTGCAGGCCAGCCCCCTCGGCCGCCTGCTCGGCGAGCAGACCGGCGCGCCGGTCGACCGCGCGGGCCGCATCAGCGTCAACCCCGACCTCACACTGCCGGGTCACCCCGAGGTGTTCGTGGTCGGCGACATGATCAACCTCGACCACCTCCCCGGCGTCGCCCAGGTGGCGATCCAGGGTGCGAAGTACGCCGCCAAGGAGATCAAGGCGCGGCTGTCCGACGACAAGGCCCCGCAGCGCCCGTTCCACTACTTCGACAAGGGCAGCATGGCCACGATCTCGCGCTTCCGCGCGGTCGCGATGGTCGGGCGCCTGCGCATCACCGGCTTCGTCGCCTGGCTGATGTGGCTGGGCGTGCACCTCGTCTACCTCACCGGCTTCAAGAACCGGGTGGGCGCGCTCGGCCACTGGTCGGTGAGCTTCCTGGGCCGTGGCCGCTCGGAGCGTACGGCGACCGAGCAGCAGATCTTCGCGCGCGCCGCGCTGGGCCGCCTCAAGGGCGGTGCGTCCGACCTGGTCAGCCGGCCCGGCGACTACGAGGCGACGCGCTCCCTGATCGACGCGAGCCGCCGCGCGGAGCTCGAGCGCCAGGCCTCCGAGGAGGCTCGGCTGACCGACTCGGGCGAGCGCGGCGTCCGTCACGACGCCTGACCCCCTGGGGACGTTTACCAGGTGATGCAGGAAAACGGCCGCTCCCCACGGTGAACAGTCCATGGGGAGGGGACGTTTACCAGGTGATGCAGGAAAACGGCCGCCGCCTCCGGTGACCGACCCGCAGACGGTACGTCGGACCCGCGGACCGGGCCGACGTCAACGGGGCTCGATCAGCACCTCGGCGATCTGGTCCAGCCGGGGGTGCAGGTGGTCGCCGTGCTCGACCACACCGGTGAACCACGACAGCAGCAGGCCGTCGTCACGGTCCTCGAGCAGCGCGATGTTGTTGTCGAACCACGGGCCCGACCACGTTGCGCCAGCGGAACGGCGCGTCCGGCACCTTCGCCGAGCGGGCCACCAGCTTGCCGATCGGGCCGGCGACGGCATAGGCCAGCGACGGCCGTCGCGAAGCGCATCTTGCGGGGCAGCGGGTTGCGGATCGGGGAGCAGACGGCCTGCATGATCCGGCTGCTGCCGGCCCAGTGCTGCCGCTGCACCTCCGAGACGTAGGAGTGGTGCACGTCGCCGGACAGGAACGTCACGGTCTGCGGCGCCTTCCCGCGCTTGCCGTCGGCCACCTCGGTGGCCATCCGGGCCACGGCCTGGAAGGCATCCTGGAAGGCTCCCCAGTGCTCGAGGTCGACGGTGCGGCGCAGCTTCTCGCCCGCGTTCCCGGCGCGCTCGCCCCACGCTCCCGCCGGACGGCCTCGTTCCACGCCTCGAGGTGGTGCAGGCCCGGCGGCAGCAGGAACGGCAGCGACGTGCCGACCAGCAGGTGCCTGACGTCGCCGCGCATCTGCTCGTCGAGCCAGGCGAGTCTCGGCGTCGTCGAGCAGCGCGCGGCGGTCGGGCTCCAGCACCCGGGCCGCGCGGAGTCGACCACGACCAGGCCGCACGTCGGCGAGGTCGCGGGCGTAGCTCCACCGGTAGGTCCCCGGCTCCTGCGTCGACCCGCTCGGCCAGCGCGTCCAGCGTCTCGCGTCGAGGTCGAGCTCGTCCTCGCCCTCGTGGGCGACGCACCCGCTGCCAGATCTCGTCCGTCTCGCGCTCGTCGGGCGAGAGGTTGCCGAGGTGCTGGTAGACCCAGTACGACGCGAGGCCGGCGACGATGCGGCCCGTGCCACCACGTGGTGGCCCGATCTCCTGCTTCCACGCGTAGCGAGGTGTTCCAGTCGTCGCGCACGTCGTGGTCGTCGAAGATCATCAGGCTCGGCAGCGTGGAGAGCAGCCAGCGGTTCAGCGGGTCGCTCCAGGCGAGCTGGTAGAGGTGGGCGTACTCCTCGTAGTCCTTGAGCTCCTTGCCCGGCGGCTGCTCGATGTCGCGGCGTGACTCGATGAACTCCTGCATCTCCTCGGTGGTCTCGTCGGCGTAGACCTGGTCGCCGAGGAACAGCACGAGGTCCGGCCAGCGCACGCTGCGGTCCGTGCGCCATCTTCAGCGCCAGGCTCGCGCAGGGCGTCGACGCCGTGCGTGCGGTTGCCGGCCTCGTCGTGCCCGACGCTGGTCCGGCACGAGCCGAACGCCAGCCGCAGCGGCTTGCCCGGCTTGAGGGTGGCGATCACGCTCGGCGGGAACTCGCCGCCCGGCGCGTCCGGCGCGGCGGCCACACCCGCGACGCCGTCCACCTCGACGGCGTACGGCGTGATGCTGCCCGGCTCCAGCCCGTCGACGACGACGAGCGCGTAGTGGTGGCCGTGGACGCCGAAGGTCCTGGCGTCCCACGTGCGGTCGCCCGCCCGCACCGTGACCGTGGCGGCGTCGGCGGTCTCCACCCAGATCGAGGCGCGAGGTCTCGTCGACGTACCGGATCAGCGGTCCGAGGACCAGCGGGGAGTCTGTCACGGGTCAGTTCTACCCGCCGGGGGCACGGCGAACGCCCCCGGGCACGGTCAAGGTTCCGTCCCCCGCGAGTGACCCACGCCAAACGGGGTACACGTGCCACCGACCGGAGGGGAAGGACCGACGCATGAACGTGGCGGCACAGGCACAGCAGGCGGGGCGGCAGGCGGACGACAGCGAGTGGATGGACCACGCCATCCAGGTCGGGCTCGTCTCCTACGGCGTGGTGCACCTGATCATGGCCTGGCTGGCGCTGCAGCTGGCCTTCGGCGACAGCGGCGGCAGCGCGTCCAGCCAGGGCGCGCTGCACGAAGCTGGCGACCACCACGCCCGGACGGATCTCGCTCTACGTCGTCGCCGCCGGCTTCCTGGCGCTGGTGATCTGGCAGGCGCTCGAGGCGGCGTGGGGCCACCGCGACGAGGACGGCGGCAAGCGGGTCTTCAAGCGGGCCATCTCCGGCGGCAAGGTCGTGCTCTACGGCAGCCTCGCGCCTGTCCGCGCTCAAGACCGCGACTCGGGCGGCTCGTCCGGAAGCGGCGGCACCGACGGCATCACCACCAAGCTCATGCAGATGCCCGGCGGCCCCGTGCATCGTGTTCCTGGTCGGCGCCCGCGGTCCATCGGGTCGCCGGCTTCCTGGTCCACCGCGGTCTGGACGGAGAAGTTCCGCTCCAAGCTCGACGCCGAGGGCAAGACCGGCAACGACGGGCAAGGCCTACGTCCTGCTCGGCAAGGTCGGCTACGTCGCCAAGGGCGTCGCGATCGCGGTCGTCGGGCTGCTGTTCCTCTACGCCGCGCTCACCCACGACCCGGACAAGTCCGGTGGCCTCGACCAGGCGCTGCACAAGATCCTCCAGCAGCCGTTCGGCGCCCCGGTGCTCGTCGTGATCGCGCTCGGGTTCGCGTGCTACGGCCTCTTCTGCTTCGCCTGGGCCCGCCACCTTGACCGCTGAGCCGTCTCCTGGCGACCGAGCGCTGCTCGCTGCGCGCCGTGGAGACTCGACGACCCCGACCGCTTCTTCGACATCTACTCGCCGCTGGGAGGTGGCGCGCTGGCTCGGCTCCACGCCGCAGGCGCTGGCAGACCCGCGACGAGCGCCGCGAGCCCGGATCGAGCGGTGGGCCGAGCGCACCAGCCGCGCCGCGGCCGGGGGCTCGTGGGCCGTCGAGCGCACGCGACGACGGCCGGGTCGCTCGGCACCGTGCTGCTGGTCCCGCTGCCCGGACGGCGACGGCGAGGTCGAGGTCGGCTGGCACCTCCATCCCGACGCCTGGGGCCACGGCTACGCCACCGAGTCGGCCGCGGCGCTGCTCGGCCGGGCCTTCGCCGAGGGCTCGACCGAGGTCGCTGGCCGTCGTACGCCCGGACAACGAGCGCGTCCCTGGCCGTCTGCCAGCGGCTCGGCATGGAGCCACTCGGGCGCTGACCGACCGCTACTACGGCACCGAGCTCGAGCTGTTCCGCCTGCCCGCGCCCAGGGCCGCCAACCGGTCCGCACCGGCTAGGCTCGCGCCATGCGGCGGTGGCTCGGGTATCGTGCGCACGACGCCGTGCCTGTCCTGCTCGTGGTCCAGCTCGGCGGGGTCCTGATCTACCCCTTCATGGAGACGACGTACGCCGGACGGGCGGCGTTCTCGATGTTCGGGCTGCTCGTCCTCGCCCTGATCCTGCTCGCGCTGCGGGCCACCCCGTCGCTCACCTGGGTCAGCGTGGCGGTGGCGACGCCCGCCGCGGGGCTGCTCCTGGTCTCGGTGGTCATCGACACCCGGGACCTGTTCGTGCTGGTCGGCGGCCTTCGAGATGGTCGTCTACTTCTACGCGGCGATCAGCCTGCTGCGCCTACATGCTGCACGACGACGAGGTCACCACCGACGAGCTGTTCGCGATCCCGGCCGTGTTCACGCTGCTCGCGTGGGCCTTCGCCTACCTGTTCGTCGTCGTCCAGGGCGCTCGACCCCGGTGGTTTCAACCCGGACGGGGCTGGGAAGTAGGTCCTGGATGGAGCTGCTGTTCCTGTCCTTCACCACGTTGTCCAGCACGGCCTCTCCGACATCACGCCGATCGCTGGTCACGCCCGCAGCGTCATCATGCTGGAGCAGGTGGCCGGCATCTTCTACATCGCGATGGTGGTCACCCGTCTGGTGTCCCTCCGGGGTCCGGGCGCCGCAGAGGGCAGGCAGGTCATGAGCGACTCTCGAGCTGGAGCCCGAGCCGCAGTCGGTGCGCGCCGCGCGCGCCTGGGTGGTCGGCGAGCTCGCGGCGCTCGGTCGCGACGACCTCAGCGACGCCGCCGAGCTCGGCGTCTCCGAGCTGGTCACCAACGCGATCCTGCACGCCGACCCGCCCATCATCGTCCGCGCTCGGCGGCACGCAGACCCACCCGCGGGTCGAGGTCCACGACAACTCGCACGTCGCCGCCGCGGCTGCGGCGACATGACCGACGACGAGCGGCTGCTGGCCACGGTCGGCCGCGGGCTCGGGATCGTCGCGATGTACTCCTCCACCTGGGGCGCCGAGGTCTCCGCGCAGGGCAAGGTCGTCTGGTTCGAGCCGGCCGGCGAGCCCGACCTCGACCGACGACCTCGAGCGCTGGCCGGCGACGTCTTCGACCTCAGCCGAGGTCGTCGAGGCGCGGCTGCGGCCGCCGGCGGGCCGGTCGAGCCCGAGGACCAGCTGACCGTGCGCCTGCTCGGCATGCCCGTGCAGGTCTTCGCCCACTACCGCATGCTGGTACGACGAGCTGCGGCGCGAGCTCCGGCTGCTCGCGCTCAACCACGGCGACGACTACCCGATCGCGCACGGAGCTCTCCGAGCTCACCCTGCAGGTCGAGCAGGAGCGCCGCCAGGCCGTCGGGGTCGACCGGCTCGACGCCGCCATCGAGGCCGGCGCGCGAGCGGGTCGACCTCGACTACCTGGTCCCGCACGACCGCCGCCCGCGACGATGGCGCGGCTGCGCGAGCTGCTCGAGCGGGTCGACGTGTTCTGCCGCGAGCAGCGCCTGCTCACGCTGCGCGCCGACGCGACCAGCAGCTGGCCCTGCGCACGTGGTACCTCGGCGAGTTCGCCCGTCAGGGCGCCGGCGAGGAGCCGCTGCCCTGGTCCGGAGGCTACGAGCTCGGTCGAGCCCGCCGGTCGTGAGCGCCGCGCCGTCCGGCTGCACGGCCCCGTGGTCGGGGTCGTCGCGCTCGGTGGCGCGGCGGGCGCGCTGGCCCGCTACGGCCTCTCGGAGGCCTTCCCCGACCGCGCCGACGGCTTCCCGTGGACGATCTTCGCGATCAACGTCGTCGGCTGCCTCCTGCTGGCGCTGCTGCCCGCACTGGCCGTGGTCGTCGACCACCCGCTGCTGCCGCCGCTGCTCGGCACCGGCGTGCTGGGTGGGTTCACCACGCTGTCGACCTACGCCGAGCAGTCCCGCGCGCTGGTCGACGGCGGCCATGCCGGCCTCGCCGGCGCCTACGTCGTCGGCACGCTCGCTGCCTGCCTGCTCGCGGTGGCCGTGGCCGACCGGTGTGAGCAGCGCGGTGGCGCCGGGGCCGGTTCGCCGGCGAGGAGGGCGACCTGTGACGCTGGCTGCTGGTGGCGCTGGGCGCCGCGGTCGGGGCGCCGCTGCGCTACCTCGCCGGCCACCTGCTCGACGGCCGGCTGCCCCGCGGCACGATCGCTGGTCAACTGGGCCGGCTCGCTCCTGCTCGGCGGTCTCTCCGGGCTCGGCCTCGCCGGCGACGCGCTGGCGCTGCTCGGCACCGGCTTCTGCGGGGGGCTGACGACGTACTCCGTCGTTCGCCGTGCAGGCGCACGACCGCGGCCCGCGCCTCGGCTCGTGGGTCGTGCTGGTGACCCTCGTACCCGCCGCTGCTGCTGTGCGCGCTCGGCTTCGCCCTCGGGGCGGGCTGAGCGTCCGGCCCGCGTCCCGGCTCAGGCGTAGCCGAGGTCGTGCAGGCGGTCGTCGTCGATGCCGAAGTGGTGGGCGATCTCGTGCACGACGGTGATCCGGACCTCCTCGACGACCTCCTCCTCGGAGTCGCACATCTCCAGCGGTCGGGTTGCGGAAGATCGTGATCCGGTCCGGGCAGCACCATGGTGTACGCCGCGTCGCGCTCGGTCAGCGGGGTGCCGTCGTAGACCCCGAGCAGGTCGGGGTCGTCCGCGGGCGGCTCGTCCTCGACGAGCACCACGACGTTGTCGACGAGGGCCGCAGCTCGGCGGGGACGTCGTCCATCGCGGCGGTCACGAGCTCCTCGAAGCGCTCGCGGCGACATCTCGATCACCGCCCCATCCTCTCCCCTTGCGCGCGCCGGCACCGTTCGCGCCGATTTTGTGGGCGTCCGGGCGGGGCCCTATGCTGGACCGGTCCCCGACGGCAGTCGTGCCCGACGGCCGTCGGTGGGAGTTGCCCCCATCGTCTAGCGGCCTAGGACCCCGCCCTTTCACGGCGGTAGCACGGGTTCGAATCCCGTTGGGGGTGCGCGATCTCCTCGTCGTCGCACCGCGCCCGCGCTGCTCGCGCAGCGGGTCCGCGGACGCCGATTCGGAGGCGCGGGCGGTGATGGGTTAGCCTTTCCCCGCTCAGCACAGCATCAGAAGCACAGCAAGGCCCCGTAGCGCAGTTGGTTAGCGCGCCGCCCTGTCACGGCGGAGGCCGCGGGTTCGAGTCCCGTCGGGGTCGCCACACGAGAGGCGCCCCGGACACCACGTCCAGGGCGCCTCTCGCATGTGCTTCTCGGTGTGCTGCCGAGACGCCGTGACCGAGTGCACAGCCCTGGCAGGAATGTTGAACTCGTCAACTACCCTTGTACCCAGCATGACTTCCCTCTTGACGCTGTCCCCCGACGCCCAGGACCTGCTCTTCCGCGAGGCCCGCACCGCGAACGCCTTCACCGACGAGCCGGTGAGCGACGAGCAGATCGCCGCGATCTACGACCTCGTGAAGTTCGCCCCGACCGCGATGAACACCCAGCCGCTGCGCATCCTCCTGGTCCGCGGCGACGAGCCCCGCGAGCGGCTCCTCAAGCACATGGCCGACGGCAACCGCGACAAGACGGCCGCCGCACCGCTGGTCGGTCGTGCTCGCCGCCGACACCGACTTCCACGACCACCTCGCGCGCACGTTCCCGCACTTCCCGGGCGCCCGCGACGCGTTCGCCGACGACGTCGCCCGCGAGCAGGCCGCGACGTTCAACGCCAGCCTGCAGATCGGCTACTTCCTGCTCGGCGTCCGCGCCGCGGGCCTGGCCGCCGGCCCGATGGGCGGCTTCGACCGCGCCGGCGTCGACGAGGAGTTCTTCGCCGGCACCAACGTGAAGTCGCTGCTGGTCGTCAACATCGGCCACCCCGCCGAGAACGCCTGGTTCGACCGCCTGCCCCGCCTCGACCACGACGAGGTCGTGCTCCAGGCCTGACCCGCAGCGCTCAGCGCCCGCCCCGGCCCGGGAGCGGGCCGAAGCGCCGCACGCAGTCCTCGCCGTTGCAGGTGCTGAGCAGCGCGGTCCGTCGCTCGAGCTCGGCGCGGACGTCGGCGTACGCCGGACGGCGGCTGACGTCGCGCAGCTCGTACGGGTCCCGGCGCCGGTCGAACAGCCGCTCCTCCCCGGTGACCGGGTCGCGGGTGTAGGTGAAGCGGTCCGTCCGCACGCCGCGGTAGCCCCAGGCCTGGGGGTAGCCCGGCAGGTCCGTGCCCGCCTGGATCAGCTGCGTGTCGCGCCAGCGCTGGCGCTCCCCGCGCAGCACCGGCCAGAACGACGTACCGTCCAGGATCCGGCTCGACGTGGCCCCGGCGATGTCGAGGAACGTCGGCGCGAGGTCGGCCAACGTGATCGGCACGTCGGTGTCGCGCCCCGGCCGGCGTACGTCGGGACCGCGGACGACGAACGGGACGACCATGTCCTCGTCGTAGGCCATGTTCTTGCCGATCGCGCCGTGCTCGCCGAGCAGGTAGCCGTTGTCGGAGAGGAACACGACGTAGGTGTTCGCGAGCTCGTGGTTGCGGGCCAGTGCGCGCACCGCGCGGGCGACACCCTCGTCGACGGCCTGGACCGCCCGGACGCGCTCGGCGTAGTAGTCCTGGACGTAGCCGCGACCCCACTCGCCGCGCTCGCACACGCAGGTCCGGTCGCCGGTGGCGAGCCGGTTGAAGCTCGGCTTGGCCAGCGAGGGTGCCGGGCCGACGGGCAGGCTCGCGAAGCGCGGCGCGACCCGGGGCGGACCCCAGTCGAGCCCGCTGATGCCGCGGTGCGGTCCCGCGGCGGTGAGCTGGCGCGGCGTCGCGTGCGGCGCGACCTGCGAGGCCCACAGGAAGAACGGCCTGTCGCCGCGGGAGAACCTGTCGATGTAGTCGACCGTCCGGTCGGCCACCACGTCGACGCTGTAGCGCCGGGCGTCGCCGGGCTGCTGGTGGACGAACGTCGTGCCGTAGTAGTCGTAGACGTGCTCGAGCATCGGGTTCCACACCGACCAGCCCGGGGGACGCCGGCTCCACGGGCCGTAGCCGTTGAGGTACTTCCCGACGAAGCCCGTCCGGTAGCCCGCCGCGTGCAGCCAGGTCGCGAGCGTCTGCTTCGCGTCGAGCGGGCGGACCCCGCCGCGCGGCCCGTGGTTGTGCCGGACCCCGTTGTTCTGCGCGTACTGGCCGGTGAGGATCTCCGCGCGGGCCGGGCAGCACAGCGGGTGCGGCGAGAGCGCCTGCCGGAAGGTGACCCCGTGGGCGGCCAGCAGCCGCCGGGTCCGCGGCATGAAGCGCAGCTCGTCGCCGTTCTGGTCGTCGCTGCTGATCAGCAGCAGGTTCGGCCGCTCGCCGCGGTGCGGGCCGCCGGTGTCGGGCCGGACGGTCGCCGAGGGCGGGACCACCTTGATCACCGGCGTGACCGGGCGCTGCGCCGGCGTGCTCGTGCAGCCCGCGAGCACCACGCTCGCGGCCGCGACGAATGCCGCGAGGCCTCCGGTGAGACGGGTCGCTCGACCCCGCATGACTCCCCCGATCCAGCGCCCTCGAGACGCGGGTCCTGCCCGTTTTGGTACAGGTCAGGGTACGTCGTCGGCCGGGTGGGGGTCGGCTGCCCCACCCGGCCGTCGTACGCAGTGAGGTCCTAGCGCGGGATGTGCACGAAGCGCGAGCGCTGGACGAGCACCTCGCCGGTCTCGAAGTCGACCACCGAGAACCGCACCCAGGCGCGCCCGGGGTGCAGCGTCGGGCTGTAGAACGCCATCCCCGTCTGCACCGGCTTCGCGGAGCCGTCGCAGAGGATCTCGCCCGCGCCGAGCGCCGTGGTGGCCCACTGGCCCTCGACCCCGTCCTGCCAGAAGACCGCGTTGAGCTGGTAGTCGCCCTCCGGGCAGTGCCGGATGGTCGCGGCCACGCTCGCGGCCGGGAACGTCGGCCCGGTCCCGTCCGGGCTCCCGTCGAACTGGAAGATCTTCCCCGTCCAGGGGTGGATCCACATGCTCGTCCTCGCCTGCGTGGCCGTCGACGGTCCCGCCGTCGCGGCCACCATCAGTCCCGCTGCGCTCAGCAGCAGCGCCACCCATGTGGTCAGTCGTCTCATCGCCCCGTGCTCCCCGTGTGTCGTGCTGGCCCCCGTGCCGATCACGATGGCACGGGGGCGCTGCGGCGAGCGAAGCGTTTAAAATGCAGAGTTCTGTACGAATCGGGCGGACCGGGCCGCGGGCCGTGCACCCGGCCGGCGTACCTCTAGTCGAAGAGGTGGCGGCCGCAGTTGGGCCACGGGCTCGAGCCCGACCGGCGGAACAGCGTCTGCGCGCGGTTGGTCTGCTCGGCGCGGGACGCCCGGCTGGGCAGGCCGCTGCCGCCGACCGAGCGCCACGTGGACGGGCTGAACTGGTAGAGCCCGTAGTAGCCGGCCGGGTTCACCGCGCGCGGGTTGCCGCCGGACTCGCAGCGGGCCAGCGCGGCCCAGTTCAGGCCCTCGACGCGGTCGTCGGAGCGCGACGCGGCGGGGGCGCGACCGCCCTTGACGACGCGCCACAGCACGATGCCCACCTTGCCGGTGGCGTGCCGGCCGTGCGCCCGCTGCCACCGCTTGACGGCGCGCTTGGTCTTGGGGCCGAACGTCCCCGAGGCGGGGCGGACCTTGAGGAACTTCTGCACCTTGACCACCCGCGGGCCGTGGTCGCCGGGGGTCAGGACGATCCGGGTGCGGGCGGTGGCGCTGCCGGTGGCCAGGCTCAGCCCGGCGACCGTCAGCACGATCGTGATGAGAGCGGCGGCCGTGGCGCTGAGCCCGCGGCGGGTGGGCAGGGCGACGTGGCGGGCAGTGCGGGACGTGACTCGACGCATGACGGTCCTCGACGACGCCTGCGAGGTGAGCTGTCGGGTTCGGGCCGTGGAGGTGGCCCGGCCGCTCGCGCGGCTTCACCCCGAGGGCGAGGGGTCTCGCCCGGGGAACGTTGGGTCCCCCGCTCCTGCTCCAGGTGTCGCGGCCCGGTCGCGGGAGCAGGACTCGGCGTCGCGACCCGGGTGCCCACGGTCGCGGGCCCCTCTATCAAGGACGACGACATGCCGATCGTCAACCCCTGTCTAGGGTCGCGATCCCCCTCGCGGCGTGCCGCGGGTCGACGTACCG
The DNA here is from genome assembly GCA_963781745.1 of uncultured Actinomycetota bacterium. Classification (GTDB taxonomy): domain Bacteria; phylum Actinomycetota; class Actinomycetes; order Propionibacteriales; family Nocardioidaceae; genus Nocardioides_B. The sequence continues at coordinate 11,528 of CAWAHH010000012.1, read as the reverse complement.
AGGCGGATTCGCCCGGCCCTGACCCATCCGGTAGAATCCGCGACGGCCCTGGGAGACCAGGGCTGAACTGCGGAAACGGCCTCCGGGCCCGCTTCGCGGAGCAGTGGGGGCAGGTAGCTCAGTTGGTACGAGCGTCCGCCTGAAAAGTGGAAGGTCGGCGGTTCGACCCCGCCCCTGCCCACCATTGGAAACAGGCTCTGACCTGCGAGAACGCCCCCGCCGGATCTCCGGTGGGGGCGTTCGTCGTATCCTTGGTCTCAGTTTTCGTCTCAGTTCCGAGTCGATACCTGCGGCTCAGCACCGGCTACCCATCAGTCTCGCTCAGACGTCTCGGGGTACAACCAGCTTCCGACTCTGGATGCCGCTTCGGAACGTAGTTCGTCGAGCACGTGCTGATAGCGGGCCAGCATCGCCACCGTCGACCATCCCATCACCTCCATCACGGTCCGAGGGTCCACTCCTTGCACCAGAAGGATGGTCGCTGCGGTGTGGCGGGCGTCGTGCAGCCTCGCCTCTCGAACGCCGGCTCCAGCCAGCAGCCGTCGCCAGCCTTCATAGTCCTTGCGCGGGTCGATCGGGCGCCCGTCACGCTGACCGAAGACGAAGTCGAGGTCGTGCCACATGCTCATGGCTTGCCGGCGTTCCTCGTCCTGGGCCTTGCGGTGTTCGCGTAACGCCTCGGTCGTCACTGGGTCGAGCATCAGGATTCGTCCTCCTGCTGCGCTCTTGACCATCGTGATCTTCAGTCCCCCACCGTGACGCTCGGGGCAGTCACAGCCACGGCTCTTGCGACAGGGCCGTGTCCCGTCCGGCCGTGGTTCACCACAGCCGTGCTTCCACGTGTGCCGCTGCAGTTGCTCGCGTACCTCGATTCGGGCTTGGGTCCCGCTGAGATCGACTCGCGACCACTTGAGTCCCAGACTCTCGCCCTGCCGAAGGCCGTAGCCCAGGGCGACGACGTAGCGGAGGCCGTTTCGCTGGCTTTGCGCAGCCGCCAGGATGCTGCGGGCTTCAGCGGGGGTGAACGGGTGCACGGTGTGAGCACCCCCACCGGGTTCCTGACTCCTGGGCACCGTCGCGCCGGCCGCTGGGTTGTGTCCGATGAGTTGCCTCTTGAACGCGACTCCGAGAGCGGTACGCAGGGTTCGGTGAACCTGGGCGACTGTCTCGCGGCGGTATCTGGGAACAAGTGCCCCGGTCGGTCCCGCACCGTTGTCTCCGCCATCTTTCGGTAGAACGCCTCGACGTGGTCGTGCCGCAGGGGACGAGGCGGTGCTTGCCGAGACCGGGGATGAGATGCCGGTAGACCGCTGTCCGGTATGCGGCGGCGCTCTTCTACGGATGCTCGGAGCCGCAATGTTCTCGACCCAGTGCGTGAGCCATTCCTCCACGGTCTGAGCTTGGCCACTTGATGCGAACGAGCCGCCTTCTCGTGCCTTCTCCAGCGCCTGCACCTTGGCCGTGACAGCCTTCGGGTCTTGGCAGAGACGTGCCTGCGGTCAGGCGAGCCGTCACCGCGAGATCCCATCGACACGCGCCCATGCCAGTAGCCGTCCTTGCCCACGTAGATGCTGGACCGTCGGTTCGCCTCACGTTTGCCCACCAGGACCTCCTACGAGGTCGACCTTGCCACGGGATTGCCGGGCACGACAGTGGTTGCGGCACCCCTGCACAACCAACGTCATCTCCCGAATGCACGCCTCTCACTGGTCTTGTTGCTCTGGACACATGGTCACTCAGAGCGACCGTCGGGAGGCAAACATGGATGTCCTGCTGCTGAAACCGGAAGAGGTTGCCGAGTGCCTCGGCGTTGGTCGTTCGAAGGTGTACGAGCTGATGGGGGACGGCACGCTCGAGTCAGTCCGCATCGGCAGTTGCCGACGGGTCACGACCGCTGCCGTCAAGGCCTACGTCGAGTCTCTGAGGCGCGAGATGGCGACCTCGTGACTCTCCTCCCCTGCCAAGGAGCCCGGCACGGATCACACGCGGACATACCATCTCAGCGCCATGCGCCTGATCCGCGCCGGCGTCATTTGGAAGACGTCCGGTCGCCATCGCGGACCACTCGTAGATCCGATGAGATTCAGGTCGCCGGCCCTGAGTCGACGACCGATACCAGGTGTCGGTGCAGCGTCGCACCGTCCTGGATGCCGCTCGCCTCGTTAGTCCCCTGGGGGCGGGCGCCGGTGATGACGATGCACAAGCTGCACGCCGGCGACGGCTACACCTACCTCACCCGCCAGGTCGCCGCCGGCGACGAGGGCCGCTCGCCGGGCCAGCAGCTGGCCGACTACTACACCGCCTCGGGCAACCCACCCGGGTCGGTGGGTCGGCGCCGGTGCGGCCGACCTCGCAGGTCGACCGGGCGGGTCCGCGAGGACCAGATGCGGGCCCTGTTCGGGCGCGGGCTGCACCCGGACGCCGACCAGATCATCGCCCTGGAGACCGCAGCCGGCGCCGACCGCCGAGAGGCGCCGCGAGCGCGGCGAAGCTGGGCCGGGCGTTCCCGCAGTACACGCCGCTGCCGCCGCGGGCGGAGCGGGTCGCCGCCCGGCTGGCGGCGTTCGAGGACGAGAACGGCCACCCGCCGTCGCCGGTGGTGCGGTCGAAGATCGAGGCCCAGGAGGCCCGCCGGGAGCGCCGGGCGGTCGCCGGCTACGACCTGGTGTTCACCCCGGTGAAGTCCGCGTCCCTGCTGTGGGCGCTCGGGTCCGCCGACACCCGGCAGGCGGTCGAGGACGCGCACCACGAGGCGGTCGCGGACACCCTGGGCTGGCTGGAGGCGGAGACGGCGTTCGCCCGGGTCGGCGACCGCGGCGAGGCGCAGATCGAGACCCGCGGCTTCCTCGCCGCCGCGTTCGACCACCGCGACTCCCGCGCCGGCGACCCCGACCTGCACACCCACCTCGCGATCTCGAACAAGGTCCGCGCCCGCGACGACCACCCCGACGGCCGCCCCGCTGGCTCTCGCTGGACGCCCGGGTCCTGCACGCCGCCGCGGTCGCCGCCTCCGAGCGCTACAACACCCGCTTCGAGGACGCCCTGACCCGCCGGCTCGGCGTCGCGTTCGTCGAGCGCCCCGACACGATCCGCGACGACAAGCGCGTCGATCCGCGAGATCGACGGCATCCCCGACACCGCTGCTCAAGCACTTCTCCAAGCGACGCGCCGCGATCGAGGACCGCTACCACGAGCTCGCCCGCCGACTACCGCACACCCACGGCCACGAGCCATCCACCGTCACCCAGCTCAAGCTCGCCCAGCAGGCCACCCTGGAGACCCGCGACGCCAAGGCCACCCCCACCTCGCTGGCCGAGAAGCTCACCGGCTGGCGCGACGAGGCCGGCCGCCGTCATCGGCCACCGCGCTGGCCCACTCGAGGCCAGCGGACGCTCAACGCGCCGACCGGTCCGCTCCAGCCACCGACGATGCCGACTCGACGACCTCGCCCGGTCGGTGGTGGAGACCGTGTCGGCGAAGAAGGCGACCTGGACCCGGTGGAACATCACTGCCGAGACCGAACGCCAGCTCCGCCCCTTCCGGTTCGCCACCCCCGCGGACCGGGAGCACGCGACCACCACCGTCATCGGCGGCGGCCCTCACCCCGGACCGTGCCGTCCAGCTCACCGCCGACGGCACACGAGCTGACCGCCAGCCGTCGAGACCGGCAGCACCGCGACGGTCGACCGGCGAGTCGGTGCTCGTCGAGCACGGCGTCGGCCCGCTACACCACCCAGGACCTCCTCGACGCCGAGCAACGACTCCTCGACCACGCCCAGCAACCACCCGCCACGGCCTCGCCGCCCGGCCGGCTCAGCGACGCTCGCTGGCTTTCGAGCAACGCCACCACGTCACCCTCGACGCCGGCCAACGAGCCCTCGTCACCGCGTTCACCACCGACCCACGACGCCTCGTCGTCGGTATCGGGCCCGCCGGCGCCGGCAAGACCACCGCCATGCAGGCCGTCGCCGACGCCTGGCGCACCACCGGCCGCCGGGTCATCCCCCTCGCCCCGTCCGCGACCGCCGCGCGAGGTCCTCGGCCACGAGCTCGGCTGCCGCGCCGAGAACCTGCACAAGTTCCAGCCACACCCACGACCACCGAGCACGCCGACGGTCGCCGACGCCGAGCCGATGACGCCTGGTTCGTCCTCGCAACCCGGCGACCTCGTCCTCGTCGACGAAGCCGGGATGGCCGGCACCCGCAACCTCGACTGGCTCACCACCTACGCACGCGAACGCGGCGCCGTCGTCCGCCTCCTCGGCGACCCCGCCCAGCTCGCCTCCGTCGAAGCCGGCGGCGCCCTCCGCCTCCTCGCCCACGACACCGGCGCCGTCGAGCTCACCGACCTACACCGCTTCACCGACCCCGACGAAGCCGCCGCCACCATCGGCCTCCGCGAAGGACGACCCGACGCCCTCGACTTCTACACCGGCCACGACCGGATCACGCTCCGGCACCCGCGACGCCATGCTCGAAGCCGCCTACGACGCCTGGGCCCACGACACCCGCCGCGGCCTCACCAGCCTGCTCATCGCCGAGCAGCCGCACCGTCACCGCCCTCAACACCCGCGCCCGCCTCGAACGCGTCGCAACCGGCGAGTCGAAGCCAGGACGGCGTCGACCTCCACGACGGCACCCGCGCCGGCGTCGGCGACCACATCGTCACCCGCCGCAACCACCGCCACCTCGCCAGCCGCGACGGACACGTTCGTCAAGAACGGCGACACCTGGACCGTCACGCAGCCACAGCGACGGCGACCTCACCGTCGACCCGCCACGCGAGGCGAGCCGCAGCGAGGTCCGGCTCCCCACGACTACGTCGCCGCGCACGTCGAGCTCGGCTACGCCACCACCACCGCCCGAGCCCAAGGCCGCACCGTCGACACCGCCCACGCCCTCGTCGACGACCGCACACCCGCGAAGCCCTCTACGTCGCCGCCACCCGCGGCACGCCAGCACGACCCGGCTCTACGTCCAAGACCAGGCGCTCCTCGGGCTCGACGCCGAACGGCCACCCAGCCCCACCACGGGAGCGACCGATGTCCTGGCGGTGATCCTCGCCCGCGAAACCACCCAGCGCACAGCAACCGAGGTTCGTCGAGCGAGCGCAGACCCAGCACGGGCCGCCGCAGCCGTGCGGGCGTTTCGCTATCGGGACACTACCGAGCGGCGGACGGCCGCCGGGCGGCGACTCTAGGCGCCGCCGCGGTTGGCGCCGACTCGGGCAATGTCAGCGGAACACACGAGTCCTTACGAGACCCGAGCCAACGGCAATGCGTCAGCCGCGGCAGTGGCCGGGGCCGACGGGTGCAAGAGGCGGCTCTCTCCCCTTGAACTCGCGAGGACGACGGTCGTGGCGTGCTGCGCACCGTCGCTTGCCGGACGCGTCCGCGTGCTTGACGAGACAGTGCCTGGCACCGTAGGACGACTGCGTCCCGGTGAAGAGCGCGGACGGGTCTAACGGGACATGCACCGTGACGACCGGATGATGCCCGCGCCCGCATCCGCATGGGGTTCCTCGATTGCGAAAACCGACTGCAAAGGATGCACCGCTAGGCCGCGCTCGTCTTCTACGGTGTCTGCGTGAGACTCAGCCGCGTTCGAGTGAAGAACTTCCGGAACCTGGTCGACATCGATGTGCCGCTCGCGAAGCACACAGTGATCGTCGGCGAGAACCGCTCGGGCAAGAGCAACCTGCTGCACGCGATGCGGCTGGTTCTGGACAACACCCTATCGGCGGACCAGCGTCGTCTGCCGCCCGAGGACTTTTGGGAGGGCTTGTCGACCGCGACGTCCGATCCGGTCAGCAACGGCGACGTCATCGAGGTTTCTCTCGATCTGACCGACTTCTCCGACGAGGCACCTGTCGTGGCCACCTTGCGTGATGCATTGGTGACCGGCGATCCCATGACTGCCCGGCTGACCTACCGGTGGGAACCGGACCCGGCGGTCGACGGTGAGCCCGTGTACCGGTCTCGGCTCTACGGCGGCACCGACAACCGGCCGGTCACCGCCGACGTGCGCGACCGGCTCATCACGGTGTTCATGCATGCGCTGCGTGACGTGGAAAGCGACGTCGGGAACTGGCGCCGCTCACCGCTGCGCGCTCTGCTTGAGGCCGCGTCCCGGGAGGCGAGCACCTCAGACCTCGACGGGTCCGCGACGCGATGCAGAAGGCGAACGACTCCCTGAACGAGCTCGCGCCGCTGGTCAAACTCAGTAAGGACATCGCAGAGGGCACTGAGGCTGCGGTTGGGGCCAACCAGGGCTTGGCCACCACGTTGGCCGCCGCGCCTCCCGATGCTCGCCGTCTGATTCGGTCGATGCGGCTGTTCGTCGACGGTTCGGCGCAGCGGCAACTGACCAGCACGAGCCTCGGTGCCTTGAACGTCTTGTACTTCTCACTGCTCGAGCTGCGGCTCAAGCAGCGGCTCGCAAGCGCTGAGGTCGCCCACGTGCTCCTCGCCATCGAGGAGCCCGAAGCGCATCTGCATCCGCATCTGCAGCGGTTGCTATTCCGGCACCTGCAGCAGGACGACGTCAACCGGTCGACCGTGGTCACCACCCACTCCCCGCATATTGCGAGCGCGACATCGGCGCGCAACCTGGTCATGCTTCGCACGACCGCAGGCGGGCACGGTCGCACACGCCGCCGGCGACGCCGCATTGACGGAGCCCGAATGGACCGACATCGACCGGTTCCTCGATGCCACCCGCACCGAGCTGGTCTTTGCCAGGCGGGTACTGCTGGTCGAAGGTGTGGCCGAGCAGCTCATGGCGCCGTCGCTGGCGAAGGCGCACGGGATCGACCTCGACGAGGTCGGCATCTCGGTATGCGCCATCGGTGGAACGCACTTCGGCTCTTACGTCAAGCTGTGCAAAGCACTCGGGATCCCATACGCCGTGCTTACGGACGGCGACCCCGGTAAACAGGTCACCGGGGCACGCCGTAGAGGAGTTGCTCGAGGAGAACGCTGGCGCCGACCCCTCGGCCATATTTGTCGGCGACACGACGTTTGAGTACGACGTCGTCTGCACCTCCGACGACAACCGAACCAGCATCGTCGCGGTGTTGACCGAGCTGTTTGGTGAAACGGCAAACCAGCCACCTCCAGACGGTCGCCGGATGGGGCGACGACAACTCCTTCCGCCAAGGACTTCCTCGACATGATCGACCGAGCCGGAGGCAAGGGCCGATTCGCGCAGCGACTTGCCAGTGCTTCAGTAGCCCCGCCGGCGCACTTTGCGATGCATTGGCGTATCTCAAGGACGTTGTAGCGGATGTCTGCCCTGCGCCAGGCGTTGGACGATCTGAACGCCAACCCGGAACAGTGGGAGGCTTTCGAACACGAGGGCCACTGCGCGGTGCTCGCGCCGCCGGGCAGCGGCAAGACAAAATTGCTGACGACCAAGGCGGTCTGGCTGGCCAACAACGCACTGACCCCAAGCCAGGGCCTCGCATGCGTCACGTTGACCAACGCTGCCGCGAACGAGCTGCGAACGCGCATCCGCGCGCTCGGTCAGCCGGTCGGCCACACCGTCAGCGTCGGCACCGTCCACTCCTTCGCCATGTCGCACATCATCCGACCGTTCGCCGCGGCCGCCGGACACCCCGAGTGGGCCGGCTACACGCTGGCGCCGCGACAGGTCGCTCGAGCCGCGATGACCCAAGCGATCAATCTGGCCTTCCCGGCTGGCGCGGACACCCGGTACGTGGACTCGACCATCAGCCGCAACCGGAAGATGTGCCTGACCGAGGAGGAATGGCAGGGCGCCGGCCCGTACATCCGCGACGCGGCAAACGCGTACGAGCGGCTGCTGCGGCAGCAGAACCACATTGACTTCGACGGAGCCGTGCGCGTGGCCGTCGACCTCGTCGAGCAGTACCCGTTCGTGCAGACCGTGCTGAACGCGCGGTTCCCGTACCTGATGATCGACGAGTACCAGGACCTGGCGCCGGGGTTACATCGCATCGTGTCCGCGTTGTCAATCGACGACGGGAGATCCACGCTGTTCGCGGTGGGTGACCCCGACCAGGCCATCTTCGGGTTCACGGGGACGCGGCCGGAACTGCTGCTCGAACTGGCCGACCGGCCCGACGTCCACCGCGTCGACCTCCGCATCAACTACCGCTGCGGGGCCGTCATCGCCGAAGCCGCCCAGCGGATCCTCGGGACCGACGTCCAGCCGCACACGATGCGAGGTGGCGGCGAGGTCACGGTGCAATACGAACCCGCCGGTCTGACCGCACAGGCCGACTACATCGCCCGACGCATCGTGGAGTTACGCGCCGAGGGAGCTCCGCTGCACGAGATCGCCGTACTCGCCCCGCAGAACGACGATTGCTCCGCCATCGTCGAGGTCTTGCGCGGCCACGGCATCCCGGCCGCATGGAACACCAGCGACTACGACTCGAGTCCGCTGACCATCGTGATCGAGGCGTTCGCCGCCTGGGCGGCCTGCGGCCGCGAGGACAGCGGCCACCGCCTCGGCGACCTGCTCGACCAGTGGCAGCACCTCGGCGACTGGGATGCCTTCCGAGCTGCCACCGACGGCATCGTGGACCTTCTACTCCACACGACGGCGGATTCGAACGCTGCCGACTTCGTCGAAGCCATCGCCGCCGCGCTCGATGCCCCCGAACTGTCGTCGACCCTGCGAGATGACGACGTCGCCGCGTTCACGCGCATGCGGGCCGCACTCGCGGCCGACGGCGCCATGGCCGGACACACGGTCAACCAGCTTGGCCGGCTTCGCCTTCGGGACGGACGTGTCGAGGTGTCGTCGATGACCAGCAGCAAGGGGCTCGAGTTCGACCACGTGTTCATCGCGGCCGTCGAGCAGGGCAGATTGCCGTACTACTCGTCGAGATATCAGACCCCTGCCTGGTTCGAGGACCGAAGGAAGTTCTACGTGTCTTTCACCAGAGCCCGTGAGTCGGTCGACGTCATCTACTCGGGCTGGTACCGCGCCCCGTTCGGCATCAAACGCGACGGGCCGAGCGTCTTCCTCTTTGAGTCGGGTCTGGTGGCGCGCCCCGGCCGGTAAACCGGCCGTCTGCTGACGTTTCGACTTCCCGTAGACGACCACCGCCGGTCGCATCGAGCATGCTTCGACGCGGCTCCATTTGGGGCCGGGGCGACGATCGGGCAACTTGCCAGTCTCGCTGCGGCCCGGCTCGAGCGCCGTCGCGGTCGAGGATCCCCCAATGGCCTCAGGCTCGCCCAGGCGCATCGAGTTGGAGTCCGCACTGGTCGCACCACCAAGGTGGAGGCCCGCTCTCGAGGATCCGGATCGTCGGCCCCTTCTGCTGGTTCTCGATTTTCAGGACTTGGGCGGGCAGTGGTGCCAGCTGGTAGACGTGGTGGTGTTGTTCTCGCGGGCACTTTGGCACCTGGTTCATGGACATGCGACACACCCTGCCGGTCGCGATGAAACAACGTCCACTCCTCAGACGCAGGGAGATCCCATTCACCGATCGTCACGCGGGACGCGTGCAGCGAGCTCGCCGCCTCTGGTCCGAACTGCGGCCTACGCCCCGCTGCTCAGGCGAGTTGCGCAGCCAACGTTGCGGCGACGGTGGACGACCGCAGATAGTTGCGGACCCTGTGAAAGTCGAAGGCGTGGATGGCCGACTCCAGGTCGGCGGTGATGCCGTCGAATTGTAGGGAGAGGTGGGGAGGGATGGCGATGATGTCGCCCGGGTCAGCGATGTTGATCCACTTTGAGACGGCCGGAGGTCGTGTTCGGCATTCAGTCTGTAGGGGTGGACGTAGCCGGTCGTACACGACACCGGGCATCGCTAGGGGTGAACCAAGAGTGACCAGCAGAGGCACTGCAGGCATGTCGGGTTCCATGAGCGCCTCGTAGGCAATGACGCTGCCAAGGGAGTGGGCAACGACGACTTGCGGGGCATGATCCTCGATGGCGACCCTTACTCTCGCGCGGGCTGCGGTGCGAGCGTGGCTCTCCAAAGGGCCAGTGCCCAGTGCTGCGTCGTGCGCCAAGGTTTGTGTTGGGGGCCGCGTCTGGTCGAGGTAGGTAGTGACTTCGCTGAAGAAGCGGCCGACGAATCGGTCCACAAGGGCATGCTCGAGGCCATAGCGAGTAGCCACCCAAGCCAGGCCCTGGCGCAGCGGCCGGGTGACCTGGCCCATCGCGACCTCGCCGGCGGGGGTGAGTGCGTCAAGCCAGGATCGAATAGCGTTCTGGGTCGTGGCCGGGAGGCTATCCGGCAGCAGATCACTCCCCTGTGCCACGTCTCGTCGAAGGAGATCGGCGTAGTAGGCGACGCTGACATCCAGGTCGGGTGAAAGCGGTGCCAGGCTGGCTGGCTGGTTTTCCAAAGTGTCGAGAGCTGCCGAGATGCGTCGCTGGCCGGGACATCGAGATAGTTGCCAACGCCGTGAACGCCGACGATCCTCACGTTGCGCCCTCCCTACGGGCTGCCTTCCGTAGTAGGGCAATGTCATGCCGGAAGGCAACCAAGACCGAGTCCTGGAGGACGCGACGGCCGTGACGGCAGCGGGCATGGCCAGGACATTGAGCGGTCGTCCTGCTGCAAGATCCCAGACGCGCACCGTGCCATCGGCGCTGCCGGTGACCGCGACTGGCCGGCCGTCAAGCATCGTGCACGCCACTGCCGACACTACGTCCTGGTGGCCGATCAGCGACTTGCCGAGTTGGGTGCCGCCGGCGAGGTCCCAGATCCTCGCCGTACCATCGGCGCTGCCGGTGACTGCGACTGGACGGCCGTCCAGCACGGCGCACGCTACGGCAGCCACTCCAGTGGTTCCGACCTCATGGCTAGTGAGCTGGCGGCCGACCGCCGAGCGAAACTGGTTGACCACCACGAGCACGGCGGCGACGAACTGGCTGAGAGGCTGATGTCCGCCGTTGCCAGACCTTCACCGTGCCGTCGTCGCTGCCGGTGACCGCGATCGGCCGTCCGTTCAGCACCGCGCAAGCCATCGCGTCTACTCCGCCTGGTCCCCTTTGGGGACTGGTCAGTGGGTTCCCGATTGGGGTGCCTTTAGCGAGGTTCCAAACCTGCACCGTGTCGCCATACCGGCTGGCGGTAACTGCGATCGGCCGCCGGCCACGCACCGTGCAAGCCACCGCCCCAACGCCGTCCTCGTGGCCGATGAACGGCTCGGCGAGCGGGGTGCCATTGGCGAGGTCCCAGACCCGCACAGTGCCGTCGTCCCAGCCGCCGGTGATAGCGATCGGTAGTCCGCCTAGGATCGCGCACCCCACACCGCCTATCCCCCCTCGGTGACCGTAAAGTGGCTCGCCGACCGGCGTGCCATCGGCGAGGTCTAAAACGCGCACCGTGCCGTCCCAGTCGCCCGAGATGGCGATCGGGCGTTCGCTAAGCACCGTACACGCCACCGCCGCCACCTCGTCCTGGTGGACAACGATCGCCGCGCCGAGCTGGGTGCCTTCGGCGAGGTCCCAGACCCGTACCGTGCCGTCGCCCCAGCCGGTGACCGCGACCGCGACCGGATGACCCTCCAGCACCGTGC
>CAWAHH010000011.1:0-327193 GCA_963781745.1 uncultured Actinomycetota bacterium | reverse complement strand
GTCGCGGGTCGGTGCTGCTCTCGGGTGCTCCGGTCCGCTGCTCGGACCGGCACGGAGTGTCAACCCCGGCTGTCAGCCTACGTGTTCCTGCGGCCGGTCGTTAAAGCATTCGCCGACAGCGAACAGGCTCAGTTGGCCGCGGCGTACGCGTCACGGACCTCGGCGCTGACGCGGCCGCGCTCGGGCACGTCCCAGCCGTTCTCGCGGGCCCAGGCCCGGACGTCGGCGGCCGAGGGGGTGCCCGCCTCGACGGGGGCCGGCGCGGAGGGGCGACGGCCGCTGCGACGACGACCGCCGACCCGGCGGCCGTGGCCGATGTAGAGGGCGAGGGCGTTGCGCAGGTCGCTGGCGTGCTCCTCGGACAGGTCGATCTCGTAGTCGACCCCGTCGAGGGCGAAGCTGACCGACTCCGCGGCGTCGGTGCTGTCGTCGATGTCGTCCACGAGGACGACGTTCACCCTTTGTGCCATGAAATGACCTTCCGTTTCCCGGGATTTCCGATCGGGGGCGGAAATTCCCGTGCCATTTCCCCGCGCGCTGACGATATTCCCGTGGAATAGCCGTGCGCAAATCCGCGCATCGATGTTTTGCTTTCGCCCGTCCTTTTCCCAGAAGGGGTCCGGCGGGCCGGACGGGGAGCGGTGGCCGGGACGGTCAGGGCAGCCAGGGACGGTCAGGGGCGGGACTCAGACGCCGATCCGGGCACCGCGCAGGTCCAGCCAGCCCAGCACAGCCTGGCTCGGCATCGGCCGCGCCAGCCCGTAGCCCTGGTAGAGGTCGCAGCCGAGGTCGGCCACGATGGCGCGCGCGAGGTCGTTCTCCACGCCCTCGGCCACCACCCGCAGCCCGAGGTCGTGCGCCAGCGCGACCGTCGACCGCACGATCGCGGGGTCGGCCGCGTCGTGCTCGAGCCGGCTCACGAACGACTGGTCGATCTTGACCTCGTGGACCGGGAGCTCGTCGAGGTAGGCAAGCGAGGAGTAGCCCGTCCCGAAGTCGTCGACGGAGAGACGGACCCCGCGGTCGGCGAGGTCCCGCAGGACGGCCACGCTGCGCTCGGGGTCGTCCATCGCGTCGGACTCGGTGATCTCGAGGACCAGCGCGCCCGGGGGCGTGCCGGTGCTGCGCAGCGCCTGGTCGACCACCCCGAGGAGGGTCGGGTCGGCCAGGTCGCGCGGGGTGATGTTCACCGACACGTCGAGGTCGTGGCCGCGGCGCGACCAGGCGGCGCGCTCCTCGAGGGCCCGCCGCAGCACGTGTGCGGTGAGCGCGCCGAGCGCTCCGGTCCGCTGGGCCACGGCGACGATCTCGGGCGGCGGCACCATCCCCAGCTCCGCGTGCGGCCACCGCACGAGTGCCTCGAAGCCGGTGACGTCCCCGCCGGCCAGCCGGGCCTGCGGCTGGAACCAGACCTGCACCTCCTGGCGCTCGATGGCTCCCGGCAGGTCGGCGGCGAACGACAGCCGCCGCGCGATGGCGTGACCGTCCTCGGGACGGAAGACCTCGACACCCGAGCGCGCCGCCTTGGCGGCGTGCATCGCCACGTCGGCCCGGCCGAGCACCTCCTCCCCGTCACCGTCGGCGGCGCCGTAGTCGGCGATGCCGATGCTCACCGACGCGGCCAGGGAGACCCCGCGGACAGCGACCCGTTCGGTGACGATCGCCCGCAGCCGGCGCGCGACCTCGCGTGCGGCTCGGGCGGTCGGCGCCGGGCAGCAGCAGCGCGAACTCGTCGCCGCCGAGGCGCGCGACGAGGTCCGGTGCCACGTCCGACAGGCGCTGCCCGGTGACCGTGAGGAGGGCGTCGCCGGCGGTGTGGCCCAGGGTGTCGTTGACGTCCTTGAAGTCGTCGAGGTCGAGCAGCAGCACGACGCCCTCCTCGCCGCGGGCGCTCGCGGCCGCGACCGCCTCGGTGAAGGCGCGCCGGTTGGGCAGGCCGGTGAGGACGTCGTGCAGGGCCTCGTGGGCGCGCTCCGCGGCGAGCAGTCGGAGCCGCTCGACGACGTGGGCCCGCTCCAGGGCCACCGCGGCATGGGCCCCCAGTGTCTCCAGCAGGCGCAGGTCCTCGTCGGTGAAGGTCTCCTCCTCGAACGTCCTGTCGGCCACGAGCAGGACGGCGACGACGGTCTCGCCCTCACGCAGCGGGACCGCCAGCCCGTCCCGGGGCACCGCGGCGTCCCCGTCCCGGCCGTGCGCCGCCTCGCCCTGTGCGAGGTGGCGGACCGGGTGCCCGTCGAGCGCTGCGGACCACCACGACGGGCCCGGTGCCGGTGGGTCGAGCGGCTCTGTGACCGTCGTGCCGTCCGACCAGGTGCTGGTCGCGCCGGCCCGGCCGGCACCGGGCAGCACCACGAGCTGTGCTCGCTCGGCCCGCAGCAGCGCACCGGCCTCGGACAGCACCGCGCCGACGACGTCGCCGAGCTCGGACGAGCGTCCGGTCGAGCCGACGAAGCGGTAGAGCATGTCCGTGCGGGCGTGACCGCGGACCAGGGCGACGTACACCCGGTAGGCGAGGACCAGCACCACCAGCACCACGCCCAGCAGCGGCAGGGCGGCCGGGCGGGCGACGACCAGGGTGACGACCAGCAGCGCCATGCAGGCGTTGACGAGGGCTGCGGGCACCCCGGAGCGGATCGCCTCGCGCATCACCTCGGTGTCCAGGCTGCCCTCGGTGAGGCTGATCGCGGCCGTCACGGCCGCGGCGGACAGGAGGTCGGTCAGCAGGACGGCGCTGATCGCGGCCAGCCAGGCGAGGTGCCCGATCGGGTCCCCGGAGCCCAGCACCGCGTGGTAGGCCAGCGATCCGAGCACCGCCTCGAGGGCGAACAGCGACAGGTTGAACGCCAGCTTGAGCCCGCGCTGGTGAGTCCAGAGCACCAGGGCGAGGCCGGCCCCGACGACGTACGCCGAGAGGTACTGCCCCGGTGTGAGGAAGGTGAGCCCGAGGATGGCCGGGATCTCCCGCAGCGTGTGGCTGTGCGAGCTGCGCTGGGCGGGCAGGTGGATGACGGCCACCTCCGCCAGGGCGAAGAGCGGCAGAAGGACCGCCCAGGCCGCCGTCGGCACGGCCGCGGCCGGGTCCGCGACGACGTGCGGGAGCGCCAGGGTCAGCGCCACCGTGGCCATGGCGGCGCACAGCTGCCAGACCCTGCCGGCGGAGGGCGCGGCGGGCTGGTCGGCGGGGGTGCTCCCCGAGGCCCCGGAGGTCCCCGATGCGACGGCGTCCATGACTAGGGGAGGCCGCGCCAGCTGCGGGCCGACCAGGACTCGGAGCGCCAGCTGCGCGCGGACCAGTCGCCGTCCCGCCAGCTGCGGGCCGCCCAGCTGGCCGCGGACCAGGTGTGGTCGGCCCACGGCCGGCCGCTCCACGAGTCGCCGGTCCAGGAGGCAGGGGTCCACCTGTCCCCCGTCCATCCCTCGCCGGTCCACGTCCGGCCGTTCCAGTCGCCGCCGGCCCAGGAGTCCGCACCGGTCGCGCCAGCGGCCCACGCCTCGGAGCGCCAGCGCGAGCCGAGCGCGTCGACCTCGCCGGTCAGCAGGACGCCGGTCTCGGGGTCGACCACGTGGGTGCCGCCCCGCGAGGCCTCGAGCGACCCCGTCCCGGAGGAGGCGGGCAGCGCCCGGACCGCGGCGGACGGTGTGGCCGGAGCCGTGGCGCGCAGGGCGCCGGCGAGGTCGAGGACGCCGGAGCCCATCACGGGGCTCGGGCGCAGCGCCAGCGGGTCGGCGGTGGCCGTGAGGACCGCCTTCACCTGGTCGGGCGTCAGCTCGGGACGCGCCTGGAGCAGCAGCGCGACCTCGCCCGCTGCGACGGCCGTCGCCTGCGAGGTGCCGCTGCCGCGGAAGTAGCGCTTCGCGCGGTCGCCCACGACGAGGCCCTCCGGGTGCTCGCGGTCGACGTACGACCCGGGGACGCGCAGGGACACGACGGACTTGCCCGGCGCGAGCAGGTCGGGCCGGCGCTCGGCCGACCCGCCGTTGGTGAACGCGGCCACCGCGTCGTCGAGCTGCGTCGAGGTGCCCTCGTGGTCGACGGCGCCGACGGCGAGCACGTGCGGGTCGACGGCAGGCATCAGCAGGGACGGCGCGTCGGTGCCGTCGTTGCCGGCGGCCGTCACCACGACGATGCCGTGGCGCCAGGCGCTCTCGACGGCGTGTGCGAGGGGGTCGACCTGCCAGGGCTGCACCGACTCGGTGCCGTAGGCGAGGCTGACGACCCGCACGTTCATGCCGTGGTCGCGGCGGTGCGCGACGACCCAGTCCAGGGCCGCGACGACCTGCGAGACGTCGGCGCCGCCGTCGCCCGCGCCGACCTTCATGTTCAGCAGCTGCGCCTCGGGGGCGATCCCCGCGAAGCTCGTCGGGTCCGGGTGCGCCGGGTCGAAGGACGCGTCCTCGCCGGCGATGATGCCGGCCAGGTGGGTGCCGTGCCCGTAGCCGTCGACGTAGCGGGTGCCAGGGGTCTGGCCGTCGTAGGACAGGTCCGGCCCGTCGACCACCTTGCCGGCCGCGTCGAGGCCGGGGACCGGCGCGATGCCGGTGTCGACGACCGCAACGGTGACGCCGCGGCCGGTCACTCCCGACTTCCAGGCCTTGGTGATCGCGTAGGTGTTGGCGATGCTGGCGAGCGATCCCTGATCGCGCGAGGGTACCCAGGTGCCGAAGAGGTCCCGCGAGGTCAGGCCCTCCAGGGTGGAGTCGTCGCCCCACAGCGAGTCGAGCACCCCCGTCGTCGACTTCTTCAGCGCCTTCGTGATGCCCTTGACGCCTCCGGTGCCGATCCCCAGGTCGGTCGCGGCGACGAGCGTGCTGGTCGACGGCAGCGCGACGACGGCGGGCCGGGGACGCGCGTCGGCGGGCTGGGCGGCGCCGGCGACCAGGCCGGCGGCGAGCGCGGCGGACGCGGTCGCCTTCCAGGTGACGCTGCGGGTGCGGCCCGGCCGGGGTGTGGACTCGTGCATGCCGTCAAGGCTGACAGCGAGTAAACCCTTTTAGGAGGTAATGTCCGATTCTTTGCCTGTCGGCTGCTCGGGACGGAGGAGGGGGAACAGGATCGTCTCGCGGATGCTGGCGCCGGTGAGCAGCATGATGAGCCGGTCGACGCCGATGCCGATGCCGCCCGCGGGGGGCATGCCGTACTCCATCGCCTTGAGGAACGACTCGTCGAGCTCCATCGCCTCCGGGTCGCCCTGCGCGGCGAGCAGCGACTGGGCGACGAGGCGCTCGCGCTGGATGACGGGGTCGTTCAGCTCGGAGTAGGCCGCACCCATCTCGACGCCGTTGATGATCAGGTCGAACGCCTCGTTGAGGCCCGGCGTGGTGCGGTGCGGCTTGGCGAGCGGCTTGACCGCCTCCGGGTAGTCCATGACGAACGTCGGCTGCACGAGCGTGTGCTCGACGAGCTTCTCGAACAGCTCCACGGCGATCTCGGCGGCGCCCCAGCCGTCCTGGAGCTCGACGTCGTGGTCGGCGGCGTGCTTGCGCAGCGTGTCCGCGTCGGTGTGTACGTCGACCGGGCTGCCCACGGCCTCGGAGACGAGGTCGAGGATCGGCGCCTCCCGCCACTCGCCGGCGAGGTCGATCTCGGAGCCGTCGCGCCCGGTGACGGTCGGACTGCCGAGCGCTTCGTGCGCGCCGCGGATCATCGCCTTGGCCAGCGCGATCATCGTGTGCTGGTCGCCGTACGCCTCGTAGGCCTCCAGCATCGAGAACTCCGCGGCGTGCGTGGAGTCGAGGCCCTCGTTGCGGAAGGTCCTGCCGATCTCGTAGACGCGGTCGACGCCGCCGATCATCGCCTTCTTGAGGTCGAGCTCGAGCGCGATGCGCAGCAGCATCTCCTGGTCGAGTGCGTTGAGATGGGTGCGGAACGGCCGCGCGGCGGCACCGCCGTTGGTCAGCTGGAGGATCGGCGTCTCGACCTCCACGAAGCCGCGCGCGTCCAGCGTCGAGCGCAGGCTGCGGAGCACCGCGGCCTTGGCGCGGACCATCGAGCGCGGCTCGGGGCGCACCATCATGTCGACGTAGCGCAGCCGGATCCGGGCCTCGTCGGAGAGCGGCCGGTGCTCGTTGGGCAGCGGGCGCAGGGTCTTGGCCGCGATCGTCCAGCGGTCGGCCTGCACCGACAGCTCGCCGCGGCGGCTGGTCACCACCTCCCCGCCCACCGCGAGCAGGTCGCCGAGGTCGACGAGCGCCTTGAAGCCGGCCAGCGACTCCTCGCCGACGTCGGCCAGCGAGAGCATCACCTGCAGCTCGGTGCCGTCGCCCTCGCGCAGCCGCACGAAGCAGAGCCTGCCGGTGTTGCGCAGGAACATCACCCGGCCCGCGACCGCCACCCGGTCGCCCGTGTGGGTGTCCGGCTCGAGACCGCGGTCGTCGTAGGCGGCCCGCACCTCGGCGAGGGTGTGGGTGCGCTCGACGCCGACCGGGTAGGCCGCGACGCCGCTCTCGATCAGGCGGGCCCGCTTGTCCCGGCGCACCCGCATCTGCTCGGGGAGGTCGTCCTGGTCGCTCATAGCCGCACAGCCTAGGCGTCCCGGGAGGTACGACGACGCGCGGCCGCCGGAGGTGGGCGCTCAGGCGTGGTTGCGGTCGAAGACGAGCTCGAGGCCGATCAGGGTCAGCCACGGCTGGTGCTCGGTGAACACCGCGCACTCGTCCACGACCACGGGGGCGAGCCCCCCTGTCGCGACCACCTCGAGCTCGCCTGGCGCGACCCCGAGAGCCTCGGTCATCCGTCCGACGATCCCGTCGACCTGGCTGGCGAACCCGTAGACCAGCCCGCTCTGCATCGCCTCGACGGTGTTCTTGGCGATCACCGACCGTGGCCGCACCAGCTCCACCTTGCGCAGCTGGGCGCCGCGGCGGCCGAGCGCCTCCAGGGAGATGTCGATGCCCGGCGAGATCGCGCCGCCGACGTACTCCCCGCGGGCGCTGACCACGTCGAACGTCGTCGCGGTGCCGAAGTCCACGACGATCACCGGGCCGCCGTACAGGTGGATCGCGGCGAGGGCGTTCATGATCCGGTCGGTGCCGACCTCGCGCGGGTTGTCCATCAGCACGGGTACGCCGGTCCGCACGCCCGGCTCCACGACGAGCTGGTCGACGTCGCCGTGGTAGGTGCGCAGCATCTCGCGCCACTCGTGCAGCACGCCGGGGACCGTGGCGCACACGGACACCCCGCGCAGGGCGCCGTCGCGGGGGCGGGCCGGGGAGTCGTTGAGCAGCCCCTTGAGCAGCACGCCCCACTCGTCGGCGGTGCGGCGCTCGTCGGTGGCGACCCGCCAGTGGTCGACGACCTCGCCGCGGACGAGCAGGCCGAGGGTGGTGTGGCTGTTGCCGATGTCGGCGCACAGGAGCGGGGTCACGACGCCGGCTCCCGCAGGTCCATCGCGACGTCGAGCACGGGCGCGGAGTGCGTGATCGCGCCGACGGCGATCAGGTCGACGCCCGTCTCGGCGACCTCACGGGCGCGCTCGAGGGTCAGCCCGCCCGAGGCCTCGAGCCGGGTGCGCCCGCCGGCCAGCCGGACCGCCTCGGCCATCTGCTCGGTGCCCATGTTGTCCAGCAGCACGTCGGGGGCGCCGACGTCGAGCAGCTCGCGGAGCTGGTCGAGCGTGGTCACCTCGACCTGGACGGGGAGGTCCGGGTAGCGCTCGCGCACCGCGAGGTAGGCCGGCACGACGCCGCCCGCGGCGAGCACGTGGTTGTCCTTGACGAGCGCCTGGTCCGACAGGGTGGCCCGGTGGTTCACGCCGCCGCCGCAGCGCACGGCGTACTTCTCCAGCGCCCGGAAGTGCGGCGTGGTCTTGCGGGTGTCGCGGACCCGGGCGGACGTGCCGGCCAGCGCCTGCACCCACCGGTCGGTCGTGGTGGCCACGCCGGAGAGGTGGCACAGGAAGTTCAGCGCGGTGCGCTCGGCGGTGAGCAGGAGGGACACCGGGCCGTGCACCGACAGCAGCACGTCGCCGCGGCGGACGTGGTCGCCGTCGGCGGCCCCCCGCTGCACGACGACGTCGTCGCCGACCACGTGACGCACGACGGTCTCGGCGACGGCGAGGCCGGCCACCACGCCGTCGCCGCGGGCGACGAGGTCGGCCCAGCCCCGGGCGTGCGGGTCGAGGGTGGCCGCGCTGGTGACGTCCTCGCCGGGAAGGTCCTCCGCGACCGCGGCCACGACGTCGGCGAGCACGCGGTCGGGGTCGAGGCCGGCCGCGACGAGCTCGTCCACGAGGGCCGGGGTGAGGGTCATCCGCCTGCTCCCAGGGTCGGGACGGGGTCGCCGGGAACGGGCTCGAGCTCGGTCTCGGGGCCGCTCGGCGGGCCGCCCGTGGCAGGCGCGGTCACGGGTGCCGGGTGGTAGGCGAGCCGGGGCCTGCCGTCCTCGAGGCTCAGGTCGAGGTGCCCGGCCCACCGCTCGTCGTCGCGGTCGGGGAAGTCGTCGCGCCAGTGCGACCCGCGGGTCTCCTCGCGCCGGCTGGCCGCGTCGAGCAGGGCGGCGCCGACCGTGAGCAGGTTCGTGGTCTCCCAGGCCGCGACGTCGGCCACGTCCGTCGTACGACGGGAGGCGTCGGCGAGCTCGGCGGCACCGGCGGCGAGCCCCGCGCGGGACCGGAGCACGCCTGCACGCTCGGTCATCACGTGCTGGACGCGCTCGCGCAGGTCGCCCGGGACCAGGCCGCTGCGGCGCGGGTCGTCGACGGGCTCGCGGCGCGCGGGCAGCCCGGCGCCCAGGTGGGCCGCGATCCGGCGGGAGAAGACCAGGCCCTCGAGCAGCGAGTTGGACGCCAGCCGGTTGGCGCCGTGCACGCCCGAGCAGGCCACCTCGCCGCAGGCGAACAGGCCGGGCACGGTCGAGCGTCCGTGGAGGTCGGTCGCGACCCCGCCGGAGGCGTAGTGGCACGCCGGGGCCACCGGGATCAGGTCGGTCACCGGGTCGATGCCGTGGGCGCGGCAGGTGGCCAGGATCGTCGGGAACCGACGCTCCCACTTCTCCGCGCCGAAGGCGCGGGCGTCGAGCCAGACGTGCGGGCGGCCGGTCTCGCGCATCCGGCGCATGATCGCCTTGGCGACCACGTCGCGCGGGGCGAGGTCGGCGAGCTCGTGCTGGCCCTGCAGGAAGCGGACGCCCTCGTCGTCGACGAGGAAGGCACCCTCGCCGCGGACCGCCTCGGAGATCAGCGGCTGCTGGCCGCGTCGACTGGTCGCCCAGCCACATCACGGTGGGGTGGAACTGCACGAACTCGAGGTCGCGCAGCACCGCTCCCGCCCGCAGCGCGAGCGCCATCCCGTCGCCCGTGGACACGGGTGGGTTGGTGGTGGCGGAGAAGACCTGGCCGAGGCCGCCGCTGGCGAGCACGACCGCGCGGCACAGGACCGCGCCCACGCCGTCGCGCTGGCCCTCTCCCATCACGTGCAGGGTCACCCCGGCGACGCCGCCGCCCTCGCCCGGCAGCACGTCGAGCACCAGCGCGTGCTCGATCACCTCGATGTCCGGGGCGGCCTGGACCGCGGCCACCAGCGCCCGCTGGATCTCCGCGCCGGTGGCGTCGCCGCCGGCGTGCGCGATGCGGTCGCGCATGGTGGCCGCCCTCGCGGGTCAGCGACAGCTCGCCCGCCTCGGTGTGGTCGAAGTCCGTGCCCAGGGAGATCAGCTCGCGCACCGCCTCCGGGCCCTCGGTGACCAGGGCGCGCACGGCGTCCGCGTCGCAGATCCCGGCGCCGGCGACCAGGGTGTCGTGCAGGTGCTGGTCCGGGGTGTCGCCCGGCCCGAGCGCGGCGGCGATGCCGCCCTGCGCCCACTGGGTCGAGCCCGGCGCTGAGCTGGTCCTTGGTGACCACCAGCACCGACGCGGTCCCGCGCAGCTGGAGGGCGGCGGTCAGCCCGGCGATGCCGGAGCCGATGACGACGACGTCGGCCTCGGTCGTCCAGCCGGCCGGGGGCGCGCGAGCCGCTCCGGGAGCCGACCGGGGGCACGCTCACGTGCGTGAGGCTATCGGCACGCCCGGAGGGCGTCCCCGAGGTGCACGGCGACGTTGTCGATCAGGCGGGTGCTGCCGACCGTGCGCGGCCACGAGCAGCCGCGCCTCGCCGTACGCCGGCGGGTCCGCGAGCGCCCGGCGAGGTGAGGGCGAGGTAGTCGAGCGCGACCCCGGGGGCGCCGTCGAGCACCGCCGTGCGCCGCGGCGAGCACGGCGCCGCCACCGTCCGGACCCGGCGCGCGGCGCCGGCCCGCAGCGCCCGGGACAGCGCGAGGGCCGCGCGCGCGCTCGCTCGGTCGAGAGGTAGGCGTTGCGCGAGGACAGGGCCAGTCCGTCGTCCTCGCGCACCGTCTCGGCGCCCACGACGTCCACGCGCAGGCAGAGGTCGTCGACCATGCGGCGCACGAGCACCAGCTGCTGGTAGTCCTTCTGCGCCGAACACCGCGACGTCGGGCCGCGACCAGGCCGAACAGCTTCGCGACCACGGTGAGCACGCCGCGGAAGTGGCCCGGCCGGGTCGCGCCCTCCAGCACGTCGCCGAGCGGACCGGGCTCGACGGTGACCTGCGGGCTCGCCGCCGGGGTAGACCTCGTCGACCGACGGGGCGAACACGACGTCGCGCCCCGTGCTCGCGCGCACACCTCGAGGTCGGCGTCGAGGGTGCGCGGGTAGCGCGTCAGGTCCTCGCCCGGCCCGAACTGCATCGGGTTCACGAAGACCGACACCACGACCGCGTCGCCGCGCGCTCGCGCGGCGTGCGCGCGACCAGCGCGGCGTGCCCGTCGTGCAGGGCGCCCATGGTCGGCACCAGCGCCGACCCGCGCCGCCGCGGGCGCGCTCGCGCGCGCAGCGACCTCGTCGAGCTCGCCGCGGGTCCGCGCGACGACGGTCGGGCGCCGGTGCCCGTGGAGCGTCACGGCCGGACGGCCAGCGCGTCGTCGAGCACGCCGACCAGCTTCGCGGCCCGGATCGGCAGCAGCCGGCCGTCGAGCACGGCCCGGTTGGCGGTGGCGCGCGCCATCGCGACGTAGGACTCCAGGGTCGCGGGCGAGGTGGCCGCGATGTCGGCGACGTGGGCGCGCACCGTCTCGACGTCGCCGCGGACGATCGGGCCGGTCAGGGCGGCGTCGCCGTAGGCCAGCGCGTTGTCGAGGGCGGCGGTGAGCAGCGGCCGCAGCGTCGCCGGCCGGGTCGTCGGCGCCGGACGCGCGCAGCAGGTCCATCGCCTGGGCGACCAGGGTGACGAGGTGGTTGGCGCCGTGCGCGAGGCCGGCGTGGTAGAGCGTGCGGTGCTCCTCGGCGACCCGGACGACGCGTCCCGCCGAGGTCGGCGACCAGCGCCTCGGCGAGGTCGCGCGGTGTCCGGCAGTCGGCGGTGACGCCGAACACGCAGCCGGGCAGCCGGTCGAGGTCGACGTCGGTGCCGGTGAACGTCATCGCCGGGTGCATCGCGAGCACGTGCGCGCCCACGGCGGCGGCCGGCTCGAGCACCGCGAGGCCGTGCTTGCCCGAGGTGTGCACGACGTGCTGGCCGCGGCGGATCGCGCCGGAGGCGGCCAGCATCGTCGACCACGTTGCCGAGCATGTCGTCGGGCACGGTGAGCAGCAGCAGGTCGCAGGACCGCGCGACCGCGGTCGGCTTGTCGACGCGGACGCCGGGCAGCAGCGTCTCGATGCGGGTGCGCGAGGCGGCGGACTCGCCGGCGACCGCCGTGATCTCGTGCCCGGCGGCGCGCAGCGCGGCGGCCAGCACGGCGCCGACGCGGCCGGCGCCGACGACGCCGACACGGGGAGCCGTGGGAGGCTGGTGTCATGCACTCATCGCCTTTCGTTCCAGTCCCGGGACGGGTACCGGACGGTGTGCTGATGCGTGCTCCACAGCGTACGCGGCGCCGCGACCCGGCCCACCACCGTCCGTCCGGGTGGCGGTGGGTCACAGCCGGCGGCGCCGTAGCCTGGCGCGATGGACGTCACCGACCCCCCCGACCGCCCTGGGGATGCCTCCGGTGCCGCCCGCCGACGCGCCTGCCGACCTGGAAGCAGGCCTGGGACACCGCGCTGTACGGCGCCGGACGGGTTCTTCCGGCGGGAGTCGCCGGCGGCGCACTTCCGGACCTCGGTGCACGCCTCCCCGCTGTTCGCGCAGGCCGCTCGTGCGGCATGACCCGCGAGGCCGGGCTGGACACGGTCGTCGACATCGGCGCCGGTCGCGGCGAGCTGCTCACCGCGGCCCACGCGCTCGACCCGGAGCTGGACCTGCTCGGCGTCGAGGTGGCGGCCCGCCCGGCCGGCCTGACCCGGCGCGATCGCCTGGACCACCGCGCTGCCCGAGTCCGTCGACGGGCTGGTGGTCGCCAACGAGTGGCTCGACGACATCCCGTGCCACGTCGTCGAGGTCGACCCCGACGGCGTGCCGCGGGTGGTGCACGTCGACCCCGCCACCGGCGAGGAGTCGCTCGGGTCGGCGCTGACCGGCAGCGCCGTCCCGCCGTCGCTGGGCGCCTGGCTGGAGCGCTGGTGGCCCCTGGCCGCGCGCGAGCCGGGCACCCGCGCGGAGGTCGGCACGCACCCGCGACGCCGCCTGGGCCGACGTGGTCGGCCGGGTCGTGCGCGGCCTCGCCGTCGCCGTCGACTACGGCCACACCCGCGACGCCCGGCCGCCGTTCGGGTCGCTGCGCTCCTACCGCGACGGCCGCGAGGTCGAGGTGCTCCCGGACGGCTCGCGCGACGTCACCGCGCACGTCGCCGTGGACGCCGTCGCCGAGCGGGTCGGCGCCGTCGTCCGCCAGCGCGATCGCGCTGCCGCGGGCTCGGCGTCAGCGGCGCCCGGCCCGACCTGGCCCTGGCGACCACCGACCCGGCGGGCTACCTGCGCGCGCTGTCGAGCGCCGCCGAGGCGGCCGAGCTCACCGCGGCGGGCGGGCTCGGCGACTTCTCGTGGGTAGGGTCAGCCGCGACTCGGCCTCAGGGGCTGACCGACAGGAACAGGAACGCCGCGAACAGGATCAGGTGCACGGCGCCCTGCAGCCGGGTGGCCCGCCCGGGACGACGGTCAGGATGCTGACCACCACGGTGAGCACCAGCAGCACGATCTGCACCGACCCGAGGCCGAGCAGCAGCGGGCCGTCCAGCCAGATCGACGCGACGGCGATGGCCGGGATGGTCAGCCCGATGCTGGCCATCGCCGAGCCGTAGGACAGGTTCAGGCTGATCTGCACGCGGTCGCGGCCGGCCGCGCGGATGGCCGCCAGCGTCTCGGGCAGCAGCACCAGCAGCGCGATCACGACGCCGACGAAGGTCGGCGGGAAGCCGACGCCTTGACGCCGGCCTCGATCGAGGGCGACTCGACCTTGGCCAGCCCGACCACGGCGACCAGCGCCGAGCAGCAGCAGCACCAGGCTGGTCCACGCGGCGCGCGCCGGTCGGCGGCTCGGCGTGCTCCTCCTCGTCGCGGCGCCACCTCGCTCGGGCCTCGGGTCGCCGGTCGACGCACCGGCAGGAAGAAGTCGCGGTGCCGGACGGTCTGGTTCAGCACGAACAGCGCGTAGAGCGCCAGCGACGCCACGGCCGCGAACACCAGCTGGGCGGCGGAGAACCGCGGGCCCGGAGGCGCTGGAGGTGAAGGTCGGCAGCACCAGGCTCAGGGTCGCCAGCGACACCACGGTGGCCAGGGCGGCGCCGGTGCCCTCGGGGTTGAATGCGAGACGCCGTACCGCCGCGCCCCCGCCAGCAGCGACAGCCCCACGATCCCGTTGATGGTGATCATCACCGCCGCGAAGACGGTGTCGCGGGCCAGCGACTCGGCCTTGTCCCCGCCCGAGACCATCAGCGTGACGATCAGCGCCACCTCGATGACGGTCACCGCGACGGCCAGCACCAGCGAGCCGAACGGCTCGCCGAGCCGGTGCGCGATCACCTCGGCGTGGTGCACCGCCGACAGCACCGCCCCGGCCAGCACCAGCGCCACCACGCCGACCAGCACCGGTCCCAGGTCGCGGCCGTAGGTCGCCGCGAGCACGACCACCCCGGCGACCGGCACGGCGGTCGGCCAGGAGTCGGTCAGTCGCTGCACCCAGGGGGCGGGGCGGGAGGTCGCGGGCACGGGTTCACCCTTGCAGACCGCTGCCACAGGCGCGCGGCCCGTGCGCGGTGGTTCTCACGGTCCAGCAGGACGCGGGCCTCGGCGGCGTCGCGGTGCCTGATCCGCACCTGCGACCGGCCCCGGCGGGCTGTCCGCCGCACAGGTCGGCCAGCCCGAGGCGGCGCTGCCACGGGCCCTGGTGCAGCTGGAGCGACTGCACCCGCGCGTGCGGCACGACGTGGGTGCGCCGGGTCACGACGCCCTCGCGCTCACGACGAGGTGCTCCCCCACGCCCGCCGCCATGTAGCGCCGGCGCACCGGGGCGACCCAGCGCGACCGCTCCGGCGGCGGGGTCAGCGCGACCGCGTCCGGGTCCGGGCCGCCCGGCCTGGTCGAGCAGCCGCCGGGCCAGCCCCATCACCAGGTCGCGGCGGGCGACCGGCATCACCGTGGACGCGGCCGGGGCGCCGTCGCTCTCCGCTGTGCGCGGTCCCGGCCACCGCGACGTCGAGGCGCGCCCAGCCCAGCGGCCGCCACATCAGCGGCTCGGTGATGACGACGCCCTGCACCCGGGCGAGGGTGATGGTCTGCGCGCTGCGCTCGAAGAGCCCGCGCCGCACCTGGAGCCCGGTGCCGTCTCCGCGACCGTGAAGCCGTAGTAGGCCGAGAGCCGCCGCACCTGGGCGAACGCGAACCCGACGAGCACCGGCAGGACGCCGACGGCCCCCGCGAACTGTCCGAACATCACCGACGCCCCGACGACCAGCACCGCCGTCAGCGCGAAGGCGACGGTCTGCCCCGACAGCAGCAGGCTGACCACCAGCATCGGGAGGTCGAGGCTCGCCACCACCCGCTCCGGCTGGTCGGCCCGCTCGGCCCGGGTCGGCAACCGGGAGCCGGCGGCCGGGTCGTCGCCGGGCTGCCGCCGCGCCTCGCGTACGGCGTCCCGGCGCGCCAGCAGGGTGTCGCGCAGGGCGTTCGCCTCGGCCAGGGGGAGGTACGCCAGCGACCCCTCGTCCGACGAGCCGCCGGCGACGTCCATGCGCATCTCGGCGAGCCCGAACAGCCGGGCCACGAAGGGCTGCACGATGTCGATGCCCTGCAGCCGGTCGACCCGGATCCGGCGAGACTGCCGCGACACCACGCCGGTGTCGACGCGCAGCTCGTCGGCCTCGATCCAGTAGGTCGTGCGCGCCCACGAGGCGGCGCCGTAGACCGCGCCGGCGACGAGGAGCCCCAGCAGGATCAGCGCGACCGGGCCGATCTCGCCGCGCAGCAGGTCGTCCCACGACGACGCCGCCACCGCGACGACCAGCACCGACCCCCGCACCAGCGGCGTCAGCGGCGACAGCCGCCGGAGCCTCCGGTCGGACGGGACCGGGTCGGCCGGGACCGGGTCGGTCACAGGCCGGCCGCCTGCGCCTCGCCCAGCGAGGTCAGCCGGTCGCGCAGCCGGGCCGCCTCCTCGGCGGGCAGGCCGGGGATCCGCGCGCTCGTGCCGGGGCTCGCGGTGTGCAGGTGCACGCTCGCCACGTGGAAGGCCTGCGCGAGCGGGCCCGCCTCCACGTCGACGTACTGCATGCGGCCGTAGGGGACCACGACCAGCCGGCGGAACAGCGCGCCGTGCTTGATGTAGAGGTCCTCGTCGCGCTCGGCGTAGCCCCACCACCGCGCGTTGCGGCCGATCAGCACCCAGCCCGCGACCGCCCCGGCGACCACGGCCACCACCACGACGGCCAGCGGCCAGGCGGGCAGGTCGAACAGGAGGGTCGCCACGACGGCCACGACGGCGACGAGGACGAGGACCGCGACGAGCAGCAGGCGGCGCACCTGCGCCAGCGCCGGGGACACCGGCTGCCAGGCCGTCCCGGGGGGCGCGAAGAGGTCGTCCACAGCGCAGATGCTACGTGCGAGCGCGTGGGAGCATGGCCTCGTGGTCGGACCGGGTGAGGAACGCGTGGTGGTGGGGATCGGCGCGGGAGCGGCCGGTCTGGTCGGGGGGCACGAGCGCGGTGGCGTGCCCGGTCTCGCCACCCAGGACATGGTGCTCAACATCGGCCCGCAGCACCCCGCCACGCACGGGGTGCTCCGGCTGCGGCTGACCCTCGACGGCGAGCGGATCGTCGAGTGCGACCCGGTCGTGGGCTACATGCACCGGGGGGTCGAGAAGCTGTTCGAGGTCCGCGACTACCGCCAGATCATCGTGCTCGCCAACCGGCACGACTGGCTCTCGGCCTTCTCCTCCGAGCTCGGCGTGGTGCTCGCCGTCGAGCGGATGCTCGGCATGGAGGTGCCGGTGCGGGCGACCTGGACGCGGATGCTGCTCGCCGAGCTCAACCGGGTCCTCAACCACCTGATGTTCCTGGGCTCCTACCCGATCGAGCTCGGCGCGATCACGCCGATGTTCTACGCCTTCCGCGAGCGCGAGACGATCCAGGCGGTGATGGAGGAGATCTCCGGCGGCCGGATGCACTACATGTTCAACCGCGTCGGCGGGCTCAAGGAGGACCTCCCCGCCGGCTGGCTCGGGCGGGTGTCCGCGGCGGTGACGGCCGTCGGCGACCGCCTCGACCAGATCGAGGACCTGATCTTCGGCAACGAGATCTTCCGCGCCCGCACCCGCGGCGTCGGCGTGCTCTCGCGCGAGCTGGTCGACGCGTACGGCGTCTCGGGACCGATCGCCCGGGCCTCCGGCGTGGACTTCGACCTGCGCCGCGACGAGCCCTACCTCGCCTACGACGAGCTCGACGCCGACGTGCTGCAGGTCGCGACCCGCCAGGCCGGCGACTGCCACGCGCGCTTCGGGCTGCTGCTCGACCAGGTCAAGGTGTCCCTCGACGTGGCCGACGCCTGCGTGGACCGGCTGCGCTCCCTGGACACCGGCCCGGTCAACGTGCGGCTGCCCAAGATCGTGAAGGTGCCCGAGGGTGCGACGTACGCGTGGACGGAGAACCCGCTCGGGATCAACGGCTACTACCTGGTCTCCCGGGGCGAGAAGACGCCGTGGCGGATGAAGCTGCGCAGCGCGTCCTTCAACAACATCGCCGTGCTGCCCGAGCTGCTCGACGGCTGCCTGGTCGCCGACATGGTGGCGATCCTCGGGTCGATGTTCTTCGTGGTCGGCGACATCGACAAGTGACCGGTGGCGGCACCCACGTCACCGGCCGGCCGGCACCGGTCTGAGAGAGTGCCTGCATGGTCACGAGCACAGGGTCGCGCCCCCGCAACGTCGCCGTCCTCCTCGCCGGCGGGGTCGGCGCCCGGGTCGGCCTCGACATCCCCAAGCAGCTGATCAAGGTCGCCGGACGGACCATCCTCGAGCACACGCTGGTCGCGCTGCACACGCACCCGCTGGTCGACGAGATCCTGATCATGATGGCGCCGGGCCACCTCGACCCGGTGCGGGAGATCGTCCGCACGGGCGGCTACGAGAAGGTCGTCGCCATCCTCGAGGGCGGCGCCACGCGCAACGAGACCACGCTGCGCGCCCTCGGGGCGCTCGGCGACGACGAGTGCAACGTGCTGATGCACGACGCCGTGCGGCCCCTCGTGACGCCCCGGATCATCCGCAGCTGCTTCGAGGCGCTCGCCTCGCACGGCGCGGTCGACGTGGCGATCCCGTCCGCCGACACGATCATCGAGGTCACCCCCGAGGACACCATCCGCGAGATCCCGCCGCGCGCCGCCCTGCGCCGCGGCCAGACCCCGCAGGCCTTCCGCTCCTCGATCATCAAGCAGGCCTACGAGATCGCCGTGAAGGACCCCGACTTCGTGGCGACCGACGACTGCACCGTCGTGCTGCGCTACCTGCCCGACGTACCCATCCACGTCGTGCTCGGCGACGAGCGCAACATGAAGGTCACCGACCCGATCGACGTGTACGTCGCCGACAAGCTGTTCCAGCTCACCAGCAGCGACCTCCCCGAGGGGATGACCGACGAGGCGTTCCGCGAGGCGCTCGAGGGTCGCACGATGGTGGTGTTCGGCGGCAGCTACGGCATCGGCGCCGACATGGCCGAGCTCGCCCGGGGGTACGGCGCCGAGGTGCTGACCTTCAGCCGGTCGAGCACGGACACCCACGTCGAGCGGCGCGCCGACGTCGCGGCCGCCGCGCGAGCGGCCGTCGAGAGGACCGGCCGCATCGACTACGTCGTGAACACCGCCGGCGTGCTGCCGCGCGGGCCGCTGCTCGACACCTCGGAGGAGACGGTCTACGCCGCGACCGACATCAACTACCTGGCGCCGGTGTTCATCGCCCAGGAGATGTACCCGCACCTGGCCCAGACCCACGGCAGCATGCTGCTGTTCACGTCGAGCAGCTACACCCGCGGCCGATCGGGCTACAGCCTCTACTCCTCGGCCAAGGCCGCGGTGGTGAACCTCAGCCAGGCCCTCGCCGAGGAGTGGTCCGGCGATGGCGTGCGGGTCAACTGCATCAACCCCGAGCGCACCGGGACGCCCATGCGCACCAAGGCGTTCGGCGCCGAGCCGTCGGACTCGCTGCTGTCCTCGGTGTCGGTCGCGCGCTCGTCGCTGAGCGTGCTGGTGTCCGCCCAGACCGGCAGCGTGGTCGACCTGCGCAAGGCCGACCCGTTCGCGGCGCTGCTGGAGGCGGGCTCGCTGCCGGACTGACCGGGCGGCCGCGAGTCGCGGCTACCGGCGCCGGACGCGGGCGAGCGCGCGCCCGCCGGCGATGCGGAGCAGATCGCGGGCCCCGACGTCGGAGACGGGCCGCTCGGCGAGCGGCTTGGGGGCCCGCTGTGCCTTGGCGCGCTTGGCGGCCTCCCGCTCCCGCCGGGCCCGGGCCTCCTCGCGGGCCCGCGCGGCGCCGGCCGCCTCGCCGGTGGCGCGCGCCTCGCCCACGACGTCGTGGGCGACCGCCGCCGCCTCCGAGATCAGCGTGGAGTACGACGCGCTGAGCTCGTCGAGCCGGGCCGACGGCGTCGACGGGGACTGCGCGACCACCGCGAGCTCGTCCCACACCGCCTGGGCGAGGTCGCGCAGGGCGTCGGGCACGTCGAGCTCGGCCCAGTCGGGCCGGTGCCGGCGCAGGCCGGGCTCGATGAACGCGTCCACGGGGGTCTCGTGCCCGGGGTCGAGGTCGTCGTCGAAGGTCAGCCCGAGCTCGTCGCGGACCCGGGCGAGCACGGGACGCCAGTCCTCGAGCAGGTCGGCGTACCCGACGAAGGACCGCCGCTCGCCGCGGGTCTCGCGCTCACTGATCACGCAGCTGTTGACCCAGCGCGCGACGTTGAAGGTCGCGTAGCGGCGGTGGTCGTCCTCGGAGTCGCCCTTGGCGTAGTACGTCGTCCGGCTGCCGACCACCTCGGCGGGGTGCCGCAGCATCGAGACGTAGCCGATGTCGCGGCCGACCTCGGCGGCCGCCTCCTTCCAGAGGCGCTGCGCCCACACCGAGCGCGGGTCCTTGACCACGACCTGCGCCTCGCCGTCGAACTGGCCCACGAAGTCGACGAGCCGCGCCCGCAGGTCGGCGGTCACGGCGCGCTGGGCCCGGTCGAAGGCCCAGGGCCGGCTGTCGAACACGTTGATGCGCGCCGTGTCGGCGAGCTCCTTGTGGAAGGTCGTGGCCCACTTCGACTCGTAGAACCCCTTGGGGTTCGAGGCGTTCGCGCCGAGGTAGGGCCCCGGCACGGACAGCCCGAGGTGGTGCAGGGTGCCCGCGATCGTGCTGGTGCCGCTGCGGCCGGTGCCGGTGACCAGCACGAGGAGACGGCGGTCGGCGCCGGCGCCGGACGGGGTGCTCACGCATCCCCCCGCGGGGCGAAGACCGCGTCGACGAACCGCTCCCCCGCGTGCCCGTCCTCGAGGTCGAGGAAGCGGTCCCGGAAGGCGGCGTACTCCTCGGCGTGCCGGGCGCGCAGGCCGTCGAGGTCGCGCAGCTGCTCGACCACCTCGGCCGTGGTGGACACGAGCGGGCCGGGCGCGGACGGCTCGAAGTCGAAGAGCCACCCGCGGGTGTCCTTGTAGAGCTGGAGGTCGGGCACGTGGAACACCATCGGCTTCCCGGTGACCCCGAAGTCGAACCGCAGCGAGGAGTAGTCGACCACCGCGGCGTCGGCGGCGAGGTAGAGGTCGGTGACCTCGTGGTAGTCGGTGACGTCGACGGTGCCGGGCAGGTCGCCCACCCGCTCCTGCGACCGGGCGTTGAACGCGTGGCCGCGCACCATGACGACCACGTCGTCGCCGAGCGCGCGGGTCACCTCGGCGAAGTCCAGGAAGTCGGTCATCGTCGCGCGGCTGTCCCCCTTGGCGAGGTAGTCGCGGAAGGTGGGTGCGTAGAGCACGGCGGTCTGCCCGTCGCGGATCCCGAGCGAGGCCCGGGTCAGGGCCCTGATCTCCTCGGCCTCCGGCGACTGCAGCACGTCGTTGCGCGGGTAGCCGATCTCGAGCACCGGGCCGTCGTAGGCGAAGTCGCGGGTGAGCAGCGGGGTGGCGTAGCGGGCCGGCGAGACGAGGTAGTCCCAGTCGCGGGCACGGGCGTCGTAGGAGGCGATCCGGGCCTGGGAGAACTGGAACTTCTCCCAGTGCGGGTGGCCCATGCCCTTGAAGGGGTAGCCGTGGAACGTCTGCACGATGACCTGGCCGTCGGGCTTGTGGTGGTACTCCGGCTGGTACATGTTGTCGACGTAGTAGGTGACCGACGCGAGCAGCTCGTACCACGCCCGGCTGTTCACGACGACGGGTATGCCGCCCTCGGGGACCGGCACCGAGTGGTCGTGCACCGCCCAGTAGACGGGCAGGTCGGACCCCCGGCGCTGCAGCTCCTTCTGGATGGACACGCCGTTGTCGGTGGCGTGCTCGCCGAAGTAGGACCGGAACAGCACGCCGCGGGTCGGGCGCTCCGGGCGCGGCGGGTGCAGCTTGATGAGGTGCTGCTTGTACTGCCCCCGGGTGTCGCCGACGGGCCGGACCAGGGAGACGCGCACGACGCCCTTGGGGCCGCGCACCACGCGGCCCTCGACGCGGTCGCTGCTGATCGGCACCGGCAGCGCGCCGTTGAGCTGCGGGCCCATCCGCAGCGGCACCGCCACCGGGTCGGCGTCCTCGGTGCGGACCAGCAGCGTGAAGTCGTGGCTGCCGAGCGGCAGCGGCACGGTGCCGAAGCGGCCGACCTCGTGCTGGAGCGGCAGCTCGGCGTCGAAGCGGGAGCCGGTGACCGGCACCTCGGCACCGGTGACGCGCGTCTTGACGTGCCTGCTGGCCAGGGCGACGCCGGTGACCTTGGGACCGAAGACGGTGCCGTGCACGCGCAGCACCCCGTCGGCGGTGACCTCGAGGCCCTCGGCGAGCGCGCCCAGGGTCCACTCGGCGACGCAGAGCTCGCCCGCGCGGCCGCGCTGGACCGCGAGGGCTCCGGACTCCGAGGTCTCGACGGCCGACGGCTCCTCGCGCAGGGTGAGCGGGGCGCGGCGCCCGCCGGCGAGCAGCGCCACCAGGTCCCAGACGGCCGGCTCGCCGGCGCTCACCGAGGTCGCGGGCAGGTCGACCTCGAGCAGGCGGGGCCCGTCGCCGGCGGCGAGCGTGGTCTCGACGCGGCTGCGGCCGGACGTGGCGACGACCGCGTCGACGGTGTCCAGCGCCGGCCCGTCGACCTGGGCGCTCAGCCGCCGCCCGGCGAGCGTCACGTCGGTGGCCTGGAGCCGCAGCGGCACCATGGCGAAGCGCAGCGACGCGTGGGCGCGCCACCGGACGACCAGCGCCGACCCGTCCGGCAGGGTGTGCGCGGGGACGACGCCGGCCGACCCGCTGCGCAGCAGCTGGGTGACCCGCGAGGAGACGGTGAAGCCGGCGGCGCCGACCCTCAGCCACGCCTCCCAGGTGTCCTCGCCCCCCGGCCCGGACAGCACCTCGGCGACCGGGACGTGCACCCGGAAGGTGCCCGGGCCGTAGTCGCACCAGCTGTCCTCGACGGGCGGCGGGAAGGACGGGGCGGCCGCACCCTCGGAGGGGAACTCGCGCTCCTCGCCCGTGCGGAGGTTGCGCAGCACCACGCTGACCGAGCCGGTGTGCCGCGACAGGTCCACCTTGGGGATGAACGCCCACCCCGAGAGCAGGCAGGTGCCGGGGTGCTCGGCGTCGTCGACCCAGCGGACGTGCTCGATCGACTGGGCGACCCGCAGCTGCTCGGGCCGGAGCAGGAAGAGGTCGTCGTCGAGGTGCGGGTCGCCGTGGAACGGCAGCTCGAGCAGGATGCCGTCGGGGGTGGCGCGGCAGTCCCACTTGTCGAGCTTGCGGCTCTCCAGCCGGACGAACTCCTGGGCGTCGGCGCGGCGGTCCTGCCGGGTCAGCTCGAGGAGCACCCGGCGGTGCGGGTCGGTGGCCTCCCATATCGCCGGGGTGGCGTCGGCCATCAGCTCGACGACGGCCTCGCGCAGCTCCTGCCAGTAGGTGTCGTCGACGGTCGCCGGGCTGGTGAGGTACCAGTGGAAGTGCGCGTCGAAGAGCGTCTGCAGCCAGCCGTCGTACACCGCCGCGGTGGTCTCGGCGCGCAGCCGCTCGCGGCTGATCCGCCAGGCCACGATCCGCTCGCGCAGGTCCTTCAGGGAGCCGGTCTGCTGGCTGATCGAGCTCTTGTCGTCGCGCTGGCGGTACTTGTAGACGACGTCGGGGAGCACGTCGATGCCGTTCGCGCGGGCGTACAGCTGGGTGATGATCGGCTGGTCCTCGTAGGCCACGCCCTCGCGGAACCACAGCCCCTGCGCCTTCCAGAAGTCGTGCCGGAAGAGCTTGTTCCACGTGTAGAGGTTGCGGATCAGCGGCAGGAAGTCCTCGACGCGTATGCCGGGCTGGTAGACGCGGTGCACGCCGTCGACCCAGTTCGGGCGCCAGCCGCGCTCGCCGTGGAACCGCTCGACGGCGCCGACCACGATGTCCGAGCCGGTCGAGGTCGCGCTCGAGACCAGCCGCTGCAGGGCCGAGGGGGGCAGCCGGTCGTCGGAGTCGACGAAGGTGAGGAAGCGCCCGCGGGCGACCCGGATGCCGGTGTTGCGGGCCGCGCCGATGCCGCCGTTCTCGCGGACCACGACGCGGATCCGGCTGTCGGAGGCGGCGTAGCGCTCGCACACGGCGCGCGAGCCGTCGGGCGAGCCGTCGTCGACCACGATCACCTCGTAGTCGGTGAACGTCTGCGCGGCGAGGCTGTCGAGGCACTCGCCGACGTACTCCTCGACGTTGTAGATCGGCACGATGACGCTGACCGTCGGCCGGGTCACCCGGCGCGCCAGCGAGGTGCCCAGGGACGAGTCGCGGGCCCGCCGCGCGGACGCCCTCGCCACCCGGACCACCCGCCGACTGATGGTGCGGGCGGTGGGCGTCACGTGGTGGGTCATCTCGTTCCCGGCTGGTAGCTCGCTGGTCTCGTGCACGCCCTCGCGGCGACGCCGGTCATGCTACACAGCGGGCGACCCCGACCCCGAGGTCGCTCAGGGTGCGCACGTGGGTCCGGTCACCGGCCGCCCGCCGGGCCGAAGAACGCCCGCACCGCACGCTCGGCGGCGGCCCCGTCCTGGTGGCCGTTGAACTCCGCGTCGAAGCGGGCCAGGTCCTCGGCGTGCGCGGCGGCGAGGGCGTCGAGGTCGCGCAGCCAGGCCACCGCTTCGTCCGTGCCGTCCACCAGGGGTCCGGGCGCCGACGAGGCGAAGTCGAAGAGGAAGCCGCGGACCCGGCCGGTGTACCTGTCGAGGTCCGGCACCACGAAGACCATCGGCCGTCCCGTGAGCGCGAAGTCGAAGCGCAGGGACGAGTAGTCCAGGACCGCCACGTCCGAGGCGAGCACCAGGTCGTTGATCTCGGGGTGGTCGGTGACGTCGAGGATCCGGGCGCCGCTCGCCCCCGGACGACGCCGGTGGAAGCGGTGACCGCGCAGCAGGGCGACGTACCCCTCGCCGAGCTCGTCGGCGGCCCGCTGGACGTCGAAGGCCGTGCTCATCCGGGCGGCGCGGAAGTTGGTCGCGAGGTCGTCGCGCCAGGTCGGCGCGTAGAGCACGACCCGCTGGCCGTCCTCGACGCCGAGGCGCTGCCGGGTCAGGTCGCGCACCCGGTCCCGGTCCGGGGCGACGAGCGCGTCGTCGCGGGGGTAGCCGGCGGCGAGGATCTCGCCGCCGTAGCGGTACTCCCGCCGGTAGTGCTCGTCCATCGCCGGGTCCGGGGTGAGCAGCAGGTCCCAGGTCCCGGAGGTACGCCGGAGCTGCCGCTCGACCCGCAGGGGCGTGAAGTTCTTGGCCTCCCAGGCCGCGATCCCCATCGTCTTGGACGGGTAGCCGTGGAACGTCTGCAGGACGCGCTGGCCGGGCCGCTTGACGAACCACCGGTCGAGGTCGGCGTTGGTCACGATCGAGCCGCACGTCGCCAGGGCGGCGTACCACTCCCGGCTGCGCATCAGCACGGGCACGCCGCCCTCGGGGACCACCGTCGCGCTGTCGGCGACCGACCACAGCAGGGTCAGGCCGGGGCGGAGCCGGCGCAGGGCGTGGTGGATCGCCGCCGGGCTGTCGGTGGCGGTGTGCCCCGTGTAGGACTGCAGCAGCACGGCCGACGGGTCGACGCGGTCCTCGGCGGTGGCGTAGGACCGCTGCAGCCGCTGCTGACCCCGCGGCGCGACCTCGTCGTCCCGCAGCGGCGCCGAGAGCACGAGCAGGGCGCCGCCGTCGCGGGCCCGGTGCAGGCGCAGCCGGTACGACGGCGACAGGTCGGTGCGCGGCGTGGTGGCCGCCAGGTCGTCCGAGAGCGGCACCGGCGCACCGCCGGGACCCGGCGCGACCAGCCGGTAGGACCCGGCCGGCACCGGGCGCTCGGCGAGCCCGAACGGGCTGTGCACCAGGGCGAACCGCGCCTCGAACCGCCCGCCCGTCACCTCGACCGGGGCGGTCACGGTCACCCGCGGACCGCGCAGCGCGAGGGCGGCCGGCCCGTCCTCGGAGCGGTTCCCGGCCCAGGTCCCGCGGACCACCGCGTCCCCGGCGACGAGCTCGACCGCGTCGACCCGGCGGTCGGTGTGCCGGGGCGGGTCGGGGTCCGGGCCTCGAGCTCCCACCCGCCTCCGGCCGCCGCGACGGCCCGCAAGGTCAGCCCGCTGCCGGCGTGCGGCGGCAGCCCCGCCACCGAGCCGCGCGCCTCGACCCGGGTGAGCCCGGCCCGTCGCACGACCGGTCCGAGCGCGAGCTCGGTCTCGACCCGCCAGCGGTCGCCGGGCGCCGCCGCGGTGAGCAGCGGGTCCGCGTCGACAGTCGCCTCCAGGGCCCCGCCGGCGTGGTCGGTGTGCCGCTCGGCGGCCACCTCGTCCACCTCGGGGTCGGTCCGGCGTACGACGTCGAGGGGGGTGCGGGACCCGTCGGCCGCGACCAGCCAGGCGCGCGCGACCGCGTCCTCGCCGGTCGGCACCCGGCGAACGAACGCGGCCAGGTCCAGCCGCAGCCGGCCGTCGGGGCGCCAGGCCAGGCGGCGCAGCTCGACGACGAGCGGGGTCTCTCCCTCGGACAGGTCGAGCGTGCCCGGGGGCAGCAGGCTCTCGTCGACCGGCAGCCGCGCGAGCACGCGGCCGTCGACGACCTCGGTCGGCAGCTGCTCCTCGTCGAGCCAGCGCGCGGCCACCAGCTCCTCGAGGGCCCGGCGGTGGCCGGCGGCCGCGAGCCGGAGCCGCACCCGGCTCTCCGCGGGCAGAGCGGCCTCGACGCGTGCGCCGGCCAGGGCGAGCAGCCGCGTCGCCGCCCCGACCAGCACCGTCCACTGCTCGTCGTCGCAGCGCTCGGCGTCGAGGAGGTAGCCCTGCACCTCGTCCTCGAGCAGCCGGCACAGGTACGTCGCCCGGTCGGCGTCACCGGGCAGGCTCGCCAGCAGGGCCTGCGCCGACGCCCACCAGGTCGCCACCCAGGGGGCGAGCACGGGCAGCGTGCCGAACGCCCGGCCGGTGCCGCGCCGGGCCTCCGTGCGCAGGGGCCCCGCGGCGGTCTCGGGCGACCCCGCGGCGAGCAGCAGCCGAGCCGCGGTGTGCCGGCTGCCCTGGGGGCCCGCGGGCACGACGGCCCCGGCGCGCTCCCAGACCAGCCGGTGCACGAGGAGGTCCTCGAGCCCGACGAGGCCGGCGTCGTGTGCGGACGCCCCGGCCAGGTCGGCGCCGTGGGCGGCGGCGGCCAGCGCCGAGGTCAGTGCGTCGCGGCGGACGAGGTCGCCGGCGTCGAGGAGCAGCACGAGGTCGTTCGTGGCCTCCGCGAGGCCGGCCGTGCCTGCCGCGGCAGCGTCGGCGTCCGGCAGCTCGAGCACCCGGCCGGGCAGGTCGGCGGTCGCGGCCGCCACTATGTCGCGGGTGGCCCGGCGGTCGCTGCGCAGCACGGCCAGCACCTCCGGGGCGGGCGTCCCGGCGTCCACGACCGGCTCGAGGCACTCCTCGAGGAACGGCGCGCTGTCGTCGGTCACCACGACCACGACGGTCCACGCCGGCACCCGGGGGACGGGTCGCACCGCGGCCCTCGCCAGCCGGCGGGCCACCGGCCGGGGCAGCCGCTCCCGCGCCCCCTCCGGGAGGGCGGACGCCACCCCCCTCGCCGTACGACGCAGGACCCGGGTCAGGGAACGGGGCGGGACTCGGGTCGGCCGCCGCTCTGGTCCGGGCACCCCGCGACCCTACCGGGACCCAGCCCGCCGGCAGCCCGCCGGCAGCCCGCCCGGCAGCCCGCGGGCTTCCCGGGAGCGCGCGCCACACGTGCACAGAACGGACGAACCCATGCGCTAGCGTGTCCTGTCAGTCCAGGGGTGCCCAGGTGTGCACAGAGGAGGAGCCGGTGTCCGACGGCACGACCTCTCTGGTCGCGACCTCTCTCGGGGCCGTGCGCAACCGGGTCGCCCGCTCCCGCATCGGCGACGTGGTGCGCGCCGCCCGCTCGGGGGCTCCCGTGCCGCAGCAGCAGCGCCGCCCGCGGCAGCCGGTGGGCATCGACGGGATGGTCGAGCAGTTCTCCCGGCGCCTCGTCGTCGGCTGGCTGTCGATGCCCGCAGACCACCCGCCGGTCGAGGTCACCCTGCACCTCGACGACGTGCTGGTCGCCTCGACCTACGCCAACCCCGACGCCGCGATGTCCGGGCGCGGCAGCGCCACCCGCGGCGGCGAGCTCGTGGCCAGCACCGCCCGGAAGCCCAAGCCGGTGCGCCAGCCACGGCTGCACGCCTGGCAGCTGCCCGACGTGCCCGGTCCCGCCGACGACCGGCGCAACAGCAACCGCCAGGTCCGCACCTTCTCCTTCCGGGTGCGCGACATCTGGGAGTTCTGCCGCAGGACCACCCGCGTCACGGTCCGCGTCGACGGTCGGCCCCTGCCGATCTACGGCCACGGCATGTTCCTGTCCCCGCGCCGCCACGGCGCCTCGTCCCTTGCCGACCTGAGGGAGAAGCTCGACAGCGGCTTCGTGTTCTCCCACTACGGCACCCTCCAGCTGACCAAGCAGCTCGACACCGAATGGCAGAGCACCGTGATGAGCCTCTACGCGAAGACCCGCGCGATCCTGTCCGAGACGCACGGCTACGACGTGTTCTTCGTCTACGGCACCCTCCTCGGGGCGGTGCGCGAGGGCACGTTCATCGGGCACGACAACGACTTCGACTGCGCCTACGTCTCGAAGCACACCGACCCCGACGCCGTACGCCAGGAGTTCCTCGACCTCGCCCTGCTGCTGATCGAGCGTGGCCTCGACGTCGAGGCGATGAACTCCACGCTGCACGTCGTGGACCCGGCCGCGCCCGGAGCGCGCATCGACGTGTTCCACACCTACTTCGACGCGGAGGGACGGCTCAGCTTCCCCTTCGGCGTCGCCGGCACGTCGACCTTCACCCGCGACGACTGGCAGGGCACCGAGGAGATCGAGCTCGGCGGCGGCCGGGGCCTCGTCCCGGTCGACGCCGAGAAGCTCGTCGAGCACCTGTACGGCGCGGACTGGCGCGTGCCCAAGAAGGGCTTCAACTGGAACATCGACCGGACGTCGTTCGCCGAGGGCCGGCTCACCCCGGCGCAGCGCTCGAAGGTCTACTGGACCAACTTCTACGCCCACACCGAGTACACCAGCGGCTCGACGTTCTTCGAGTTCGTCGACGCCCGGCCCGACACGCCCGGCAGCGTCATCGACATCGGCTGCGGCGACGGTCGCGACGCCTGCGCCTTCGGTGCCTCCGGACGCCGGGTCGTCGGTCTCGACCAGTCCCCCGTCGGCATCGAGCACGCCACCGGCCACGCCGCCGCGATCGGCCTGTCCGACAGGGTCTCCTTCCGCACCTGCGACGTGGCGGACCACGACGCGCTGACCGCCGTCATCCACGACGCGGTCGCCGCCTCGGGCGAGGCTCCCGCTGCTGTTCTACCTGCGCTTCTTCCTGCACTCGATCCCCGAGGACGTCCAGGACGCCCTGATGGACACCATCGGCCAGCACGCGCGGCCGGGCGACATGCTCGCCGCGGAGTTCCGGACCGAGAAGGACGAGGCGGTCGACCAAGGTGCACGGCAAGCACTACCGCCGCTTCCAGAACGGCCCCGCCTTCGGCGCCGTGCTCTCCGACCGGCTCGGCTTCACCCTGCTCCACGAGGAGGAGGGCACCGGCCTCTCGCCGTACAAGGGCGAGGACCCGGTCCTCTACCGCGTGGTGGCCCGGCGCTGAGCGACGGGCAGAATGCAGGCGAGCACGCGGCACCACCGGCAGGCAGCACCGGCACAGCGACGAGACGGCAGGTAGGCAGTGAGAGAAGACCTTCGCGTGCAGGACGTGATCGCTGCGACCCGCTCCCGGGTGGGCGGTCTGGTCCGCCGGGTCCGGCCCGGCGCCGCCGAGCAGGCCCCGCAGGTGCCTGCCCAGCCGCGCCCGCCACGGCCGGCACCCGTCTCCGGCATCGTCGAGCAGTTCTCCAAGCGGCTCGTGGTCGGCTGGATCTCCGTCCCGGCCGGCATGCCGCCGGTCAAGGTGACCCTGCACCTCGACGACCTCCAGATCGCGGCGACCTACGCCACCCCCGACGGCGCGATGTCGGGCAGTGGCAGCGCCACCCGCGGCGGGACCGAGGTCAGCGGCCCGCCGCGCTCGACCGGCGCCCCCCTCGTGCACTCCTGGCAGCAGCCCAACGTGCCGGGCCCCGACGACGACCGGCGCAACAGCCGGCGCCAGATCCGCACCTTCTCCTTCCGGGTCCGCGACATCTGGCAGTTCGCCCGCCGCTCGACAAAGGTCACCGTGCGGGTCAACGGCCGGCCGCTGCCGATCTACGGCCACGGCATGTTCCTGTCCCCGCGCCGCAAGGGCGCGCACACCCTCGACGACCTGCGGGCCCGCTTCGACGAGGGCTACCTCTTCTCGCAGTACGGCCGCCTGCAGCTGACCAAGCAGCTCGACACCGAGTGGCAGGCCAACGTGATGCGGCTCTACCAGCAGACCCGCGCGATCCTCGCCGAGACGCACGGCTACGACGTCTTCTTCGTCTACGGCACCCTGCTCGGCGCGGTGCGCGAGGGCACCTACATCGGCCACGACATCGACTTCGACTGCGCCTACCTCTCCCAGCACAGCGACCCGGTCGAGGCCGCCCAGGAGCTCGCCGACATCGGCCTGCTGCTCATCGAGCGCGGCTTCGTCGTCGACTGCCACCACACCGCCCTGCACCTGCACGACCCCGACGACCCGTCGGTGCGCATCGACCTGTTCCACACGTTCTTCGGCGAGGACGGCCGCATCGGCTTCCCGTTCGGCATCGCCGGCACCTCCGTGGTGACCCGCGAGGACTGGCAGGGCACCCGCGAGATCGAGTTCCCCGGCGGCAAGGGCCTGGTCCCGGTCAACGCCGAGCAGATGGTCGAGCACCTGTACGGCGCCGACTGGCGGGTGCCGAAGCCCGGGTTCAACTGGAACCTCGACCGCACCCACGCCTCGGCGGGCAAGACCACCGGCGCCCAGCGCTCGAAGGTCTACTG
This sequence comes from uncultured Actinomycetota bacterium, assembly GCA_963781745.1. GTDB lineage: Bacteria > Actinomycetota > Actinomycetes > Propionibacteriales > Nocardioidaceae > Nocardioides_B. The sequence continues at coordinate 297,174 of CAWAHH010000011.1, read as the reverse complement.
GACCAACTTCTACGCCCACACCGAGTACACCAGCGGCTCGACGTTCTTCGAGTTCGTCAACGCCTGGCCGGACATCCCGGCCACCGTCATCGACATCGGCTGCGGCGACGGGCGCGACGCGTGCGCCTTCGGCACCGCGGGCCGCCGGGTCGTCGGCCTCGACCAGTCGCCCGTCGGCATCGAGCACGCGACCAACCGGGCGGCCTCGCTCGACCTGTCCGGGACGGTGTCGTTCCGCACCTGCGACGTGGCCGACCACGACGCGCTCACTGCGGTCATCGAGGAGGTCGTCGGCTCCTCCGGCGACGCGCCGGTGCTGTTCTACCTGCGGTTCTTCCTGCACTCGATCACCGAGGAGGTGCAGTCGCGGCTGATGGCCACCATCGGCGCCAGCGCCCGCCCCGGCGACCACCTGGCCGCGGAGTTCCGCACCGAGAAGGACGAGGCGGCCACCAAGGTGCACGGCAAGCACTACCGCCGCTTCCAGAGCGGCCAGGCCTTCGGCGAGCACCTGCGCGACGAGCTCTCCTTCACGCTCCTGCACGAGGAGGAGGGCACCGGCCTCTCGCCGTACCAGGGCGAGGACCCCGTGCTCTACCGCGTGGTCGCGCGGCGCTGACCCTCGACCGCCGCCGACCTACAGGGAGGCCAGCAGCTCGTCGAGGGTGCGGGCGTGCCGCTCGAAGTCGAACTCCCAGGCCGAGAAGAACGCCTCGGTCGTCCAGTCGCCCTCCGGGTGGGTGACGTCGGCGCGCGACCAGAAGTAGTGGGTGTCGCAGCCGAGCACGGCGCTGAACAGGTGCTCGTTGCGGGCGGTGTAGGAGTCGTGGGACAGCACGATCACGTCGCGGACGTCGCGCGCGTGCATGAGGTTGAACAGCGCCGACCCGCCGAACCCGGCGACCGTCGTGGCCGCCCCGAACACCGCCGCCTGCTCGGGCAGCGAGAGGTGCTCGGGCAGCACGATCCGGAAGCCCCGCGCGGCGAAGAACGCCTCCACCTCGGCGGTGTTGCGGCAGAAGCGGTGCGACTCGTAGCCGCTGCTGCGCGAGACGAAGATCCTCTCCGCCGTCTCGACGGGCGGCACGTCGCGCAGCAGGCCGTCGGTGATCCGCCGCCAGGTCTGCGCGATCTCGGGGTGGACGTAGTGCGGCTTCTCGTTGTGCCACATCGGCGCCGCCGAGGCCACCGACTCCAGCCACACCGGCTCGTTGACCCACACGATGTCGTCGACGTCGATGCCGTACGCCGTGAACAGCGCGAGCTCGAGGGCGGGCCGGCGGGTGCTGCCGCGCTTGACGTGGAAGACGACCTTGAGGTCCGGGTCGGCCTCCTTCGCCCGGTCCCACCCCCACAGCCGCGAGACGACCTCCGTCGTCAGATGGCCGAAGTGGCCGGGGTAGGCGCTGTCGAGCTGGTAGTAGCTGCCCTCGAGGGTCCGGTGCGGCAGCTGGGCCGACTCGACGCGGGCGAAGTTGTAGGACACCGCGCGCAGGCGCGGGTTCGACGGGTTGGCCGCGAGGTGCCACCGGAACGAGTCCGGCAGGATCGTGAAGCCGGTGAACATCAGCCCCGACCCCGGCAGCGCGACCTTGCCCTCGTAGCGCCGCAGCGCGAGGGACGGGTGGTCGATGACGTCGTCGAGGTGCTCGACCGGTCGTCCTGCGTCGTACGACGTGACGGTGCCGGGCGCGACCAGGCGCCCGGCGCGCTGCGAGGCCAGCTCGGTGACCCGCAGCCGCGGCTCGCGGGTCGGCAGCACGCTGTGCACGGCGGCCTCGCGCACCTTCACGTAGTGCTTGAGGCGCTTGGTCACCACGATGAGGTCGCGGGAGACGGCCACGCTGCGCGTCGACCGGGCCAGCTCGGCGTCGCGCGGTCCGAGCTCGGCGAGGTCCTCGGGGCTCTCGGCCGCGACCAGCACCCGCATCCACGAGGCGAGGGTGTGCGGGCGCGCGTGCGCGGAGACGGGCCGCCGGTCGAGCACGTAGCTGCCGTGGGGCCGCAGGAAGCGGAACAGCCGCGCCCACAGCTCGAGGTCGTCCGCGGCCGGCTCGGGGAGCAGCTCGGCGGGCAGCAGCGTGACGATCACGTCGAGGGGACCGAGCGCCTTGATCCGCTGGCCGACCTTGGTCAGGGTGGCGGCCTCCAGGAACGTCGCGCCGTGCTCGGCGAGCTCCCACTCGGGCGCCTCGGCCGCCGCGACGACGTGCACGCGGTCGCGAGCGAAGTGCCGCAGCCAGGGCTCGAGCGCGAGCCGCTGCGAGTCGTGGGCGAGGATCACCACGACCCGGTGCGGCCGCTTGCGGACCAGCGCGGCGAACTCCCCGAGCGGCGAGGGCGGGCGCGGCGCGGGCGGCGTCTTGGCGGTCTTGGCGGTCCTGGCGGTCCTGGTCGGCGTCGCCGCGGCGGGCGGCGCCGCCTCGGCTGCCGGCGCGCCCGTCGAGCCCGCGAGCCTGCGACGCAGCCGGCGTACGGCGTCCGTCATCCCAGCCGTCCCCCTCGTCCACGTGGCGTCGCGATCGGCCTGTCGAGTGTCCTTCCTACCATTCCCGTGTGACGGCCCGATGGCCCCCCGATGGCACAATGCCGGGCATGCCTGCACGCGTCACCGTCGTCCTGCCCTCGTCCGGACCGGCGAGCCGGGTCGGGCTGGACTCGCTCGACCGGCAGTCGCTGCCCGCGGGGGACGTCGAGGTCGTCGTCCTCGACGACGGATCGGACCCGGCCCGTCGCGACCGGCTCGAGTCCCTGGCCCGCAACCGCACCAACGTCGCCGTGGCCGACTCCTCGACCACGTCGGGCTCGCTGGCCGCGGTGGTGGGCGCCGCGTCCGGGAGCCACCTGCTCCTGCTCGCCGAGGGCAGCTCGCTGGCTCCCGACGCACTGGAGCGCCTCGTGCTCGACGCGGCGGCGGCCGACGCCGACGTCACCCTGCTGCGTACGACGCGCCGCGGCCGTCGCATCGACGCGCCCGTCCCGGCCACGACCCGGTCGCGCCTCGACCCGGCCCTCGCCAGGGGCCTGACCGAGTGCGCGCGCGCCTACCGGACCTCCTTCCTGCGCGACGTGCTCGCGGGCCTGCCGGCCGGCACGTCGCTCGGCACGCTCGACGAGCACGCGCTCGGCCGCACCGACGCCGTCGCCTGGTGCGCCGCGGCGGCCGTGCTCGCGCCGGCCGCGCCCGACGACGCGCCCCGCAGGTGGCGGGCCCGGGCCACCTCGTGGTCCTGGTCCGAGCGCGCCGTCGTGGCGACCGTGCGGCTGCGTCCCGCCGGCGGCCCGGAGCCGGAGGAGTGGCCCGAGGTCCGCGGCGTGGTGTTCCGGTCCGGCACCGGCGCCGAGTGGGACGTGCCCCTCACCCCGACGGGCGCTGGTGGGTGGGAGCTCACGCTCGACCCGTCGACCGCGGCCGGCGGGTCGCCGCTCGAGGGCGGCGGGTGGACCCTCGGGCTGCTGGTGCGCGACGCCGGGGGCACCCAGCGCGTCCCGCTGCGGGCCGCCTCCGGTCGCGGGAGTGCCTGCGCGCACGACGGTCGCCCGTCGGTGCTGCACTCCGACAAGGGCCGCCTCGGCCTCGACGTCGGCGCCCGCCGGCACCCGGTCGCGGCGCGGCTGCGGCTGTCGACCGCCGAGGTCCGCGAGGACGCCCGCGGCTCGCTGCTCGGCGCCGACCTCCCCGACCTGGCGCTCGCGCCCGGCGAGGTGCTGGAGGGCGAGCTCGTCGTGGGCGACCTGCCGGTGCGGGCCTGGGCCCGCGAGGCCGACGGGCGCGCCCGGCTCTCGGCGTGGGTCAGCGGGCTGCCCGGCACCTACGACCTGGCGCTGCGGCTGTCCACGACGGCCCCCGCCCCGCTGGGCGCCCGGCTCGTCGTCGACGCGGCGGGCACGATGACCGTGACCCGGGTCCCGCGGCGTCGTCCGGCGCCGGCCACCTCCGCGCCGCCGCCCGTCGAGGCTCCCGCACCCCTGTGGCGCGTGGTGGCGCGGCGCGTCCCGGGTGCCACGACGGCCTACCGGAGGCTCGCGGGCCTGGTCGACGCGCGTCGCTGAGCGGGCTCACTCACGCCCCGGCGTAGGCCACCCCGAGGTCGGCGACCACCGACGCGCGCAGCCGGGCGTGGAAGTCCGGCCGCGACGGGTCCACGCGCTGCTCCGCGAGCACCTGCCAGAACGACGCCGACAGCACCCGCTCGCCCGCCTGCACGGAGGTCCGGTCCAGGATCTCCGTGGGCACCGGCTGCGGGTCGGCCCGCCGGTGCTCGGCCATGATCTCGTCGTACCTGTCGGCCAGCACGGTGCTCGTCGGGTCGAGGCCGACGACCACCATCAGCCCGGTCGGCTCGGTGCCGACGAGGATCGCCGAGACCTCGGGGCGGTAGCGGGCGAGCACCTCGATGACGCCGTACACGTCGCCCGCCCAGGCCCGGGTGTGCCGCTCCCGGGCGGCCTCGTCGACGCTGCGCGGGAGCACGTCGTCGAAGACGATGACCGACTCCGGGCGGCTGTGCCGCTCGGCGTTGACGAAGTCGCGCAGGGCGAACTCGAACAGGTGCATCCCGTCGACAAGGGTCAGGTCGAACGGCTCGCCGCCGGTCGGGGCGAGCGGGTCGGGCCGGCTGAAGTACTCGTCGCTCGTGGTCCGGAACAGCGAGACCGGGCAGTCGATCTCGGCGGTCACGCTGTAGGCCGGGTCGATGCCGACCGAGCGGGCCCGCGACAGCGAGAGCGAGCCGCCCTGCCGCACGCCGATCTCGAGGTAGGTGCGGGGGGCGACCAGGTCGTGGACCGCGGACAGGAAGGAGATGTACTTCACCGGGCCACGGTATCCACCCGGCGGCCGCCGGGCCTCGTCAGCCGGTCTCCAGGCCGTCGAGTACGCCGGTCTCCTCGATGACCTTCCAGACCTTGTCGCGCAGGGCGATGCCGATGCTCGCGGTGATGTGGTCGCCGTCGCGCCAGACCACGATCCCGTCGAGGATCGGCCGGCACGAGGGGGCGCCGGGGCAGAGCACCGGGTTGATGTCGACCGACCAGATGTCGTCCGAGGTCACGTCGGCGACCTTGTAGTAGGCGTTGCTGCGCGACTCGTCGAGTCGCGGGTGGATGTCGCACTCGGAGACCCGCTGCGCGCGCGCCAGGCAGTCCAGCGGGTCGAGCCCCTGCGTCTCCAGGGTGTTCAGCACGATCAGGGAGCGGGCGCCCACGTCGGTGAACCTCTTCAGCGTCTCGTTGGTCGTCGCGTGCAGCAGCTCGGACAGCGACTCGTCGGACCCGCCGACCCGCTTGAACGCGTCGCCGTACCGCTTCTCGTTGTCGTAGCTGTTGGACACCACCACGACCAGGTCGGGCTTCAGCCCGGGCAGGACGTCGCGGTACCACGGCCCGCGCTGTGCCACGCAGCCCTGCCGGACCGCCGGGTCCTGGTTGAAGTTGACGATCCCGGCCTGCCAGGGGCACTGCGAGCGGATGTTGACCGACAGCTCGAACCCGTGGTCGCGGGCCAGCCGCTCGAACATCGGCTCCAGCATCCGCGCGTGGCTGTCGCCGACCAGCAGCACCTTGGCGCCGTCGCCGGGGACCACGACGCAGTCCGCGGGCGTGCTGCAGGTGTGCTCCTTGCCCCAGTCGAGCGAGATCGCCTTGAAGTCGAGGCCGGCCGGCACCCGGGGGCCGCTGCGGCTCTCCGCGGCGTCCCCGGCGGCGCCGCGCACCCCGGACGCGGCCAGCTGCGGCGGGCGGGTGGTCTGCAGCATCGTCGGCAGCACCAGCACCGCGACCAGGGCGCTGGCGGTCACGCCGACGAGCACCACCGGCCACTGGAAGCCGTGCAGCCAGGTGGAGCGGCGGATCGGCATCTCCAGCAGCTGGTAGGACAGCGCGGCCAGGCCGGTGGCGACGGCGCCGCCGATCGCCGCGAGGAACAGCGGCCGGACGTCGATGAACTCCTGGACCAGCAGCAGCACCGGCCAGTGCCAGAGGTAGGTGCCGTAGGAGATCTTGCCGAGGTAGACCGGCGTCGGCCGCGACAGCAGCCGGGCCAGGACGGTGCCGTCCCCGCGCATCACGCCGGCGATGAGCAGGACGCTGCCGACGGCCGCACCGATGCCGCGCCAGCTCGCGCTGACGTCGACCAGCCCGCTGGCCACCAGCAGCACGAGCGCGAGCCCGCCGAGGCCGGCCGCTGTCGCCCACCGGGTGGCGGTCGCGTCGGGCAGCCTGGCGGCGGCGGCGCTGCGCAGAGCGACCGCGAGCAGGGCGCCCGCGAGGAGCTGGTAGAGGCGGGCGTCGGTGCCGTAGTAGGCGTGGTTGGTGTCGGCCGTCGTCCAGTAGGCCTGCGAGGCGAGCGAGAGCACGAGCAGCGCCCCGATCCCCACGGGCAGCACCCAGCGCCGGCGCCGCGAGAGCACGACCAGCACCATCAGCACGGCCGGGAAGACGAAGTAGAACTGCTCCTCGATCGAGAGCGACCAGAAGTGCAGGTAGGGGCTCTTGTCGATGTCGGTGGCGAAGTAGTCGTTCTCCTGGGAGAGGAACCGCCAGTTCGCGTAGTAGAGCAGCGCCGCCTTCGCGTCCGCGACCATCGGCAGCCGTCGTACGACGGAGGTGACGAGCGTGAACACCGCGGCCGTGGAGAACACCACCACGACCGCCGCCGGCAGCAGCCGTCGTACCCGCCGGGCGTAGAACCGCCCCAGCCGCAGCGAGCCGCGCTCGTCGATCTCGCTGAGGATGACGTTGGAGACCAGGAACCCCGACAGCACGAAGAACAGGTCGACCCCGACGAAGCCGCCGGACATCCAGTGCATGCCCGCGTGGAACAGCAGGACGAGGTAGACCGCGATGCTGCGCAGCCCGTCGAGGGCGGGCCGGTAGCTCCAGTTCACCACGAGAGGGTACCCAGCCACCCGCGTCCGTCCCGGCACCGGTGGTCGTGCCGCGCGCTCACTCCGCGTCGGTGACCGGGACCGTCCGGTGCCAGGACTCGGTGACGTAGGAGGTCTCCCAGCCCATCGACACGTAGAGACCGTCGGCGCCGGTCGGGGAGTCGGCGTCGACCTCGAGGCCGACCCGGTCCCGGCCGCGGGAGGCCGCGTCGGCCACGACGGTGCGCAGCAGCGAGGTGGCCACGCCACGGCCGCGGGCGTTGCCCAGGACGCCGATGTACTCGACGTAGCTGCCGTCGGGAGCGCCGCCGGAGCCCTCCGAGACCGCACCGACCAGGGCGCCGGCCGGCTCGGGCTCGTCGCCGTCGACGAGCTCGGCGATCCACCAGTGGTCCCAGCGGTGCCCGGGGTCCTCGCGCAGCCGGGAGACGAACTCGTCGAAGGTCTCCTCGTGGGAGTTGAAGTGGTCCTCGAAGGCGCTCTCCAGGATGTCGTGCACGACCCGCAGGTCGTCCTCGTCGGGCAGCCCGCTCCCGAGCCGCGTGACCGGCCGGATCCGGACGCCCTCGCGGGTCTGCGAGTCGAGGTCGGCCTCCTCGGCGCTCACCGGCCGGCTCATCTGCCACCAGGTCCGCACCCGCTCGAAGCCGGCGCGCTCCAGCCAGCGGTGCTGCCGGTCGTCGCGGGCGAAGGCACCGCTGTCGATCTGCTGCTCGGCGAGGCCGCGCGAGCGGCCCACCGTGCGGGCGGCCTCGTCGGCCCAGTCGAACAGCAGCGCCGCGACCGCGTCGGCCACGTCGTCGTCGAGGGCGTCGTCGACGACCACCACGAGCAGCATCCGGCCGGCCGCGCGGTCGTGGGCGCTGGCCCAGCCGCGGATGACGTCGTCGCCGTCGCGCACGACGACGTTCTCCCGGGTCAGGTAGCCGCGGGCGGACACCTCGACGAGCAGGTCGTCCTCGGAGGCGCCGGGCCAGCCGCGTCCGCGCTTCTCGTGGCGGCGCAGCAGGTCGGTCAGCTCACCCGCGTCGTCCTCGTCGGGACGGGCCGAGGTCCAGCCGTCCGGCAGGGCGGGGACGGACAGGTCCGGACGGGGATCGCTCACCGGAGCATTCTCGCGCAGCCTCAGGCGTGCCGGCGCTCCGGGGCGTTGTCGACGGAGCCCGCGGAGACGCGCTGCTCCCAGGCGACCAGGCCGGCCAGGTCGGCCAGGTCGGGCAGGGTGCTGCCGTCCAGCTCGGAGGTCCACACCGCGAGCTCGTCGGCCCGCTCGGCCTGGGCCGCCTCGAGCTCCTCGACCCGCGAGGTCAGCTCGCCCACGCGCTGCTGGGCGTCGACGGCACGTCGAGCCTCACGGCGTACGCGGTCCTCGGCCGCCGTCACGCGCTGCTCGGCGAGCCGCCGGGCCAGCGAGAGCTCCTCGACCTGCCGCTCGCGCGAGCTCAGCCGGTCGTGCATCGCGGTGGTGAACGCGGCGTGCTCGTCGGCGCGCTGGGCGAACATGCGGCGGTACGCCGCCGCCTGCTCGGCGCGGTCGACCGCCGCGTCGCGCCGGCTCTGCGCCAGCTCGGTGTGGATGATCCGGGCCGCGGCCCAGCCGCAGGCCAGCGCCACCACCGAGGACAAGCTCGTCCACGTCGCCGACCCGGTGAGCAGGGCCGCCACCACCAGCAGGGTGGCCACCGACAGCAGGCCGACCGCCACGCTCACCCGGACGCTGCGCTGGCGCCGGCGCGCGGCGCCGGGATGACCGCTCGCGGCGGTCGGCACGTCCGCCGCGGCGGCGTCAGCGACGGTGTCGGTGGCTGTTACTGGGGAGGCGGGTGTGGCACCTGAGGTCGGACGGGGCATGGCGCCAGGGTAGGCGTCAGTCCTCGCCCTCTCGGACCCGACACGCACGCTCGAGCAGCAGCGCGGCCACGACCAGGGCGATCCCGGCCACACCGCCGACCGCCGCGTGCACCATCCGCTCGCGCGCGAGCTCGGCGACCAGGCCGACCCAGCTCAGCGCGTAGCCGAAGTAGCCGCCCGCGACCAGCGCCCCGGCGAGCGCACAGGACTTGGCCAGCACCAGCCGGTTGACGGCATGGTGCGGCTGCAGGACCTCACGGCGCCGCTGCACCGAGCGGTACGTCGACCAGGCGACCGCCCCGGTCACCAGCGCGACGAAGAACAGCGCCGCCACCGGGAGCCAGCCGACCGTGGGGGCGGTGCCGTCCATCCCGGTGCTCAGCGGGCGCAGCGCCCAGCCGGCCACCAGCCCGACGAGCGCGAAGGCGATGACCGGTCCGGGGCGGGTCGGCCCGATCCGCCCGACCGGGCGAGGGGGCTCCTGGCCCGGGTCCTGGTCGGCGAAGGGGTCCGGGGGGCCGGGCGGGACCGGGTCACGGCTCACCGCGCACCGCCCACGTCCGTCACTGGAGGGACAGGCTCAGGTCGTCCCGGAGCCGGATCTCCTGGTCGGACGACTTCTCGAGCAGGTCGGCGACCGGGCCTTCGTCGAGGAGCTCGGCGTCCGGCTCCAGGTCGGCCCAGGGCGCGAGCACGAAGGCCCGCTCGTGCGCGCGGGGGTGCGGCAGCACGAGGTCGTCGTCGCTGGCGCGGCGGTCGCCCACCACGATCAGGTCGACGTCGAGGGTGCGCGGGGCGCCGGGCTGGTCGGCGGGGCGCTCGCGGCCGTAGGCGTCCTCGATGGCGAGCGCGCGCTCCAGCAGCGTGCGCGCCGACAGGGTCGTGTCCGCGAGCACGACGGCGTTGAGGAAGTCGTGCGAGCCCTCGGGGGCGCCGACGGGGGCGGTCTCGTAGACGGGCGAGACGGAGGTCACCCACACCTCGGGGGTGTCGGCGAGCGCGTTGACCGCGCCCTGGAGGTTGCTGAGGCGCTCGCCGAGGTTCGACCCGATCGCGAGGACGCAGCGCCGGATCGGGTGCATCTCCCCGGTCAGGGTGTCGGTGTCCACGATGTGCGGGTTGGGGGTCTCGGTCACGGTCGACTCCGCTCATGGTTCGGGTGCGTGCGGGTGATGGTCAGGGCGATGTCGGAGAAGGTCGCCTGGACGGGTGCCTGCGGCTTGTGCAGCGTCACCTCGGTCCACGCCACCCGCGGGTCGGACAGGCACACGTCGGCGATCCGCTGGGCCACCGTCTCGATGAGGTCGACGGGGTCGTTCTCGATCGCGGCCCGGACCGCCGAGACGAGGCTCCCGTAGTCGACGGTGTCCTGCAAGTCGTCGCTGCGGGCGGCAGGGCGGGTGTCGATGCCGAGTGTGAGATCGACCACGAAGACCTGGCCCTCCCGCCGCTCGAAGTCGAGGACGCCGTGGCGACCGAACACCTCCAGGCCCCGCACCGTGAGCCGGTCCTGCTGCGGTCGGTCGCCGGGGTCGGACCGCTGGGTCTCGTCGTCAGTCGTCATGGTCCACCGCCGAGACTACCGGCGACGCGTGGTGGATCCACAACCGCCAGCCCTCGTCGGTGCGCACGTAGACGTTGGTGGCCACCGCCTTCGCGCCGCCGAAGGAGTCCCGGTCGACGCCCTCGTCGGCGGTGAGGACGTTCTCGGTGCAGGTCAGCGAGGCGACCCGGTCCCACACGCTCACCTCGACGTCGGTCAGGAAGAACTGGATGTACGGCGTGTTCGCCATGATCAGCGCCCAGGACCGGTGGATCGCCGGCGTGCCCCGCACGGGCATCGCGCCGGGGTGCACGCACAGCGTCTCGGCGTCGTCGAGCCACAGGTCGCGCATGGTGTCGAGGTCGGCGGTCTCGAACGCCTCGTAGAACGCCGTGTTGACGGCCTCCACCTCGCGGTGCACCGCCTCGCGGTCCCCGAGACCGTCCCGCGCGTCAGCCACGCCGCCCCGCCCCCGCCGGCACGGTGTCGCGGGCCCACCGGCTCGCGACGCGCACCGCGTCGAGGGTGGCCCGCACGGCGTGCGTGCGGATGCACCAGGCGCCGGCGACGGCGGCCAGCGCCGACGTGGCAGTGGTGGCGTCCTCGCGCTCGTGCGGCGGGCGCGGCGTCCCGTCCTCGGCAGCCAGCAGCGCGCCGAGGAACCGCTTGCGGCTGGTCGCGACCAGGACGGGGTGGCCGAGCTCGTGCAGCCGCTCCAGCCCGGCGAGCACGTCCCAGTTCTGCTCGGCGGTCTTGGAGAAGCCGATGCCGGGGTCGACGGCGATCCGTCCGGGGTCGATGCCCGCGGCCCGTGCGGCGCCGAGCTGCTCGAGCAGCTCCGCGGCCACGTCGCCCACCACGTCGCCGTACGCCGTGTGCTCGGCCATCTCGTCGGCGTGCGCGCGCCAGTGCATCAGGACGTACGGCGCACCGAGGCGGGCCACCGTGGGGAGCATCTCGGGGTCGGCCCGACCGCCGGAGACGTCGTTGACCAGCACCGCGCCGGCGGCGACCGCCTCGGCGGCGACCGAGGCGCGCATCGTGTCGACCGAGACCAGCACGCCCTCGGCGGCCAGGGCGGTGACGACGGGCAGCACCCGGTCCAGCTCCTCCTGCGGGCTCGGGCGGCGCGCTCCCGGGCGGGTGGACTCCCCGCCGACGTCGACGAGGTCGGCGCCCTCGCGCACCAGCAGCCGGCCGTGCTCGAGGGCCGCCGCGGGCTCGAGATGCCGGCCCCCGTCGGAGAACGAGTCCGGGGTGACGTTGAGCACGCCCATCACGAGCGCCCGCGCCGGCCGGGGCAGGCCGTCGACGTACCTCGGGGGTCCGGAGTGCATGCCCAGACAGTAGCCCCGGCGACCACCAGCCCCACCTGGCACCGGAGTGCCGGCGTCAGCCGCGGATGATGAGGCTCATCGCCTCGGCGCGGGTGGCCGCGTTGTGCATGGTGCCGCGCACCGCCGACGTGACCGTCTTCGAGCCGGGCTTGCGCACCCCGCGCATCGTCATGCAGAGGTGCTCGGCCTCGATCACGACGATCGCGCCGCGGGCCTCCAGGATCCGCATCAGCGAGTCGGCGACCTGCGTGGTCAGCCGCTCCTGCACCTGCGGCCGCTTGGCGTAGACGTCGACGAGCCGGGCGAGCTTGGACAGGCCCGGTGATCCGGCCGTTCTCGGCGGGGATGTAGCCGATGTGGGCCACCCCGGTGAAGGGCACGAGGTGGTGCTCGCACATCGACCAGAGCTCGATGTCGCGCACCAGGATCATCTCGTCGTGGCCGAGGTCGAACGTCGTGGTGAGCACGTCCTCGGCGCCCATCCGCATGCCGCTGAGCAGCTCGCGGTAGGCGCGGGCGACCCGGGCGGGGGTCTCGAGCAGCCCCTCGCGGTCGGGGTCCTCGCCCACGGCGAACAGCAGCTCGCGGATCGCCGCCTCGGCGCGCGCCTGGTCGAACGGCGGGATGTGCTCGCGGGGCTCCTGCGAGATCGGGTCGATGCTCATGCCCGGACGGCGCTCAGAGACCCGCGCCGGGGACGTTCGGGTCACCGTGCACGTCGCCGCCGTGGCCGGGCGGGGTCAAGATGACCGCACCGTGGGCGTCCTCGGGGGCCTTGCCGTTGGCGTTGGCCCGTTCGCGCACCGCCAGCGGGATGTCCACCGGCGGGATGCTCGAGGGCTCGCGGCTCGGGGAGCCGGTCCACGCCGGGCGGGTGGGCCGGCGACGCAGCGGCTCGAACACCTCGGCGATCTCCGCCTTGTCCAGGGTCTCCTTCTCCAGCAGCGCGATGACCAGCGAGTCCAGCACGTCGCGGTTCTCGACCAGGATGTCGAAGGCCTCCTGGTGGGCGTTCGCGAGCAGCTGCTTGGTCTCGTCGTCGACCATCGCCGCGACGTCCTCGGAGTAGTTGCGCTGGTGGCCCATGTCGCGGCCCAGGAACGGCTCGGAGCTGTTGTCGCCGAGCTTGATCGCGCCCAGGCGCTCGGTCATGCCGTACTCGGTGACCATCGCGCGGGCCACCGAGGTGGCCTTGTCGATGTCGTTGCCGGCGCCCGTGGTCGGGTCGTGGAAGACCATCTCCTCGGCGGCCCGGCCGCCGAGCATGTAGGCGAGCTTGTCGAGGAGCTCGGAGCGCGTCTGGGAGTACTTGTCCTCGTCGGGCAGCACCATCGTGTAGCCGAGCGCACGCCCGCGCGGCAGGATCGTGACCTTGTGCACCGGGTCGGTGCCCGGGAGCGCCGCCGCGACGAGGGCGTGGCCGCCCTCGTGGTAGGCGGTGATGAGCTTCTCCTTCTCGCTCATCAGCCGGCTGCGGCGCTGCGGTCCCGCGACCACGCGGTCGATGGCCTCGTCGAGCACGCCGTTGTCGATGGTCTTGAGGTTCTGCCGGGCGGTCAGCAGGGCGGCCTCGTTGAGCACGTTGGCGAGGTCGGCGCCGGTGAAGCCGGGGGTACGGCGGGCCACGCTCATCAGGTCCACGCCGGGGGCCATGGGCTTGCCGCGCGAGTGCACGGTGAGGATCTGGTGGCGGCCGGCGAGGTCGGGGGCGTCGACGCCGATCTGGCGGTCGAACCGGCCCGGGCGCAGCAGCGCGGGGTCGAGGATGTCGGGGCGGTTGGTCGCCGCGATGAGGATGACCCCGCCGCGGACGTCGAAGCCGTCCATCTCGACGAGGAGCTGGTTGAGCGTCTGCTCGCGCTCGTCGTGACCGCCGCCCATGCCGGCGCCGCGGTGCCGGCCGACGGCGTCGATCTCGTCGATGAAGACGATCGCCGGGGCGTTCTCCTTGGCCTGCTCGAACAGGTCGCGCACCCGGGAGGCGCCGACGCCGACGAACATCTCGACGAAGTCCGAGCCGGAGATCGAGTAGAACGGGACGCCCGCCTCGCCGGCGACGGCGCGCGCCAGCAGCGTCTTGCCGGTGCCGGGAGGGCCGTAGAGCAGCACGCCCTTGGGGATCTTGGCGCCGACGGCCTGGAACTTGGCCGGCTCCTGCAGGAACTCCTTGATCTCGCCGAGCTCCTCGATCGCCTCCTCGCAGCCGGCGACGTCGGCGAAGGTGGTCTTCGGCATGTCCTTGCTGATCAGCTTGGCCTTGGACTTGGCGAACTGCATGACGCGTCCGCCGCCGCCCTGGACCTGGTTCATCAGGAAGAGGAACAGCACGATGATGATGACGAACGGCAGGAACGTGGCCAGGATCTGGCCGAGCAGGCTCGGCTTGGCGACCTCGGTCTTGTAGTTGTCGATCGTGCCCTTCTTCACCCCCGCCTCGGCGGCGTTGATGAGGTCGCGCTGCTGGCCCGCCACCCAGGAGGAGGTGACCTTCTTGCCGTTGTCGAGCTCGGCGCGGATGGTCTGGTCGCGGTCGATGAACGTGACCGTCTTCACGGTCCCGTCGGAGATGTAGCCGCTCATGGTGGAGGTGTCGACCTCGTCGTAGCCACCGTTGGGGGCGAGGTACTGGAGCGCGACGAGCACGCCCACCACCGCGATGACGATCCACAGCCACGGGCCGCGGAAAATACGCTTAACGTCCATGTCTCGGGGCGTGCGCCCCGACCTCCTGCCAGATCGGACCATCGACTACTTGACCGTACACGCGCTTGACAACGAGCGAGCGCGTGCTCACGGTTCCCCCATTGTCCCCCCAGCGCGCCCGAACTCGCCCGAAAGGGTGTGAGAAGTGTCGCTCAGGCGCCCCCGGCCCCGGTGGCCCGGGTCAGGAGTAGACGTGCGGGGCGAGCGTCCCGATGGAGCGCAGGTTGCGGTAGCGCTCGGCGTAGTCGAGGCCGTAGCCCACCACGAACTCGTTGGGGATGTCGTAGCCGACGTACCTCACGTCGACCGACATCTGCAGCGCCTCGGGCTTGCGCAGCAGCGTGCAGATCTCGACGGACTTCGGGCCGCGCGAGCCGAGGTTGGACACCAGCCAGGACAGGGTCAGGCCGGTGTCGATGATGTCCTCGACGACCAGCACGTGCCGGTTGGTGATGTCGGTGTCGAGGTCCTTGAGGATCCGCACGACCCCGGAGGACTTCGTCCCCGAGCCGTACGACGAGATCGCCATCCAGTCCATCTCGACGTGCCGCCCGAAGTGGCGGGCCAGGTCGGCCATCACCATCACGGCACCCTTGAGGACGCCCACCAGCAGGATGTCCTCGCCGGCGTAGTCCTTCTCGATCTGCGCCGCGAGCTCGCCCAGCCGGGACTGGATCTGCTCCTCGGTGAAGAGGATGTTGACCAGGTCGCCCTCGACGTGGGATTCGTCCATGGGCGTCAGCCTGCCACAGCGGGCGGCGGCCCGGTCCCGGCGGCCCGGGCGAAGCGCACCTCCCCCTCGGCGCGCACGGCGTGCACGTGCCCCGGCAGCTCGATGCGGCGCTGCCCGCGGTAGTCGCGGACCAGCCCGTCGAGCGCGACGACGTGCACCCGGAAGAGCTCGCCGGCCGGTGCGCCCGCCTCCACCGCCGCCTGCCGCAGCACCCGCCGGCGTACGGCGGTCGGCAGCGCGTCGAGCCCTGCGACGTCGAGGCCGGTGGGCGTGCGCACCTCGGCGAGCGCCCGGCCGGCGAGACCGTCGAGGGCCTCGGCGTCCTCGCGCAGCTGCTCGGCGGTGCGGGCCAGCGAGCCCGGCCACCCCGGGCCCGAGCACGTCCTCCAGCACGGGCAGCACCTCGTGCCGGACCCGCGAGCGGGTGAAGCGCGGGTCGTCGTTGTGCGGGTCGTCCCAGGTGGCGATGCCCTCGGCACGGCAGGCCGCCGCGGTCTCGGCGCGGGTGACCTCGAGCAGCGGCCGCCGGAACGGCCCGAAACCGGGGCGCATGCCGGCCAGCGAGCGGGCGCCCGAGCCCCGGGCCAGCCCGAGCAGCACGGTCTCGGCCTGGTCGTCGAGGGTGTGGCCGAGCAGCACGGCCCGCGCGCGCCAGTGCGTCGGCCATCTCCTCGAGCACGCGTAGCGGGCCTCCCGGGCGGCCGCCTCCGGTCCCTGGCCGCTCGCGGTGACGGCGACCCGGGCGGTGGCGGTCTCGTCGACCCCGAGGTCCGCCATCTGCTCGACGACCGCGGCGGCGCGGGCGTCCGAGCCGTCCTGCAGGCCGTGGTCGACGGTCACCCCCACGACGTGGTGCCCCGGCCCGCGGGCCTCGAAGCACGGTGGCGGCGAGCAGCGCGAGGGAGTCGGCGCCCCCCGAGCAGGCGACGAGCACCGGCCCGACCTCGCCGGGGTGCCCGGCGGCGAGCGCCGCCAGCGACCGGCGTACGGCGCCGCGCACGGCCGCCACGGACGGGTCGAGGGCCATCGTTCTCAGCCGCGCTCAGCCGTGGACCCGGCGCACCCAGGCTGGCGGGGTCGCCGATCTCGGCCTTGCTCGGCAGGTTCGCGGGCTCCGCCCAGACGGCGTTGAAGCCCTCCATGCCGACCTGTGTCGACGACGGCGCGGACGAACGCGGCACCGTCGCGGTACTGCGCCATCTTCGCGTCGAGCCCGAGCAGCCGGCGCAGCAGCTTGTCGAGCGGGCCGGCGCCCTTGCGGCGGCGGTTGAACTTCCGCCGGATCTCCGCGACCGTGCCGATCACCTCGGGGCCGACGCCGTCCATGACCACGTCGGCGTGGCCCTCCAACAGCGACATCACGCCGGTGAGCCGGTCCATCACCTCGCGCTGCTCGGGGGTGGAGAAGAGGTCGACCAGGCTGATGTCGTCGGTGCCGCGGACGAGGTCGCCGAGCCGCTTGGCGCCCTCGCCGACGCAGTCCGGCGAGCTTGGCGGCATCGAGGTCGACGCCGTCGACGAGGCCCTCGATCTCACCGCGGATGTGGTCGCGCATCCACGGCACGGCCGTGAACTGGACCCGGTGGGTCTCCTCGTGCAGGCACACCCAGAGCCGGAAGTCGGCCGGGTCGACCTCGAGCTCCTTCTCGACGTGCACGATGTTGGGGGCGACCAGCAGCAGCCGCCCCGACGACGTGTCGGTCCCGCCCGGGGCGCCCGGACCGTCGAAGAACGGGTCGAACTGGCCGAGCACCTTCGAGGACATGAAGCCGAGCAGCCCGCCGACCTCGAGCCCGGTGACCTTGGAGCCGACCGCCTCGGCCACGGGCGACGGCCCGCCGCCCTTCCTGGCCTGGATCTTCTCGACCAGCGGCCCGATGATCCGGGCGAAGCCGTCGGCGTTCGCCTGGATCCAGCCGGAGCGGTCCACGACGAGCACGGGGGCGGTCGCCTCGGTGGCGACCAGTCCGGTGAACTCCCGCACCAGCGGGGTCGAGCGCTCGGCGCCGGCACGGAGCTCGGCGACCACGGCGTCCGCGGCGTCCCGGGTGATCTCGGGTCCCGGACCGGCCAGGCGCGAGGCGGTGGAGACCGCGAGGTCCCAGTCGACCATGGCGCGCCCGCCGAAGCTTCCTGACATGGCTCGACCCTACGGGGTGCGGGCACAGGTGCAGCCGCCCAGAGCGCCTGCCACCTGGTCGACGACGACCTCCGCGTCGGTGTTGAACCTGTCCTTGACGCGGTCCGCCGCCGCGACGAACGCGACCACCGCCCCGTCCCGCGTGGTGGCGACGCCGGCGAGGGCGTGCACCCCCTGCAGGGTGCCGGTCTTGGCGCGGACGGTGCCCAGCGCGTCCGGGTCGCCGCGGTCGAAGCGGTCGGCCAGCGACCCCGTGAAGCCCGCCACCGGCAGGCTAGCGACCACCGCGCGCACCTCGGGGCGGCGCGGCGAGGCCGCCGCCTCGAGCACCCGGACCAGCGTGAGGGCGTGCAGCCTGTTCTGCCGGGACAGCCCGCTGCCGTCGAAGATGCGGTCCCCGCCGGTGTCGACGCCGAGCCGGCGCAGCTCGGCCCGGACCGCCCGTGCGGCCCCGACCGACGAGGCCGGCAGCCCCCGGGCCACGGCGACCTGGCGGGCGAGCACCTCGGCGCCCTCGTTGTCGCTGACCTCCAGCACGTGCTGGACGACCTGGGCGAGGGGAGCCCCCCGCACGGCGGCGACCTCGCGTCCGCCGTCGGTCTGCCGTGGCGCGCGCGCCGCGCGCACGCCCCCGACGATGGTGATCCCCTGCTTGCGCAGGGCCGTCGCGAACAGCGTGGCCGCCGCCTTCGCCGGGTCGGGGCTGCGGTCCATCAGGCCGGGCGTCACCCGGCCCTCGTCGGTCCACAGTGCGGTGGTCGGGCTGACCACGTCGGTGGTGACGTAGCCCGGCTCCCAGCGCGGGTTGACCGCGGGTCCCGTGAACAGGCCCGCGTCGTAGCCGAGTCGCACCCGGGTCCGGCCCGCCCTGTCCAGGGCCCGCGCCGTCGCGCGCGCGAGCGTCGTGAGGTCGGCACGGGCCGGGTAGGCCGAGCCCGCCGGCACGGGCGACCGGGCCAGCAGCGGGTCGCCGCCGCCGACCAGCACGAGCCGCCGGGTGGGACGGTCGGCGACCACCCGGGTCGTGAAGCGGTGGTCGGGGCCGAGCGCCGAGAGCGCGGCCGTCGAGGTGAGCAGCTTCATCGTCGACGCCGGCGTCACCAGCGGCGCGCCGTACCGGTAGACGACCTTGCCGTCCGAGAGCTGGGCGACCTGGACGGCGACGTGCCTGCCCAGCTTCTTCGAGCGCAGCAGCGGCGCGAGCGCCCGGCGTACGGCGGTCCCGTCGACGGCACCCTCGGGCGACGCGGCGGCGACCGCCGCGGCTGCGTGGGCGACGGGCAGCGCTCAGCCCCCGGGGCGGCGCGACCTCGGCCGGCGCGGTGGTCGGGTCCGGTGCGGGCCGGCCGGTGTCGAACCAGCGCGGGCCGAGGTCGAAGGAGTACGCCGCGAGCGCCGCGAGCAGCACCAGGACGACCGGCAGCGCGGTGAGCCGGCGCAGCCAGCGGCCGCCCCGCCGGGGACGCGCCGAGGCGTGGGGTGCGTCACCTTCGGGCACGTCCCGCCCCCTTCGACTCCACGTTTTCGGCGTTCGTGCGGGACACTAACCCACACGGCACAGAGCACGACCCGAGCAGACCCGGAGGATGCAGTGGAGTTCGACGTACTGGTAGAGATCCCGAAGGGTCAGCGCAACAAGTACGAGGTCGACCACGAGTCCGGGCGGATCCGGCTGGACCGGACGCTGTTCACCTCCACGCAGTACCCCGCCGACTACGGCTACATCGAGGACACCCTCGGCCTCGACGGCGACCCCCTCGACGCGCTGGTGATGCTCCAGGAGCCGACGTTCCCCGGCTGCCTGATCAAGTGCCGCGCGATCGGGATGTTCCGGATGACCGACGAGGCCGGCGGCGACGACAAGGTCCTCTGCGTCCCGGCGACCGACCCGCGCCTCGAGCACCTGCGCGACATCAGCCACGTCTCGAAGTTCGACCGCCTCGAGATCCAGCACTTCTTCGAGGTCTACAAGGACCTCGAGCCCGGCAAGTCCGTCGAGGGCGCCGAGTGGGTCGGCCGCACCGAGGCCGAGGCCGAGGTCTCCGCGTCCTTCCAGCGCTACAAGGACTCCGGGCACGTCACCCCCACCCCCGCGGCCCAGGGCCTCCCCCACTGACCCTCGCCGGTCGAGGTGCGCCCGGAGCCCGGGACGCAGGTCAGACGCGGGTGAAGAACGTCGGCGGGATCCAGTAGTACATGTCGTCGATCTCCACCGGGCGGCCCGTGCGGGGCGCGTGGATGATCTGGCCGTTGCCGATGTACATCGCCACGTGGTGGATGCCGCTCGGCGCACCGTTCGAGCTCCAGAACACCAGGTCGCCGGGGCGCAGCTCGGCCCACGGAGATCCGGACGGTCGACTCGTACTGCGCGACGGAGTAGTGCGGCAGGTACTTCCCCGCCGAGGCCCACGCGCCCATGGTCAGGCCGGAGCAGTCCCACGACCCCGGACCGTCGGCGCCCCACTGGTAGGGCTCGCCGAGCTGGGCCTTCGCGAACCGGATCGCCTGCTGGGCACCGCCGCTCGGCGACGGGGCGGCGTCGGCGCGGGCGCCGGAGCCGGGGCCGGCGCAGCGCCGGCCGTTGCGCCGGGCGACGCGCCGTTGCCGAGCCGGACGGCCGGAGCCACCGCCCGGACCCGCCGCCGCCACCCGGCCGGCCGAGGCCTCTTCTTCGCAGCGGCACGAGCCGCGTCGGCGGCCGCCTGCGCTGCCGCCGCGGCCCGGGCCTGGGCGGCCGCCTCGCGGCGGGCCCGCGCCTCGGCGCGCCGGCGGGCGATCTCCTCGAGCGCGTTCTGGCGCTGGGTGGCGAGTGCGACCGAGACGTGCTGGGCGGTGGCGAGCCGGGGATCAGCCGCTGCTTCTGCGCCGCGACGGCCGCCGCCTCGTTCTGGGCCGCCTCGGCGGCGGCGGCCGCCGCTGCTCGGCGGCTCGAGCCGCCGCAGCCAGGCGGACCTGCTCGGCGCGGGCGTCTCCGCCGTGCGCTCGAAGACCTGCGCGAGGGAGTCGGACGCGGCGAACCGCTGGTAGTCGGCCTGCAGCGACGACGACGCACCCTGGAAGGCGACGTACTGGTCGAGCACCCCCTCGGGCCCGTCGGCGCTCATCATCGCGTTCAGGGCGGTCAGGTCGCCGCCCTGCTGGTACGACTGCGCGACCAGGGCACCGATCCGGTCCCGCTGGGTCGCGACGGTACGGCGGGCACGTGCGGCGTCCGCCCGGGCACCGCGGAGCCTCTCGGTGGCCTGCTGCAGCTTCCACATCGCGCCGTTGTAGGCCTCGGAGGCCTGCTCCGCCTGGAGCCCGGCCTGCTCGAGGCGCTGCTGGGCCAGCAGCAGCTGGGCCTTGATCGCGCCCACGTCGCGGGCGGCGGACGCGGCCCGGGCCTTGGCCCGGTCGACCTGCTCCTTGCTCGGGAACGCCTTGCCGCGCGCGTCCGGTCCCGGGGAGGACGGGTCGCCGGCGGCCACCGGGACCACCGTCAGCACGGTCGCCAGGCCGAGGGAGAGTGCCAGGAGCACGCCCACCACCGGACGTGCGGTGGGGCGCCAGCCCTGCGGGCGGGGTCGTCGCACGAGTCGAACCTTTCGTCTGCCCGTCGAGCCGCTTCCCCACGGCTCGAAGGGCTTCCCGGCACCCCGGGGGAGGCGCCGCTCCAGGAACGCTAGTGCTCATCAGCACCAAAGGAAACAGTTTCCCCAAAAGAAACCTCTGGCACCACGGCGTGTCCCCTTGACAAACTACAAGGTTGTAATTCGGGCAGAAATGAGCCACGGGACCGTCGTGAGACGGCCTCGTGAGCCTCGACCACCGGGAGCGCGGGAGGCTCGGGCCTCGACCGCTGAGGGGAGAAAGAAGAAGGTCCCGCCCCATTGGGAGGTTGGGGCGGGACCGTCGGCTTGTCCCATTGGGAGGTTGGGACAAGACGTCTGCTGAAGGGGTGTCGGGGAGATCCCCCGGACCTCATCCCTCCATGCGGATAAGAGTACGCGAACCGGAAGGGCAAAACACCACGTTGGCAGAACCATTCGGAAATGACCCGTTCTGACTATCCAGTCAGCGCGGCCGCCCGACGACCGAGGCGCGTGCCCGGTGGACGGGCCAGGGGCTAGAGGGACGGCTCGCCCGACCGCCGCAGGACGGGGTCGGTGACGGGGCCCGGCCCAGTGTCGGCGGCGGGGTCGGGGACGGCGACGGCGCGGGGCTCGTCGTCGTCCTCCTCGTCGAGCGGGACGCGTCCGGTCGACGTCGTCGGGTGCGAGGAGCGCCCGTGCTTCTCGAACTTCTGCCCCGTCGCGAGGCCGCCCAGCCACACCGAGACGATGGCGATGGCCGCGCCCGCGACGTCGTCGGCGATGTAGTGCCACCCGAAGTACAGCGTGGAGACGACCGTCAGGCCGAAGTACACCCACATCGCCCAGCGGATGGCCGCGTGCCGCACGGTGTAGTGGGTCACCAGCGCGAGGGTCAAGATGATGCCGACGTGCAGGGACGCGAACCCGGCGACGCTCTGGATCGAGTCGGTGGTCAGCGGGGTGTTGAGCACGTCCTGGCGCGACCAGTAGAGCGACTTCTGCAGCTCGGCGACGCCGGTGGTGTCGAGGTCGGCGTAGAGGAACGGGTAGGCGAAGTTCGGGCCGAGGGTCGGCAGGGCGTAGTAGCTGACGGTGCCGAGGGCCCAGGCCAGGCACTGCGCCGTGGCGTACCAGTAGCCGTAGCTGATGTTGCGCGACCAGACGAGGTAGACGATCAACGAGAGCGGCGAGATCGGCAGGAACAGCAGGTAGACGGTGGCCAGCACGTGCGCGGAGAGGTTCTCGCCGAGGAGCTGGTGGAGCACGATCGCGGGCTCGTGGCCGAACATGATGGTCTTGTCCAGCGCGTGCAGGACGTTGTCGCGCAGCGGCCCGCCCATGACCGGGAGGAAGTTCTTCAGGTTGCGGTAGCTGACGTAGGTGACGTAGAAGCTGCCGAGCCCGATCACGACCAGCATGATCCGCTCGCGGGTCCAGTGCTCGTCGATGATGCTCTTGGCGTGCGAGCCGAACGAGCGCATCCGGCGGCGCGAGCGCCACAGCGAGCGCGGGACCACGTCGAGCACGAACGCACCGGCCACCATCAGGGGCAGTCGCAGCCAGCCCGGCCCGAGCGAGCCGTCGGGGTCGCGCACCCCCTCGCCGAGGGCGACGCCGGCGACCACGGCGACGACGCCCATCATCAGGGCCACTCCCACGAGGAGTCCGTACGCGCGCCGTTTCACAACGCGCCATTGTATGGGAGGGGACCCCCCGGACCCGACTCGGTTAACCCCGCCGTGCGGGTGAGTTGGACCACCAGGTGCACGACCTGCCCGACCGCGACGCCGGCGCCGGGCGCGGCCCCCGGCTCGGCCACGGCGTCGACCACGCCGACCCCCTCGACGTCCACGCTGAGCCGGACCGTCTCCGGGGTCATCCGCGCGGACAGCACCCGCCCCCGGAGCGGGCCGTCCGGCGCGACCTTGAGCGCCGAGCGGCGCAGCGCCACGGCGGCGGGCGCGGTGGCGGTGCCCCCGCCTCCTGCCTCGAGCACCCGCCGGGCGGCCTCCCCGTCGAGCACGGTGGCGTAGCCGAGGAACCGGGCCGCCTCCGCGTCGGCCGGGTGCGACCAGACCTCGTCCACCGTCCCGGACTGCACCACGCGCCCGGCGCGCAGCAGCGCCATCCGGTCGGCGACGGTGAACGCCTCCTCCTGGTCGTGGGTCACCAGC
This sequence comes from uncultured Actinomycetota bacterium, assembly GCA_963781745.1. Taxonomy (GTDB): domain Bacteria; phylum Actinomycetota; class Actinomycetes; order Propionibacteriales; family Nocardioidaceae; genus Nocardioides_B. The sequence continues at coordinate 274,234 of CAWAHH010000011.1, read as the reverse complement.
AGGGCCGTCGTACCGGCCGCGACCAGGATGTCGCGCAGGTCGTGGGCCAGGCGCTCGCGCAGGCCCCGGTCGAGCGCCGACAGCGGCTCGTCGAGCAGCAGCAGCCGGGGCTCGACCGCCAGCGCCCGGGCCAGGGCGACGCGCTGGCGCTCGCCGCCCGACAGGGTCGGGGTACGCCGGTCGGCGTAGCCGGGCAGCCCGACGAGGTCGAGCAGCTCCTCGACCCGCTGCGCGACCTGCCGGCGGGGACGGTGCCGCAGCCGGAGCGGGTAGCCCACGTTGCCGGCGACGCTCTGGTGGGCGAAGAGCTGCCCGTCCTGGAACATCAGCGCGAAGCCGCGCCGGTGGGTGGGTACGGCGGCGAGGTCCTGCCCGTCGTACTCCACGCGTCCCGCGGCCAGCGTCTCCAGCCCGGCGACGGCCCGCAGCAGCGTCGACTTCCCGCAGCCGGACGGGCCGAGGACGGCGAGCACTCCCCCGGCCGGCAGGTCGAGGCTGACGTCGTCGACGGCGAGGGTGTCGTCGAAGCGGACGGAGACGCGGTCGACGTGCAGCACCTCAGAACGCTCCCACGGACCCGAGCCGCGCCCGCTCGACGAGCGCCATCACGACGACCGTGACGGCGCCGAGCAGGACCGACGCGGCGAGCGCCGTGCCGAAGCTCTGCTCGCTCGGCCGCGAGACGAGCTGGTAGATCACCACCGGCAGGGTCGGCCGCTCCGGGCGGGCCAGGAAGCTCGTCGCGCCGAACTCGCCGAGCGAGATCGCGAACGCGAACCCGGTCGCCGCGACCAGTGGACGTCGTACGGCGGGCAGGTCGACGCCGAGCAGCACCCGCAGCGGCGAGGCGCCGAGCGAGGCGGCCGCCTGCCGCTGGCGAGGGTCGACCGACCGCAGCACCGGGGCCAGCGTGCGCACCACCAGCGGCAGCGCCACCATCGCCTGCGCGATCGGCACCAGGACCGCGGAGCTGCGCAGGTCCAGGGGCGGGCGGTCGAGCGTGACCAGGAACCCGAAGCCGAGCGTCACCGCCGAGACGCCCAGCGGCAGCATGAAGGCACCGTCGAGCACGGCGAGCGCGCGCCGCTCCAGCCGCGCGGCCGGACGGCGGGTGACCACGAGCGAGACGAGCAGTCCGAGGACCACCGCCAGCACGGTGGCGTCGACGGCGACCCGCCACGAGTTCGCCAGCGCCGTGGTGACCGGGACGAGGAGGTCGGAGTCGGGGCCGGCCGAGGCGAGCGCCTGGTACGACGCCAGGCTCCACCGGCCCTCGACGTGCAGCGAGCGCACCACCAGGGTCGCCAGCGGGGCCGCCACCAGGCCCAGGACCACGGCCGTCATCGTGAGGACCGGCAGGTCGCGCCACCGGGGCGAGCGGCCGGGCTCCGGGGCGGACGCGCGCTCGAGGCTCTGCTCGCCGCGGGTGCGGGCCCGCGCCGCGGCGGCGAGCAGCACGGTGACCACGAGGAGCTGCAGCACCGACAGCGCCGCGGCAGCGCGCAGGTCCAGGAACTGGGTGGTCAGCAGGTAGATCTCGGTCTCGACCGTGGCGTAGCGCAGCCCCCCGAGCGTCAGCACCACCCCGAACGCGGTGGCGCAGAACAGGAACACGACGCTGGCCGCCGAGACGATCCCGGGCGCGATCGCGGGCAGCGTGACGGTCCGGAACACCTGCGCCGGCGAGGCACCGAGCGCGGCCGCGGCCTCCTCGCGGCGACGGTCGAGGCCCTCCCACAGGGCGCCGACGGTGCGGACCACGACCGCGAGGTTGAAGAACACCATCGCGGCCACGATCGCGGCTGGGCTGCCGTCGAGGCCGAGGGCGCCGAGCGGGCCGGAGGGCGCGAGCAGGGTGCGGAAGGCCACGCCGACCACGACCGTCGGCAGCACGAACGGCATCAGCACCAGCGCGCGCAGCAGTCGCCGGCCCGGGAACCGCAGCCGGTGCAGGGCGAACGTCACCGGCAGGGCGAGCAGCACCGTCACCACGGTCGCCACGGCCGAGGACCACAGGGTGAACCACAGCACCCGGTGCACGCGGGCCCGGCCGAGCACCTCCAGCACCCCGCCCGGGTCGAGCGAGCCGTCGACCACGAAGCCGCGACCGACCATCCCGGCGACGGGGAGCACGAAGAAGACCGTCAGCGTGACCAGCGGCAGCGCGGCCAGCGCGAGCACGCCCGCGCCGGCTCGCAGCCGCGCGCTCCCCGGGCGCCCCGCGGGCCGGGTCACCGCCGACCCGCCGTCGCCTCGCCGTCGACCCACGAGAGGCTCACCGGGTGGTGATGTCGCCCCAGGCGCGCAGCCAGGTGTCGCGGTTGCGCGCGATCTCGGCCGGCGGCACGGTCAGCGGGTCGGAGGCGACCTTCGCGAACCTCGCCCAGGCCGGCGGCAGCGTCGCGGCGTCGTCGACCGGGAAGACGTACATCGCGTCCGGGAGCGCGTCCTGGAAGGCACGCTGGGTCAAGAAGTCCACGAACGCCCTGGCACCGGCCGGGTTCGAGGCGCCCTTCAGCACTCCGGCGTACTCGACCTGGCGGAAGCAGGTGTCGAGCAGGCTGCTCGTCGTCGGCCTCGTGCCGCCCTCCGGGATCGTGAACGGCGGCGACGACGCGTAGGAGAGCACGATCGGCCGGTCGCCGCCCCCTCCCCCGGCGCTGAAGTCCACCTCGTAGGCGTCCGACCAGCCCGAGGTGATCTCGGTGTCGTTGGCCATCAGCCGCTTCCAGTAGTCCTGCCACCCGTCGCCGTACTCCGCGATCGTCGCCAGCAGGAACGCCAGCCCCGGCGAGGAGCTGGTGGCGCCGGGGGTGACGAACAGCCCCTTGTACGTCGGGTCGGCGAGGTCGTCGAGCGTCCTCGGCGGCGCGACGTCGTGCTGGGCGAACCAGCGGTCGTCGATGTTCACGCACACGTCGCCGTAGTCGACCGGGGTGAGCTCGGCGTCGGCGCGCGCGTCGCCGAGGGTGTACGAGGCGGAGGAGGCGGGTGCGTGCGCAGGGGTGTGGTCGGCCAGCACGCCCTCGTCGATCGCGCGCGAGGCGAAGGTGTTGTCGATGCCGTAGACCGCGTCCGCGATCGGTGAGCCCTTCGTCAGCACCAGCTTGTTGGTCAGCTGCCCCGCGTCGCCGTTCGGCTCGATCCGGACCCGGTAGCCCGTCGTCGCGGTGAACTCGGCGAGCACCTTCTTCGACATGTTCCAGGAGTCGTGGGTGGCGACGGTGACCGTCCTGGCCTCGCTGGCGCCGCCCCCGTCCCCGTCCCCGTCGTCGCCGGCGCCCCCGCCGACCGAGCACCCGGCCAGCGCGAGGGCCCCGACCAGGACGGCTGCGCTCGTCGCGCGGCCTCGTGTTCCGTGCATGTTCTCGGCTCCCGGTGATGGCTGGGAGGGGACCGCGCGTGCACGCGGTCGAGACTCGACTTCCTTCGCCGGTGCTAACCGGATCAGGTTCGAGGGTCTGCGGGCGGTCCCGCACTCTCAGCGCCCCCTCACGAGGTTCCGTGAGGGTTTCGGCGCTCCCCTGTCGTTCCGTGTCCGAGCCTACCCGACCCCACCGGTACCCTCCCCGCATGCCGTCCCTGCGTCACCAGCTGCTGACCCGGGCGATCCCGGTGCTGCGGCGCGGCAGCGAGGTGGGCGGTCGCGGCGAGGAGGAGCGGTTGCGGCGCGACCTGCTCGCCGCGCAGGCGAGGGCCGACCCGTCACCGCCCCGCCGGATCGCCCGGCGGCTCGACGTACGACGGTCCACGCAGTGCGGCCTGCCGGTCTTCGAGCTCCGCCAGCAGGGCGCACCCGATCCGCCGAGGACCGTGCTCTACCTCCACGGGGGCGGGTTCGTGTCCGGCCTCGACGGCTTCCACTGGCGCTTCGCCGCCCGGCTGGTCGACCGGACGGGGGCGCGGGTGGTGCTGCCGCTCTACCCCCTCACGCCGACCCACACCTGGCGCGACGCGACCCCGCCGCTGGTGGCGCTGTTCGAGCAGCTCGCGATCGCGTCCCCGCGGGGCGTCGCGCTCATGGGCGACTCCGCGGGCGGCGGTCTGGCCGTCGGCGTCGCCCAGCAGCTGGCCCGCCGTCCCGGTCCGCAGCCGACCGAGCTGGTCGTCTTCGCGCCGTGGGTCGACCTCACCGGCACCACCCCGGGCACGCCCGCCGCCGCGAGCTCGGACCCGTGGCTGACGCTGGGAAAGCTCCGGTTGTACGGGTCGTGGTGGGGCGCCGGCGACCCGCCGGAGCCGGAGGCGAGCCCCCTCGCGAACGACCTCGGCGGGCTGCCCCCGATGCTCGTGCTCTGCGGCACCCGGGACCTGCTGCTGCCCCAGTCACGGGCGCTCGTCGCCGCCGCGAACGCCGCAGACACCCCGGCGACGTACGTCGAGGAGCCGGGGCTGCTGCACGTGTACCCGCTCCTGCCGATCCCCGAGGCGCGCCGCGCGCTCGACCAGGTGGTGGCGTTCCTGTGACGGTGCGCGACACCTGGCGGACCCTGCGCACGCCGTTCTGGGTGGCGCGCATCGTCGGGCTGGTCGGCCTGGTGACACTGCTCAGCGCGGTCTCGCCCTCGCTGGGAGACCGCACCCGGCTGGTCAACGAGCTGGTGCCCGACGTCTTCCCGGCCGCCGCTGCCACCGGCGCCGCCGCCGTCGGGCTCGTCCTGATCGTGCTGTCGCGCGCCCTGCGCCGCGGCAAGGCCCGGGCGTGGCTGCTCGCGACCGTGCTCGCCGCGGTCGCCGCCGTGCTCCATCTCCTCAAGGGCCTCGACGTCGAGGAGGCACTGCTGTCGGTCGCGCTGGTCGGGCTGCTGCTGTCGGCCCGGAAGGGCTTCACCGCCCAGCCGGACCCGCGCTCGCTCTCGCGGGTGCTGACCGTCGTCGCCGGCGGGCTCGTCCTGGGGACGCTGGTCGGGTGGCTGTGGCTCTCGAGCGACAGCGACGGCCAGCGCGCCGGCACCACCGCGGGGCAGCGGGTGGTGCACGCGTTCCTCGGGCTCTTCGGGATCACCGGGCCCGTGCGCTTCGTGGACGCCGCCGACGGGAACCGTGCGGCGGTCGCGCTCGTCGTGCTCGGCGCCGCCGTCGTGCTGGTGACGTTCCTGGTCGCGCTCGCCCCCGCCGAGGGCCCGCACGGGCTCGACGACGCCGAGTCCGCGCGACTGCGGGGGCTGCTCGACCGGTGGGGAGGCATCGACTCGCTGTCGTACTTCGCCCTGCGCGAGGACCGGTCCGTGATCTTCTCGGCCAGCGGCAAGTCCGCGCTGACCTACCGCGTCGTCGGCACCGTCTCGCTGGCAGCGGGCGACCCGCTCGGCGACCCGGAGGCCTGGCCCGGCGCGATCACCGCCTGGCTCGACGAGGCCCGGTCCTTCGGTTGGGTGCCGGCCGTGCTCGCCGCCAGCGAGGCCGGCGCCGAGGCGTTCCACCGTGCCGGGCTCGACGCGCTGGAGCTCGGCGACGAGGCGGTGCTGCACCGCTGCGACTTCACGTTGGAGGGCCGCAGCATGCGCGGGGTCCGGCAGGCGGTCGCTCGCTGTGCCCGTGCCGGCCTGGCGGTGACCTGCTGCCGGGTCGCCGACCTCGACGACGCCACCTTGGCGGAGGTGCGCGAGCGGGCCGACCACTGGCGGGACGGCGAGGTCGAGCGCGGCTTCTCGATGGCTCTCGGCCGCTTCGGCGAGCGGGCCGACGGCGCCGCGGTGGTGGTGCTGTGCCGTGACGACGCCGGCGCGCTGCACGGCCTGCTCCACCTGGTCCCGTGGGGCACCGACGGCCTGTCGCTCGACCTCATGCGCCGCGACCGGGACGCCGAGAACGGCATCGTCGAGCTGATGGTCTCCCGACTGATGACGGACGCGGAGGCCCTGGGCGTGGCCCGGGTCTCCCTGAACTTCGCCGTGTTCCGCAGCGTCTTCGCCCGCGGCGAGCGCCTCGGTGCCGGACCCGTGCTCCGGGTCTGGCGGTCCGTGCTGCTGTGGGCGTCGCGCTTCTGGCAGATCGAGTCGCTCTACCGGGCCAACGCGAAGTACCAGCCGGAGTGGGTGCCCCGCTTCGTCTGCTTCCGCTCGTCGGCCGACCTGCCGCGCGTCGGCATCGCCGCCCTGCGCGCCGAGGCGTTCCTGGTCGCCCCCGGCTGGGTGCAGCGCTTCGTCCGGTCCTGACCGCGCACGTCCGGCTCTCATCGTCGCCTCGTGAAGCGCACGTCGCCGGACGGCAGGGTGCGGTAGGTGAAGCGGGCGTCGTGTGCCCGGCGATGGTGGAACCCGCAGAGCGGGACCGCGTTGTCGAGGTCGGTCGACCCACCGTGGCTCCAGGCGTGGCGATGGTGGACGTCGCACCAGGCGAACGGCCGCTCGCACCCCTCGGTCGCGCAGGTGTCGTGGGTGACGGACAGGGCACGACGCTGGGCCGGTGAGTGCAGCCGGCGTTCGCGGCCCAGGTCGAGCACCCGGGAGGCGCCGCCCAGGACGACCGGCAGGATGCCGGCCGAGCAGGCCAGCCGCCGGGCCTCGCCCGCGGAGATGCGGGTGCCGGTGTCGAGGCGGGCCGACGCGAGGCCGTCGAGGAGGTGCTGGTGGTCGAGGTGGACCAGCAGCGTGACCGCCGACCGAGCGAACCCCTCGCCCTCGCTCGGCAGGTGCTCGACCAGCTCGCACAGAGCCAGACCGCGCCGCTCGGTCCACGGGAGAACGGGGCCCCCGCCGGACATGGTCTCGTCCTGCACGACCTCTCCGTCACGACCGCGACCGAGGCGCGAGGGGGAGGTCAGCCGGTCGAGGAACGCGGCAAGCAGGTGGCCGTGCAGCTCCGGGATGACGAAGCGGCCGGAGAACGTGCCGTCGCCGTTGTCGCCCATCGTCAGCCAGGTCTCGACCTCGGCACGCCGCTCCTCCTCGCCGAGCAGGATCGCCTCGTGCTCGTCGGCGAGCCGCTCGGCCTCCCCGGCGCCGAGGGCGGACCGGGTCGCGAGGCTGTCGACCATCCGGCGGGCCGCATGCCGCAGCCGGCGGGCGTCCATCCCGGCGAGCGCCTTCGCGACGAGTCCCTCCTCGGCCTCGGTGCGGGTCTGGTCGTCGACGCCGTCGGGCAGGCGCTCGGCCGCCCTGACGATCACCCGAGCCTGCGCCTCGTTGATCGCACCGGCGGCGAAGGCCCGCCGGGTCGCGCCGTAGCGGTCCTCGAGCAGCCTCGCCAGCCACAGCCCACCGGCCTGCACGGCCCGGGTCGAGCCGGTGAGCGCCGCCACCCAGGCGTCGGTGCCGGTGGCACCCCAGTCGTCGACCTGACTGCGCCACCGCCCGGCCGTCGGCCTCGGCGGTGCAGCGCGAACCGCAGCGCGGCTGCCTGCGCCTCCAGCGCGGCAAGACCGGCGATCGCGTCGGCGAGGTCGTCGACCGCGAGGGCTGACATCGGCACCCGGGCCGCTGCGCTCAGCACCGAGCGGGCCGTCGACACCGCGTCGACGACCTCTCCTGTGCGTTGCAGCTGCTGGACCGACATACCGACATCCCATCAGTCGGCACCGACAGGATCGGCAGGGCGTCTAGACCACAATCGAACGTGTGGACGAACGACGTAGATGCCCTCCGAGCGATGGTCAGGGCGGTGCCGAGGCCCGCGTCCCGGCGAGATCCGGGGTGGTCCGCGGGGATGGAGGGCCCAGGATGGCGGGCCGACGGGCGGGACGGCCCGACGGGCGAGGAGGGACCGGATGACAGAGGACGCCGCCCGGCGACGGGCGGAGCGCGGCGAGCGGGCCCGTGCGCACGCCGAGGCCGCGCAGCGTCGGGCCGACCAGGAGTCGGCCGAGGCGCAGGTGCTCGTCGACCGGTTCGTGCGGACGGCCACCGAGCGAGGGATCGCCACCGAGGAGCTGACCGCGCGGCCGTGGACCGGGCGCGGGCGCTACAAGACGGGCGTCGTGGGGTGGTACCTCAAGAAGGACCGCTCGGTGGGCGTCTCCCCCGACGGCGGCTACTACCTGCTCGTCGTGGCGCCGGAGCGGTTCGGGCGGCTGCGTGGCGTGCACGTGGAGCCGACACCGCCGCCTCTGCAGGTCGGCCGGGGTGCCCGCGACGGCGAGTCCGTGGCCCTCGACGTGCTCCTGGGCATGCGGCTCGACTGGCCGGCACCCGAGTGACCCGAGGCGGGGGCCGGGTGGGACGCACGGCCCGTGGGTAGGGGCCTCCCATGGACGACTTCCCGCGCCTGCTGCACACCGCGATCGACACCACCGACGCCCGGGGCCTCGCGGAGTTCTACCGGCGAGCTCCTCGGACTGGCCTACCGGCCCGGCGACGAGCCGCCGACCGAGGGCCCCGACGACGCCGACTGGCTGGTGCTGCTCGACCCCTCCGGCGCCCGGGTGGTCGCCGTGCAGCAGGTCGACCGGCTCGAGCCGACCACGTGGCCCCGCCACGACGTGCCGATGCAGATGCACCTCGACCTCGCCGTGCCGACCCTCGAGGAGCTGCACCGCCACCGCGAGCGCGCCGAGGCGCTCGGCGCCCGGCTGCTGCTCGACCGCACCGACGAGGGCGGCGAGCCGCTGTTCGTGCTGGCGGACCCGGCGGGCCACCCGTTCTGCCTGCTGGTCGGCTGACCGGCTACTCCCGGGGCCCGCCGCCGAAGCCGAGCTCGTTGCCGTCCGGGTCGTGGAAGACCGCCTTGCGCACGCCGTTGTCGTAGCGCTCGACGTCGTCGGGGACCATCCCGCGGCCGGCTGCCGCGTCCAGGAAGCCGTCGAGGTCGTCGAGGAAGGCCGTCACCGTGGCGTGGCCGGCGTGCTCCGGCCGCAGGACGACGTACACGGACCGCTGCTCGGCCAGCGTCCACACGCTCTCGGTGTCGTGGGGCACGAAGGTGGGCGGGAAGCCGAGGAGGCGCTCGTACCACGCGCACGCCCTCGGGTAGTCGCTGACCGACACCCCTGCGAACAGGTCCATGGCTGCTCATCCTCCTCCCCGGGGCAGACCCGACCAGCCCGGCGGACTCATCGGCGACCCCCGGATCGCTACGGTCGTCCTGGTGGCCCCCGACCCGGCCACCCGGGCGACCACCCAGGAGGGCACGCATGCCGGACTTCGTCGGCTCCGTCGACCAGGGCACGACCAGCACCCGCTTCATGGTCTTCGACCACGGCGGCAACGAGGTGGCCCGCCACCAGCTCGAGCACGAGCAGCTGCTGCCGCAGGCGGGATGGGTCGAGCACAACCCGGTCGAGATCTGGGACCGCACGGCGAGCGTCATCTCGACCGGCCTGAACAAGGCCGACCTGCAGCCCGGCGACCTCGCCGCCCTCGGCATCACCAACCAGCGCGAGACGACATTGGTGTGGAACAGGCGCACGGGACGCCCGTACTACAACGCGATCGTGTGGCAGGACACCCGCACCGACCGGATCGCCTCGCGCCTCGAGCGCGACGGGCACGGCGACACGATCCGGCACCGGGCCGGGCTGCCGCCGGCGACGTACTTCTCGGGCGGCAAGATCCGCTGGATCCTCGACAACGTCGACGGTGTGCGCGAGGCCGCCGAGAAGGGCGACGCGGTCTTCGGCACGACCGACTCGTGGCTGCTGTGGCACCTCACCGGCGGCACCGACGGCGGCGTGCACGTCACCGACCCGACGAACGCCAGCCGCACCATGCTGATGGACCTCGAGACGCTCGACTGGGACGACGAGCTGCTCGGCATCTTCGACATCCCGCGCTCGATGCTCCCCGAGATCCGGCCGTCCTCGAGCCCCGAGCCGTACGGCGTCACGCTGGCCGGCGGCCCGCTGGGCGGGGAGGTCCCGCTCACGGGGATCCTCGGCGACCAGCAGGCGGCGACCGTCGGGCAGGTGTGCTTCGCGCCGGGCGAGGCCAAGAACACCTACGGCACGGGCAACTTCATGCTGCTCAACACCGGCACGGAGATCGTGCGCTCCGAGCACGGCCTGCTCACCACGGTGGGCTACCAGTTCGCCGACGAGCCCCCGGTCTACTGCCTCGAGGGGTCGATCGCGGTCACCGGCTCGGCGGTGCAGTGGCTGCGCGACCAGCTCGGCATCCTGTCCGGCGCCTCGCAGTCGGAGTCGCTGGCCCGCCAGGTCGAGGACAACGGCGGCGTCTACTTCGTGCCGGCGTTCTCCGGCCTCTTCGCGCCGTACTGGCGCTCGGACGCGCGCGGCGCGATCGTCGGGCTCTCGCGCTACAACACCAACGCCCACCTGGCGCGGGCCACCCTGGAGGCGATCTGCTGCCAGAGCCGCGACGTCGCCGAGGCGATGGAGAAGGACTCCGGCGTCACCCTGGAGGTGCTGAAGGTCGACGGCGGGGTCACCGCCAACGAGCTGTGCATGCAGATCCAGGCCGACGTCCTCGGCGTCCCGGTCAGCCGGCCCGTGGTCCCCGAGACCACGGCGCTGGGGGCGGCGTACGCCGCGGGGCTGGCGGTGGGATTCTGGAAGGACACCGACGAGCTGCGCGAGAACTGGAACGAGGACCACCGGTGGGAGCCGCAGTGGGACGAGGCCCGGCGCGAGAAGGGCTACGCGGGGTGGAAGAAGGCCGTGTCGAAGACGCTCGACTGGGTCGACGTCGACGAGCGACCTCGAAGGAGCACGATGAGGCCGGTCGCCCTGTCCCCCGAGCAGCGTGAGGCGGCGCTGGTCGCGATGGAGACCCACGAGCTCGACGTGCTGGTCGTCGGCGGCGGGGTCGTCGGCTCCGGCAGCGCCCTCGACGCCGCCACCCGCGGCCTCGACGTCGGCCTGGTCGAGGCCCGCGACTACGCGTCGGGCACGTCGAGCCGGTCGAGCAAGCTGATCCACGGCGGGCTGCGCTACCTGGAGATGCTCGACTTCCGGCTGGTCGCCGAGGCGCTGCAGGAGCGCGGGCTGCTGATCCAGCGGCTCGCGCCGCACCTGGTCCGTCCGGTGCCGTTCCTCTACCCGCTGCAAGGGCCGCGTGTGGGAGCGGGTGTACGCCGGCACCGGCGTCGCGCTCTACGACACGCTCGGCCTGCTCTCGGGCAACGCACGCGGCGTGCCGCACCACCGGCACCTGACCCGCCGCGGCGGCCCGGCGGATCGTGCCGTCGCTGCGCAAGGACGCGCTGATCGGGGCGCTGCAGTACTACGACGCGCAGGTCGACGACGCTCGCCACACGATGTTCGTCGCGCGCACGGCCGCGGCCTACGGCGCGCACGTCGCCAGCCGGGCGCGGGTCCTGGAGTTCCTCCGCGAGGGCGAGCGGGTCTGCGGCGCGGTCGTGCAGGACCTCGAGACCGGCCGCACCTTCAGGGTCCGGGCCCGCCAGGTCGTCAACTCCACCGGCGTGTGGACCGACGAGACGCAGGCGCTGGTCGGCGAGCGCGGGCAGTTCCACGTCCGCGCCAGCAAGGGCATCCACCTCGTCGTGCCCCGCGACCGCATCCGCTCCGAGTCCGGGCTCATCCTGCGCACCGAGAAGTCGGTGCTCTTCGTGATCCCCTGGGGCCGGCACTGGATCATCGGCACCACCGACACCGACTGGTCCCTCGACAAGGCCCATCCCGCCGCGAGCTCCAGCGACATCGACTACCTCCTCGGGCACGTCAACGAGGTGCTCGAGACGCCGCTGACCCGCTCCGACGTCGAGGGTGTGTACGCCGGCCTGCGACCGCTCCTGCGGGGCGAGACCGAGGCCACGTCGAAGCTGTCGCGCGAGCACGCCGTCGCGCACGCCGTACCCGGCCTCGTCGTGGTGGCCGGCGGGAAGTACACGACCTACCGGGTGATGGCCAGCGACGCCGTCGACGAGGCGGTGCACGGCCTCGAGGCGTCGCTGGACCGCCGGGTGGCGGCGTCGTGCACGCAGGACGTGCCGCTGCTCGGCGCCGAGGGCTTCGACGCGATGTGGAACCAGCGCCACCGGCTCGCCGCGCGCAGCGGCCTGCACTCGGTGCGGATCGAGCACCTGCTGCACCGCTACGGCACCCTCGCCGAGGAGCTGCTCGACCTCGTCGCCGACGACCCGTCGCTCGCCGAGCCGCTGGCCGGCACCGAGGACTACCTGCGCGCCGAGGTCGTCTACGCCGTCACCCACGAGGGCGCCCGGCACCTCGACGACGTGCTCACCCGGCGCACCCGCATCTCCATCGAGACCTTCCACCGCGGCACCACCTCGGCCGACGAGACGGCGACGCTGATGGCCGGGCCGCTCGGCTGGAGCGAGGAGCAGCGCCAGCGCGAGGTCGAGCACTACCTCCAGCGCGTCGCGGCGGAGCGGGAGAGCCAGGAGATGCCCGACGACCGGACGGCCGACGCCGCCCGGCTCGGCGCCCCCGACGTGGTCCCGCTCACATGAGCACCACCGCCGGGTCGCTGCGGGCGGCGGCGTTCGACGAGCTCGACGCCCGCACGGCGTACACCCTGTGGGCGCTGCGCGAGTCCGTCTTCGTGGTCGAGCAGGCCTGCCCCTACCAGGAGCTCGACGGCCGCGACGTGGAGCCCGGCACCCGGCACGTGTGGGCCGAGGACGCCGACGGCACCCCGACGGCATACCTCCGCGTCCTCGACGAGGGCGAGCACCTCCGCATCGGCCGCGTGCTGGTGCGGCCGGACCACCGCGGCGCCGGGCTGTCCGGGGACCTGATGCGTGCGGCGCTCGACCTCGTCGACGGGCGGACGTCGCGGCTGGCGGCCCAGTCGCCGCTGGCCGGGTGGTACGCCGGCTTCGGCTACCTGCGCGACGGCGAGGACTTCGTGGAGGACGGCATCCCTCACACGCCGATGGTGCGCCCCGCCGCCGAGTAGGACGGGACCCCGTCGGTCACCGTCCGGTCGAGCTCGCCGCGCGCCCAGAGCAGGTCGAGGTGCGCCATCGTCTCCAGCGAGGCCAGGGCCGAGTTGAACACGTCGAGCTCCGCGAGCGAGCGCGCGTGCCGCGTCCAGGGCAGGTCCCCCGCCACGTCGTACGCCGTCCTGGTGCGCGTCCCGACGGCGGCCCGGCACAGGTCGAGCCGGACGTCGTGGTGGGCGACGAGCTCGTCGACGCGCTGGTGGGTGGACCCGGCCACCGGTCCGTGGGCCGGCAGCAGCAGGAGGTCGGGCAGGGCGCGCACCTTCGCCAGCGAGGCCAGGAAGTCGCCGAGGGGCTGGGCGGCGGCGTTCGTCTCGAAGCCGATCGACGGGGTGATCGCCGGCAGCACGTGGTCGCCGGCGAACAGCAGGCCCGCCTCGCGGTCGGCGAACACGTAGTGGCCGCGGGTGTGCCCGGGCGTGTGCAGCGCCTCCAGCGTGCGGGCGCCGACCTCGACCGGGTGGTCGCCGTCGAGCCAGGCGTCGGGGTAGTCCCAGTGGCTCAGGTCGACGCGGTGCCCGGCCATGGCCTCGACCCAGCCCGCCGCGACGGCCTCCGCACCGGTGCTGCGGATCCGGGCCAGGATCGGGTCGCGCCCCTCGCCCTGGTGGAGCAGGTCGAGCGTGCCCTTCTCCTCCAGCCCCAGGCTCACGTGCGCGCCGACCTCGCGTCGGAGCGCGACCGCCTGGGTGTAGTGGTCGCGGTGCGCGTGCGTGACGAGGAACCTGCGGATGTCGGCGACCCGGTGGCCGATCGCCGCCAGCGACTCCTCGAGCCGGGCCCGGGACACGTCGAGGGCCCACCCGCCGTCGACGAGGGTCAGCCCGTCGTCGGCCTCGACCGCGTAGACGTTGACCGCGCGCAGCCCGTCCGTCGGCAGCGGGAGCGGGATCCGGTGGATCCCGTCGGCGACCGGGAAGGCGCCCGGGTCGGTCCAGTGCGAGGCCATCCGCGCAGTCTGTCAGGGCGGCCGGCGCGCCAGGCGCCCCCGTCGCGGCCCGGTCACGGCCCGGTCATGCTCACCAGCACGGTCCGGTCCTGCTCGTGGAGGCCGTCCTCCAGGACCACCCCGACGCCGCGGGCATAGAGCTTCCGCTCGTCGGCGTCCGGCTCGAGCCGGGTGGAGTCCCGTGTCTCGAGCAGACCGGTGAGCCGCCCGAACGGCACGGTCAGTGCGCGCCCGGTGCCGACGACCCTGGCCTGGTCCTCGGCCCGCCCGGGAAGGTACTCCTGCCGGTAGGACCGACCCGTCCGGGGGTGCGCGAGCATCGCGATCCCGGCGTGGGCCCCGTCGACGCCGGCCTGCCAGGACCCACGGGTGTCGGCGGTGCCGTCGGCGGCGTACGCCGTGGTCGCCTCGCCGAAGTACCAGACGGTGCCGTCGCGGTCCTGGGCGTACCAGTCGTCGGTGTCCTCGATCAGCCGCCCGCCGCGTCGCACGACGTCGTGGACGACGGTCGTGGTCACGCCGGCGACCACCTTGGTGCGGCCCGTCACGGTCACGACCGAGTGCTCGGTGCCCTCGGCCGTGTCGCCGACGAAGCGCCAGGTGGTGCCGACCCTCCACGGCATCCAGGGGTTGTCGACGACCCGGACGAAGTCGCCGGCCTGCGGCGGGGTGGGCACGGCGAGCGCGCGGTCCGGCGGTCGCGCGGCCCCCGAGCCGGTGCCGGACGAGCAGCCGGAGGCGAGGAGGAGGACGGCGGGCAGGAGCAGGAGCGGGGTTCGTGTTCTCATGCGCCGACCCTGCGACCGGCACGCTGAAGGCGTGCTGAAGGTCGCGACCGGACCAGACGTTCAGCGCGCCTTCAGCGAGGGCGGTGGATCATGACCGCATGCGCATCCTGGTCGTCGACGACGACGAACGCGTGGCGCGGGCGGTGCGCCGCGGCCTGGAGGCCGAGGGCTACGCCGTCGACGTCGCGCTGGACGGGGTCGACGGCCACTGGCTGGCCACCGAGAACGCGTACGACGCGATGGTGCTCGACTCCATGCTGCCGGGCATGAGCGGCGGCTCGGTGTGCGACGCGCTGCGCGGCGCGGGGGTGTGGACGCCCATCGTGATGCTCACCGCCAAGTCCGGCGAGGCCGAGGAGGCACGGGCCCTCGACGCGGGCGCCGACGACTTCCTGGCGAAGCCGTTCTCGTTCGTCGTCCTGCTCGCCCGGATCCGGGCGCTGGTGCGGCGGGGGGCCGGTGCGCGACCGATGGTGCTCGCCGCGGGCGACCTCCGCCTCGATCCGGGTGCGCACCGCGTGTGGCGCGGCGAGCAGGAGGTCGCGCTCAGCCCACGGCAGTTCGCGCTGCTGGAGTACCTCCTGCGGCATGCCGGCCAGGTGCGCTCCAAGGCCGACATCGTCGGGCAACGTCTGGGACTTCACGTTCGACGGGGACCCGAACATCGTGGAGGTCTACGTGCACCAGCTGCGCCTGCGGGTGGACGAGCCGTTCGGTCGCACGGCCCTGCGCACGGTGCGCGGGGTCGGCTACCGCCTCGAGCCCGACGGTGGCTGATGCTCCGGCACCGCTCGATGCAGGCTCGCGCGACCCTCCTCACGACGGCGGTCTCCGGGGTGGCCCTCGTCGCAGGAGCCCTGCTGCTGCTGGCGGTCCTCGACCGTTCGTTGCAGCACACGGCCGACGACCTGGCCCGCGGCCGCACGTCGGACCTCGCCGCCCTGGTCGTCGACGGCACCCTGCCACCGGTCCTCGAGAGCATCGGCGGCGAGGCGGTCGCGCAGGTCTTCGACGCTGCCGGACGGGTCCTGGCCGCCTCGCCCAACGTCGTCGGCAGCGGCCCGCTGACCGCCCCCGCCGCCTCCTCGACGCCGCGGACGCGGCTGCTGCGCGACGCCCCCGACGACTCCCAGACGGAGAGCTACCGGGTGTTCGTGCGCTCGGTCCCGGTCGGCGCCGGGGCCGGTCACGGTCGTGGCCGGGTCCAGCCCCGAGGCCGTCGGCGAGTCCACCCGGGCGTTGCGGCACGCCCTGCTCGTGGGCGTCCCGCTCCTGGTCGCGGTGGTGGCGCTGGGCACCTGGCGGCTGGTCGGCGGCACCCTGCGGCCGGTGGAGGAGGGCCTGCGCCGCCAGCGGGACTTCGTGGCCGACGCGTCGCACGACCTGCAGAGCCCGCTCGCCGCCCTGCGCGCCGAGCTCGAGGTGGCGCTGGCCGGTCGCGAGGACGACTGGCCGGCGGTCGGCCGCGGACTGCTCGCCACGGTCGACGAGATGGAGCGGCTCGTCGGGGACCTGCTCTTCCTGGCGAAGCCGCCCGGGGTCCCGGACGGTACGACGCGTGGCTCGACCTCGACGACGTGGTGCTCGAGGAGGTGGCCCGGCTGCGCCCGCGCACCGCCATGACCCTGGACACGTCGACGGTGTCGGCGTGCCCGGTGCAGGGCGACGCCGGCGAGCTGCGCAGGCTGGTGCGCAACGTGCTCGAGAACGCCGTACGCCATGCGCGGTCGACGGTCCGGGTCTCCTGCCGCACGCGACCCGACGGCGCCCTCCTCGAGGTGGCCGACGACGGGCCGGGCGTGGCCGAGAGCGACCGCGACCGGGTCTTCGACCGCTTCTGGACCAGCGACCGCTCCCGCAGCCGCGACGCGCGGTCCGGCAGCGGGCTCGGGCTCGCCATCGCCCGAGCCGTCGCCACGCGTCACGGAGGCACCCTCGAGGTCGCGCCGCGTCCGGGATCGACCTTCGTGCTGAGCATCCCGGCGCGGCCGGAACGCGGACGCTGACCCGGCCGCCGCGATCAGGTGGTCGAGCCGCGAGCGGAGCGACGGCCTAGCCTGGGGGCGATGAGCGGCGCGAGCGGGACCGGGCTGACGAGCGGGAGCCCGGAGCTGCGCCGGCTCACGCTGGCCATGCTGTGCGCGGCGCTCGCGGCGTTCGGGCTGCTCTACTCGACGCAGGCGCTGCTGCCGGCGATCGGGGCCGACCTTCGGGGTCGCGCCCAGCGCGGCCAGCCTCACCGTCTCGGCCGCGACGGGCGGGCTGGCGGTCGCGATCCTGCCGCTGTCCTCGCTGGCGGACACGCTCGGCCGGGTCGCTGGTGATGCGGTGCGGGCTGCGTCACGGCCTGCCTGGTCGACGTTCGCCGCGGCCGCCGCGCCGTGGTTCTGGCTGCTGCTGGTCGCCCGCGGCCTGGTCGGGGTGGCGCTCGCGGCGGTCGTCGCGGTCGCGGTCGCGCACCTCGGCGACGAGGTGCACCCGGCCGACCTGGGCGCGGCGATCGGGGTGTACGTCGCCGGGCAACACGCTCGGCGGGATCGCCGGGCGGCTGGTCCCGGGACTCGCGGAGGAGCAGCTGTCGTGGCGACCGGCGATGGCCCTGCTCGGCGGGGTGGCGCTGCTGGCCACGCTGGCGTTCGTGCGGCTGCTGCCGCCGGCGCACAGTCCCGGTCCGCCGGCCCGGCCGGCCCGCGCGCAGGTCGCGGCCGTCGGGAGGCTGGTCCGCGACGGGCGGATCCTGCGCCTGTGCCTGCTGGCGTTCCTGCTGATGGGCGGGTTCGTCGCCTGCTACAACTACCTGACGTTCCGGCTGGAGGCGCCGCCGCTGGGGCTGAGCACGTCGGTGACCTCGCTGCTGTTCCTGGCCTACCTCGCCGGCACGGTCAGCTCGCCGGTGGCCGGCCGGCTCTCGGACCGCTACGGCCGGCGCCGCCTCGCCCTGGCGGGCATCGCGTCTCGCTGGCCGGCCTCGCGCTGACGCTGCCCGACCGATCGCCGCGATCGCGCTCGGGCTGCTGGTGTTCACCGCCGGGTTCTTCGCGACCCACTCGGTGGCCAGCTCGTGGGTGTCTCGCGGGCCGCCGGCCGCCGGGGCCAGGCGGCGGCGCTCTACCTGATGGCCTACTACCTGGGCTCCAGCGCGTTCGGCGCCGCTGATCGGGCTGGCCTACCAGGCCGGGGGCTGGCCGGCGGCCGCGGGCGCGATCGCGGTGCTGTTCGTGCTCGGCGGGGCCTGCGCCGCCGGGATCAGGCCGCGGTGACGCCGTACGCCGCAGGGCCCTGACCCGGCTCAGTGCGCCCGAGCGAGGTCCTCGAGCTGGTCGCGCCTCATCAGCCGCACGCCGCTGACGTGGACGACGTACGGCAGCCGGCCCTCGTCCAGCATCCGACGGACGACGGTGGGCGAGAGGTGCAGGATCCGGGCCGCCTGGCTCACCGTCGCCCAGTAGGAGCGCGGGTCGCGCAGGTGCCGCCGCCAGTCGTAGTGGGTCGCGGCGACCGACTCGACCTCGCCCGGGGTGACCCGCTTGCCCGCCAGCAGGCGCGCGGCCTGCTCGGGGCTGGTCCCGAGGACGCGGACCGGGTCGAAGGTGCGGGTGCTCATGAGCGGCTCCAGGGAAGCGTGGTCGAGAGAGGGGAGGGCGCACCCGGGCCGACTGCTCGACCTGTGCGACGAGCGTAGGCACACCCTCCCCCGTTGGTAAAGGTCTCTCAGGCCGCGACGCGCCGGCGTCCTCGCCGACCGGCTCCAGGGCACCCGCGCACCACGTCCAGGACGTCCCCGACCAGGTGCACGGTGACGGCTCGCAGCACGTCGGCCGGCACGTCGTCGAGGTCGGCCTCGTTGCGCCGGGGCAGGAACACCTCGGTCAGCCCGGCCCGCTGGGCGGCGAGCAGCTTCTGCTTCACGCCGCCGATCGGCAGCACCCGGCCGTTCAGGGTGACCTCGCCGGTCATGCCCACCTCGGAGCGCACCGGCCGCCCGGTGGCCAGCGAGACCAGCGCGGTCACCATCGTCACGCCGGCCGACGGCCCGTCCTTGGGTACGGCGCCCGCGGGCACGTGCACGTGGATCGCCCGGTCCAGCGCGCGCCGGGTCGACGCCGAGCGCGTCGGCGTGCGACCGCACGAAGGACAGCGCGATCTGCGCGGACTCCTTCATCACGTCGCCGAGCTGGCCGGTCAGGGTCAGCCGGGGCTCGCCGTCGCTGGCGGACGCCTCGATGAACAGCACGTCCCCACCGAGGCCGGTCACCGCGAGCCCGGTCGCGACGCCGGGGACCGACGTCCGCTCGTGCGACTCGGGGGTGAACCGCGGCCGGCCCGAGCAGGCCGACCAGGTCGGGCTCGTCGATGCGGACCTCGGCGACGTCGCCGGTGGCGAGCCGGGTGGCCGCCTTGCGCAGCGCCTTGGCGACCAGCCGCTCCATCTGCCGCACGCCCGCCTCGCGGGTGTAGTTCGGCGGCCAGCTCGCGCAGCGCGTCGTCGGTGACGCTCACCTCGTCCTCGGTCAGCGCGGCCCGCTCGAGCTGCCGGGGCAGCAGGAAGTCGCGGGCGATGGCCACCTTGTCGTCCTCGGTGTAGCCGTCGAGCGTGACCAGCTCCATCCGGTCCAGCAGCGCCGACGGGATCTGCTCGACCACGTTGGCGGTGGCGATGAACAGCACGTCGGACAGGTCGAGGTCGAGCTCGAGGTAGTGGTCGCGGAAGGTGTGGTTCTGCGCCGGGTCGAGCACCTCGAGCAGCGCCGCGGCCGGGTCGCCGCGGTAGTCCGCGCCGACCTTGTCGACCTCGTCGAGCAGCACGACCGGGTTCATCGAGCCGGCCTCCTTCACGGCCCGCACGATGCGGCCGGGCAGCGCTCCGACGTACGTCCGGCGGTGGCCGCGGATCTCGGCCTCGTCGCGGACGCCGCCCAGCGCGACGCGGACGAACTTCCGGCCCAGCGTGCGCGCGACGCTCTCGCCGAGCGAGGTCTTGCCGACGCCGGGAGGGCCGGCGAGCAGGATGACCGCGCCGGAGCCGCGGCCGCCGACGACCTGCAGGCCGCGCTCGGCGCGGCGGGCGCGGACGGCGAGGTACTCCACGATCCGCTCCTTGACCTCGTCGAGGCCGTGGTGGTCGGCGTCGAGCACCGCGCGGGCGGCGGCGACGTCGTCGATGTCCTCGGTGGTGACGTCCCACGGCAGCTCGAGGACGGTGTCGAGCCACGTGCGGATCCAGGCCGTCTCGGGGCTCTGGTCGCTGGAGCGCTCGAGCTTGTCGACCTCGCGCAGCAGCGCCTCGCGCACGGCGTCGGGGACGTCGGCGGCCTCGACGCGGGCGCGGTAGTCCTCGGAGCCCTCGGGCTCGCCTTCGCCGAGCTCCTTGCGGATCGCGGCGAGCTGCTGGCGGAGCAGGAACTCGCGCTGGCTCTTCTCCATGCCCTCGCGGACGTCGGCACCGATCTTGTCGGTGATCTCCTGCTCGGCGAGGTGCTCGCGGGTCCACTCGATGACCTTCTCCAGCCGCTCGATCGACGTCGGGCGTCTCGAGCAGCTCGCGCTTGCGCTCGACGGAGAGGTACGACGCGTAGCCGGCCGCGTCCGCGATCGTGCTCGGGTCGGTCATCTGGTGCACGGAGTCGATGACCTGCCACGCCTCGCGGCGCGTGAGCACGGCCACGACCGAGCCGCTTGTACTCCTCCGCGAGCTCGCGGGCCCTCGCGGCGGCCTCCTCGGAGAGCCGCTCGTCGACGGGCTCGACCTCGACCCAGAGGGCCGCGCCGGGACCGGTGACGCCGCTGCCGATGCGGGCCCGCTGCTCGGCGCGCAGCACCGCGGCGGCGGCCCCGCCGGAGAACCGGCCGACCCGCTCGACGCTGGCCACGACGCCGTACGACGCGTAGCGGTCGTCGAGGCGGGGGGCGACGAGCAGGCGCCCGTCGCTGCTGGCCCGGGCGGCGTCGATGGCGGCCTGGGCGGGTTCGTCGAGCTCGACGGGCACGACCATGCCCGGGCAGCACCACGAGGTCGGTGAGGAACAGGACGGGCAGACGGTCGGACATGTGCCTCGACCCCTTTCGAGAGTTGAGCGATGCTGGCTCAACCCTGGGCGGGGTGGCGGTGTTCCGGCGTTCGTCCAGGGCGAACACCCGGGGTCCGGCAGGGCCCGGTCGCAGCGGTCAGGTCAGGTTGGACAGGCCCGCCGCCACCGCGAAGCCGAGGACGGTGACCAGCCCCGCGCCGTTGCCGACCTTGTCCTTGGCCTCCGGGATCATCGAGTCGGTCAGCATGACCAGCAGCGCGCCCGCGGCGAACCCGTCGACGGCGGCCTTGACGTCGCCGCCGACCTGCTGCGCGACGAGGTAGCCGACGACGGTCGCGACGGCGCACACCACGCTCACCGCCGCCCACAGCGTCACGACCCCCCGCACCGCCCTGCCGGAGCGACGCATGTCGCTCGCGGACCCGATGGCCTCGGGGAGGTTGGAGATGAAGATCGCCACCAGCAGGGCGACGCTGACGCCCGTGCCGGTCGCGAGGCCGATCCCGAGGACCGCCTGCTCCGGTATGCCGTCGAGCAGCGAGCCCAGAGCCAGCGGGAGTCCCGCGGCGCCACCGCCCGAGCGGCCACCGATCCGGTCGACGGCCCGGTCGGCCAGGAAGAAAGCGAGGGCCCCGGCCGCGAGGCCGACCGCCACCGCGACCGGGCCCCCGACGCTCAGGCCCTCCTGGGCCAGCTCGAAGGCCACGCTGGAGACCAGGGCGCCGGCGCCGAAGGCGAGCACCACCCCGATGGTGGCCTGCCGCCACTCGCGCACCAGGGCCAGCAGCGCGCCCAGCGCCAGCGAGACGGCCGCCAGGGACCCCCACGCCGCTGCAGCCACCATCCTCGTCCGGCCTCCGCTGCTCGGGAACGACGCCTCGACGCTACGCCAGGCCCGGCTCGTCGCCGGTCAGGTCGCGGCCGTCGTGGCCGGCCCCGTCGGCGGGCCGCCCGCCCAGCAGCGCCCGGGTCATCGCGTTCCTGGTGTCGAGCAGCTCGTCGAGCGCGGCGTCGAGCTGGTCGGCGCTCACCGCGAGCAGGCCCGCGTCGGCGCCGTCGTCGGGTCCGCCGTCGGCGCCGGCCTCGTCGGCGGCGACCAGGGCGGCCCTTCGCAGCAGCTCCTTGAGGAACGACGCCGTCACCCCGGCCGTCCGCTCGATGACCGCGTCCAGCCGGGACTCGTCCACCTGCAGCGCGCCGCGGTAGAGCCCGAACAGCCGGCGCCGGGCCGCGTCGTCGGGGACCTCGAGCAGCACGGCCTGGTCCACCCGGCCGGGCCGCGCGGCCAGGGCCGGCTCGAGGACGTCGGCCCGGTTGGTGGTCAGCAGGAACACCACGTCGGCGTCCTCGGCGAGGCCGTCCATCTCGTTGAGCAGCTGGAACAGCAACGGGTGGTGCCCCGGGTGCATGCCGCGGTCCTCGGCGATCAGGTCGACGTCCTCGACCACGATCATCGCGGGCTGCAGGGTGCGCGCCACCGAGCAGGCCGTGCCGATCAGCCGGATCGAGTCGCCGGTGAGCTGCAGGATCGTCACGCCTTCCAGCTCGCCGACCAGGTGGCGCACGGTGTGGGTCTTGCCGACGCCCGGTCGCGCCGTACAGCAGGACCCCGCGCTTGAGGTGCTGGCGGGCGGCGAGCAGCCGGGACCGGTGCTCGGCGACGCCGACGACCTGCCGGCGGATCATCGCGAGGGTCTCCGCCGGCATGATCACCTCGTCGGCGCTCACGGTGGGGCGCCGGTGGAACCGGAGCGCCGTCTCCCGCATGCCGAACAGGTCCTGCCCGAAGGAGATCAGCTGGCCCCGGAAGACGTTGTGCTCCACCGCCAGGTCGCGGATCGCGGAGGCGGCGGCGTCGGCCGACCCCGGCCGGTCGGCGACCACGTGCAGCTGGGCGCTCTCGCGCCCGCTCTCCGGGTCGGCGCCCATCAGGAGGAGGGCGAGACGGACGTCGCCCTCCTCGACGAGGTAGATCCCCGCCCGCACGGCGCGCAGCGTGGCGCCCTCCGGCCCGCAGGGGAGGTTGGCCCAGGTGACGCTCCCCGGCCGCACGCCCTCCTCGCCGCTGGAGCGCAGGAGGTCGTTCAGGCCGAAGCTCTGGTGCCGGTAGCCCGACATCCCGAGCAGCCGGTGGGTGCGCCCGGACCCGGACAGCCAGACGTCGAGGCCCGCCTGTAGGTTCACGTGGTCGTACGACGGCCACGACTCCTCGACCACGTCGAAAGCGGCCGCGTCCTCGCCCAGGTGGGCCACCAGGAGGCGGGTGAGCGACGGCGCGTCGTCGGCCCGGGCCACCCCGACCAGGCCGCGCCGGGCGCGGCGCCCGAGCTTGGTCACGTCGGACCACCGCAGCCGGTCGTCGAGCGGGGCCTCCGTCGCGACGCCGGGCCAGCTCATCGCCCAGGTCGGGCCCTCGTCGCCGTCATCGTCGTCGTCGTCGTACTCCCAGTCCGTCATCGGACTCCCCCTCTGCGCGAGACAGGCCCCCAGGCTAGGCGCACCTCGCCGCCCGCCCGGCGTGTCGGCCCGCCGCCCGGCTGCGGTGGGTCGCTCAGGCGCGGTCGTGCAGGGTGATCGCGTAGCCGTCCGGGTCGGCGAAGGTGAACGTCCTCCCGAAGGGGCCGTCGACGGGCGCCGCCACGATCGTGTGCCCGTCGGCGACCAGCGCGTCGTGGATGTCCTGCACGTCGGTCGCGTGCAGCCAGATCGCCGCGCCCACGCCGGGCCGTGACGCGGACGCGAGGTCGGTGCCCGGGACGAGGTCGCGCAGGGCGAACGCGATCGGCTCGGTCTCGAAGACCACGGCGTGCGGCGGGCCCGCCGGGGAGCGGACGAGGCCGAGGTAGCGCTCGTAGAACGCCTGCGAGGCGTCGAGGTCGCTGGCCTGCAGGGAGATGAAGTCGGGACCGGTGACGGGCATGGTGGGCCTCCTCGTTGTATGTCAGATTTCTGACACGAGCGTATGTCAGAATGCTGACATGAGTCAAGACGGATCGGGCATCGACCTGGACACCTCGCTGGGCTACCTGCTCAAGGAGGCGTCGAGCGCGCTGCGCCAGGAGATGGAGGCGGTGCTGCGGCCGCTGGGCATGACGGTGACGCACTACTCCTGCCTCGAGCTGCTGGCCCAGCGGCCTGGGCTGTCCAACTCCGAGCTCGCGCGGGGCGCGTTCGTGACGAGGCAGTCGATGAACGTGCTGCTGCAGGCACTCGAGCGCGACGGGTCGGTGACCAGGCCGGCGCAGGCTCCCGTCGGGAAGGTCCTCCCCGCCCGGCTCACGCCCCGCGGTCGGCGCAACCTCGCGAAGGCCAGCGCCGCCGTCCGCTCCGTCGAGGACCGGATGCTCGCCGGGATGACCCGCACCGAGCGGCGCGAGGCGTTCCGGATCCTCACCGGCATGATCCAGTCCCTGCGCGCCGACGCCGGCACCGACGGCTAGTCCGCCGTACGCCGTCCGCGTGCCGGTCCCGCGGTGGTCAGGCCCCGAGGGGCTCGCCAGGATGGGACCGTGCTCGGACTCGAGATGGTGGTCGTCCTCGGGGTCGCCCTGGTGACGTGCGGCGCGCTGGCTCGCCGCTACCCGATCGCGCCGGCCATCCTGCTCGTGCTGGTCGGCGTGCTGGTCGGCTTCGTGCCGCACCTGCGACAGGCGCAGCTGCCGCCCGAGGTCGTGCTGCTGCTGTTCCTGCCCGCGCTGCTCTACTGGGAGAGCCTGACGACCTCGCTGCGGGAGATCCGCAACAACCTCCGGGTGGTCGTCCTGACCAGCACCGCCCTGGTGGTCGCCACCGCCGGAGCGGTCGCCGCCGCGGCGCACGCGCTCGGCCTCGCCTGGGGGCCGGCCTGGGTGCTGGGCGCCGCGCTGGCGCCGACCGACGCGACGGCGGTGGGCGTCCTGGCCCGCGACCTGCCGCGGCGCACGGTGACGGTGCTGCGCGCCGAGAGCCTGGTCAACGACGGCACCGCGCTGGTGCTCTACGGGCTGGCCGTGGGCGTGACGGTCGGCGAGGAGCACCTCACCGGCTGGCACGTCACCTGGCTGCTGGTCCTGGCGTACGGCGGCGGGGTGCTCGCCGGCGCGCTGGTCGGGCTGGTGAGCTGGCAGCTGCGCCGCCGCATGGACGACCCCGTGCTCGAGGGGATCGCCATGCTGGTCACGCCGTTCGCGGCGTTCCTGCTGGCCGACTCCGTGCACGCCTCCGGGGTGCTGGCCGTCGTGGTCTGCGGCCTGTTCATGAGCCAGGTGACCTCGCGGATCACCGGCGCGGTCACCCGGCAGATCGTCGTCCCGTTCTGGTCGCTGTCGACGACGGTGCTCAGCAGCTCGCTGTTCGTGCTCGTCGGCCTCTCGGCCCAGTCGGCCTTCCGCGACCTCGACAGCGCCTCCACCCTGCGGGCGCTCGGCGACGTCCTGGTGGTCACGGCCGTGGTGGTCGGGGTGCGGTGGGCGTGGCTCTACACGACGCCGTACCTCATCCGGGCCCTCGACCGCCGCCCCGCCCAGCGCCTGCGCCGCGTCCCGGCCCGGCAGCGGACGGTGAGCGCGGTCGCCGGCTTCCGGGGCGCGGTCTCCCTGGCCGCCGTCCTCGCCGTCCCGCAGACGCTGGACTCCGGCGCCGCCTTCCCGGACCGGGACCTCATCGTGCTGATCACCTGCGGCGTGATCGTGCTGAGCCTGCTCCAGGCGCTGCTGCTGCCCACCGTCGTGCGGTTCGCGCGGCTGCCGGTCGACACCTCCGTCGACGAGGAGCTCCAGTTCGCCGCCGAGTACACCCTCGACGCGGCGATCGGGGCGCTCGACGTCACGGCCGAGGAGCTCGGCAGCAGCGAGCGGGTGGTCGAGCGGGTCCGGCACGAGCTGGACAAGCAGCGCCGGCTGCTGGCCGCCGGCGGCGAGCAGAGCGACCCGGTCGTCCAGCACGACGACCAGTACACGAGCCTCTCGATCGCGCTGATCGGCCGGCGCCGCGAGGCGCTGCTCGAGCTGCGCGACGAGCAGCGCATCGACGACATCGTGCTGCGCAGGGTGCAGGGCCGCCTCGACATCGAGGAGGTGCGGCTGCTCCGGGCCGACCCCCTCGAGTGAGACCGGCCGCCCGCGCTAGCAGGCCGGGCGCGCCGAGGGAGTCGAACAGCGCCTGTGTCGTGTCGTGGGCCTCCGCCAGCACCTCGCCCACCGGCCGCCGCCGCTGCTGCCTCGGAGATGATCTCCACCCCCCACGGTCCGGCGAAGCCGAGGTCGAGCAGCGTCGCGACGAAGCCGCGTACGTCGAAGGTGCCGGCGCCGCACATCACCCGGTGGTCGATGGTGTCGCGGAACAGGTCGTCCGACTGCGGCGCGGGGGCGTCGTTCAGCTCGACGACGAACACGGCCGGTCCGGGGACCGACGCGAGGTCGGCCAGCGTCGAGGGACCGCGCTCGAGGTGCCAGATGTCCACGACCAGACCGACGGCCGGGTGGTCGGCCGCCGCCACCAGGTCGGCGGCCTGACGGAAGTCGGTGACGTTGGAGAAGGGCAGCGGCTCCAGCGCGACCCGGGTGCCGGCCTGCGCGGCCTGGGTGCCGAGCAGGTGCAGCTCGGCGGCCCATCGGTCGACGCCGGCGCCCTCGGCCAGCAGCGGCACGATGCCGTCGACGACCTCCACGTCAGGACCGATCTTGACGGTCCGCGCGGACAGCGTCTCCGCGGCCGCGAGCAGCGCCCGCCGCTTGCGGTCCGAGGCGTCACGGCGCTCGCCCGTGGTCCACCAGTCGCCGAGGAGCTCGACCTCGCGGTGGACCAGTCCGAGGTCGTCGCAGAGCCGTGCGACCTCGGGCAGGTCGTAGCGGCGCCGCGTCGAGGTCCTCGAGCGTGAAGCCGATGCCCGTGAACCCGGCGGCGGCCGCGGCCTCGGCCCGGACCCGCAGGTCGACCGGGCTCAGGTGCCGTCCCGGCACCGGCATCGCGTCACCCGTGTGCGTCCAGCAGGTGGCGAGCAGCTCGACGGCCACCGGGTCAGCCCGCGAAAGCGCGCACGCGCTCGGCCTGCTCGTCGAGCGCGGTCGCGAACGCCTGCTCGGTCCAGCCCTCGACCACCGCCCGGCGCAGCAGGTCCGCCTGGGTCGGCGACGCCGTGCCGTCGACGGGCTGGTCCCGGTCGAGGTTGCTCGGGAAGGAGTAGCCCTCGGCCGAGGCGGCCACGACCCGGTCCAGGTCGGCGTCGGACAGGCCGGCCGCGCGGCGCTCCAGCAGGACCGGGAACAGCGCCCGGCACATCGCCACGCGGTCGACGGACTCCATCGCGCGCCCGAAGGCCGAGGACACCTGCAGCAGGTTCGCCATCCGGCGTACGTCGGTCGTCTTGTTGGTGCCGGCGCCGTGGAACAGGGCCGGGTTGAAGAAGGCGGCGTCGCCCTTCTCCAGGGGGAGCTGGGTGTAGTTGGCCAGGAAGTACTCGGTGAACTCGGGCAGGTGGAAGGCGAGGTAGCCCGGCTCGTACTGCTGGGAGTAGGGCAGGTAGAGCGTCGGGCCGGTCTCGACCGGCATGTCGCAGTGCGCGACCGCGCCCTGCAGGGTCATCAGCGGCGAGAGCCGGTGCACCTGGGCCGGGAAGCGGGCCGCCCACTCGGCGTCCATGAAGCCGAGGTGGTAGTCGCGGTGCGCCCGCTGCGCCTCGCCGCCCGGGTTGACGACGTTGACCTGGGAGGTGACCTGGTAGCCGGGGCCGAGCCAGGCCTCGCTGATCAGCGCGATGACGTCGTTGGCGTAGTAGTCCGCGAAGACGCCGGGCTCCGCGACGGCGAGCTTGTCCAGAGCACCCCAGACGCGGTCGTTGGCGCCGGGCTTGGCGAAGTGGTCGCCGTGCACGGTGCCCGACCCCTTCTCGTGGGCGATCCGGGCCAGGAAGGCCTCGGTCGCCCGGTCGACGACGTCCAGGTCCGCGAAGGCCCGCTTGAACACCACGATGCCCGGGCCGTCGGTCAGCGCCCGCATCAGCTCGGCCTGGACCGCGGAGCGCTCGGACGTGCCGGCTGCCGCACGCAGCTTCTCGCCGTACACCAGCACCTTGTGGTCGACGGCGTCGGCGTAGGGGTAGTCCGCGAGGTCCGTCTGCTGCTCGACGATCGCGGCGAAGTCGTCGATCGAGCAGTCGGCGGTCGAGAGCCATCCGGTGGTACGGCGGGCGGTGAAGGCGGTCATAGGAGTCGCGGCTTCCTCGGTCGGGGTGGTGGGTCGTTCCAGGATCACGAGTTCTGCGGGGCGTGGCAACCTCACAGACCCGTCAATAAACCGTCATTGGGTGACGGGGTCCGACGCCGAGCGCGGCCCGAGTCCGATCGCGTCGTACACCGCGTCCACCAGCCGCATCGTGGCCACCGAGTCGTCGGCGTCGGTCCGGTACGCGGAGCCGCTCCGCACCGCGTCGACGAACGCGCGCAGCTGGTAGGTGTACGACGTGGCGTCGCCGTGGTGCTCGGTGCGCTCGCCGTCGCCGGTCGTCACGACCAGCCGGTCGTCGCCCTTCTGGACGATGAAGTCGGGGACGTACGCCGTCCCGGTCGACCCGACCACCCGCAGCGACATGTCCCAGTGGTCACTGGCCATGCTGCAGCGGGCCACGCCGCTGGCTCCGGAGGGGAAGGCGAGGTGCGCCTCCGCCGACTCGTCGACACCGGGTGCGCCGGACCGCTCGCTGCCGGTCGCCTCGACCAGCCTCGGCTCGCCGCCGGCGAAGTCCCCCAGGAGGCGCTGCACGTGCAGCGCGTAGCAGCCGAGGTCCATCAGCGCGCCACCGGCGAGGTCGAGCGACCACCGCGGGTCGCCGTCGTCCGGTGGCGTCATCACCAGGGTGCTCTCGACCCGCTCCAGCGTGCCCAGCTCGCCGTCGGCGAGGAGCTCGACGACCCGCCGGGTCATCGGGTGGTAGAGGTAGTGGAACCCCTCGAACAGCACCAGCCCGCGCCCCTGCGCCAGGTCTCGGACCCGCGCGGCCTCGACGGCGTTGCTGGCGAACGGCTTCTCCGTGAGCACGTGCTTGCCGGCCAGGATGGCGGCCTCGTTCCAGGGGGCGTGCAGGCTGTTGGCGAGCGGGTTGTAGACCGCCTCCACCTCCGGGTCGGCGAGGACGTCGGCGTAGGTGTCGAGGACCCGCTCGACGCCGTGCGTGGACGCGAACGCCTCGGCCCGCCCGCGGTCGCGCGCGGCGACCGCGACCAGACGGGTGCCGGTGGCGGCGGCCGGCCCGATGATGGACTTCTCGCTGATGCGTGCCGCTCCGAGCACTCCGATGCGCAGGGGTTCCACGGGTCTGCTCGCTCCTGGGGTCGTGGTCGGGTGGGTCAGGACGTCAGCAGGCTGCGGACGTGGTCGGCGCTGGTGCGGACGTCGGCCACGGGGCCCTCGCCCGCGGGCTCCTCGGTCAGGATGGTGTCCTGCTCGAGGGTGTACCAGCCCGTGTAGCCGTTGCCCTGCAGGGTCCCGACGATGCTCTCGACGTCGACGTCACCCGTGCCCAGGGGACGGTACATCCCCTCGACCACGCCCTCGGTGTAGCTCAGCCGCCCGGCGCGGACCTTGTCGGCGATCCGGCTGTCCACGTCCTTGAGGTGCGTGTGCGCGATCCGCTCGGGGGCCTGCCTGGTGAGCTCGGCCGGGTCCGTGCCACCGATCAGCAGGTGGCCGGTGTCCAGGCACAGGGAGACCGACGAGCCTGCGAGCACCCGCTGCACCTCCTCGCCGTTCTCCACCATCGTGCCCACGTGGGGGTGCAGCACCGCCCGGACGCCGCGCTCGGCGGCCCGGTCGCTGATCCGGTCGAGGGTGCGCAGGAGCAGCGCCCAGCCGGCCTCGTCCAGCTCGGGCCGGGTGTCGTAGCCGTCGAGGCCGGAGGTGGCCGACAGCACGAGCACGTCGGCACCGGTGGCGGCGTACTGCTCGAGGACGCGCTCGATCCCGGGCAGCGGGTCGTGGCCCGGCTGGTGCATCACCACCGGAGTGAAGCCGCCGATCGCGGTGAGGTGGTGCGCGGCGAGCACCCCCGCCATCTGGTCGGGGTCGGCGGGGAGGAAGCCCTCCGGGCCGAGCTCGGTGGCGGACAGGCCGACCTCGCGCATCTCGTCGAGGACCCGGCCGGGCGCGAGCTGGTAGCCCCAGCCCGGGACCTCGCAGACCCCCCAGGAGATGGGGGCTCCGGCGATCCGCACGGGGGTGGTGGTGTCGGTCATGGTCACTCGGCTTTCAGGGGAGGAGGTGGTCGGGGTGGTCGAGGGGTCGGAGAGCTCAGCCGAGCCCGCCGATGACGGTCTGGTCCCAGTCGATGACCGAGCCGGTGACCACGCCGCTGCGGTCGGAGATCAGGAAGGCCACGAAGTCGGCGATCTCGTCGACCTGGCCGAGCTTGCCCATCGGCAGCCGGGCGCCGGCGGCGGCCTGCCAGTCCTCGTCGGCGCCGTGGGCCCGGCGCTGGGTCACGTCCTCGCCGTCGGTGGCCGACCAGCCCATGTTCAGGCCGTTGATGCGGATCCGGTCCCAGCGGTGGGCGTGCGCCGCGTTCCGCGTCAGGCCGGCGAGCCCGGCCTTCGCGGCGACGTACGGCGCGAGGAAGGCCTGGCCGCCGTGGGAGTCGATGGAGATGACGTTGAGGATCGTCCCGGGCGCGCCGCGGCGCCTCATGTCGGCCACCGCCGCCTGCATCAGGAAGAACGGCGCCTTGAGGTTGACCGCGACGTGCTGGTCGAAGAGCTCCTCGGTCGTGTCCAGCAGGGTGCCGCGGGTGGTGAGCCCGGCGGAGTTGACCAGCGAGTCGATGCGGCCGTGCCTGCTCACGGTCGCCTCGACGGCGGCGACGGCCTGGGAGACGTCGGTGATGTCCGCGCGCACGAAGCTGGCATCGGTGCCGGCGGCGGCTAGCTCGGCGGCGACCGCCTCGCCGCGCTCGGCGTTTCGTCCGGCCAGGACCAGCGTGGCTCCCTCCCGGGCGGCGGCCCGGGCGATCCCGGCCCCCAGTCCCTGGGTGCCGCCGCTGACGAGGACGACCTTGCCGGTCAGCAGAGGGTCCATCACGAGCCTCCCTGGGACCCGGTGGCCGCCTGCCGCCAGCGCGGGTCGGCGACGGCCGCGGGTTCGCGGCCCTCGAGGACGTCCACCACGCCGGTGGCGGCTGCGGTGAAGGTCGCCGCCGTGGCCTGGCTGCTCAGTCCCATCAGGTGCGGGGTGAGCACGACGTCGGGGTGGTCGAACAGCGGGTGGTGCTCCGGCGGCTCGGGGTCGAAGACGTCCAGCCCGATCCCGCCGACCCGGCCGTCGAGCAGGGCGGCGTACGCCGCGTCGTTGTCGATGAGGGACCCGCGACCGCAGTTGACCAGGATGACGCCCGGTCGGGCCGAGGCCAGGGCCGCCGCGTCGATCAGGTGGTGGGTCTCGGGAGTCAGCGGCAGGTGCAGCGTGACGACGTCGCTGCGCGAGAGCAGCTCGGCGAGGGTGTCGCAGCGGAGGTCGTCGGGGGGCGCCGCGACCGGGTCGTAGGCGAGGACCGTCATGCCCAGAGCATGGCCCAGGGCGCCGGCCTGGCGACCGATCCGGCCGTAGCCGACCACGCCCAGCGTCGAGCCCGCGAGGTCGCCGACGGTCACGGACCCGCGCTCGGACCACCGGCCGGCCCGGACCAGCTCGGTCAGCGGGCCGAACTGCTTCACCAGGTGCATCGCCATCGCGATGGCACCCTCGGCGACGGCCGTCGCGCCGGAGCCGGGCGTGACCACCACGGCGACACCGCGGGCGGTCGTCGCCTCGAGGTCGACCCGCTCGACGCCGACGCCCGTGCGCGCCAGCACCCGCAGGCGCGGGGCGCGGTCGAGGAAGGCCGCGTCGACGGTGGCGTCGGCGCGCGCGATGGCGCCCTGCGCCTCGGCCAGGTCGGCGTCGGTCGGGTCCGCGACGAAGCGGCACCTGCCGTCGAGCACGTCGGCGACGAGGGCGGGGTCGACGACTCCCAGCCCGACCACCAGGGGCAGGTCCTCAGGCATGTGCCGGGACCGGGTGGCCGAAGGTCGCGCCGGCGACCTCGGGGACCTGGTGCCACTGGCCGTCGACGGCCGAGGCGGCCGTCGCAGCGATGACCTCGGCGTCCGCGAGGGCCTCCTCGATCGTGGAGTTGCGCCGCTCCCCGCCGGTCACGGCGACCAGGAACTTCTTGGCCTCCACCACCTTGAGGTCGTCGTAGCCCATGGCGTTGCCGGGGCCGGGCTGGAAGCGTCCGTAGTCGCCCTGCGAGGAGTTGCCGAGCACGGTCGTGTAGCCCTGGTCCGCGCCGGTGCGGCCGACCGAGATCTTGAGCTCGTTCATCCGCTCGAAGTTCCACGACGCCGAGCCCTCGGTGCCGTAGATCTCGAAGCCGAGACCGCACTGCGGCCCGACGATCACCCGGGAGGCCTCCAGGGTGCCGACGGCGCCGGCGCCCGGCGAGCTCTCGGCGAACCGCACGAGGGCGCCGACGTAGTCGTCGTTCTCGACGTCGCCGAGCTCGCCGTTCTCGATGACGGCGAAGTGGGTCCCCGACCCCATCGGCAGGATCGGCCGCTGCTTGTGCACGGTCGAGAGCAGCGCGGTCACGTCGGTGATCGGCCCGACGACGTACTGCACGAGGTCGACGACGTGGCTCATCAGGTCGCCGAGGGCGCCGCTGCCGGCGAGGTCCTTCTTGAAGCGCCACGACAGGGCGCCGTTCGGCTCGGACGCGTAGCTGTTGAAGAACACCGCGCGCACGTTGGTGATGCGGCCGAGCTCGCCGGCGGCGATGACGTCACGGATCCGCTCGACGGCGGGTGCGTGCCGGTAGTTGTAGCCGATCGAGGTCTCGACCCCGGCCGCCGCCGCGGCCGCGGCCACGGCAGCCGTGTCGGCGGCGTCGCGACCGACCGGCTTCTCGATCCAGAACGGCTTGCCCGCCTGGGCGGCAGCGATGCCGATCTCGCGGTGCAGCAGGTTGGGCGCGCAGATCGAGACGACGTCGACGTCCGGGTCGGCGAGGACCTCCCGGTAGTCGGTGGTCGCCTTCTCGTAGCCGAGGACCTCTCGTGCGTAGTCGGCGCGGTCGGGCGCGGTGTCGGCGGCGTGCACGAACCGCGGCCGGATCCTGAGCTCGGGGTAGACGATCGGGATGGCCTGGAAGGCGCGGCTGTGCAGCTTGCCCATCCAGCCCACGCTGATGAGGCCGATGCCCAGCTCGGTGGTGCCGTCGGCGCCGATGTGTCCAACCATGACGGTGTCTTCTCTCGTGTGGGGAACGCGCGGGTGGTGGGGGTTCAGGAGGCGGGCGTGCGGGCCCGGTCGAGCTCGGTCCGGATGGTCGCGGCGAGCAGCGTGGAGTCCGAGCCGATGGCGAGGAACGTCCAGCCCTGCGCCAGCCGCGCCGCGGCGGCGGTGCCGTCGTTGACGAGCATCCCGCAGCCCTTGCCGTGCCGCCGGGCTGCCGCCAGCACGGTCTCGAGCGCCTCGAGGTAGGCCGGTGCCGTGATGTCGCCGGGGACGCCGAGGTCGTGGCTGAGGTCGCGAGGGCCGATGAACAGCACGTCGACGCCGTCGAGGGCGGCGATGTCGTCGGCCGCGTCGACGGCAGCGGCCGACTCGATCTGGACCACGCACAGCGTCTCGTCGTTAGCCCGGTCCAGCGCCCCGGGGTCCATGCCGAAGCGGCAGGCCCGGTTGTACGTCGCGACGCCGCGGTCGCCCTGGGGCGGGTAGCGCAGGTGGGTCAGGGCCGCCTGCACCTCGGCGGCGCTGTTCAGCCGCGGCAGCATGATGCCCGCAGCGCCGTTGTCGAGGACGCGTCCGATGCGGATCCGCTCGGCGGCCTCGACGCGGACGATCGTGGGGACGCCGTACCCGCCGGCGGCCGGGACCACGTCGCGGACCTGCTCCTCGCCGCCGGCGCCGTGCTCGAGGTCGAGCAGCACCCAGTCGAACCCGGAGGCGGCGCACACCTCGGCGCTGACCGGGGTGGCCATGCCGATGAAGGTGCCGAGGGTCGAGCCACCCCCGCGGACGGCTCCGGCCAGGGCGCCCTGGTTCAGCGGCGTCACCCGAACCACCGCTGGAGGGAGGAGCGGTCGGCTTCGTACTCCGCACGGAGCGGGGCCACCGTGTCGACCTCGGAGACCTCGGCGGGAGCGACGTCCCACCAGACGCCGGCGCCGGGCAGGTCGGCGTGCGGGATGGCGGCGACGACGATGACGACGGTGCCCTGGTGGTCGCGCGTCTCGTCGAGCGCGGTGCGCAGGTCGGCAGCGGTCACCGCGCGGACGGCGCGGGCGCCGAGGCCGGCGGCGACCTGCACGAGGTCGACCGACAGGTAGCCGCCGTCCAGGCGGGACGCGGGCTTCGCGGATCCTGCGTCGGCGTCGGCGAGGTTCAGGCTGTCGGTGCGGTAGCGGAACTCGTTGCCGAACTCGCGGCCGCTGCGGAACATCTGCAGGCGGTGGATCACCTGGTAGCCGTGGTTCTCCGGGACGACCAGGGTGATGGGCAGGCCCTCCTGGGCGGCCGTGACCAGCTCGGTCGGTGCCATCAGGAAGGTGCCGTCGCCGAGGAACGCGGTGATCCGCGCCGACGGGTCGGGGTGCGCGAGCCGCACGCCGATGGCGGCCGGGATCTCGTAGCCCATGCACGAGAAGCCGAACTCCAGGTGGCAGGTGCGGCCCTCGGTCGCGTCCCAGACCTTCTGGAGGTCTCCGGGCGGCCCGCCGGCGGCGGCGATGATGACGTCGCCGGCCCGCGCGTGCTCCTGGAGCACGCCGATGACCTGCCCCTGGGTGAGCACCGCGTCGGTGGTGGTGACGACGTCGGAGTCGGCCGGCACGGCGGACTTGTCGAACAGCTGGTCGGGGTCGAGCGCCTCGCGGCGCTCGATCTCCCAGGCGTCGTCGAGCTCCTCGACGCGGTCGCGCCAGCCGTCGGCCGCGGGCGCGTCGGACCTCACGGACACGGCGTCGGCGAGGGCGGACAGGGCGCGCTTCGCGTCGCCGATGATCCCGACCGCGCCGAGGCGGTCCGCGTCGTGGACGTTGACGTTGATGCTGGCGAAGCGGACGTCCGGGTTGGCGAAGATCGAGTGCGAGCCGGTGCTGAAGTCGGTCAGCCGCGAGCCGACGGTGAGCACGAGGTCCGCCTCGCGGGCGAGCGTGTTGGTCGCCGGGGTGCCCTCGAGCCCGATGCCGCCGAGCTGCCACCAGGCACGCTGCTGGACGGCGCCCTTGCCGGCGAAGGTCTCGGCGACCGGGATGCCGAGGGTGCCGGCGAGGCGCTCGAGCTCGGGGGTGGCCTGGGCGTAGATCACGCCGCCGCCGGCGATGATGAGCGGCTTGCGGGCCTGCGAGACGAGCGCCGCGACGGCGTCGACCTCGGCCTGGTCCGGCGCGGGACGACGGATCGCCCAGTCGCGCTCGTCGAAGAGCTCGGCGGGGAAGTCGTAGGCGTGGGACTGGACGTCCTGCGGCAGGGACAGCACGACGGCCCCGGTCTCGACCGGGTCGACGAGGGTGCGCATCGCTGCGGGCAGCGCGGTGAGCAGCTGCTCGGGCCGGGTGATCCGGTCGAAGAACCGGGACACCGGCCGGAACGCGTCGTTGACCGTCAGGTCGGCCTCGGTGGGGTGCTGGAGCTGCTGCAGCACCGGCCCCTGGTGGCGGGTGGCGTAGGTGTCGCCGGGCAGCAGCAGCACCGGCAGCCGGTTGACGGTGGCGAGCGCCGCGCCGGTGACCATGTTCATCGCGCCGGGGCCGATGGAGGCGGTGACCGCGAGGGTCGCGTGCCGGTTGCTGTGCTTGGCGAACGCCGTGGCCGCGTGGACCAGGGCCTGCTCGTTGCGACCCTGGACGAAGGGCATGGTGTCGGCGAGCTGGTCGAGCGCCTGGCCGAGGCCGGCGACGTTGCCGTGCCCGAAGATCCCCAGGGTGGCGGGGACGAGCCGGCGGCGGACGCCGTCCGCGACGGAGTACTGGCGGGACAGGTAGGTGACGACCGCCTGGGCGACGGTCAGTCGGATCGTGGGGGCACTCATGCGCGGGGCTCGATTCCGGGGTGGACAGGACGGACGGGTGGGAGGGCCACGAGGGACCCCCGGTGGTGACCGGCTACCACGGCCGGCCGTGCAGGATCACGGTCTTGACGTCGGTCATCTCGGCGACGGCCGACCGGGGGCCCTCCTTGCCGATGCCGCTGCCCTTGAGGCCGCCGTAGGGCATCAGGTCCGCTCGCCAGAGCGGCGTCCAGTTGATGTGGATCACGCCGGCGTCGATCTCGCGGATCGCCCGCACCGCGCCGGCGACGTCGGAGGTGAACACCCCCGCGCCGAGGCCGTACGCCGTGCCGTTGGCCTGCGCGATGGCGCTCTGCCAGTCGTCGGCGACCGAGACCGCCACGGCCGGCCCGAAGAGCTCGTCCTGGCTGAAGGGCGAGCTGGGGTCGACGTCGGCGACCACGGCGGGCGACACCACGGCGCCGTCGCGCTCACCACCGGTCAGCAGCCGGGCGCCGCCGTCCACCGCCTCGCGGATCGAGCGCTCGACCCGCTCGGCCTCGGCCGTGCTGATGAGCGTGCCGACGCCGGTGCCCTCCGAGGCGGGGTCGCCGGTGGTCAGGGAGCCCACGCGCTCCACGAGGGCGTCGAGGAAGTCCGTGGCGATGGCGGGGTGGGTGATCACCCGCTGCACCGAGATGCACACCTGTCCGGCGTTGACGTAGCCGCCGATCGAGACCGCGGCGGCGGCGGCCTCGACGTCCGCGTCCGGGAGGACGACGACGGGGCAGGACGCGCCGAGCTCGAGGGACAGCCTCTTCACGCCGGCGAGCCGGGTGATCCGCTGCCCCACACCGGTCGAGCCCGTGAAGGAGACCTTGTCGACGCGGGGGTCGCTGACCAGGGCGTCGCCGAGCTCCCCGCCGGAGCCGGTCAGCACCGACAGGACGCCGTCCGGCAGGCCCGCGTCGACGAAGCACGCGGCCAGGGCCAGCGCGGTCAGGGGCGTCGCCCGCGCCGGCTTGAGGACGACGGCGTTGCCCGCGGCGAGGGCCGGGGCGAGCTTGTGCATGACCAGGAGCGCGGGGTAGTTGAACGGGGTGACCGCGACGACGACCCCGACGGGCTGGCGGACGGTGAAGCCGATCTTGTCGAAGCCGGTGCCGCGGTTGGCGTCCAGCGGCAGCGAGTCGCCGTACAGCTGGGTGCCCTCGAAGGCGGCGAGGCGGATCATGTCGCCCGAGCGCCCGGCCTCGCCGCGCGCCTCGGTGATCGTCTTGCCGGACTCGGCCGAGATGGTCCGGGCGACCGCCTCGACGCGCTCGTCGGCGAGCCGCGCGGCCTCCAGCAGGATCCGCATCCGCTCGTGGCCCGGCGTGCGGCGCCACACTGCTGCACCCGCCACCGCGGCGGACAGGGCCGCGTCGACGTCCGCCGCCCCGGCGACCGGGACCGCGCCGGCGACCGCGCCGTCGAACGGCGAGGTCACGTCCTCCTCGCGGCCCGACTGCGCGGCCGTCCACTGCCCACCGATCAAGAGCTGCACGTTGGTCCCTTCGACTCGTCGAGGCTCTGCCGGGCCCGAGACCCGCGTCGACGGCCCGGTCCCGGCGGCCGGGTACTCGGCAAGCGTGCTGCCCCCCGGAGTGGTCGTCAACCGTCCGTAGGCCGTCAAAAACCCCTCATTCCCCTGACTGTCGCCGCCCAGCCTGGCCTCCGAGGTGGCGGTCGTCACGGATTGACAAGCCTTCAGGAACCCATCACCATGAGGGGGTGGGACATCCGTACCCGATCCGGGAGATCGCGCGCCAGGCAGGCCTCAGCGAGGCCACCGTCGACCGCGTGCTCAACAACCGGCCGGGGGTGCGAGCGAGCACCGTCGGCACCGTGCACCAGGCGATCACCGACCTCGACCACCAGCGCAGCCAGCTGCGGCTGACCGGACGCACGTTCCTGGTGGACGTGGTCATGCAGACGCCCGACCGGTTCTCCTCCGCGGTCAAGGCCGCGCTGGAGGCGGAGCTGCCGTCCCTGCGCCCGGCCGTCGTGCGGTCCCGCTTCGACTTCCGCGAGCGCGGCCGGACCACGGACATCGTGAGGGTCCTCGACGACATCCGGCACCGCGGGTCGATGGGGGTGGTGCTCAAGGCACCCGACGTGCCCGAGGTCACCGAGGCGGTCGGGCGCCTCGACCGGGCCGGCATCCCCGTGGTCACCCTCGTCACCGACCTGCCGCTGAGCAAGCGGGTGGCGTACGTCGGGATCGACAACCGCGCCGCCGGGGCCACCGCCGCGTTCCTGGTCGACCGCCTGCTGGGCGCCGACGAGGGCGACGTGCTGATGGCGCTGAGCCGCAGCGTGTTCCGTGGTGAGGAGGAGCGCGAGATCGGGTTCCGGACCACGATGCGGCGGCGCAACGCCGACCGTGCCCTCATCGAGCAGACCGACACCGACGGGCTCGACGCCAGCGTGCGCGAGTCGACCCTGCGCACCCTCGAGCGCCACCCCCGGATCGGCTCGGTCTACTCCATCGGCGGCGGCAACCAGGCGATCCTCGAGGCGTTCGACGCCGCCGGTCGGCGCTGCCAGGTGTTCGTCGGTCACGACCTCGACCGGGACAACCTCCGCCTGCTGCACGACGAGCGGCTGACCGCCGTGCTGCACCACGATCTGAGGTACGACATGCGGCTGGCGTGCCACATCATCATGCAGGCGCAGGGTGCCATCGAGGGACCGATCGAGTCCGTGCCGTCGCCGGTCCACATCGTCACGCCCTACAACGTCCCGGGGCAGCGGGCGACGGGCTGACCGCTCCCCGACCGGGGCGAGCGAAGGCTCAGGGGGTCTCCGGCGCCGGCCTCTGCAGCTCCTGGGCGAGCATCACGATGATGCCGCTCGGGCCGCGGACGTAGGCGAGCCGGTAGACGTCCTCGTAGGTCGCCACCCCGCGCAGCGGGTGGCAGCCGTGGCGCGCGGCGATCGCGAGCGCCTCGTCGATGTCGTCGACGGAGAACGCGACGCGGTGCATGCCGATCTCGTGCGGGAGCGTCGGCTCCGTCTCGATCGCGTCGGGGTGGAGGTACTCGAACAGCTCGAGGCGTCCGTGTCCGTCCGGCGTCTGCAGCATGGCGATCCTGGCGTGGTTGCCGTCGAGACCCACGGCGGTGTCGGCCCACTCGCCGCTGACCGTGTCCTGGCCGAGCACGCTCAGGCCGAGGTCGGTGAAGAAGGCGATGGTCGCCTCGATGTCGCGCACGGCGATGCCGACGTTCTCGAGCTTGATGGGCATGGCGCCAACCTAAGCCAGTCAGCCCCGCCTGGCGACGGTCGTACCCGATCGCAGCGCCCGCGGGACCTCCGCGACGTCCTCGACCACTGCCACGAGGCGTTCCAGCTCGTCGGGGGCCGCCGGGGAGTCGACGGTGATGGCGTACTCGATGCCCGTCGAGTGCCAGTCCTCGGTGAAGCCGCCGTCGGCCTCGACCGCCACGCCGGAGACCTCGATCCCGAGCCGGTCGGCCTCCCGGTAGGTGTCGTTGAGCAGGCACACGGCCACGGACAGGTGCAGGACCTGGGCGCCGTTGCCCGCCGGAGCGGCGACGACGCCGTCGTCGGTCCAGGTGTGCGGCAGGACGACCCCGGCCGAAAGACGCAGGGAGCCGGCGGTGGCGCGCACGCCGAAGGGTGACAGTTCCATGGCCCGATTCTGCCCGGGCACACCACGGTGGGACGGTCCGCACGGACCGTCCCACCTGGTGCCTCGGCTCAGTCGAAGACCACCTCGGCGAGCGACTGCTCGAAGAGCTGGTTGTCGCCCTTCGCGGGGAACTGGATGAGGTGGGCACCGTTGCCGGTCTCCGCACCGCCGATGTCCATGGCCAGGCCCGAGTTGCGGTTGGTGTAGCGGCGGAAGCCGCCGTTGGGCGAGAAGATCGAGGCGACCTTCGTGGTGGACCAGCGCTGGGCGGGATCGGCCGCGTTGCACGGGTTCTGCACGACGAGCGCGCCGGCGGCCAGGCTGTTGCCGGCCACGTCGAGGCACAGGCCCGAGAGCCGGCTCTTGAACTGCCGGTCCGGGGCGAGCACGTTCGACGGCGGGCTCGGCAGGTTGATCACCTCCCACTCCTGGCCGTGCCCGGTGTTGCGGGTGAACTGGACGATGTGGGCGCCCGCGGCCGTCGAGGCGTTCTCGACCGCGAGGTCCTTCCCGCTGTGGTGGGCCTTGATGAACTGGTAGACGTGCGCCGTGCCGACGGCCGGGGCCGCCTGGTGCGGCTGGGCGGCCGACGCCATCGCGGGTACGCCGGCGGCGAGGCCGGCGACGGTGGTGGCAGTGGCGAGGAGCATGGACGAGACGCGCATGCGTGAGGTCCCTTTCTGGTCGGACCGATCGTGTCGGTCGATGGAGGTGCTTCGGTGCCACCAGCGTCGCCGCGCGCACCGGCCCGCCACATCGGCAGCGCGCCTCAGGTCGGCGTCCGCGCCCCTCAGACCCCCGGTGGCGCGGCCCTAGCGACACCCGGGCCTGACCTCAGGGCACGACCTCAGAGGGTGACCAGGACGACGCCGACGGCGACGAGCACGGTCGCGGCCACCCGCCAGCGGCCGAACCGCTCCCCGAACAGCACCGCGCCGATGACCGCGCCGACGATGACGCTGGTCTCGCGCAGCGCCGCGATCGGCGCGAGCGCGCCGCGGGTCTGCGCCCAGAGCACCAGCGCGTAGGCCGCCAGCGACAGCGCTCCGCCGAGCAGGCCCGCCCGCAGGTGCGGCCGGACCTGCGGCCACAGCCGTCCCCGCCGCGACAGCGCCGCGACCACCGGCAGGACGGGCCCCTGCAGCAGGAACAGCCACCCCGTGTAGCCGCCGACCGACCCGGAGGCGCGCACGCCGACCCCGTCGAGGGTCGTGTACGTCGCGATGACCACACCGGTCAGCAGCGCCGCCGCGATCGCCGGCCGGGCGGCCCGCGTGGGCACGCCGCCGGCGAGGACGAGGCTGGCGAGTCCGAGGGAGATCACCACCACGCCGCCGAGGCGTACGGCGGAGAGGTCCTCGCCGACGAACGCGGCCGCGCCGAGGGCGACCAGCCAGGGCGACGTACCCCGTGCCAGGGGGTAGACCTGGCTGAACTCGCCCAGGCGGTAGCACCGCATCAGCAGCAGGTTGTAGGCGACGTGCGCCAGCGCGGAGGCCGCGATGTAGGGCCAGGCCGCCCGCTCGGGCGCCGGCGAGACCACCACGAGGACCGCGCCGCCGACGCCCACCGCCACGCCCATCAGCGCGAACCCGACGAGCTGGTCGCCGATCGCGTGGGCCATCGCGTTCCACACCGCGTGCAGGACCGCGGCGAGCAGGACGGCGCCGGCGACGGCGGCACCGGTCGAGCCGGTCAGGGCCGGCGCGGCCGTGGTGAGCACGAGGCGACTCCCGGGTCCGAGACCCGCCCCGGTGTCGGTCCGGGGCGGTCCTGCCACCGTAGCGCCGCTGCCGGCGATGGCCGGCGATGGCCGGCGATGGCTAGGGTCGACCGGGTGAGTACGACGAGCGAGCCGGTGCCCTTCGAGACCTACCGGGAGGGCGTGTTCCTGCACGGCACCAAGGCCGCCCTCGAGGTCGGCGACCTCCTCGTGGCGGGCCGGGAGTCCAACTTCGAGGCCGGCCGGACCATGAACTACGTCTACTTCACCGCCACGCTCGACGCCGCGACGTGCGGTGCCGAGCTCGCGGCCGGGGAGGGCCGCGGGCGCATCTACCTCGTCGAGCCGACCGGCGGGTTCGAGGACGACCCCAACGTCACCGACAAGCGGTTCCCGGGCAACCCGACCCGGTCCTACCGCAGCCGCGAGCCGCTGCGCGTCACCGGGGAGCTGGTCGACTGGGTCGGCCACTCGGCGGAGAAGGTGCAGGCGATGTGGGACGGGCTCGCGGGACTCAGGCAGCGCGGCGAGGCGCACATCGAGGACTGAGGCCCGCCCCGGGCTCCTCGGGTCAGGCGCTCAGCGTGTGGCTCGACCGGTCCTTGCGCGACGGCACGTCGCGCGCCGGCGCGGGCTCGGGCTGTGCCGGGCCGACGTCCCGGGCGGCACCCGGCGTGGAGGTCCACCGGCAGGCGCGGTCGAGCCCCCACAGGAACATCGCGCTGAGCGCGAGCACGAACACCACGACGACGAGCAGCATCAGGGCCCAGGTCCCGGCACTCCACGAGTGTTGGTGGTAGATGTCCATCGCAGCAGCTCCTCGACGTCTCGGGTCCGATGTGAGGAAGCCTCACAGGGCCGGAGTCGGTCGGCGCAGGGCCGATGGGCCCGGTCCGGGTGTCGAACGTCCCGACGTCGACGGGGAGACCGGCCCGCGGAGGGCGGCCGACCGGTCCGCGCTGTCAGCACCGCGCACAGCGACGTACAGAAGTGTCCTTCGGAGCCCTCACCCACGCTTGAGTCGCCGACCTCAGGTGACTTCGGTACGTCGGTGTGCACGCTTCGTCGGATTAGCGTGATCGTTCCAGCATCGCTCGCGACCCCGTCCCTTCTCGTTCGATCGCCGACGCATCGACATACGGCGCCCGATCGAAGAGGCTGGAACGTGCGCACCTGGCGACGCAGGCTGGACGACGACCTGGGTCGGCTGCGCGCCGACGCCCGCCAGGCGGTGCTGTGGTCGCTGCGGATCACGGTCGCCGCGGTCGCGAGCTACGTCGTCGGGCTGCTGCTCTTCCCGGGCACCCAGCCGCTGCTGGCGCCGCTGACCGCGATGCTCGTCGTCCAGGTGACGCCGGTCTCGCTCCTGGCGAGCGGCCTGGACCGGGTGGTGGCCGTGGTGACAGGGGTGTCGCTCGCGGTGGTCTTCGCCGCCGTCGTGCCGCTGGAGTGGTGGAGCCTGGGCCTGCTGATCTTCGTCTCGCTGGCGATCGGCCAGGCGCTGCGCCTGCGCGCGAACCTCATCGAGGTCGCGATCAGCGGGATGCTGGTCCTCGGCGTCGGCTCGCTGAGCGCCGAGTCCGCCGCCTGGCAGCGGATCGCGGAGACCCTCGTGGGGGCGGCCGTGGGCGTGGCGGTCAACCTGCTGTTCCCGCCGCGGATCGCCAGCGGCGACGCCGCGCGGGCGATCGACGGGCTCGCGGACGCGGTCACCGGTCTGCTCACCCGTGCCGCCGACGAGCTGGCCGACCTGGCCGGTGACCTGACGACGGGCCAGACCACCGACACCGGCCGGGTGGGGCCGGCGGCGCGGACCTGGCTCGACCAGGCGCGGCGGATCACCCACGAGGACGTGCCCCGGGTCGGCGAGGCCCTGCGGCACGCCGAGGAGGGGCGCCGGCTCAACGTCCGCGCGGTCGGCACCGCCGACGTCGGGCCCGGCCTGCGACAGGGGTTCGAGGCGCTCGAGCACTCCGCGGTCGCCGTGCGCTCGATGTTCCGCGGGCTGGTCGACGCCACGTCCGAGGGCACCTGGCTCGCCGAGGAGAGCGCCGAGGACGTGCTGCTCGGGCTCGCCCAGACGATGCGGGAGCTGGGAGCGGGGCTCGACGCGTTCGGGCAGCTGGTCCGCAGCGAGGCCGACCCGGTCGAGGGGCCCGTGGTCGGGGAGGACGCGCGGTCGCTGCGCGAGGCGCTGGACGGCCTCCAGGAGGCGCGCGCCCGGCTCGACGACCTGGCCACGACGGCGAGCGCGCCCGAGGTCCGCGAGCTGCACGCCGTGGTGCAGTCCACGGTCAAGCGGCTGCTGAGCGAGCTCGACCTCGAGCAGCGGCTCCGGCGCCAGGTCCGCCTGCTGCGACCGGGCCGGCCCCGTCCGGCGTACCTCCCGCGGCCGGCTCCGGGTCGCCGTCCCGTGCCCCCGGAGACCACGCCCGAGGCGGAGACGCAGCTGCTGCCCCGGTACTCGCAGGACCCGCAGGACCAGTGATCGCGCCGCTGGTCAGGTCGCGTCGAAGGCGGCGTACGTCGGGGGCGCGACCTCGTCGAGCGTGCGACCGGCCCAGTCGCCCTGCGGCCACCGCGACCAGACCCGCTCCCCCGCCTCCTGCACCCGGCGGGTGGCC
Source organism: uncultured Actinomycetota bacterium (assembly GCA_963781745.1). Taxonomy (GTDB): domain Bacteria; phylum Actinomycetota; class Actinomycetes; order Propionibacteriales; family Nocardioidaceae; genus Nocardioides_B. The sequence continues at coordinate 230,604 of CAWAHH010000011.1, read as the reverse complement.
GACTCCACGTCGGCGCCGAGCACGACGCCGTCCTCGACGACCGGCCGCCCGTCGACGAGTACGTCGGCGAGGTCGGCGGGCTGGGCGTAGTAGACGAGGTTGCGGATCGGGTCGCGCATCGGGGTCATCGTGAAGCCGTCGGCGCGCCAGAACAGCAGGTCCGCCTTGGCGCCGGGCGCGATGCGGCCGAGGTCGTCGCGACCGAGCAGCCGGGCCGCGTTGGTCGTCGCCGCGTCGAAGACCTGGCGGGCGGTGGACACGTCGGTGCGCCGCGACGCGACCTTGCCGGCGAGGGCGGTCCAGCGCAGCGACTCGATCATCGACTGCGGTGCGGTGTCGGTGCCCAGGCACATGTTCACCCCGGCCTCGACGTAGCCCGGGAACGACTCCATGACGATGCCGCGACGGATGAAGCACCAGGCGTTGTAGGAGACCGAGGTGCCGGACGCGGCCAGCAGGGCCAGGTCGTCGCCGGCGAAGTTCACCCACGAGGTCCCGCTGATGAAGATCGCGTGACCCAGCAGAGTCCGTGGGCCGAGGAAGCCGATGTCGGAGAGCCACTCGACCGGCGTGCGGCCGTGCCGGCGCGTCATCTCCTGGAACTCCCACACCCCCTGCGAGGCGTGCAGCGAGATCGGGACGTCGAGGTCGTCGGCGGCCTGCCTGGAGTCGCGCAGCAGCGCCTCGCTGCACGTGTCGACCTGCGCGGGCGCGAGGAGGCCCGAGACCCGGCCGCCGGCGCGGCCACGCAGCCGTTCGACGTACGCCGTCGCGCGCTCGAACCCGGCGCGGCCGTCGTCGGCGTCCCACGCGTAGTCGACCCGCCTGCCGTCGGGGGTGAACCAGCGTCCGGAGCGGTACATCGGCGCGACGTAGCCGCGCAGCCCGCTCGCCTCGATCGCGTCCGCGGCGTAGTCCTCGACGCCGCCGAGCTGGACGACGGTCGTGGTGCCGGTGCGGGCGAGCTCGATCAGCGAGTAGTCCACGCAGGCGCGGGCGCCCTCCTCGTCGAGGCCGCTCATCTCCGCGGGCAGGATCTCGATCAGCCCGGTCAGCCAGAACTGCCGGTTGCCGACGTCCTCCTGCACCGACTTGTCGATCGGCGACTCGTCGAGGTGCGCGTGGGTGTTGATGAGCCCCGGTGTGACGATCCGGTCCGGCAGGTCGACGGTCCGGTCGACGGGACCGCCGTACGTCGGACCGACGTGCGTGATGCGGTCGTCGTCGACCACCAGGCAGCCGTCACGCAGGATCCGGTGCTCGCCGTCCTGGTGGGCCACGATCCACCCGGCGCGGTACAACGTCGTCGTCATGGGCCCATTGTCACGGGGGCGTCACGGGGGCCTCACGGGGCCGTCGCGGGGGCGTCACCGTGCCCGAGCCCGCAGCCCCCGTGCGAGGGCCGGGACCACGACGGCCGCGGCGACGAGGTGGAGCACGACCAGCGCCGCGACCGTGGCGGTGGCCGCGCCGGACACGACCGGCGGGACCAGCGAGACCGCGGTCAGCGCGACCGCCGTCCGCACGAACAGGACGGCCGGGCGCGCGCTCCAGCGCAGCAGGGCGCAGGCGACGAGGACGCCCGGAGCCGAGAGGACGCCGGTGACGACGGCGAACCCGGGCAGCGGGATGGTCTCGCCGCCGTCGGGGATCTCGAACTCGACGCCGAGCGCCCGTGCGAGTGCTGCCGCGAGCGTCGTGGCCGCCATCGCGGCGAGAACGGCGACGGCCCCGGTGCCGGCGAGGCGCCGCATCCCGCGGCCGGGTCGGTCGGTGGCCGGGCCCGCGAGGACCCGGGTGTCTGCGTTGCTGGTGCTGCCCATGGCTGTTCCTCCGTCGTCGGCCCACCGTCGTACGGCGGGACCTGGTCGTCGTGTCGGGGCCGGGGTCCTCGGGGTGAGGACGCTGACCGTGGCCGGGCGTCGCCCGGGGTTGCGCAGCGCGCGGACGCCGGTGCCGCGCAGCCAGAAGCCGGCGTCGCGGCCGAGGACCGGACCGGGCCGGCCGTCGCGCAGCTCGAGCTGGACCCGCCCGCGCGTGACGACGGCGAACGCGTCGTGCCACTCGTCCTCCACGACGGCGAGCCGCTCGCCACCGCGCAGCGCGAGCATCCGCACCGGGGCTACTCGGTGCCGTCCGCCGGCAGCCGCTCGGGAACGCCGAGCCGTGCGAACCGGTCGGCGTGGAACGTGACGATCTCCGCGACCGCCCCGCCGGCGACGCGCAGCACGTCGAGGGTGAGCGGGACGTAGGCGCCCTCGTCGTCGCGCCACAGGTAGAACGCGACGGCGGGCTGCCTGTTCACCGAGGTGGGGACGGCACGCAGCCGGCCCAGTTCCTCGAAGCCGTCCGAGACCCAGTCGCCCACGACCGCGTCGCGGCCGACCTGCAGGCCGGGCGTCGGGGGCATCGAGCAGCGCACGTCGTCGCGCAGCATGGTCGCGAGCGCGCCGACGTCCTTGGCGAGACTGGCCTCGGTGAAGCGTCGCACCAGCTCGCGGGTGTCGGCGTCGTCCTCGCCCCCGGTCCAGTCCTGCCGCTCGGCGGGCAGGTGCTCACGCATCCCGGCACGGGCCCGTTGCAGGGCAGAGTTGACCGAGTTGACCGAGTCCCCGAGGAGGTCCGCGACGTCCTTGGCGGGCCAGCCGAGCACGTCGCGCAGGATCAGCACGGCGCGCGGCCGCGGCGCGAGGTGCTGCACCGCGACGACGTACGCCAGCTCGATGGTCTCCCGGGCGAGCGCGACGGACTCCGGCTCGTCGGCGTCGTGGGCGGGCAGCTCGTCGAGCAGCCGGTCCGGGTAGGGCTGCAGCCACAGCACCTCGCCGCCGGTCGCGGGCTGCGGACGCCGCTTCGCGAGCAGGTCCAGGCAGGCGTTCGTGGCGATCCTGTAGAGCCATGCCCGGAACGTCGACCGCCCCTCGAAGGTCTCCCGCCGACGCCAGGCCCGCAGGAACGTCTCCTGCACGGTGTCCTCGGCGTCCTCGAACGACCCGAGCATCCGGTAGCAGTGCACGTGCAGCTCCCGCCGGTGCCGCTCCGCCAGCCCGGAGAACGCCGGCTCGTCGACCTCACCCGGCTCCTGCACGCCCCGCTCCTCCCGCGAACCCACGCTCATCGCGCCATCCTTCCGTCTCGTCCCGTCCTGTCGCCTGTATGACGGGTGGGCGGAGGACAACTCATCACCCTCCGCCCCGCCGTCCGGGGAACCGGCCACCGGGAGCGCGCGTCGAAGGGGCATGGAACCCTCCGTGCGGATCGGTGTCGCCCTCCTCGCCTGCGCACTGCTCGGCGGGTGTGCCGCGAACACCGCGGACGAGGACTGCGTGAGCTCCTACGCGCCGGTCGCGAGCGCCACCACCTGGCCCGACCTGCGGACCGCGATACTCGACTCCCGCGAGTGGGGCCGGGTCGCCTCGATCCGGACCCAGGCACGCGGCGAGGACGTCGGCGCCGGCAACGAGGACGCCGTGCGCGTGGTCGACCTCCTCGACCGTGGGGGCAGGCGGCTCGTGCAGGCCGACGTCTGGCGGACCGACACCGGGGCGTGGCGGGCGGGCGTCTGGCAGCAGTGCACCGACTGACCGCGACCGACGGGCGACGCGTGCGCGTGCGGTCAGCGACGGCGCGCGGTCAGGTGGACGGTCACCTCGTCGCCGTCCGTCTTGCCGATGGCGCGCCGCACGGCGGCGTTGACCGGGAGCTTGTGGGTGCCGTCGCCGAGCGCCATGAAGGCTCCGTCGAACGGCTCGCCGTCCACGGTCCCGGACACCTTCACCAGACCACGGGTCCCGAAGACCGTGGCCGAGTCGGGCAGCTGGACGCACGTCCAGGTGTCCCCCTCGCGCACCCGCCCGAGCGTCGCGGTGAACGTGATGTCGAGTGCGCCGATGTCGTTGGTCATGTCGGACCCTTCCGATGCGGGGACTGTGCTGGTCAGACCTCCGGCCGGGTCCGACCTCATCGCAGGTTGTCGGAGCTGGACCCCACGGCGGCGAGCCGGCGGGCCACCGGCTCGAGCAGGCCGACCAGCTCGTCGAGCTCGGCGGGCTCCAGGACGTCGTACGGCGCCTCGGCCAGCGCGTCGGTCACCGACTCGATCCGGTCCTTGGTCGCTCGACCCGCGTCGGTGAGGCGGCCCGACGCGTCGAGCAGGCCACGCTCGCGCAGGCCGTCCATGACCTCGGCCAGGCGGGCCTTCGGGAGGTGGTGGATCCGGCCGAACGACTCGGCGGGGTGGATGCCGGCGTCGAGGGCGCTCAGCACGTGCGCCTCGGTCCCGCCGATCCGCTCGGTGACCAGCGCCGCGACGTGCCCGTCCCCGCGGTGCTCGCGCAGCATGTTGGCGGCGAACCACAGCCTCGCGACCGGCTCCTCCGGCATCGGCAGCGTGCGCAGGCCGGCGTACATCACGCGTCCCTCGGTCGGGGCGCCGGTCGACGCCTTCGCGAGGAGGTCGGCCGCCCGCGCGAGCTCCGGGGTCCCGGCCTGCTCGCCGAGGATGTTCCGCAGCGATGCCACGCAGCCCCGCTCGCGCGCGGCGTGCGCCTGCTCGGGGGTGACGGTCTCCCACACCTTCGGGACGTGCCGCGCGACCTCGCCGTCCGCGAAGCTGTAGAAGGCCGCGTGCACGACCTCCGCCGGGGCCTGCCCGAGCGGCGCGGCGCGCCCGGCGAAGTAGCCGTCCCAGTAGTTGCGGAAGCCGAGCGCGGCCATCGCGTCGTTCGGCTCGGAGGAGAAGAAGTTGACGAGCGAGATCGGCTCGGTGAGCTCGAAGAGGCGGCGGGCGACGGGCTGGGGGTGCGACATCCGGGTCAGCTCCTGCGGTCGGGTCGGCGCCGCCGTCGGCGGCACTCGTGACGACGACGAACGGGACGGCCGCCATACGACACCGTGCCGCTGCTTGCGGCTGCCTGCCGGTGCCTGCCGGTGCCGGCCCTCACGGCAGGCTGGCGACCCAGTCGCCGTAGAAGATGCCGAGCCCGGCGCACACGCAGACGCCCGCGACGATCCAGAAGCGGATCACGATCGTCACCTGCTCCCAGCCGAGCAGCTCGAAGTGGTGCTGCAGCGGCGTCATCTTGAACACGCGCCTGCCGACCCCGGTGGCGCGCCGGGTCAGCTTGAAGACCGACACCTGGATCATCACCGAGCCGGTGACCGCGACGTACAGCCCGCCGAGCACGACCAGCAGCAGCTCGGTCCGGGTCAGCAGGGCGAGCCCGGCCATCGCCGCACCGAGGGAGAGCGATCCCGTGTCGCCCAGGATGATCCCGGCCGGGGAGGCGTTCCACCACAGGAAGCCGAAGCACGCGCCGGCGAGGGCCGCGGCCACGGTGGCGAGGTCGAGCGGGGACGCGGACCGGTAGCACAGCCCCTCCCCGAGGCCCGGCGACCCGCAGGCGTGGGTGTTCTGCCACAGCCCGATGACGGCGTACGACGTGAAGACCATCGTCGCGCTGCCCGAGAGCAGGCCGTCGAGCCCGTCGATCAGGTTCGTGGCGTTGCTGGTGCCGTTCACCATCAGCCAGATCAGCGCCATGAGGGCCACCCAGGGCAGCGTCGGGCCGAGGTCGCGCACGACGGAGAGGCGGTCCGAGACGAGGGCGTCCGCGCCGTCGCCCGCGTCGCCACCGAGCGCGAGGACGCCGAACGCGACGCTGACCACCGTCTGGCCCACCAGCTTGGCCTTGCTGCGCAGGCCCAGGCTGCGCTGGCTCCTGACCTTGATGAAGTCGTCGACGAAGCCGACGCCGGCCATCGCCACCAGCAGGAAGAGCACCAGGAGCGCGGCTCGCGTGGGTGGCTCCCGGACCGCCAGCTTGGCCACCGCGAAGGCGACCAGCACCGAGACCACGATGACGGCACCGCCCATCGTGGGCGTCCCGCGCTTGACGAGGTGCGTGCGCGGGCCGTCCTCGCGGATCGGCTGGCCGAAGCCCCAGGCGGCGTAGAGCGGGATCGCCCAGCGGGTGAGCACCAGCGACAGCACCATGGCGACCGCCCCGCCCAAGAGGATCGCGGTCATGCCGGCACGTCGCCCGCGGGAGGACGTCCGTGGGCCGACAGGCTGCCGGGGCGGTCGCCCGCCTCGGACCACGGACCGCGGAGGTCGACCACCGCCAGCGCCGCGGTCGGCATCGCCACCCACCGGCCGGTCAGGTCCGCCACCAGGTCCTCGAGGCCGGGGTTGTGCCCGACCAGGACGACGGTCGCCACCGCGTCGGGCAGCTCGCGCACGACGGAGCGCAACGACGACGCGGACGCGGCGTACACGCGCTCGTCCTCGCGGACCGGCGGTGCGACCGCGAGCTCCGCGGCGGCGAGCCGCCACGTCTCCCGCGCCCGGACGGCGGGCGAGATCACCGCCAGGTCGATGCCGCCCGCACGGCCGGCGATCCAGCGTCCGGCCTCCGGGACCTGCCGCAGCCCTCGTGGCGCCAGGGGGCGCAGGTGGTCCGGCTCCCCGCCCGACCAGTCCGACTTGCCGTGCCGCAGCAGGATGAGGGTCGCCACGGTGCCTGCTCCTCGTGTCTGCGGTTGCTCCGGTCACGCTATCCCCGGGCATCGCGATGAGTCCGAGCGACGCCCCGGGTCTGTCCGGGTATGGCGACCGTGATCATGCATGCAGTGGTGTCCGTGGACGGCTTCATCGCCGGCGAGGACGACGAGGTGGGGCCGCTGTTCGACTGGTACTTCAACGGCGACCGGCCCCTCGTCGAGGAGGCCGGCGAGGAGCAGCACGCCCCGTTCCGGGTCGGCGAGCGGTCCCACGGCTACGTCAGCACCTTCTGGGCGCAGCATCGGCGCCACGATCCAGGGGCGGCACCTGTTCGACCTGACCAACGGCTGGGAGGCACAGCCCCCGGCCGGCGAGCACCTGCTCGTCGTCTCGCACCGGCCCAAGCCGGAGGGCTGGCACCCGGAGGCCGACGTGCCGTTCCACGACGACGTCGCGGCGGCGGTCGAGGACGCCCGGCGGCGCGCGGGCGACCGCGTGGTCGCGGTCTGCGCCGGCGACGTCGGCGGGCAGGCACTCGCCCTCGGCCTCGTCGACGAGGTGGCGATGGACGTCGTGCCGGTGGTGTTCGGCCGGGGCAAGAGGTACTTCGGCCAGCTGGACGGCCGCCACCTGCTCGAGGACCCCGACGTGGTGATCGCGGGCGACCGGGTGCTGCACCTGCGCTACCGCGTCCGACGCTGACGTCCCGGCGCTCCGGGCACGCCCTCAGACGGGACTCAGCAGCGCCCTCGACGTCATGGCGACGGTGTCGCCGAGGACGTCGGCGAACCGGTCCCGCAGGAACGTGGTTGCAGCCAGCGCCCAGAGCGTCTCCGTCGTGACCCAGGAGACGTCGCGGGCCTTCTCGATGTTCCAGGTGCTGATCAGGTGCACGACCGGGCCGACCCGCTCGTCGGCGACCGTCCCGATCTCGTCCAGGAAGGTACGCCGGATGGGCGACTCGACCTCGGCGAGGACCCGGTTGACGCTCAGGTAGTCGCGGTGCACCTCCTCGGGCTCGAGGTCACGGGCGCGGCAGGTGCCGACCACGGCCAGCGGGAGGTCGTGCTCGATGTGGGTGTTCATGCCGGCCAGGGCGTACTGGATCGGCAGCCGCCCGGCGTGCCGCGCCTCGAAGAGCGGCCGCCACGCCGGTGCGACCGGCCTCCCTGCCGCGTCGGCGTCGTGGGCGCGGAGCCAGAAGTGCGCGAAGTCGACGTCGAGCGCGGCCATCGTCTCCGCGTCCCCGAACAGGTCCGGCTCGCTCGACGGATCGGCCAGCAGCTCGTCGATGCGCGCGGTCACCGTGAGGTAGACCCGGTTGAACACCGCCACGCCGTCGTCTCGCGGGAGTCCGGCGTCGATCTCCCGCAGCCGGGCGACCACGCCGCTGACGGTCGTCGGCAGGGGCACGCCCCGAGTATCCCTGCTCGCGGCCTGCCGGGCGTCCGGGCGGGGCGGGCTAGGAGGTCGGACCCAGCCGCAGGTCTCGTCCGAGGATGCTGCCCAGGCGCGCCACCTCCTCCGCGATCGCCGTCCTCGGCGGCGGCCCCTCGTCGAGCCAGGTGACCGTGAGGTCGTCGCCGCGGCGCGTCCAGGTCCCGGCGACCACCCCGCCGACGGTCACCAGGTTGGCCTTGCGGGTGACGACGTCGCGGCGCGCCGGCGGCGTGACCTGCTCGTCCTTGGTGCCGGGTCCCATCACCCACTGGTCGTGCCCTGGGAGCAGGCGCACCGCCCGGGACGGGCGCGCGGCGAGGAGCGCGTCGACGTCGCGGCGGACGACGTACGCCGTGGTGCCCTCGACGTCGACGGCGACGAGGTCGTCGCGCAGCCCCGAGAGCCACCGGTCGATGCGACGGCGCCCGGCACTGAGCCCGTTGCCGAGCCAGTGGTGGACGTGGCCGCTCGTGGCCGGGCCGTAGGTGCGGAGGTACGCCGTGACGGCGCGCGGTCCCGCGTCGTCGAGGTCGGGGATGCCGGCCCACCGAGGGTTGCGGTCGAGGCGCTGGAACGTGTGCCGCCCGTCGCGTGGCGGCCCGAGGCTCATGTCGCCCTGCCAGGTCAGCGGCTTGACCAGGGTGCCCGCGCCGTCGTCGAAGACGGGTGCCAGGTGGCGGTAGGCGCGGTGGGCGGTCACCGCCGCGCCGAGCTCGGCGAGCGTGAGCGGCCCGTCGGCGAGGGCCTCCCGCACCGCGGCCCGGAAGTCGGGCCAGTCCTCCGGGCCGAGGCGGTAGAACTCGACCCAGCTCGGCAGCTCCCACTGCCGGCCCGCCGACCGCAGGGCGAGGTAGACGCCGCCGTCCTCGGGCGAGAGGTAGTGCATCGACCCGCGGAACGCGAACGCCTTGACCACGCCGCCGTCCGCGAGGGCCTTCGCGAGCTCGCCGGCCCTCGACGTCGTACGCCGGACCCGGACCGCGAGCTCGGCCAGGGACTCGTCCATCGACAGCACCGCGCCGAGCCGCCGGACGACCCCGGCCACCGACTCGGACCCGACCGGGTCGAGCAGGTGACGATCCGAGCGCCAGGCGAGTGCCTGCGCCCAGCTGACCGACGCCTCGGTGGGACCGCTCATCGCCCCAGCGTGGCACCGGGCGCCGACAGGTGCCGGACTCCCGGCCGGCGGCGGCGTGCCAGGGTGAGCTCCGTGGTCGACCTCGCTGCGCTGCTGGACCGCCTCTGGGGCCTGCCCGGCGCCGTGCTCACTCCTCTCGGCGGCGGGATCAACTCCGAGACGTGGCTCGTCGAGCACCGGGGCGCGACCCGTGTCGCCAAGCGCGTCGCGCCGGATGCGTCGGCCGACCTGCTCGCCGGGTGCGAGGTGGCCCGGCGCCTCGCGGCGGCCGGGTTCGTCACCGGACCACCCGTGCCGACGCTCGACGGCCGCCTGGTGGGCGAGGACGCGAGCGGGCACGCGCTGGCCCTGCTCGAGCACGTGCCGGGCCGCGAGCTCGAGGGGGACGCCGACGAGGAGCAGGAGTGGATGGCCACCACCCTGGCGGGCATCCACCGCGCGGGCGAACCGACCGCCGGCCACGGCGCCGCCGCCTTCATGGCGGACTGGCTCACGCCGGACCTGCCGTGGCTCCTCGACCGCCCGTGGCTGGTCCGGGCCGTCGCGGCGGTGCGTGCGGAGACCGACGCGCTGGACCTGACCTGGACCACCCTGCACACCGACCCGGCCCCGGAGGCGTTCGTCCACGACGACGCGTCCGGCGTGACCGGGCTGATCGACTGGACGGGCGCACGCCGCGGTCCCGCGCTCTACGACGTGGCGTCGGCGGTGATGTACCTCGGCGGCACGGCCGGGGCGGCCGCTTCCTGGACGCCTACCGGGGCAGTGGCCCGCTCGGCGCCCGCGAGCTGAGCCACCTCGACGCGTTCCGCCGGTTCCGGCAGGCGGTGCAGGGCTCCTACTTCGCCCGGCGGCTGGCCACCGACGACCGCACCGGGGCATCGACCCGGCGGAGAACGACAAGGGCCTCGACGACGCGCGACGGGGACTGGGCGCGCTCGGCCTCGACGTCCACTAGCTGTCGAGGCGAATCCTCGGTCGACGGGATGTCGAGAGCCCGGATCGCGGCTCCGTCCCCGGTGTGCACCGACCACTCGAGCGACACACCAGGGAGGCACCACCATGCAGGAGCACACGATCGTCCTCAGCCGCAGCCTGCCGGCCCCGCCCGAGCGGATCTGGGAGCTGTGGACCACGCCCGCCGGGCATCCGCGCGTGGTGGGCACCCGACGGGTTCCGCACCGAGGTCGACGTCCTCGAGCTCCGGCCTGGTGGAGCCCTCGACTACACGATGACCGCCACCGGTCCCGAGCAGGTCGCCTTCATGGAGCGGGCCGGTATGCCGCTCTCGACGAGGTCCCACAAGGAGTTCACCGAGGTCGTCGAGCCGACACGCCTGGCCTACGTCTCCCTGGTCGACTTCGTCCCCGACCACGAGCCCTACGAGCACCTGACCGTCGTCACCCTCGAGCGCACGGCGGCCGGGACCGACGTCGTGATGGAGTGCGAACCCCTGCACGACGAGGTCTGGACCGAGCGCATCGTCGCCGGCCGCGCCAACGAGCTCGACAACCTCGAGCGACTCCTCGGGGCCGGCTGAGCCCGGACTGCGCGTCACCCGTCGGGGGACCCGACGTCGAAGGTCCGCCACGTCGCGCCGTCGTCCCCCGACGTCTGGAGTACGGCGTCGCGGTGGTCGAACTCCCCCCATGCGAACAGGGTGCCGCCCAGGTCCCGGACGAAGGCCGTGTCGCCGGGGACGTCGAGCCGCACGAAGGCGGTGTTGCCGGGGTCGCGGGCGACCCACCACTCGCCGAGGTCGCTGTCGCCGAGCAGCACCCGGCCGTCGCTCGTCACGGTGAGGTCGGGACGGGCGTCGACCTCGCCCAGGAAGGGGAAGGCGTCGGCCGTGACGCGGTGCCGGTCGCGGTCGTCGCCGGTGAGCACGTCGAGGTAGCGAGCGCCCGTCGACGGGCCGTCGTCGCCGTCGTACTGGTCGGTCAGCACGGCGGCCGTGCCGTCGCCGACCGCGAGCACCGGCTCCCGCGGGGCGGTGCCGGGACGCTGAGGGGGCAGGATCCGCCGGGTCATCGTGCGGCCCCCGTCGTCGGACCAGCCGACCCAGTGCTTGCTGCCGGCGTAGCTGTCGACCCACAGGGCGCCCTCGCCGTCGAGCACGGCGCCGGACCACTGCACGGCGTCACGCGGGAGGCCCGGCTCGCGCACCAGCCCGTGGAGCGCGTGGTCGGCGGGACGGTAGGCGTGCGCGAGCTCGACGCCCTCCACGAGCACGTCGCCGGGCCGCGTGACCACCCGCCCGCGGTCCACGGTGACCTTCTGCCGGCGCCCGTCGTGGTCGACGGCGTACGCCTTGTCGAACCCGCGGAACGAGTCGGCGTCGGTGAGCAGGAAGCCGTCGCCGGTGGCCGCCAGCGACAGGTCCTCGCGGTCCGGGCTGCTCCAGGTGCGTACGACGTGCCGCTGCGCGTCGTACAGCCTCCAGGCGGTGGCGCCCTCGAGGTCAGACTCGTCGTCATCGGGCTCGATGAACGGCTTCCAGAGCAGCATCGTCGAGCCGTCGGCGTTCCGCGCCACCTCGTCCGGCGGGCCGGCCGCCTCGATGATCTGGTCGGCCGTCGCCTTCGGGTCCCGCATCACGTCGTCGAAGCGGGCGCCCGCTCCGAGGCCGAGGCTGCCGCAGCCGGACAGGAGAAGGAGGCACGCTCCGACGGTGACACATCGACGCCGCACGCGCTCCCCCAGCCTTCCCGACGATGCCACCGACCCGGACGGTGGGCCACCACGGTAACAACCGCCCGACAGCCGGCTTCCGGCACCCGCAGGTTCGCCCCGGGGCATTGACAGCCGGCGGACCGGTGGAGTCCGATGGCGTCAGGGAAGGCAGCCGCGCACCGGGTGTTCGACGTACGAGGGAGCCCGTGATGCGCCAGCTCAGGACCGTGACCCTGTTGTCCACCGCGGCGGTGCTCGCGGTGCTCGCCACCCCGCTGGGGTCCGCGGGTGCGGCCCCCCGTCCCGCCACGGGGTCGGTGACCGCGGCGCCGGACCGACGGTGTACGTCGGCGACCTCACCGTCGCGCAGGTCGGCGCCCTGCGCCGGGCGGGCCTGGACCGCGAGGACGTCACGACGCGGTGCCCCCGCCGGACGGCCGGGCCGGGTCGGCGTCGAGGTCGTCCTCGACAGGTCGCTGGCCGCCAAGCTGGTGGCGCAGGGCGTGCCGCTGGCCGAGAAGCGCGTCGACGGGCGCCCCGTGTCGCGGCTGCTCGCCGAGGATGCCGCGCCGCAGGGCGTGTTCCGCTCCTACAGCGCGCCGGGCGGCATTCGCGACGAGCTCGTCGAGGTCGCTCGGGCCCACCCCGGCCTGGTGAAGCTCGAGACCATCGGCACCACCGTCCAGGGCCAGCGCCTCCTCGCCGTCAAGGTCACGAAGCACGCGAGGCGGGTCCGCGACGGCAGCCGTCCGGCGGTCCTCTACTCCGCCGCCCAGCACGCGCGCGAGTGGATCACGCCGGAGATGAACCGCCGCCTCCTGCACCACGTCGTCGACGGCTACGCGACCGATCCGAGGATCCGGCGTCTGCTCGACACCACCGAGCTGTGGTTCGTGCCGGTGGCGAACCCCGACGGCTACGACTTCACCTTCACCGAGGGCAACCGGCTGTGGCGCAAGAACCTGCGCGACAACGACGGCGACGGCCGGATCACCGGCCAGGACGGTGTCGACCCCAACCGGAACTTCCCGACCAAGTGGGGGTACGACAACGAGGGCTCGTCGGCCTCGTGGAGCAGCGAGACCTACCGCGGCGCGGCGCCGGCGTCGGAGCCGGAGACCCGGGCCCTCGACCGGCTGATGAGGCGCATCGGCTTCGCCTTCCAGGTCAACTACCACTCCGCCGCGGAGCTGCTGCTCTACGGCGTCGGCTGGCAGGTGGCGACCCCGTCCCCCGACGACCTGGTCTACGAGGCGCAGGCCGGCGACGACGCCCACCCCGCGGTCCCCGGCTACGACCCGGACCTGAGCGCCGAGCTCTACACCACCAACGGCGAGACGACCGAGCACGCGCAGATGGCCTACGGGACGCTCGCCTACACACCGGAGATGTCGACCTGCCAGACCGCGAGCGCGATCGACCCGGACGACGCCTTCGAGCCCGACGCGTGCGAGAGCGTCTTCAGCTTCCCGGACTCCGAGCCGCTGGTCGAGGGCGAGTTCGAGAAGAACCTGCCGTTCGCGCTGGCCGTGGCCGAGTCCGCGGCGGATCCCGGCCACCCGGTGTCCCCGGTCGGACGCGAGACCCCGGACTTCGACGTGGACGCGTTCTCCGTCTCGTACGGCGACCCGCAGACCGTCGCGGTGACCGCCCGGCGCGAGCTGAGGCACCTGACGCTGCGCTACTCGGTCGACGGCGGCCGGACCCACCGGACCGGCGTGCGCGAGTGGCGCGGCGGCGAGCGCTACGGCGGCGAGGACGACACCTACTACGCGGAGTTCCGCGGCGTCGTGCGTGGCACCCGTCCCGGCGACCGCGTGCGGGTGTGGTTCACCGCCCGCCAGCGGGACGGCGCACGCACCCGCAGCGAGCCGTTCACCTACCGCGTCGCCGAGGACACCCGGCACCGGGTGCTCGTGGTCGCCGACGAGGACTACGACGGCGTCAACCCGACGTACGACCCGCCGCTCGCCGCGCCGAAGTACGCCGCGACCTACGCGGCGGCGCTGCGTCGCGCCGGCCTGCGAGCCTCCGTGTGGGACGTCTCGCGGCAGGGCGTGCCGCACCCCCTCGGCGTGCTCGGCCACTTCCGCGGCGTGCTCTGGTACGACGGCGACAACCGGCTCACCCAGGACCCGGAGGACGAGCTCACCGAGACCTTCTTCGCGGGCGACCTGCCGGACACCGCGGTCGCCGAGCGCGAGCAGGACCTGACGATCGCGGTGCGCGACTTCCTCAACGAGGGCGGCAAGCTCGTCGACACCGGGGAGACCGCCACCTACTACGGCCTCCTCGCCCCCGACATCGGCGGCATCTACTACGGCCTCGACGGCGACCCGACCGCCGACTGCGTGGTGACCCAGGACCCCTTCAGCGACTGCCTGCTGCTCGCTGACGACTTCGCGCAGTACTACCTCGGCCGCACCAGCCGCACCGTCGCGGCCGAGCCGGCGGGCTTCGCGGGCAGCGGCGCCCTCTCCGGGACGTCCGGCCCGTTCGGCGGGGACGCCGTCGCGGCCAACCCGCTCGACGAGCCCGGCACCTTCGCCCCGACCAGCGCCGTCCTGCCGCCGGACCGCTTCCCGCTGTTCGCGGGCAGCCGCGCCGGCCGCTACACGGGCGGCGAGCCCGGTCCCCTCGACCCCGTCGAGGGCAGCTGGTACGTCGGCGGGCTGCACGTGGACGACTCCTACATGCGGCTCGCCCGCACCGTCGACCTGACAGGTGTCGACGCCGCGCAGGCGCCCACCCTCGCCGCGAGGCTGTCCTTCGACACCGAGCCGGGCTACGACAGCGTCGTCGTGGAGGCGCACACGGTCGGCCAGGACGACTGGACGACCCTCCCCGAGGCAGGCGGGCTCAGCACCACCGACGTGCCCACCGAGTGCGAGGTCGGCTTCCTGCTCGAGGAGCACCCCTTCCTCGCCCACTACCTGACGCTCGGCGACCCCTGCACGCCCACCGGCACGACCGGGGCGTGGAACGCGATGACCGCGAGCTCCGACGGCTGGCAGGACGCCTCGTTCGACCTGTCGGCCTACGCCGGCACGCAGGTCGAGGTGTCGATCTCCTTCGTCACCGACTCGGCGTTCGGCGGAGCCGGCGCCTTCGTGGACGACACCCGCCTGCTGGTCGACGGCGCCACCGTCGGCCGTGCAGGCTTCGAGCGGGGGCTCGGCCCGTGGCGGGTCGGGACCCAGCCGCCCGGCAGCTCGCCGTCCGGTGGGACCTTCGAGCGGTCCGCGGGCGCGTTCTCGCCGGCGATCCGCACGGCCGACACGGTCCTGCTGGGCTTCGGGGTCGAGCAGCTGTCGTCGGCCGCCGACCGGGCGCGGGTCCTCGGCAGGGCCTTCCGGTCCATCGGGGTGCGCTGAGGCGCGGGGCGACGGGGCGCCGGGCGGCGCGTCAGCGCTGGCGGCGGGTGATCGAGTCCCACTCGCCCCAGGCCGGCACGGGCTCCCAGTTGCGCTCCACGTCGGTGCCGGTGAACTCCTCCATGGTCACGCCGGTGCGCGTGCGGACGACCTTGCTCGACGTGCCGTCGGGCGCGAAGGCGTGCTCCTCGACGCTCGTCCAGTCGTTGTCGTCGGTGTCCATGGTGCGCTCGGCGAAGTCGTACTCGCCGACCTCTGTCAGGAACAGCCGCCCGTCGTCCTGCCGGTCGAAGGAGTACGTCGCCTCGCGGGTGCCGAACGCGTTGAAGAACTCGACCTCGACGTAGCCGCGGTCGAGCTCGGCGTACAGGCTCCAGGTCGCGGGCTCGGGGTCGACCGGCCGGTCGTCGCTGCCCGCCTCGACGGTGCTGAGGGGCACGCGTCCGCCGGCGACCATGATCTCCGCGCCCTTCTCGTAGGCCGCGCGCGCGTCCTCCTCGCTGACGGGGTCGACCATCAGCAGCAGGTCGTTGTTCCAGAGCTTTCCGAAGACGAGGTGCATCAGATCAGGGCAGCTTTCCTAGGGGGAACTCGGGAGTGTAGATCCTGCCCGCGCTGTCGCGGATGGTGACCTTCATGTCGGCGGCGTACTGCAGGAGCTTGGGGTCGAGCGGGAGCTTCTGCGGCGGGATCTCCAGCATCATCTTGCCGCGCAGGGGCTTGCCGGCGATGTCGGGGAAGTTCGCGAGGTTGCCGGGGGTGGGCGGCACCATCGTGCCGGGCGGGTACTGCGTGACGATCAGGTCGATGTCCTTGCGCAGCTGGGTGGGGTCCTTCAGCTCGGCGTACTGACGCAGCTTGCGCTCGACGATCCACTGCCGGCGGGTCGTAGGAGTCGAGGCGCTTGCCGTTGGCGAGGTAGATCTCGTTGTGGGTGTAGCGGTTCCAGTTCGCGGCGTTGAACGCCTCGCCGTGGCCCCAGATCGGCTTCCACGGCGAGACCTTGGTGATCGCCATCGTCCCGTCGGCGAGCACCTCGAACTCGTGTCCCCAGAACTTCAGCCTGCTGCCCGGCGCGACCTGCTTGGTGACCTGCATGAAGCGGCGCATGCTGCCCTCGCCGTTCACGATGATCGTGCCGGCCTCGTCGGTGTAGAAGACGAGGTCGCCGTTGCGGTAGATCATGTTGGGCTGCGGCGCCTTCAGGGCCGCGGCCAGCGCGTCGGCGTCCTTGAAGTCGACCTCGACCATCGGCTTGCCGTTGAGCATGCCGGGGGTCAGCGTGTTGCCGGCGTCCTGGAGGGCCTTGAGCTCGTCCTCCATCTTGAGGAAGTCCTCGGCCTTGAACAGCGCCTTGATGCCGCGCAGGCCCTTGCCTCCCGGTCGCGGCCCAGCCCAGGAACGGGACGGCGCCTGCGGCCGACAGGCCCGCGTTGAGCATGTCCCCCTCGGCGGTGTACCAGCCGGCGTTGATGAGGTCGGCGACCTCACCGACGACGGGGATCAGGCCGCCGAGGTCGAGGACGAAGTGGCCGAGGTCGACGTACCACGGCTTGTCGTGCTTCTTCGCCTCCGCCTCGGCTGCTGCCTGCTGCTCCTCGGCGTAGTCGACGATCACCTGGAGGTCGCCGCGCAGCTGCTCCGGGATCTGGTCGCCGGGGACGTCGGACATGCCCAGCGTCAGCGCGGCCTTGAGGTTGAGGCCGCTGTCGTTCCAGTGCCGCTCCATCAGGAGGTAGGCGAGGGTGTCGGAGACCTGCTGGGGCTTGCCGTCGACCGTGAGCTCGCGAGTCCCGCCACTGGTGAGAAGCTGCTGGATCGCGGCGCGGTTCTGGGCCATCCCGGCCATCAGCGTCTCGAGCGGGTCCGAGCTCCAGCCCTGGGGCGTGCGCACCTGCCCGGCGGTGTAGTTGAACTGGTCCCAGCCGCCGTCGCCGAGCTCGTTGCGCTCGTAGTCGATCATCTTCGCGGTCAGCGACGACGCGAACTCCGGGTTCCAGGACCCCTGCGAGAGCAGGGAGGCGAGGGCGATGTTCTGCCCCGGCCACTGCTCGGCGCCGTTGCCGGGCTCGATGACGTCGGTCATGGCCTTGTAGAAGTCGTCGAGCCGGCTCGCCGGTGGCGCGTAGTCGCCGGTCACCTGGGTGGCCAGGCCGTACGCCGAGCCGAGGTACTTCACGAGCTCGAGGTACTGGTCGTCGAACTCGTCGGCGGAGGTGCCCTCGGGCAGGCCGTAGCGGCGCGGGAAGTCCTGCATCTGGGCGAGCGCCCTGCCCACGAAGGCCGGGTCGAGCCTGCTGGCGAGCAACCCGGCGAACTCCGGGTCGCCGTCGTACTTCTTCAGCATCGCCATCAGGGCGTCGTAGTTCTCGGGGTCGGCCATCGACGCGTAGCCGAGCATCTCCTGCAGCTTCTCGGCGTCCTCGATCTTGGCCATGTCGTCGGCGGTGTCGCGCTCGGACACCAGCGCGAAGTCGTCGCCGAGGGCGTCCTCCGCGGCGTCCTTGATGGCGGCCAGCGCGGCGGCGTAGGCCACGGGGTCGTGCAGGTTGACCGCGACGCCCTGCGGGATCTTGACGTGCGTCGCGTCGCGCAGCGCCCGGCCCGCGGTCGCCGTGGCGGTCCGCATCCGGGTGACGAGGTGGTCGTACTCCGTGCCGAGGCGGGTGTACTCGGTGTCGCGCGCGGTGGTCGCGCCGCTGCGCTTGTCGGCGTAGATGTCGGCGAGCTCCTCGTGCTCGAACCTGTTCGACGTCCGGCCGTCCTTGGTGAGGTCCTTCTCGTCCTGGTCCTGCTGGCCCTGCAGGGCGGTCAGCGTGCTCGCGCACGTGGTCGTCGCCTTGTCCCACTGCGTGTTGAGCGTCCGCAGGTCCTCGAGCCCTTCGTCGTACGCCGTCGCGAGGGTGCCGAGCGCCTGGCTCGCCGTCGTGAAGTGCGTGTGGAAGGTGGTGAGCACGCCGCTGAGAGCTGTCATGTCGCCCTTGACCGTGGTCGCGGCCGAGCCGGTCCACGCGTCGCCGATCTCCTGCGGGGTCTTCGCGACCGCGCCGGACTCGTGCTCGAGCGCGGACGCGATGGAGCCGTAGGTGCGCTTGACCGAGCGGACGAGCTCGGGCTGCACGTCGAGCTGGAAGTGCCCCATCAGGGGCTCCCGCTGTCGAGCTTGGTCAGGTCGACCCAGAGGTTGTTGGTGTTGCCCGAGATCAGCCGGGCCTCGTCCTCGCAGAGCGAGAAGCTGGCCTGCCAGGACGCGGTGAACGGGCTCAGCCCGACGTCGATCTCGTTGTAGAACTGGCCGACCGCGGCGCCGAGGTCGGAGTAGCCGCCCGGCAGGTCCTCGGACATGTTGTAGAGGGTCTGGGCCGTGGTCCGGAAGCGGTGGCGGACGCGCTCCACGGCGTCGTCGGACATCTTGATGACACCGCTCGAGCCACCCTCGTCGGGTCGTACCACGGAGTTCCCCCTCCACCTTGCGGCCGCCGCGTAGCCCGTAGGGTACGACGCCGCGGGGCGCCCTGCGAAGCCCAGGTGACCCCCCGTGGATGCCCGTGGGTGCTCGTGACCCGGCCACCGGCCCCCTCGCAGGGGGGCCGCGCAGGCACGGCGCGAACGCCGCCGGCGGCGGGAGCGTGGTCGCTCCCGCCGCCGGCGGTCTGGTGCTGGATGGTGCTGTGCGGCCCGAGCCGCGTCACGTCACTGGCTGACGTAGGTGAAGGTGCTGCCGACGCTCACGACGCTGGAGACCGAGCCCGTGGTGGTGACGACGTCCGCGGCGCCGGCGGCCGTGGCGGCCGGGACGGTGCACTTGAACAGGGTGGCGGTCGGCGTGCCGACGACGGGGCAGCTCTCGCCGGCGACCTCGGCGGTGGTGCTGGAGGTGAAGCCCGAGCCGGTGATGCTCAGCACGGTGCCGCCGTTGATCGGGCCGTTGGTCGGCGCGACGACGATCGGGACGCCGCCGTAGGTGAAGTCGTGCGTGCCGTCGACGGCGCTCGAGCCGCCGGCGCCGTACAGGAAGCTCTTGCTGACGCCGTTGCTGGTGACCTTCAGGGCCGGGGAGGCGTCCGCGACGTGGGCGCCGACGACGCCGGTGAAGTAGTCGCCACCCGTGTGCATGGTGACCTTGGTCAGCGCGACGCCGCCGAGGCTCGCGGCCAGCGGGAACGCGGTGCTGTTCACGAACGCGGTGTCGCCGCTGTAGACGCGGATCGTCGTGCCGCCCTTGACGGGGGCCGCGGTGATCTGGTCGGCGTAGTCGACGCCCGAGCTGTTCTCGGTCACGACGGGACGGTCGGAGTCGCTGCCGGCCAGGATGGTCGGGGCGGCCACGAAGGTGATGCCCGCGCCGGCGGCCGACGGGCTGACCGCGGTGTTGCCGGCGTCGTCGGTGACGGTGACCACCTTGTCGGTGCCGATCGCGCAGTCGTCAGCGGTCTTCAGCAGCAGCGAGGTGGCGCTCGCGACGATGTAGGTCGGGTCGGTGTCGCAGCCGCCGATGGAGACGCTGGCGATGACGTCCTCGTCGAAGCCGGTGCCGGTGACGGTGACGGCCTGCTTGGCGGTCTCCGAGGGCAGACGGTGCACGCTCAGCTTGGTGACGGTCACCTTGGTGCTCGTGGCCGCGTCGGCCGGCACGGTGAAGGCGACGGCGCCGAGGGCGAGCGCGGTGGCGGCGGTGACGGCGGCGGCGCGGCCCGCGATGCGCGACAGGTTGTGGGTCATGAGACTCGTACTCCTCCATAAGTAACCGTCGGGGGGCTGTCCGGACGGTGATCGCCGCATCCGTGCGACATACGCTGATATCGGCGCAACTCGGACAGACCTGAATGTTTCGCGCGAGGAAAGGTCCGGATGGCGACGACCCTGCGAGACTGACCGGCGTGACCGACGAGCCCGCCCTCCGCCCGCGCCTCGAGGAGCTCGACTGGCAGGCGACGCCGATGGGCGAGATCACGCTGCGGCGGCGCCGCGAGCCGGTGCTCGACGTGGACGTGTTCGAGGTGCGGCTGGGCGAGGAGTACCTCATGTCGAGCCTCTTCACGGTCGCCGAGGTCGAGCTCGCCCGGCTCGGCCTGGCCGCGCACCCGGGCACCGGCCTCGACGTGCTCGTCGGCGGGCTCGGGCTGGGGTGCACGGCACTCGCCGCCCTCGAGGACGACCGGGTCGCCTCGCTGACGGTCGTCGAGGCACTGCCCGCGGTCGTCGGCTGGCACGAGCGCGGCCTGCTCCCGGGCTCGGGGACGCTGACCGGCGACGCCCGGACCCGCCTCGTCACGGCCGACTTCTTCGCGACGGTCGGCGCGGGCGCGGCGCTCGACGGCGGCCCGGCGACGTACGACGTGCTGCTGGTCGACATCGACCACACCCCGCGGCACGTGCTGCACCCGAGCCACGCGGCGTTCTACACCGCCGACGGGCTGGCGCTGCTGCGACGGTCGCTGAGCCCCGGCGGGGTGTTCGCACTCTGGTCCGACGACCCGCCGGACGACGACCTGATGGCGCTGCTGCGGGCCGGCTTCGACGGCGGTCGAGGCGCACGTCGTGGGCTTCGACAACTTCCTCACCGGTGGACGCTCGTCCAACACGGTGTACGTCGCCGGGCTCTGACCTCAGCGCAGCGGGTGGTCCGCGAGCAGCCGGAGCACCAGCGCGAGCGGTGGCCAGTCCGCCCGTCCCCTGCGGGTGACCGCGAACGCGCGCAGGTCGATCACGGGGTCGCGCAGCCGGCACATCCGCACGCCGCGCGCGGTCGGCTGGTCGGCGGGGAGCAGCCCGACGCCGAGCCCGGCCGCCACCATGTGCTGGACGAGGTCGAGGCTGTCTGCGCGGTGCGCGACCCGCGGCCGGAAGCCGGCCAGCGCCGCGATCGTGCGGACCACGTCCTCGTCGGCGGTGTTGCGGGAGTTCACGATCCAGTCGTGGTCGCGGAAGCGGTCGAACACCTCCAGCGTCGTCCCGGTGAGCCGGCCGCTGCCGACCGGGACGCCGAGACCCCAGCGGGTGCTGCCCATCGGCGCGGTCACGATGGTGTCGTCCACGGTGGCCGGGGCGAGCGTGTAGTCGTAGGTCAGCGCGAGGTCGACGGCGTCGCGTGCGAGCAGCGCGAGCGCCTCCCCCGGCTCGTGCTCGTGGATCAGCAGCCGTACGTCGGGGTGGTCGGCCGCGAGCTGCCGGCAGACGGGCAGCGCCGCCTGCCGGACGGCCGTCGCGAAGGCGGCGACCCGGATCTCCCCCCGCGGGACCGCCTCCGGGTCGAGGTCGAGCCGGGCCGCGTCGAGCGCCGCCAGCACCGTCACCGCGTGGTCGGCGAGCCGTCTCCCGGCGGGGGTCAGGCGGACTCGGCGCCCGTCGGGCTCGACGAGGGTCGTGCCGGCCTCGGTGGCGAGCACGGCCAGCTGCTGGGACACGTTGGACGTGGTGGTGCCGAGCGTCTCGGCGACCTCGCGCATCGAGCCGAGGCGGCACAGCGCGAGGAGCAGCTCGAGGCGCCTGGGGTCCATGACGCTCATCATTCACCGTTGATGAACGATGTGTCCATCAGATCCACGTGGACATGAACGATGCGGAGGGCGTCCCATGGACCCATGACGCTCCTCGACCGCTCCGGCACCTCCCCCCGCTCGGCCGCCCGCGCCGGCACGGGCATGGCGATGGCCTCCATGCTCTGCGTGCAGCTCGGGCTCGCCGTGTCGGTCGGCCTCTTCGACACGATCGGTCCCGAGGGCGCGGCGTGGCTGCGCCTCGCGTGGGCCGGCGTCATCGTGCTCGTCGTGGTGCGCCCGCGGCTCTCGAGCTTCAGCCGCAGCAGCATGCTCGCCTGCGTCGTGCTCGGTGTCGTCACCGCGGCGCTGACGCTGCTGTTCATGGCCGCCGTGGCCCGGCTGCCCCTGGGCACGGCGAGCGCCCTGGAGTTCCTCGGACCCCTCGGCGTGGCGGCCTCCCGGAGCCGGGGCGCCCGTGGCCTGGTCTGGCCCGCCCTGGCCGCGATCGGCGTCGTGCTCCTCACCGAGCCCTGGCACGGCTCCGTCGAGGTGGCCGGCGTCGCCTTCGCGCTGGGCGCGGCGTGCTGCTGGGCGGCGTACATCCTGCTGACGCAGCACGTCGGCGACGAGGTCGTCGGCCTGCACGGCCTGGCCGTCTCGCTGCCGGTCGCCGGGCTCACCGCGACGGCCGTCGCCGGCCCCGGCGCGTGGCCCTCGATGACCTGGGAGCTGGTCGTGGTCGGCTTCGGCCTGGCCCTGCTGCTGCCGGTCGTGCCCTTCGCGCTCGAGCTGCTCGCCCTGCGGCGCCTGACCACCGCGGCCTTCGGGACCCTGATGAGCCTCGAGCCCGCGATCGCCCTGGTGGTGGGCCTGCTCCTGCTGCACCAGGTCCCGGGCGCCTGGCCCGTGCTCGGCATCGCCTTCGTGGTCGCCGCGGGCGTCGGTGCCGAGCGCACCGGTGCCCGGTCGCCCGTCCCCGACCCACAGCCCGTCCCCGAGCCCTGCCCCGCCTGACCTGCGCCCCCGGGGCGGCAGGGTCAGGCGCGGAGGTCGCCGAGGCGGAGGCGGTACACCTGGAGGCGGAGGTCGTAGTACTTCTCGGTCTCGCCGACCCACTCCATGCCGACGCGCTGGGCGGTGGCGGCACCGCGGGAGTTCTGGGAGCGGACCACGGCGAAGAGCTCCTCGGCGCCGACGTCGAAGGCGTGCCGGGCGACGGCGCGACCGGCCTCGACGGCGAATCCCTTGCCCCAGAAGGCGGGGGCGAGCTGCCAGGCGACCTCGAGGTCGTCGCCGCCGGGCGGGAGGGGGAGCACGCCGATGCCGCCGACGAGCTCGCCGGTCTCGGTGAGCGTGACGGCCCACCGGCCCTGGGCCGGGTCGTCGGCCGCGTCGCCGTCGGGGTCGCGGACCCAGGCGCCGAGCAGCACGCGCATGGCGTCGGCGTCGGGCACCCTGTCCATGGCGGGGCTCAGCCAGCGTGCGACCTCGTCCGTGCCGTAGACGGCCAGCGCCGCCTCGGCGTCGTCGAGGGACCACGGCCGCAGCGTCAGCCGCTCGGACACGATCACCGCGTCCGACGTACCGACCGCCGCCGGCTCAGGCGGCACCGTCGACCTCGATGCTGTCCACGCGGTCGGGGTAGAACGCCACGTGGCCGGCGATCGCGCCGACCGCCTCGTGCGGGGAGGGGTAGTACCAGACAGCCGCGCCCGCGACCTCGTCGCCGACCTGCAGGCTGTAGTAGGACGCCTCGCCCTTGAAGGGGCAGTACGACGTGTGGTCGCTCTCGACGAGCACCGAGGCGTCGACGTCCGCCAGGGGGACGTACTGCACCCCGGGGTAGGAGGCCTCCTGCAGGGTCAGGGCGTTCGTGGTGTCGGCGACGAGCCGCCCGCCCGCGCGCACGGTGACGCGCGCCCCGGTCGGCTCGACGGTGATCGGGTGGTCCGGCCCGGGGACGAGGACCTGCTTGTCGCTCATGGCTCTCCCAACGTCGTCGGTCGGCGCGTTCATTCCGGCCAGGCCGGTTCAAGGCCCGTTCAAGGCCCGTTCAAGGCCCGTTCAAGGCCCGGTCAGGCCCGGTCAGGCACTGAGGCGGAACGCGTCCCTGTAGCCGATCTTGCCACCCGTGCGAAGCAGCGTCCGCTCGTAGAGCCGCGACCCGATCCGCACGAACACCACGGCCGCCGCGACGGTCAGCGCGATCCCGACGGCCACCTGCCACCACGGCACGGACCCCTCGGCCATCCGGCCCGGCATCACCATCGTCGAGGCGATCGGCAGCATCGACACGACGGTCTTCACGTCGTCGTTGGCGAGCACGGAGACGAAGTACGGCACGCCGAGCACGAGCTGTCCGGGCAGGGTCGTGGACTGGAGGTCCTCCTGGCGGGTGGCCAGCGACCCGGCGACCGACCAGAGGGCGGCGAGGGCGAGGAAGCCGAGCACGAAGAACGCGAGGTACCACAGCACGGCCGGCCCGATGCCGCTCAGGATGCCGGCCCGCCCGGTCACCGCCAGGCCGATCACGCCGACGGTCACGTTGAGCACGACCTGCCCCAGGGCGAGCGCGGTGTTGCCGATGATCTTGCCCCACAGCATCGCCCGGATGGGTACGGCGGCCGCCAGGATCTCCACGACGCGGCTCTCCTTCTCCTGCACGACGCTCTGCGCGATCGACATGCCGAACCCGAGGGCCGTCATGAAGAAGACGATCGCGAACGCGAACGCGACGGCCTTGCGGGTGCCGGTCTCGTCGGCGTTGGGGTCGAGGAGCCGCTGGCCGACCTCGGTGCCCCGGTTCAGGGCTGCCAGGTCCACGTCCTGCTGCTCGGCGTTGGCGGCCACTGCCGCGCCCGCGACGGCCTGACGCAGCGCCGACGCGAGGGACGGGTCGACGTCGGAGTCGCCGACCAGCTGGTAGCCGTCGCCCCGCGGCACGAGTGCCGCGTCGGCGTCGCCGCCGCGGACCAGGTCGTCGGCGGCCGCGACGCTGCCCACCTCGTGCGGGTCGATGCGCCCGTCCTCGAGCCCCTGTGCCTGCAGGGTCTTCTCGGCCGACTCCAGGAGGCGTACGTCGGAGGAGCCGGTGACCGCGACGTCGAAGCGGCTGCTGCTGTTGCCGATCAGGGAGGTCACCACGAGGACGACGATGAGGATCACCAGCGTCAGCGCCGTCGCGCCGACGAACGTCTTGTCGCGCAGCTTGGTGGTGATCTCGCGCGCGGCGACGACGCGCCACACGGGCGTGGGGGTGCTCACTGGACTGCCTCCCGGTAGATCTGGCTGAGGGGACGGACGACCCGCGCGAACTCCGCGACGGGGGCGACGCGCTGCACGACCTCGAGCGCCTTGTCCGGCGGCAGGTCGCCGAGCTCGACGAGGGCCTCGGGACCGTCGGCGTCGAGGACGCTCAGCCCGGGGGTGTCCCGCAGGCGGCCGGCGTCGTGGCCGTCCGCGAGCACGACGCGGAAGCGCTGCGCCTCCTGGCCGCGCAGCGACTCGACGGACCCGGCGGCGACCAGCCGGCCCCGGGACAGGATCACGAGGTCGTCGCAGATCCGCTCGACGAGCTCGAGCTGGTGGCTGGAGAACAGCACCGGCGTCTCCGGGGTGACCTCGTCGCGCAGCAGTCCGACCATCGTGTCGACGGCGAGCGGGTCGAGGCCGCTGAACGGCTCGTCGAGGACGAGCGCCGAGGGGTGGTGCATCAGCGCTGCCGCGATCTGCACCCGCTGCTGGTTGCCCAGCGAGAGGGTCTCGAGCAGGTCGCCGGCGCGGTCCTCGATCCCGAGGCGTCCGACCAGATCCCCCGCCCGGTCGGACGCCTCGCGAGCCGACTGCCCGTGCAGCCGGCCGAAGAAGACCAGCTGCTCGACGACCCGCATCTTGGGGTAGAGGCCGCGCTCCTCGGGCATGTACCCGAAGCGGCGCCGCTGCTCCACGGTGATCGGCTCCCCGTCCCAGGTGACCCGGCCGGCGGTCGGCGCGAGCACCCCCACGAGGATCCGCATGGTGGTCGTCTTGCCGGCCCCGTTGGCGCCGACGAATCCGGTCATCCGGCCCGGCCGGACGTCGAAGGACACCCCCTCGAGGACCGTCGCGTCGCCGTACACCCTGGTCAGGTCGTGGACTCCGATCATGTCCACGACCCTAGGAACGGTCGAGCGCCCGCGTCGTCCCCCCTGCGACGGAACCCGTCTCAGCCGGGCGAGGGACCCACGAGGCCGGCGCGGTGCGCGAGGACGACGGCCTGCACGCGGTCGCGCAGGTCGAGCTTGGTGAGGATCCGCGAGACGTGGGTCTTGACGGTGGCGGTGCCGAGCACGAGGTGGTCGGCGATCTCGGCGTTGCTGAGCCCCTGGGCGAGCAGGGCGAGCACGTCACGCTCGCGCTCGGTCAGCGAGCCCAGGCCGGTCGACGCGGGCCCGCCGGACGCGCCCGGGTCGGGCGCCTGGGCGGACGGGGTACGGCGGCCGCTGGTGTACCTCTCGATGAGGCTGCGCGTCATCTGGGGCGCAAGCAGCGCGTGGCCCTCCGCGACGCTGCGGATCGCCCCGACCAGCTCGTCGGCGCTGCAGCTCTTGAGCAGGAAGCCCGACGCCCCGGCCTCGAGCGCGGCGAACAGGTAGTCGTCGCGCTCGAAGGTCGTCAGGATCACCACGCGGGCGTCCGACTCGGCGACCACGCGGCGGGTCGCCTCGATGCCGTCCAGGACGGGCATCTGGACGTCCATCAGCACGACGTCGGGCCGGACCGCGGCGACCAGCCGGGTCGCCTCCATCCCGTCGGCCGCCTCGCCGACCAGCTCGAGGTCGTCCTCGACGGACACGATCATCCGGAAGCCCGTGCGGACGAGGTCCTGGTCGTCGACGAGCACCACGCGGGTCCGGGCCGGGCCGGTCACCGGGCCGGTCACCGGGGCGTCCCGTCCACCGGGAGGCGGACCCGGACCCGGAAGCCGCCGTCGGGTCGCGGCCCGATCTCGCAGAGCCCGCCGTGCATCCCGGCGCGCTCGCGGATGCCGGTCAGCCCGTAGCCGGCCCCGGACCCCGACCCGGACCCGGCGACGTGGACCGGGCGCGGCGCTCCCGCGTCGAGGACCTCGACCTCGACCGCGCCGGCCTCGCCGAGGTAGCGCAGCACCACCTCGGCGCGACGCGCCGTGGAGTGCCGGGTGACGTTGGTGAGGGCCTCCTGGACGGTGCGGTACGCCGAGGTGCCGACCGCCGCGGGGACGGGGAAGGGGTCGCCGACCTCGCGGTAGGACACCTCGAGCCCACCGTCGGCGCCCGACCCGACGAGGTCGCGCACGGCCGACAGGGAGGGCTGGCGCCCGCTGCCCGGCGAGAGGGCCGAGGGGGGCGACGAGGAGGAGCCCGAGCCGGGGTCGTCGGGGTCGTCGCGCAGCAGCCCGACGAGCTGGTGCATCTCCCGGACCGCCGTACGGCTGGACTCCTCGATGGCACTCAGCGCCTGGCGGCTGCCGGCCGGGTCGCGGGACAGGACGTGGCCGGCCGCGGCGGCCTGGACGCCGATGCCGGTGACGTGGTGGGCGACGACGTCGTGCAGGTCGCGGGCGATCCGGAGCCGCTCGTCGACCACGGCGCGGCGGGCCGAGAGATCACGCTCGCGGCGCAGCTCCTCGGCCTGCTGCTCGAGCTGCTCGCGCTGGCGGGCCGAGCGGTGCGCGGCCGAGCCCCAGGCGATGGCGCCGCCGAAGTAGACCAGGTTCAGCCCGATCGTCAGCACCGCCACCGCGACGGCCGGCGAGACGCGGCCCGACGGCACGGTCCCCGGAGGCAGGTCGGTGGTGACGATGATCTGCACCAGCCAGGCGAACATCCCCACCACCACGACGACCGACCACGCCAGCAGCGCCCGCCGCCGCCGCGCCCACGCCCACGCCGTGTAGATCGCCACGAACAGCGCGACCTGCAGCACGGCCGAGCTGAGCACCGTGGGGATCCGCTCGCCGGCGCCGTAGAACGTGAGCGAGCAGACCAGCATCACCGTCACCGGGAACCGCCGGCGCACGACGAGCGGCAGCACGCAGACGACGCTCCACAGCAGCGCCTCGCCGTGCCGGTCGATGGCCGCGCCGCCCGGGGTGGCGGCGAGCAGCTCGACGGTGAGCACCGAGACGACCGTGAGCCCGAGGCCGAGCAGCACGTCGTTGCGGGCCTGCCGGCCGGTCGGGCCGGGTCGCAACCAGGCGTCGTCGGGGGTCAGCACACGGGCGAGCCTATCCAGCCCGCGCCTCGCGCAGGGTGGCCACGAGGCGGGCCAGCGCGCTCGTGAACAGGTGCGGCGGCGGCGTCGCGAACCCGACCACGACCCCCCGGCGCACCGTCGGGGCGGCCGCGAAGTCACCCAGCGTCTCCAGCAGCAGGCCGCGGGCCAGGGCGAGGCGCGCGAGCTCCTGGTCGGGTATGTCGGAGGGGAGCCCGAGCACGGTGTGCAGGCCGGCGTCCATGCCGGTCGCCCGGACCTCGGGGACGCGTCGTGCGAGCGTCTCGACGAGCCGGTCGCGCCGGCGCCGGTAGGTCGTGCGGGACCGCCGGACGTGCCGGTCGTAGCGGCCGGACCGGAGGAACTCCGCGAGCGTGAGCTGGTCGGTGACCGGAGGGGTGGCCCGCTCGGCGGCCTGCCGCTCCACGACCTCGCGGACCAGCCGCTCGGGCAGCACGAGCCAGCCGAGCCGCAGGCCGGGCGCGAGCGCCTTGCTGGCGGTGCCGGCGTAGACGACCTGGTCGGGCGCGAGGGCCTGCACGGAGCCGAGGGCGCGGCGGTCGTAGCGGAACTCGCCGTCGTAGTCGTCCTCCACGAGCACGGCTCCGGTGCCCGCGGCCCACGCGACGAGCTGTGCGCGCCGCCGGGCACTGAGCGCGACGCCGAGCGGGAACTGGTGCGCCGGGGTGAGCAGCACCGCACCGGGACCGCCGGCCGCGTCGAGCCCGTCGGGCACCAGGCCCTGCTCGTCGAGCGGCAGCGCGACCGGCACGGTGCCGGCGTCGCGCAGCACGGCGCGATGGGCTGCGTGGCCGAGCTCCTCGACGCCGACGCGGCGCACGCCCTGCTCGTGCAGCACGCCGGCGAGCAGGTGCAGGCCGCGGGTGAACCCGCCGACCACGACGACGCGGTCGGGGTGCACGAGGACGCCCCGGGCGCGGGCGAGGTACGTCGCCAGCTCGGTGCGCAGCGCGGGCTCGCCGGCCGGGTCGCCGTACCCGAGCGCGGCCGAGGGGGCGCCGCCCAGCGCCACCCGCGAGGCGGCGAGCCACTCGCCGCGCGGGAACGAGCTGACGTCGGGGAACCCGGCGCGCAGGTCGTAGCGCGGCGCCCGGGACGGTCGAGGGGCGGCGGCCGCGGCGGAGACCGGGGCGACGGGTCGCGCGGCGACGCGGGTGCCGGAGCCCTGGCGGGCGACGAGCCAGCCCTCGGCGACGAGCTGGGCGTAGGCCTCGGTGACCGTGCTCCGGGCGACGCCGAGGTCCGCCGCGAGCACGCGCGACGGCGGCAGGGGCGTGTCCGGGGCGAGGCGACCGGAGGCGACGGCGTCGCGCAGCCCTCGCTCGAGGGTCTCCCGCACCCCGGACGAGCCGCGCGAGGACAGGTCGAGGTGCAGGTCGATCCCGGAAGTGGTCTGCTGTGGTGACATCGGATTGGACTGTACGCGCGGACCACTGGCTGCCTACGGTCGAGTCATGACCACAGCACCCGTCACCGTCCCGGTCCGCCTCGACGTGGACCACCACCTGCCCGCCTTCACCCGCGCGATGGGCGGCCTCGACGCCGCCGCCGTCAAGGAGAGCGACCGCGCCGACCTCGACGTCGGGTTGCGCGAGCTGGTCCGGCTGCGCGCCTCGCAGCTGAACGGCTGCGCCTACTGCGTCGACCTGCACGCCACCGACGCCCGCGCCGCCGGCGAGAGCGAGCGCCGCGTCACCGCCGTCGCGGTGTGGGAGGAGTCGCCGTTCTTCACCGCGCGCGAGCGCGCGGCGCTGGCGTTCACCGAGTCGGTCACCCTGGTCGCGCGGACCCGGGTCCCCACGCCGGCGTACGACGCGGTCGCGGAGCACTTCACGCCGGAGGAGGTCGGCGCCCTGCTGGCCCTCGTGGTGACGGTGAACGCGTGGAACGCGCTCTCGGTGGCCTCGCGGGCCTGGGCGCCCGCACCGGAGGAGGCCGCGTCCGGGCAGGACGCCGCGGCGGGGGGTGCCGCATGATCACCCCACCACGCCACTCGCTGCGCTCGCGCCGCGTCGGGGACCCCGCATGACCACCCGCATGAGCAGCCCCGCCGAGCTGGCCCGGACCTACTTCCGCGCCTGGCAGGACGGGGACTTCGAGACCCTCGCCGGCGTGATCGCCGAGGACGCGACGTTCCGGGGGCCGCTGGGCACGGCCGACGGCGGCGCCGCGTGCGTCGAGGGACTGCGCGGGATGTCGCGGATGATGACGTCGGTGGACGTGAAGGCGATGGTCGAGCAGGGCGACGACGTGATCACCTGGTTCGAGCTGCACACCGAGGCCGCGCCGCCGGCGCCGACGGCGAACTGGATGCACGTCGTGGACGGCCGGATCGCGGCCATCCGGGTCACCTTCGACCCGCGCCCGCTGCTCGGCGCCGGCTGAGCCGTCCGGCCCGGGTGTCAGTCCGGCGTGGCGCTCGGGCGGGAGGTCGGGTGCAGGTGCGCGCGCTCGCCCTCGTGGTCGAGGATCGCGAGCACCTCCACCGGACCGTCGTACGCCGCGAACGCGTGCGGGACCATCGTGGAGAACTCCGCCGCCTCGCCCGGCTCGACGAGCATCGTGCGATCGGCGAGGCTGCAGCCGGACGGTCCCGGACAGCACCGTGAACCAGTCGCGGCCGGGGTGGACGCCGAGCTCGGCGCCCGGTCGCGGCTGCGCCTCGGTGATCCGCATCTTGGCGATCGACAGGCCGTGCGGGCCCTGCTCGCGGCTGAGCATCCACAGGGTCAGCCCGCGCGACTCGTCGCGCTGCGGGCGGATCACCACGTCCTCGTCGCCCTCGGCTCCACGAGCTGGTCGAGGGTGGTGCCGAGCGCCCGCGCGATCACCGTCAGCTGGTCCAGCGCGATGCGGCGGCCGCCGGTCTCGATCCGGCTGAGCGTGGACGGGCTGAGGTGGCACCGCGCCGCGAGCGCGTCGAGCGACCAGCCCCGGGCGAGCCGCAGGCCCCGGATCCGCTGACGGACGAGGGCGTCGACATCGGGTTCTTGCTTCATAGGCAAGAGTGTATGCCGATAGCGCACGCTCTGCCTATCGTGGCCGCATGACCACGACCAGCACCCGTCCCGCCGACGGACCGCCCCACACCCACGACCACACCCACGACCGCACCCATGACCGCCACCCCGACCCGGTCGCCCTGGCCCGACTGCTGGACCTCGACGGGACGGTCCTGCGCGACTACTGGTCGGCGGTCACCGCGTGGGTCCGGGCCCACGGCAGCACGATCCGGCACGGCCGGATCCTCGACCTCGGCGCCGGGACGGGCACCGGCACGGTCGCTCTGGCCCACCTGTTCGGCGCCGCCGAGGTCGTCGCGCTCGACGTCTCGCAGGACATGCTGGCGCGGGTCCGCACGTCGGCCCTGCACCTCGGCCTGGCCCCCCGGGTGCGGACGGTCCGCGCCGACCTCGACGCGCCGTGGCCGCCCCTCGGCCCGGTCGACCTGGTCTGGGCGTCGATGTCGCTGCACGAGACGGCCGACCCGGCGGGCGTCCTCGCGCAGGCGCGGTCCGTGCTGCGGCCCGGCGGTCTCGTCGCGGTGGCCGAGATGGACGCGCCGGTGCGCTTCCTGCCCGACGACGTCGGGGTCGGGCGCCCCGGCCTCGAGCAGCGCTGCCTCGACGTGCTCGCGGCCTCCACCGGGCACGCCGTCCCGATGGGCGCCGACTGGGGCCCGGTGCTGGAGAGCGCCGGGCTCACGGTGGCGGACCGTCGTACGTTCCAGGTGGCGGTGGACCCCGCCCCCGGAGGGCTCGCCGGGGAGTACGCCCGCGGTTGGCTCGCGCAGCTGCGACCGTTCCTGGCCGGGCGGCTCGACGCTGACGACGTGGCCGCCCTCGACGCCCTGCTCGACGACGCCGGACCGCACGCGGTCCTCTCGCGCGACGACCTCGCCCTGCGCGGCACCCGCACGGCGTGGCTGGCCCGCCGCTGAGGACGGGCGCCGGTCAGGCCGGTCCGGGGGGTGCCTCGCCGAGGACGCCGGCCCGGGCGGCGACCAGCGCGGCGCGCACGGCGGTGTCGGCGGTGGCGTCGTCGACCGGCTCGCCCGTCACCAGCAGCCGCAGGTAGATCGGGGCCAGGACCGCCTTGAGCAGGGCCGCCGGGTCGGTGCCGGCGGGGAGCTGTCCGCGGGCGACCGCGGCCAGCACGAGCGGGACGGCCCGCCCGATCCGGTCCGCGAAGAAGCGCTGCTTGGCGGCGGCGACCGCCGGCAGGCGCGCCGCGTCCGGCGACAGCGCGGCCAGCGCCGCCCGGCCGGTCGGGCTGTTCAGCCAGCGCCACGAGCAGGCGCGCGAAGGTGCGCAGGTCGGCGTCGATGTCGCCGTCGTCCGGGATCGCCAGGCTGGTCGCGGCCAGGTCGAGCACGGCGTCGGTGACCAGCGCCTCGCGGTCCCGCCAGCGCCGGTAGACCGTCGTCTTGTGCACCCCGGACCGCTGGGCGACCCGCTCCACGGTCAGCGCGGCGAACCCGGACTCGCCGAGCTCGGCCAGGGTCGCCGCCAGCACGGCCACCCGGACCTTCTCGCCGCGACCCACGGTCGCCGGTCCCTCCCGAGCACTCATCGCAACCGATTGTTGCGTTGCGCGCCTGCTCCGGTGCAAACTGCTATTGCAACAAAGTGTTGCGATAGCAGGAGGTCGGAGCCATGGACGCTGGACAGGTGAGGTCGGCGAGCCGCCGGCTGGTGGTGGGGCTGGTCGTGGTGGTGCTGCTCGTCGGCCTGCCGGTCGACTTCCCCCGGGACCGGTCGGCCTCCGACGCGTGGGGCTTCCTCGTCGGGCACGTCGGCTTCCTGCTGCACGCGGTGCTCGGCACGCTCGTGGTGGTCGAGGCGGTGCGGCTGCTGGTCCGCGCGAGCGCCGCCCGCGCGTACGTCGGGCTCGCCGCGGTCGGCCTCGCGTTCACCGCGCTCGCGGCGCTCGCCGGGGCGACGTACGTCTCGGCCGGACAGGAGGACGGCGCCCTCACCGCCATGACGCTCGGCTGGCTCGGCGCGCTCGTGACGTACGTCGTCGCGTGGGTGCGCAGCCGCCGGGCGGTGCTCGCCGGCCGTCGCGCCGCCTGAGGGGGGACGACCGCCGGGGAGGCGCTGCCCGCGGGATCGGCCCGGCGCTCGTGCGCCCGGCGCCACGTAGACTCGGTCGAACGCGAACTGAGCCTGCCGGCCACCGCCGCCCGCGGCGGACCCGCGGCCACGGGCTCCCGGAACCGAGACGGCCGGGTGGTGACGAGCCCATGGACCTGACCCCGCTCACGGGCTGCCTGGTGCGCCGGATCGCGTTCGACTACGAGGTCACGCTGACCCTGGCCAGCCAGGACCGCGACGGCCTGTTCGCCGACCGGGTCGACGCCCAGCTGTCCATCGGCGGGCCGTTCCACATCTTCCGCGAGGGACGCTTCCACCACGTCGACCCCGACCACCAGGGCAACTACGCCGCCCTGATGCCGCTGCTGCACGCGACCGTCGAGTCGGTCTCCGTCGACCGCGCGGGCACCCTGCGGGTGTGGCTGTCCGGCGACCACAAGCTGCACGTCCCGCAGCACCGCCACTACGAGGCGTGGGACGTCACCGGGCGCGGCGTGCAGCCGCTGACCCGGCCCGGGCGGCGCAGGCGGTAGCCGGCGCCGCCGCGAGGCCCGGAGGTCAGGGCTTGGCGAAGCCGGCGGCGGCCAGCACGGCCTGCCCGTCGGCGCCGGTCACCAGGTCGACGAACTCCTGCGCGAGGTCGGCGTTCTCGCTGTCGGCCAGCGCCCCGATCGGGTAGGTGTTCACCCCCGACGACGACTCGGGGAAGGTGACGCCCTCGACCTTGTCCCCCGCCGCCTTGACGTCGGTGACGTAGACCAGGCCGGCGTCGGCCTCGCCGGTCTCCACCTTGTTGAGCACGTCGGTCACCGACTGCTCCTCGCTGACCGGCTTCAGGGTCAGGGACGCGGCGTCCTCGACCTTCTGCGCGGCGGCGCCGCAGGGCACCTCGGGCGCGCAGACGACGACCTTCGTGCCGGCCTTGGCGAGGTCCTGCAGGGAGGCGACACCGGCCGGGTTGTCCGGCGGCACCGCGATCTCGAGCGTGTTCGACGCGAAGTCCACCGGGTCGCCCTCGACCAGGTCGTCGGCCGTCGCCTTGTCCATGTTGGCGGTGTCGGCCGAGGCGAACACGTCGGCGGGGGCGCCCTGCTGGATCTGGGCGACGAGGTCGGAGGAGCCGCCGAAGCTGAAGGTCACCTTCACCCCGTCGTGCGACTCCTCGAAGGTCGTGCCGAGCTCGGTGAAGGTGGTGGTCAGCGACGACGCCGCGAAGACGGTGAGCGTGGTGCTCTCCGGCGAGGCCGACGCACCCCCGTCACCGCTGCCGCCGGAGTCGTCGGAGCCTCCGCAGGCCGCGGTCGTCAGGACCAGCAGGGCGGCGGCGGTGGTGCCGAGCAGGCGCTTCATGGGGCTCCTCGCGGGGGTGGGGACGCCGGCCCCGGCGCGGGGCCGCGACCGGGGACGCGTTCCTCAGATGCGGCGTCGGAGCGACTCTAGACCGGCATCTCCGGCTCGAACAAGGCAGCCCGTCCGTTCCTCCGTACGGCGTCGTTTCCGGCGGGCACCGGTGTCAGCCCGCGGGCGGGAGGATCGTCGCGACCACCACGGCGTGCACCCAGGCGGCGTACTCCTCCATCGTCCAGCCGGACCCGAGCACGAGGCGCTCGTAGGGCATCGGGTCCATCAGCACCGCGCAGACGTCCGCGGCGTGGCCGGGGTCGAGACCGTCGCGCAGGCCGCCGATCGAGGCGAGCCCGCCGACGAAGCCGAGGGCGCCGCCGCGGCGCTGCTCCTCGGAGACCCGCAGCAGCTCGGCGATCTCGTCGTCGACGGCCGCGGCGCTGATCATCACGCGGTGCAGGCCGCCGACGCGCGCCGCGATCGGCGTGACGAACGACGCCCAGGCCCCGACCAGCTCGACGGGGTCGGTCAGCTGCCGCATCGCCGCGACCTCCGGCCGCGCGGCCATCGGCACCGGCTCGTCGTCGCCGACGAGCGCCCAGTCGAGCGCCAGCTTGAGCAGCGTGGCCTTGCCGCCCGCACCGAAGACCGTCTTGCGGCTGACGCCGGCCCGCTCGGCCACGGCGTCGATCGTCGTGCCCTGGTAGCCGCGCTCGAGGAACAGCGCGTGCGCCGCCGCCACGACCGCCCGCCGTGTCGCCCGGGCCTGCCCGTCGCGCAGGTCCGAGCGGTAGGCCCGGCGCGGTCTATCCACTTGACGCTCCCGAAATTTCGAGTTCACTCTGAGTGTAACGAACTTACTACGAGTGTAGCGAAAGACGGGTGAGCAGCATGGAGGTCCTCGTGCTCGGGTCCGGCCCCACCGGCCTGGTGACCGGCGCGACGCTGGCGCGTCGCGGCCACCGGGTCACCGCCGTGGACCGCGACCCCGGACCCGCTGCCGACGGCTCGTGGCGCCGGCGCGGGGTCATGCAGTTCGAGCACGCACACGGCTTCCGGCCCCAGGTCGGCCAGGTCCTGCGGGCCCGCTGGCCCGAGGCGTACGACGCGTGGTGCGCGGCCGGCGGGGAGGCCCTCACCATGACGATCGCAACCGTGCCCGGAGCCGTCGAGGTCCCGGTCGGCATGCGCTCGCGCCGGTCGGTCTTCGAGCGGGCGCTGCGCACCGCGGCGGCCGACGTCGAAGGGCTCACCCTGCGGACCGGGCACGTCGACGGGCTCGTCGTCGAGGGCGCCCGGGTCCGCGGCGCGACCGTCGACGGACGGGTGGTGGTCGCCGACCTCGTCGTGGACGCGACGGGCCGCTCCAGCCGCGTCGTCGAGCGTCGCGACCCCGAGCTCGAGGGCCTGTGCGGGCTGTCGTACGTCGACCGGACCTATCGCCTCCACCCGGGGACGCCACCGGGTCCGATGAGCAACCCGGTGGCGAGCGTCAACGACTTCGACGGCTACCAGGTGCTGGTGTTCCTGCACGAGGCCGGACACTTCTCGGTGCTCTTCGTCCGACCGACGGCCGACGCCGCCCTGCTGCCGCTGCGGCACGAGGCGGTCTTCGACGCCGCCTGCCGGGCCGTTCCCACCCTGGCCGCGTGGACCGACCCCGCCGGTGCGTCACCGACCAGTCCGGTGATGGTGGGCGGCGCGCTGCGCAACGTCTACCACGCGCAGCGGGGGCTGCCCGGGCTCGTCACGGTCGGCGACGCCGTGGCCACGACCACCCCGACCCGGGGCCGCGGGATCGGCATGGCGATGACCCAGGTCGACGCGCTGCTGCGCCTGCTCGACGACGGCGCCGACCCGACGACCGTCTCCGAGCCGTTCGGGACGTGGTGCGACGAGCAGGTCCGGCCCTGGGTCGAGGACCACGTCGCGATCGACGAGGAGGCGGTGGCCCGCTGGCAGGGCGCCGACCTCGACCTCGCCGCCCCGCTCACCTCCACCCGGATCTGCGACGCCGCCGAGGTCGACCCCCGGATCATGGAGCACGCCGGCGGCTTCCTGACGATGACCGAGACGCCAGCGTGCCTGGCGCCGGCCGAGCCGCTGGCGCGGGCGGTCTACGAGAGCGGGTGGCGGGCGCCGTACGCCGAGGGTCCGAGCCGCGACGAGCTCGTCGCGGTCGTCGAGGAGGCAGCCGCCCCGGTCGCGGCGACCGCCGGCCGGTGACGTGCGCCCCGGTGGTCAGGCCCGTCCGGGCACCCGCTCCAGCCGGGTCCAGCCGCGCCAGCCGCGCTCCTCGAGCAGCTCCATCAGCCGGCGGGCGACCGGCATGGAGTCGAGGAAGACCGAGTCGAGCAGCTGGACGAGCTCGTCGGTCATCAGGTCGTCCTGGTCCTCCCACCCCGCCGACTCGGCGCTGTCCAGCAGGCTGACGAGCCGGTCGCGGACGGCCAGCAGCCGGGGGTCGTCGGGCTCCCACTCGATGGCGGCGGCGAGGTCGCGGTAGAGCGCGAGGGTCGCCGGGTCGTCGAGCTGCTGCTGCTTGAGCGCCATGTAGAGCGGCATCTGGTCGGGCAGCCGTGCGGCCACCAGGATCCACGCGTCGCGCTCGCCGTCGATCATCGCCTCGGGCAGGTCGAGCCCGCGCAGCCGGTCGAGGTAGGCCACCGCCTCCGGCGGCAGGGCGAGGCTGTCCCCGGCGGCGAGCTGCGCGATCCGCTCGCGGTGCTGCTGCCGCTCGCGGATCTCGGCGCGCAGCCTCCGGTCGATGTCGGCGACCGCCGCGTCGAACGCGTCCCCGTCGGCGGACAGGAGCTCGCGGACGTGCGCCAGCGGCACGCCCGCGTCCGCGAGGACCCGGATCCGGATCAGCTCGACGACCGCGCTCGCGTCGTACCGCCGGTAGCCGGAGTGGTCTCGCCCGGGCTCCGGCAGCAGCCCGGTGGCGTGGTAGTGCCGCACCGCGCGCACGGTGACGCCGGCGTACGACGCGAGCTGGCCGATCGTGAGCACCGCGCCAGTCTCCTACGCCGCCGGCACCCGGTTGAACAGCCGTCGCGACCAGAGGTAGCCGGCCAGCGAGATCAGCACGCACCAGCCGATCGCGAGCCACAGGTCGGCGCCGGCGGGGCTGCCGGTGACGAGCGCGCGGACCGTGTCGATCATCGGCGTGAACGGCTGGTGGTCGGCGAACTGCCGCAGGCCCACGGGCATCGCGTCGGTGGGCACGAACCCGCTGCTGACGAAGGGCAGCATGACCAGGAACAGCGGGGTGTTGCTGGCGGTCTCGACGCTGTCGGCGGCGAGCCCCATCCCGACGGTCAGCCAGGTCAGCGCGAACGCGATGAGCATCAGCAGCCCGACGACGCCGAGCCACCCGAGCGGACCGGCATCGGACCGGAAGCCGAGCAGGAAGGCGAACGCGGTCACCACCACGACGGCGGCTCCCGTCCTGATCACGGCGCCGAGCACGTGCCCGGTCAGCACGGAGACCCGCGCGATGTCCATGGTCCGGAACCGGGCGATGATGCCGGTGGTCATGTCGGTCGCGGTGGAGATGGCCGTGCCGAGGGCGACGCTGGCGACGGTCATGATCAAGATGCCCGGGGTGATGAACTCCAGGTAGTCGCCCCGGTCCCCCATGCCCTGCTGCCCGGGCAGGCCCGCGCCGAGGGTGCCCCCAAACACGTAGACGAACAGCAGCAGGAACAGGATCGGCTGGGCGACCAGCATGATCGACAGCGACGGGTAGCGGCGGACGTGCAGCAGGTTGCGCCGCAGCATGGTCGCCGAGTCGCGAACGGTGAAGGCGGTGCTCATGCGGGGTCCCCGACGCGGCGCGAGCGGAGCGAGTGGCGTGATGGGGTGTTCATGCGGGGTCCCCGACGCGGCGCGAGCGGAGCGAGTGGCGTGATGGGGTGTTCATGCGGGTGCTCATGCTGGGACCTCCTGGGTCGAGGGCGCCTCGGCCGGGCGGCCGGTGAGCGCCAGGAACACGTCGTCGAGGTCGGCCGACTCGACGCTCACACCGGCGACGCCGTCGTCGTCGAGCCCGTCGAGGACGCGGCGCAGCCCGGAGACGGTGCCGTCGTCGGGCAGCCGCAGCACCATCGCCTCGGTGTCGACGACCGCGTCCGGCCGGCTCGCCGCCGCGGCCGCCAGCGCGTCCGGCGCGCTGAACTGCACCGAGACGTGGCCGCCGGGCACCCGGCGCTTGAGCTCCGCGGCGGTCCCCTCGGCGACCAGCCGGCCGCCGTCGAGGACCCCGATGCGGTCGGCGAGCTGGTCCGCCTCGTCGAGGTACTGCGTGGTGAGCAGCACCGTCACGCCGCCGGCCACCTGCTCTCGGACGATCGTCCAGAGGCCGCGCCGGCTGCGTGGGTCGAGCCCGGTGGTCGGCTCGTCGAGGAAGATCAGGCGCGGCCGGGCGATCAGCGTCATCGCCAGGTCCAGCCGGCGCTTCATGCCGCCGGAGTAGGTCTGCGCGCGCCGGTCCGCGGCGTCGACGAGATCGAACCGCTCGAGCATCGTGGCCACGTCGGCGCTCGCGGTCGCCCGGTCCAGGTGCGCCAGGTCGGCCATCAGGCGGAGGTTCTCCCGCCCGGTCAGCAGCTCGTCGATGGCGGAGAACTGCCCGGTGACGCCGATCGCGGAGCGCACGCCCGACGCCTCCCGCCGTACGTCGAACCCGGCGACGCGCACCTCGCCCTCGCCGGGCGCCAGGAGCGTGGCGAGGATGTTGACGATCGTCGTCTTGCCGGCGCCGTTGGGGCCCAGCAGCGCGTAGACGGTGCCGGCCGGCACGGTCAGGTCGACGCCGGAGAGGACGGCGTGGTCCCCGAAGGACCTGGTGAGTCCCGCGACCTCGATCGCGGCTGGTGAGAGGTTCATGCGGCCATGCTGGAACCCTGACGCAGCGTCAAGGTCAAGTCGCGCTCGTGCGGCCCTCCCGATCGAGCACCGGCAGCGTCACCGAGGACGGGTGCGCGTCGTCGTGCAGGACGTCGATGCGGCAGGTGACGCCGCGGATGCCGGTCGCGAAGCCCTCGCCGGTGCCGAGGTTGCGGGCGAAACGGGGGAACGCGCCGCCGGCGACCTGGACGCGGACGCGGTGACCCGCGGCGAAGCGGTAGCCGGTCGGGAACAGCCGCAGGTCGACCGCGAGCACCCCGTCGTCGCCGACCGAGACGTCGGGCGCGGGCACGGTGTCCGGCCGCAGCCGCCGGATGCCGTCGACCACGTTGAGCGAGACCTGCCGACCGTCCGGCCGGTCCTCGACGTCGCAGACGCGCACGAACAGGTCGGCGTGCTCGAGGGACGTCCGCACGAAGACCCGCGCGGTGACCGGCCCGGCCACGTCGAGGTCGGCCGGCAGCGGCGCCGAGGTGTAGACGAGCACGTCGTGGCGCGCCTCCACGTCGCCGTTGTCGGCCTGCTTGGCCGGGGGCGCCAGCATCGGACCGCCGACGGTCGGCGTCGGCCGGGCCGGATCGTGGACGAAGGTGTCCGAGCCCGTCGACGGGTCCGGTCCGAGGCCGCCGCCCGCGCCGAGCAGGAACGAGCGCGGGGTCGCCGGGGGCGGCCAGTCCTCGAAGTCCCGCCAGACCTCGGCGTTCTGGATCCACAGCCGGACCGGCGGGCGGTCCTCGCCGGGCTGGTCGAGCAGGTGCTCGCGCAGCCAGGCGACGTTGTCGCGCACGATCGCCCCGATCTCGCCGGGCTCGCCGTGCCGCCACGGGCCGACGGTGAGGCGGGAGGGCACGCCGGCGCGGCGGAGCCGGGCGAAGTCGTCGACCTGGCCGGCCACGAAGAGGTCCCACCAGCCGGTCACCATGCTCGTCGGCGGCATCCGCGAGAGGTCGGCGCGGTCGTGGTCGGCCCCGGCCCAGAAGGTGTCGCCCGGCTCGGCGTGCCCGGTGAAGTCGCGCCAGAAGGCCACCGGGGCGCCGGCGACGTCGAGGTCCGCTGCCTGCAGGGGCAGCCGGCGCAGGGCGCGTCGCAGCCTCAGCCCGGTCAGCGGCGCGGACAGCGGGGTGCTCCGCTCCTGCCGCCCGATCGTCGCCGACCAGGACAGCGCGTTGCGCAGGCCGGGCGCACCCCCGTGGTAGAACGCCAGCGTCATCTGCGCGGCGGTGATGTCGGCGCTGACCGAGACCAGCGGCGGGTCGACGTACGGCGCCACCGACCACTGCGTGTGGCCGAGGTAGCTCGCGCCGGCCGTGGCCACCCGGCCGTCGCACCACGGCTGCTCGCGCAGCCAGGCCACCGTGGCCAGGCCGTCCTCGCGCTCGGTGGTGAAGGGGCGGAACAGCCCGCCCGACCCGTCGGTGCCTCGGGTGCTCTGGTGGAACACCTGGAAGCCGTGCCGGGCCAGCGGCGCCGCGAAGACCTGCCCGCTCAGCACGCCGCGTCCGTAGGGCGAGCGCACCAGGACCACCGGCGCCGGCCCGGTCGTGCCTTCGGGCCGGTAGTGGTCGCCGAGCAGGGTCACGCCGTCCGGCATCGGCACCGGCACCGCGCGCTCGACGGTGACGCCGCTGCGCCCCGGCGGCAGTCCCAGCACCCGGTCGGCCAGCCGGGCGGCGACCGCCGCGGCTCCCTCGCCTGCACGCCCGAACAGCCGGCTCATCCGGGCAGGCTACCCGGCTGGCTACCGTGGCCCGCATGCCCGACTCCTGGCTGTCCGACACCCGCACGTCCTACGACACCGACGCCGCGGGGTACGCCGACCGGGTGCGCGGCCTGCTCGACGGGAGGCCCTACCTCCGCTCGGGCCTGACGCTGCTCGCCGACCTGGTGCGGGAGCGGGGTGGCGGGCCGGTCCTCGACGTGGGCTGCGGGCCGGGGCACGTCACGGCCTTCCTGGCCGAGGCCGGCGTGGACGCGTTCGGCATCGACCTCTCCCCCGAGATGGTCGCCCTGGCCCGGCGCGAGCAGCCGGGGCTGCGCTTCGAGGTGGGCACGATGACCGACCTCGACCTGCCCGACGGCTGCGTCGCCGGGGTGGTCGCCTTCTGGTCGGTCATCCACGTGCCCGACCACGCCGTCCCCGGGGTGTTCGCGGAGCTGCGCCGGGTGCTGCGACCCGGCGGTGTCCTGCTGGTCGGATTCCACGTCGGCGACGGGACCAGGCACACCTCCGTCGGCTACTCGGGCCGAGCCGTGGACGTGGACAGCCACCGTCGCCGGCCGGCCACGGTCTCCGGGTGGCTGCGCGAGGCGGGGTTCGCGGTCGAGGCCGAGATCGTCACCGGGCCGGACGACGAGGTGCCCGGGGCGATGCTCTTCGCCCGCAGCCCCGCCTGACTCCCGAGGTCGCCGGCGCGCCGGCGCCGTCCGCGCGTCAGGGCCCGCCGGCCCGGCGGGCGCGGTAGGCGGCGACCGAGTTGCGGTTGCCGCAGGCGGTGCTGCAGTAGCGCCGGGACCGGTTGCGGGACAGGTCGAGCACCACCCCGTCGCAGTCGTCGTCGGCGCAGACGCCGAGCCGCGACATCTCGTCGGCGCGGATCACGTCGACCATCGCCATCGCGGTCTCCACCCGGATCCGGCTGGTCAGCCGGGCGTCGGACGGGACCGCGTGCAGGTGCCAGTCGAACGGCTCGTGGCGGACCAGCTGCGGCATCGCCGA
Organism: uncultured Actinomycetota bacterium; assembly: GCA_963781745.1. Taxonomy (GTDB): domain Bacteria; phylum Actinomycetota; class Actinomycetes; order Propionibacteriales; family Nocardioidaceae; genus Nocardioides_B. Next base: position 188,673 of record CAWAHH010000011.1, on the reverse strand, counting down.
CTCCTCGGCGAGCAGGGCGTTCGCCAGCTCGGCGGCCCGGTCGCGGTCGCTCGTCAGCAGCTCGCGGAGCTCGGCGCGCAGGGCGCGCACGGCCTCGAGCTCGGCCCGGTCGCCGGCGCGGCGGCCGGTGTAGGAGAAGGCGGCGTACCACTCGTCCAGGTCGTCGACCGTGGTCAGCGTGTCGGTCCCGGTCGCGGTGTTGACCAGGACCGCCGCCGCCTGCAGCGACATCTCGGTGTCATGGGTGAATACCACGTTGACATATTACGGCGTAGGTCCGTAGCGTCATGACCCATGAAGGCGATGACTCGTGACACTCGGTCGGCGACCGCTCCCCCGGCACCCCGGCTGGCCGGCGGGCTGGCCCTGGCACTGCTCTCCGCGGTCACGTTCGGCACCTCGGGCACGCTGGCCAGCGGGCTCCTGGCGAGCGGGTGGAGCCCGGGCGCTGCGGTCCTGGGCCGGATCGCCGTCGCAGCCGTCGTCCTGGCGCCGTTCGGCATGCGGTCCCTGCGCGGCCGGTGGCGGCTGCTCGGCAGCAGCGCCGGCCTGCTCGCGACGTACGGTGTGATGGCGGTGGCCGGCACCCAGCTGTGCTACTTCATGGCCGTCACCCGGATGCAGGTCGGGCCCGCACTGATGATCGAGTACGCCGCACCGGCGGTCGTCGTCGGGTGGTGGTGGCTGCGCCACGGGGAGCGCCCGGCGGCGGTCACCCTCGCCGGCACGGGACTCGCCGCGCTCGGCCTGGTGCTCGTGCTCGACCTGGCGTCCGGGGGCGGGCTCGACCCGGTCGGCGTGCTGTGGGCACTGGGCGCGATGGTCGGCGTCGCGTCGTTCTTCGTCATCTCCGCCGACGAGCGGGTCGCCCTCCCCCCGATGGCGCTCGCCGCCGGCGGGCTCGTCGTCGGCGCCGTGGTGCTCGGCGCCGCCGGCCTCGTCGGGCTGCTGCCGATGACGGCCACGACCGCGGCCGCGACCTACGCCGGACAGGCGGTGCCGTGGTGGCTGCCGATGGCCGGGCTCGGACTGGTCTCCGCAGCCGTCGCCTACGCCAGCGGGATCGCGGCCAGCCGGCGCCTCGGCGCGCGCCTCGCGTCGTTCGTCGGGCTGCTGGAGGTGGTCGCCGCGGTCGGCTTCGCATGGCTGCTGCTCGACCAGCTGCCCAGCGCGCTCCAGCTGGTCGGCGGCTCCCTCGTCCTGGCCGGCGTGGTCGTGGTCCGCCTCGGCGAGCGATCCGGGACATTCCAGCCAGTGGACTAGATCGTTGCGTCATTCGCAACCCATTGTGTATGGCGCAACACGGCTGGGTCCCGTTAGGGTCGCCCCAAGCGCCCTGGACGGCAGGGTGGCGACGGCGGAGGACAGCATGCGCATAGTGGTGGCGGACCGGCTCCCGAAGCACTTCGAGGACGCCCTGCGAGCCGACGGGCACGACTGCGTGGTCGACCCGGGCCTCGGCGAGTCCACGCTGCCCGGGGCCGTCGGCGACGCCGAGGTGCTCGTGGTGCGCAGCACGAAGGTCACCGCCGAGACGCTCGCGGCGGCCGACTCCCTGCGGCTCGTGGTCCGGGCCGGGTCCGGCACCAACACGATCGACTGCGGGGAGGCCACCCGCCGTGGGGTGCTCGTGGCCAACGTCCCCGGACGCAACGCGCTCGCGGTGGCCGAGCTGACGATGGGCCTGCTGCTGGCCGTGGACCGGGCCATCCCCGACAGCACCAGCGAGCTGCGCGCCGGCCGCTGGGACAAGAAGCGCTTCAGCGCCGTGGGACGCGGCCTGCACGGGCGCCCGCTCGGCATCGTCGGCCTCGGGAGCATCGGCCTCGCCGTGGCCGAGCGCGCCGCCGCGTTCGGCATGCCGCTGCTCGCCCAGGCCAAGGGCGACCGCTCCCCCGAGGCCGCGCGCCGCATCGAGGAGCTCGGCATCGAGCTGGTCCCCGACCTCGTGAGCCTCGCCGCCCGGGTCGACGTCCTCACGCTGCACGTGCCGCTGCGCGCCGAGACCCGCGGCATGGTCGGCGCCGAGGTCCTGGACGCGCTGGCGCCGGGCATCCTGCTCAACACCTCCCGGGGCGAGGTCGTCGACGCCGACGCGCTGCTGGAGCGCCTCGACGGCGGCCTGGTCAGCGCCGGCCTGGACGTCTTCCCCGACGAGCCCGGCACGGCGACCGCGGAGTGGCACTCGCCGCTGGCCTCCCACCCGGCGGTCGTCGCCACCCACCACGTCGGGGCCTCGACCGAGCAGGCGCAGGAGGCCGTCGTCGAGGGGGTCCTCGAGATCGTCGCCGCGTTCGCCGACGGACGGCTGCTGAACGTCGTCAACGCGCCCGCGCCGGCCGGAGCCGCGCGATGAGCCGGGTCCGCAACTTCTGCGCCGGCCCCTGCACGCTGCCGGCCGAGGTGCTCGAGGAGGTCCGCGACGAGCTGCTCGACTACCAGGGCAGCGGCATGTCGCTGATCGAGATGAGCCACCGCAGCGCGGAGTACGACGCCGTCCACCAGGACGCGCTCCAGCGGCTGCGGCGCGCCCTCGAGGTGCCCGACGACTTCGACGTGCTCTTCCTGCAGGGCGGCGGGCTGCTGCAGTTCGCCATGGTCCCGATGAACCTCGTGCCCTCCGGGTCGACGGCGGGCTACGTCCGCTCCGGCGCGTGGGGCAAGGCGGCGTACGCCGACGGGGCGCGCGCCACGACGGCGTACCTCTCCTGGGACGGGCAGGACGCCGGCTACACCCGGATGCCGCAGCCGGACGAGATCGAGGTGCGCGAGGGCACCCGCTACGTGCACGTCACGTCCAACGAGACGATCGAGGGCCTGCAGCTGCGCGAGCTCCCCGACCTCGGGGTGCCGCTCGTGGTCGACATGTCCTCGGACTTCCTGACCCGGCCGGTCGAGTGGGACCGGGTCGACCTCGTCTACGGCGGCGCCCAGAAGAACCTCGGCCCGGCCGGGCTCGGGGTGGTCGCGATCCGGCGCAGCGTGCTCGACGGGTGCACGGCCGACCTGCCGCGCGTACCTCTCCTACCCGAGCCACGCGCGGACGAGCAGCCTGCTCAACACGCCGCCGATGTTCGCGATCTACGTGATGGGCAAGATGCTGCGCTGGATCGAGGAGCGCGGCGGGCTGGCCGGGATGGCCGAGCGCGCCGAGCGGCGCGCCGCCGAGGTCTACGACGTCATCGACGGCAGCGGCGGCTTCTACACCGGCCCCGCGGAGGTGCGCGGCAGGTCGCGCACCAACGTCGTCTTCCGGATGGCCGACCCCGACCTCGACGCGCGCTTCCTCTCCGAGGCCACGGCAGCCGGGCTGGTCAACCTCAAGGGACACCGCAGCGTCGGCGGCATGCGCGCGAGCATCTACAACGCGATGCCCGACGAGGGCGTCGACGAGCTCACCGGCTTCATGCGCGACTTCGCCGGCAGCGCGGGATGACCCGCCGGAGCCGGTCCGAGGGCCGGGGATGACGCTCGTCCGGCCGGTGCAGGCACGGCTGGTGACGTCGGACTGGGCCGCGCGCGTGGTCAGCCCGCTGCACGACGTGCTCACCGAGAGCCAGCGCCGCGCCGTCCTCGCCGACAACCCCGACAGCTACCTCCACGTCACCAGCGACCCGGCCGACCTGCCGCGGGCGTTCGGCGAGGCACCCTCCCACGAGGCGCAGGCCCGCGCGCTCCAGAGGCTGCTCGACCGGGGCGCCTACCGGTGCGTCCCCGAGCCCGCCGTCTTCGTCTACCGGATGCTCGACGGCGGCGACGAGCACACCGGCGTCGTCGCGAGCCTCGACGTCGCCGGCTTCGCCGACGGGCGCGTGCTCGGCCACGAGCGCGTGCAGCCCGCGCGCGTCGACGGCCTGGTCGGCCACTACGACCGCGTGGAGATGCGCTCCGAGCTGGTCGCGCTGTTCCACCGGGCGGATCCGGCCGTGGCCGACCTGACCGCGCTGGTCTGCAAGGAGCCGCCGCTCCTGACGTTCACCGACGCCGGCGGGGTGGAGCAGTCGGTCTGGCGGGCCGGCCCCGACGAGGCGGCCGCCCTGGTCGCGCACCTCGACGGGCAGCGGCACTACATCGCCGACGGGCACCACCGCGTCGCGGCCGCCGTACGCCGGTGGGAGCAGGCCGGACGACCCGAGGGCCACGCGGTGCTCTGCGCGGTCTACCCCCAGGACCAGCTGTTCCTGCACGCGTTCCACCGCCGCGTGCAGGGCCCGGTCGACGTCCCCGCCCTGCTCGCCTCGCTCGACGCGGACTTCGTCGTCCGACCCGCATCCGGGCCCCGCGTCGACACCGGCACGATCGGGATGTACGCCGGCGGGCGCTGGCACCTGCTGACGCCGCGCGACCACCGCCCCGCGCCGGGCGTCGCGGGCCTCGACGTCACCCTGCTCGACACCCGCGTGCTGCGACCGCTCCTCGGCGTCGGCGAGGGCGACCCGCGGCTGGAGTTCCTCCCCGAGCTGCGCGACCTCGAGCCCACGACCCGCGCCTGCGACGAGGACGGTGGTGTGCTGCTCACGCTGCACGCCCCGCACATCGAGGACCTCGTCGAGGTCGCCGAGCGCCGCGAGGTCATGAGCGCCAAGTCGACGTACGTCAAGCCCAAGCCCCGCACCGGCATCTTCCTGCACCGCACCGCCGCCGGCTGAGCCGCCGGGGCGCCGTCGCCCACCTCAACCGGCGACGCCGCGACGGAGGGCGAACTCGTTGCCGTCCGGGTCGGCCAGCTCGACTCCGGACAGGAGCGTGGCGCCCAGGGAGACCAGCCGCGCCGCCTCGGCCCCCGGGTCGTCGGCCACCAGGTCGAGACGCTGACGGTTGCGACCGGTGCGGGGCTCGACGGGCGGCCCGCCCCACGACACCTTCGTGCCGCCGAAGGGCGACTGCACCGCGGTCTCCTCGTTGTCGTCCCAGACCAGCGGCCACCCCAGCGCGTCCCGCCAGAACAGGCCGACCTGCCGGGTCCCGTCGCAGGTGACCTCGCCGAGGAGTCCCGTGCCGGCGAGGAACCCGTTGCGCGGCTCGATGACGCACAGGTGGTTGCCGCCCGGGTCCGCGAGCACGACGAAGTCGTCATCGGGCGCCTGTCCCACGTCGATGTGCCGGCCACCCAGGCCCAGCGCGCGGTCGACGGTCGCCTGCTGGTCCTCGAGGGTGGTGCTGGTGACGTGCAGGTGCAGCCGCCGGGCGCCGACCTGCTCGGAGTCCGTGGCGACGAAGCGGAGCCCGACCTGGGTCCCGTCACCGGGGACCAGGACGCCCCCCGGCTCGTCGACGACCTGACGGTCCAGCAGCCCGGCCCAGAACGCCGCGGTCGCGGGCACGTCTGTCACGTCGAACGCCACTGCCTCGAGTCGCACGGCCACCTCGCCACCCTAGGCGGCTCGGGCCCGGCGCGCCGTACGCCGTCCCTCAGACGTCGCGCACGTGGAGGAGGTGCAGCGGCTCGGTGCCGACGCCGAGGCGGACGAAGTTGTGCTCGCCCCAGCGCCACGTACTCGCCGCGTGAAGAGGTCGTGGACGACGACGGTGTCGCTCCAGCCCAGGCCGAGCGCCGGCATGTCAGGTGGACCGTCGTCTCCCGCAGCGAGTGCGGGTCCAGGTTGGCCACCACGATGATGGTGTCGCTCTGGCCGTCGACCCGCCAGGTCTTGGAGAACACCAGGAACGCGTCGTCGTCGGCCCGGTGGAAGCGCAGGTTGCGCAGCCGGTGCAGGGCCGGGTGGGCGCGCCGGATCTCGTTCAGGCGCGTGAGGTACGGCGCGAGCGACTCGCCCTCGCGTGGGCCGCCGGGCTCGTGGTCGGCCCATCGGCGGTCCTTGTACTGGTACTTCTCGTTGTCGATCTGCTCCTCCGCGCCCGGGCGCGCGACGTGCTCGTGCAGCTCGTAGCCGGCGTAGATGCCGTACGTCGGGCACGAGCGTGGCGGCCAGCACGGCCCGCATCCTCCACGCCGCCGGCCCGCTGTGCTGCATGAAGGGGGTGAGGATGTCGTGCGTGGTCGGCCAGAAGCTCGGGCGCATGGCGGCGGCCGACGGGCCGGCCAGCTCGCGGCAGTACTCCTCGAGCCCCGCGCGGTCGTTGCGCCAGGCGTAGTAGGTGTAGGACTGCTGGAACCCGACCTTGGCGAGCTTCTGCATCATCGCCGGGCGGGTGAACGCCTCGGCCAGCCAGATCATCGTCGGGGTGCTCGCGCGCGACGTCGGCGATCAGCCACTCCCAGAAGTCCACCGGCTTGGTGTGCGGGTTGTCGACGCGGAAGATCCGCACGCCGTGGTCGATCCACACCTGCACGACCTCCCGCAGCGCGGCGTACAGCCCCTCCGGGTCGTTGTCGAAGTTGAGCGGGTAGATGTCCTGGTACTTCTTCGGCGGGTTCTCCGCGAACGCGATCGACCCGTCCGCGCGGGTGGTGAACCACTCCGGGTGGCTGCTCGACCCACGGGTGGTCGGGCGCGCAGTTGAAGGCGAAGTCGAGCGCCACCTCCATCCCGAGCCGGCCGGCCTCGGGCGACGAACGCGTCGAAGTCCTCGAAGGTGCCGAGATCGGGGTGGACGGCGTCGTGGCCGCCGTCGCCGGAGCCGATGGCGTACGGCGACCCGGGGTCGTCCGGCCCGGCGTCGCAGGGTGTTGTTCGGGCCCTTGCGGTTGACCCGCCCGATCGGGTGGATCGGGGTCAGGTAGACCACGTCGAACCCCATCGCCGCGATCGCGGAAGCCGCCGGGCCGCGGTGGCGAAGGTCCCGCTGCGCCACTGCCCGGTCCCCTCGTCGAGCTCGGCGCCCTCGGAGCGCGGGAACATCTCGTACCACGCGCCGTACAGGGCCCGCTCCCGCTCGACCAGCCACGGCCGCTCCGGGCTCGGCGTCACGAAGTCCCGCAGCGGGCGCTCGTGCAGCTCGTGCCGCACCTCGTCCGCGACGCCGGCCGCGAGCCGCTCCTGCGCCGTGCGCGACGCGTCCCGCAGAGCACCGACGGCCGCGGTCAGCAGGGTCACCTGCTCGGGCGAGCGCTCGACCTCCGCGACCGCGCGCTCGAGCACCCGCGCGCCCTCCTCGAGCATCAGCTCGATGTCCACGCCCGCGCCGACCTTGATGACGGCGTCGTGCTCCCAGGTGCCGTAGGGGTCGGACCACCCCTCGACCCGGTAGCCCCACCGCCCCGTGCGAGTCGCGCGCTGACGGTGACCGACCAGGCGTCCAGCCCGGCGTTGACCCGCGCCATCGGCAGCGGTGCTCGCGCGCCGGCCGGGTCGATGAGCACGACCGTGCCGCGACCGCGTCGTGGCCCTCGCGGAACACCGCGCGGTGACGTCGAACTCCTCGTCCACGACCGACTTCGCCGGCCTGTTGCCGTTGTCGACGAGGGGCGCCACGTCGGAGACCGGGATCCGGCCGAGCCGACGCTGCGGTGCCGTCGGCGACCCCCCGTCGAGGCCCGGGGGCGTCACGCTCACCATGTCGTACGCCGCAGCGTCATTCGGTTCTCCCACCACGAGATGTCGGGTCAGCCGTCGTGGGACAGCATGCCCGACGAGGGTCCCCGCATGCCTCGCCCCCGCCCCCCGGCCGGCCCGGACTCGCTCCGCTCCCACCTCGACCACCGGCGCCTAGACTGACGCGACCGCGGACCCCGGAGGCAGCCCATGAGGATCAGGCCCATGAGGATCAGGCCGTGAAGATCGGGCTGGTCGCGCCGCGCGACCTCGACGACGAGCAGCTCGTCCCGCTCGCGCGCAGGGCCGAGGGCCTGGGGTTCGACCTGCTGTGGGTCGTGGAGGACCTCGGCTTCAAGGGGGGCTTCACCCAGGCCGCGACGGTGCTGGCGTCGACCGAGCGCCTCCACGTGGGCATCGGCATCCTGCCGGTCGCGGCACGGCACCCCGTCTTCACGGCCATGGAGGCCGCGACCCTGGCGCGGACCCACCCCGGGCGGTCGACCCTCGGGCTCGGCCACGGCATGCCGGTCTGGATGCGTCAGGTGGGTGCGCAGGTCGAGAGCCCGCTCACCCTGCTGACCGAGACGCTCGACGTCGTGCGCCGCCTCCTCGCCGGTGAGACCGTCACCACGTCGGGTCGCTACGTGCACCTCGACGGCGTACGCCTGGAGGCCGCGCCCGCGGTGCCGCCGCCCGTCGTCGCCGGCGTCCGCGGCCCCCAGTCCCTGGCCGTGTCCGGCGAGCACGCCGACGGCACCCTGCTCGCCGAGCCGGTCACGGTGCCCTACCTCCAGCGGGCCCGCGAGCTCACCGGCCGCGGCTCGGTCCCGCGCGACGCCGACACAGCGGCCCACGCGCTGCACGTCTACAACCTCGGGTACGTCGACGACGACCCGGCCGTCGCGCGCGAGCACGTGCGCGAGGCGGTGGCGGTCTTCGGCGAGCCGGACTGGTGGCCGCACGTCGCTCCCCTGCCGTTCGCGTCCGACTTCCGCGCCCTGGCCGAGAGGACCGGCTCCGCGGACGAGCTCGCGGCCGCCCTGCCGGACGAGTGGATCGACGCGCTCGCCGTGGTCGGCACACCCGCGACGGTGCGCGCCCGCGTCGACGCGCTCGCCGCGGCCGGCGCCGCGTCCTGCAGCTTCTTCGTGCCGGGCGAGGTCGGCCAGGACCAGCTCGCCCGGCTCGCCCGCGCCTCGACCGGCAACCGGCCGGGCGAGGGGGAGACCACCGAGAGGAGCCCGTCCTGATGGTGACGTTCGCAGGAGTCGACCACGTCTCGTTCACCGTCACCGACCTCGACGTCAGCCAGCGGTTCTACACCGAGGTGCTCGACTTCGTGCCGGTGCTCGACGTCGGCTACGGCCGCATCCTCATGCACCCGGGGACCGGGTTCACCCTGTCCCTGATGAAGCACGACGGTGCCCGCGGAGGCGCGTTCACCGAGCTGACGACGGGCCTGGACCACCTCGGCCTCACCGCCGAGTCCCGCGCCCACCTCGAGGAGTGGGAGCGCCGCTTCGACGAGCACGGCGTGACCTACACGCCGATCCGCGACATGGAGTTCGGCTTCCACCTCAACTTCCGCGACCCGGACGACATCGCGCTGGAGCTGTCGGCTCCCAACGAGCACCTGGTCGCGGCCAAGCAGGCGCTCGCCGGCGGCCGGACCAGCCAGGCCGACATCGACGCGTTCATCGAGGAGCACGACCTCGACCTCCCGGGACCCGAGGGCTGACCTGCGGCCTCACGCGAGGGAGCGCGCCATCCTCGCGGCCACCTCGCCGACCGCGGCGCGGAGCTCCGGACCACCCTCCACGGTCATCTCGAACGGCAGCCCGGCCAGCCACTCCCCGGCGTACATCAGCGGGTTGCTGGTGCTGCCGGTGACGACGCAGCGGTCGTCCCCGAGCGGCTCCAGACGGCCCATCGTCGGTCGCAGGTACGGCGCGACGTCGGCCATCGGGGCGTGCAGGACCACCCGGGTGTCGTGCTCCCACCCGGAGGCGAGGTTCTCCTCGAGGGACGCCACCGGGTCGAGCCCGTCGGGGATCTCGAACGTCCGGGTGCCCGCGCCGACGGCCGTCACCCGGTCGACGCGATAGGTGCGCACGGCACCGGCGTGGTGGGCGAAGCAGAGCAGGTACCACCGGCCGTAGCGCACCACGACCGACCACGGGTCCACCTCGAAGGAGTGGCTGCGGCCGGCGGCGCTGCGGTAGCCGATGCGCACCTGCCGCTGCTCGCCCACCGCCTCGACCAGCGCGGAGGTGATCTCGGGGTCCGGTCGGGCCCACCGGTCCGGGACCGAGCGGGCGTGCTCGCGCATCGTGGCCGCCTGCCGCCCGACGTGGACCGGCAGCGCGCGGATGATCTTGCCGATCCCGGACCCGACCGGGTCCTCGTTGTCCGCGGCGGCGTGCCGGCCGTCGAGGACCGCCATCACCAGCCCGACCGCCTCGGCGGCGGTGAACACCAGCGGCGCCAGCCGCACCCCCCGCCCGAGCCGGTAGCCGCCGTACGGGCCGCGCACCGACTCGACCGGGATGCCGGCCTCGCGCAGGATCGCGACGTAGCGCCGGGCGGCGCGGTCGGTGACGCCGAGCCGCTCCGCGAGCACGTCGGCGGTGCAGCCCGGCCGGCCCTGCAGGATCTCCAGGGTCCGCAGGGCCCGCGCGGTCGGGCTGGTCTCGCTCATCCCGGAAGACTGCCATGCCGAGGACGTTGTCCGGAAGCAGATCGTCCGGAACCGCTCCTACGGTGGGTCCATGAACGCCTCCACCGCCTCCCTCCCCCGCGGCGCCCACATCGAGCACGCCGACCTGCGAGCCATCTCCTTCCACCACGTCCGCTTCACCGGGCTGGAGCTGGTCGACGTCGAGATCACCGGCGAGATCGACGGCGTGCACGATCAACGGCGTCGACATCGGCCCGCTGGTCGAGGCCGAGCTCGACCGCCGCATGCCCGACCGGGCGAAGATGCGCCCGACGACGGTCGAGGGGTTCCAGGAGGCCTGGGCGATCCTCGAGCGGCTGTGGGCCGAGACCGAGGAGCGCGCCCGGGCGCTGCCGCCCGAGCTGCTGCACGAGCGGGTCCGCGACGAGTGGTCCTTCATCGAGACGCTGCGCCACCTCGGATTCGCGAGCGCCGCCTGGGTCGGCCGGATGGTGCTCGGCGACCCCGTGCCGTGGCACCCGCTCGACCTGCCCTGGGACGAGGCGCCCGGCTGGGACGGCATCCCGTGGGACCGCGATGCGCGCCCGTCGCTGGACGAGGTCCTCGCCGTACGCCGCGAGCGGCAGGCCATGGTCCGCGACGTGATCGACGCGCCTGACGCCCGAGCAGCTCGAGCGAGACCGTCACGCGGACCGAGCCCGGCTGGCCGCAGCTCGAGGACTTCCCGCTGCGCACAGTGCCTGTTCATCGTCGTCAACGAGGAGTGGCACCACCGGCTCTACGCCGAGCGAGACCTGGACGCACTCGACCACCTCGACCACGAAGGAGAACTGACATGGACATCGTGCTCATCGCCGGCATGTGGCTCGACGCGACCGCCTGGAACGACGTGGTGCCCGAGCTCGAGCGGCTCGGCCACCGGCCGGTCGCCCTGACCCTGCCCGGCCAGGGCGACGGCGACGCCACGGCGACGTACGACGACCAGGTCGCCGCCGTGACCGCCGCCGTGGACGCCGCGGACGGCCCGGCCCTCGTGGTCGGCCACTCCGCCGCGTGCGCCCTGGCCTGGGTCGCCGCCGACGCGCGGCCCGACCGGTCGCCGCGCGTGGCCCTGATCGGCGGGCATGCCGAACGACGACGGCGAGACCTACTTCGGCGTGCTTCGACCCCGTCGACGGCGTCGTGCCGTTCCCGGGCTGGGAGCCCTTCGAGGGCCCCGACTCCGACGACATGTCGGCCGAGCCTCAAGGCGGCGGTGGCGCGCGGGGCGATCGCCGTGCCGGCCGCGGTCACGCAGGGGGTCGTGCGCCTGCAGCGACGAGCGTCGCTACGGCGTGCCGGTCACGATGGTCTGCCCGGAGTTCACCCCCGACCAGGCCAGGGAGTGGGTCGCAGGGCGGCGACATCCCCGAGCTGGCCAAGGCGGACGCGCGTCGACTACGTCGACATCGACTCCGGCCACTGGCCGATGTTCACCAAGCCGGTCGAGCTCGCCCGCATCCTCGCGGACTGCGCCGCGGGCTGAGCCGCACGCGCCGCGCCGGCCCGACCTAGGCTGGCGCGGTGGCGTCACCCGAGAGCCCGCCGGGCGCTGTGCACGTGCTCGTCGAGGGCGACAGCGACGTGGCCGCCGTCGAGGCGGCGGCCAGGGTCCTCGGCACCGACCTGCGCGGCGTGCGCCTGGTCTCGATGGGCGGAGTCACGAACCTGCCCCGGTTCCTGGCTGCGGCACAGCAGGACGAGGTCGAGGTGCGCGGGCTCTGCGACGGGGCGGAGGCGGGCTACGTCGCGCGCTCGCTGCGGCACGCGGGGTACGACGCGGCCGGCACGCCCGACTCGGCGCTGCCCGCGTGCGGCTTCTGGATCTGCGAGCGCGACCTCGAGGACGAGCTGGTCCGGGCCGCGGGTGCGCCGCTCGTGCTCGACGTCCTGGCCGCGACCGGGCTGGCCCGCTCGTTCGAGACGATGACCCACCAGCCCGCCTGGCGGGACCGGCCCTTCACCGACCAGGTGCGCCGCTTCGCCGGGGCGGGCTCGGGCCGCAAGGCGCTGCTGGCGCGGGCGATCGCCGGCGCGCTGGCCGCCGACCGGCAGCCGGCTCCCCTGGTCGGCCTGCTCGACTCGCTGCCCGCGCGCTGACCTCGCCGGGCCGACATACTCGGACCATGCGCGCAGCGGTCCGGACGGAGTACGGCGGCCCGGAGGTGGTGCGCTTCGAGGAGGTCGCGGAGCCGGTCCCGGGCGCCGACGACGTGCTGGTGCGGGTCCACGCCACCACCGTCAACCGCACCGACTGCGCCTACCGGTCGGGGACCCCGTGGGTCAACAAGGCCTTCTGCGGGTGGCCCCGGCCCCGGGTGCGCGTCCTCGGGTCGGAGCTCGCCGGGGTCGTCGTGTCGGTCGGCGCCGACGTGTCGACCTTCGCCGTCGGCGACCGGGTCTTCGGCTTCGTCGAGGGCCGCCCGGGCGCGCACGCCGAGCTCGTGGCCGTCCCCGCCGGCGGGCTGCTCGCCACGGTGCCGGACGGCTGGTCGCTGGAGGACGCCGCGCCCGCCATGGAGGGCGCCCACTACGCGCTCGCCTGCCTGCGGGTCGCGAGGCTCGCAGCGGGCCGGCGGGCCGTCGTGCACGGCGCCACCGGGGGCATCGGGAGTGCTGCCGTGCAGCTGCTGCGAGCCGCCGGCGCGGAGGTCACGGCGGTGTGCGACCGGCGACCCCTCGACCGCCCGGAGCTGCTCGAGGAGCTCGGCGCCGCGCACACCGTCGTCGTGGAGGAGACAGGCGGGCTCGACCGGCTCGGCACCGGCTTCGACGCGGTCCTCGACGCGACCGGGCACCTGTCGTTCACCGGCGCCCTCCCGTTGCTGGGACCCGGTGGCTGCTACGTCTCCTCCGACCTGGGCCGCGGCGGGCAGAACCTCCCGCTCGCCGCCGTCGGCACGGTGGCCCGGGCGCTGGGCCGCCGGCACGTCTGCTTCCCGTTCCCCCACGCCGACGCCGCCGTGGCGGCCCGGCTGCGCGACCTCATGGACAGCGGCGCCTACCGGCCGGTGGTCGACAGGGTCTACACCTTCGAGGAGCTCCGCGAGGCCCACGCCTACGTCGGGAGCGGCCGCAAGGTCGGCAATGTCGTGGTCCGGATGCCGGTGGCCTGACGCGGCCGACCAGTCAGGCGGGGTCAGGCGGGGTCGACCGTCCTCACCATCACGCAGTTCTTGAGCCCCTTGGGACGGTCGTAGGTGAAGCCGAGGCGCTCGTAGAGACGGCGGGTGCCGTTGTAGAGGAACGACGACGACATCTTCTTCGTCTGCTCGGTCAGGTCGTGGGGATAGCTCTCGACGCGCCCGCCGCCCGCCTGCGCGATCAGGTCGAGCGCCCCGGCGATCGCCAGCTCGCTCAGCCCCGAGCGCCGGTGCCGCTTGTCGACGAACACGCACGTGATCCGGTAGTCGGGGTCGGCCTCCTTGGTGGCGTCGTACTGCTTGAGGTGGTGCAGGGTCGGCAGCTCCTCGGGGGTGCCGTACTCCGCCCACGCGACGGCCTCGTCGCCGTCCATCACGAGCGCGGCGTGCGCCCTCCCCTGCTCGACGTACGCCTTCTTCAGGGCCCTGTTGGCCTCGGCGCCCTGACCGCGCTCGGGCCCGTCGGGGTGGAACCAGATGCACCAGCAGCCGCCGAAGATCCCGTTGTGCCGCTGGACCATCGCGTCGAAGGCCGGCCAGGTCTCGCTGCTGAGCGGGGCGATCGTGTACGTCGACTCGGAGGCCATGCGACCCACCCTAGGACCGGCCCCCGACAGGACGACCGAGCGCCCGGAGCGCCTGCGGGTGCAGGTTCTTTCACTGACGGGGTGTCCGGTTCCGCTAGCCCAAGTGGGGCATCCACCGGGCCACCTACGTGGCCTATACACCGTTCCCTCAGGTTCGGGGAGACTCGTGCGCCTGGGGGGCAGGCGCAGCGGTGGGGACCCGCTCGAGACTGCTCCTCGGCGATCCCCACTGGGGGGTGGTTCGCCGACGCTGCACCCTTCGGCACGGGTGCAGGTGACGAAGGGTGCAGCCCGGCGGATCGGTGCAACGGACCGCTCCCCTCGGATGCCGCCGATCCCCCCTGTCGGTCTCCGGGGGGAGCCCCGGCCCTCGTGCGGCCCGGCTCAAGCCGCGCACCAGTGACCCTCAAGTCCCCTACCAGCGGCCTGCGACACGGTGATGCCCCGGACACCACCACACCCGAAAGGCCGCTCCCATGTCGCGCTTCCTCCTCCGCCTCGGTCGGTCCACCGCCGCCCACCCGTGGCGGACCTTCTCCGCCTGGGCCGTCGCGGCCGCCTGCCTGTTCGCGATCTCCGGCGCGGTCGGCGGGGTCACCCAGGACAACTGGAACATCCCCGGTGCCGAGGCCCAGAAGGGCGTAGACCTGCTCCGCGCGCACACCCCCGGGGCGGGCAACGCCGACGCCCGCGTCGTCGTGCACGACCGCGACGGCGACCCGGTCCCGGCCGGCGCGCTGGGCGACCTCTCCGAGCGCCTGACCCGCCTGGACCACGTCGCCGCGGTGCTGCCGCCCCGGCTCAGCAAGGACGGTGACACCGCCGTCGTCGGGGTGCAGTACGACGTCGAGGTCACCCACCCCGACATCTACCAGGACGTCGCACCGCTCGAGGACGCCGTCGCGCCGACCGAGCGCGCGGGGCTGCAGGTCGAGCTGGCCGGGTCGCTGACCGACACCGCGACCGCGCCCATGGGCGGCCAGGGCGAGCTGATCGGCATCGTCGCCGCGCTCGTCATCCTCGTGCTGGCCTTCGGGTCGGTCGTCGGCGCCGGGCTGCCGATCGCCGTCGCCCTGATCGGGCTGGCGGTGGGCTCGTCCGGGATCGCCCTGCTGGCCGCCACGATGGACGTCAGCACAGCGGCCCCGATGGTCGCCTCGATGGTCGCGCTCGGCGTCGGCATCGACTACGCGCTGCTCCTGGTGACCCGCTTCGTCGAGGTGCTGCGAGACGGCCGCGGGAAGGTCGAGGCCGCCGGCATCGCGACGGCGACTGCAGGCCGCTCGGTGGTCTTCGCCTCCTCGACGGTCCTGGTGTCCCTGCTGGGCCTCAAGCTCGCCGGGCTGCCGACGTACGACGCGTTCGGGTTCGCGACCGCCATCGCCGTGGTCGTCGTGGCCACCGCCGCGCTCACCCTGGTGCCGGCGCTGTGCGGGCTCGCCGGACGTCGGCTGCTCCCCCGCCGGGAGCGTCGCCGCCGGGCCACCGTGTCCCGCACCGGGCGGCCGCTGATGGCGCGCTGGTCCGAGCGGGTCGCCCGCCGGCCGCTCGCCTGGGCGCTGCTCGCCGCGACCGTGATGATGACCCTGGCCACCCCGGCTCTGGCGATGCGGACCTGGCCGCAGGACTCCTCGGCGCAGTCGGCGGACCTCACCACCCGCCGGGCCTACGACCTGGTCGCGGCGGAGTTCGGCCCCGGTGCCAACGGTCCGGTGACGTTCGTGGCCCGTGCCGACAAGGTCACCGACGGCGACGTCGCCGGCCTCGCCGAGCGGGTCGCCCGCCGCGACGACGTCGCCACGGTGTCCCCGGTCAGCGCCTCCCCCGACGGCGCCCTGCGCACCTTCGACGCGGAGCCGGCCTTCGGTCCCACCGACGAGCGCACCTCGGGACTGGTCCAGGACCTGCGCGCGCTGGCCCCGGCCGGGGTCGAGGTCACCGGCACCACCCCGCTGTTCGCCGACATCGCCGACATGCTGGCGACCCGCCTGTGGCTGGTGGTCGGGTTCGTCGTCGGGGTCTCGGTGCTGCTGCTCGGCATGATGTTCCGCTCGGTCGTGGTCCCGCTCAAGGCGGCGCTGATGAACCTGCTGTCCATCGCCGCGGCGTACGGCGTCCTCACCGCTGTCTTCCAGTGGGGATGGGGCGCCGGGCTCCTCGGCCTGGACCACGCGATGCCGATCTCGAGCTGGATGCCGATCCTGCTGTTCGCCGTGCTCTTCGGGCTCTCCATGGACTACGAGGTGTTCCTGCTCTCCCGCGTCCGCGAGGAGTGGCTGGACACCGGGGACGCCCACGGCAGCGTCGTCCGCGGGCTCAGCGCGACCGGCCGGGTGATCAGCGCGGCCGCCGCGATCATGGTCGCGGTCTTCCTCGGCTTCGCCAGCGAGGTCGACGTCGTGGTCAAGCAGCTCGGGCTCGGGATGGCGGTGGCGATCACCCTCGACGCGACCCTCGTCCGGATGGTGCTGGTGCCGGCCACGATGACCATGCTCGGCCGCTGGAACTGGTGGATGCCCGCGTGGCTCGACCGGGTGCTGCCCGAGCTGCACGCCGAGACGTCCGCCGCCGCCCTCGCTCCCGCTGCCGCAGCGCCCGGGTCCGGGCCCGCCACCGACGACGACCGCACCCCGGCCGGCGTCTGACCACACCTCACCACTGTCACGAGACCACGTCAGGAGAACCACGATGACCACGCACACCGACACGGCGACAGGGCAGCTCGTGCTGCCCGGCCAGGCCGCGGCCCCTCCGGGGCCGGTCGACATGACCGTCATGTACGTCATGCACTACGGGTTCCGCACCGACCTCGAGCGGTTCGCCGAGGCCGCCCGGAGCACGCCCTCCACCGACCGGGAGGCCTGGACCGCCCTCGCCCGCCGGTGGACGGTGTTCGCCTCGGTGCTGCACCACCACCACAGCGGCGAGGACGCCGGCCTGTGGCCGTGGCTGCTCGCCCACGGCGACGCCGGCGACCGGGAGACGCTGCTGGCGATGGAGGCCGAGCACGCCGACATTGACCCGGCGCTGGAGGCCTGCCGGGACGGCTTCGCCCGCCTCGCCGAGCACGCCGACGACGACGCCCGGGCAGCGCTGGCGGAGCGTCTGGCCGGCACCCGGGACCAGCTCGCCCGGCACCTGCGCCACGAGGAGCAGGACGCCATCGCCATCGTGCAGCGGCTGATGACCCAGGAGGAGTGGAAGGACCTCGAGGAGGAGCACTGGAACCGCGGCGTGACCGTGCGGATGGCGCTCGCCCTGGTGCCGTGGGCGCTGCACCGCCTGCCCGAGGACGTGCGGGCACGGGTGCTGCCCGACGCGCCGGTGCCGTTCCGCGTGGTGTGGCTCCTGACCCGCCGCCGGTTCGCCCGGAGGGAGGCGCGCACCTTCCGGCACGTCGCCTGACGTCGCCTAGAACCCCTCGCGACGACGGACGCCCGCGAACCACGCGTGGGCGAGCGGGAGCTGCCACTCGGTGTGGATGCGGTCGGCGTCGTCCGCGTGCCGGGTGGCCAGCTCCCGATCGCCCATGGCGTGGGCCGCCATCGCGAGGAACGAGTCGACGACTCCCAGGCACGCGCCGGACCCCGCGACCGCCGGCCGGCCGGCGTACGGCGTCATCGCGGCGTGGACCTGCGCGGCCAGGTCCGGGCGCCCGGTCGCGAGGGCCGCCTCCGCCGCGAACGCCAGCAGGAACAGGGAGAACCACCAGTCCGCGGAGAGCTCGAGCGGCCCTCCGTCGAGGGCGGCACGGGCCCCGTCGACGTCGCCGAGCCGCGCGAGCACGCCCGCCCGGACGGCACGTGGTGGGAGCACCCGGACGACGTCGAGGTGCGGGACGAAGGAGCGGACGGCGTCGTCGTCGCCGGCCCAGAGCGACTCCATGAGCAGCGCCGCGACGAACGCGTCGCCGGTGTGCTGGACGTCGGTGCGCTCGTGCAGCTGGAGCATCCGCGACAGCAGCGCGGGCAGCGCGTCGAGCTCGCCCCGCATCGCCCGCCACGGCACCTCGATGCCGATCACGACCAGCTCGGTGAACAGCTGCCGCTCACGCACCGCCACCTCGCGCGCCTCGGCCACCAGCTCCAGGACCTCCTGGGCGCGACCGAGCTCGTGGGCCGCAGTGGCGCGCAGCGCGAGCGCGGGCGCCAGCGTCGAGGTGTCGCCCAGGGCCCGGGCGAGCTCGACCGCCTCGACCGTCAGGTCCAGACGCAGGTGCGCGGTCGAGGGCCCGTTGACGGCCAGCGGGAGGGCCACCAGGGTGGCCAGCAGCAGCCGCTCGTCCCCCAGCCGCCGGGCCATCGCCAGCGCCTCGCGCCCCAGGGCCGTCCGCTCGTCCGGGACGGAGTCGTAGTACATCTCCGCGGCCAGCCCGACCGTCGCCCGGCAGCGCGCGTGGCTGTCGCCGGGCGGCAGCTCGTCGAGGCAGCGTCGCAGCGTCGCGACGACGCGGTCGTCGATCACGCCGTACGCCCCGGCCTGCCAGAGCAGGTTCGTCATCAGCAGGCCCGTCGCCTCGAGCTGCGCGTCGAGGTCGCCGCGCGGCTCCGCGATGTCCAGCGCCCGGTGGACGACCGCGCGCAGGCTCACCAGGTCGTCGACCCGGCGGTGGGCCCGCGCGAGGTCGAGCAGCAGGGCCAGACGCCCCTCGTCGTCCATGCCCGGGTCCCGGTCCGCGGCGGCGACCGCACCGGTCAGCAGGTCGACCGCCTCGTCGTAGGCGTAGACCGAGCGGGCGGCCTCGGCGGCGACCCGGGCGGCGCGCCACGCGCGGCCGGCGTACGACGGCCCGGCCGCCAGCCAGTGCCGCGCCACCTCGCGCTCGCGACCCGGCTCGTCGGCGAGCGCCTCGGCCGCCCGCACGTGCACGCGGGCCCGGCGGCTGCGCGAGAGGTCGTCGTACGCCGTGTCGCGCACCAGGGCGTGGGCGAACCGGAAGGCGTCCACCGCGGACTCGCGCACCAGGCCCGCCCGCAGTGCCGGCTCGAGGGCGTCGATCACGTCGTCCTCGGGCCGAGCCAGCACCCGGGCCAGCGCGGGCACGTCGAAGTCGCGGCCCAGGACCCCGGCGGTCCGCAGCACGTGCAGGGTCTCCTCCGGCAGCGTCGCCAGGCGTCGGGTGAGCACGTCGTGGACGCCGGCCGGCGGGGCCGCGTCCACCAGCGTCGAGAGACCGGTGCCGGCGGTCGCGAGCCGGGCGTACTCGACGAGGAAGAACGGGTTGCCGTCGGTGCGCTCGCACAGCGCCCGCGCCTGCGCCGGGGTCGGGTCCGTCCCGGTCACCGTCCCGACGACGTGACCGGCCTGGTCCGCGGTCAGCCCGCCGAGCCCGAGCCGCAGCGCGTGCCGGCGGGCGAGCATCTCGGCGACCTCGGCCAGGTGCCCGCTCGGCGGCGGGTCGGGTCGCCAGGTGGTGAGCACCATCAGCCGGCCGTGCTGGCCGGTCTCGGCCAGCAGCCGGAGCACCCGCAGCGTCGAGGCGTCGGCCCAGTGCAGGTCGTCGAGGACGACCAGCAGCGGCTCGGTCGCGGCGGCCTGCAGGACGAACCGTGCGATCTGCTCGCGGGCGCGGAACTGGGCCGAGCCCGCCTCGGGGCCCTCACCCTCCACCTCGCCCGACGGCAGCTGGTGCCCGAGCTCGGCCAGCACCGACGCCCAGGGGTAGAGCGGCGACGCCCCGTCGTCCTGCGAGCACCGTCCCACCAGCACCCGTACCCCGCGGGCCTCGGCGACCCGAGCCAGCTCGGCGCTCAGCCGGCTCTTGCCGATGCCCGGCTCGCCGGTGAGGACCGCGAACGCCGGATGGGTGGCGGACTCGTCGAGCACCGCGCAGAGCGCCGCCAGCTCGTCGTCGCGCCCGACCAGCGGCCATCCGGGTACGGCGTCCCGCCGGCGGCCCGGCTGCTCGGGACCGGCCTCCCGCGCCGGCCGCTCGACCGTCGAAGGCTGCCTCCACTCCAGGGCGGGGTCCTGCCGCAGCACCGCCGTCTGCAGGTCGCGGAGCTCGGCGCCCGGTTCGAGCCCGAGCTCCGTGCGCAGCACGTCGCGGACCTCGGCGAGCACGGCGAGCGCGTCCGCCTGGCGCCCGCACCGGGCCAGCGCGAGCGCCCGCAGCCCCCACAGCCGCTCGCGCAGCGGGTGGGCCGCGGTGAGCCACTCCAGCTCGGCCGCAGTCGTCGCGTGCCTGCCCAGACCGAGGGCCACCGCGGCGCGGTCCTCGACCGCCAGCAGCCGCAGCTCCTCGAGCCGGGACCGGTCCGCCTGGGCGGCCGGGGCGTCCTCCAGATCGGCGTAGGCCGTGCCGCGCCACAGTGCCAGCGCGTCGTCGAGCCGCTCGTGCAGCGCCTCGAGACCCTCGCCGGGCCGGGCTGCGAGCAGGGCCGGGTCGAGCCGGCGGTGGACCTCGGCGACAGCCTGCTCGAAGCGCTGGACGTCGAGCACCCCCGGGTCCAGGCGCAGCGCGTAGCCGCCCTCCTCGGTGACGAGCACGCGGGACGGGGCGCGGGGCGGCCGGTCGGGCTCGAGGGCACGTCGCAGCCGGGCGACGTACCCCTGCAGCGACGCGGTCACCGACGGGGGCGGGCCCTCGCCCCAGACCAGGTCGGCGAGCCGGTCCGCCGAGACCGGGCGACCGGCGTGCAGGGCCAGGGCTGCGAGGAGGGCGCGCTGCTTGGAGGCGCCCAGGTCCGCCGCAGCCCCGTCGACGCGGACCTCCGCCGCTCCCAGGACCCCAACGTGCACGGGTCGTAATATAGGCGCCCGCTCGACAGCCGCGGCGTCGCGCGCGACGATCGTCGTATGCCTCTGGCCGACCTCCTGCTCGGGCGCCCACCGCACACTCCTCAGGCCGACGCCGCCACCCGGCTCGACGACGGCGTCACCATCTACTGGCGCGACGGCTGCCCCTTCTGCCTGCGGCTGCGCCGGGCCGTGAGGAAGGACGCGGCACACGCCACGTGGGTCGACATCTGGGCCGATCCCGACGCGGCGGCCTACGTCAGGACCACCAACGACGGCGGTGACGAGGTGGTGCCGACCGTCGTGATCGACGGGGTCGCCCACACCAACCCGCAGCCCCGCCTCGTCAGGGCCGCGCTGGCCGGACGCCGGTAGGCGCCTGTCGGCGAGCGATCAGCCGCTCGCGCCCAGGTGCCGGGCGAGGAACCGCCCGGCGTCCTCCGCAGCCCAGGGAGGTATGCCGGTGTGGCCGCCCGTGTTGGCCTGCAGCGTCTTCTGGGCCGACCCGAACGCGTCGAACAGCTCGAGCGCCCGCTGCCGGTCGTTGCGCCGGTCGTCCCGCTGCAGCAGGACGTGCACGGGGATGGTCACCTGCCGCGCCTCCTCGATGGTGCTTCGCGGAACGTAGCTGCCGGCGAAGAGGTCCGCCTCGACGATGCGAGGCTCGACGAGGGGCAGGGCCAGCCGCTCGACGGTGCCGCTGTCGGGTGGTCGCGCAGAGGCGATGACCGCCACCTCCTCGGTCCAGGTCCGGTGCTGCGAACCTACGGAGACGGGGCAGCGTAGGTTCGGGACATGACCGGTCTGACGCCCTACCTCTCCTTCGACGGCACCGCCAGGGAGGCGCTGAGCTACTACCAGCAGGTCTTCGGTGGCGAGCTCGCGCTGAACACGCTGGCCGACTTCGGCCGCGACGACGGCCCGCCCGACGCCATCGCGCACGGCATGCTCCAGGGACCCGTCGAGCTGTTCGCCGCGGACGCCGACCCGGGACAGGCCACGCTGCGCCTCGAGGGCGTGCTGTTCTCCCTGCTGGGCACGGCCGAGCCCGCGACGCTCGAGCAGTGGTTCGCCGCCCTCAGCGACGGCGGCTCGGACGTGGACCCGCTGCAGAAGCGACCGTGGGGCGACCACGACGGCCAGGTCACCGACCGCTTCGGGGTCCGGTGGCTGATCGGCTACGAGGGCTGACCCAGACCCGGCCGAGGCGTTCGGCCGAGTGATCGCCCGGTCAGCCGTCGAGCGCCGGGTCGAACGGGTAGGCGGACAGGACCTCGCACCCGGTGTCGGTGATGAGCACCTGCTCCTCGAGCTTGACGCCCTCGTGTCCGCCGAGCCGGCCCACGTAGCTCTCGACGCACAGGGTCATCCCCGCGACGAGCTCGCCGTCGTACCCCGACCCGTCCCAGTCCTCCGGGTAGGGGATCGAGGGGTACTCGTCGCACAGCCCGACGCCGTGGAAGAGGAGCGAGTAGCGGTTCGGCGCGCAGTCGGCAGGCAGCAGGTGCGCCGCCGAGGACAGCTCACGGAAGCTGCGCCCGGGCGCGAGCATCGAGATGTTGTCGGCGATCTGCTCGCGGGCCATGGCATAGAGGGTGCGCTGCTCGGCGGTGGCCGGGTCCGCCCCCGCGAGCCAGGTGCGTGAGATGTCGCAGCAGTAGCCGTACGGGCCGATCAGGTCGGTGTCGAACGCGACCAGGTCGCCGGGCTCGATCGTGCGGGCCGACGACTCCTGGAACCACGGGTTGGTGCGCGGGCCAGAGGAGAGCAGCCGGGTCTCGATCCACTCGCTGCCGCGCCGGATGGTCTCCGCGTGCAGCATCGCCCACACGTCGTTCTCGGTCATGCCCGGGCGCAGGGCGTCGTGCATCACCCCGATCGCCGCCTCGCCGGCGCCGATCGAGCGACGCATCGCACGGATCTCGTCGGTCGACTTCACCGACCGCGCGAGCTCCATGATCTCCTCGCCGTCGGCGATGTCGACGCCCAGCGCGGCAAGGGCCCGCACACCCTCCGGGTCGAGGTGGTCGACGGCGATCCGCACCCGCCCACCGCCCGAGGTGGAACCGCCTCCGATCACGTCGGCCAGCTCCGCCGCCCACCGGTCCGCCATCTCTGGGATCCGGGGCCCGTTGCCGAAGTAGAACCAGGACGTGCCGTGCCGGATCTCGTCGACCAGGTCGAGGTGGTAGGAGAGGTGCTCGCAGTTGTGGAAGTCCCACAGCACGAGCCGGTCGGCCGACACCCAGACGTAGCGGACCGGGTTGTGCGTGCACCAGACCTGCATGTCGGTCGAGTCCGTGGCGTAGCGGACGTTGACCGGGTCGTAGAGCAGGATGCCCGCGACGTCGCGACGTCGAAGCTGCTCACGGACCCGGTCCAGCCGGTACTGCCGCATCCGGGGCAGGTCGGGCGCGGACAGCCCGCGCGCGGCCCACTCCCCTTCGGCGAGCGCCCCGTAGCCGATGACGTGCTGGTTCAGGCTCGCGGCCTTGAGCCTGGCGTACTCGGTGAGCACCTCGACCGAGGCGTCTCCGGGATGCGCGGGCACGTCGTACGGCGCGATCTTGCGCCGGCTCCCGCCGAACGGGCGCGCTAGCTGGGTCACCAGCTCAGTATCACAGCCCCCGACCCGGCTCGGGGGTCTCGCCGAACCTTCCGGGCGGGACCGGGCGTGGAGAGAGTGGAGGATCCTGGTCGTGGGGTCCGGGTGGGAGGAGGTGGCATGGGCGACACCGACGACCTCGCCGCCTTCGGCGACTACGCCCTTGCGTGTGCCCCGTCGTTGTTCCGCACCGCGTACCTGATGGTCGGGGACCACCAGCTCGCCCAGGACCTGCTCCAGGAAGCCCTGGTGAAGACGTTGATGGCCTGGCCCCGGCTGCGGGACCGCGACAACCTCGAGGCCTACACCCGGCGCATCATCGTGACGACCTCGATCTCGTGGCGGCGCCGCCGCTCCTTCCACGAGCGACCCGTCGAGGCGCTTCCCGAGCGGCCCGGTCCCGATCCCACCGACATCGTGGTCACCCACGACGCCGTGGTCGCAGCGCTGCGTGCCGTGCCGCCTCGCCAGCGGGCGGCGATCGTGCTGCGCTACTACCAGGACCTCACCGAGAAGCAGACGGCCGAGGCGATGGGCTGCTCGGTGGGGACGGTGAAGAGCCAGGTGTCTGCCGGCCTGCGACGACTCCGGGAGGCCCTCGGGCCGGCCTTCGACCAGGCGACGGCCGGCGAGGAGGTGACGTCATGACCCAGGACCTGAACGACCTCCTCCGTCAGGGGGCGGACGCGGTCGCCGTGCCGCGCCTGGACCTGCGCGACCTGGTGGCCGAGGTGGAGCGCCGGCGCCGGCGACGCCTGCTCACGGTCGTCGCTGCGAGCGCAGTCGCAGCAGGCGCGGTCGCCGTCGCGTCCGTGCTGGCCACGGGGGCCCTGTCGAGGACGGCGAGTCCCCTGCCCGGTGATCCGGTCGCACCCTCGTCCGGCACGGTCGTGGAAGACGCCGCGTCGCGACCTCTGGTCTACGCCGACGGCAGGACGGTCCACGTCGGCGACAGGACGACCCGGGCCGACGAGCCGGTCGCGTTCGTCGCACCCACCGACGACGGCGCGGTCTTCGAGGCCATGCTGGACGGCAGGCTCTGGTTCACCGACGGCACCCGCACCGAGATGATCGGCACCTCGGGGTTCACAGCAGCACCGACGTCGCACGCGGGCGTGGTGTCGACGGGGCCCTCCGGCTCCCTGGTCGTGTGGGCCGACCGGAGTCGGAGCGAGGAGAAGGAGCCGACCGAGCTGGTCGTCTACGACACCTCGCGCCACGCAGAGGTCGCGCGGATCCCGGTCCCGGACCGCGATGCCCAGACGATCGTCGCGTACGTCGGCGACGACGAGGTCTGGTACGCCGACCGGGCGACCTCACGGCACGTCCACCGCTTCGACCTGCGCTCCGGGACCACGAGACGACTCGACCGCTCGGACCTGGACGCGGTGCTGGACCGACAGTCCCGCGTGTTCACAGCCGTGGCCCCCGACGGGCGCGTGGTGCACGGTCCGCCCTCGTTCTCGGTGCAGGCCGGTCGACTGGTGGCCAGGATCGACGCGGGCGTCGTGGCCGCCGCACCGGTGACCCTGGCAGACGGGTCGCGGCTCCGGCTGCGGTTGCCCACCGGTTATGTCGGACCCTGGCCGGCCGACGAGGCACCTGCGCTCACGGTGTCGCAGTGGCTCGACGACGACCACGTCGTGCTGTGGGCCGACGACGGGGGCGGGGACCTGCCCGCCAAGAGCGGCGACCTCCTGGTGTGCCGGCTCCCCGACGGCGCCTGCACGGTCACCGTCCCCCGGACGCCTCGGCGCTACGTCGCGCCGTACCTCGACGGGCCGACCGGTTGACCTGCTCGGCGGCGAGGGGCGGTCGCGACGCCGAGCCGGCCCCGCCACGGCGGGCTACTCGGGAACGACGTTGACCAGCTTCGGCGGTCGGACCACGACCTGCCGGACCCGACGCCCCGCCAGCGCGCGCTCGACGGCCGGCGAGCCGAGGGCGAGCTCTCGCAGCTCCTCCTCGGTCGTGGTCGCGGGGACGGTCAGGCGGGCTCGCACCTTGCCGTCGACCTGGACGACGGCGGTCACCGTCTCGACGCGCAGCCAGTCGGGGTCGGCGTCGGGGAACGGCCCGTGGGCCAACGACGTCTCGTGCCCGAGCCGCGACCAGAGCTCCTCGGCGATGTGGGGCGCGAGAGGCGCCACCATGAGCACCAGCGCCTCGGCGGTCTCCCTGGTCGTCACGCCGCGACGTACGACGTGGTTGTTGAGCTCCGCGAGCCTGGCCAGGGCGGTGTTCGCCTTGAGGTCCTCGAGATCGGCGCGTACGGCGGCGATGGTCCGGTGCAGCAGGCGGCGGGTCTCCTCGTCGGCCGGCTCGTCGACCACCCGGAGCCGCCCGGTCGACTCGTCGACGATGCTGCGCCAGAGCCGCTGGAGGAACCGCTGCGAGCCCACCACGGCACGCGTCTCCCACGGGCGTGACGTGTCCAGGGGCCCCATCGACATCTCGTAGAGACGGAACGTGTCCGCGCCGTAGGTGTCGCAGACCTCGTCGGGCGTGACCATGTTCCTCAGGCTCTTGCCCATCTTCCCGAAGGTCCGGGTGACCGGCTCGCCCTGCCAGGCGAACCCGCCGGCGCCGTCCTCGACGACGTCCTGGGCAGGCACGTAGGCACCTCGGGAGTCGCGGTAGGCGGGCGCCTGGATCATGCCCTGGTTGAACAGCCGGAGGAACGGCTCGCTGCTCGACACGTGGCCCAGGTCGAACAGGACCTTGTGCCAGAACCTCGCGTAGAGCAGGTGCAGGACCGCGTGCTCGGCCCCTCCGACATACAGGTCGACGCCGCCCGGCTGCCCCTCCCGGCGCGGGCCCATCCAGTAGCGCTCGACCTGCGGGTCGACGAGGCGCTCGTGGTTGGTGGGGTCGAGGTAGCGCAGCTCGTACCAGCACGACCCGGCCCACTGCGGCATCGTGTTCGTCTCGCGCCGGTAGGTCCTCGGGCCGTCGCCGAGGTCGAGCTCGACGGTCGTCCACGAGACGTTGCGAGCGAGCGGCGACTCCGGCTCCGCGTCCCTGTCGTCCGGCTCGAAGGTCCGCGGCGTGTAGTCGTCGACGTCGGGCAGCTCGACCGGCAGCATCGACTCCGGGAGCGCGAGCGGCAGGTCGTGCTCGTCGTACACGATGGGGAACGGCTCGCCCCAGTAGCGCTGGCGGCTGAACAGCCAGTCGCGCAGCCGGTACGTCGTCGTCCGACGCCCGTGCCGGGTCGCCTCGAGCCAGTCGGCCGTCCGCGCCCGCGCCTCCCGGACGTCGAGCCCGTCCAGGACGAGCTCGCTGCTCGCTGAGCCGATCACCGTGCCGTCGCCCGGGTAGGCCCCACCCGTCCAGCCCTCCGGGGGCTCGACGGTCCGCACGATCGGCAGGTCGTGCTCCTCGGCGAAGCGCCAGTCGCGCTCGTCCTGCCCGGGCACGGCCATGATCGCGCCGGTGCCGTAGGACATCAGCACGTAGTCCGCGACGAACACCGGGATCTGTTGCCCTGTCACGGGATTCGTCGCGTACGCGCCGGTCCAGGCACCGGCTCCCTGGTGCTCCGGCTGCCCGCGGCCCGCCGGCTGTGGCGCGGCAGGGGCACGGAAGCGCGCCACGGCGTCGACAGGCGACGCCGCACCCGCGGTCCACGCGGGTGGCGCGCCGACCGGCCAGGCCGCGGGCGTGAGCGCGTCGAGGGCGGGGTGGCCGGGCGCCACCACCAGGAACGTGACGCCGAACAGCGTCTCCGGCCGGGTCGTGAAGACCTCGATCTCGCCCGCGTCGGTGGCGAAGCCGACGGTCGCCCCCTCGGACCGTCCGATCCAGTTGCGCTGCTGGAGCTTGATGCTGTCGGGCCACTCCAGCGCGTCGAGGTCCGCGAGCAGTCGCGGCGCGTAGGCGGTGATCCGCATCATCCACTGGCGCAGGCTCCTCGCGAAGACCGGGAAGTCCCCGCGCTCGCTGCGTCCCTCGGCCGTGACCTCCTCGTTCGCCAGGACCGTGCCGAGAGCCGGGCACCAGTTGACCGGTGCGTCCGCGACGTAGGCGAGCCGGCAGCTGTCGACGACCCGCCGTCGCGACCCCTCGTCGAGGTCCGCCCACGCGCGCCCGTCCACCCCTGGGACCCCCGTCGGGACGGGCCTCTCCCCCGAGGCGAGCAGGGACCTGAGCTCCTCGACCGGCCGGGCCCGGCCAGCCTCCTCGTCGTACCAGCTGTCGTGGATCTGCAGGAAGATCCACTGCGTCCACCGGTAGAAGTCGCGGTCGGTGGTCGAGACGCCGCGCCGCGGGTCGTGCGCGAGCCCGAGGCGGTGCAGCTGCACGCGGATCGCCTCGATGTTGCGCTCGGTCGTCGACCGCGGGTGCTGCCCGGTCTGTACGGCGTACTGCTCGGCCGGCAACCCGAAGGCGTCGAAGCCGAACGCGTGCAGCACGTGGTGCCCGGTCATCCGCCGGAACCGCCCGAACACGTCGGTCGCGATGTAGCCGAGCGGATGTCCGACGTGCAGGCCCACCCCCGACGGGTACGGGAACATGTCCAGCACGTAGGTCTTCCCGGTCGCCGATGCGGAGCCGACGGGCGGGGTGTCCACCTCGAAGGCCCGGCCCGCTCGCCAGCGTTCCTGCCATCGAGCCTCGATCAGCCTCGCGAGGGCCGCGTCGTACCGGTGCTCAGTCGGCCCGGCGCCGCCGTCGGACCCTGCGTGCGCCTCCGTCATGGTCGCCCCTTCCGCTGCCTGCACCGACGACCCTCACGGTAGACGCCTCGCGCGGCCGTCCCCGATCGTCTGCTCGATGTCGGCCCGGACGCCGGCCAGGAGGAGCGAGAGGCCGCGGCGGAAGAGGTCGTCGTCGCGCGCGTCACCGGTCAGACCGGCGGCGTGCTCTGCTGCGACGGCCGCGCCGGTCCACCGGGAGCACGCCTCGTAGACGTCCTTGGCGGCCGGGCGGGGCATGCCGAGCCGGACGAGTGCCTCGATCTGGGCGCGTGCCAGCTCTCCACGCGAGAGCTCCTCCTGGTCGCGGTCGGGGGTCGCGTTCGCCAGCGCCACCAGGGCGAGCCCCGGGTGGGCGGCGAAGTAGGCCCGGACACGGAGGGTGCCGGACTGCACGAGGGAGACCCACTCCTCGACCGACGTCACGTCGGCGTAGGCATCGCGCTCCTCGGCGAACTCCTGGTAGGCGTCCCGGGCCACCAGCGCGAGGAGAGCGGCCTTGTTCTGGACGTGGTGGTAGAGCGAGGGCGTCCGGACGCCGAGCCTCTCGGCCACCCGCGCCATGGTCAGTCCGGGGACCCCGCGCTCGGCGATGACGGCCAGCGTCGTCTCGACGATGGCCGGCACGGTGATCCCGGCGGCGGCGTGGGAGGACTCGTCCCGGACGCCCTCGCGACCCGTCACTCCCCGGCGGGACCGTAGGCCAGGTGGACGACGCCGTTGTCGTAGGCGTCGTGCGCGAGCAGGGACAGCCTGCTCTCGCCGTCGCCCCAGAAGCGCTCGCCCTGCCCGAGAGCGACCGGGTACACGAACAGGTGCAGCTGGTCGACCAGTCCGTCGGCCAGCAGTGCCCGGACCAGCTGGCCGCTGCCGGAGACGTAGATCCCGCCGTCCCGGTCGGCCTTGAGCCTGCGGATCACGTCTGCGTCGTACGCACCGAGGGAGGTGGTGTTCGCCCACTCCTCACGCAGTGGCTGCCCACCGACGACGAGCTTCTCGGTGTCGTTGAAGAACGGCGCCCCGGGGTCCTCGGCCGGGGTGCGGTCCCGCCAGGCCGGCGCGAACATCTCGAACGTACGTCGCCCGAGCAGGATGGCGCTCGCCCCGCCGGTGATCGCGGCGAGCGTCTCCCCCATCCTCGGGTCGAAGCCGTAGGGGGCCGTCCAGCTCGGCGACTCGAAGACGCCGTCGGCGGAGATGAACTCGTGCACTGCGATGGTGGCCATCGTGGAAGGTGGTCCTCTCTCGGGTCGGCCCGCCCGTCGGACCGTGTCTAATCACATTAGACCAGACGCCCCTTGGATCAGGTCGAGGTCGCGCACGCAGAAGCCGTGGTGCTCGAGCTCCTCGCCGAGCACCGTGCCCAGGCACCGCCGCACGGACCGTCCGCGTGCGTACGCCGGCCACCTGTCGTCGTCGGGGATCGGTGCGGGCTCCCGGAGCTGCTCGGAGGTGACGCCGTCCAGCCAGCGCTCGAGCTCGGCCGCCTGCTCGTCCCTGACGGTCAGCACCTCCTCGAGGGTCGGGTCCGCCGACGGGTCGAGCCCCTGCGCCTCACGGTCGGGCACGGCCTCGATGCCCAGCCCCATCGGGGTGAAGCCGGCGGTGGACCCGAGGCAGCAGCGCCGGAACCACGAGTCGTGGACGAACACCAGGTGGCGCAGGGTCTGCACGGCCGACCACTCGTCGTTCACGCTCTCGTGCTCGATGCCGGGCGACTGCCGCAGGCGTGCCACGGTCGCGGCCCAGTCGGTGCGCAGCTGCCGGGCCCCCCGGCGCAGGTCGTCCGGGTCGTCCGAGCGGAGCAGCCGGCGGACCGGGCGGCGCCGGTCGAGCTCGGCCTCGACGTACCCCATGACCTCGACGCCGTTCACGACGAGGTTGGTCACGAGCCCGTCGATCACGGCGTCCTGCATGACCACGCCGACCAGCCGGGCGCCGCTCAGGTCGCACTCGCGGAACTCCGCGCCCTGCAGGTCCTCCTCGACGTACCGCTTCATGCGCCGAAGGCTATGCCAGGCCTCCGACACGAGGCGGCTCGACGGACCTCGGGGGCTGTCATGATGACGGCATGAGCGCCGAGCTGCATGTCCTGTCCGCCGGCTACGCCGATGAGCGCGTGGCCAGCACGGTCGTGCTGATCCGGGACGGCGACCGGCTGGTCGTCGTCGACCCGGGCATGGTGTCGGACCGTCGCAGGATCCTCGACCCCCTCGCCGAGATGGGTGTCGACCCGACCGACGTGCGCGACGTGGTGTTCAGCCACCACCATCCCGACCACACGCTGAACGCCGCGCTCTTCGAGCGCGCGCGGTTCCACGACGTCTGGGCGGTCTACGAGGGCGACACCTGGACGGACCGCCCGGCCGACGGGTTCGAGCTCACGCCGTCCGTGCGGTTGATGGCGACGCCCGGGCACACCGCCCAGGACATCACCACGCTCGTCGACACGGCCGAGGGTCTGGTCGCGTGCACCCACCTGTGGTGGTCCGAGAGCGGTCCCGCCCAGGACCCGTTGGCAGAGGACCAAGCCGTGCTGGAGCGCTCCCGGGCCACGCTCCTGGAGCTCGACCCCGTCCTGATCGTGCCCGGACACGGCGCGCCGTTCCGCCCGGGGGCCCTGGGCCGGGGCTGACCCGGACCGGCCCGATGACCGGGTGCCGCGGTCGGAAGGGGCGTCCTCGAGCTGCCTGTTGCACGCCGGACCTCCACGCACGACACTCGACCGTATGACCGACACCGAGGGTGAGGCAGGCGCACCGGGACGACGTACGTCGGAGGCGTTCCGGACGCTGCCCGCCGGGGTCGCCCTCGAGGACACCGTGCAGTCGAAGCCGGGCGCGACGCCGTTCGAGCCGGCCGACGATCGGAACGCGTTCATCGAGACGGCCGTGCAGGCGGGCGGCTGACCCGGCGTTGAACCCATGAGCACACCGACGATGCTGATCTCGGGCGCGAGCATCGCCGGGCCGGCCCTGGCCCACTGGGCCCACCGGCGCGGCGCCGAGGTGACCGTCGTGGAGCAGGTGACGGGGCTGCGACCGGGCGGGCAGGCTGTCGACGCCCGCGGCGTCGCCAAGGAGGCGATCCGCCGGATGGGCCTCGACGCCGCCGTGCGGGCGGCGTGCACCGACACGAAGGGCGCGCACTCGGTCGACGCGCACGGCACCGTCCTGGAGACCATGCCCGCCGACGAGAACGACGGCGACGGCTACGTGTCCGAGATCGAGATCCTGCGGGGAGACCTCGCGCAGATCCTGTTCGACGACACCCGCGACCACGTCGAGTACCTCTTCGGCGACCGGATCGCCGAGCTCTCGCAGGACGCCGACGGGGTCGACGTCGTGTTCGCCGGCGGCGGTCGCCGACGCTTCGACCTCGTCGTCGGCGCGGACGGACTGCACTCGTCGCTGCGGTCGATGGTGTTCGGTCCCCGCGAGCGGTTCGTCCGCCACCTCGGCATGGTGCTGGCCTTCTTCACGGTGCCCAACGAGTTCGGCCTGGACGGCTGGCTGCTCGACTACCAGGACGGCGGCCGCTGGACAGGTCTCCGGCCGGTCCCCGACCCGACGCGGGCGATCGCCATGCTCGCCTTCCCCGCCCCTGACTTCGACATCGACCACCGCGACGTCGACGCCCAGAAGCGCATCCTGCGCGAGCACATGGCCGGCTTCGGGTGGGAGACCGAGCGCATCCTCGCGCACCTGGACGGCACCCCGGACTTCTACCTCGACCAGGTCGCCCAGGTCGTGATGGAGCGCTGGTACGACGGCCGCGTCGGCCTGATCGGCGACGCCGCGTTCAGCGCGTCGCCCATGTCCGGCGCCGGCACCGGTCTCGCCCTGGTCGGCGCCTACATGCTGGCGGGCGAGCTCGCCGCCGCCGGCTGGGACCCGGGGGCGGGCTTCGCCGGCTACCAGGAGCGGATGCGCTCCTACGTCGAGGCCAACCAGGAGATCGGCCGGCTGCACGTGCGGATGCTCACCGCCGACCCGCAGGACGGTCCCGCCGAGGAGCCCGACATGGAGGCGTTCACCGACCTCGTCGAGCGGGCTGTCACCGGCCCCGAGCTCCCCGACTACGACGGCACCCTGGGCCCGGCCCGCCGCGGTTCGTAGCCGGGCGCCGAGCGGGGACGACCCATGGGCCAGACACCCGTCCGCCTCGCCGGCCGCTTCGACGACGGCGGCCCCGAGGTCCCCGGAGGACTCGCCGGCCCGGTCCGACGAGTCGTCGTCGTCGGAGCCGGCATCGCCGGGCTCACGGTGGCGAACGCCCTGCACCACGCCGGGGTGGACCACGTCGTGCTCGAGGCGCGACCGCGCGTCGGGGGCAGGCTGCACACGGTCGACCTGGCCGGGTCACCGGTCGACCTCGGCGGGTCGTGGCTGCACCATCCCACGGGCAACCCGCTGCGCCGGTTCGCCGACGAGGCCGGCGTCGGGTGCGGCCCGGGCGACCCGTGGCCGGGGCTCGCCGGGTTCGACCTCGCCACCGGCAGGTGGCTCTCCCGCGACGAGCTCGCGGGCAGCCCGGCCGCCGATGCCTCGGGCTTCGCGTCCGAGCTCGGTCGACTGCGCGAGGAGCTGGGCCCCGATGCGTCCGCGGCCGACGGGATCGAGGCGTACCTCGCCACCACCGGGCTCGAGGGCGACGCGCTCGCGCCGCGCACGGCAGGGACTGCGAGCGAGCGTCGAGGCAGACGCCGCGGGCGCCGCGGAGGAGCAGTCGCTGCGGTGGCTCTGGACCCAGCAGGAGTTCGACGACGCCTACTTCGGCGACCTCCCCCGCCGGGGGTACGCAGCCGTCGTGGAGGCGATGGCCTCCGGTCTCGACGTACGCCGGGAGCAGCCGGTGACGCACGTCGCGTGGGACGGCGACGGCGTCCGCGTCTCCACGTCGGGGCCGGCACGGACCGAGACCGGGTCGCACGTCGTGGTCACCGTGCCGCTGGGCGTGCTCCGGGCCGGTCTGCCCGCCTTCCTGCCGCCGCTGCCGGCCGAGCGCGCGCGGGCGCTGTCCCGGATCGGCTTCGGGACCTACGAGAAGGTCGTTCTCGGGTTCGACCGCGCGTTCTGGCGGGAGGCCGGGTGGTCGCACCTCGTGCTGTTCCCTCCCGACCCGGCCGAGCCCGCGACGTGGGTCTTCGACCTGCACGCCTTCGGCCAGGGCCCGGTCCTGGCCTGCCACGTGTTCCACTCCGCCGCCGTCCGCCTCGACGCCGCCTCACCGGCCGCTGCGGCTCGATGGGTGACCGACCGGCTCTCGACGGCTCTGGGCGGACCCTGCCCGCCGCCGCGGGAGGTCGCCGTGACCGCGTGGGCGAGCGACCCGTACAGCCGGGGTGCCTACACCCACGTCCGCCCCGGCGCACCCGGCACGGATCCGGACCTGCTCGGATCGCCGGTCGGCGGTCGCGTCCTCTTCGCCGGGGAGCACACCCAGAGTGCGCGTCTCGGCTACGCCGACGGCGCGATGACCAGTGGCATCCGCGAGGCGAAGCGGCTGCTGGGCACACCGGCCGTGACGGTGGCGCGGATCGGCTGAGAGGTCCTAGCCCTCGGCACCCGGGTCGGCCAGCACGTCGCGCCACGAGTGACGGGGGTCGAACCCCACGAGCTCACGCGCCTTGTCGATCGAGTAGAACGTCTCGTCACGGCCCATGTCCCGGCGTACCTCCACACCGTCGTAGAAGCGCTCCCGGACCTCCTGCGTCGTCGCCGCGACGGACATGTCGGCGTTGGCGACGTTGAAGACCTCGTAGCCCAGACCGTCGACCTCGAGGCAGCGCTGCACCATCTGGCCGAGGTCGCGGACGTCGATGTAGGCGAACAGGTTGCGGCGCCGCAGTGCCGGGTCGTCGAGGAACGCCGGGAAGCTCTCGGCGTACTCGTGCGGCTCGATGACGTTGTTGATCCGCAGGCCGTAGACGTCCGCGCCGGTGCGGGCCTGGAACGACCGCGCCGTCACCTCGTTGGCCACCTTGGACATGGCGTAGGAGTCCTCCGGGACGGTCGGGTGCTCCTCGTCGACCGGCACGTAGAGCGGTCGCCGCTCCCCCTGGCCGAAGCAGACGCCGTACGTCGTCTCCGAGGAGGCGAACACCACCTTGCGCACGCCCAGCCGGGTGGCGGCCTCGAGCACGTTGTAGGTGCTCAGCACGTTGGTGGAGTACGTCGCGCGCGTCGGAGGCGAGCAGGATCGCCGGCACCGCCGCGAAGTGCACCACCGCGTCGTACCCGGGCTTCGTGGGGAGGTCGAGCTCGTCGAAGGTCGCCAGCCCGGCCAGCGCCGAGTAGACCTCGCCCGCATCGGTGAGGTCGACCCGGAGGTCGGAGACCGCCGGGTGCCTCGACGGGACCAGGTCGGCGTTGGTGACCTGGTGGCCCTGCTCGGCGAGGTAGGGCGCCACGTGCTTGCCGGCCTTGCCGCTGCCGCCGGTGAAGAAGATGCGCATGCTCCTCCTTACCCCGCGGGACCCCGGTCACTCCGCCGGGCACCTAGGGTCGTGGACGCGACGTCTGCCCCCAGCACTCACGAGAGGATCACCTGTGCCATCGAGCTCCGAGACCGAGCTGCTCCTGCACCACCTGAACGCCCAGCGCACGCACGTGCTCGGGATCCTGGAGGGCCTCGACGAGGCGGCGCTGCGACGCCCTGTGCTGCCCTCGGGCTGGAGCTGCGTCGGCCTGCTGCGGCACCTCGCGCTCGACGACGAGCGCTTCTGGTTCCAGGCGGTCGTGGCCGGCGACCGGGCCGTCATCGACCAGGTCATGCAGGATCCCGAGGACTCCTGGAAGGTCGGTCCGGAGGTGCCCGTCCAGCACGTCCTCGACCTCTACCGCGAGCACGCCGACCGGACCGACGCGATCGTCGAGGCGACCTCCCTGGACGCGGCACCGGCCTGGTGGCCCGACTTCTTCCCGGACTTCCACCTCGACGACCTGCGCGCCGTGATCCTGCACGTGGTCACCGAGACCGCTGTGCACGCAGGACACCTGGACGCCGCGCGGGAGCTGATCGACGGGACGACCTGGCTCGTGCTCGACTGAGCATCCGAGACACGAGGAGCGGCGGATGGCCCGGATCGCGGACGTGCGGCGGCTCGGCTCCGAGCTGGAGCGCTCCTACGAGGTGCACGTCCGCGGCCGGCTCAAGTTCCGCGTCGGGCAGATCGTCTACGTGGCGTTCTCCCTCGACGAGACCGTGATGGGGTTCGCCTTCCCCAAGGAGGAGCGCGCGATGCTCGTGGAGAGCGCGCCCGACACCTTCGAGATGCCGTCGGCCTCGGACCTGCGCTTCAACTGGGTCCACGCCCACCTCGCCGCCCTGGAGCCGGCCGAGGCACGCGAGCTCGTCGTCGACGCGTGGCGCATGGTCGTGCCGAAGAAGCTCTCCCGCTCGTACGACGTCGCCCACCCCCACGGACCGGGGTGAGGCCCTACCCCGCGAGGTGGCCCCACGCGGGGGCCAGGTCGCGCCAGGGGCCGGTGGCGGCGACCTCGCCGCCGACGAGCACGACCACGCGGTCGGCCTGGGCGAGGGCCGCGCGCTTCGCGGTCGCGCCGATCACGGTGGCCCGGCGCCGGCGCAGCGCGGCCCACAGCTCGATCTCGGTGGCGGCGTCGAGCGCGCTGGAGACGTCGTCGGCCAGCAGCAGCTCCGCGTCGGTGGCCAGGGCGCGGGCGAGGGCGAGCCGCTGCACCTGACCGCCGGAGAGGCGGACGCCGCGATGCCCGACGAGGGCGTCCTTGCCGCCGGCCTCGTCGACGTCGCGCTCCAACCGGGCGTCGGAGACAGGGTCGTCGAAGTCGCGCCGGTGACCCAGCAGGACGTTGTCGGAGAAGCTGCCGGACAGCACCCGCGGCACCTGCGCCACGTGGGCGACCTGGGCCGGGCGCAGGAACGCCTGCGGGTCGGTGACCTCCCCGCCGTTCCACCGGAGTACGCCGGAGTGCTCGATCAGGCCGGCGAGCGCCGCGAGGAGGCTGGACTTGCCGGAGCCGACCTGTCCGACCAGCAGGACCAGCTCGCCGGCCTCCACGGTCAGGTCGACGCCGCTGACGCCGATCGTGCCGTCGTCGTGGACCGCCGAGAAGCCGGAGAGCTCGAGCCGCCGCAGCGGCACCCGCCGGACCGGCGCGGGCTCCGGGGCGTCCCCGGTGACGAGATCGACCTCCGGCGGCAGGTCCATCAGGTCGGCCCCGCCGGCGAAGCGACTCGTCTCCGTCTGCCAGGCCCGCGTCCCGGGCGCCTCCGTGACGACCATGCCGGCGACGCGGCCGAACCAGTCGAACCCGCTGACCGCGTTCGCCACGAGCAGCGCGATCGCCAGGCTCCAGCCGTCCGAGAAGTAGATCGCCCAGGCCGTCACGACACCGCCCTGCACCATGACCGTGGGCACGCCGTCGAGGAACGCCTGCACCCGGTGCTCCCTCACCGCCGCGGCGACGCGGCCCGAGTCGACCTGGCGCAGGTGGGCGTGCACCTCGGGGACGGCGGCCGCGAGCTTGACGGTGCGCGCGGAGTCCAGCGCCGACACGAGAGCACGGCCGAACCGCGCCCGCGCCGTGGACGCGGCGGCCGCGGAGCGCCCCGCGATCGGCCGTCCCAGCGTGGAGGCCAGCGCGGAGGCGACCATCACGGTGAGCAGCACCGCGCCGGCCATCCAGGTGCCGGCGAGCAGGGCGGTCACCCCCGCGATGATCAGGCCGTTGACGAAGTCGACCCAGCGGTCGGCGTACCTCGCGTAGCGGTCGGCGTCCATCGAGCGGGCGACGACCTCACCCGGTGGGGTCCGCGCGAGGCGGTGCTGCCGCGTCTGGCCGTAGAGGACCGCCATCCGGGCCCGGAGCATCACCTCGATCCACCACTGCGGGTAGCGCCAGAAGGCGTTGGCCAGCAGGACGGGCGCGGCGAGCAGGCTCGCCACCACCGCTCCGGTCAGCCACGTGGGCGCGCCGCCGCGCTGGAGGTCCTCGACGACGTGGCCCCAGAGCAGGCCGGTGAGCGCACCCTGCGCTCCGGCGAGCGAGGCGACCAGGAACAGGAAGGCGCCCAGCAGACCCCACGCCGGACGGACCGCGAGGGCGTGCGCGATGCCGCGCGCGAGCGAGGGTCCGGTGCCGAGGTCCGTCACCTCCGGCGGCGGGCCGGAGCGACGGCGCCCGCCGACGCCGGTGCGGTCCTCAGCGGAGTCCGCGCCCGCTCCCTCGGCGTCGGTCCCGTCGGACGCGGCCAGGTCGTGGTCGTGCTCCGAGCGGCTCGCCGCCAGCAGGTCGCGGAACGGACCGGGCACCACCGCGAGGTCCGTGCGGTCGCCCTGCTGCACGATGCGTCCCCGCTCGAGCACGGCGACCAGCGGCGCCCGCTCGATGGTGGACAGCCGGTGGGCGACCAGGATGCCGGTCCGGGCGGCGAGCAGCCGGTCGGCCGCGGCCACCACCCGGCGCTCCGTGAGCGGGTCCATGCGCGCGGTGGCCTCGTCGAGCACGACCACGCGCACGTCGCGGACCAGCAGCCGCGCGAAGGCGACGAGCTGCTCCTCGCCGGCCGAGAGGGACGTGCCGCCGGGTCCGAGGAGCGTGTCGAGGCCGTCGGGCAGCCCGGAGACCCAGTCGTCGAGGCCCAGCTCGACGACCGCCGCCTCGATGGTGCTGCGCGGCGTCGTCGGCGAAGAGCGTGATGTTCTCCGCCAGCGTGCCGGCGAGGATCTCCGTGCGCTGGGTGACGACGCCGACCGCGCGCCGCAGGCGCTGGAGGTCGAGGTCGCGGACGTCGGTGCCGCCGAGGAACAGCGTGCCTCGTGGCGGCTCCATCGCGCGCGAGACGAGCGCGGCCAGCGTCGACTTGCCGGAGCCCGTGCGGCCGACCAGCGCGACCGTGTGGCCGGCGGGGACCCGCAGGTCGATGCCCTGCAGGGCGAACGTGCCCTCGGCGTAGGAGAAGCGCAGGCCGCGCAGCTCCAGGTCCGAGCGGCCCGTCGGGGAGCGGGCGCCCGCCCTCCGGCTCGGGCGGGACGGCGAGCATCTGGCGCAGCCGGATGACGGCCCCGAGCCCGGCCTGCAGGTCCGGCAGGTGGTTGGCCAGCATGGAGATCTGCCCGACGAAGGTCGAGGTGACCAGGAACAGGGTGACCAGCTGGGCGACCGAGAGGCTGTCGCGCGACGCGAGCGCGACGCCGGCGACCGCGACGCCCGCGAGCAGCGCGTGGAGCAGGACGCCGGCCCGACGGACCAGCCGGCTCTCGACGGCGACGACGGCCCGGAACTTCGCGTGGACGTCGGCGGAGAGCCGCGCCACGCGTCGTACGACGTGCGCCTGGCCCAGGCTCGTGCGGAGGTCGTCGCGGCCGGCGATGCCCTCCTCGAGCACGGCGGCGTGGTCGGTCCACGCCATCTCCTCGACGACCTTGAGGCGTGCGATCTCGCCGAGCAGGGAGCGGATGAGCAGCCAGGTGACGCCCGCGAGGACCGGGAACAGGACGAAGGCCGGCCACCAGGTGATGCCCGCGACCACCCACATCGGCACGGTCGCGAAGACCGTGCGCGCCACCATCCAGATCTGCCAGCGCAGGAGGTTGCCGACCTCGTGGGAGTCGTCGTCGATCCGGTCGAGGATCTCGCCCACCGCCTGCTCGCTCAGCGCCGGCAGCGGCTGGCGCAGGGCCGAGCGGAGCAGGTCCTCGCGCAGGCGGCCCTCGGCGCGGTCCGAGCAGCCGACCCAGGCGATCTTGCCGCCGGTGTCGACGACGGCCGCGCCGACGAGGCAGAGCGCGAGCAGCCACACCAGCCCGCGGGTCGGGTCCTCGGCGAGCCTGCCGGCGACGACCGTGCCGAGCGTCATCGCCACCGCGCCCACCGCGGACGCGGCCAGCGCGGCCATCGCCACCGGGCTCCTCATCCGCGACGCGTCGACCCTGCGGGAGGGGTCGGTGCCCTCGGGCACCGGGCTCTGCTGGTCCGGCGCCACGGTCGGGGTCGTGAGCGCAGTCATGATGCACCCACGCTAGGCGCGACCGGGGACAGTTCTCGCCTGGTTTTCCACCGGCACGGGACCGCTCCGCACCTCACCGGCCGCGGGACCGGTCCCTCCCGAGGGCGGTGACGCGGGCGAGCCAGTGCGGCATCGTCCAGTTGGCCCGGCCGAGCACGCCCACGAGGGCGGGCGCGAGCAGGCTGCGCACGACGATCGCGTCGATCGCGATCCCGAGGGCGAGGGCCGTTGCCAGGATCTTGACCTCCACCGACGGCACCGTCGACAGCGCGATGAAGGCGAGGAACAGGATCAGCGCCGCCGAGGTCACCAGCCGACCCGTGTGCGCGATGCCGTCGACGACGGCACCGTCGGTCTCGCCGGTGGCGTCGTAGGCCTCCCGCATCCGGGACAGGATGAAGACCTCGTAGTCCATCGAGAGCCCGAAGAGGAAGGCGAACGCGGCGATCGGCACCCAGATGGTGATCACGCCCGTCGCGTCCTGGCCGAAGACGAGCTGCGACCCGAGGCCGTGCTGCCAGATCAGCACGGTCGCGCCGTACGCCGCCCCGATGGACAGCACGTTGAGCACCAGCGCCTTGACGGGCAGCCAGAGCGAGCGCAACGCGCGTGCGAGCAGCAGGAAGGTCAGCGCCACGACCGCCAGGACCACCCAGACCGCGTCGCCGTACACGGCGGTGACGAAGTCGGCGTCCTCGGCGGGGCTGCCGCCGACCGCGGCACCTGCGACACCGGCCGCCGCGTCG
Organism: uncultured Actinomycetota bacterium; assembly: GCA_963781745.1. GTDB lineage: Bacteria > Actinomycetota > Actinomycetes > Propionibacteriales > Nocardioidaceae > Nocardioides_B. The sequence continues at coordinate 149,007 of CAWAHH010000011.1, read as the reverse complement.
CGCACCCGGGCGAGCGTGGCCCGCCCGTCTTCGCTGGACGGGTCGTCGGCGAACCACACCTGGACCAGCGCCCGTCCGCCCTCGACCCACCCGCGACCACTCGGCGCCACCGCGGCCGCGACCCCGTCCACGTCGCCGAGCAGGCTCCACCACACGGTCGGCGTCGCCGGCGTCGGTGAGGACCTCGACCGGACGCAGCACGCCCGCGGGTATGCCGTCGGCGACGGCCGAGGTGATCGCGCGGGAGGGCGAGGAGTCGCTGGCCACGCCCGAGAGCTGCGGGGTGCCGAGCCTCAGCCCGAGCAGCGGCGCCGCGAGGGCGACGAGCACGACCACCGTGCCCACGATCGTGGCCCACCGGCGCCGCAGCACCCGCCGGGCCACGCCCGCCCAGAACCGGCTCGGACCGGCCTGGGCGCTCCTGCGCGGCCACAGCAGCCGGGGGCCCACGCCGCTCAGCACGACCGGGACCAGGGTGAGCGAGGTCGCCACGCTGAACAGCGGGATCAGCAGACCTCCGAGGCCGATGCTGCGCAGGAACGGCAGCGGCACGAGCACCAGGGCCGCGAGCGAGACCGCGACCGTGATGCCGCTGAACAGCACGCTGTGACCGGCCGTGGCCATCGCGGTGCGCACCGCCTGCATCGTTGTCGGCGCCGCCCGCGCGCTCCTCGCGCCAGCGGGTCACGATCAGCAGCGAGTAGTCGATGGCGACACCGAGCCCGATCAGGGCGACGAGGTACTGCACGACGAACACCACGTCGGTCACGAAGGTCAGCCCGAGCAGCGCGAGGAACGTGCCCAGGATGGAGACGGCGGCGACCAGCAGCGGCACACCGGCGAGCAGCGAGGCGAACACGAGGACGAGCACCACCAGTGCTCCCGACGCCGCCGAGCACCACCTCGACCAGCACCGAGCGGCTCCCGCCGCCCCCGTCCTCGGACAGCACCAGGAACCCGCTCAGGCGTACGTCGGCGCCCGGCCGAGCCGGCCCGGGCGACGACGCGCTCGATCACCGGCGTCGCGGCGACGTACGACTCGGGGCCGGGGACCACCGGTGGGTAGACCACGGCCACCGACGTCGTGCCGTCCTCGCTGCTGAGCATCCCGGCGCCGGGGTCCGCGGCCGTGACGGTGCGGGTCCCGCGCAGCTCCCGCTCGACCTGCGTGGCGACCCGTGCCACGTCACGCTCCGCGTCGTCGCCGCGGGCCACGAGCAGCAGCGGGTCGTCGAACCCCCCGCCCCCGAACCGCTCCTGGATCTCGGTGTTGGCCTCGAAGGCCGGCTGCCCGGGCAGCGCGAAGTCATAGCTGAGCCGGTCGACGGTCCGGCCCGCGGTCACACCACCCGCGACGGCGACGGCGAGCCACAGCAGGACGACGACCCGGCCGTGCGCGAGCACCCACGACGTCAGTCGCCCCATGCGCCCACCACGGTCACGCGACCACGGGCTCTCCCGCGAGCGCCCGACGGACGGCCTCGGGAGGGCCTTCCCCGAGCAGGGTGGCCGTCACGAAGTCGGACGCGAGGCGCTCGAAGACCGCGCCCCGGCGCAGCATCGCGTGCTTGCCGCCGGCGACCGTCACGTAGCCCACCTCGGCACGGCGCTGCAGGCGACGAGCCACCTGGGCGGAGCGTTCGGGGCTCGCCACCCGGTCGGCGTCCCCGTGGACCACGAGCACCCTGCGTCCGCGGGCGTCCACGTCGTCGTCGGGATAGACCCACGGGTTGAGCGCGACGACGCTGCGCACCGAGGGATGGTCACTGGCGAGGAGCGCGGCTCGTCCGCCGAGCGAGTGGCCCACGCAGCGCGGCGTACACCTCCTCGCCGTGGCGACCGCTCAGCTCGTCGAGCGCCCACACGGCGTCGTCGACCGGGGTGCGCGTCGAGTCCCAGCCCCGCGAGGAGTTCAGGAGCCGGTAGACCGCGAGCCGCCTCCGGCCGGCTCGGGCGATCCGTCGCGCGACGGGCACCATCCGGAGCACCGAGAGCTGCGTCGGGCTCACTGCTGCTCCCGCGGTGCGGCTCGCGCCCCCGTGCAGGACGACGACGATGCCCTCGGGTCGGTGCGGGACCGCGACGGGGACCAGCCGGGCGCGGGTGCTCATGCGCCCAGTCTGCGTCGGGCGCTCAAGGACTCGACGCACCCGTTCACGCGTAGGCTCGCCCTGATCGCTCGAGGAGGTGACGACGGTGACGGCGAACCTGGCGTCGGTTCAGAGCGTCATCGACAACGTCCGTGACGTCATGCATTCGGACACGGCCACCCTGCTGCTCCTGGATGAGACGGGCACGGTGCTGGAGCCGGCAGCCTCCGCCGGGCTCGGACGGCGGTGGCGCGGGGCGACCCACGTGCCTGTGGGATCAGGCTTCGCCGGGAGCGTCGCCGCACGACGCGAGCCCGTCATCGTCAACGAGGTCAACGACGCCTCCGTCCTGAACCCGATCCTGCGAGACTTCGGCGTGCGACGACTCCTCGGGGTTCCGGTCTTCGGCGCCGAAGGGCTGCTGGGAGTCCTGCACGTGGGATACCTCCTGGCGCGCACCTTCACCGCTGACGACACCGCGACATTGGAGGGCACGGCGGCGGAGATCGGACAGCGGCTGTCCGAGCGAACCGAGGACGACGCCCACCTGGCAGCGCTGGCACTGCAACGCAGCCTGCTCCCGGCAGCGCCGCCGCCCATCGAGGGTCTCGACGTCGCCGTGCGCTACCTGCCTGCCGAGGGTGACCTGGGCGGCGACTGGTACGACATCTTCACCCTCCCGAACGGCTCTGTCGGCTTCGTGATGGGCGACGTCGCGGGCCACGGGCTCAAGGCCGCGGTCGCCATGGGGCGCCTGCGCAGCGCTCTGCGCGCCTACGCTCTCGACTACGACGATCCCGCTGAGGTCGTGCACCATCTCGACCGCAAGCTCTGCTACTTCGAGGCCGACGTCTCGGCTACCGTCGTGTATGCCGTGACCGCACCACCCTTCGACTCGATGAGGATCTGCAACGCCGGCCACCCGCCACCCTTGGTGACCCGCCCCGGCGAGCTGGACGCCGAGGTGGCTCGAATCTCCGCTGGGATTCTGCTGGGCCTCGACCCAGGGCGACGGCGGCACAGCGAGCGGCTCCCGCTTCCGGTGGGGATGGCCCTCGCGTTCTACACAGACGGCCTCGTGGAGCGCCGACCTGAGCTCGGACAGTCGACCGACCCAACCGTCGTACGACTGGATCGGGTCCGACGGGCGTTCGCGGCCGACGACGACGCGGAGACCGCGTGCAGCCGGATCATCGCGGAGGGCCTCGGCGATGACAGCGTCGAGGACGACGTGGCACTGGTGGTGGTTCGCCGTCCGACCTGACCCGTCGGCCGCCGCAGATCCGGCTACGGTCGCCTGCGCCACGGGTCGCCGGGTGCGGTCACGAACTGGGCGAGCACGTGTCGCCAGGGGATCACGGCGATGATGGGGACGACCAGCAGCACCGCGCCGGCCTGGGTGCGGGTGGCACCCTCGAGCGTTCCGTCCGTCCATGCGGGCAGCGCCACGACCCCGAGCCAGAGCAGCTTCCAGGTGACCTCGAAGAGCAGGACGGGAAGCATCCGGATCGGATACCGCAGCCCGAGCAGCGCCAGGAACGACATCGCGATCAGCAGGCACTCCTTGGTGCCTTCGGCGAGTCCCCAGGTGGGGTGCCCGAGGAGCAGGTGCCACTTGGTGAGGGCGAGCCCGCCTCCCATGAAGAGGTACCCGAGGCGCAGCACGTTCAGCCTCCAGGTCGCCACCTGTGGCGAGAAGGGCGCGACACCGGGCGAGCCCGGTGCCTCACGGGGCGGGAAGGTCACTGGTCGTTCGCGACTCTGCTTCATGGTGTCTCCTCTGGACGTCTCGGTGGCTCAACGGTGGCGGTGCGGGACCGGTGCGCACATCGGCCGGGAGACCAGCCCGTGACGTCGACAGGGGGGCCTGTGACGTTCGCCGGGACCGCCTTTCGTCGCCGACGCGTCGACGTTCGTCGGTGTCGCCCGGACGCGTCGGTCCCTACGCTGGGGGCAGGCCTCGGTCGCGCACGTGAAGGTCGAGCCGGCGAGCCCTCTGCCGTGGCCCTCGCCAGCGGACCCGCCGCACCCGGATCCAGCCGGCCCGAGAGCGACGCGCGACCTCCTCGTCGATGCGGCCGGATGCGCGGCGGCCCTGGTGCTCGGTGCGCTGTTCCTGAGCCCTGAGCTGCACGGCGGCGGACCGGTGCTGTCGTCGACGGAGATCGCCGTGGACGTCGTCTGCGGGGCGATGGCCTGCGGGGCGCTGTGGTGGCGGCGGCGGTAGCCGCTGGGCGTCGCACTCGCCTGCGTCGCTCTGGGGGCCTTGTCGACGTCGGCCACCCCGGCAGGCCTCCTCGCGCTGTCCTCCCTAGCGGTCTAACGCCCCCTACGGCCGGTGCTCCTCGTCGCCGCGCTCTGGGCTCCTTCGGTGCTGGCCTTGCCGCCTACAGTCCGACGACCGGTCCCCTCTCGGCGCTGCTGTTGGTGACCCCGCTCGTCCTCGCCGCGGTCGGCTGGGGGATGTTCCTGCGGGCCCGCCGCCAGCTCCTCCTGACCCTGCGTGACCGCGCCGACCGGGCCGAGGCCGACCAGCGCTTGCACGAGGACCGGGCCCGGACGGCCGAGCGCACCCGGATCGCCCGGAAGATGCACGATGTCCTGGCACACCGGATCTCCCTGCTGGCTCTGCACGCAGGCGGGCTGGAGGTGCGACCCGACCTGCCGCCTGCGCACGTGCGCGAGACCGCCGAGCTGATGCGACTCACCGCACGGCAGGCCCTGGAGGAGCTGCGCGGCGTGATCGGCGTGCTCCGCGACGAGACCGGGTCGGACCCACCGCAGCCGACCGCACCGCAGCCGACGATCGACGACATCCGCCGTCTGGTCGAGGAGACCAGGCTCGCCGGTGCACGGATCGACCTGCACCTGCACGTGGACCAGCCCGACGTCCTCCCCGCCGGCATCGGCCGCGACGCCTACCGGATCGTGCAGGGGGCCCTGACCAACATCGGCAAGCACGCCAGTGGCTCGACGGCGTCGGTGCGGGTGACCGGAGCCCCGGGAGACGGGCTCCACCTCAGCGTGCGCAACCCGAGGCCCGTGCGCGTCCCGGTCGGCCCCGCTCTCCCGGGCGCGGGCGCGGGCCTGCTGGGCCTCCAGGAACGGGTCGCCCTCGCGGGCGGGACGCTGAGCCACGGCCCGGACGCCTCGGGCGGCTTCGTCGTGGAGGCCGAGCTGACATGGCACCGGTGACGGTGCTGCTGGTCGACGACGACCCCCTCGTGCGGGCCGGCCTCCGGCTGATCCTCTCCTCGGCCGAGGACCTCGTGGTCGTCGGTGAGGCCGACGACGGAGCACGTGCTGTCGCGGCCGTGCTCGAGCACCGGCCCGACGTCGTACTGATGGACATCCGGATGGCGGAGATGGACGGCATCACCGCGACAGCAGCGCTGCGCCGTCTCGCCGCACCGCCCCACGTGATCGTGCTGACCACCTTCCAGGCCGACGAGCAGGTGATGAGCGCCTTGCGGGCGGGAGCCAGCGGGTTCCTGGTCAAGGACACCCCACCCGCCGACATCGTCAACGCCGTCCGCGTGGTCGCCTCGGGGGCCGCGATCATCTCCCCGTCCGTCACCCGGACCCTGCTCTCCCACTTCGGCGACGGCGGGGGCTCCGAGCGTCGCCGCGCCGCCGCGCAGCGGCTGGCCGCCCTCACCGACCGCGAACGCGAGGTCGCGCACGCGATCGGGACCGGGTCGTCGAACGCAGAGGTCGCCACCCGGCTCTTCATGAGCGAAGCCACCGTCAAGGCGCACGTGTCACGCCTTTCACCAAGCTCGACGTGACCAACCGGGTGCAGATCGCGATCGTCGTCCATGACGCGGACCAGGCGTGATGACCCGAGAGCAGCCGGCGGCTACTCGCCGACGGTCCCGTCGATCGCCTCGCGGAGCAGATCGGCGTGCCCGTTGTGGCGTGCGCTCTCCTCGATCATGTGCAGCAGGATCCAGCGGAGGGTGAAGTGCTCTCCTTCCCGATGCCGGCTCGTCACCACGGAGAGGGTGTCGAGGCCGTTCCTGACCAGGGCACGGTCGATCGCGGCGTCCGCGGCAGCGCAGGACGCGTCGAAGATCCGCCTCAGCTCGTCGGGCTCGTCGCCGGCGGCCGAGGTGAGCTCCCAGTCCGCGTCGTCGTCGAAGGCACCCTCGGGAACCCAGTCAGGCTCCGTCTCACGGCCCTCCATCACGCGCACGAACCACCAGTCCTCGTTCAGGGCAGCGTGCTTGAGCAGCCCGCCCAGCGTGAGGGTCGACGGCGGATGCGCGCGCGCGAGCTCCTCCGCGCCCAGTCCGTCGGTCTTCATCCGGAGGGTGGTGCGGTGGTAGTCGAGGTAGGCACGCAGGGTGTCCACCTCGGAGCCGGCGAGCGGAGGGTCGGTACGACGGGATGCCATACCCGCAACCTAGTGCGCGGGTGTGCCCGTGCTCGGCAGCGCCAGCGGTGAGACCTACCGGCCGTGCAGGGCGGCGACGCCGTCGAGCACGACCCCGAGTCCGGTGTCGAACTCCTCGCCGTAGTCGTAGCCCGGCTGGAGGACGTGCTCGACGGTCAGCTCGAAGAGGTAGGGGAACTCCGAGGCAGGGAACGCCTCCATGATGGCCGCGGTCATCGCCGCCAGCTCCGGCTCTCCACGGAAGGGCAGGTTGACCTCCTGCAACACGAACCCGTGGACGTAGCTGTCGACCGTCGAGATCGCATGAGCGGCCGTCGGCACCGAGAACCCGCCCTCCCGGAAGCACCGGATGCCGGCTTCCAGCAGCCGGAGGGTGGCCGGTCCCGGGCTCGTCCGCGACGCCATCAGGCTGACCGCCCAGGGGTGGCGGAGCAGCCCCGCGCGGGTGTGCCGTGCCCGCTCGCTGACGGCCTCCCGCCAGGCCGTGGCCCGCTCCGGGAGCTCGATCTCGGCGGCGACGGCCGGTCTCGCGGTGGTCGCCATCGGCCTGCTCGCGTACCCCGTCCTCAGAGAGGTCGACGTGCGGTTGGCGAGGTGGTACCCGACGCTCAGGATCGCCGAGTTCCTCGTGTCCGCGGCCTGCGGAACCGCTCTCCTGACCCGGTCACAGGCCGTCCCGAACCACATGCTGTGGGTCTACGTCCCCACCGGTGCCGGGGGCATCATCATGACCTACCTCCTCCTGGTCGGAAGGCTGGTTCCGCGACCCATCGCCCTGCTCGGCCTCCTGGGGTACGCCGCGCTCACCGTCGGAGTGCCGCTCGACCTGCTCGGCATCCTCGACATGAACGCCGGCGCCGGGCTCCTCCTGCTCGTCCCCGGCGGCCTGTTCGAGCTGGTCTTCCTTCCTGCCTGGCTGATCACGAAGGGCTTCCGCGCGCCGCACCGCGCCGCGCGAGCCGGCTCCTGACCCGGCGCGCGCGAGCGGGCCGGCGTCGACACGGGCTACTCGGGTTGTCCCAGGCTGCGCCAGCTCCGAGCCAGCCAGGACTTCTCCCGCCAGCTGCGGGCCGCCCATCCCCTGTTGCGCCAGCTGCGCGCCTCCCACGTGGAGTCGGACCACTCGTGGGTGGCCCAGTCCAGGCCGCTCCAGGACGGACCGGTCCAGGCCGCAGGAGCCCAGTCGTTCTTGGTCCACGACTTCCCGGCCCAGACCCGGCCGTTCCACACCCCACCGGACCACACCGCCTTGCTCGTGGACGCAGCAGCCCACGCAGCACCGTTCCACGGGGCACCGAGCGCGTCGACCTCGCCGGAGAGGACGTCCCCGTTGGCGGGGTCGACCACGTGCTCGCCACCGCGCGACGCCTCGAGCGAGCCGGTGCCGGTCGAGCCGGGCAGCAGGGTGCTCGTGTCGGCCGGCACCTTGGCTGCGACGGCCGCGACCACGTCGGTGACCCCGGCCCCCATCGCCGCGATCGGGTTCTGGACCAACGGATCGGCCGTCGACATCAGCACGTTCTTGACCTCGTCGGGCCTCAGCCCCGGACGGGCCTGGAGCAGCAGGGCGATCTCACCCGCCGCGACGGCGGTCGCCTGCGAGGTGCCGGACCCGCGGAAGAAGCGGCCGGAGGTGTCGCCGGTGACCAGGCCCTCGGGGTGCTGCGCATCGACGTACGACCCGGGGACCCTCAGCGAGACGACCGACCGGCCGGGCGCCAGGACGTCGGGGCGCCGCGTCGCGTTGCCACCGTTGGTGAACGCAGCCACCTCGTCGTCCGCCGGGTCTGCCGTGCCCACGTTGTCCACGGCACCCACCGCCAGGACGTGCGGGTCCACGGCCGGCATCAGCAGGGACGGCGCGTCCAGTCCGTCGTTCCCGGCCGCGGCGACCACCACCACCCCGGCCTTCCAGGCGTTCTCCACCGCACGCGCCAGCGGGTCGACCTGCCACGACTGGACGGACGCCGTGCCGTAGGCCAGGTTCACCACCCGCACGTTCATGCCGTGGTCCTTGCGGTGCTCGGTCACCCAGTCCAGGGCCGCGATCACCTGCGACACGTCGGCTCCCCCGTCGGCGGCACCGACCTTCATGTTCAACAGCTGGGCCTCCGGCGCCACCCCGGAGAACGCCGCTGCCGAGGGGTGCTTCGGGTCGAACCCGGCGTCGCGTCCGGCGATGATGCCGGCCATGTGCGTCCCGTGACCGTAGCCGTCGACGTACCTGGTCCCCGAGCGCTGACCGTCGAAGGACAGGTCCGGGCCGTTCACGACCTTGTCGTTCCCGTCCAGACCGGCGACCGGCGCGATCCCCGTGTCGATCACTGCCACGGTCACGTCCTTGCCGGTGATCCCCTTCGCCCACAGGGCCTGCACCCCGGCGGCGGACGTCACCGACCACAGCGAGCCCCGGTCGCGGTCAGGCACCCAGACACCGGACGAGTCCAACGCACCGGCCGCCTCGTCCGCCGACACGTCACCCCACGCCGTACCGCCCGCGACCCCCGCACTCGAGCCCCGCGATCCCTTCGCCGGCTTCGGGGGCTTGGGGGGCTTGGGCGGCTTGGCCGCCTTCGCCGACTTCACCGGCTTCGGCGGTGGTGTCTCGGCTGCATCCGCCGGCACCGCCACACCGATACCCAGCGCCGCACTCGTCAACGCCGCAACGGCCAACCGGCTCTTCCACGTCATACTCCGCCCGCCCTGCGAGCGCTCCCCCGAAGTACTCATGACGGAAAGAATCCGACACTCGCGCTGCCCTCACCGACGAACCGTCGCATTTTTACGAACGAGCCAGGTGCTGCCGCCTGCGGCTCCTCACGGCGGTTCGCGACCGCCTACCGAGAGGTCCTGGGCGGCACCTCTGCCGGCACGGCCGCCCGTCTCCGCGACCTCGGTGTCGCGTCCCCCATCTCGGGCCCGCTCGACGGACCACCCGCTCGAGATCCTCAGACTCCAGAGGGGCGTGGAGATCGCTGGGCCACGGCCGTCTCGTCCACCTCGACGTCACGGCCGATCGGGTCCCAGGGGATCAGGGCGAGCGCGACCAGCGCGATGATCGGGGCGGCGACGATGGCGCCGATCGTGAAGCGCTCGCTGGTCGCGGCGCTGAGCACGGGGAAGGCGTAGGCGCCGGCCACGCCGCCGACGCGGGTGATCGCCTGGGTGTAGCCGCCGGAGATGCCACGGATGGAGGTCGGGAAGGACAGCGTGCCCATCGCGGTGCCGGCGTACCCCGGTCCGAAGTTGTGCATGAAGTAGAAGACCAGGATCAGGGCGGCCGACAGACCGGCGACGGCGTCGTAGACCGCGCTGGCCCCGACCAGGGCGGTGCCGGTGCCGACGTAGCCGATCTGGGCGAGGCGGCGCAGTCCGAGCCGTTGGGTCACCCGCGTGCAGGTCCACGCGCCGAGCGCGCCGACCGTGTTGGCCAGGGCGGAGACCAGCAGCACCTGCGTCAGTGAGGCGTCACCGAGCAGCGTCGTCAAGATGATCGGGGTGTAGAGCGTGATCGCGTAGAACTCGACCGCCTGCATGACGACCAGCACGCTGACGAGTGTGGTGCGGATCGTGAACGGCGGGCGGAAGAGCTGCGCGAGGTCACGGACGCGCGTCTGCTGGTATCGCGTGTCGACATCGCTCTCGACGACCAGGTCGGCGTCGACGTAGTAGCTGCGCTCGAGGATGCTGACTGCCTCGGGCAGCGACTGGTGCCGGGCCGCCCACATGGGGCTCTCGACGGCGGAGAAGAAGCGCAGCACCAGGACCGCCAATGCGGGCACCGCGCCGAGGCCGATCGCCCAACGCCATACGTCCTGCTCGCCGAGCCCGGCCTGGACGAGCCCGGCCACGACCAGGAACGCCACGGCGGACGCGCCGGTGGAGAACACCTGCGCGAGGTTGACGTTGCTGCCCTTCCTGGCGATGGCACTGAACTCCGCGACGAACGCGAGCGCGACCGGGACGTCCAGGCCGACACCCAGGCCGAGCAGGAACCGGAAGACCACGAACAGCTCGACGTTGGGAGCCAGACCGCAGCCGATCGCCGCGCCCACCAGGAGGAACAGGTCGATCAGGAACATCCGGCGGCGACCCACCCGGTCGGTGAGGAACCCCCCGGCCAGGCCACCCACCAGGGCCCCGACCAGCACGGTGGCGCTGACGAAGGCCAGGCTGTCCATGCCCCAGCGCGAGGGGCCGAGGCCGAACTCGGCCGAGATGGAGGCGGCGCCGAGGCCGAAGCTGCTCAGGTCCCACCCGTCGACGAAGATGCTGCCGAGCGCGACGGCCATCACCAGCTGCGCCCTGCGGGGCCGGAAGCGGCCGGAGTCGACGAGACGGCACACATCCTCCGGCGTGCGGATGACGATCCGCTCGCGGGTGGGGGCGACGTCCGCGTCCGGCGTCGAGGGGGTCATCGTGGGGTCTCCTCCGTGGCGGGTCGGTCTCGGCGGGCCAGCAGGGTGCTGGCGTCGTGGGTCTCGCGGAACAGCCCGCGCCGCCGAAGCTCGGGCAGCAGCAGCGCGACCACCTCGTCGAGCCCGTCGGGCAGCGTGGCCGGCATCAGGTTGAACCCGTCGGCGGCGCCGGCCTCGACCCATTCCTGCATCAGGTCGGCCGCCCGGGTCGCCGTACCCGTGACGCTGAGGTGGCCGCGGGCCGTGGCCGCGCGGACCGCCAGCTGGCGCAGCGTGAGCCCCTCGCGCTCGGCGGTGCGCAGCAGCAGCGCTGCTCGGCTCTGCATCCCCTCGGTCGGCGGCACCGCTGATCCGTCGAGGGGTACGTCGAGCGGCTGGTCCGAGACGTCGGTGCCGAGCACGTGGCCGAGCTGCGCCACGGCGTACTCCGGCTGGACCAGGTCGTCGAGCTCCTGCTGGCGCGCGTGTGCCGCCGCCTCGGACGCGTCGAGGAGCAGTCCGAGGCCCGGAAGCACCGCCACCGCGTCGGGGTCGCGTCCCGCGGCGGCGACCTGCGCGCGCAGGTCGCGCCGGAAGGCGACGGCGTCCTCGAGGTGGGCCTGCGCGGTGAACACCACGTCGGCGTGCCGGGCCGCGAACGCAGCTCCCGTCGGCGAGGATCCCGCCTGCACGATCAGCGGTCGTCCGCTCCGGGGGCCGGGCAGGTTGAGCGGACCGGCGACGGAGCCGAACTCGCCCTCGTGGTCCAGCGGGCGTACGACGCCGGCGTCCACGAAGAGTCCGGCCGCGGCATCGGCCAGCACCGCGCCCGGCGGGAACCCTGCCCAGAGCGCCTCGGTGACGGCGAGCACCTCCTCCGCGCGGGCGTAGCGCGCCTCGTGGTCGGCGCGCGCGTCCCGGCCGAAGTTGCGCGCCTCGCCCTCGTACGCCGACGTCACCACGTTCCAGCCCACCCGTCCCTGCGTGATCCAGTCGAGCGAGGCGAACGCACGCGCCAGGTGGTATGCCGGGTGGTAGCTCGTCGAGGCCGTCGCCACCAGGGCTATCCGCCGGGTCGCCCCGGCCAGGGCCGCGACCAGCGTCAGCGGCTCGAAGGGGTGGATCGACCGCCGGCCCGCGTGCTCGGGCAGCGCCAGGTTGTCGGCGAGGAACACCGCGTCCAGGGCCGCGTCCTCCGCCGTCCGCGCCATCGCGAGGTAGTGGTCGAGATCCTGCGAGGCGCGCGGGTCGTGCCCGCTGCGGCGCCAGGCGGCCTCGTGGTGGCCGTCCGCGTGCGCGAACAGGGTGAGCGCGATGGACCCGGAGGGGTGCCCCGAGCCGTTTGTCGTCTTCTTCGATAGATCAGGTGCAGGTGCCACGGACGACGACCCTGCCCGCGCGTCCGGCGTACGTCAAGCAGGCCGGTCGCGGCCCTCCGGTGCGACGGGCGGGTGGTGTGCGAGCCAGTGCTCGGCGATGTCGAGGCGGCGCATGAATCCCGCCCCGTCCTTGGCCAGCACGTACTCGATGAAATCGCGGACGGCCGTGGACCGGGAGGCCTGGCCGCTCCAGCGCGCATGGAGACCCACTGTCATCATGCGACCGCCCAGCCCCTCGTCCGCCTCGTCGACGAACGTGTCCAGTGCGAGTCTCAGCGAGTGGAAGAAGTCGTCCGGTCGCGCGTAGTAGGGCGGGACGAAGTACTTCACGTCGTTGTACACCTTCGAGTACGGCAGGACGAGAAACGGCTCGCCCTCCGTTGCGACGTAGTACGGCAGCTCGTCGTTCGCGGCGTCCGAGTCGTAGAGGAAGCCCCCCTCCTCGACCAGGAGGGATCTCGTGTTGACGCTGGGGAACGACCGGACGTACCAGCCTCTGATGCGCTGGCCGGTGGTGCCCTCGATCGACGCGATGGCTCGGCGCAGCAGCGCCTGCTCCTCGTGTCGCGGGATGCGCGAGTCCTCGGTCCAACGCCAGCCGTGTCCGACGACATCGTGCGACCTCTCGCGAATCCAGGCGGCGAGCTCGGGATTACGTTCGAGGGCCACCGCCGCTGCTCCGATGGTCACGGGGACGTCGTACCTGTCGAAGAGCCGTGCCAGTCGCCAGACGCCCACGCGGCTGCCGAACTCGTAGTGTGTCTCGGTTCCGAGGTCTCGGACCGTCGACGGCACCTCGTAGACGTACTCGCCCCAGGAGTCGTTCTCGTCGCCGTCGAGGATGGAGTACTCGGCACCCTCCTCGTAGTTCAGCACCAGGTTCACTGCCACGCGGGATCCGTCGGGCCAATGAACGTCTGGAGGACGGCGGCCGTAGCCGACGAAGTCACGCGGTGGCGTCGCGACTGCCGCTGGGTCGAGTGTGGGCGGATAGTTCTTCACGAGTGCATCGCCTGCCTACGGATTCCCGGACGGACGCCGAGACGTGATGTCGACACGCACTGTATGCCCCATGGCCTGCCGTTGAAGGTCAGATCGTCGTGGACGAACCCGCCGAGCTCGTCGAAGCGTCTTTCGTCCAGCGCGTCGACGTACCGGCGGCAGATCGACGTCTGCCTCGGGCTGCCATCATCAGCCTGTGAGCACTCAACCTCGCAAGGACCAGTCAGGCGTGGAACGCCGCGCCCAGGCGATAGACCAGGCGATCGGCTGGCTCGAGGACCTGCTCTACGTCGTCATCGCAGCCGTTCTCGCGCTCTGTGCAGCGGCCATGGTGGTGAGCCTGGCCCGTGGCGTCCCGGACCTGTTCTCCAACGGCGGCCAGGCGCCCGTGCTCGAGGTGCTGGACGCGGTCCTGCTGTTGTTCATCATCGTGGAGCTGCTCTTCGCGGTACGCGCGACGGTCGCCCGGCGCGAGCTGGTCGCCGAGCCGTTCCTGGTCGTCGGCATCATCGCCTCGATCAAGGAGATCGTCGTCCTCTCGGTGAAGGCCGCTGAGGCCACCGGCAAGGGCCAGGTCTTCCGAGACGAGGTGACACTGGTCGGCGTCCTCGGCGTGCTGACCCTGCTCCTGGCACTGGCGGCGTTCCTGTTGCGCCGCAAGGAGCGCGAGCCCGATGAGGGCCGCGAGGACGACGACGCGGTGAGCGACAGCACGGCCGCGCCGGACAGCGAGCAGCGGCCGTCCTGACGCCACCAGCGAGCCCGGTGGAGTCATGGTCTGCAGGCAGGCGAGGGCGGCAGTGAGGCGCTGCTTGCCGTCCTGAGCCACCGTCCGGACGGCGTCGCTGTCCGAGAAGGACGTCATCGCCTCCGGGTCGAACGCCTCCACGACGCACGACGCGTGGTCGATGGCGCGGACGACCATGTTGCAGGGGAGCATCGTGGCCACCGACGGGTCGGCCCGGACCGCGGCGTAGGCCAAGGGCGGGCGACAGGCGCCGAGGATGACCTGGGCGGGGATGTCGACGTCGAGCTTGGCCTTCAGGGTGGCGGCCAGGTCGATCTCGGTGAGCACCCCGAACCCCTGCTCGGCCAGCGCCGCGCGGACGGCCGCGACGGTCTCGGCGTAGGGGCGGGGCACGGTGACACTCAGGGTGTAGGTCACGACCCCAGCCTGGTGACGGTGCGCTCGAAGCTCTCCGAGCCCAAGGCGATGGAGGTCATGCGCTGCTCCTCATCGACACCTGCAGGGGTGCCCTGGGTGGCCGGATGCCCCAAGGGGTGTCGTGGTCAACAGTAGATACCCCCCTGGGTATATGCAATGTCACCCTCGTCGACCGCTGCTGCGGCCTCTTCACGTCCACGGTGTTCCCGTCGCGGTCACCCCGTCCACGCTGCCGCCATCCGACACCCGGTGCGGGAGCTTCGGGCTGGAACCGATATCCTCCGGCGTAGTCGACATCCGAGCGTGTCGACCCACCACGGCATCGGTCTGCGCAGAACCAGCCGGAACGGCTCGGCGCAGTTGAGGGCTGTCTCCAGGGAGCGTCTCGCTGATCGTGCCGCCGGTCGAGCGTCAGCATGAATAGGCAGGGAAGGGCCGCTTCTCACCCAACATCGAAGGCGTCGATGTCCAGGCTGCTGGCCGTCAGTCCGTGGGCGGTCCCGTCGAAGTAGACCGACCACGCGCCGGCGCTGGAGAGCACGACGTCCTCGTCCTGGACCAGCCCCAGGCCCGGCAGCCTCACGTCGGTGGCGAACGACATGTAGAAGTGCGTCGCGTCCACCCTGGCGAACCCGTCGACGTTCGCGGACGACGGGAGCGAGGCGGCCGAGGCGTCCCAGATCCGGGTGAACGTCCGCCCGTCCCAGGAGTAGATGTCGGCGTCGTCGGCCGTGCCCTTCACCCCGGGAGGGTTCACCGACCCGGCGGTGGAAAAGAACAGGGTGCTGCCCTCGACCGCGATGGCGTCGAGGTCCAGGCCGCTGGCGGTCAGTCCTCGAGCGGTCCCGTCGAAGAACACCGACCAGGCGCCGGAGTCGAACCTGACCACGTCCTCGTCCTGGACCACGCCCAGGCGCGGCACCGTCACGTCCGTCGTGAACGACACCAGGAAGTGGGTGGGGTCGCTGAGCTCGAGGCCGTCGACGTTGGCCGAGGACGGGAGCCCGGCGAGCGAAGCGTCGAAGGTGCGGGTGCTCGCCGCGCCGTCCGAGCGGTAGAGGTCGGCGTCGTCGGGCGAGCCGCCCGCCCCCGGCGGGTTCGCGTTGCCGAGCGTCGAGAAGGTCAGCACCGGTGGCGGTGGAGGAGGCGGTGGTGGCGGGCTGGTCACCTCGAGGACCCCCTCGGCCGTGCGGTCCAGCCCGCCGCCACTGGCCGTCACCGAGAAGGCGTAGCTCCCCGGCACCGCGTCGGCGGCCGGCACGAGCGTGAGGCTGCCGGCCCCCGAGCCACCCGCGATCACCGACGGCTGCAGGAGGGAGGCCGCCACACCGGTCGCGGGCCCGGTGACGGTCAGGCCGACGTCGGCCGTGAACCCGTTGGAGCCGGTGGCGACCACCTGCCAGGACGCGGTGCCTCCGGGGACGGCGGCGGCGTCCACCGGGGTCAGCGATACGCCGAGCTCCGGTGACGGCGGTGGAGGGGGCGGCGGAGGTGGCGCGGAGGCCGCGGCGTACGCCGCGACGGCATCGAGCATGCCGTGCCCATAGACCTCGTCGACGCCGGGGTCGCCGCGGTCGGTCGCCGTGCCGGTCACGAGGGCCCGCTGCTGGTCGGCGGTCAGGGTTGGGGCGGCCGCCAGCAGCAGCGCGAGCACGCCCGCGGTGTGGGGCGCCGCGACCGAGGTGCCCGAGACGGTCTGGTACAGGCCGTACCTGTCGGTCGTCGAGACGTTCTGCCCGGGCGCCACCAGGTCGGGGAACGCCCGGTCGCGGCCCCCGCATCCGGAGGGACCGCGGCTGCTCGAGGACAGCACCAGGCCGCTGTCCGCGACCGCACCGACCGAGAGCGCCTCCGGGTAGTTGGCGGGGCTGACGCTGCTGCTGGTCGTCGAGCCGAAGTTGCCCGCGGGGAAGACCGGGACGATCCCAGCGGTGCGCAGGGCCTGCACGTCGGCCTGGAAGGTCAGGTCGCAGCCGGGTCCGGCGCCGAGCGACCAGGAGGCGTCGACGACGCGAGGTGCGTCGGCCGTAGCCGGGTCGGCGTCGGGGTCGAGCAGCCACTGGAAGGCCCGGTGCACGGCACTGACCGTGCTGCGCCCCGCGTCGTCGTAGACCCGCGCGGCGATCCAGGACGCGCCGGGAGCCGTCCCGATGGTGGTCCCGCTGCTGCTCCCGCCGACCATCACCCCGGTCACGCCGGTTCCGTGGCCCATGAGGTCGGTGGGTACGTCGGGGTGCTGGCCGTAGGGGTCGAACCAGCTGTTGGTGCCTCCCCGCCACGAGCAGCCAGGTCCGGGTGGGTGACGTCGACGCCGCTGTCGAGCGTGGCCACCACGACACCCGCCCCGGTGTCTCCCGCGGACCAGACCTCCGGGGACCGCACGCTGACCTGGTTGGTCGAGCCGCTGGCCGCAGGGGTCAGGGTGACGGCGTCCGGCTCCACGGAGACGACCTCGGGCCGTGAGGCGATCTGGGCGAGGACATCGGGGGTCGCGGTCACGACGACGCTGTCGGAGATCCACAGGCTCTCCCGCACCTGTGCCCGCCCCTGCGCCGTCGCCGAGGCCAGAGACCGGATCAGGGGGGCCTGGCTGGCGTCCGCGCCCTGTCGCAGGCGCGCTTTCACGGCCCGCAGGCGCGCCGCCCGCGAGCCGGTGATGGTGCTGAGGTCCACGTCGTTGCGCAGCGTCACGACCACCGTCGTGCTGGCCTGTCGGTCGGGCGCGGCACCGGCTGCGGAGGCCGCGGGCGCCACGGCGGCCAGCGCGGCCGAGCAAGCGACCGCCAAGGCGGCTCCGGTGGCGGCGAGCCGGCGCGAGCGGAGCGTCATGTCAGGCTCCTCACACGAGGCTTGGGCTCCGCGTGCTCGCCCGGGAGGTGCTCGCGAACGTCGTCGACCACCTGAGCCGTGCCGGCCGCCGGGCAGGCGCCGACGGAGCACGAGCAGAGTCCCGACGAGCAGGGCGAGCAGCAGCGCGGCCAGCGCCGAGGAGACCGCCTGGAAGGCGGTACGTCCGGTCGGCCGCGGGCTCCACTGTCCACGAGCTCGCCGTGACCGTGTCCCCGCTACCGGCGCGGTGCACCCTCACCGTCGCCGTCCAGCGGCCCGCGCGCGGCCCGGCCGTGGTGCCCTCGTAGCGGTCCGGGTCGGTCTCCGCCAGGGCCACCAGGACCCGTCCGCCCGGCCCGTCGAGGTCGACGTCGACCCCGGTGACCGGGGCCGGGTCGGGGCGCACGACCGAGCGGATCCTGACGATGAGCCGTCCTGTCGACGGGCCGCCAGGGACCTCCTCGAAGGTGACGAACAAGCCGTCGGCCCGCTCGGCGTGCACCGTGGTCGGGCGGCGCGCATCGAGGTCCTCACGCGCGGTCGGCGTCGAGGTCACGACGGCCGCCAGCACCACGGCCAGGCACAGCACGACCGCCTCCGCGGTCACGGTGGCGACGAACCGGCGTGGAGAGCCGTCGACCAGGCGGCGCAGCGCGGCGAGCGGGAGGCTCGTCCGGGCGCGGGCGGCCAGCCCGGGGTGCACGGCCGCCGTGTTGACCGCGGCGAGCCCGAGAGCCACCACCATGAGCGCCGCCTTGACGGTCACCCCGGCGCCGTACACGGTCGAGGCGACTGCTCCCGGGCCCGGCAGGTGGTGTCCGGCCTCGAGCAGCCCGGTGGCGAGCAGGACGACCGTGGAGACCGCGGCCATCGGGCTGTAGGCACGCCAGACGGGACCGAGCAGGTTGGCGCGCGTGCCGCGAGCACGGCGCAGGGTGGGCACCAGGCACCAGGCGAGCACCCCCAGCCCGCCGGCCCAGACGCCGGCGGCCAGCAGATGGACGGCGGCGGCGATCCCGACCAGCGTCGAGTCACTCGGCGAGGGTCGCGGCGTGGCCGGCCCGGCCCTCGCAGATGGCGACCACGGCGAGGGCGACCAGGCTGTCGTCGCGGGCACCCGCGGCCGGGCCGGCCGCCAGCGCCAGATCAGGACGGCCACCAGGCCGACGGCGAGGGCGACCTGGCGTGCGAGCCAGAGGCGACCGGCCGGGGTGTCGGTGAGCACGAGCCAGGTCTGGTCCCACCACAGCCGCAGACCGAGGGTCTCCTGGTAGGTGCGGAGGAAGGGTGTGAGCGCGCCGCCCAGCACGAGGTCAGCACGGCGAGGACGGCGATGGTGCGGGCTCGGCGACGGGGCCGGTCGCCGAGCCCGCGAAGGACCCGGTCGCCCACTGACAGCGCACCGATGGCGGCCAGCAGGGCGGTCAGGTCCACCCATCTCACGAGGACCAGAGCAGTGGGGACTCTGCGATCCATGTGAGGTGGGGGCCGTGGGGCGGAGACCGACGCCGAAGACGAGGGTCCCGCTGGTGGTGTGGCCGTCGTCGAGGGAGAAGACCCGCCAGTCGAGCTGGTAGGTGTCGCGCTCGAGCGGGTCGGTCTCGATCTCGATGACGGTGGTGCCGCGCTGACCGTTCGTCGTGGTCGGCACGAGCGACCCGTCCTGGGTGTGCAGCCGGAACGAGCTGGACGCCGCGGCGACGGGCTCGCCGAACCACAGCGTCAGGGTGCTGCGTCCGACCGGGACGACCGCCCCGTCGAGGGGGTCGGATCGGTCCAGCTCGCTGTGCGCCTGGGCGGCGGACGGCAGGAGCAGCGCGACGAAGCAGCGGCGACCAAGAGCACCGCCCCCTCCGAGCGGCGCCCCGACGCCAGGGCTCACGGTCATCCCTGCATCGTCAGGTGCTCCATGCGCGCGTCGCCGATCACCAGGGTGACTCGTCGCCCTCGTGCAGGGCGTTGTGCGCGTTGGCCATCAGGAAGAAGTAGGTGCCGCCGAGCTGCAGCTCGGTGCCGTGGTGGTGCGGCGGGGTGGACATCACCAGGGTCGGCCGGTCGTCCTCGGCGACGAGGGTGGGCGACAGCTCCGCGTCGTGCATGAGCGGTGCCGCCTTGTCGGGGTCGACGACCTGGTAGCGCAGCTCGACCATCCCGCCGGCCGCGGTGACCGCGAGCAGGTCGATGTCGATGCCGTACCGGGCCGCCATCCCGTCGCGTCGACCAGCGTGGTGCCGTGGCGCACGTCGGGCCTGGTGCGTGCCACCAGGCCCGGACGCCGCGCCGCGCGGCCAGCAGCAGCGACCGCGACCAGGGCGACGGCTGCCACCCGGCCGCGAGCGGCCGGGCGTGGGAGGCGGTGCCGGGGCCTCGGGAGCCAGGGTCTCGGTGGTCATGGGTCCTCGTCCTCTCGGGTCAGCAGCGGGCCGGGCCGGCTGGCGGGCCGGCCCGGCCAGTCGGTGGTCAGGGCAGGTCGAAGGCGTCGAGGTCGTGTTGCGTTCGTGAGGCCCTGGGTGGTGCCGTCGAAGTAGACCGACCAGGTGCCGTTGTTGTAGGAGATGACGTCTTCGTCTTCGACGGTGCCCAGGCCGGGCAGGGTGGTGGTGGTGGGGCTGAAGGAGAGGTAGAAGTGGGTGTCGTCGATGCGAGCTTAGCCGTCGACGTTGGAGTCGGCTGGGTAGGCGCCTGGGTGGTGTCGACCACCCTCGTGGAGCCCCGGTGTAGTTGGTGCCGTTGCAGGTGTAGATGTCGGCGTCGCTCGGCGGTGCAGGTGACGCCGGGTGGGTTGGTGTTGCCGAGGGTGGAGAAGTAGAGGGTGGCGCCGTTGATGCTGATGGCGTCGATGTTGAGGTCGGCGGTGCTGAGGCCGTGGGCGATGCCGTCGAAGACGACCGGAGCCAGGTGCCGTTGTTGTAGTAGATGACGTCCTCGTCGGCCACGGTGCCCAGGCCGGGGACGGTGGTGGTGTCGGCGCTGAAGGACAGGTAGAAGTGGGTGTTGTCGACGCGGCGAAGCCGTCCATGTTGGCGGTGGCCGGTGTAGGGGGCGGCGGAGAAGTCGATGGCCGGCTGTGGCGGCGCCGTTCCATTGGTAGACGCGTTGTCGGCGGTGCCGTGACCCGGGCGGGTTGGTGTTACCGACCGTGGAGAAGTACAGCGGCGCCGTCACCGTGAGCGTGCGCGCTCGAGGTCAGGCTCCAGTTGCCGGCCGCGTCCCGGGCCCGGACCTTGACGGAGAGGTGCCCTCGTTCCAGCTAGCGACGTGTGATCGTGCCGGTCACCGTACCGGGCCCGTGCCGGTGATCGTCATCGGCGTGCCGTTGCCGACCCCGGGATCGGTGCCGCGGAACCACTCGGCCGGTGATGGCCGTCAGGCGACGTCGGTCGCCGTCGCGGTCAGGGTGACGCGTGGCGCCCTGGGTCGGGTCGGGCCGCGGCGACGCCGCCGATCGTGGGCCCGATCTTGTCGACCATCAGGACGGTGGTGGCGAGCGCGCCCCAGTTGCCGGCCGCGTCCTTGGCATGCACGGAGATGGTGTGGCTGCCGTTGCTCAGCGCTTGCACGGTCGCCAGCGGGATGTCGGCGTAGCCGCCCTCGGCGGAGCTGTTGAACGCGCCGTCGACTGGCCCGCAGCGGGACGCCGGTGCCGGGCGCCGCCGACGGTGTCGATGAACATCTCGGCACCCGCGATCGGTGCTCGTTGACCCCGTTGGAGAGCGGATCGGAGAGCTGGGTCGCGGTGAGCCGGACCGAGCTGGTGCCGTTGCTGTACGGCAGGGTGCCGTTGCTCGGGTTCGGGGCTGACCGCAGGCGCGCCGACGGTGACCACGGGCGCGGTCGTGTCGACCACCAGGGTGGCGGTGGACAGCGGGCCCCAGTTGCCCTGGGAGTCCTGGCTGTGGATCGAGATGACCTGGCCGCCTTCGGCCAGCCCGGTCACGGTCGGCGCGGCCGATGGTGCCGTCCAGCTGGCGACCGGAGCCGCCGCGCCGACCGTCATCGCGGCTCCCGCGCCGTCGGCGCCGAGCGCGTCGAGGAAGTACTCGGCCGGCGCGATCGTCGAGTCCCCGGAGGCGGAGTCGTCAGCGGTGGCGCTGACCTGCCACCGCGCCGCCGTCGTGGTGTGATCGCCGGGCGTGAGCGGTCGCGCCGGACGTGGTCGGCCCACCGGCGTCGGCGCCGGTGACCAGCACCGAGCTGAACGGTCCCCAGTTGCCCGCTGCGTCCCGGCCGCGGACGTAGAGCACGTGCTCGCCGGCCGGGACGGCCGAGGCGTCCGGTCACGTTCTCGGTCGGGAGTCGAACGGCCGCGGCGGCGGTCATCGGCGTGCCGGTGCCTGCGGCCACCGTGTCGAGGTAGTACTCGGCTGCCGGGACGTGCTCCCGCCGCGGCCGGTGTCGTTGACGGGGCCGTCAGGGTGCCGTCGGCGTAGGCGACCCTGCTGGTCACCGGACCGGTGGTGTCGCCGGCCCGGGCCGACCCGGTGACGCCGAGCGTGGTGAGCATGCCGCCGTAGCCGGCGGTGTTGCTGTTGCGCAGCAGCAGGCTGGCGTCGTAGACGGCCAGCTGGTGTCCTGGGCCGCGGCGGCCGGCATGGTGACCAGCGCGTCGGTGGTCTGGCCGGGACCGAAGGTCTCGGCGACGTACGGTGCGGCGGGAAGTCCAGCGGGCTGCCGTCCAGGGCGACCACCGTCTGGCGGGCGCCCAGCACCGCCATCGAGTGGTACTGGACTGCCCGCGTTGACGTAGCGCAGCAGCACCGGCGTGTCCGCCCGCGGCTCGGGATCGGGTCGGTGTTCGGGTAGGTCTTGCCGTTGACCAGGAAGTAGCGCGGCGCGTAGCGTGCGCATGTCGAAGCTGGCCGGGTCGGCGGCGTTGTTGAGCGCGGGGTCGATCTCGCTGAGCACCAGCACCGCCTCGTCGTCGAAGGCCGTGGTCGGCGTCGTAGGCCTGGCCGGCGGCGGCCGGGCGCGACGACCAGGGCGCCGTGCAGGCCCATCGCGGCCTGGTACTGCGCCGGTGCCGGCTCGGTGCCAGCACGGCCGGCCTCATAGAGGAAGGTGCCGGGTGCGGCGGCGGTGAACGTGTACGTCCGCCGTCGCCGCCGGGCGGCCGCGCCGGTGCGGTCCGGGGCCATGGCTGGCCCTGGAACAGCAGGGCGGTCCTCGGCGCCGAGCTTGTTGTGCAGCGTGACGTGCACCGTGTCGCCCTCGGTCACCTCGATCGTCGGGCCGCCCGGGCGGGTGACCGGGCCGTTGGTGAGCGTTGTAGCCCCACACCGTGACGGTCGCCGCCGTCGGGCAGCGTGGTGCTGCCGCTGACCGCGTACAGGTCGATCGTCACGCGTCGCGGCGCTGGGCCGGAGCGGCCGGACCGGAGGCGCAGCGAGCACGGCGAGGACGCACGCGACCGGCACCGACTGCAGGACCGGCTCGTGGCCAGCTTGCACGTCGAGACATCGTCTTCCCGCCTCTCTCATCCGCAGTCGTAGTGGCCGGGCGGGTCGATCCGCATGTAGGTGATCGGCCCGGTCATGTTGGCGCCCCAGGAGGTGATCTGGAACAGGGCGTGGTTGTGGCGAGATGATGTAGTACTCACCGCACTGGTTGAGGGTGGGTGTCCCGGTCGGCAGCGCCTCCTGGCGGCCCAGGTAGGGGCTGCCGCTGTAGAAGGTGCCGATCACGGAGTTGGCCAGGCTCGGCACCGTCACCGGCACCGGGTTGGCCGGGCTGTAGTCCTCGGCGTCGTGCCAGCTGAACAGCACGTCCCAGGTCTGGCCGGGACCGATGTTGATGGCGAACTTCTCCATCGACAGGTCCTGTCCGGCCGGTCCTTCCGAGCGCCTGGCCGTCGCGGCCGATGACCAGGCCGTTGTTGCCGTGCGGGTGGAAGGGGTAGTCCTCGGTGCCGACGTTGAGGTAGCGCGCCACGGGCAGGGCTCGGTGTCGGCTCATGGATCTCCGCCAGCGCGCCGTAGGGCTGCGTCGGCAGCCAGGAGGCGCCGTTGTCGGCGATGCTGTCGGGGAAGCCGCGGCCGTTGATCAGCCAGTAGCGCGGGTGGTAGTTGTTCGATGTTGAAGGACTTGCCCTGCTCGACCGCCTGGTGCTGGTAGGGGTCGATCTCGGAGAGCAGCACCATGAACTCCTCGCTCGGGGTGAACCTGGCTGTCGGCGCGAGTCGTAGGCCTGGTCCGGCGTCCCCGGCGGGGCGCACGATGAGCGCGCCGAACAGGCCCATCCGGACCTGCTTCTCGGGGTTGGTGCCCGACTCGTAGAGGTAGGTGCCCGGGTTGTCGGCCGTGAAGCTGTAGGTCACGGTCCCGCCGTCGGCGGCCGCCGTGGGCGCTCAGCGAGGTGACCTTGCCGCCGCCGCGCCTCCGGCGTGGCGGCGATGCCGTCCGCCAGCACGCCCGTCCTGCCCGGGGAAGACGATGGACGTCGGGTCCGGCAGGGTGTTGTGCAGGATGACCGTGACCTGCGTCGCCGGCCTCCACGCAGAGGACCGGGCCGGGGTGCTGGAAGCCGTCGAAGCCGCTGGGAGTAGCCCCACATGAAGGCGGTGTTGCCGTCCGGGAGGCTGATGTAGCCGGTCCTCGTGGTGAGGTTGAAGATCGGCTGCCCGGCGACCCCCCCGTCGCCCGGTGTGCAGACGATGCCGACCTTCGGCGTCGGCGTCGGGCGGCCGTCGCCGTGGTCGCCGGGGCGACGGGCCGCGGCGAGCGGCCAGCGTCGGCGACGGCGAGCAGCGGCCGCGCGCGCCGGCGGCCGGTGACTCGCGACCTTCAGCGATGGCGGTGAACAGTGCTCATGGTCAGACCCCCAGGTCGTTCGGGTAGGCCTGCGCGGCGACGGTGCCGCCCGGGTAGACCCGGACCTCGGTGGCCTGCCCGCCGAACCCGCCGGGTGCCAGGTTGTTGGACCGCAGGAAGTTGCGGTTGTAGAGCATGTAGGTGTCGTAGGTCCCCGGCCCCGGTGTAGCCCGGGGCCGTGAAGAGCACGTCGTAGCTCTCGCCGGGCCCCATGTTGATGGTCTCGGTCTCGTACGACGTGTCCGTGCCGTCCCGGCCGCGCATCGGGCGTCGCGTCGCGGCCGACCACCCGCATCGGGATGCCGGCGAGGGTCATCGCCGTCTCCCGGAAGCCGAGGTTGGCGAACCGCAGCGCCACCCGGTCGCCCGCGTTGCAGGTGACCAGGGACGAGTGCGGCTGGTACTTCAGCTCCGGATGCCGCCCGGCGGGGCGATCAGGTCGCCGTCGGCGCCACGACCTGGTGGAAGGGGTCGATCGACCCGTTGGGCGCGAGGGTGTCGGGGTAGACGCGGCCGTTGAGCAGGGCGAAGTCGGCCCGGTAGTCGCTCCACTCCGGGCAGCTGGATGTGGGCGTCCGCCCAGTGCGCCTCGGCCCACACCTCGGAGCAGAACATCGCGAACTCGCGGTCGAACCGCGGTCGACCGGGTCGGCCGGCGTGCCGGCCGGGTCGTTGTAGAGGTAGTCGTCGCCCATGAGCGGGCGGACGAAGACCAGGCCGGTCATGCCCATGTGCACGTGCTCCACGTCCTCGACGTGGCAGTGGTACATGTAGGTGCCGGGGTCGCGCGGACGGTAGACGTAGGTGAACGTCCGCCCGGCCGGCACCGACACCGACCCGCTCGGCTCGCCGTCGAAGAACGGGATGACGTTGCGGAAGCCGTGCCAGTGCAGGGTGTGGGCGTCGAACAGGTCCGGCCGCAGCGCGCAGCCCGAGGTTGGTCAGCTGCACCGTGAAGTCGACCGGGTGGGCCGGGTCGAACTGCTGGCGCCCAGAACAGCGGGGCCGAGTGCTGCGCCTTGTACTTCTGGGCCAGCCGCTGGGTGGCGGTCAGCCCGGTCAGGTTGCGGAACCCGAAGATGTAGGTCGTCAGGCCCGTCGGCGCCAGCGTGTCCGGGTGGAACGGCGGGATCGCCGGCGTCGGCGGCAGGTGGATCCAGCCGTCGGTGCCACCGAGGTAGAGGTCGGGGTCGGCGCCGCGCGGCGGCCTGCGCCGGCTCGGGGAGCAGGCTCTTGCCCGCCCAGGCGACGGACCCGAGCGGCGGCCGCGCCGCCGGCCAGCCGCAGGAACCTGCGGCGGTCGACTCGGATCTGCTCCATGCTCGTTCCCCCTGGCGTCCGGCCGCGGCCGGTCAGCTCTGTCGTTGTTCATGGTGCTCTCCTGGTCCTCCTGGCCCGAGCCGGCTCTCACGGGATGTCGAACGCGTCGATGTCGGCGTCGGCGGCGGCCAGCCCGTGGGCGGTGCCGTCGAAGTAGGTGGTCCAGGTGCCGCCGTCGTCGAAGCACGACGTCCTCGTCCTGGACCGCCCCCAGGCCCGGCACGGTGGTGTCCGGCCGGAAGGAGAGGTAGAAGTGGGTCGCGTCGACCCGGACGTAGCCGTCCACGTTGGCCGCGCTCGGCACGCCGTTGGCCGTGGCGTCCCAGACCCGGGTGAAGGTCAGCGAGTTGGCGGCCGCACCGCGGCGACGTTCACCGAGTAGATGTCGGCGTCGTCGGCCGTCCCCCGGTGACCCGCGGCGGGTTGGTGTTGCCCGCCGTGGAGAAGTACAGGGTGGCGCCGGAGACGCTGATCGCGTCGATGTCCTGGGCGGCCGCGGTGAGTCCGTGCGAGTGCCGTCGAACCACATCTACCAGGTGCCGTTGTCGTAGAAGACGACGTCCTCGTCCTGGACGACGCCCAGCCCCGGCACGGTCGTGTTGTCGGCGAACGAGGCGTAGAAGTGCGTCGGCGTCGACCCGGTCGTAGGCGTCGAGGTTGGCCGAGGCCGGCAGCCTGCTCGCGACCGGGAGCGCCGTGACGTCCAGCTCGCGGGTCGTGCTGGTCCCGTCGAAGGAGTAGAGGTCCGCGTCGTCGGCGGTGCCAGCCACCCCGGTGGGGTTGGCGTTGCCGCGGGTCGAGAACACCACCTTGCCGTTGCCGTCGCCGGTGGGGCCGGGCGGCGGCGGGGGCGGCGGCGTGACCGTCGCCGCCGGGATCGAGAAGGCGTCGATGTCACGCTGCTCGGCCGTCGCGGTGTTGGTGGTGGTCAGGCCGTTGGCCGTGCCGTCGAACCACACCGACCAGGTGCCGGCGTCGAACTCGACGATGTCCTCGTCCTGGACCTGTCCCAGCCCCGGCAGCGTGGTCGTCGGGTCGTTGAAGGACAGGTAGAAGTGCGTCGGCGTCGACGTAGGACAGCCCGTCCACGTTGCGAGCCCGGGAGGTTGTACGGCGCGGTCGACGCGTCCACGACCCGGGTCGAGCCGGCGCCGCCGGCCCAGCGGTAGATGTCGTTGCTGGCGCCCGGGTCGCAGCGCCGGCCCCGGTGGGCACGGTGCCGTCATCCGTGGAGTAGTAGAGCGTGGTGCCGACGACGTTGATCGCGTCCACGTCGGCGCCGCTGCCGCCGAGCCCGTGGGTGGATGCCGTCGAAGAACAGCGACCAGGTGCCGTTGTTGTAGTAGACGACGTCCTCGTCCTGGACCCCGCTCAGACCCGGGAGGTTCATGGTTGTTGGCGAAGGACAGGTAGAAGTGCGTGCTGTCCACCAGGCTCAGCCCGTCGACGTTGTTGCCGCAGCCAGCCGGTGGGCGGCGCCGTCCACTCTCGGCTGGAGGCAGAGCCGTTCCAGTGGTAGATGTCGCTGCGCCGGGGTCAGGCTGACCCCCGGCGGGGGCTGTAGCCGCGGGTGGAGAAGGAGAACTCGTGGACCGCCGGGGGCGGCGGGGTGCCGGCGCTTCGACGAGCCGAACTCGTCCGAGCCGGCGTCGATGCCGCCGAGGGCCGGACGGACCTCGTCGTCGATGTCGGTGGTGGGCGCGGTCACGGCGCCCTTGGTCGCGGCGCCCAGGTTGCAGGCGGGTGAGGCGCAGGCCGGGGCCGGCCAGGTGGTAGTCGCCCAGCAGGTTCGGCCGGCGCCTCGACGGCGACCAGCGTGGCGTCGACGAAGGCGGGGTTCTGCCGCCAGGTGGCGAAGGCCACCGACGTGTCGTAGGTGCGAGACCACGCCCGGGTTCGGTCGCGCTGTTGCTGGCGCCGTGGCGTAGGGGTGCTGCGCCGCGTCCTGCTGGACCACGGAGTTCGTGGGGGTCAGCTGGTCCGAGGCGTCGGCCAGCGCCGAGGTCCCAGTGCTCGACCGGTGTGGCGTCGCCGGCCAGACCGATCCCGGTCACCGTCGTCCCGGCCCGGGTGCCGGCCCGGTTGTCCCAGAAGATGTTGTTGAACAGCACCGGGTCGCTGAAGAGCTTCGAGCCGGTGGGCAGGGTCGCCTGCAGCTGGTCGCTGTTGAGCGAGCGTGGCGACGCCGGCCGGAGCCGGTGTGCCGTCCGAGGTCACGGCCGTCGCGGTGGTGGTGTTCTTCATGATCGTGTTGTTGACGAGCCGCACGTCGGGCGCGTCGTTGATGGCCACGCCCCCGCCCTCGTGGGTCGAGACGTTGTTCACGATCGTGTTGTTGGTGACGTTCATCGGGTAGTTCCCGGACATCAGGAACCGGATGCCGCCGCCGTCGTCGTTGGCCAGGTTGCCCTGGATCAGGTTGTCGTAGATGTCGACCGCGCCGGTGCCCGGGGACAGGGTGTTCGGGTCGGCGGGGAGCGCCCCGGCGATCATGATGCCGCCGCCCTCGTCGTTGGAGTTGTTGAAGTAGATCCGGTTGTGGTGGATCCTCCCGCCGGGGCTGGAGCCGTAGACGCTCACGCCGGCGCCGTACTCGAGGGAGAAGTTGCCGCAGACGTCGTTGCCGGACGACCTCGTAGCCGTCGCTGCCGCCGAACAGGCCGATGGCGCCCGCGAGGTTGGTGCCCGCGTTGGAGATGATGCGGTTGTCCGCGATCCGCACGCCCTCGTTGTGCTGGTTGGCGTCGGAGCCGGGCAGGTCGGGGGTGCCGATCCGGATGGTGCCGTAGCCGCCGCCGTTGTTCTGCACCACGTTGTTGGTGATCTGCAGGTTCTTGACGTAGGCGTTGGCGAAGACCGCGCCGCCCTGGGTGGTGATGTTGGCCGGCAGGCCGGTGGGCTGGCCGGTCAGGTCGTTGATGTTGCCCGGGAAGCCCTGCTGGTCGCCGCCGCGGATGTCGAACCCGTCGATCGCGGCGTGGAAGCCGCCGCCGAAGCTGCGCGCCTGACCGGCCCCGGTGCCGCCGCCGGCCGAGGCGAGCAGGTAGATCGCCTCGCCGTCGCTGACGTTCTGGTTGCCGTCCCAGGTGAGGCCGCCGACCTTGGTGTACCAGGCGGTCGCCAGGTGCGGTGTCGCCGCCGAAGGCGCCGGCGTCGAGGACGGTGCCGGGCACGTAGGTGCCGCCCTGGAAGCCGCCCGGGCCGACGCCCTGGAGCTTGACCGGCGAGGCCATCACCAGGTTCTCGTAGTAGGCGCCGCGCGGGTTGCCCGCCGTGGCGTTGGTCCGGGGTAGACGACGACCAGGTTGCCGGCCGCGCCGTTGTTGGCGTACGCGGCGTCCAGGCCCGCCTGGATCGTGGCGTACTGCGTGCCCGGGGCCGACCTCGCGGACGGTCGGGTTGTAGCCCGCGCCGAGCACGTGGAAGGTCAGCCCGTTGACGGTCTGCTTGCCGTTGTCGGCGGTGATCCGGAGCGTGTGCGTGCCGGTCGGCGTGCCGGCGGGGACCGTGACCTGGATGGTGGTGTCGCTCCAGGCGGTCGTCGGCAGAGCCGTCGCCGTCGAGGGTGACCGCGCCGGTGCCCTTGGCTCGCGCCGAAGCCGGTGCCCTCGATGGTGAACGCGCCGGTGCCGCTGACGTAGGGCTTGGACACCGCGAACAGCTGCGGGACGGCGGCGTCGACCGGGCAGGAGACCGCGAGGTCGAGACCGGTGGTGGGCGAGGTCAGGATCGAGCCCACCTGGGTCGGAGCCAGGTCGGTGGGGATGGTCACGCCGGGCATCGCCTCGAACTCGGTGGCGATCGTGCGGTAGCGCGGGTTGTAGTTCGCGTTCAGCGCGCCCGGGACGCCGGGGTCGTTGCCGACGAAGCGGTACATCCCGGTGCAGACGCCGGACGGGGTGGGGCAGCTGATGTGGTCCGTGGACGGCAGCAGCGTCTCGTAGTAGCCGTTGAAGTCGGACTCCACGGTCGTGCACGAGGCGGTTGGCGAAGTCGTAGATGCCGACCGGCGCGAACGGGATGCCGGGCTTCTCGCCGTACGAGCGTGCTGCGCGGGTCGGTGCCGTAGTTGATGTCGTCGACGATGAGGCCGAACAGGCGCGAGGGGATCGGCACGTCGGTGAACAGGTTGAACATCGGCACGATCGACTTGCCGTTGTTGAGCGACGACCAGCTTGGTGTCGCAGCGCGGCTTGACCTTGCCCTCGTACGGCGAGCCGCCGATGTCGACGAAGGTCGGGTTGTCGACCGGGTTCGAGGCAGGCACCGTCGACGCCGACGGGCGCGCCGTTCGTGCCGTCACCCGCGAGCGCGGGGTAGCCGTCGGTGCCGTCGCCGGCCACGTCCACCGTGTGCAGCGCGCCGGCACAGGCCGGCGGCGGGACCTGCGGGACGATCTGGTCGCCGTGGGCGATGTTGATGTCCTCCTCGCCGGTCACCTTGTACATCGGGTGGCCGGTCAGGTCGTCGGGGATCGTCGACCGAGACCAGGTAGTCACCGGCGCCGAGCGGCTGGAAGGTCCCGCCGGTGCAGACCGGGTTGGCCGGGTCGGTCGCGTCGAGGGTGCCGTGATGCAGCCGTCGCCGAAGCCGTAGTTGCCGTCGACCGCCGCGCCGAAGTTGGCGTCCGGGGTGCCCTGGTCGGTGGGTAGGTGCCGAACTGGACGCTCTGCAGGATCGCCGAGATGCACTCGCCGTCGGTCTCCTGGTTCGGCGCCAGCACGTCCTCGTCGAAGGCCGTCGCGTTGTCGGCCTTGTGGACCAGCGGGTTGCCGTCCAGGTCGCGGGCGGTGCAGCCGGTGGGCCGGCTCCAGTGCTCGGAGACGTAGGTGTTGAGCAGCTTGCCCTTGGCGTAGGAGCCGTCGGGCGCGAGCTGGTAGTAGCCGTCGGCGTCGCAGGGCTGCGCCGGCGTGGTCGCCGCAGTCGACGGGAGCGTGCAGCTCGACCGGGACGTCGGAGATGCCGGGCTGCCAGTCCTCCGCCGCGGCGTAGCGCGGGTCGAGCTCGTTGCGGGTGGTGTCGTAGCTGACCGAGCCGACGATGCCGCCGTTGCGCGGGTCGATGCCGTTGGCGCCGGCGGGCGTCGTAGGCGTGCACGCCCCAGTCCATCGGTGCCGCTCAGGCCGATCATGTTCAGCGTGCTGACGTCGACGCCCGCGACCCTTGACGGTGGTCGGGGTGGGCTGGTTGTCGGCCTGGTAGGTGACGCCGGTGGTGTAGAAGGAGTCGTTGTAGGCCTCCATCACCATCCACGCCGCGAGCGGGTAGGCGCCCTCGAACGAGTAGTGGCCGGTGGCGTCGGTGATCGCCGTCGTCGAGCCGCGGTCCATCAGCGAGTTGTCCTGCTTGCGCAGGGTCAGCGTGAAGTTGGGGATGCCGGTCTCGCCGGCGTCCTTCTTGCCGTTGCGGTTGGCGTCGTTGAAGACGTAGCCGTCGAGCTGGGTCCACCAGCCGCTCAGCGGGAGCTGGCCCATCTTGACCGCCTCACCGTTCCTCACGGTGACGTTGACCAGGTTGAGGATGTAGTTCTGCGGCTCGTCCCACCAGGTCAGCGAGTAGTCGCCGTCCGGGACGTTGGGGATGTTGAAGCTGCCGTCGGCTTGCCGCGGCCCACCCACACCGCCTGGTCGCCGTCGTTGAGGTCGGACAGCGAGAGCACCGGGTTCGGGATCGGGCTTGTCGGTCTTGGAGCCGGTCATGCCGTTGAAGAAGTTGACGTCGCCGCCCTTCGGGGGCGTGTACTGCTTGACCCCGACGACGACGCCGGAGATCGAGCCCGGAGCCGCCGGCACCCAGAGTGTTCTTGGGCTTGGCGAAGCCGAACTGCGGGGTGGGCACGGGCTCGCCGGCCAGCGTGGCCTCGGTGTCGTAGCCGGTCGAGCCCTCCATGACCCAGCTGTCGAAGTCGTGGTTGCCCTCGAGCGTGGTGGTCTGGATCCAGTCCTGCCCGTCGGGCGGCTGCGCCGTGGTCGTGTAGCGGTTGGAGCCCAGATGCGGGATGACGAGCATGCCGGTCGAGTCGCTGAGGCACTTGCCACCCACGGTCTTCACGACGGGCACGCCGTCGGCGTCGAGGGAGCCGGCCGGGATGGTGAAGTCCGGCGTTCTCACCGACGTACGTGGTGCACAGCGGGTTGCCGTACACGTCGGTCGTCACCTCGCCGAGCGTGTCGTTGATGTGGCCCTGGAAGCCGGCCAGGCCGTCCTCGCTGTTGTCGATGGCGCCGTTGGTGGTCGCCTCGTCCTGGTAGACCTGCGCGCGGAGGGTGGCGTCCGGCAGCGGGTTCGGCTGCACCTCGACGACGACGGGGTCAGCTGGAGGTGAACGGCACCGTGAAGTGCGCGCCGTCCAGCTTGAAGCCGTCGGCCAGCACCGAGATCGAGGTACTTGCCGTCGGGCAGGTCGAGGCCGTCGGCCAGGTCGGCCTCGGTGCCCTGGGCGACGATCGGCGCGGTGGTGTGCGGGAGCTCCCGGATCGAGGGCCAGTCGCAGTTGGCGGGGTAGTTGGCGGCCGTGGCCGAGCATCCCCGGAGGGAGACCGCTGGGCGGTCGAGCCGGTGTTGTCCTCGTTGATCAGGAACTTGTACGACGTCACGGGATCGCCCTCGCGAACCCCGCCGCCGCCGAGGGCGCGGGGCTCCGTGCGGGCGGACTGCACCTGGAGGTTCAACGTGCTGCTCGGCGCCGCGACCGCCCGGGGCAGGGGCAGCATCACCATGAGGGCACAGGCCATGGCGAGCACGAGAGCGCATGCTGCTGCGCGTCGTCGGGCGTCCGGTTGCCCGGCCACCACGTCTGCTCCGCGAGACCCACGGCCCCGCTCACTCGATGCCTCAGCTGCACTGATCCGCTGACCGCGCATGTGCCCCACTCCTCGCCGATCCACACTTGGTGCGCTCAGTGTTGGTCCGGGTCGGCTCGTCGCGCGTTGTATGACGAGATGGTCACGCGGCGGTCATGGAGCACTCACCCGGAGGCTCGGAGTCGGTCATGACCGAGTCCGCGCGTAGCGTCAAGGAAACGCGACCATCTCGCCAGGCAGGCCATGGCCCGGGTGACCCGCCTGGGTGCGCCGGGGTCATCAACGGGGCATTTCTCCTCCGGCGACTCGTCATGCGGTCACGCAACGGTCATAGTCGTTCAGCGGGTCCGGCCGGGGGGTCGGCGACCCGTCCGCCTGTCGGGGCACCTTCGACGGCGGAGCGAGTGCCGCCTCGGGCTGCGGACCCGAGCACGAAGTGGGGTGGGGATTGTGAGCACCGTGATGGTGGTCGACGACGAGGAGCGGATCATCAGCTTCCTGTCGCGGGCGTTGACGTCAGAAGGGCATTCGGTGGTCTCGGCGGGATCCGGGCAGGCCGCTCTGGAGCAGCTGCGAGACGAGCGCGTCGACTTGATCCTGCTGGACCTGGTGATGCCTTCGGGCAACGGTCTCCAGGTGTTGACGGAGCTGCGCGAGCGGAAGAACGACACGCCGGTCATCGTGCTCTCGGGGGTGAATGACGTCGCGGCCCGCGTCCAGGCCCTCGACCGCGGCGCGGTCGACTTCGTCAGCAAGCCGTTCCACACCGCCGAGCTGATCGCTCGGATCCGCAGGAACGTGGTGTCCGTCCCGCGCCAGCGCACCGGCGACGGCCGGTACGTCTCCGCCGGGCGGGTCCGGCTGGACCTAGACCGCAGGCGGGTCCGCATCGACGAGCGCGCCGTCGAGACCGTCCTCAGCGAGCGGGAGTTCGCCCTCCTGGCGCACCTGGTGCGACGCCAGGGCGACGTGTGCCGTCGCGACGAGCTCCTCCACGACATCTGGGGCCTCGACTTCGACCCGGGCAGCAACGTCGTCGACGTCTGCATGCGCCGGGTGCGCGCCAAGGTCGGCGACCTCCCCATCGAGACGGTGCGCGGGGTGGGGTACTGCCTCGTCGCCGAGCGCCAGAGATGACCTCCGCGCAGCGTGCGCTGCTCGTCTCGTGGCTGGCGCTGGCGACGGTGTGCACGGTGTTGATGGCGAGGTACCCGGGCGAGGAGACGATCCCATACCACATCGCGTGGTTCGGCATCGCGGTCGCCTACGGCTACGGGCCGTGGCCACTGCGGTCGACGGTCGCCGCCGTCTCCTCCTACACCGTCGCCAGTGGAGGGGTGCTGGTGTGGCGCACCGCGCAGGGCGTCCTCGAGGTCGAGGAGCTGGCGGAGATCCCGCTGATGTGCATGCTGGTCACGATGATGGTCTTGCACGTGCGGCGTCGGCACGCAGCACTGGTGGCGCTGGGCGAGATGGCCGACCGCGAACGCGACCGGGCCAGGATGCGCGAGCGGTTGAGCCGGCTGACCTCGCACGAGATGAGGACCCCGCTGACCATCGCCGTCGGGTACGTCGACCAGCTGCTTCGTTCCACCCACACCGAGCAGCAGCGCGACGACCTCCTCGTTGTGCGGGACGAGCTGGGCCGACTCACGCGCGGTAGCGAACGTCTGTTGCGGATGATGCAGCTCCAGGACCAGACCTGGCTCGAGGACGTCGACCTGGACCGGCTGGTCCGTCAGACGGCGGAGCGATGGTCGGCAGTGGCGGTCCGCCAGTGGACGGTGGCCGCGGACGTCGGGCTTTTCCGTTGCTCGGAGGAACGGATCCGGGCGTGCTTCGACACGTTGATTGAGAACTCGCTGCGCTACACCGACGAAGGCGACCACATCCGGGTCTTCGCACAGCGCAGTGGGCATGACGTCTTGCTCGGTGTCGCCGACAGTGGTCCGGGTCTCGACGAGCGTGTCGCTTCTCGGATCAGCTCCGGTTGGACGGACGGCACGGGCGGTGGTCCGCTGCTCGCGGACCCGCGCTCTCAGACAGGGCTGGGCCTTGGGATCCTGCGCGAGGTTGCCGTGTCCCGCGGGGGCGGTCTCCTCGCGGGGACCGCGGCGGAGGGGGGTGCCTTGGTGATGGTTCGTCTGCCGTTGATGTCCCCACAGGTCACGGACGGCGGGACATCACCCCGTGGCTCCACAGCAGGCCTCCCAGGCGGCGCGGCGATCGGGGCGGTCCACGCCCCCCCTCCGGCCAGCGAAGTCAGCCCGCTCTTAGGTTGGTGATGGCTAGGTATACCGCCGCATGAGGTTGACAAGCGTTCGACCTTGCCGTTGGTTTGGGCCGGAAGGGGCGGGTCCGCTTCTGGCGGCAGCCGGTCGCGAGCATCGCTTGGATCCATACGTGGGAGCAGTAGCAGTCTCCGCGTCTTGGCGCCGCGAATAGCCTGCGGCTCGCGGCGTGCTGCTTACCGCCGCCTGTCGGCGCGCGATAGCGACCGGGTCAGTAGCCGATCCTGCTGATCTTGATCGACAGAGGTGCCTACTGCCCTGGAGCTTCTGTCGACTCGATGCAACGGTCCTGCCTAGGCTGCGTGCCCGTGAGAAGCGACCGGAGGTCGGAGCGGTTCGAGGCAAGCGAGATCGAGACCCAACTGCGGTTCATCGAGGACTCGTGCGACTCAATGGGACGGAAGATGGACGGCCTGACGGAGGAACAGGTACGTCTGCGACTTGTCCCTTCGGGAAGGACCTTGCTGTGGTTGGTCAAGCACGTCGCCTCGGCACAGCTGTTGTGGCTTCCGCACTTCTTCACCGGCGAGCTGAGCCGCGAGGACCTTCCCGACGAGGACGACCTCGACGGCGAGACGACCGCAACCGTGATCCGTCTCCTCACAGAGACCACCCGCGGCACGAGACAGATCGTGGCGGCACACCCCGACCCAGATGGGCTCTCGGTCCTCGACGTACCACGCCACGGTCGGGTGACGATGCGCTGGCTGCTGGCCCACCTCGTCGAGGAGACCGCTCGGCATGCTGGCCACGCTGACATCCTGCGCGAGCTGATCGACGGACGAAACGGCCGGTAGGCCCCGTGCCAGCGTTTCACCTGAGCAGTCACTGTGTCCGAGCAACTTCAATGCGGTGGCGCGACATAGGCAGCCCGGGGCGGCGTGCGTCCTACCGCCGCCTCTGCCCTCGTCGTGAACGAGCCCACAGGGCTGACCGATGATCCGCGGCGCGGCGCGGCCCGGGCTGCGGGCTGGGGGCTGCGGTGGGAATGCACAACAGTCGACAACTTCTCGGGCCAGAGTCTCGGTGCTCCAGTTGTACGTGGACCCATCGGTCGGGTCCTTAACGACGGGAGTCACAGCATGGAGGCACTGCTGCTCCGGCCCGAGGAGGTCGCAGAGTATCTGGGCATCGGCCGTTCCAAGGTCTATGAGCTGATGCGCGACGGCACGCTCGAGTCCATCCGGATCGGGGCCTGCCGGCGAGTACCCCGCGCCGCTGTCGAGGCGTATGTCGAGCGGCTGCGGTCGCTAGTGTCGTCGGCGATCTGATGCGCAGGCCCTCACAGCCAAGTAGGGCGGGCTGACTCATGCCCAAGAAGCGACGACGAACCATCTGTCAGCGCCGCCTGAAAACTGACCCCGGAGCGTCGGCCGAATATTGACCCCCTTCGGCCGGACTGTCGACTCAATCGAGTCGATGGGAGCGAAGGAGTTGTTGTCAGTGGAGGACTGGGCTGAGATCGGCCGGCTGCATTGAGCGGAGAGGGTGTCGATCAAGACGATCGCCAGGACGTTGGGGGTCTCGCGGAACACGGTGCGTGCCGCGATCGCCTCCGATGGTCCGCCGAAGTAGGAGCGGAAGCCATCGGGGTCGGCGGTCGATGCGTTCGAGGACGCGATCCGCGAGCAGCTGGCCATGGTGGCGAGGTTGCCGGCGACGGTGATCGCCGAGCGGGTCGGCTGGACTCGTGGGATCACGGTGTTCAAGGAACGGGTCGCCCAGCTGCGGCCGGCGTATCCCCCGGTCGACCCGGCGTCACGGACGACCTATGTCGCCGGCGACATCGCGCAGTGTGACTTGTGGTTCCCCCCGATCGAGTTGCCGGTCGGCTTCGGGCAGATCCGCAAGCCTGCCCAGCTGCCGGTGCTGACGATGGTGGCCGGCTACTCCCGGTGGCTCTCGGCGATGTTGATCCCGACCAGGCGGGCCGAGGACCTGTTCGCCGGCTGGTGGCGACTGATCGAGGCGTTGGGCGCGGTCCCGCGGACACTGGTCTGGGACGGCGAGGGAGCAATCGGCCGCAACCGCGGCGGCCGGATCGAGCTCACACAGGACTGCCAGGCGTTCCGCGGGGTGCTGGCCACCAAGGTGATCGTCCTCAAGCCCGCCGAACCCGAGCACAAGGGCATCATCGAACGCGCCCATGACTACCTCGAGCGCTCGTTCCTGCCTGGCCGAGTGTTCACCGGGGCGGGTGACTTCACTGCCCAGATGCAGGGCTGGCTGACCCAGGTCAATGGCCGCACCCGCCGGGTGTTGGGCTGTGCTCTGACCGACCGGATCGGCGCTGACAGGCAGGCCATGCTGAGCCTGCCGCCGGTGGCTCCGGCGACCGGCTGGCGGACCTCCACGCGGTTGGCGCGCGACCACTACGTCCGCTTGGACTCCAACGACTACTCGGTCCATCCCGCGGTGATCGGCCGGCGGATCGAGGTCGTGGCGAACCTCGACCGAGTGCGGGTCTTGAGCGATGGAAGGACGGTGGCGGACCACGAACGTCTCCGGGCCTGGCACCAGACCATCACTGACCCCGAGCACCTCGAACGACCTCGGTGGCTGTCGCTGGACGCCCGGGTGCTGCACGCGGCCGCGGTCGCTGCCTCCGAGCGGTACAACACCCGCTTCGAGGACGCTATGACCCGACGGCTCGGCGTGCGCTTCGCGGACCGTCCTGGGTCGGTGCGTGACGACAAGCGGGTGATCCGGGAGATCGCCGGCGTCCCTACCGCGTTGATCGAGCACTTCTCCAAGCGACGCGCCGCGATCGAGGACCGCTACACCGCCCTCGCGGCCGACTACCGCCACACCCACGGCCACGAGCCCCCACGCAGCACTCAGCTCAAGCTCGCCCAGCAGGCCACCCTGGAG
The DNA here is from genome assembly GCA_963781745.1 of uncultured Actinomycetota bacterium. GTDB lineage: Bacteria > Actinomycetota > Actinomycetes > Propionibacteriales > Nocardioidaceae > Nocardioides_B. The sequence continues at coordinate 111,657 of CAWAHH010000011.1, read as the reverse complement.
ACCCGCGACGCGAAAGCGGCCGGTACGTCGTTCGCCGACAAGCTCGTCGCGTGGCGCGAGGAGGCCGCCACCGTCATCGGCCGTTCAGCGCTGGACCAGCTCGAGGCGACCGTCCTCCAACACCACTCGCAGATGGTCCGGGCGGCGGACCTGCCAATCGACGACCTGGCACGCGACGTCGTCGACGTCGTCTCCGGTGAGAAGGCGACCTGGACCCGCTGGAACATCATTGCCGAGACCGAGCGCCGGCTCCGCCCACTGAGGTTCGCCACGCCAGCCGACCGTGACGCCGCCACCACCCTGGTCGTCAACCGCGTGCTCCACCCCGACCATGCCGTCCAGCTCACCCCGGACGGCCTCGAGGCGGACACGCTGCTTCTCGACCAGGCCGATGCGGTCGACTCGACGTACACCGCACGACGTCGGGCCAACGGCGAAAGCCTGCTGGTCGAACACGGCGCGACCCGATACGCCACCCAAGACCTCCTCGACGCCGAGCAGCGACTGCTCGACCACGCACACGCCCGCACCCGCCACGGTCTCAACGCCGCCGACGCCTCAGCCAGGGCTCGATGCGTTCGAGCAACGTCACGGCGTCGCTCTCGATCCCGGCCAACGCGCTCTCGCCCTCGCGTTCACCAGCGGCCCGAGTCGACTCGTCGTCGGCATCGGACCCGCCGGCGCCGGCAAGACCACCGCCATGAGTGCGGTCGCCGAGACCTGGCGAACTACCGGCGGACGCGTGGTGCCCCTCGCGCCGTCCGCATCCGCCGCCGAAGTCCTCGGCCACGAGCTCGGCTGCCGCGCCGAGAACCTGGACAAGTTCCAGCACACCCACACCATCCGGTCAGCCCAGACCGACGAGAAGGACGCTGCACCGATCGATGGCTGGTTCGTTCTACAACCAGGTGACCTCGTGCTGGTCGACGAAGCCGGGACGGCGGGCACCTGCACACTGGACTGGATCACCGGCTACGCACGCGAACGCGGCGCCGTGGTCCGCCTCCTCGGCGACCCAGCCCAACTCAGCTCGGTCGAAGCCGGTGGCGCTTTGCGGCTCGTCGCGACCGACACTGGCGCGGTCGAGCTCACCGACCTGCACCGGTTCGCCAACCCCGAAGAAGCCGCCGCGACCATCGGCTTACGCGAGGGCCGACCCGGCCGCCCTCGACTTCTACACGAGCCACGACCGGATCCGCTCCGGCACACGAGAGGCCATGCTGGAGGCCGCCTACGACGCTTGGGCCACGGACACCCGCAATGGGTTCACGAGCCTGCTCATCGCCGAGTCCCGCCGTACCGTCACGGCCCTCAACACCAGGGCGCGCCGCGAACGTGTCGCCGCCGGCCGTGTCGAAGAGGCGGGCATCGACCTCCACGACGACACCCAAGCAGGTGTCGGAGACCACGTCGTCACCCGCAAGAACCACCGCCACCTCGCCAGCCGCGACGGAACCCAGTTCGTCAAGAACGGCGCCAGCTGGACCGTCACAGCACGCCACAGTGACGGGAGCTTGACTGTCCAGCCCGCGACGGACCGGGGCAGCCGCGGGCAGGTGCGACTGCCGCACGACTACGTCGCCGCACACGTCGACCTCGGCTACGCCACCACCACCGCCAGGGCGCAAGGCCGAACCGTGGACACCACGCACGCGCTCATGGATGACACACTCACCAGGGAAGCCCTCTATGTCGCAGCCACTCGCGCGCGCCGTTATGCAAGGCTCTATGTCCAAACCCAGACGCTCCTCGGAGTCGCGGCCGAGCGCCCGCCCCATCCCGCCACGGACGCGACCGATGTGCTCGCGGCGGCCATCACCCGCGAAGCCACGGAACGCGCAGCAACAGAAGTCTCGAGGAGGCACACGACGGGCGCGAACACCGCACGGTGGCCGCAACCCGTCGCTGAGACCCGACCGCGAGCCGACTGGCCGTATCCTGCCCGCCCTGGGAGCTCCTACCGCCGCTGAGAGTGCGCGCCGTGTCCTCGTTGATCACGCGATGTCATGAACTCGATGTAGCCAGCGTCCACCTCGTGCGCCGCTCTCACGTCCCATTTTGTGATGCGGTTCCTGGCGTCCCACGTGGTGAGGCGAACGGTCACCAGGCGCCAGTCGTTGCCCCAACGCGGGTGGTGGTTGAGCCTGTCGAACCGTGGCCGCATGAACGCCATGAAGTCGATGGCTTCAGCAAAGGTGTCGAAGAGGAAGTTTTTGCGAAGCTCCTGTCTCACCGCGGGATATTCCCGGGCGAGCGAGTCCTCCCACGGCTCCCACCCCGGGAGGGTCTTGAGCTCGTGCGCGAGCTTGTTCGCGGTGATCGGCTGCAGGTTCTGCTTGGCCGGGGACGGTAGCGGTAGGGCGTCAGGTCGCACGTCAGTATCGGTGAGTCCGTGGCTGAGAAGCCGGTCGCCCAGGGCACGCACGTCATCCATCCAGGACGCCGCATCGTCGTGGAGGCGGAACGCCTGCTGGCCGGGCAGATCCCTGATCGACTTGGGCAGCGCCGCACGAGGCGGTAGCTCGGTCGAGCCGATCAGGACGGGAATGACGGAGACGTCGGACCGCATCGCGTGCTCCAACTCCCGTCGCACCCAGTCGCTCTTGGAGTCGAGTCGGCGACGGCCGTACTCATCGCTTGACGTGAGCCACTGCGGGCCCACCAGTGCGAGGATGACCGTTGCCCGCGACAGCGCGGACGCGATGACGACCGGCCACTTGGCACCGGTGTCGATGGAGTTGGCGTCCATGTAGAGCTGACCTGAGCCGTACCTGGCCTTGAGCTGCACATAGAGTGCCTGGGCCTGAGCGGCGCTATCGCTGCGTCTGTAACTGAGGAATGCAAGTCCGGACATGGATACCGCTCACCCTTCAGGCTCGTCCCCGATGCGTCTCGATTTGTTGGCCACGATGCGGATCCACGCGCTCATCTCCAACTGCTCGATCCGGGTCACAGCCTCCGCGAGGTGCCGGTCCCTTGTGGTCGGGTCGCCATACGGAATGTCTCCCGTCCGGTACCGACGACGCTCCGCCTCGACGGCTTCGCGAGCGGCGGTGAATCTCATGTAGTTGTCGTGCCAGTGGAAGATCGCACGGAGCCCGGCCAGGAAGACGGCAGCGGAACCAAAGAGTGCCGGCACCAGAGAGCTGTCGGGCCAGATGACGGCGGAGACGGGGACCGCAGCGGTCACCCCCAGCAGTGATGTCTCAGACATCTTGTAGGCGCGTCTGGACCGGATGGCTGCCTGGCTGTACCAGGCGTATGACCCGTTCGCCAAGCCTAGTGCGTAGTTGTCCGGTGGTTCGCGATCGTCATCCATGTCGAGAGACCCCCACAAGGCAATGCCGTGGCCGAGGAACGTCAGGGCCCGAGACCTCTTCCCATGATGCCGCATCGGAGCCGACGCCACCAAGGCGCAGGAGATCCTTCGCAGACCCCAGTTGTGGTCACTGCGGGGGGCTCCGGCCTGTTGCAGGGCCGGAGGCCGGATGAGACCGTGACCAGGTGGCTAAGACGCCAGGCCCAGGGGCCTACGTCGAGAATCCGACACCCGTCAGGCGTGTCGAGGAACAACGCGTTGACGCCTTCATCTCCTATGCACGCGAAGACCAGGAGGTCCTGGAGGAAGTCCGGCTCGAATTGCTCGAGCGTGGCGGCACCACCTGGGTGGACACGCGTGGCCTCTTGGCGGGCGAGCCGTGGTCCTCGGACATCTCGGCCGCGATCGAGGTAGCTCGCAACTTCCTGGTGCTGCTCACACCCCGCTGGTTGCAATCACCGGCCTGCCGAGACGAGCTCGGCTACGCCCTGGATTGCGGCAAGCGGATCGTCCCTGTCGTAGCCGGACCGGTCGAGCATGTCCCCATGCCGAAGGAGCTCGCGGAGCGACAGTGGCTGTTCTGGGGTCGACGCGAACGAGGAGTCGAGATCGCCGCCCTGGCTTCGGCCCTCGATGCGGATCCGCAACACGTACGCCGGCACACCTGGGTCCTGCGTCGGGCAGTGGACTGGCTGGCCCAGGAACGATCGGAGGCTTTGCTGCTACGAGGAGCCGAGCTCGAGCAAGCCGAACGGTGGCTCGTGGACTCGGAGGAGCATGCCGATCCGCACCCCACCTCGCTCCAGGTCGCCTTTCTCGCTGCAGGTCGCCGGGTAGCAGACGTCGAATTGGCGATGACATTGGTGAATGCTCCAGGAGACGAAAACGCCGCGCTACGGGCCGCGTTGGCCGGAAGCGACGCCGCCGGGGAGTCTGGGTCGGTCGTTCCTCCGGAGCGTGCGCTGGCGGCGGTATGCGCGGCCGTCGTTGCTGCGGAGTCCTCGTTTTCCCTGTCAATGGACGGCGTCGCCGACATCCAGATGTCGGGCGACGGTCGACGAGTGATGGTGCGCGGAGGGTCCGGAGTTCAGGTCTGGGACACCGTACGACGGACGCCCGTGCTGGCCCTGACATCGGACGACTCCCCCCCTGTGGCCGCCCTCAGTCGCGATGGTGCGCGTCTGGTGACCGTCCTCGAACAGTGCGTGTCGATGTGGGATCTTGACTCCACTTCTCGGCTGGATCTCCCCCCATGCGCCGCGACCGACCCGCTTGTCTATCCAGTGCTGTCGCCAGACGGCAGTGCACTCGTTGTGTGGACCGGCGACTTCCAGGGACACGTCATCGACGCCGGGACCGGTGACCTGCTCTGGACCTCGCCTGGACTCGGGAATCCGGTAGCCAGGTACGGCGATGGACTTAGAGGTCTGCACTACGAGGCGGAGATCGGCTTCTCCTGGGACGGCTCACGATTCGTCACGGTTCAGGGCGACCGAGCCACAGTCCATCAGACGGACTCGGGGTCGGTGCACGCCACGTTCCAGCTCGGTCGCAGCGACCGGGCCATGCAGGCGTGTCTCTCAGCCGACGGACAGCTGATGGTGTCGACCAATGGAACTCGACGCGTACGGGCCTGGAGCTGCGAGAGCGGGCAGCTGCTGAGGACCTTCCAGGTGCGACAGGACTTCGACAACGGCGTGTTCGCGGACACCGCGTATACCGCTGACTTCTCCCCGAACGGTCGCTACCTCCACGCGCGGCCCTACAACGGCGAGTCGACCTGGGTATGGAACCTGGACTCGGGGCGAAGCGTGAGGCGGGTCGGATTGAAGCACTTGGACTGCGATAAGTCGGGTCGCTTCTACTTCGAATGGGGAAACACGCCGACCTGGCGGATGTGGGACACCGACATCTCGGCCACTCCGGTGACACGACACTTCCCGGACTGGGTCACCTCGGGGATAGCGACGACGGCGGGAGCCAGCATCGCCGGCACCCGCAGCGGTCAGGTGATCGTCTGGCCCTTTGACTCGGAGCAGCCTTCAGCCACCTTGGGTGGTCATTCGGGACCGGTCACCAAGGTCGTAGCTTCCGAGGACGGGACGGCGATCGTCAGCTTGGCGAGTGATGGAACTGCACGGGTCCACCACATCGGCACCACGGCCCTCGTCACCGCCTACTCGCTCGGACAAGACGGCGTGCTCTCCCCGGACGGCGGGAAGGTCTGTGACCGGGCGGAAGGTTCCTGGGCCGTTCGCGCAGTGGGTTCCGGCCCGGTCGTCACGCTGTCGGGGTCGTCGACGATGCACGACACCCCTGCCGTATTCGACGATGAGAGCGGTCATGTCGCCGCCCCGGCTGAGCCTGGCACTGTCGCCGTCTGGAACGCGGAGACCGGCGCCCTTGTCGGCACCGTCACGACAGACGACACGAAGCTCCGTCCCGTGACCTTCTCTCACGACGCCTCACTCCTGCTGTGTTCCGCGAGCTCGACGCGGCCGTCCCACCTCCATGGGCCTCGAGAGCGGGACGAGCGCGTACGCTCGGCGCTGGTCGTATCCCTGCCCGACTGCGGCGTCGTCGCTCGCATCGGCCGATACGCCCTCCGGATCGAGGCAGAGTCCATCAGCCCCGACGGCCAACGCCTACTGACCGTCGACGTGGAACTCGAGCACGCTCGGGACGGGCTCGAGGTACGTCGGCTCGAGACCGTCACCCTTCGCGAGACACACACAGGGAAGACCGTCGCCCGCATCCCCAGCAGTGAGCCACGCGACGAAGCCCGCTTCTCTCGCGACGGGACACTCGTCCTCACCAGAGGTCAGGATGCCCTGCGCGTATGGCAGGCGTCCGACGGTGTCGAGAAGATCCACCTGCCGCTGCCGGGTGGGGCGTCCTGCGCGGAGTTCTCGTTCGACGCCACCCGGGTGATCGCGGGCCACCTCAACGCCGCACGCGTCTGGTCCGTCTCCACTGGAGCACTGATTGCCGTGCTCAAAGCAGGCCATGGTCAGGTCAGTGCCGTCGCCGGACTGGGTAGCGGCTACTTCCTGACGTCCGACGAGGAAGACGTCCACCTGTGGGACCACACGGGACAACACGTCGTAGCGCTCCCCGGCGTCGACCGCGTCGGGCGGATCCATGTCACGTCGAGCGGCGATCACGTCCTGTTGGACGACTGGTCCGACCCCAGCAACAAACGCGTCCTCGACCTCAGCCTGCCCCGTCTGAGACGCGCAGCATCTCGACTCGTCGTGGAGAACCCGCCGACGTGACCGCCCACGTCGAGAGCACCTCTCGACCCGTCTGTGCCGATCGGCTACGTTGAAGTGTTCTGCGTTGTGGCCCCTTTGGGGCGGGTGCGGAGGGGGTCGGTGACCGTGGTGAATCCGGGCGCTGTCGCCTTGCCCGTGCAGATGGACGGATCGGCCGCGGCCATCGCCTTCAGCCCGGACAGCACACGGTTCGCATGCGGCGGTGGCGCTGGCCAAGTGCAGGTGTTATCGATCGGATTCGGCCGGCCGCTGGTCGTGCCGAGCACGGGGTTCGTCTCGAGCATCGCCTTCAGCCCTGACGGGTCCACCTTCGCGGTCGCCGACCTGGACCAGGTGTTCCTCCGCTCCAGCAGCACCGGCGAGGTCGTCTGGCAGGGACCGGTCGAGGCGACGTCGTCGGTCAACACCGTGCGGTTCACGGCCGACGGTACGACCTTGGTCGCTGCCACCGACCTCGTGGTCCAGGCGGTCGACGCCGCCACCGGGAGACCAGGGACGCGGATCACCCTCGAGCGGCCTCTCGTCGCAGCCCTCGACGTGAGCCGCACCGGCAGCCTGGTCGCGCTGGCCGTCGACGAGCGCCACGGCGGTGACCACCACAACGCCGGGTCGGCACGGGTCCACGACCTGACGACCGGCGCGCAGCTGGGTCGGCTCACCCCGGACAACGCGGTCATGGACGTGGCGTTCAGCCCGGACTCGTCGATGGTGCTGTGCTGCGCCGCCGACGACACCGTCCGGATGTTCGACCCTACGACGGGTGAGCAGCTGTGGCCGCTGCCCGACGAGGTCGACGACCAGGAGACCGCCCCCAGCTGTCTGGCCTTCGACCCGAGGGGCCGGTGGACGGTGGTCGGCGGCTCGGACGGCTTCGCCCGCATCCTCGATGCGCGCACCGGCGTCGAGCGCGGCCGGGCCCCGACGATGCCGCCCGACGGGTCCGGCGACAGCTTCGGCGCCGTCACGCACGTCGCGTTCGGCCCCAGCGGCAAGGTTGCCGCGAGCGCCTGCATCGACAACCAGGTCCGTCTCTTCGACCTGGACGGGAAGGAGCGTGTCGTCGTGGCGACCGACGAGGTCCTCACGATGGCCTTCAGCCCGGACGGTCAGTGGCTCGGCCTGGGATTCACCACCAGTGCCACCGTGCTCGCCACAGGCGACCCCGGCCACGGCTGAGCGCCGTGGACCCGCACGAGCTGCTCGACGAGGTCGCCCGCCGGCTGCGCACCCTGGCCGCCGACGCGGTCGACGGGCTGCTGCGGCAGCTGCCCGAACTCGGTGACGACCCCTCGGCAGGCGGCACTGTTCTGGCAGGACGCCTGCTGGCCGTACACGACCGGCTGCCGGCCGGCAACTCCCTCGTCGAGCTGGTCCGGGAGGTCCTCGGCGACCTCACAGAGGGGTCCGCGGTGCGACTCCACGGCTGGCGTCGTACGCCGGGATCGCTCGGTGTCGCGTTCGTGCTGAGCGACCCCGTCGCCGGCCTCGCCGCAGGACGGGCCGTGCTCGCCCTCACCCCAGCCGGGAACGGCCCAGTGGTCGACATCGTGGTGACCCCCGGCTCGACCCTCACCCTGCCCTCGCAGGCGCACGGGCCGTGGACCGCGACCGGGAGCGCCGCGTCACCGAGCGGATGGGAAGCCAGCGTCGGACCCGGGATCCCGCCGGTCCTGCCCACGGGCACCGTGCAGCTGACGGCGCAGCGGACCGGGCGGCTCCAGGCCGGCATGGCCGGCGGCCCGGGGATGAGCGTCGAGGGAGTCGCCCTCACCGTGTCCGCCAGCCCGCAGCGCCCACCCTCGTTCGCGCTGGAGCTGACCGGGCTGCGGGCGTCGGTGCTGCCCGCCGCGCTGGCCCGGCTGGTCGGGCTCCCCCCCGGCGGAGCCATGGCGGCAGACCGCCCCGAGCGCACCGGCGTGAGGCTCGACGCCGACCGTGCCGGTGGGCTGCGCTTCGCCGGGAGCGAGGCCCTGCACGTCGACCTCCCGCTGCGGATCGACGGCCCCGGTATCTCCTCCCGGGGCGCGGCCGTCACCGTCGGCGTTGACGGCGGAGAGCCACGCCTCGGCTTCTCGCTGTCGCTGTCGGCGGGTCTGCCCGGCCTGCCGCTGCGCACGGCGATCGACGGCGCCGGGATCGACCTTCCGGTGCTGCTGGGTCCCGGCACCCGTCTCGGCCTCGACCCCAGCCGCCTGCGCGAGCTCATGCCCGACGGCATCGGAGCCGACCTGGTCCTGCCCCCCGTCGCCGGCGGCGGGCTGGTCAAGCGGCTGCCGGACGGAGGCTACGGAGGCCTGGTCCAGGTCTCGCTCGGGGTGCTGCGCCTGCAGGCGTTCGCGGTGTTCCGGCCGCCGTCCGGCGGGCAGCCTACGACGTTCCTGCTGCTCCTCGGCGCCACCTTCCCGCCGCCTGGGATCCAAGTGGGCCTGGGCTTCGCGCTGGACGGGGTCGGCGGCCTGGTCGGCGTGAACAGGAGAGTCGACGTCAGCGCGCTGACGCAGCTGGTCCGCGAGGGCCACGCCGACCGGCTGCTCTTCCCCGACGACGCGCTCGGTAAGGCCGACGCCGTTATCGCCGCGCTGACATCGGCCTTCCCGGTCCGGGCCGGCCGGATGCTGGTCGGACCGATGCTGCGACTTAGCTGGGGCGGCCGGATCGTCACCCTGGCCGGGTCGCTCGTGCTCGAGCTGCCCGCACCAGTCACGGCGGTGCTGCTGGGCCGCCTCCTCGTCGCGATGCCCGACCCGGCGGTGCCCCTGATCCGCCTCCAGGCCAGCGTCCTCGGACAGGTCGACCCCACGGTCCCGCGCGTCGAGCTGCTGGTCTCCCTGGCCGGGTCCTGGATCGTCGGCCTGGCGGTGCGCGGCGAGCTGTACCTGCTGGTCCGCGGCGGCGCGCAGCCGGAGTTCGTGCTGTCCGCCGGCGGCTTCCACCCCCGCTACCAGCGCCCTCGCCGGCGTACCAGCCCTGCAGCGGCTGCAGATGGACCTGGCGCCGGGCGGCGGCTACGGACTGCGGATGGAGGCCTACTTCGCGGTCACGTCGAACGCGGTGATGTTCGGTGGCGAGGTCCGCCTGGTGGCCATGATCGCCGGCTGCGGGGTGGAGGGCTGGCTCGGCCTGGACACCCTGTTCGTCTTCGACCCGGTGTTCGCGTTCTCGGCGCACGTGCGCGCGGGGGTCGCCGTGCGAGCGTTCGGCGAGCGGCTGGCCGGCATCGCACTGGACTTCACCCTGGAGGGCCCGGCTCCCTGGCACGCCTTCGGCACGGGCAGCATCTCGGTGCTGTTCTGGGACGTCTCCCTCGACTTCGACGTCCGGTGGGGATCGCCACCGGCGATCGGGCGCAGTGCGGGGACGCGACCCGCGAGCCGGCCCTGCGACTGGCCGTCGCCCAGGTGGAGGCGTGGACCGCGGAGCGCCCGGCGGCCGAACGCACGGCCCTGCTGTTCACCGCGCCGCGCCCGGCAACGGCTGGCGGACGGCACCCTGGTCCATCCCGACGCGACGCTGCGGCTGAGCCAGAGGGTGCTGCCGCTCGGGGTGAGGATCTCCCGCTTCGAGCGGCGCCCCGTCGCGCCGCAGCTGTGGGTCGTCGCGGCGGTGACCGTGGCGGGGGCGACCTCGGCGGACGGGTTGTCCTCGCTGCCGGAGCGGTTCGTGCCCGGTGAGTTCTTCGACCTCGACGAGGAGAGTCAGCTGACCGACTGCCGCGTTCGAGACGCACGCGGGCGGCGTGCAGTGGTCACCCGACGGCGCGTCGGTCGGTGGCGGGCACCGGGTCGTCGACGGCTACGAGACGGCGTACGAGCCCGAGCGCACCCGCGAGACCCGCAGCTGGCCCGGCACCTTCGGCCTCGAGCTGATGCTCGCGCTGACCGCGGACGCGCGGGCGGAGCTCTGGCGCACCGCCGCCCGACCCGTCGAGGTACGCCGCCCGACGCTCAGCGTGGCCGAGGCCTCCTCGTTGCGGCCACTCGCGGAGGACGTCTCCCTCGTCGACGCGACCGCGGACGCGTGGCTCACCGTGCGCGACCAAGTCGGTCGACCCGGACCTCGACCTGCTGCTCGTCGAGTCGTGGGAGGTCTGCCCGGTGAGCACCCGCTGGTTCTTCTCCGCGGCGCGAGTCGGCGCTCGGCGCCTCGGGCCTGGCCGGGCAGGAGCTCGAGACGTCGGTGACCTTCGGGCGGGAGGTCGACGGGCACGCCCGGCTCGACGCCCTCGATGCCGGGGCCGCGGCTGAGCCTGGTGGGGCCCGGCGACGTGCTCGGGTTCGACCGCAGCATGGTCCTGCGCGAGGAGCCGCGTCCCGGTGCGGCGCCCGCCGCGCCCAACATCCTCGCCTCGGTCGAGCTCGCGCACGCCGACCTCCCCTGGCTGCTCTCGCCCGGGTACGCGGCCACGCCGGCCGGACCGACCCCGCTGCCGTGGATCGCGCTGGTCGTCCTCGACGAGGACGAGGCCGGCCGCCCCGCGCGAGGCGAACCCGCTGCCGGTCCTGACCGCGCCGGTCGCCTGCGCTGCCCCCGCTCGCGAGCGGTGGGCGTGGGCGCACGTCGAGGCCCGGCTCCACGACGCGGTCACCGACCGGGAGGCCGCCCGCCGCATGGCGGAGGCGGGGGTCCGCACGCACTCCGCCGACGTCGTCGCCCGGCTGCTGTGCCCGCGGCGGCTGCGCGAGAACCGCGGGTGGATCGCCGCCGTCGTCCCGGTCACCAACGCCGGCGTCGCGGCCGGGCTGCGGCGGTCGGTGGTCGGTGCCCCGGGGGCCGATGCCTGGGTCGGCGACGCCGGGACGGTCGACCTGCCCGTCTACCACTGGTGGCGCTTCCGCACCATGGCGGACGGCTCCTTCGAGGAGCTGGCCCGCCGGCTGCGTCACCGGGACGCGACGGCCGCCGGGCTCGGGTCGCGACGGATCGACGTCGGGGACCCGTGGCACAGCGCGCAGCCCGGCACCGCGACCGTCGCCCTCGACGGCGCGCTGCGTCCGCCCGGGACGGGTGCGACCACCGAGACGTGGTCGGACCGCGCCGCGCAGGAGGCCTTCACCGGGCAGCTGCGGGAGCGGCTCGACGCCCCGGCCCGCAACCGCGACCTTCCCGACGACGACCTGCCCGCGGACCGGGACACCACGGCGGTCGGTCCGCCGCTCCTACGGCAGCCACTTCACCGGCGTACAGACGGTGCCGGCGGCGCCCGCAGCCGGTCCGGTGAGCTGGCTGACCACCCTCAACCTGGAGGTACGCCGCCGGGTTGCCGCCGCCCTCGGCGCGCGCTACGTGCAGCTCGAGCAGGAGTTCCTGATGGCCCGCGCCTGGGAGCAGGTCGGCGCGATCCGGGAGGCCAACCGGCTGATGGCGGCCGCCGAGCTGGCGGCCGCGGCCGCCGAGCCGCGCCCAGCGCAAGCACCTCGACCGCTGCCGGCGGTGGGCCGCTGCTCACGGACGGTCGCGCCAGTGCAGCGACCGGATCGCGCTGGCCGCGCACCGACGCCTCCACCCGCACGCTGGCCTCGACGCTGTCGGACACGTCGGTGCTCCCGGGTGCGACGAGCACGGCCTTCGCCCGGCTGACCCGCCGCGCGGGGCGCCCTGGCGCGCCGCGTCGCCCGGGTCGCCGATCGACCCCGACGCGATGATGGACGACCCAGGCTCCACGATCACCGACCAGCTGCAGACCCTGTCCGCGCTCCGAGCGCGCCCGGACGGCGACGGCGGCGACGGGGACGAGCAGCTCCTCGCGGCCGAGGTGCGCGGCGCCGTCCGCCCACGCATCCTCCAGCTCCTGCTGGTCGCGGACCGCATCCCGGCCGCGTCCCTGGCCGACCGGGCACGCCATGGACCGCCCGGCCGCTGGGCCCGATCATGCGGCACCCGCAGCTTCGACGTGCCGATGGCGCAGGAGCTGCTGACCCGTTGGCCGGAGTGGGCGATCCCGGGCATCGACGACGCTGCCCACCGACTCGGTGACCCCGCTGGAGACCAACCCCGCCTTCGTCGCGGCCCTCCTGGTCGGGCTGAACCAAGAGTTCAACCGCGAGCTGGTGTGGCGGGAGTACCCGACCGACCAGCGCGGCACCGCCTTCGCCCGCTTCTGGCCGACCGCCGGGCGCCGATGTCGACGAGATCGCCCGCTGGGCCGTGTCGACCCCCTTGGGCGACCTGCTGCGCGACGACCAGGCCGACATCGCGGTCCTCGTCCGCGGTGAGCTCCTGCACCGCTTCCCGGGCACGTCCCTGCTCGCCGTACGCGGCGTGGTGGACGCGCTGCCCACCGACTTCTCCGGGGTGCCGGGGACGCCCCTTCCGCTGGACGAGTCCACGGTGCTCTACCTCTTCACCGGCCTGACCGCCGAGCGCGCCGTCGCGGAGGACTGGTTCTTCGTCTTCCGCGAGCCGATGCACGGCACCCAGTTCGGCTTCGACACGGGAGCGCAGCCGGCCGCCATGACGACCTGGGCGGACCTCACCTGGGAGGGGGTGCCGCTGACCGGGTCTGGCTTCGTCCAGCCCGGCGCGGCGCCGGCCTCGGTCCCCCAGCATCCGCTGCCGGCCGACGACCCGCCCGTGTGGGGCCGCGACCCCGCGGACCAGGCCCGCATCGCCTTCCAGCAGCCCTTCCAGCTGGCCTTCGGCGCCGCGGCGATGCTGCGGCCGTGAGAGGAGCGCCCCGATGAACGAGTCGATCGGCGCCCGGGCCGAGCTGGGCAGACGGCGCAGCGATCTGCTCGCCGCCGAGGCGCTGGCAGACGAGCAGGAGGCCGTCGTACGCCGGCTGCAGGACGCGCTCGCGGCGGGCCAGCCGGTACAGCAGCAGTTAAGCCGTCGCGGCGACCGCCTTCGCCGACCTGCGGAGCCGGGCCGAGCAGCTCTCGGGGTTCGTCGCGAGCGCGCGGGAGGACCTCGCGGCACGGGTCGCGACGGAGGCCCCGCTGTTCACCGACCACAACACCGACCCCGTCGTCCTCCTCCCGGTGCGTGTCGAGACCATCTGGTGGGAGCCAGGCGTGCTCCGGGTGCGGGTCTATCCCGACGACGTCTCGATGAGCCACCACGACCCGGCGCTGACGCCGCTGGAGGCTCAGGTGGCCGACGACTACTGGCGCGACCCGGGGCCCGAGGCGTGGCGGCGCGTCCAGGAGGCCCTCCGCCCGGCCCGGGCCGCCTGGGCGGTCCGGGCCAGCCGACCGGGCGCTCCGCCCCGGGTGGTGCGTCCCACCGACCCGGCGACCGTGCCGCCCCGCCCGGTGACGATGCCGGGGCGGTGGCGGTTCGTGGGAATCGTCGGCGGCGAGATCGTCGTGGACAAGCTCGGCCGCGTCGTGCCCGACGACCTGACGGTCGGGCTGCTGCGCGAGGAGGAGTCGTGGGAGACCGACTGGTTCTCGGCCCTGGTGGCCGGGATGGCCGTGGAGCTGGTGCTGCCCCAGGAGGTGGACGCCCTCGACGAGCTCGTGGTCCTCGGGGTTCGCGACGACGACGCCGAGACGGGCGCGGCCCGCCTCGGCGACCTCCTGCTGGGCCACGCGTTCGCCGGCGGGCTGGGCCTGCTCCCGGCCGGCACCCCGACCAACAACACCGCCCAGGCGCGCTCGGGCTGGTCCTCGGCGCCCGCCTTCCCGGGTCCCGACCCCGACGACCCGAAGGGTCCGCGGCCGGCCGCCGACGCGCTGGCCGCAGCGCTCGACCTGCCCCGGTCCGTGGCTCTGCGCGAGAGTGCCGGCGCCGAGGACGACGAGTCCGATGCCGTCGCAGCGCTGACACTGCTCACCTGGCCGACCCTCGGCGCGGCCTTCGCCGACGCGGCCGCGACTCACTGGGACCTCGCGTCCCGCACGGAGCGCGCCGTCGGCCCGACCCGGCAGTGGCGGACGATCCGCGACCACGCGGTCGCCCACGTCCGCAGCCGAGGCCCGTTGCCGACCCTGCGCGTGGGCCGTCAGCCCTACGGCGTGCTCCCGGTCACCTGCCTCGACGACTGGCGCTCCGGCGACGGCGCGGGTGAGCTGCTCTCGCCGTGGCTGACCCGGCTGCGTGAGCTCTGGCGCTCCGTGGTGCTGGCCGAGGACTCCACGGTGCCGCGGATGCGACCCGACCAGCCGGTCGACCAGGTCGCCGTCGACGCCCTCACCCGGCTGCCGGTGGCGCTGGGACTGGAGATGTGGCGGATGCAGCCGCCCACCCACGTCATCGCGAACACCTCCCTCGACGAGCAGCCGACCGCCTACGGCATCGGTGGCCTCGCACCCGACGGGACGCTGCGCTGGAGCGAGCGGTCCGACGGCTTCACCGACCTCGGCGTGGGCTTCGACGACCGCAGCGGCCTGCCGCTCTTCGTCGACAGGATCGCCCCGGACCCCACGGCGTTCCCGGCCCGGGCGAGCGCCACGGCCGACTACCTCGCACCGTGCGGCGGTTCCTGGCCGGGGAGATCTCCGCGCAGGACTACAACCGCGACTGGCCGGTGCCGCTGTCCTCGGGCCAGGAGCAGCCACCACGACGCAGCACCTTCGTCGACCTGCCCGCCCTCGACATACCGCTTCCCGAGCCGCCGCCCGAGGACGAGGAGGGGAACCCCGCACCGAGACCGCAGCCCGATGCCTCGGGGCTGCTGGACGCCTTGGTGTTCCTGCCCAACTGGACGCTGCCGCGCGGGGACGACGGCGAGGACGACCCGGTGCGCCAGGCGCTGTCGGTCACCGCCGACGCCGACCAGCTGGTGGCCGACATCGTGGAGAACCTGATCTCCGACACCGAGCGGCGCGAGCGCCTCGCCGAGGCCGCCCAGAAGGCCGTCGAGCTGTCCCGCCTCGAGTCGGCGCTGCGCACGCTGGCCGCGGTCCCGGTACGGCGGCTGCCGGAGCTCCTGCTCGAGGTGGTCGACGTCTACGCCTTCAGGGTGGACGCCTGGGTCACCTCGCTCGCGTCCGCCCGCCTGACCGCCCACCGCGAGGCGGGGGGACGCGGGGCGCGGCTCGGGGGCTACGGCTGGGTGCACGACCTGCGTCCGCCGCTGCCGCGCGAGCAGGTCGAGCTGCCCCACGAGGGTGGCACGGCGACGGTCTCGGCCGCCGACGGCTACATCCACGCACCCTCCCTCCACCACGCGGCCACCGCAGCGGTGCTCCGCTCGGGGTTCCTCGCCCACCCCGGCGAGGAGACGTTCGCCGTCGACCTGAGCTCGCGCCGCGCCCGTGTCGCCCGCTGGCTCCTCGGCGGCGTCCGCAACGGGCAGAACCTCGGCGCCCTGCTCGGCTACCGGCTCGAACGGGCGCTCCACGACGCCGAACTGGACTCCGAGATCCCACCGCTGCGTCGCCGATACGGCGCCCCGACCAGCGACGAGCCCGCCACGACCCCGGCCCCAGGGGCGGGCGACCTGTGGGCCACCAGCACCGAGGCGATCACCGCCCGCAACGTCGTGGACGGCATGAAGGTCGCCCGCGACCCCGACGGCGCTACCTCGCTCGCCGCCGACCCGGACCGGGTCGGCCCGATCATCGACGACCTCGTGGACGCCCTCGACGCTGTCGGCGACCTGGTCCTCGCCGAGAGCGTCCACCACCTGCTCGGGGGGAGCCCCCTGCGCGCGGGGGTCGCGGCCGACACCCTTGGGCGCGGTGGCGAGCTGCCCGACGAGTGGCAGACTCTGCGCACGCCGCACCGTGCCCGCGCCATCACCAACCGCGTCGCCGTCCTGCTCCCACCGGTCGCCGACCCCGCAGGACCCGACGGGGCACAGCCGCCGACGGGCTGGCCCGCCGACTCCCTCGCCGGCCTCGACCCGGCGCTCGAGGCCTGGGTGGCCGGGGTCCTCGGCCCGGCGGCGGAGGTGGTGCTCACCGTGTCCGTCGACGACGCGGACCCGGCACGCGAGACCACCCTGTCGGCCGACCGAATCGGCCTGGGCGCGCTGTCGACCGTCCTTGACGCGGCGGGCAGCGGGCACCCGCTGATCACCGATGCCGCCCGCACCGCGACCGGCGCAGGACCAGGAGCCGTGCTGACCCTGTCCGGCGACGGCTGGCGGCAGCTGCGCGGCCTCGCCGTACGGCTCAGGTCGCTGCTGGTCGCCGCCCAGCCGCTGCTGCCACGACACCTTCTCGGCGAGCGCACCGACGTCGCCCTGGACCTCACCGGGGCCAGCGCCCGACTGAGCGCGTTCGCCGGCACTGCGGTGTCCGCCGAAACGCCCGGCGCCGACGCCCTGCTGAGGGTCGCCACGACCGCACCCACCGAGGACACCGGCGGTCCGGAGGGATGGCTGACCTCGGCGCGCGCAGCCCTCGCCGAGGTGCTCGGCGTCGACCTCCCCCTGCGTGCGGCCCTGGTCGCCATCGCGCCGGGAACGCCGGTGGACCTCGCCCCGTCGGGCCGCGGCGACGTCACGGTCGCTGAAACCGCGGACTGGCTGCGGCAGCAGGCTGAGGTGCGACCGGCAGCGCGCGCCCTGCACGAGCTGACCGGACTCGCGCGGCTGCGCGGAGCCGCGACCCCGCCGCTGCGGGTCGCCCAGCACCCGCCCGGCCCCGCGCCGGACGGCTGGATCGGGGGCACCTTCCCGCTCGAGCACCGTCCCCCGGCCACCACGCACCTCGCCTGGCTCGCCGCTGTCGAGCCGTCCCCGTCCTCGGTGGTGTCCGGGCTGCTCCTCGACGAGTGGACGGAGCTGCTGCCCGGCTCCGACCACCTCCCCGAAGCCTCTGCCGGCACCTCCACCGCCACCGAGCTGACCGGGCTGACCTTCCGCTACGACCGGCCCGACGCCAAGCCGCCGCACGCCGTCCTGGTCGCGGTGCCCCCCGACGAGGACCGCGGCTGGACCGACAACGTGCTGCTCCAGGTGGTCCGCGAGACCGCCGAGCTGGCCACCCTGCGAGCGGTTTGCGATGAGGACGTGCCGCGGCTGCGCCCCCTGCTGCCCGCGATCCGGATCCCCTCGGAGCACGCGACCGGCCAGGCACTCGCGCGCTTCGAGACGTTCCGGCCGGGCATCGACGAGCACGCGCCGTACCGGCTCCAGCCCCGCTACAGCCAGGAGGGGATGATCGACGCCGGTCTGGCCGCCCGGGTCCACGACCCCCTCTGGCTGCTGACCCGGCAGTGGCAGTTCGGCGAGTTCGCCGCCCAGGACGCGGGCTCGCCCGCCGTCGTCGAGGTCGCCGGCGGGAGCGCTCCCCTGGACGCCTGGCGCCCGGCGGGTACGACGGATTGGCGGACCTGGCACCTGGGCGTCGGACCGCTGGACGCGCAGGTCGAGAGCGAGCCGGTGCGCGTCGACGAGCGGCTGCGCATCGAGGGTGGCCTGCACCTGCTGGCGATGCTCGACGCCGCGGGTCTCACGAACGCCGCCCGGAGCCACCTCGCCGAGCACCTGATGCCGGCAGGCGACCCGGACGGGAGCCTGGTCGACCTCACCGGTGGCCTGGCGCCGGACGCGCTCGGCGTGGCCACCGCCCTGGACGCCGGCACCTTCGACCCCGGCGGCGACTCGGCGCTGCGGTCGGTGACGGGCCAGTGGCGCGCCTGGTGGGCGGCACAGGTCGCGGATGCGGGTCCCGACTGCTTCGACCCGCACCGGTTCGAGCACGCCGCCGACCTGTCGACCGCCGGTGTCGTCCTGTCCGCCCAGGAGTACCTCGGCGACGGGCTCGAGTGGTACTCCTTCGACATCGCGTCGGGCGGGGACTCCGAGGGAACGTCGGACGCCGCCCCGGCCGGTCCCCGTCAGCCCTTCGCCGTCGAGGCCCTCCCGACTACGATCCGCTACGGCGGGCTGCCCGCCGACCGCTTCTGGGAGATGGAGGACGCTCGCGTCGACCTCGGCTCGACGGCGGCGTCGGCCCTCGACACCGGACGGCTGTTGCTGGTCGCCTTCGCCACCGTCTACGGCAACGACTGGTTCCTGGTGCCCCTGGAGGTGCCGACGGGCTCGCTGACCACGCTGCGACCGGGTCCTGGTCCGCGACGTCTTCGGGCGCCGGCATCTCCTCGACCGCGCGGGACGCGAGGACCCGTCGTGGTCGATGTTCACCCTGACCGGCCCCGACCCGGACCAGCCGGCGGCCTCGAGCCTCCTCGTGCTGCCCGCAGAGGGCGGCCACCTCGGGACGCCTCTTGAACGCGTCGGCCTGACCCGCGACGAGCTGGCCAACCTCGCCTGGGCGGTGCAGCACCACTACACCGACGGCCGCGGTGAGCGGGTGGAGCGTCGCGACGCCTGGCTCAGGATCGCACCTGCTCCGAATCCGCCCGGCGACCTGCCTCGCTACCGGGTGCAGACCGAGGTCCCCGACTACTGGTTCCCCCTCGTCCCCGAGCCGGTGAGGCCCGACGCTCACCGCTTCCGGCTCGTCGACCTGCTGGGACGGCCCTCCCCCGCGCAGCCGGCGGGGCGGCTGATCGAGCGGGGCATGTGGCTGCACGAGGAGGAGGTCCCGCGTGAGGGCGCTTGGGTGCAGCGACGCGCAGTGCTGGCCCGGTGGTACGACGGCTCGTGGCACTCCTGGGTACGTCGGGAGAAGAACCCCGGCTCGGGCGAGAGCTCGAGCGGGCTGGCCTTCGACACGGTCCGACCGACCCAGCCCTGGCCGCCGTGACCTGGCCGGCATCCCCGGGCCTACGCCGCCGTAATCACGCTGACCTCATCGGTGGCGATGTCGTAGGTGATCGCACCGTGCTGGAAGTCGGACCTCTCGACCCGAAGGTCAGGGTCGTCGAAGTGGGTGTCGGTGATCGGGAAACCGAGGGGACTGTGAGCGTGACCCATCTCGAGGTACTTCGAGGCAGTCTGTCGCACCACCCAGAAGGTCCCAATCGAGGGCTCGGTCCAGATGCCGCCCGCAGCCTCGAACGGTCCGCTGGTGGGGCAGAACGCGCCGTCCGTGTCCAGGATGGCGATGAGCCGTGGGCTGAGCTCGACCACCTGGACATCGGTGCCCGCCGCTCTTAGCTCCGCCGCCTTGGCCTCAACACTCACCACAGCCTCGTCGTACAGCACGATCCTCCGGTCCAGATGGGCGAGCGTGGTCGGGCCCGTGAGGCCGTCCAGGAATCCGTCCGGGTCGCCGGGCGGGAACCGGAGTCCGTAGTGCGTCTTGTAGGCCAGCACCGTCTTAGTCGTGATCGGCCCGTATGTCCCGATCACGAACTGGGAGTCGTCCTGCACCGGTGGGGCGATACGAATGGTCCATCCAAGATCGAACAAGGCCCGCTGCACCGGCAGCACTGCCTCCGATGGGCTACCCGCCTGAAGCTTCTTGGTCCCGGTGTTCGGGTCGTTCAAGATGTCGGTCAGCGTCGGCTCTCCGGCGAACCTGGGTGACTGGAAGTCCACGTTCCCACCTCCGACGTACAACAGACTTCGAGTCTCTGCTCGACCTCGGGAGAGGTCAATGCGCCATTCGGGTCATGCCACTGATCGGACGAGTGGAGGCGCGACTGCTCAGGCAGTGAGACCGAAAGCGGAAGAGAGATCAAGCCGCCCCACGAGGTCGGGGAAGTCGACGAACGGATTGCGGTTGCCCTGTGCGTCCCTGATCGAGGCGTTGCGGTGCTGCTCGTAAAGGCCGACGGGATCGTCGCGCGACCATTCGGCAAGAGTGGGCAGCGTGCCGCGCTGCAGCTCGACCACACGGTCACCGATGAGACCCGGATAGCGCAGCAGGAAGTACATCGTGGCGCGCGCGACGGCTCCCTTGCCGGCCAAGGGCTCGAAGCCGACGTCCCCCTGCACCCTGCCGCAGCTCTGGATCGGGACGCCGCTCTCGGCGAGGTCGGAGTACGGGATGTTCCCCCTCCTGGCGTTGCATTTCGGCTCGCAGGTGAACAAGTGGTGCAGGTCGCCTCGCATGGGCTCGTCGTGCCCGAACCAAGACTGAGGAACGACGTGCTCGCAGTTGAAGTGCAGCTCCTCCCCCACTTCCTGGACAGCAAGGTGCGCCTGGCTCGCACTCATGGCCGGACGTGCACGGACCAGCGCGACCAGCTTGTCCGCACGCGCACGCGCGATTCGAGCATCGTCACGAATCACGGCCTCGGGATCCACGCGAGTGGCGGAGTAGATGTTGTTGAGGTGGCCGTCAGGTTGGTGGTCGACCCACGGATAGAGGTGCTCGGACGGCGAGTACTCGAGCAACCTCTCGTGGGTATCTGAGACCAGGGCCGAAAGCTGCTCACGCAACGAGTCCACATCCGCGCTCAGATCAATCCTCGAGTAGTAGCCGCCGCGGTCCCCGGCATCGGCTTGGTCATCGAAGTAGGGCGTGCCGATGGACTCTTTCAGCGCGGCAAGCGAACGGGCCTGCACGGCATCGACCGAGTCCGCCTCCGACACGCGCTTCCCAGTCGGGTCCGTCACGAGGCACCTCCACACGTGTCGCTCCGTCGGGCCGCCGCCGTCCGCGGCCGGTGGACGGATCCTCACTACGCTAGGACCTCGGCGGCGCACTGACCAGCGGGCGTGCCCGTCAGAACACCGATGCTCGCACGGAGGATCGGGTCGCCAGTTTCCTCTCGGATCTCCGCTTATCACCGTGCTTAAGCTTCACGAAGTCGAACCGGACGCTTGCGCAATCTGAGGACGTCCAACTCGCATCCGTCGGACGGCGCCTGACGCGGACCCTTGCTATGGCTGGGGGTCGCGGCCCGCGCGGGGGCGAGGCCTGCTTCGATCTACAGGGTTTCCTGGCGCATTGCCTCAGCCACGCTTGGCCGTGCAGACTCGCGTGTATGCCGGGGCACCAGGAACCGCATGAGTGGATGACGCAGCTGCCGAGGCAGTCCAACGGGAAGCGCCTAGTCCACATCTCCCTCGACATCGACGTCGACTTCCCGGTCGAAGTCATGACCCACCAGGGAATGGGTTACATCCCCGCCTCCTACCTCGACGTCAGCGCGGAGCTCGTCGCCGACATCACTCGCTGGTACCGCTGGTGGGAGGAAAACGACGGCGGCTTCGACGAGTTCGACGAGGACACCGACGACACCGACGACACCGACATGGAGACCACCGAGGGGTACCCCGTCGGTCCGCCCGACCCGCAGGAAGTCGCCCGTGGTAGGTCTCCGACGCGCGAAGGCGAGCTCGACGACTCGGCTCGGTCTGCCTGGGTGGCGCAAGGCCGCGCACTGACGACACGACTCAGCCGCGAACTCGGTGGCGACTTCGACGTTCGCTGGGTCGACGACCAGTGACGGAACCAGTGTCGGGGGCCTCCGAACCTCGTCGGCCCGAGCACTCGGTGACCAACGAGCGGCTCTGTGAACGAATCGCCGACCCGCCCGAGGTCCGTAGCGATGCCAGGCTGCGCCAGGGAGGCCCACCGAGTCGCCATCCGCGCGAGATCTGCAGGCGAGGTGGCGCCTGACAGTCTGTGCTCATGAGTACGGAGATGCGGCGGGACCGGTGGGAAACCGCGGCGGATTGGCCCCTGACGGTCATTGCGGCGGGGTTCTTGGCGGCGTATGCATGGCCGATACTCGACCCGGCACTGAGCCCGGGATGGAGTGATCTCTGTTTCTGGGTGACGTGGGCGGCGTGGTTCTCCTTTGCAGTGGACTACCTCGCCCGGCTGGTCCTTAGCCGGCGCCGTGCCACCTTCGTCAAGGACAACTTGGTCGACTTGTTGGTGGTCGTCCTTCCGGTGCTGCGGCCGCTTCGTCTGCTGCGGCTCGTGACGTTATTGAGTGTGCTGAACCGGCACGCTGGCGCGTCCCTTCGGGGTCGGGTCGCGTCGTACGTAGCCGGGTCGGCGGTCCTGGTGCTGTTCGTCGCGTCGCTGGCGATGCTCGACGCGGAGCGCGGCAAGCCCGGGACCAGCATCGACTCCTTCGGCGACGCACTCTGGTGGGCGATGACCACCGTCACCACCGTCGGGTACGGCGACCGGTTCCCGGTCACGACGGTCGGACGGTTCATCGCGGTCGGGCTGATGCTGGCCGGGATCGCCCTGCTCGGTCTGGTGACGGCCTCGATCGCGTCCTGGTTGATCGAGAAGGTCCAAGAGGTCGAGGAGGAGTCGCGGGCCGCCACTCGGCGCGACGTGGCCGCCCTGAGTCAACAGATCACCGAGCTCCGTTCGGCGCTGTTCGACCGCTCGCCGACCCTCCAGGGGCCTCCGGATCCATCCGACTCATGACGAGGGACTCGGCGGTTCAGGACTCGCAGACCACGCCGTCGCCGTCGCCGTCGGTGTACCAGGCATACTCGGGGTCGCGGCCCTGGTGGTAAGGGCCGTACCCGGCGGCGACGGCTTGGTAGCAGTAGTCGAACCGAGGGTCGTTGCCTTTCCCTCCACCGGTGCCCCCGCCGCTGCCGCCGCTGTTGCCGGTGGCGCGGCGGTGGATAGTCGCTTTGGTGACGGTGACCTTCCCGTTGGGGCAGCCGGCCGCCGTCTTGATGAGGTAGCGGCGCTCGGCCGGGTTGACCGAGAGGTGCCAGCGAAGCTTCACCGCGGTCCGCTGCTTGAGGTACTTGCAGCGGCTGTAGGCGGGCATCCATTGGGCGAGGTCGCGGTCGGACTTGGCCTGGTTCACGTTGTCGGTGACCGCGACCAAGGTCCGGGGGTCGCGCAAGTCGTTGGCGTAGCGGGTCCGGGTCGCCGCGTTCCACTTCTTCGCACCCGAGTCCCAGGCCTCCTTGAGCGGGACCAGGTGGTCGATGTCGACATCGGAGGACTTCCGCCAGGTCCGGTGGTCGTAGTAGGAGACCCATCTGCCGCGGCTGATGTCGCAGCCGCGCACCCGGATCGTGGACTCCGCCGCCAGGACCTCATCGCGAGTGTCGCGGCAGTCCGCGTCGGCGTCGACCCACAACCGGAACCCCACCCGCTGGTACCCCACCGGGGTCTCCCCGGCGACCGGGAGATGCCGGGTCGCGTACCGGAACCTGACCGACACCGTCCGCTGCGCACGACGCGCCGACACCGCCGACCCCGCACCACGCGACTTCGCCACGGCGAAGACGCGACTACTGGACTGACCGGCGGAGACAGCCCCCTGCGACGGCCGGCGGTAGTAGGACGGACAGACCCGTCAACAATGCGGTCCCGGACAGTGTCCCAAGTGCGCCTCTCAATAGGTCCCCCGAGTGATCGATGCGATCAACCACCTCGAACCTAACAGCGCCATGCCCGGGTTGTCCGGGGATCCGAGCCGCCAGCAGTACCGGCCGAGCCCTGCGAACGACGCTGCGGCCGACACGACCGATCGAGCAGTTGCCCCGAACGGCGGTGCCGGAGGCTGTCGGATTGGTACGGTGCGGTCCGCGCCTCACGGGGAGGCGTCGCCTCAGGGGCAACACATCATGGCTCTCAACCGCATCGCGCTGTCCTTCGCCGCCCTCGGCCTGGTGGTCGCACCGCTGGCGGTCACCGCACCGGCCGACGCGGCGAGCGTGTGGAAGAACTGCACCTCAGTGAACAAGAAGTACCCGCACGGGGTCGGCCGCAAGGGCGCCCACGACCACGTCTCCTCAGGTACGCCGGTCACCAACTTCCGGCACTCCAACAAGCTGTTCAAGAAGGCGATGTCCCACAACAAGGGCCTGGACCGCGACAAGGACAAGATCGCCTGCGAGTCCCACTCTCCAGGCGTCGGTTGGTAGGACTGCGAACGTCACCCAACCGAATCTAGGTGCGCCGGTGCGCCTGCGGAAGTGGGCGCTCACGCCAGACCTCGGATACGAATTCGAAAACACTCCTCGTGACGACGGCCGACTGGGGACGATGGGATGTGCCCACTGTTGGTGAACCAGATGGCGCCGGCCAGTTCGGTGTCCTGGACGAGACCGACGACGGACTGCTCTGCCACGAATGCGGAGCCCGCTTCGTCCACCTCGGGTTGCATGCTTGGCGCGGCCATGGAGTCACCGCGGACAGCTACCGGGCAGCACACGGCCTGGCCAACACCCGGGGATTGGTCGCGGCCGGGGTTCGCACGGTGCTTGCTGACAACGCACGGAGCAGCATCAGCAAGAAGCAGAACTTCCTTGCGTCGCGCTCCCCCAGCACAGCTACAAGGGCCGCACGCCTCATCTCCCCTCAGGGACGAGAGAACATCCGCGAGAGCAACCGCGCCAGCCGTGGGCGACGCCGGCTCGGCACCGTAGTCGTATGTGGTGGTGGGACGCCGCGTTCTGTCCGTTAGTAAGCGCGCGTCGGCGGTGCTTCTGCACTAGATCATGCGCCTCGAAGTCCACCCGACAAGGAAAGTCCGCGTCCCTCTGATCTACCTTGCGGAGCCGCCCGCGTATGCAGTTGCATCGACTGCAATGGCGGCGGCCCCGAGCACCACCGAAGGCAGCTTCAGAGACCTGCTCAACTTCGTCAGGTGACGTCCCGCCGAGTGGTGTAGTTCCTCGGCGTTGGAGATCGACGTGTTGCCCGTGAAGTAGGCGGCCACCGTGCCACGGTCAGTGAGACCTGCGATGGAACTCACGGAAGGACCTGAAGCACGATGGCCTTGGACAATGCTGCCCTACTCGAGGTGCTCGAAGCGATGCAGGCGGGTGGGGTCGAGGACCGCGTTCGCACCGCTGCCCAGACGATCTACCAGGCGTTGATCGACGCCGAGCTGACCTCGGTGATCGGTGCCGGCCCGTGGGAACGCACCCCGGACCGGACGACGCAGCGCAACGGGACGCGGTCTCGGACACTGTCCACGACCGCCGGTGACCTGGAGTTGCGGATCCCCAAGCTCCGGAGCGGGTCGTTCTTCCCATCGCTGCTGGAGCGACGACGACGTGTCGACCAAGCACTGTTCGCGGTGACATGGAGGCCTATCTGCATGGTGTCTCGACCAGGAAGGTCGACGACCTGGTCAAGGCCTTGGCGCCAAGACCGGGATCAGCAAGTCCGAGGTCTCCCGGATCTGCGCCGATCTGGACGAGGAGGTCGGTGCGTTTCGAGATCGGTCGTTGGCCGAGATCGCCTACCCCTATGTGTTCCTCGACGCGACCTACTGCAAGGCCCGGGTGAACCGGCGGGTGGTGTCCCAGGCCGTGGTCATCGCCACCGGCGTCACCGCCGACGGACGCCGTGAGGTCCTCGGCTTCGACGTCGGCGACTCGGAGGATGGGGCGTTCTGGACCGCGTTCCTACGCGGCCTGAAGGCCCGTGGGCTGGGCGGGGTCCAGTTGGTGATCAGTGACGCGCACACCGGGTTGAAAGCCGCGATCGCCTCGGTGTTCATCGGCGCCGCGTGGCAACGGTGCCGGGTCCACTTCGCAGCACTTCGTCCTCGCGGTCGTCCCCACGGGCAACGCCGAGATGGTCGCCGCAGCGATCCGGACCATCTTCGCGCAACCCGACGCCGAGCACGTGCTCGAGCAGTTCGAGGTCATCGCAGTGATGCTCGGCAAACAGCTGCCCAAGGTCGAGCAGATGCTCCGCGACGCCCACCACGACCTCCTCGCGTTCACCGGGTTCCCGGTGTCGCACTGGAAGAAGGTCTGGTCGACCAACCCACTCGAGCGGCTCAACAAGGAGGTCAAACGCCGCCCAGACGTCGTCGGCGTGTTCCCCAACCTGCTGCGCTGCTACGCCTAGCAGGAGCCGTGCTGGTCGAGGCCCATGACGAGTGGCAGGTCACCGCCGAGCGCCGCTACCTCTCGGAGCACTCGATGGAACTCGTCACCGGCGTCAAGAAGACCGACCAGGAGGTGGCCAAACCCGAGCTCATGACCGCATGATCAAAGAACGCTGACCCGCACGGTGTCGAGAAGCTCCACCACGACGCGGGACGCCGCCGAACCGTGCTTTCCGCGATCCTCGCGAGCCGCAACGAATGATCACTCCCCGCTTCGAAGTGAGATCTGGGCAGCTTGTCGGCGGCTTCGCGCGAGCAGGCTCGCCTGCGTACCTTTCAGGCCGGGTTGGGCTTCCCATGAGCCGCTTCGATCAACATCGCTGCGAGGTCGTCGGCCGACACCGGTGGTGAGAAGTGAAAGCCCTGGCCCGTGGTGCAGCCCTGGCGCCGTAGGATCAGCATCTCCTGCGGGCGCTCGATGCCCTCAGCCACGGTCTCCAGCTGCAGCGACTGGCCGAGCCTTAGGATGGTGTTGATCAGAGCGGTGTCGCCGCCGGTCGAGAGCCGTTCCACGAAGCTGCGGTCGATCTTGAGCACGTCGACCGGAAAGCGGTGTAGGTAGCTCAGCGACGAGTAGCCGGTGCCGAAGTCGTCGATGGCCAGCCGGATGCCGAGGTCGCGCAGTCGCGTGAGGGCGCGGAGGGTCTCGTCGCCGTTGTCGATCAGGACGCTCTCGGTCATCTCCAGCGTGAGGCGCTGCGGCGGGAGGCCGGTCTCCTGCAGGATCTGCCGGACCTGGTCAGGGAAGTTGTCGTGCAGCAGTTGACGGGGTGAGACGTTCACCGACAGCCGCAGCGGACCGTGCGCACCCTCCCACTCCACGACGCGATTGCACGACTCGTGCAGCACGAAGAGACCGATCTCGCGGATCAGTCCGGTGGACTCGGCCAGCGGGATGAAGGCGACCGGCGGCACCAGTCCCTTCTCGGGGTGCTGCCAGCGCACCAGCGCCTCAACGCCCGTGATCTCGCCAGTGCGCATCGAGATCATCGGCTGGTAGTGCACGACGAAGTGGCGCTCGTCGATGGCCACACGCAGGTCGGCCTCGAGACGTACCCGCTCGACTAGGCCAGCGTGCATCTCCGGGTGGTAGAGCGCGTGGCCGCCGACACCGCCGCTCTTGGCCTGGTACATCGCAAGGTCGGCGTTGCGGAGCACCTGCTCGGCGGTTACCGCGTGCTCGCCCATCCGGGCGATGCCCACGCTGGCGGCGATGTGGACCCGCTCGCCTTGCAGGTCGACCGGAACCTGAATGGTGTCGTTGACACGCTGCGCGAGGGCGACCTCCTCCTCGGCGGTCGCCTCCTCGAGTAAGATCGCGAACTCGTCGCCACCGAACCGGGCCACGGTGTCGCCGGTGCGCACCACTGAGCGCAGGCGCTCGGCCACCGTGACCAGCAGCTCGTCACCCGTGCTGTGGCCCAGTGTGTCGTTGACTGACTTGAATCCGTCGAGGTCGAGGAACAGCACGCTGACCCCGCGCTCGTCGGTGGATCGGCGCTGCAGTGCGTGCTGCAGCCGGTCCTTGAACAGCGCCCGGTTGGGCAGCCCGGTTAGCGAGTCCGAGAAGGCCAGCCTGGTGAGCTGCTCTTCCAGCTGTACCCGGTCGGTGACGTCACGGGTGTTGAGCACTAGGCCGTTGAGGTGCGGGTTAGAGAGCAGATTGGTCACGGTAATTTCGACCCGGCGGCTGCTGCCGTCGGCGTGCCGCCAGGTGCTGGTCACGGTGTGCATCCGCATGTCCTCGGCTGCGGTGTGCGCCAGAGTTTGGTCGAGGAAGGTGGCCTCGGCCAGCTCCATGATGCTGGTGATCGGCCGACCCTCGAGCTCGGCGGCGCCGTAGCCGAGGATGCGGGCGATGGATGCGCTCTGGTAGTGCACGACGCCCTGCCGGTCGACCAGCGTGACGATGTCCGAGCTGTGCTGCACGAGAGCCAGGAAGCGCTCGCGGCTGGTGGCGAGCTCGGCCGTGCGCACGTGGACCCGGTCCTCGAGTGTCCGAGTAAGGGCTTGGTTCTCTAGCAAGGTGAGGATCTGGCGGCCGACGAGCAGGACGATGATCGCGGTGCGTAGCCACATCACCATCTGGTCCGAGTGGCCGGTGCGCACGACCTCGACGACCGATGTGCAGAGCGAGGCCATGACTGCGGCGTAGGGCAACAAACTGCCCAGCGGAAGCGCCCTCTCATCCTCGTCCGCAGCGACGACGCCCTCGTGCCCCCGAGGTGTAAGCGCGGAGAGCAGGATCAGCGAGAAGCCAAAAAACCAGCCGACGTCGATGACGCTACCGGAGCTATAGAGGCCCAGGGTGGTCTCGTATGTGAAGCCCGAGTCTCCCACGGAGAAGGCCAACAGGCCGCTGGCCAACAGCGGTAGCGACACCGGCAGTGCGCGGTCGCTTTGCCGTGACCGCAGCCAGGTCGTCACGACCATGGTCATTAGCACGACGTCGCCGACCGGATAAGCCAGGGAGATCGTCAGGCCAAAGACGTTGTCGGAGCCGGCATCGAAGACGTGCTTGAGCACCAAGAGCCAGCTGCACAGCAGCAACGAGGCGGCGACCATCAGGCCGTCGAAGACGGTGCGGGTCTTGCCGGCGGCCGACTGGGCGGCCATCGGCAGTGCGAGCATGGCCGCGGCAGCGAGGGGCGGCAGCCCGAGGTAGCCGACGTCGGCAAGTGAGGGAAAGGGCACCTCGAGGTGGAACACCGACTCGTACAGTGTCCACACCAGCTGGCCGGTTGACCACGACGATATGGCCAAGCCGATGAGCAGCCAGAAGCGGCGGTCCGCCTTCTCGTGGCGGCGGCTGCGGCCTAGGGCGCCGACGCCGGCAGCCAGCGAGATTGCCCATAGGCCGAAGTTCGAGAGGGTCTGGGCCAGAGCCGGTTGGTCGCGGACCTGGATCAGCAGCACAACCCAGGCGAGCGCGACCAGGCCGATCGCGGAAGCGGCGATCCGTTGCGCGGGCACCCGTGCGAGCTGAGTCATACCGGCAGTATCGGACCGCGTACCGGCGAATGGAGGCCTTTCCTGTTAAAAGCAAAACCCACCTAAACGGGATATAGCCCCACTACCGTAGTGCTGGTGATCGGCGAGGAAGCCGCACGGTGTGAACTGTGGACTCGAGGAGTGAAGGACGCATGACGATGCTTGACCTGGGGGCGGCCGTCGAGGTACCGCAGGCGTGGCCGACGAGCCTGCACCCGCAGCGGCTGAATCTCATCGACCTGCCAACGCCGTTCCTGGTAGGGGACACCCGTCTGGTCCGGCAACGGCTCAACGCCTTCGAGGCCGCGCTGCCTGGGGTGCGTCCCTTCTACGCGGTCAAGTGCAACTCCGCGGACGAAGTCCTACGGGCCGTGGCGGCCCACGGCGCCAGTTTCGAGATCGCCTCGCTGGGCGAGCTCACGATGCTGCAGCGCCTCGGGGTGGACCCGGCGGACGTGCTCTACAGCAACACCGTGAAGCCAGCCGCCCACGTGCGCGGTGCGTACGAGGCCGGAGTGTGGCGCTTCGCGGTTGACTCCGAGGGTGAGCTGGAGAAGATCGCCCGCTGCGCACCCGGTGCCGCGGTCTACGTCCGGGTCCGCGTCGACGACTCCGGCAGTGTCTTTCCGCTGTCGCGCAAGTTCGGCGCCGAGGCGCACCACGCTCGCGCGCTGCTCCTACAGGCACGCATGCTCGGCCTGCAGCCCTACGGCTTGACCTTCCACGTCGGTTCGCAGTGCACTGCCACGTCGGCCTGGGTGCAGGCCCTGTCCTCGGTCGGCCGCCTGATGCGCCGATTGCTGCAGGACGGGCTTCGCCTGGAGATGCTGGACATGGGTGGCGGCTTCCCGGCCCGGTACGGCGATGCCGCTCCGAGCATCAACGAGATCGGCGCCGTGGTCACCCGCGCACTTGACGAGGTGCTGCCCTACCGGCCCACCCTGCTCGCTGCAGAGCCGGGTCGGCACCTCGTCGCGGAGACCGCGGTGATGGTCGCAGAGGTCCTCGGGCGCGAGGTGCGAGCAGGAGAGGACTGGCTCTACCTCGACGTCGGTGCCTACAACGGCCTGATGGAGACCCAACAGACCGTCGGCCAGTGGCGCTTCCCGTTGTGGTCCTCACGGCACGACCACGGTGCGGTCGAACAGGTGCCCTACACCGTCACTGGCCCCAGCTGCGACAGTTCCGACACCATGTTCTTTGGCGCCCTGCTGCCGGTGACGATGAGGGAGGGCGACCGGCTCTACGTCGGGTCGGCCGGTGCCTACACGCTGAGCTACGCCTCACACTTCAACGGCTTCCCGCCGCCGGCCACCCACTTCGTGGGGTGATCGAATGGCGTCTGGGGTGAGCGTCCGCGGGGGTGATCCTCGCACCCGCCGGCTGCTTGCGCTGATGACGGCCGGGTTGGTCGACTCCTTCGCGCTGTCCCTGGCGTGGACGGTCGTCGTCCTCGAGCTCAGCAGCCGCTACGGCCTAATGGCCGCGGGCGCGTGCAGCACCGCCATGCTCGTCGGGGTCGCGATGTCGGCTCCCGTCGCGACCTGGATGGCGCAGCGGATGGAGGGCCGGCAGCTGCTGCGCACGGCCGGCACCATTGAGGCCGTGCTGCGAATCAGCGTTCTCCTGCTGCTGCCTGCGGGTGCACCCGTCTGGCTGCTGGCCGTCGTTGTGACCGCGATGAACGTTGTCGCGTGGACCGGCTACGCCGGCATGCGCGCCGAGGTGGCCGCGGTCTCCGACGGGGCGACCGCGCTGACCTGGTACTCAACCGTCGTCGCCGCCGTCGAGGCGGTCGGGGTGGCGGCAGGGGCCCTGCTGCCACTGGGGTCCGAAGGTCGGCTTGCCCCGCCCGCCTTCACCGGGGTGACGCTTCTGTACGTCCTCGCCCTGGTGCCGACGCTCGTCGTCGCTGGAGGCTCCCCGGTGCCACGCGCCGTCCGCGCGATGGGCACCCGCTCGGGCGACCTGCTGCGCCGGCGGCGCCCCAGTCGGGTCACCGTACAGGGTGCACTGGTGATGACTGCGGCTTCGGCCCCAACCATACTGGCGGTGGCACTCGCGGCCGAGCTGCACGGTCGAGGCTCAGTTGGCCTCGCCGCTGCCGCGTTCACCATCGGCTCGCTGCTTGCGCCGGCCGTGGCGACCTTCCTCGAGCGCATGCATCGCAACCACCTCGTGTGGTGGCTGCTGCTCGCCGACGGCATGGTGGCGGGCTGGGTGCTGGCCCCGTTTTCGGTGCTGCTCCTCTGCGTGGCCCAGCTGCTGTCGGGTCTGTGCATGACTACCCTTGAGGGACTGCTCGACACCCGCGCGGCCCACGAGCGGCCGGACGCCGTGACCGCCGCTCTGGCGCGCGCCACGGCCGCTCGTGCCCTCGGTTCGGCCGCGGGTACGGCGGTCCTCCCCGTCGTGGTCGCGGGCGCAGGCATAGCCCGTGTCTCTACGCTCCTAGCCGTCGCGCTGCTGTCGGCCGCCGCGGGGGCGCAGGGCCTCCGCGCCGCGCGGCGGGTGCGAGGGCCCCTCGACGTCCCGGCGCAATCCGGGAGCAGGCCCCCAGGGCGCGGTGCAGGAGGAGCCGCCGTCGCGGGCAATGGTCTCGCGAGCGTCGACACCCAGCACCGCGTGCCCGGATAGGTCTCGGCCACTGCTGCGCACCTCGTCTTTCGGCCGTTCAATGTTGGCAAGCGCGCGCCATTTCCATGTGAACGCGCCCGTCGGGAATGACGGCATCTGCCGTTGATGGGATCGGTAGCGACCAGGACGTCTCGCAGTGAGCTGGTGAACACCATCTGGCCGTCGGGGAGCACCACCATGTTGTAGGGACTGAACCGAAGATCGGGCTACTGATATGGAGTGACCTCCTGTCAAGGGCAGGGTGAGGCGCCCGTCTGGATGGGTCCGGGCGGGCGCCCTCGTCTTCGTCGGCGTGGTCGTTGATCAGCGTGTCATTGGCGACGAGCGGTCAGACTGATATGCGCGGGTTGGTTACCGCAGGACGGGCGTTTCGGCAGGAGTGTTCCGCGTGTCTAGAAACGAGCGTGGCGCCGTGATCGGGCGCTGCTTATAGTAGCTTCGCGGGTTGGCTCCTCGCGCTGCCATCAGCGACGTTCGCCGGCGAAGGGATCGTGGATTAGTCCTCGAGCAGGGCCAGCGACCAGCACCAGCCGGCGAGTTCGCGGGCAATGGCGGTGTTGGCCACGGTGGCCTTCTTCTTGCGGTCGATGAACTTGACCCAGCGGGCGTGCAGGCGGCGGTTTCCCAGGTCGCCGCGGGCTCGTGCAGCTGGTGAGGCCAGTTCCCAGCGATCGCGGATGGTCTTGCCGGGCTGGTAGCGGGGCCGGTGGTGCCAGGCGGCCTCGACGAGCAGCCGGCGGGCGTGGCCGTTGCTGGTCTTCGTGATCGACCCCTGCACCCGGGAGGAGCCGGAGGAGTACTCGGTGGGCACCAGCCCGACGAAGGACCCGATGGTGCTGCCGGTGAAGCGATGCCAGTCGCCGAGCTCGACCGCCAGCGTGAAGGCGGTGAGCGTGGAAATTCCGCGAAGGCACCACAGTCGGTGCACTACTGGGGAGAGGCGGCCAGTCGTGCGGATGGCATACACCATGGGCCACGCATGTGCCGTAGGGCGACCTGTTCCCGGCAGACATGGCGGAGGGGCCTAACGATAGGTGGCGGTGGCGGTGGCGGCCGGCGGTGCGTTTGGGATCGTGGTTGTGTCGGTGCCGGCGGTGGGTGCCGGTTCGGGATTAGGGACGTCAAGGTGACGAACCGTTTGGTTCTTGAGGATCAATCAACAGGTCTGCCAGGACGCCGCGGAGCCACGATGTGTAGGCCCGCTTCGTCCAGCCGTACTCCAGGACCAGCTGCCTGTACGTCGACGGTCCGGAGTAGGTCAGCAGCAGGTCGACACAGGCGGACCTGGCGAGGCCGGGCCTGAGTCCGAAGTGCTTGGCCCAGTGCCTGACCACGATGTCGAAGTCGTGCCGACGAAGCTGCTCACCTCGCACATGGACCGCGACAGCCTCCGGCTCGTGGACCGCTGCTCGCATCGTGTCGTCCAGGACGGCGACGCGCTCGCAGATGGCCACATTGCCCTTCACGAAATGTGCGACCGCCTCGTCCGGCGTCCTGGCCGCCATCATCGCGCGGTGCCACGCCTGCTGAGGCGGTGGGGGCGCAGCCGGACCCCCCAGCACTGCGAGGTCGTAGCAGGCCGCGAGGAGCTCGGGCTTGGTGTGGAAGGTGAAGTAGACCGTCTGCACCGCGACCCCGGCGTCCGCGGCCACGTCGACCATGCGGGTGCCCGTGTAGCCGCGTGTGACGAAGGAGGAATGCGCGGAACGCAGGATGCGCAGACGCGTCTGTGCCGCCTGCTGGCGTCGCGTCACCTTCTCTGTCGCCACTTGACGGTGCCTCCCTCCGGGAACACACTACTTAGAGACACTCACTAGTGAGAGTCACCAGTGAAATGTTCTGGAGCGAAGATGACCGTCGCCACTCCCTTGCTCATCGGCCCGGCGGCGTCGCGCTCGAACCCGTGGCGGATCGTCGTCGACCCCGATCGCACCGGCGGCATGTCGCTGGGGGACGCGCGCCTGCCTCCGCACACGGCCGGCCCCAGTCGCCACGTGCACACCCGCGAGGACGAGGGCATCCACGTCATCACCGGCGTCCTCACGGCAGCCCGGTACGGCGTCTACCCGGCCGACCCCGGTTGACGGCCATGCTCGGACCGGAGCGTTCGCGTCATGGCCGGGTCATGGAGGGGAGACCGGGAGCCCGGGCCGTCCTGGACCTTCGCCCGCTGCTGGCGGCCTTCACCGTCGGGGTCCTCGCCGCGTGCAGCGCCGGCCCGACCCAGGCGCCCTCGGTCACGTCGCCGGAGGCGTCACGCCAAGGAGCCGCCAGCGGCTCGGCCTCGTCGACGCCGCACGCCATGCCCGACCCGATCGTCAACGCCGCGCCACGACGCCGTCTGGACGCGTATCTCACCGTCGCTCGAGGCGTGCCCGGCGACCCGGACTGGTTGGAGGTGGCCGACGGAAACCTCTGGGTCAAGCGAGACGACGGACGCGTGAGCCAGGTCGACCCCCGAACGGCCGAGCTGACCGGACACTGGTCGACCGGCTACTCACGAGTGCCCGCCTGCCAGGGCCTCACCTACGACGGCACGTACCTCTGGTCGTGCGCGGGAGAGAAGCACCTCGCGCGCCACGACCCAGCGCCGGGTGGCGGCGTGCAACGGATTCGCGTCTCGCGGGTCAGCGACCAGACCCGGTTCGTGCCGAGCCACGGCCGGCTCTGGGTGATCGATGCCGAGTCGACCGGCCTCATCGGCCTCGGAGGAGCCAGGGGTCAAGACCCCACGGCCATCGACCTCGGCGCCTTCTGCACCGACCTGGCGCGCTCCCTCGGCCACGACCGCGGGGTCCTGTACGCGATCTGTCCCACCGACGGCCTCGTCCTAGCTGTCGATATGGCCCAGGCAAGGTCGCCGCTCGACTACAGCTGGCGGACCCGCGTGCCGCCACGATGGGCCCCACCGACCTGTGGGTCGCCTTCGCGGACGGCCTCGCCCAGATCGACCCCGCCACCCTGCGGGTGGAGGCCGTCTACGCCGTCGACCTCGGCCTCGAGGGCGAGATCTGGGCCGACGCCCACGACGTCTGGGCGCGCGCCCCGGGAAGGGCCATGCTGACCCACATCGACCCTCGACGGCACCGGTTCGTCGAGACCCTCACCAGCGCGACGTACCTCAGCGGAGGCGACGTCCTGGTGACGGACGGGTCGCTGTGGACCACCGCGCCCAACGACGGCGTCCTACTAAAGGTGGACATTCGGTAGACCACAGTGAGTCAACCACGTCGACTCCTCACCAGACCTCCAGCGCTCCTTCCGATGATCATCAGCGGACAGCGGAGCTCGCGCAGAAACGGCAAACCTGCAGCTCCATCGCGACACGGCCAGGAGTCTCGATACGTCTCCCAACCGCGCACCCGCAGAACGGGATCGTCACGCGGAGCGCGCCAGTACGGGATCGATCAGTGGTCCGGTCTTGGACCAAGCAGGTCCCACCGATTCCCTGCGATGTCAGTGAAGACGACGACCTGCCCGTACGGCTCGTGCCGTGGCTCGGTGATGAACTCGACACCCATGCTGCGCATGCGCGCGTAGGTCGGCTCGAAGTCGTCAACCCGAAGGAACAGCCCGACGCGCTCCACGAACTGCTCTCCCACCGCGGCCGAATGCCGCTCGCCGTCGGCCTGAGCGAGCAACAGCGCGGTCGTGGCGACGGGTGGCCGTACGACAACCCACCGTTTGGGCCGTCCGTCGTTGGTCAGCGATGGCGAATCTTCGACGAGCTCGAAGCCGAGGACGTCGATGAAGAACTCGATGGCACGGTCGTAGTCGTCGACGATGAGGGTGAACTGCTCGAGGTGCACGCACAGCAGCCAATCACGGCCCTAGCACCGACCTCACTTGAGCAACCCGCGGGTAGTTCCCCCTTGGTCGACCAGGTGTTGACGCGCCTCGCGAATCGATCGCCACGCCGAGCGTGCCAGCAGCCGAGCGCCACTCGGAGCGTGCCAGTAGACGATCCTGACTGGAGCGTGTCGCGCGCGACGATGGGCTGGAGACACGCTCCCCGTGCCGATCGGCGGTCGGGCCAGCGATGGGGTCCGTATTCCTGACTCATACCTAGAGGTCGTTCTCAGGCACGACCCAAGCGCGCACGGGAGCACACGGCGTCTGCTGCCCGGACCGATGAATCGGCGGCCGCGTGGAGGTCTATGCCCAACCACCGTCGCCTCAGTAGGAGGAGCCATGCCGCAGTACCTCATCTTCTTCAACCAGCAGTGAGTCGGCGACCATTCCGAGGAGTGGTTCACCTCTCGCGGGCCGCTAGCCAAGGCGGTCGTGGACGAGATGAAGCAGGCCGGGGTCCACGTGGCCGCCGCCGGCGTCGAGGAA
This sequence comes from uncultured Actinomycetota bacterium, assembly GCA_963781745.1. Lineage (GTDB taxonomy): Bacteria > Actinomycetota > Actinomycetes > Propionibacteriales > Nocardioidaceae > Nocardioides_B. The sequence goes on along the minus strand of CAWAHH010000011.1, from coordinate 75,507 downwards.
GACCGCTCTCGCGCCTTTAGTGCCGATGCGACCAGCGGCTCGGTGGTGATCTCCGCCGGGCCCTACCGGGAGACCGACGAGTATCTGGGCGGGTTCACGGTGGTCGAGGTCGCCGACGATGACGACGCGGCGGTGTGGGCCTGCAGAGTCGCCGAGGCGTGCGGCTGGCCGCAAGAAGTCCGCCGGCTCTGGTGGCCCCTCCTGAGCCGGGTCCGGATCGCGAACGGGCAGACGGCTCTGGTAGCGCTTCGGGCCCGTCCCGGCTGCCATAACATCCAGAGCGCGTCACGCGGGCCCATCGGTATACGGGCCATTCGGGAGGCGGGCGGACTGCTCGAGCCTGACGCGGCGCAGGGCGTGTGCGGCACACCAAACTGCTGCTTACCGCCGCAAATAGCCTGCGGCTCGCGGCTGCGTCTACCGCCGCGTTCGAGGCGGCGATCAATGAAGCGCGTTGGCCTCACTCCTACTCGAAGAAGTCCTCGTCTACCTCCACGATCTTGACCGTGCGCTTGACTTGAACGCCAACTCCGTACCGGATCATCAGGTTGGCCAGGCGTTGCCCGTCGATGAGGATCACGCGGGTGGGAAGGTTCGCGGAATACTCCCGCGCGCCTTGACTGAAGCGGCCCGAGGTGATGAAGACGCCTGGTGTGCCTGATTGCCGTGGAGAGCGCCGACGAAGGCCTGGATCTCAGGACGACCTACGGCGGCGTCAACGGCATAGCGCTTGGCCTGAACGTAGATCCTGCTCAACCCAAGAGCATCCTGGTCGACGATCCCGTCGATGCCGCCGTCGTTGGAGAGCTTCGTCCGGGTGGCGGTCCCCTCGGCCCCGCCGTACCCCATTGACATGAGGAGATCGAGCACCGCCCCTTCAAAGAACGCCGGGTCCTGGGCGTGTAGGCGTCCCAGAAGGTCATCTGCGACATCAGCGTGGATCAGGTCGATCGCCTGACCGATCTGCTCCTCGGGGCTGAGCTGTGGCTGCGCGTGCGGGGCGGGTGCCTCCTTGGCCGCCTTCGCTGCCTGAGTGGCCGACAACGACTGCGTATACGCCGGGATAGTCCGGAGTTCCTTCTCGCTGATGCCTGATGGATGCTCGCTGACCAGCGCCCTGCCCACGTCCGTGATTCGATACTGACCCCGCAACGGACGCTCAAGCGCCTCCGCTCGGAGGAGGTCCGAGACCGCCCAACCAATGCGGTCGTGGTGTCGCAGCATCCCTGACGAGAGCACCTCGGCCCGTTGAGCCTCGGTGAGAGCTACGTGATCTGCTACAAGTGCGTATACGTCACGTCGCCGTCGGGTTTGGCCATCGATAAGCACCTCCAGAACGGGGAGGAGGAACTGTTGCCAGGTGGGCATGTTCACCGGCGGCGAGGGAGCCATCAGCACCTGCTCAGGAGAGTCCCCTGGGGTGGTGGGGTTTGAGGACCGGCGTGGTGGCGTGAGGTAGGCGGCCATCGGCGGGATCTTCGGTGTGAAACGACCAAGTCACGCACTGAAGGAGACCCACCGATGGCCTTGTCCCAGTCTGCCCTGTCCGAGCTTCTCGCGGCGTTCCGCACCGGCGACGGTGTCGACATGATCCGCGAGTCCGTCCGCACGGTCTTGCAGGAGCTCGTCGAGTTCTAAGCCGCTGGCGCGATCGGTGCGGAGCGCTACGAGCGCACCGAAGACCGTCTCACCGAACGCAACGGATCTCGCCCCAAGCTGCTGGCGACCAAGGCCGGCGACATCGAGCTGCGGATCCCGAAGCTCCGCAAGGGCTCCTTCTTCCCCTCCATCCTCGAGCCCCGGCGCCGTATCGACCAGGCGCTGTACGCGGTGGTGATGGAGGCCTACGTCCACGGCGTCTCGACCAGGAGCGTGGACGACCTGGTGGTCGCGCTCGGCGCCGATTCCGGGATCTCCAAGTCCGAGGTCTCCCGGATCTGCGAGGGCCTCGACGAGACGGTCGGCGCGTTCCGCACCAGGTCGCTGGCCCACGTCGCGTTTCCCTACGTCTACCTCGATGCGACCTACCTCCACGTCCGCAACAAGCCCGGCAAGGGCGGCCAGGTGGTCTCGATGGCCGTGGTCGTCGCCACCGGGATCGCCGCCGACGGCTCCAGGGAGGTCCTTGGCCTCGACGTCGGGGACAGCGAGGACGAGACGTTCTGGCGGGCGTTCCTGCTCAGCCTCAAGCAGCGCGGCGTGGCCGGGGTGCAGCTGGTCATCTCCGACCAGCACTCCGGTCTCGTGGCCGCGTTGAAGCGGTCCTTCCAGGGCTCCGCGCACCAGCGGTGCCGGGTGCACTTCGCCCGCAACCTCCTGGCGCACGTCCCTAAGACCCACGCCGACATGGTCGCCGCGGTGTTCCGCACCATCTTCGCCCAGCCCGACCCCGAGGCCGTCAGCAAGGCGTGGGACGAGGTCCGCGACCAGCTCGCGGCATCCTTCCCGAAGGTCGGGCCGCTCATGGACGAGACCAAGGCCGAGGTCCTCGCGTTCACCAGCTTCCCGAAGGCCCACTGGCGCAAGATCTGGTCGACCAACCCGCTCGAGCGGGTCAACAAGGAGATCAAGCGCCGCTCCCGCGTGGTCGGGATCTTCCCCAACGCCGCCGCCGTCATCCGGCTCGTCGGAGCCGTGCTGATCGACATGCACGACGAATGGATCGCCGGCGACCGCCGCTACCTCTCAGAGGAGTCCATGGCCCTGCTCAACGACCCCATGGATACTAAAGACCACGCCGCCATCACCAGCGGCGAATAGGGCACCGAGGATCCCTCAAAGCCCACCACCGCACGGGGCTCTGTCCACTGCTCCCGGACTGCGTTGGTAGACGCCGGGACTAGACGTGCCGTTGCGGTGCCGCCGACGTCGCCCCATCGTCCATAGCCAGCCGTCCGCCCACATGCGAGTTCCACGTTCATGCCCGCTGATCCTTCCAGAGCGACAGAGCCTCCAGTCGAACGTCGCGTTCCAACTGGCTTGTGTCCTTCCATGCCGTTGGCTACGTCGCTGTCACATGAGCTCGGGAGGCGCCATGACGTGTTCGGGACCGTCATCGAGGCCAAGTGTTCGCCCATGGGGCACCGCGTCCAACTGGATGAGTCTGAGCGGCCCGTACTCAACCCGATACGCCCAGCGATCAGAGGGCCCAACCAGCCATAGGTAAGGGGCGCCCGTAACCCAAAGCCGCCACGCGAGTTGCCGCGGCTCATCGCCGCGCCTCGGTTGAGGCTGCTCGCCCTGGTGCGCGAGGAGACCTCTCTCGAGCTTGTCGAGATCGACAGACTCCTTCTTCGCCTCGCCGAGAATGACTACCGAACTGTCATCGTCAAGCACCGCGAGATCGAGTTGCAGAGCCGCTTGTGGGGTGTCGAAAAGCACGCGGTTGCAGTGATAGCCAAGGTCACGGATCAGTTCGACATATGCCGCGAGTTGGGGCACGAACTCCCAGCAAGGTCTCCTTGTTTTCAACATCCCTCTCGATCAACCACCAGCGGCCCAAGGGGGGTCGCGGGCGGTCGAGTGTGTCGAAGCGCCCTCCGGGGCGCCACGAAATCAGCCCGAGCTCAACGCCTGCGAAGAGAGTCGCGCAGTCATCGTCAGTGATCCTGCGACTGGTCATCTCCTCCGAGTAGATCCCCAGCGGCATGGCCGGCGAAGCCGCCTGAGATTCCACGTCCAGGTACGTGAGCAAATGAGCAGCGGAGGTCATGTTTCCAAGTATCCGTCAGCCCACCGACAGACTGGGTCGCCCCGGTGCGACACTCCGCCGCGAACAGCCTGCGGATTGCGTCGGGGCGATCTCGACCGGCATGCGTCCACTTCTCCACCGCCTACGTCGCCGGGGTCGACCGTAAGACGCGATCCTGACCCCCGAGCGCGCATCGCCGGACGGTCTCACCGTCGACTTTCGCTGCTGACTGCGGTGAGGTAGTCAGCCACGTTCGAGGTGGTCAAACGCGGCCTGAGGACTGAGCGTGCGCGGGGCGAGTCGGTGGCCGGGACGGTCGAGCAGCCGAAGCACTGGTCCGGGTGATTGCTCGTGATGACGGTGTCGGTGCGCGTGATCGGGTCGCGAGTGTAGACGCCGCCGCCGGAGACGTCGTCGCCTGCAGCCCCGACGAGCCTGTTGCGCGTGACCCGGACGTGGTCGAGGGTGAGGTTGCTGTGCAGTCCCTCGAGGAACGGCAGGTCGAAGGCTCCGTTCCAGATGCCGCCCCCTTGGACGGTGCCGCCGTGGTCGCCTCGGGCGTAGCCACGGTTGCCGGAGACGAGCACGTTCCGCAGGGTGAGGCTGGAGCCGGTGATGATGCCGGCGCCGACGACGTCCGCGCGACCACCGTGTGCGATGGCTGTCGACCGGTTGTCGTTGATCACGCTGTCGGTCAGCGTGGAGGGGCCGGGGTCGAAGCCGTTGCACATGGTGGCGCCGGCGAACACGGCAGCAGGGCTGCCGGCGTCCCCACCGACGGACGCGACCACGGTGCGGTTGCCGACCGCGCGGAGGCGGGTCAGGGTGCCGAGGTTGCACCACTGCAGAGCCCCACCGATGGGGCCGAAGTCGCCGATGTCCTTGACCCGGGCGATCGCCCGGTTGTGGCTGACCGTGCTGTCGCGCAGCGTCAGGTCGCTGATCGTGAGCTGCAGGCCGGAGTTGATCACGGCCGCCTGACCCTGGGGATTGTCGACCGATGCAGTGTTGCCGTCGATGTGGGAGGACCGGACTGTCACGGTGCTGCCGTCGTTGACGTGGATCCCACCGGCGTTGACGAGGCTGTCCGTGGTCGTGCCGTCGGGATTGGTGACCGGGTTGCGGCTGACCAGACGAGACGCGTTGCCGGAGACGGTGCTCCCGACGAGCCGCAGCGCCGTCTGGTCGCTCATGAAGATGCCGCCGCCCTCGGAGAACCTGCCGTGCGGGGCGACGGCCCTCGTGGTGTTGCCGTCGATGCGGGACGCACGAACGGTGAGGTCCCCCCAGCTCTGGATGCCCCCGCCGTCGGCGTCGGCGGCGACCCTGCCACCCGAGAAGTTCCTGGCGACGGTGGAACGGACCAGGGTGAGGTCGCCCCAGCTCTCGATGCCGCCGCCGAGACCGGCCGCGGCGGTGCAGAACCCGTCGGGGCAGTGCGGCCAGAACGGCTCCTGCTCAGGGGTGGGCAGGATCGAGTCGATGGGTCGGGCGCTGTTCTCGATGACCGCGCTGTCGACCAGGGTCACCTGGGGGCGTCCGAAGTCCGCACCGGCTGCGATCTCGAGGCCGCCGCCGCCGGCGAACACACCAGGCTTGCCGGTGAAGTCGACCGACTCGGGGCTCGAGTGCGCGTGACCGCCCCGCAAGGTCATCCCACTGATCCGCACCGTCGGCACCGTCGCGGCCATCCAGGTCCCCACCGTGACGACGTGCTCGCCGCCCACCAGCTGTGTCACCTCGGCGCCGGCGCCAGCCAGCGTGATGCTCTTCGTGACCACCACCCCGCCGGCGAACCTCCCGGCCGGGATCCGCACGGTGTCTCCGTCCCGGGCTGCGTCCACGGCGGCCTGCACGCTCGGGTAGCAGGAGGGCCCGACCCGGACACAGCGGTGCTGCTGGTCGCGAGCAGCGGCCGGCTGACCCCCTAGGACGGCGATAGACACGGCCAGTACGACGGGGATGGTGGCCCGAGCTGACTGCGCGACCCGACGCGGCCGTTGCCACGGCCGGCGTGATGCGTGATGGATGGGATTCATCACTGGCTCCAAGCAGGAGAGTATTCCGGGACCGGCGACCGTGTCACCTGGTGCTTGTCGCGGCCGTCGGGCCGGATCGTGTAGATGTCGACGTTGCTGCCGTCCTCCTGGGCGAAGGCGAGGCGGCGGCCGGTGGGTGCCCACGACGCCGCGTAGCTCGTGGTGGTGCCGGTGTTGTGTGTGACGTAGCGAGTCGACCGGGTGCACGCCGCGACGCTCCTGCACCACAGGGGGAGCAGCGCGACGTCGCCCTGGGTCGGGGACCCACCGCCGTGGGTCTCGAAGGAGACCAGGCCCGCGTTCGGGCCGGTGCGCGCAGGGGACACCGACGGCCGGTCCGCGTCCAGGGCCCACGGAGTCAGCCGCCGGGCATGTGTCATGTCCGACCGTGCCCGGAAGATCGCGAAGTGCAGGACACCGTCGACGTACTGGTCGCGGATGAAGACCAGCGTGCGGCCGCCGGGGGCATACCGGATGCCGTTGTCCTCGTAGTCCCCCGGGACCGACAACAACCGCGGGTCGCTGCCGTCGAGACGCTCGGTGTACTGCCACGCCGACACCGCGTCACCGGACACCGGGTCGAACGGCCCCACCACTCGCACGAAGGACAAACGGCTGCCGTCCGGGCTCCAGCCCGGGCCCGCATCGGTGAAGCAGGGGTCGACGCAGCCCGTGTCGATGAACCGGGTGGGCCCGCCGCGCACCGCTGCCAGTCCGATCTGCACCGTCCCGTCGGCGTGCTCGCGGTCGAAGAGCACCCGGTCGCCGTCCGGTGAGCGGACCGGGGCGTTGTCGAACTCACCAGGCCCAGGTCGGGTCAGCCGCCGCTGACGGGTGCCGTCCACGTCTCCGGTCATCAGACCGGCGGAGTTTCGTGTGGGGTCGTAACGGACCCACACCAGCCGGCGTTCTTCCGTGCGGGCGCGACGTCCCGCTGGACCAACACAGTGGTGACCGACACCGACACCGACGCACTCGTCGCCCGTGGCCACGGCTGCGACAGCACGCGTCGTCGGGGACTGCACGGTGCCGGCCACCGCGGTCGCGGCCACGACAAGAGCCAACGCGAATCCGCGGGTGACGACGGTGATCCTCTGGGTTCCTCGCCCCACGCCGAGCACGGCCTCCCGTGAGATCTGTGGCGCGACGGTGGGCGAGTGCCTGACGGCCGCGGTGGGGATGGTGGCCGGGAGGCGATGAGTCGGACGCATGGCTTCTCCTGAGATGAGGTGAGGTTGACTGAACGGGGATCGTCAGGGCGCGGTGACGAGTTGGAAGGCCGTGGTCGAGGACCAGTACGGTCGCACCGCCACTGCGATCTCGAAGGCCTGTCCCTTCAGGCCCTGGGGGCCGCGTGGGTGGAGTACACCGATCCGCACCGTCCACCCGTCAGTGGGCCGATCCGGCTGATAGTGGAGGTAGCCGGCACCGGCACCTGACTCTGGGAAGTCCGCGATGGCGTTCGGGAGGGTCTGCCCCAGCAGCAGCACCTCGTGGTTCCGCGAGGTCTGCCCTGGCGACGCTGGTGCCCACCCGCTGGACTGGGGGCTGGGCTCGTGCTCCCGGTGCCAGCAGCTGACGAAGTTGTCCGCGGCGCCGACTCCCGGGGCGACGAAGCGGACATCGTCGTCGCGGGACACGACGTGGACGCAGGCGTCGGCCAACGGGGTCTGACAGACCGCGTCCCTGTGAAGGATCTCCAGACTCAGGACCGCCGATGCCGCGGAGCCCGCAGGTGCGTCCACCCAGGGGCCGACTGCCACGAGGACCGCCTGCGGGACGTAGGTGTCATAGCGTGCGCTGAGCTGGTCGAGCGACGTGCACAGCTGTTCGTCGATGGTCATTGCCTGGTCTCCTCGGTGGTCGGCCCGCTCACACGCGGACGTGTCAACCGTGCCCGCGCACGGTCGCCCCCGGCATCGGGAGATCGCGCAGGGTCGGGAAGCCGGGTGCCTTAGACCGGCACCGCCCCGGCACGGACCGCCTCGTCAGGTCGAGGCCCGACCGCGTCCCGCGTCGGCGAGCAGGCCAGACTGCGCCGCGACGGCGGCCGCCTGGACTCGGGAGCGCACGTCGAGCTTCCGCAGGATGTTGGTGACGTGGACACTGGCCGTCTTGGGGCTGATGAACAGCTCCCGTCCGATCTCGGCGTTGGTGCGGCCGTCGCCGACCAGCAGGAGTACGGCGAGCTCCCGGTCGGTCAGGCCGAAGGGAGTGCGGTCCTCGCGGTCGACCGGCTGTCCCTGGGGAGACGGCAGGGTGATGTTCGCGGTCTTGGCCAGGTCCTCCATGACCGCCTGAAGCAGGACGTGAGTCCCGGCCAGCTCGAGGCCCGATATCAGGAGGGGTTTCGCGACCGCACGGCCCGCCGGTTCCGCGAGCGCCGCCTCGGCAGCTCGCCAGCAGGCGTAGGCCGCTCGATGAGGGCGGCCCAGCTCCGTCCACGTCCGGGCCGCCCGGCTCCACCTCGACGGATCGGCCTTGCCGGTCAGGCGGGTCCGCTCGGCGTACCAGGTCAGCTGCTCGGCCGACGCCGTCACTGCCCCGACGCCGCCGGCGAACGCTCCGGCCCGGCAGGCGGCGAGCCGATCCGAGAGCTCCTCTGCCCCGGTGAGCGCCCTTGTCACAGCGGCAGGAAGCTCGCGAGCCCGGTCCTGCTGGGCCAGGTCCGCGCAGGCCCGCATGCCGAGGACGAACAAGCCCCCCGGAGCCACGGCCTGGCGGTCATCCCGCATCCCGCGGAACACGTCGAGCACACGGTCCAGTGCCTCGGCGGGACGTCCCAGCCACAGCAGCAGCTCCACGCGGACGAGGGCGAGCTCGTGGAGGTGCTGCACGTCCGTGAGCCCGGCGACCAGCGGTCCGGCTGCCACCCAGAACCTGGCAGCCTCGTCGAGGCGGCCCAGCGCAGCATCGACGGCTGCCAGCTCCAGGTGGATGAACACCGAGTCGGTCGTCACCGGTGTCTCCCGCAGTCCTGCTCCGAAGCGGTCCGCCTCCGCGAGGTCGCCGCTTTCTCGCAGCGCCTCCAGCACATTGCTCGCCAGGACCGTCGCTTCGAAGACGTCGAGGTAGCCGCCTTCCTCCGCTCGTGCCAGCGGGCCGTGACCCACCAGCAGCACTCGCTGCAGGTCGCCGTACTTGAGCAGCACGTCACTGATGTAGACGCCGACCGTGAGGTCGACCAGCGGGTCCTCGCACACCATCGACGCCGCCTCGTCGACGAGCGCCCGGGCCCTGGGCTCGTCGTTCGCGACCATGGCCCACCAGGCGAGGTCCCCGGTCAACAGCTTTGCCTCCGACACCAGCCCTGCCGAGCAGGCATCGACCAGTGCGCGTTCCATGCGGTGGATCAAGGATTCCACGTTTTCGCGAGGCTCCGAGCTGCGCCGCTGGGAGAGCACGTGCAGCACCGAGACGTAGTCGGCACTGACCCCGAGGCGCTCGCCGATCGCCACGGCCGTGTCGAGATCCACCCGTCCCTGGGCCTTGTCCGTGATCCCCCCGAAGCGTCCTGCCACGTAGAGCACGCGGAGCTGTGCCAGGTCGTCGGCGCCGACCAGCAGCCGCTCCTTCACCTCGCTGACGAGGTGCCCGGCCTCGATGCCGTGGCCGGCGAAGGCGAGCGCCCATGTCGCGAGCAGGCCGACCTCGGTGAGGGTGCTCCCGACGGCCCTCTCGGGCTCCTCGACGCGGTCCCAGAGGCTCAGCACGCGCCGCCACTGGTCGGCCGCCTGGGCATGGGCACCCACAGCGGTCGCGCGCTGCCCGGCTCTCGCGCGCCACCGGAGCTCGTCGGCGAGCAGCTCCGCGTGACCGAAGTGCTCGGCGACGGCGGCCACGTCCGCGTCTCCCGCGCCAGCAGCGAGCGCCGACCCCACCCGGGCGTGCCACCGGCGTACCTCGGACGTCGTGAGATCGGCGACGACCGCCTCCCCGACCAGGACGTGCACCAGTTCGCCACCCTTCCCAGGCACCGCACGCAGCAGGTGCGACGCCGCAAGCTCGTGCAGCACGTCGGCCACCGCCTCCTCGCTCAGGTCGGTCGCCGCAGCGAGGGCCTTCTCCGTCATCGGGCCTGCCGCGACTGACAGCGCGGTCACCACCGATCTAGCGCCGCTGCTGCAACGGGACACCCTCTCGACCAGAAGGGCTCTGAGGTCCTCGGGGAGGCGCGCGCCGACGGATCGACCATCCGACAGCAGCTGCCTGACGAAGAACGGGTTGCCCTGCGACCTTCCAAAGAGCTCGTCGAGCACATCCTCCGCGGGCTCGACGCCCAGGAGGCCGATCAGCTCGGCTGTCTCGCCCCTGGACAAGGGCGTCAACGACAGGGTCACTGCATCCCCCTGTCGGACCAAGGACCGCGTCGCCGCCAGCGCGGTCTCGTCGGAGCGGCTGGTCAGTACCATCGGCACAGCGTCACGACCCGGCCGCGTCACGAGATAGCTCATCAGGTCCCGGCTCGCCGAGTCTGCCCACTGCGCGTCCTCGATCACCACCGCCGTGGGCCCCTGTTCTGCGACGGCCGCCAGCACTCGGCTCACGGAGGCGAAGAGCCGTTGGCGCTGCCAGGGATCCAGCCCGCCGGTCATCGGGCGAGGGGGACCTGCGGTCGCGAGCTCGGGGAGGAGCAGCCCCAGGTGCTCGGTGACGAAGGGTGGACATGCTGCCAGAACCGTTCTCATCAACGCGCCCTGGTCGACGCCGTACAGCTCCGTCAGGACGTCCACGAAGGGCAGGAGCGGCAGGTCCTCCGAAAGGCTCAGGCACGAGCCGCTGAGCACGAGGACCTCGTCGGCGAGCTCCGCGCTCACGGCCGTCACCAGGAAGGACTTCCCCACGCCCGGATCGCCCGTGACTAGCAGCACCCGGGTGCTCGCCTTGCCGGTGAGCACGTCGGCCACGGTACGGCGTTCCCGGGCGCGACCTGCCAGCTGACTGAAGCCCATGGTCCAGCCGACCAGCCTGACCAGGCGGCGTCAATGCCTGGGGGCCACGCCGCAGCGACCGCACCAACCGGTGACCTCGGTATCTGACCTATCGTCAGGCGAGAGGCATGGGCGAGGTCCTCGTAGTGGGGCCGGAACGACGTGCCGATGGCGTCGTACACCGCCGTCGGCGTACCGTTGCCGGATCACGTCGAGGCAGGCGGCCTCGTCGGGGGTCAGGCCGTTGTGGTCGGCGGCAGACACGACGGCCATCAGGTAGATGCCCGCTCCGAGGTCACCGCCGTGGGCGACGTACCGCTCGTAGCCGAGCCCTGACATAAGCCGGCACCACACGTCGTGCGTGGGACCCGCGGCCTCAGCGGCAGCGGCCTGGTCGGAGAAGGTGAAGCCGACAATTGCCACGTCAACCGGCTGTCATCAGACGTGACGCCTGCGCATCTCGGGAGCGGCTGGCGTGGTGTCCTCGGACGTTTCTCGTGGCGCTGATGGCCGCCGCGGGCTCACTCGTGGTTGCCTTGCCAGATCAACGAGCATTCTCGCTGTCGTGTTCTTGGTCCCCAGGCTCTGTGAGCGTGTCGGCTTGGCGATGCATCAGCCTCCAGGCCCCATCCTCCAATCGAAAGATCATGACGACCCGCAGCGACCCGGTGATGATGCCGCGCTTGCCGGTGAGGTCGGAGACGAATCGCTCGAGCTCGAAGACGTAGGCGAGGTCAGTCCCGACTTCGACGGCGACCTCGTGGAAACTGCAGTTGCGGCCGCTGGCGAATCCACTCGCTGCGAGATCCAGGCCTCTCTCGACTTCCTGCCACCCGCGTCGGAACCCGCCTGCGGGGTTGGCGAGGGTGATGTCTTCGCGCCTTGACCACAGGTCCTTCTCCGGCTCTGGGTCTCCGCCGAGCAGGGCGGCCACGGCGCGCTGTGTTCGGTCGAGGGTGGTAGCGAAGTCCGCGGCTCGTGGGTCGGTCAGGGCGCTGCTATGGACCGACAGAGCCGGGGGCAGTTCCGTCTGATCCGGGAAGTCGTCGCGCGTCATCCCGGCGACGTGTCCGGCGGGCCACTGCACGAGCTCGATGCGCACGCCGTCGGGGTCAGTCAGCCATGCCGTCCAGAAGTCGTCGCTGTCGTCCGGCGAGGTGGGCGGCTCCGTCGTGATGCCACGGCCAGCTAGGTCTGCGATGGTGGCGGTCATGTCCTCGATGCTGAGCACGAGGTGGTTGAGGGCTCCCGACTCCTCGGCGTCTGGATCCAGACCCTGCACGAGTTCCAAAGAGACGAACTCATCCTGTGTCAGTTTGAGCATGGTGAGCCTGCCCATCGGGGTCTGCGGCACCCGGCCGACGACGACGTAGCCCAGGGCGGCGTAGAAGGCGATGGACCTCTCGTCGTCGGTGACGCGGATGCCGGTGTGCAGGGTCTTCATCGGGCTCCCTTGTCGATATGCTCCAACACGCGTCCGAAGCCGCGAATGACTCGCGCCGTGCCTGTTGCTCTCATAGCCCACCACAGGAGCGCCTGGTTGGCCTGGACGATCGTCAGTCCGCCCACGCGCTCGATCTCATCGATGGGGCTGCTGCACGAGTAGGTGACAACCGATCCGTGGCGTCGTCACCCCGGGACACTAACCGTCAGCTCGTACGACGGTTCTCAGACGCACTGACACGCCGCGCTGAGGCCGGCTCGGCTCGCCTGGACCTGCCCTGGGCGCCCGTCAGCCCTCGTCGTGCTCGACGACGTCCTTCATCTGCTCAACGCGCGAGTCGCCCGACGCCTCGTTGCCCGAGGGCGTGTGGCCGGTGCCCTCAGCGTGGGTTCCCTCCTCGGCGTTCTCCACAGCCTCGTCGATCGTGTTCCCACCGAGGCTCGGATCTGCGTCGTGCAGGGTGCCGTCGTCGTCTCTTGTCATGCCAGCCAGTGTCGCGGCAGACCGCCATCCGCGCCACCTCGCAGCGCGCGACCGGCGCCCGACGGGTCACTGGCCCCGCGGGGTCTGCCCGCGGCCGGCGAAACAAACGAGGCGCCAATCGCATAGGTGCCTCTGTCCCAGTCGCTCCGGCCACTTGGCGGGATCATGGGCGCGCAGGCGCTCGCATGATGTGCATCAGCGCGAAAGGGTCTCACCGCCGATTCTGGACTCCTGCATCAGCCGACCTGGGTCCAACCGCCGCGAATCGGACGCCTCGTCTAGCTGCGAAAGTCCGCTCCCGGAACTAGCCAGGCTCGCCCTGATTGCCACCAATCCTGCGCAGATGGTCGACCCTCCACCAATGACGACGAAGGAGTTGCAACCCTTCTCAGTCGACGAGGCCCGCTCCTTCTTGACGACCGCAAGCGAGGACCGACTCTCCGCGCGCTGGGTCGATGGCCTCTCCCTAGGTCTCCGGCAGGGGGAGGCGCTTGGGCTCCAATGGTCAGACGTCGACTTCGAGGCCAAGCGACTCATGGTTCGTAGGTCGCGGCGAGTCCAACCCAGCGGAGCCCTTGAGCTGGTCCCGCCCAAGACGGTCAGGTCGAGACGAACCCTTCCGATGACCGGTGCCGTGGCGGCCGCCCTGGAGACGCGCCGCATCGCACAGTCCGAGGAGCGGCTCCGTGCTGCCGACCTCTGGCAGGAGTCCGATCTGGTGTTCACCACCGCCGTCGGCACGCCCGTGCACCCGCGCAACGACTACCGATCCTTCCGACGGATCCTTGTCCAGGCCGGCCTCCGCCGCATCCGGCTGCACGACCTCAGGCACACGGCAGCCAGTCTGCTGCTCGCTCAAGGTGTGCCCGCACGAGTGGTGACGGAGATCCTCGGCCACTCCCAGATCAGCATCACTCTCAACACGTACACCCACGTCGATACCTCACTCACCGAGGTGGCGTTGGACAGAATGGAGTCGGCCCTGTGGCCCACCGAATGACCGTGGCTCATCGCGTGGCTCATCAAGCCCAGCGAGACCCGGCAACAGCGTCCAACCCGCTAGTCAGAGAGGCCTCTGACCTGGGGTTTTGCTGGAGCCGCCTGTCGGAATCGAACCGACGACCTTCTCATTACGAGCCGCACCCACTCGATCCGCCCGCGGCCGCCGTCGTGCGTTTGCGCAGGTCAGGACCGTGGTGGCGTACGTCGCGGTCCGTGCGGATCCGCCGCAATCGCGCCCGTTGGCTTACCGATTGGCTCAACGGACTCGGCCCTCGGCCGAAGACACCTCCCGCGCCGGCGGAGGTGTGCCGGACGTGATGACGCTGCACAAGCTGCACGCCGGCGACGGGTACACCTACCTCACCCGGCAGGTCGCCGCCGGTGACGAGGGCCGCTCCCCCGGCCAGCAGTTGGCCGACTACTACACCGCCTCAGGGAATCCACCGGGTCGATGGGTCGGCGCGGGCGCAGCCGACCTGGAGGTGACCGGCCGGGTCCGCGAGGACCAGATGCGGGCCCTGTTCGGACGCGGGCTGCATCCAGACGCCGACCAGATCATCGCCATGGAGACTGCGGCCGGCGCGACCCCGGACGAGGCCCTGAAGGCGGCGAAGCTCGGACGAGCGTTCCCGCAGTTCACGCCCCTGGCGCCACGCGCGGAGCGGGTCGCGGCACGGCTGGCGGCGTTCGAGGCGGAGAACGGGCATCCGCCCAGCCCGGTGGTTCGGTCCAAGATCGAGGCCCAGGAGGCGCGCCGGGAACGGCGAGCCGTAGCCGGCTACGACTTGGTCTTCACGCCGGTCAAGTCCGCGTCCCTGCTCTGGGCGCTCGGCTCCGCGCACACCCGGCAGGCTGTCGAGGACGCGCACCATGAGGCAGTCGCCAACACGCTGGCGTGGTTGGAGCGGGAGACCGCGTTCGCGCGGATCGGTGACCGGGGCGAAGCGCAGATCGACACCCGCGGGTTCATCGGGGCCGCGTTCGACCACCGCGACTCCCGCGCGGGGGACCCCGACCTCCACACCCATCTGGCCATCTCCAACAAGGTCCGCGCCCGCGAGGACTACCCCGACGGCCGACCACGATGGCTGTCACTGGACGCCCGGGTGCTGCACGCGGCCGCCGTCGCCGCCTCCGAGCGGTACAACACCCGCTTCGAGGACGCCATGACCCGACGGCTCGGCGTGCGCTTCGTGGACCGTCCTGGATCGGTGCGTGACGACAAGCGCGTGATCCGGGAGATCGACGGCGTCTCCACCGCGTTGATTGAGCACTTCTCCAAACGACGCGCCGCGATCGAGGACCGCTACACCGCCCTCGCCACCGACTACCGCCACGCCCACGGACACGAACCGCCGCGGAGCACGCAGCTCAAGCTCGCCCAGCAGGCGACCCTGGAGACCCGGGACGTGAAGATGGCCGGTACGTCGTTCGCTGAGAAGCTCAGCGGATGGCTCGCCGAGGCCGCGACAGTCGGTCGGAGTCACGACGCTGGACCAGTTCGAGACCGCCGTCCTGCAACCGCCCGTAGCCACCGCGAGCCTGGCGGACCTGCCTACTGAGGACATCGCCCGCGATGTCGTCACTGTGGTCTCAGGCGAGAAGGCAACCTGGACGCGTTGGAACATCACTGCCGAGATCGAGCGCCGGCTCCGCCCACTGAGGTTCGCTACGCCGGCCGACCGCGACGCCGCCACCACCCTGGTCCTTGACCGCGTGCTGCAACCCGACCATGCCGTCCAGCTCACCCCGAACGGCCTCGAACCGGACACGCTGCTCCTCGACGACGCCGATGCGGTCGACCCGACCTACGCCAGGCGACGTCGGGCCAACGGTGAGAGCGTTCTCGTCGAGCACGGCGCGGCTCGATACGCCACCCAGGACCTCCTCGACGCCGAGCAGCGCCTCCTCGACCACGCGACGACCCCGACTAGCTACGGCCTCCCCACGCACGAAGCGCTGAGCAGGCTCGACGCATTCGAACAGCGCTACGGCGTCACCCTCGACCCCGGCCAGCGAACCCTCACACTCTCCTTCACCACCAGACCCAGCGGCTCGTCGCCGGCATCGGACCGGCCGGGGCAGGCAAGACCACCGCCATGAAAGCCGTCGCGGAGACCTGGCGCACCACCGGAGGACGGGTCATCCCGCTCGCCCCTTCGGCAGCAGCCGCCGAGGTCCTCGGTGAGGAGCTCGGCTGCCGAGCAGAGAACCTCCACAAGTTCCAGCACGCCCACACCGCCGCCACACCGGGTGCCGCATCAGGCGCTGTACCGAACGACGAATGGTTCGTCCTCCAGCCAGGAGATCTGGTGCTGGTCGACGAAGCCGGCATGGCCGGCACCCGCATCCTCGACTGGACCACCAGCTACGCCCGCGAGCGCGGCGCCGTCGTCCGCCTTATCGGAGATCCAGCCCAGCTCACCTCGGTCGAGGCCGGCGGAGCCCTTCGGCTCATCACCCACGACACCGGCGCCGTCGAGCTGACCGACCTCCACCGCTTCACCGACCCCGAGGAGGCAGCGGCCACGATCGGCCTGCGCGAGGGGCGATCCGACGCGATCGACTTCTACACCCACCACGATCGCATCCGCTCTGGAGCCCGAGACGCCATGCTCGAAGCCGCCTACGACGCCTGGGCCACCGACACCCGCCGCGGGCTCGCCAGCCTGCTCATCGCCGAGTCCAGCCGCACCGTCACCGCCCTCAACACCAGAGCACGCCTCGAGCGAATCGCAATCGGCCAAGTGGAAGCGGGAGGCGTCGACCTGCACGACCGCACCCGAGCAGGTGTCGGAGACCAAGTCGTCACCCGCAAGAACCATCGCCACCTCACCAGCCGCGAAGAAAGGCGGTTCGTCAAGAATGGCGACAGCTGGACCGTCACCGCACGGCACACCGACGGAGGTCTGACGGTTCGCCCAGTCGAGGGCGTGCGTCGCGGCGAGGTCCGACTCCCCCACGACTACGTCGCGACCCACGTCGAGCTCGGCTACGCCACTACCACCGCCCGAGCGCAAGGCCGAACGGTCGACACCACGCACGCGCTCGTCGACGACACGCTTACCCGCGAGGCCCTCTATGTCGCGGCCACTCGCGCGCGCCATCGTACAAACCTCTATGTCCAAACCCAGACGCTCCTCGGAGTCGCGGCCGAGCACCCGCTCCAATCCGCCACGGCCGCGACCGATGTTCTCGCGGCGGCCATCACCCGCGAAGGCATGGAACGCACAGCAACCGAAGTGTCGAGGAGGCACACGACTGGCGCGAACACCGCACGGTCGCCGCAACCGGTCGCCGCGACGCGGCCGAAACCCGACTGGCCGTATCCTGCTCGCCCTGGGAGCTCCTACCGCCGCTGAGAGTGCGCGCCACGTCCTCGTTGATCACGCGATGTCATGAACTCGGTGTAGCCAGCGTCCACCTCGTGCGCCGCTCTCACGTCCCACTTGGTGATCCGGTTCCTGGCATCCCACGTGGTGAGGCGAACGGTCACCAAGCGCCAGTCGTTGCCCCAACGCGGGTGGTGGTTGAGCCCGTCGAACCGTGGCCGCATGAATGCCATGAAGTCGATGGCTTCAGCAAAGGTGTCGAAGAGGAAGTTCTTGCGAAGCTCCTGTCTCACCGCGGGATATTCCCGAGCGAGCGAGTCCTCCCACGGCTCCCACCCCGGGAGGGTCTTGAGCTCGTGCGCCAGCTTGTTCGCGTTGATCGGCGGCAAGTTCTGCTTGGCCGGGGACGGCAGTGGCAGGGCGTCCGGTCGCACGTCAGTATCGGTGAGTCCGTGGCTGAGAAGCCGGTCGCCAAGGGCACGCACGTCATCCATCCAGGACGCCGCATCATCGTGGAGGCGGAAGGCCTGCTGGCCGGGCAGATCCCTGATCGACTTGGGCAGCGCGGCACGAGGCGGCAGCTCAGTCGAACCGATCAGGACGGGGATGACGGAGACGTCGGACCGCATCGCGTGCTCCAGCTCCCGTCGCACCCAGTCACTCTTGGAGTCGAGGCGACGACGACCGTACTCATCGCTAGACGTGAGCCACTGCGGCCCCACCAAGGCGAGGATGACCGTTGCCCGCGACAGCGCGGACGCGATGACGACCGGCCACTTGGCGCCGGTGTCGATGGAGTTGGCGTCCATGTAGAGCTGACCCGAGCCGTACCTGGCCTTGAGCTGCACATAGAGCGCCTGAGCCTGAGCGGCACTATCGCTGCGTCGGTAGCTGAGGAACGCAAGTCCCGACATCGTCAACGGCCACCTTCGGGCTCTTCCCCGATGCGTCTCGACTTGTTCGCCACGATGCGAATCCAGGCGCTCATCTCCAGTTGCTCGATCCGGGTCACAGCCTCCGCAAGGTGCTGGTCCCTTGTGGTCGGGTCGCCATACGGAATGTCTCCCGTCCGGTACCGACTACGCTCCGCTTCGACGGCTTCGCGAGCAGCGGTGAATCTCATGTAGTTGTCGTGCCAGTGGAAGATCGCGCGGAGCCCGGCCAAGAAGACGGCTACGGATCCGAAGAGTGCTGGCACCAGAGAGCTGTCGGGCCAGATGACGGCGGAGACGGGCACCGCAGCGGTCACCCCCAGCAGTGATGTCTCAGACATCTTGTAGGCACGTCTGGACCGGATGGCTGCCTTGCTATACCAGCCGTATGACCCGTTCGCCAGGTCTAGTGCGTAGTTGTCCGGTGGTTCGCGATCGTCAACCATTTCGAGAGACCCCCACAAGGCGATGCCGTAGCCGAGGAACGTCAGGGCCCGAGACCTGTTCCCATAATGGTGCATCAGAGGCGACGCCACCAAGGCACAAGCGACTCTCGCGGCCCGAGTGCTGTCGCTGCGAGGGCATTCGCCTGTTGCCGGGCATGCGGTCAGATGAGACTGTGACCGGGTGGCTGAGACGCCAGGGCTAGGGGCTTACGTCGAGAACCCCACGCCGGTGCGGCGCGCCGAGGAGCAACGCGTCGACGCCTTCATCTCCTATGCACGTGAAGACCAGGAGGTCCTGGAGGAGGTTCGGCTCGAATTGCTCGAGCGTGGGGCCACCACCTGGGTCGACACGCGCGGTCTCCTGGCGGGCGAGCCGTGGTCCTCGGACATCTCTGCCGCGATCGAGGTGGCTCGCAACTTCCTGGTGCTGCTCACACCCCGTTGGTTGCACTCATCGGCCTGTCGAGACGAACTCGCCTACGCCCTGGACTGCGGCAAGCGAATCGTTCCCCTCGTGGCCGGACCGGTCGAGCACCTCCCCATGCCGCAGGAGCTCGCGGAGCGACAGTGGCTGTTTTGGGGTCGACGCGTAAGAGAAGTCGAGGTCGCGGACCTGGCCTCGGCACTCGACGCGGATCCGCAACACGTACGCCGGCACACCTGGGTCCTGCGTCGGGCAGTGGACTGGCTGGCCCAGGAGCGATCGGAGGCTTTGCTGCTGCGGGGAGCCGAGCTCGAGCACGCTGAGCGATGGCTCGTGGACTCGGAGGAGCATGCCGATCCGCACCCCACGTCGCTCCAGGTCGCCTTTCTCGCTGCAGGTCGCCGGGTAGCAGACGTCGAATTGGCGATGACATTGGTGAATGCTCCCGGAGACGAAAACGCCGCGCTACGGGCCGCGTTGGCCGGAAGCGACGCCGCCGGGGAGTCTGGGTCGGTCGTTCCTCCGGAGCGTGCATTGGCGGCGGTATGCGCGGCCGTCGTTGCTGCGGAGTCCTCGTTCTCCCTGTCAATGGTCGGCGTCACCGACATCCAGATCTCGGGCGACGGTCGACGAGTGATGGCGCGCGGAGGGTCCGGGGTTCAGGTCTGGGACACCGTACGACGGACGCCCGTGCTGGCCCTGACATCGGACGATTCCCCCCCTGTGGCCACTCTCAGTCGCGATGGTGCGCGTCTGGTGACCGTCCTCGAACGCTGCGTGTCGATGTGGGATCTTGACTCCACTTCTCGGCTGGATCTCCCCCCATGCGCCGCGACCGACCCGCTGGTTCATCCAGTGCTTTCGCCGGACGGCAGTGCACTCGTCATGTGGACCGGCGACTTCCGAGGACACGTCATCGACGCCGGGACCGGTGAACTGCTCTGGACCTCGCCTGGACTCGGGAATCCGGTAGCAAGGTACGACGATGGACCTAGAGGTCTGCACTACGAGGCGGAGATCGGCTTCTCCCGGGACGGCTCACGATTCGTCACGGTTCAGGACGACCGAGCCACAGTCCATCAGACGGACTCGGGGTCGGTGCACGCCACGTTCCAGCTCGGTCGCAGCGAACGGGCCACCCAGGCGTGGCTCTCAGCCGACGGACAGCTGATGGTGTCGACCAACGGGACTCGACGTGTACGGCCATGGAGCTGCGAGAGCGGGCAGCTGCTGAGGACGTTCCAGGTACGACAGGACTTCGACAACGGCGTGTTCGCGGAGGCCGCGTACGCCGCTGACCTTCCCCTGAGCGGTCGCTACCTTCGGGCGCGGCACTACAGCGGCGAGTCGACCTGGGTATGGAGTCTGGACTCGGGGCGAAGCGTGAAACGGGTCGGGTTCCAGCACTTGGACTGCGATGACTCGGGTCGCTTCTTCTTCGAATGGGGCAACACGCCGACATGGCGGATGTGGGACACCAACCTCTCGGCCGCTCCGGTGACGCGACACTTCCCGGCCTGGGTCACCTCGGGGATGGCAACGACCGCGGGAGTCAGCATCGCCGGCACCCGAAGCGGTCAGGTGGTTGTCTGGCCCTTCGACTCGGAGCAGCCTTCGGCCACCTTCGGCGGTCATTCGGGACCGGTTACCAAGGTCGCAGCGTCCGAGGACGTGGGCGGACATCGTCAGCATGTCGAGTGATGGAACCGCACGAGTCCATCACATCGGCACCACGGCCCTCGTCACCGCCATCTCCCTCGGACAAGACGGCGTGCTCTCCCCGGACGGCGGGAAGGTCTGTGACCATGCGGCTGGCTCCTGGGCCGTCCGCGCAGTGGGTTCCGGCCCGGCCGTCACGCTGTCCGGGTCGTCGACGATGCGGGACACCCCTGCCGTCTTCGACGAGGTGGGCGGCCATGTTGCCGCCCCGGCCGGGCCTGGCGCCGTCGCTGTCTGGAACGCGGAGACCGGCGCCCTTGTCGGCACCTTCAAAACAGACGATACGAAGCTCCGTCCCGTGGCCTTCTCCCACGACGCCTCACTCCTGCTGTGTTCCGCGAGCTCGACGCGGCCGTCCCACTTGCACGGGCCCCGAGAGCGGGACGAGCGCGTACGCTCCGCCCTGGTCGTGTCCCTGCCCGACTGCGGCGTCGTCGCTCGAATCGGCCGCTACGCCCTACGGGTCGAGGCAGAGTCCATCAGCCCCGACGGCCAACGCCTACTGACCGTGGACGTGGAGCTCGAGCACGCTTCGGACGGGCTCGAGGTACGTCGGCTCCAAACCGTCACCCTGCGCGAGACACAAACAGGGGAGACCGTCGCACGTCTCCCCAGCAGCGAACCACGCGACGAATCCCGCTTCTCCCGCGACGGGACGCTCGTTCTTACCAGAGGCGAGGACGACCTGCGCGTGTGGAACGCGTCCGACGGTG
Organism: uncultured Actinomycetota bacterium; assembly: GCA_963781745.1. Classification (GTDB taxonomy): domain Bacteria; phylum Actinomycetota; class Actinomycetes; order Propionibacteriales; family Nocardioidaceae; genus Nocardioides_B. The sequence goes on along the minus strand of CAWAHH010000011.1, from coordinate 54,351 downwards.
CCGAGAGGATTCGCCTGCCGCTGCCGGGCGCGGCGTCCTGCGCGGAGTTCTCGTTCGACGGCACCCGGGTGATCGCGGGCCACCTCAACGCCGCACGCGTCTGGTCCGTCTCCACCGGAGCACTGATCGCCGTGCTCAAAGGGGGTCATGGTCAGGTCAGGGCCGTCGCCGGGCTGGGCAGCGGCTACTCTCTGACGTCCGACGACCAAGACGTCCACCTGTGGGACCACACCGGGCAACATGTCGTGGCGTTCCCCGGCGTCGACCGCGTCGGGCGGTTCCATGTCACGTCCAGCGGCGATCGCGTCCTGTTGGACAACTGGTCCGACCACAGCAACAGACGTGTCCTCGACCTGAGCCTGCACGGTCTGAGACGCGCAGCATCGCGACTCCTCGTGGAGTACCCGCCGGCGTGACCGCCCACGTCGAGAGCACCTCTCGACCCGTCTGTGCCGATCGGCTACGTGGACCCACCAGGGAATGGGTTACATCCCCGCCTCCTACCTCGACGTCAGCGCGGAGCTCGTCGCCGACATCACTCGCTGGTACCGCTGGTGGGAGGAAAACGACGGCGGCTTCGACGAGTTCGACGAGGACACCGACGACACCAACGACACCGACATGAAGACCACCGAGGGCTACGTCGTCGATCCGCCCGACCCGCAGGAAGTCGCCCGCGGTAGGTCTCCGACGCGCGAAGGCGAGCTCGACGACTCAGCTCGGTCTGCCTGGGTGGCGCAAGGCCGCGCCCTGACGACACGACTCAGCCGCGAACTCGGTGGCGACTTCGACGTTCGCTGGGTCGACGACCAGTGACGGAACCAGTAGCTGGGGGCTTCGAACCTCGTCGGCCCGAGCACTCGGTGACCAACGAGCGGCTCTGTGAACGAATCGCCGACCCGCCCGAGGTCCGTAGCGATGCCAGGCTGCGCCAGGGAGGCCCACCAAGGCGCCATCCGCGCGAGATCTGCAGGCGAGGTGGCGCCTGACAGTCTGTGCTCATGAGTACGGAGATGCGGCGGGACCGGTGGGAAACCGCGGCGGATTGGCCCCTGACGGTCATTGCGGCGGGGTTCTTGGCGGCGTATGCATGGCCGATACTCGACCCGGCGCTGAGCCTGGGATGGAGTGATCTCTGTTTCTGGGTGACGTGGGCGGCGTGGTTCTGCTTTGCAGTGGACTACCTCGCCCGGCTGGTCCTTAGCCGGCGCCGTGCCACCTTCGTCAAGGACAACTTGGTCGACTTGTTGGTGGTCGTCCTCCCGGTGCTGCGGCCGCTTCGTCTGCTGCGGCTCGTGACGTTATTGAGTGTGCTGAACCGGCACGCTGGCGCGTCCCTTCGGGGTCGGGTCGCGTCGTACGTAGCCGGGTCGGCGGTCCTGGTGCTGTTCGTCGCGTCGCTGGCGATGCTCGACGCGGAGCGCGGCAAGCCCGGGACCAGCATCGACTCCTTCGGCGACGCACTCTGGTGGGCGATGACCACCGTCACCACCGTCGGGTACGGCGACCGGTTCCCGGTCACGACGGTCGGACGGTTCATCGCGGTCGGGCTGATGCTGGCCGGGATCGCCCTGCTCGGTGTGGTGACGGCCTCGATCGCGTCCTGGTTGATCGAGAAGGTCCAAGAGGTCGAGGAGGAGTCGCGGGCCGCCACTCGGCGCGACGTGGCCGCCCTGAGTCAACAGATCACCGAACTCCGTGCGGCGCTGTTCGACCGCTCGCCGAACCTCCAGGGGCCTCCGGATCCATCCGACTCATGACGAGGGACTCGGCGGTTCAGGACTCGCAGACCACGCTGTCGCCGTCGCCGTCGGTGTACCAGGCATACTCGGGGTCGCGGCCCTGGTGGTAAGGGCCGTACCCGGCGGCGACGGCCTGGTAGCAGTAGTCGAACCGAGGGTCGTTGCCTTTCCCTCCACCGGTGCCCCCGCCGCTGCCGCCGCTGTTGCCGGTGGCGCGGCGGTGGATAGTCGCTTTGGTGACGGTGACCTTCCCGTTGGGGCAGCCGGCCGCCGTCTTGATGAGGTAGCGGCGCTCGGCCGGGTTGACCGAGAGGTGCCAGCGAAGCTTGACCGCGGTCCACTGCTTGAGGTACTTGCAGCGGCTGTAGGTGGGCATCCACTGGGCGAGGTCGCGGTCGGACTTGGACTGGTTGACGTTGTCGGTGACCGCGACCAAGGTCCGGGCGTCGCGCAGATCGTTGGCGTAGCGGGTCCGGGTCGCCGCGTTCCACTTCTTCGCACCCGAGTCCCAGGCCTCCTTGAGCGGAACCAGGTGGTCGATGTCCACGTCGGAAGAGGCCCGCCAGGTCCGGCGGTCGTAATAGGAGACCCACCTGCCCCGCGTGATGTCGCATCCGTGGACCCCGATCTTGGACTCGGCGGCCAGGACCTCGTCGCGGGTGTCGCGGCAGTCACCGTCGGCGTCGACCCACAACCGGTACTTCGTGCGCCGGTATCCGACCGGGGTCTCCCGTGCGACGGGAAGGTTCCGGATCGCGGTCCGCAGCCGCACCGAGACCGCCCGGGTGGCCTGCCGGGGGCGCACCGCGCGAGTCGACACGACCGCTGGCACCGCCGAGGCTGTGTCGGCAGAGCGGACGGATATCCCCGCGGTCTGCGCCGAGGCTGCCGGGGTCTGAGCGATGCCCAGCCCGACCATGAGCAAGGCAGCCGAGAGTGCTGCGAGTGCGCGTTGCATGGATCCCCCGAGTGATCGACAGTGCCGCCGTCTCGACGCTAACAGCGGGGCGGGCCGCTGTCCGTGGATCGTCGAGGATCCACGCGGCAGTTCCCGCGTGCGGCCCCAATTAGGTCCCGGTCGTGGACGTCGGATCCTGCGTCACCTCAGGAACCGGCGAGCAGACCGAGGCGGCCCAGCACGCGGTCGGTGGCGTGCCCGTCCTCGAGGACCGCGTAGGTGCTCCTGAAGTCGTGGTACCGCTTCGTCCACGGCGACTCACGCGCCCACGACAGGTCGGCGAGCCACGGCTCCAGGTCGTCCGGGGTGGTGACCACCGGGCCGGCGGCGGCGTCTTCGAGGTCGGTGTAGAAGCCGCGCACCGAGTCCCGGAATCGATCCAGATCGTAGGCCAGGTGCAGCATCGGGCGGCCGGTGATCGCGAAGTCGAACATCGAGGAGGAGTAGTCGGTGACCAGCACATCGGCCACCGCGAGTAGGTCGGCCATGTCGGCGTGACCAGAGACGTCGACCACGCCCGGCGCCACCGCGACCCGGGCTCGGGCGGTGGCCAGGTTGTGCGCCCGGACCAGCAGGACGGCCGTGCTGCCCAGACCGGGCACGACACCGGCCAGATCGAGCAACGGGACCTCTGAGACTTCCGCGGTGTCACCGAAGACCTCGTCGTCGCGCCAGGTCGGTGCGTAGAGAACCACCATCGTCGTCTCCGCGAACCCCCAACGGTCCCAGCCGGGCCCGCGCCGCGGCCGCACCCGGGCCGCTGAGCACGTCGTTGCGGGGATAGCCGGACTCCAACAGCTCACCCTGGTAGCCGAACGCGCTGCGCAACCGAGGGTGGCGACCGGGTTGGGCGAGAGCAGCAGGTCCCACATCGCGACATCGCGGTCGAGCCGCTCCAAGCGTCCCGGAGGCGCCCACAGTACGTCGTAGTGGATCCGCTTGAGCGGGGTGCCGTGCCACGTCTGCACGTACCTCGTCCCCGTCGACTTCTCCCACTCGACCTCCGTGTGCGAGCTCGCCACAACCAGATCCGCGCAGCCGAGAACCACTGCGGCCTCAGGCCCGTCGACGTCGACCAGGTCGACCCCGGTCGGGAACGCCCCGGCGTGGCGGTGGTCGACCAACCAGACGTGCTCGAGGCCAGCATCGCCGGCCACCCTCTCGTAGAGAGCCCGCGGGCTGTCGGAGTACCGCCCGTGAAAGCTGTTCCACACGATCCGCATCGCGGCACTCCTCCCTGGGTCATCGAGCCGTAGACGAACACTAGGTGCCCGCACGCACAAACCGACGCCCCCGACGGCTCGCGCCGCCGGCAGATGGCGTCGGGGCTGCGTTGCTGGGCGAGAACCGAGCGGTGCCTGCGGCTCACTCCGGCGGGGTGTTCACCGTCGCAGCAACGAATGGGTGGTCGCTCGTCGAGTGCACCAGCCGCGTGCGGTCGACCACGGCGCTGGTAAAGGCGGCGGAGCGTCCTGTCAGGATCCAGTCAATCCCGGCCGCGCGTGGTGGGCGACATCCGGTTCTGACCGCGGCGCCGAACGTTGAGACCAGGCGGGCACGGGCGGCCAGGACGCACAACGGCGCACGGCGGTCGTTGAAGTCGCCGGTGACGACCACGCGACGCCCGTGCTGCGGTCTCCGCGCGGACCACCCGCAGCTTCGGCAGCAATCGCCTTACGCCGCCATTGCCCTTGGTGCGGGAACCGGCGGGTGTCAGCCGGGTTGTGGACGTTCGACGAACACCCAGACCCGCCGGTGGCGAGATCGGCCAACCGCACGATCGGCATCCGCCGACGATGACCGTCGAAGTATGGGATCGGAACGACCGTGCCGAGACGAACCGCCACCGATCCCGCCGCCACACGATCGCTGTTCTCGGTGTCCCCGGGCGGGTGCCACGAGTCGTAGGTGTCGCCGGCGAGGCGAGTGAAGGTGCGGTACTGCGGGAGCTGGAACTCCTGCAGACCAGCCACGTCGACCCTGATGGCGGCCAGCAGCGGACCAAGCCGACGGTGCGTTGCGGCCCCGGACGCCATCTCCGGGTGCTTGCCCAGCGGCGGTGGTGTGGCTGTGCCCCAGGGTGTTGAACGTCGCCGCGACGAACCCGCCCTCTGCACCGGCCGAGCCTGCTCGACCGGACGGACCCCGAACCTGCGGCCCACATGACTCGCGAGCCAGGCGGTCGGGTCGACGCCGTCCTGGTAGATCGAGCCGCCGTGCGGGTGGACCTCGAAGTGCAGGTGGCAGCCCGTGGCGTTGCCGAGGTCGCCGACCTCGCCGATCTGCTGCCCGGCGGCCACGACGTCGCCGTCATCCGCGGTGACGAGATGTCGCATGTGCGCGTACCAGGTGGTCAACCGCCCGGCGCCGGTGCGATACCTGCACCAGCCAGCGGCCGGCCCAGGCCTGGTCGGTGGCGACCATGCACCGTGCCGGCGGTCGCGGCAAGCACCGGCGTCCCGCACCCCACGGACAGGTCGGTGCCGGTGTGGCCGTGCGCCCACCGCGACCCGCCGGTCCCCAGTTGCGCCAGGTCGACGTACCCCGACCCGTGGGCAGCGGGAACACGACCGCTCCCGCCTGCATCGAGGCGCGCACAGGCACCCGTGGACAGGCGAGCCCGCCGCAGTGGTCGGCCGATGGAAGCACGCTGCTCAGCAGAGCTCCGTGCCAGCGGCTCGTCGTCGGCGTAGGCGTCTGGGAACGCCGACGACTGCACCCGTTGCGCTGCCACGGTGACCGGCATGCGCCTCCCAACCCGAGACCTGCACCAGGGCGTCGTAGAACTTCCCGGCCGCCTCGGTCGGGTCCATCAGCTCGGCCATCGACCCCCACCACGGCCACTGCTGCTGGAACACCCCCAGCGAGCCGTGGTCAGTCCCGACCGCCTCGTGTGGCAACGACAGCGACCACTCGACGCCCCGCCTGGTCCACAGCAGGTCCGAGCCTCGCCGTCGTTCGCGTAGTTCCGGAACCCCGACTCCTGGACGCCACCGCCAACGCGACCACGAGCGCCTGGTCCGGCAGGCGGCGACGTCTGCCCTCGGCGATGACCGCGGCCGCGTTGCGCCGCTGCGAGCGGGTCGAGCCCGTTGGCCTCGCCCCACGACGGCAGCCGTCGATCCGGCTGGTCGCCTCCTCCGCGCGAGTCGCCATCGAGCCGTGCGCGACCGAGGAGCGCGACGACGAACAACGGCCGCGGAGCGCGCATCGCGCCGACGAAGAGGCCTGACAATGACGATGACGAGCCGCTCCGGCGCCGATCATCAGTCGCGCCTACGCGAATCCGCCGCGCCACGCGGGCGCGGACGAGGCGCTTGCTGCTGCGGCCAGCAGGTCGTTCGAGCCGGGCGTAGGCGGCGCTCGTGGCGTTGATGCCGGGGTCCCTGGCAGCAGACGACGAGCTCCTCAGACGTGGCGACCACCGCCGCTCTGCACCGAATGCTCGAGGACCCGCCGCGAGCCGTCGACCGCGTCCGCCGGCTCCGGCGCGCGGGAGTCACGTCGGACGAGGTCGATCGCACACGCTGCCGGCGATGCCGACCTTCGCGGCACGCCAGGCGACGGTCACCCGGTCGATGGGGTTGTGCGCGGCACGCAGGGCGGTGAGCTCGGCGAAGAGGGTCGCGCACTCGAGGTCGCCGAAGTCATTGGACTGCGCAGCCACCGGCCACGTACGTCGATGCTGTCCGGGTCGCTCGACGAGACTCGGCGATCGCCCGCCGCTCGACCAGCCCTCTCGTCGGTCATGAACGCCGCCGCAGGTGCCGCAGGCTCGTCGACGGTCACCGAGGCGACGCTGTGGCCGCCGGCTGCTCGACTCTCGCGCTGGTGAAGCGCTTCGACGTCGCGCCGTACGGTGTCGACCTGGGCGAAGACGCGGTTAGTCTGGTTGGTCGATCGGCAGCCTCCGCGTGCTGCCGGAGCCGGGTAGCGTCGTCGACGACACGGCCGGCGGATCGACAGCTCGAGGACCATCCGCGCGTAGACGGCTGCCCGCTCAGCGCGCAGGCGTCTCCTGCATGACCGAGATTAGGTAGGGGCCGTCGGCGACCTGGGTCCCCTGCGGTACGACGTCGCAGGACCTCGGCGTGCACGGCCTCGGGCGTGATCGCCGCGCCGACGTTGTGGAGCGCGGGTCATGGCCTCGAAGGCCTGCACCTCCGCCGTTCCCATCAGGTCGTCGGCACTCAGCCACGCGCCGATTGCACTCGAGCTGGCCGGGGTCGACCAGCAGGGCGCCGATCAAGGCTCGCTCGGCGGCCCGCTCGAGGGTCACGACGAGGACTCCCGACTCGCTCGGCCTCCGCAGTGCCAGTCGCAGTCGGCGTCCGGGCGTCGTCGAGGAACGCCTTGCGTCTCCTCGGAAGCGACGGGCGCTCCACTCGTCACCGCTCAGGGCCCAGTACCTCCCGTCGTAGGTCGACCGGCGAGTCCGGCAGCGACCCGAGCCGGGTGGCGCATCCGGCCATGACGATCGCCTCGTGCATCTCGACGTCGTCACTGCATCGACTCCACCGCTCCGCGGTGCTGCGGTCAGGGTCGGGCGCTCGTGGCGCGGTCGAACTCCGCTGGCGTCGTCCACCTGGCGGTCGTCGTACAGGCCGGTGACGCGCTGCCTTGTGCTCTCCCTCGCAGGCGAGGTTCCAGCCGCCGGCGCCGATGCGGCGCAGGAACTCTGGCAGCCAGCGTCCGTGCCAGTCGGCCGGCGCGCTCAGCGGCGCTCCCTTCTCGACGTACGCGTCGCGCCAGGCCAGCCAGAGGGCGGTCAGCTCCTCGACCAGCTCGGGGTGGCGCCACCAGCACAGCGGCACCTGGTGCGCGAGCGGGTAGCGGCCGCGCAGCCAGCCGACCCACTCCGCGAGCGCCCGCCAGGTCCGCTGCGCCTCGTGCGGGGTCAGGTCGTGCCACACGACACGGCCCTGCTTTGCAGCCACCCGGCGTCGTCGCGCGGTGAGCTCCGTCGATCGTCGGCTGCGCAGCTGCTCGATGCTGGTGGTCGTGCAGGGCCGCGACCTCGGCCAGGCCGGGGACGGAGTCCGTGTCGAGCAGCTCGCCCGTCTCACGGTTGACGATCTCGATCACGACGCCGGCTCCTCGTGTCGAGACGGCGTGGGCGCCTTCGGACGAGCGCGGCGCAGTGCGGCGGTCCTCGAACCAGCGGCGCAGCCGGATGCGGGACGGGCGGCAGGTTCTCGTAGAGCAGCAGCCCCTCGCCCGCAGGCAGCTGCTGCAGCAGGTGCAGCGGCGCCAGCGCCTCGCGCTGGTCGGCGACGCTGCGCGATCGGCGCCCGTCCGGTCCGGTCTGGCGGGAGCCCACCGAGACCTTGGCCTGCCCGAGCAGCTCGCTGAAGTAGCGAAGCGTCTCGACGTCCCCGACGCCCGGCAGCAGCACGCGCAGCTTGGCGTTGGACAGGATGGTGCGGGCGACGTCGCGGCCGCCGAAGAGGTGCTCGATCTGGGCGATGTCGTGGTAGGCGAGCAGCAGCTGGACGCCGTTGCCGCGGGCGGTGGTCAGCAGGTGCGGCAGCCGCGGGTAGCGGAAGACGTTGCCGGCCTCGTCGAGCGCCAGCAGGAGCCGCGGGTCGACCGGGCCCGCCGGCTCGTGCGGCCTGCTGCTCCGCCTCGTGGACGATCGAGGAGATCAGCGCGGTGAAGTACGGCGTGAACCGCTCGACCTCGGACTGCGGCGTCACGAGCAGCAGCGTCGCCGGCCGCTCGCCGAACAGGTCCGCGGCCGCGAAGTCGCTGTGCCGGCGCGAGTCGATGCACCCCGGGTCGGTTGTAGGTGTCGGCCAGCCCGAAGGCGGTGAACATCACCGACCCCTTGCCCTCCTCGTGGATCCGCCAGGTGCTGCGGTACTCCCGCAGCACCTCGACGTAAGCCGTGCTCGGCGAGGATCTGGCTGACCGTGGTCGCTGGCCAGCTCGCCGTCGTAGGCCCACTCGACGAAGCCCGGCATGCCCCGGTCCGAGAGGTGGGCCGCGAGCAGCAGTCCCTTGAGGTACTTCCGGGCCTGGGCGTTCCACGGCCGGGCCCGCAGGTCGTCCGGTCATCCCGGAGGAGTCGACGAGCCAGCCGGCCATCCGGTCGGCCGCGTCAGCGTCCATCGCGTAGTCGACCGGCGACCACGACGCGGTCGCGACACCGGGCGCGCCGCCTGGCGCGACGACCCAGACCGGTCCCGAGCGCCGCGCGGGCGGCCAGCACGGGCGTCGAGGTCCTGCGGCTTGGCCGTGGTCATCACGACGCTGCCCTGCCACTCGAGCGTGTTGGGGACGATCAGCCCGACGGTCTTGCCGGAGCCGTTGGGCCCGAAGACGACCGCGGAGACGCAGTCCTCACCCGGCCAGGCAGCGCCGGGTCGGTGCTGCTGCGGCCGGCGACGAGTCGGTGCGGTCGCTCGGCGGGATCGTCGGGTACGGCGATCGGCCGCTCGTCGCGCGCCGTGGCCCAGTGCGCGTCGCGCTCCCGAGGGCGCGAGCCGCGCGCGCACGACGCGGCGTACCCGCCTCGAACGCCAGCGACGACCGAGCAGGAGGCGCCGACCACGCCACGGCAACGCCACATCGGCGGGGCGTCGACGCGCCGGTGGCCGACGCCAGGCCGTCGCTGAGCGGATCGCCCGCGCACGAGCGCGCCGACGAACGTGCCGCGCGTCGCTCCGAGCTCGGCGCGGCCCAGTGAGCCGAGTCGCGATGCCGGCGGCCGACCCAGGCGACGAGGTAGGCGCAGACCGCCGAGCGACCGACGCACGGCTGCCGCAGAGCACCCAGCGACGTTGAGCAGCAGGTCGTCGTCCAGTCGGCAGCGGGTTCGCGGTTCATCGCATCCGCCCGTCGGTGTCGATGAGATGCCTTCTCGCGTGCGGACAGGACGTGGTCGACGACGAAGGACCGCCGACCGACCTTCCAGAGCCCCCGCCCGATCGGGCAGCCCGGGCAGCAGGCCGGCCTCGACGTCGGTCAGTCCCAGCGGCGGCGGCGGTCTCGGCGATCTGGTCGGACTCCTGGGCGTAGACGATCCGCGTCGAGCAGTCGGCGAGCAGTCCTCGCGCCAGGGCGACGGCCTCGCTGCCGGCGTCGCCGACGGCTCCGAGGTCGCTGAGCCGGTGCACGACGGCGAGGTTGGAGATGCCCCAGGCTCGGGAGAGCTTCCAGTGCGCCTGCATGCGTCGGACGAGTGCCGGGACGCGCATCATCCGCCACGCCTCGTCGTACACGACGAGCCGGTGGCCGGATCCGGGGTCGGTGATGGCGGCCTCCATCCAGGCAGAGGCGCACGACATCAGCAGCGCGACGGCGGTGTCGTCGCCGGAGAGCCGCGAGGTGTCGACGACCTGCATCGGCGCGTCGAAGTCGAGCGGATGCGTGGTCGGTCCGTCGAAGAGCCCGGCCAGGTCGCCGACGACGAGGCGGCGCAGCTCCAGGGTGGCGTCGCGGGACTGCGTCGCGAGCTCGTCGGCCGACCGCATCGCCGAGCGTCGCCGCCATCTCGGCCGTCGGTCGCATCAGCGCGTCGACGACGTCGGGGAGGACCGGCGTCCGCTGCCGTGCGAGTCGATGCGTCAGTGCGGGTCACCTCGTCGAGGGCGAGGTAGAGGGCGTTGCGCTCCACCGGTCGCAGCGCGCGGCCGAGCCCGGTCTCGGTCAGCGCCTGGAGCAGGGCGATCCGCCGGGCACCGCACCTCGGCCGACCAGGCGTCGTCGTCCAGCCCGTCGGGACGGCGGCCAGGGTCGAGCGGGTTGATGCGCGTGGGCATGCCGCGGCCGAGCTCGAGTGGCTCGACGCCGAGGGCGCGCGACGAGCGCGCCCCACTCCCCCTTGGGGTCGCACGGCACGTAGGTGCGGACGCCGAAGGCGACCATGCCGGTAGGCGAGCGTCTTGGCCAGCGAGGACTTGCCGCGACCCAGCACGCCGGCCAGCAGGATGTTGGCGTTGGTGATCACCTGCTGCTGGTAGAGGTGCCACGGGTCGTAGACGAAGCGACGCGCCCGAGCCGGCTCTCGCGGCCGACGTAGACACCGTCCGAGCCGAGCCCGGTCTCGACGATGAACGGGTAGACCGCCTGCAGGTTGGCCGTCGTCGCTCGGTGCGCGGGCAGCCGCATCGGCAGCAGCACGCGGCCGGCGTGCGGGCGTCGCTCCCCCCGGCGCTGCCGCGTCGCCCTCTCGGCTGTCGCGCCGCGCGCGTGCTCCGCAGCTTGCGCGCCGCGCTCGCGCGCCGTCCGCGCGTCGCTGGCGACGCTCCGGCGTGCGCGGCCGCCGCGTCGGCTTGCTCCACGGCGGCTGCCCTCGATCTGCCGAACGGGTCGGGTGGTCAGCTCGGCCGGTCGCTCGCTCATCGCACACCTCGCGCCAGCGGCAGGGCGGCCGCGACGAAGGCCTGGTCCTGCTCGCCGTACACCCGGCGGACCTCGAGGACGCTGCGCACCGCGGCCTGCTCGATCTGGGCGCAGGCCTCCTCGAGCTCGGTCTCGCTGGCGGCGGAGACGGTGACGTAGCCGGTGAAGCGGTACTCCACGTGGCCCTGGACCAGCTCGCGCTCGCGGCGCAGGACGGCGGCGTGCTCCTCGTCGTCGAGCGCGGTCTCGACCTGGCCGAGCCGCTCGCGCTGGGCCTCCTCGGTCAGCTTCTGCACCTTGGCGCTGCGGACCTCGCGGAACGACTGCGAGGGCGCGATGGGCTCGGCGGTCACGGAGATGGTCCGACGGACGCCGCCGAGCACCAGCAGCGGGTAGAGCCAGGCCGCCTGCACCTGCATGCGTGGCCACGAGGCGATCCAGTAGACGGCGTGGAAGCCACTGTCGGTGCGGTAGTGGCTGAAGCTCGACCTGCGCCGCCATCGGGCCCGGCCGCGGCCAGCCGCACCCCGCGGCCGAGGCCCGCCCGCCGCGGTTGTCGATGCCTGCGGGTGGCGGCCGGGTCGTACTGCGTGCGCACCAGCCGCCCGAGATCGGTCGGCCCGAGCCAGCGCGACCACCTGCGACGCCGCAGCGACGAAGTCCCGCTTCGACCCAGGCCAGCTCGTGGACGAGCACCTGCGCGATGCCGTCCGGCCCGCCGCCGGCCGCGCGGACCGCGCGGCGGCAGCGCCGCTCGTCGATCGAGACCGCCACGAACGTCTCGTGCCGGGTCGCGGCCGGGCCGGCGGAGGCGATCAGCTGCTCGTAGTGCGTCGGCGCTGCGCGGTCCGGGACGCCCTTGAGCCGCCACCAGTCGTCCAGGCCGCGACCGGAGTCGGGGATGGTGCGCTCGAGCCACTGGATGGCGGCGAGCTGCGAGCCCTCCTGGCCGAGCTGGGCGAGCAGCGAGCCCCAGGAGGCGACCCGCTCGTGCTGGGTGGCGCGGTCGGCCAGCGGGTACGCCGGCGCGGTCACCTGCAGGACCGCCGTCCAGCGGTTGCCCTGGCGGATGACCGCGACCTCGCCGCGGGCGGCGTCGAAGCAGCGCACCCGGACGCGCGTGCGCGATGCCCGGGCAGGCGCGAGCTCGCCGTGCGGCCCTCGAGCGGCGCGTGCAGCGCCCACGGGCCGCCGAGGTAGGTGCGCCTGCCCGGTGACACGTCCGTAGACGTAGTTCGCGAGCGGCCGGGCCCAGTCGACCAGTGGTCGCCCCTGCACCGGCAGGAAGGACGCGCGACGCAGGCAAGCGCGGGCCAGCGACGCCGAGCGGGACGCCGTACGCATGCCCGCTCAGGAAGCCCGAGGAGGAGGCCGCCCGCGCCACGACCGAGGAGCAGCAGCTGCGGCAGTCGCATGCCCGAGCAGCAGCGCGCGGCGGTCTCGGGGCCCGAAGAGGTACGTCGGCTCGGATTCGGTCGCATGGTCACTTCGGTCCCGTCCTTCGTCCGTGTGCTTCGGGCCCGGAGCCGCTGGGCTTGTCGTGCCGCGTAGGCCGGTCCGCCGCGTCGCCAGCGCGCGAGGCTGCGTTCTTGCCGGCGTCCTGGCGCCCTTCTTGGCAGCCTTGCGCCGGCCGCGAGGACGGCGGCCGGACCGGCCGCTACCGACGGCGGCGCCCGCGGCCGCGGCGCCGCAGCCGGTTGCGCTACCTGCCGGCCGCGCCTGCCAGCGGACGGAGCCGCAGTCGGCGCTGCCGCGGTCGTCGGCACCGTTGCCGTCCCGCCGCGTGCGTCTCCGCCGCGACGCGGTCGCCGGTGCTCGGGGCGAGGCATACTCCTTCGCCATCGTGCGCGCGGTGCACGGCGCCTGCGCCTGGCTCGGACACCTGGCTGACGGCCGGCTGCGCACCCGAGCGAAGACCGCCGACCATCTCGCCGGCCAGGTGCGAGTCGGCGGCGAAGTGGACCAGGCGCAGCATCACGAGCGGGGCGAAGCAGGCGCCGCACAGCAGCACCACGACGCCGACGAAGTCCGACAGCGACTGGTCGGAGCGCATGCAGCAGGCTCATGCCGATGCCGAAGATCATGTAGATGACGCGTCTTGGAGAAGACGAGTGCGACGAGGACCTCGGTCGCCTTGCGCGACCAGGAGCGGGTCGGACGCCCACAGCCATCCGGCGATCAGGAGCGGCGCGAAGGCCACCACCACGAGGATCGCCATCTTGCGCAGCAGCAGCACGATCCACAGCACGACGCCGGCGACCAGGGCGAACGCCATCAGGATGAGCATCAGCGCGTCGGCGGCGAGCGAGCCGGCGGCGCCCATGCGCTCGAACTTGTCGGTCAGGTCGGCCATCTGGTGGCCGAAGTCCGCGCCGGTGACGGCGACGATGCCGTGCGCCAGCCAGTCGTCGAGCGCGACCAGGAACTGCGCGAAGAGGACGTACACCGCGCCGCCGATGACCGGCCACACCGACGCCGACCGTGGCGCGAGTCAGCGCTCGGGTGTCGCGATGGATCGCCGAGGACATCAGGGCGAGGAAGAACACGACGCCGACCACCGGCACGGCCAGCGCGGCGAAGCCGTAGTAGGTGTCGCGGTACGTCGGGTCGGCCAGCGGCACCCGGGTCGACTCGTCGACGACCTTGGTGATCTGCCCGAAGAGCGCGATCAAGCCCGTTGATCATGCTGCTGGTGATGGCGGCGAGCCCGCTGTCCGCGGCCTGCTGGCCGCCCTGGCAGAGCAGGTTCCACCAGGCGCAGCCGCCCGACCGGCCGGCGCGCCGTGCTGGACCTCGGCTCGGCGTCGCAGCGTCGAGCAGCATCGGTCAGACCTGCTGACCGAGGCCGTTGAAGAAGTTGATGAGGGCCGGGGCGGCCCCGACCAGCAGCGCCGTCACCGCCGAGACCAGGACGCCGGTCTTGCCCGCGGCCGGCTGCGTGGTAGTTGCCGCTGTTGGCGCCGAGCGCCCAGACGATGGCGCTGATGAGCAGGGCGGCCAGCGAGCCGAACAGTGCCCAGCCCGGCGAGCCCGTCCAGCATCTGCTGGATGACGGCGCCGCCGGGTAGGTCGCCGGGGTCGGGGTTCGACGCTGACGAGGGGGATCCAGCTCATGACACATCTCCTTGGAAGTGGATGTGCCTGCGGACGGAGCGCGACGGGGGACGACTGCGGCTTGTACGTCGCCGAGTTCTGCGCGACTCGTCGCTGACGAGCGCTCGCTGCTGCCGGCCGACTCCTGGAGGAGATGCTGATCGCCGACTTGCTCATGGTCATCTTCCCGTCACCCGATCGAGGGACTCGATCTCGGTCCCGTCGCGGTCGAGCACCGTGAGCGCTCGGCTCTGCGACCTTCGGATGACCTCGCCCGCCGCGGTGGACGGACTAGACGGGTTGGCGAACGAGCGAGGTCATCCGCATACCAGGGAACAGCGCGGACCCCGCCCGCAGAAGATGCCGCCGGTTGCGCACCCTGGCGCAGCCCCCCGTACACATCCGAGGTCATCGCCCCTGCCCCTTCCCGACGCGGATCGACAGGCCCAGACTCACGTCCATGGACAACGTGACTCTGATCGCCGCACTTATCGCCGCCCTTGCGTCCCTGTGGTCGACCTATGCGAGCTACAACTCCGCTCGCACCGTTCAGGAGAGTCAGCACGAATTCGAGGAACGACAGGAGAGTCGTGCCCATCGCCGACAGACCTACGAGGCCTTCCTCGGGCCAGCCGAGACGCTTGTCGACAAGCTGCAGCAGTACGTCAACCCGGCCGAGATCACGAGGTACGAGCTGGCCCTGGAACTCATCACCTTCGCACGAGAGCAAGGCGTCGACGACGGCGTCGAGGTCAGCAACCCGATCCCCGAGCTCGACGAGCGGGGGGCTGCGAGCCAACGACTTCGACAGCTCTCCGAGAGCCTTCGCACTCAGCGAGTCATGGTGGAGATCGTCGGTCCGCCGGCCGTCGCCGCGGCGGCCCTGGGTTACGAGAGAGCCCTGCGCCAGACGACTGGAGCAGTCCTGTCACGAGAGACATCCGAGGCTTTCGAAGGTTTCTCCGACGCGTTGGGCCATCGGGAGGCCTTCGTGAAGGAGGTCTCCGACGTGTTGAACGCCAGCAGGGACTGACCTGGGCTACAGCGCAAACCTAGTCGGGATCGGGTGGAGGCAGCCCATCGCACGGTTCTCAGAAGACAAGGACAGGGAGCATCAGCAGGACGAAGAGACCGAACAGGATGTACGCCGTCAGCCGCACGTAGTGGGCGAGCCCATGACGGCGCACCATCTGGAGGTTCAGGGTGGCGGATGCGTCGCGGAGCCCGGCGTCGTACCCATCGGCGAAAGCGCGTTCGCGAGCCTCGGCGAGAACGCGGTCGTGCTCGTCCTGCCAGACGAACGCGCCGTGGATCTCCGTCATCGGGTCGTCGGCATCCACGATGATCACTCTGTCCGGACGCCTGGAAACCTCGTCATGACCCTGGTCCATTGAAGTCACCTCCAAAGCCAGGGAAGCACACCGGGCCGACACCCCGGAAGATGTCGTTTGGGCGCACTCCACCTGATCGGGACATGAAGCCAACACACCTCTTGCAGATGCTCTGCGGGGCTGGCGAGTCAGCGCCAGCTGGACTGGATCCTGACGCAGGAAGGTGTGGGTCCTCATGTGACCGTGGTTCGACACGTCGTTCATGCTGCGGGGCGCAGGCGGCTCAAATCGGCAGACCCTAGCGTGCGGAAAGCAGACGCGCGATGCCGCCGACAGCGAATCCGAGCAGTGCCCCCAGAACGCTCGCCGGGACGCCTACCTCAAGAAGTGCAAACCACGCCGTGGGTGGATAGGCCCACAGACCGACCACGAGGCCAATGAGTCCACCGATGCCGCCGAGCGCGGCACCGCCGATGACGGCATAGCGCATCGGTAGCGGGACACCCGACAAAGCGCTCCGGGTGGCGTCCCATTGCTGACTCGCTCGCACCACGGGACCATCTTGACACCAGGCAGCGACCTCGATGGCTCGATGCCGCGAATCATTTCGACACAACAGAAAATGCGTCCCAATCGCTGGGCGCAGCCGCGAGCCCGCAGTCACTTATGCCAAGGGCACTACGAAGCGCCGAGCGTCCCGTTCACCTTCGCCACGCGTGGATACTCCGGACGCCATGAGGCCGGCGCGGCGATACGCTCGCGCAGGGCCCGACGCGCCCGGATCGCGCTCTTATCGATGCAAGGCGTCGGCGAGTCAGCTGCCGATCCAGGGGTAGCCCCTCCGTCCGGCACCGGACGTGTCGGCGAGAGCTCGCTCAGTGCATCCACCGCCCTCAGAAGCGGCATCTCGGCCAGTGTCCGCGCCGGGATCCACGAGAGTGCCACTGACTCGTCGTCGACGACCAGGTACGTCCCCGAGTTGACGGCGCGAAGGACGGACGCCGCTAGGGTCGTCGCGAAGGTTGGCTGCTGGTCTGCGAAGTCGAGGAGCGGCTCGTGTTCCCCGAGGCCGCTGTCGCCGCGGATCACGCGTGAGATCTCCGCGAGCTGAAGGTGGGCCCGGCGGACATGGTCGCCTCCGATGCTGCGGACTCTAGTCGTCGCAGCAGCCACCTGGCGGTACTTCAGCTCCATTCGCGCCACCGATACTGGTATGACGGCGGGTATTGCGACATACGGGCGCAGTCGCCCGCGATCTGCGATTGCGCAAGCGCGATGGCTCGGAGGTCTCCCAACGTCGGCGTGGACGAAGCCACGCACTGCCTGAGCGCGGTCATGCCGCGGGCGAGATCGCTAGCGGACAGGAGGACTGCTGGCGCCGGACGGTCCGGCCAATCCACGGCGTCGAACGCCCGTCACTTCCGCTGTCGGCAGCAACGACTCCGACATGGCGCGCGACGAGTAGCAGCTCTTCGGTGAGGAGCCAGGAAGCGTTCGCCCCTGCCCCAGGACCCTTTCGGTCGAGGAGGCAGATGGCTGCGACCAGGTCGGCCGAGTCAGCCACCGCGGCCCACGCGCTCGACGGCGACGAGACCGAGCCTGTGTCGGCGACCATGGATTGGGTGGCCAGGAAGGAGGCCCTGGCGGCGGTCTGCCAGGCTTGCAGGGCGGGGCCCGGTTGCTTCCACGTCAAAGCGTCGGTCAATGCCACTGGGGCGTTGCGGGGCAGCTCATAGGTCTCGAGCAGACGCACCAGCATGACCGGGCCTCGTGTCACCAGCAGCGACACCTCTGGACTGGTGGAACGGCTCAGGTACAGAGGCCCGTGGAAGCTGCCGCGTCGGATGGCTTGCTCGCAGCGCTCCCTGGCTGCCGTCAGGATCGCCGCTCTACAGGCTTCGATTGCTACGTCGTCGGCGGGGTCCTCGTCCGCGCGGCGAGACAGGAGCCACGCCAGTGCGTCGCTCGCTGCAGCGTGATCCGATCCGTAGGTCATGTCCAGGTTGCGAGCAGCCGCGCCAGCCGTACGGCGGCGAGCTGGATGCCTTCGGTGTCAGGTTTGCCGGCCCGCGCCTCCTGCGACGCCTCCCGCAGCACTCGCTGGGCCTCCGTCAGCGCCGCTCTCGCGTCCATCACTTCGATCGGCCGAGGTGGTGGGGGCCAGTCCGCGTCTGATGCCGGCGCCTTCAGCGCGTCGAACGCCCACATGACTTCTCGATGGGCATCGCCGTCGGACCAGGCAATCCCCGACTCGGCGACTCGGCCAGCAGGCCTCGCACGCGGTTGATGTCGGGCGAGAGCCCCGGTTCGGCGTCAACAGCGATCACGCCATGAACGTCCGCCGGCGAAGACGGCGCCGGGAAGCCGTCGCTTGTTGACATTGCGGTGTCCAACTCTCGACATCTGGGTGGCCCTAAAAGCCGTCCGCGGCTCGCGCGACCCAGCTGCCGCCGAGAGGCCCGACTCGTCGGGCGAGCAGCTCACCGGCGTCGAGCAGCGCGACGCCGTCGCTCCGTGGCTTCGCTCCAGCACGGCGGTCGCTAGGTCGATCGTCAGCGACGCCGACGCTCTCGCGAAGGTCTCGTCGAGCCGTGGCGCGACCGTACGCAGCCGCGGCTCCGCCGCGGAGTCGTGGAGCCGCACCAGCACGTGCCCCACCCATCGCTCCAGGTGCACCTCGTCGAGGACGGCGTACGGCGGCCCGCCGCCGACCAGCGACTCAGCCGCGGACTCAGCTACCCGTAGCTGGGCCGCGCGCGTCCACCCCTGTGCGTTCGCGGCCAGCATCTCGGCCGTCGCCGCCGCGAGCCAGCACCTCACGAACGGGCCCACGAGCCGCTGGAGCATGCCAGGTCGTCGCGGCCAGTTCGGCCGCATCCGGACGATCGAGGTCCGCAAGCACGCTCGCCTGCTGGAGCCGCATGAAGGCGAGTGCTTCTCGATCGTCCGGCTTGGTGCGCGGCAGCGGCTGCGAGGCCGAGATAGCGCCATGACTGGTCGATGGACCCGAGGTCGAGAGCCTGCCATCCGGCCAGGGATGCGGCATCGGCGAGGCTCAGCGCGAGCGGCCGGCGCACCTCGTCGAAGACCGCGTTGCCCAGGTGCGCCTCGAGGTTCCGAACGTGGCCTCGAAGCTGCTCCAGGAGGGCACCGGCGCCGAACTGTCGATCCTGCACGCGGATGGCCTCGGTCTGCGCCTGAAGCGCCGCGATCAGGATCGCCGTCCACTTGCTTGCCCGAGTGTCAGCCGCAGCTGCAGGTCCTCGGCCGACGTAGGCAGCACCGGCGACGGCCTCTCGAACCCGAGCTCGCGGTCGTCCATCCCGAACGCCTCGCGCAGTAGTTGTCGGTAGAACGTCGTCAGGCTTCGAGTGCCCGTTCTCCCAGCGTGAGACCCGAGACTTCACGGTTGCGGGGTCGGGGAGTTGCTTGCCCTGCCGAGCCGCCATCCGGCTCAGCTCCGAGACGAAGCGGGCCTGCGACCACCCTCGTTCGACTCTCGCGGCCTTGATCCGTCCGGTCATTCCGCCCACCTCCGCCGACTGGCTTCACCACCGTGAGTGGCGAGCGCGGGCCTTACGTCGCTGGGCCCGCCTCCTGTGGACAACCGGAGCGATCACATGCTCCTGGGGACGAGTCGCGTCCAGCTGTCGTCAGGCTCATTGACGCGCGGATCGTATTGACTTCGTTACTACGTTCCTGGGACGTTGGGGACGTCTACACACGGCTGCGGAACGTCCCGGAGGTCCCATGGTCAACGAGCGGCTCCGCTCGGCCCTCGATCAGGCGGGCATGACCCTCGAGGACGCCGCGCGGGTCGCGGAGGTCGACCCCAAGACGGTGCAGCGGTGGCTGTCGGGCCGTGTCCCGCATCCTCGGCACCGGTTCCGGCTGGCTGACGAGCTGGGCGAGAACGAGGAGTTCATCTGGCCCGGCGTACGTCGCACTGCAGACTCCTCCGGCAACGCCGCCGCGGAGCTCGTCGCGGCCTACCCCTACCGCGCCGACGTCGACGCCACCAAGTGGTGGGACCTCATCAAGCGGCAGCGAGCGCCAGATCGACCTGCTCGGCTACACGCTCTACTTCCTGCCCCAGCAGCACCCGCAGCTGGTCGAGGTACTGCTCGACAAGTGCGCGCACGGCTGCAAGGTCCGCATCGTCATCGCCGACCCGGCCTCCGAGCACGTGCGCCGACCGCGACGAGGAGGAGGACGAGGCGATCACGCTGGTCGCCCGGATCCGCAGCAGCATGAAGGACCTGGCGGCCGCTGTTCGAGACTGCCGGGCGCCGAGCTCCGCTACCAGGACGCGCCGCTCTACAACTCGGTCTTCCGCTTCGACGACGAGATGTTCGTGACCCCGCACCTGTACGCCACGCCCGGGCAGCGCGGCGCCGCTGCTGCACCTGCGGCGGCTCGGCCCGAACGGCCTGTTCTCCCGGTTCGCCGCGCACTTCGAGGCGATCTGTGGCACGACAGCCGACCCGACCGCGTCCAGCGGCCCGGCAGCCGGCGCAGGCGGTCAACGCGAACGCGGAGGCTGACAGACGTGGGACGACGCGACTACTACGACGACCCGGCGGCGCCACCGGCGAACTCCCTCGTCCCGGCCGCCTCCGTCGTCGTCGTCGACGACCAGGGTCGCATCCTGCTGCACCGGCGCCGCGACAACGACAAGTGGGCGCTGCCCGGCGGGACGATGGAGCTCGGCGAGTCCCTCGGCGACTGCGCCGTCCGCGAGGTCCGCGAGGAGACCGGCTTCGACGTCGACCCTGACCGGCATCGTCGGCGTCTACAGCGACCCCAAGCACGTGTTCGCCTACGACGACGGCGAGGTGCGCCAGGAGTTCTCCATCTGCTTCCGCGCCCGCATCGACTCCGGCACCCTCGCCGCCAGCGACGAGTCCTACGAGGTCGCCTTCATCGACCCGGAGGACCTCGACGGTCTCGTGATGGAGGACTCCATCCGGCTGCGCATCAACGACTCCCTCAGCAGGCAACGCCAGCGATCCGCTGATCCGGACACCGGCCGCGGCCATCAGCTGCTCGGTCCGGCCGCAGCCCGCTCGAACTCGGCCGCGCCGGCCTTGATCGACCGCGCCACGACGTGCTCTGGCCCGTACCGCGTCCGTGATCTCCGGACGCCGTTCCTCGAGCGTCACCCGGGTCCCGTCCGGGCCCGTCGTCAGATCGCAGTAGGTCAGTGCCCGGTCCAGTCGGAGTCAGCGAACGGGAACTCCTTCGCCAAGTCGTCGATGCCCCGCAGGCGGCTTCCACCGCGCACCAGAGTGGTGCGCCACCAGCCGCGCCACCTGCTCGTACCCCAGCTCGCGTACGAACCGCCCACCGTCGAGCGGATGGAATCCTGTCACCGCCAGCTCCGGCGCGTAGCCGATGTCATGCAGCAGCGCCGCCGCCACCAGCAGGTCGCCGTCGTCCGCCCAGCGCGGGAGCGACCTGACGCGCGAGGGCCCCTACTCGGTCGACGTGTGCCCACCGTCGGCCCAGAGGCAGCAGCCATTCCCGAGCGAGGCTCCAGGCGTCGGCTGGAAGGACTGCAGTTCACCCGATCGAATCTAGCTTCGCTCCCGCCGACCAGGTATCTATGCGGCATGAGCGAGACCTACTGCTTTCCGCCCAGATAGACCCACCCGTGTTAGGCCCGTGTCCCGGGATGCAGGAGCGGACGGGTCTAGCGGGACCACAGCGCCTGTCCCACCGCCCGGGGCGAGCATGGTTCTGTTCAGGGTTCCTCCACTGGGGACTCCCGCCGCTGGTTGGCGGCGGGACCGACGCGCGCCCCTCGCGCCGTGAGCGTGTGCGAATCAGACGGGCCGAACTGCGTCAGCCGTCGGCGACTGCGTCCGTGGGCTGGTGCACGAGGCCCGCTCGCGCCTCAGCCGCTGAGCACTTCACGCACCGCGCGCACGCCCGGGTTGGTCAAATAGCGCTGTCCGATCAGGACGGTAGGGGAGATCTCGTTGCCGTCGTTGTGTGAGCGGACCGCGGTGGCGGCTGCCTCGTCGTCACGGAAACGGACCATCTTGTGCGGGATGCGTGCAAGCCTCAGCCCTAGGTGCAGCCTTGCGGCGAAGGGGCAGCCCGGCTTGTGGTACACCACGACGTCGTTTCCGTCTGTTGCGCTCATGGCTGTCCTCCTGTGCTGCGTTCGATGTGGCATGAG
Organism: uncultured Actinomycetota bacterium; assembly: GCA_963781745.1. Classification (GTDB taxonomy): domain Bacteria; phylum Actinomycetota; class Actinomycetes; order Propionibacteriales; family Nocardioidaceae; genus Nocardioides_B. The sequence goes on along the minus strand of CAWAHH010000011.1, from coordinate 32,697 downwards.
CGCGGCTCTTGGCATTTCGGTGCCGGCGCCATGGCCACGCCAGTCCGAGCGGCCGGGTTAAGATTGGTGACGCCGAGGTGCCGGGCCGGATCGGCGCCCGGGCTGAACGGCCCGGAAGCGTTTCGTGCCTTCGGTCATGGTGCTGCGCCCATGAGCGCAGACCCGGCGAACGGGCCGTCAAGCGTGCAGACCTTCGAGCCCAGCGCCGACGAGTTCGCTCCGGGCTGTTGAGGTGCGCCCGGTGAGCAGAAGCAGTAGCGACAGCGCGCTGCCCGAGATCTCGGGCCCGGATCCCACGGTCCAGTAGGTGTCGGTGGCCCTCAACGTCCGTCCTGCGAGGCGGCTGTTGGGCGTTGAAGGGCCAGCCCATGGCCCAGACCCGGTCGAGTCCTTGCCGGCTAACGTCGACGGGGACATTGAAGGTGCGGCCCAGCGGAATCGCGATGTCCTGGCTGTGCACGATCGCGTCGAAGAGCGCGTTACGGGTGTCCAGGGCTCTGGCCGTCGTCCGGTCCGCAGCGTGGTCACGCAGCTTCTGCACGATCTCCGAGGTGGCGACGGAACCGGCACGCACGGCCAGCAGCGTGTTGATGCGGTTCGGGTTGAATCGGGCCCGCGGTGCGGCCGCGACCATCTGCCAGGTGGTGATCGTGGGCACGAGCGCCAGGTGGCCGGCGACGTCCCGGACCCGCCACCCCTCGCACAGCGAGGCTGCGTCCCATTCGCTCGGGGCTGAGCGTGTCCAGCATGTCGGCGAGCCTCAGCCGCACCGCCCGAACTGCCGCCCAGTACTCCTCGCTCATCACCTCGTCCCTTCCCTCTGGCTGCGCCTGATTTAGTCCGAACTTCGGACTTCTGTCACCATGGTGCGATGACTATGGATGCGGCAGATGCCCCGGAGCCGCTGAACCTCGGGCTCTTGCTGTTCATCCCGTACCGGTCGATGGAGTCCGCTGTGCTCGCGCACCTCAAGGCGCACGGGCACGACCTCCCGCTGAGCCAAGCTCGGGTGTTTCAGCGCATCGCACCGGAAGGCTCTCGGCTCAGCGAGCTGGCCCTTGCCGCACAGGTCAGCAAGCAGACCGTCGGCTCGGTCGTCGACCAGCTCGAACGAGCGGGCTACGTCAGCCGCGTCCCCGACCCGACGGACGGCCGCGCGCGGCTGGTGGTCGTGACCGACCTCGGCCGAGAGCTGGTGGAGCTGAGCCTGCCCCTGGTTCGTGAGATCGAGAGTGCCTGGCAGGCGCACCTCGGAGCGGCCAGGACTCGCGAGCTGCGCCGCGCCTTGGAGTCCCTGCGAGACATCACCGACCCCTTCGCCGAGCGCAAGTTGGCTGACCCGGTCGGGCCCGTCGAGCGGGCACGCTCTATCTGACGGCGCTCGGTCGGGCGCCAAGCCTGCGCGACCGGCTGGACGGGCGGCGACACGCCGGCATTTCGCCACGACCGGCCGATTGGCGACCGTGCCCCGGCGCCTTGTCGCAGCACGGCCTACCTGAAACTGCCGACGCAGTCGTCCACGCCAGGAGCGTCCCGTACGGTCAACGCTCAGTGGTTGCCAGACGGCACCGAGCCGTCGTGGGACCTGGCGTCCCGGAAGCGGATCCCTTCCGGCGATCACACCGGGGGCGGCATCCGCTCGAGTCGTGTGAGTGACTGAAGTGCGTCTTAGCCGCGAATAGCCTGCGTTGTGCGGGACGCGCCCGGTCCGGAGCGGCGACGCCTGACCGGGGCCGCTGGGCGACTGATGGGCGGGCGCGATCCGCGAGGTTTGCGCCATCGTGATCGCGGGCGTGATTTCCGCATGGAGGTCCCTTGGCCCCAGACTTGCTACGCCATCTGGGTCAGGTCACAGATAAGGCCGTACCGTGACCCTGTGGCAGTGCCATCCGCTCCAGGGGTCTACGTAGATCTCCATGTGCCCGTGCCGATGGGCGTCGCGGAGGCGAGCGCGCATTGGGTTCGCACCGTAACCGTTCCCGCGGAGCCGCTGCTGCGCTGGCGTGGCGAACACACGGTGACGGCATTCATCGGGACGTGCGACCGTGGTCCGTTCAACTCACCGACGATCGTCCAGGACACCACCCAGTTCGACCTGATCTTCGGGTGGGACGTGGAGAGCCTGTTGGGTCCGTCTCTCGCAGGATTCTTCGCCAATGGTGGCAGTGAGTGTCTCGTCGTACGAATGGAGGAGTGGGACGCTGGTGCGGCGCTCGACGCCTTGGACCGGGTCGACGACGTGTCGCTGATATGCGCGCCCGACCTGGTTCGCTGCGGAGACCTCAGTCGTCTGACCGACCTCCATCTCAGCATCGTCGCGGCCTGCGAGAGAGCCCAGGACCGCTTCGCGTTGCTCGACGGCCCGCCCGGGCTTACGGTGCAGCAGATCAAGGAGTGGCGACAGGTCGTCTGGGGTCTCGACACGACGCGAGGGGCGCTGTACTACCCGTGGCTGCGTGCGGAGAACCCGGTGTCCGGTCAAACTGTGGCGGTCCCGCCGTCGGGCCATGTGGCTGGTCTGATGGCTCGCTTCGACTCGACGCTCGGGCTCCACCATGGGCCGGGGAACACGACGATCCGGGGTGTCCACGGTCTCGAGATGAGCCTGACCGCTCCGGAGATGCAGTACCTCTTCCCGTTGGGAATCAACCCGATCATCCGCTCGCCGTCACGCGGGCCGGTGCTGTTCGGCTCGCGGACGCTGTCGAGCGACCCCGCCTGGCGGCTCATTCGGAGAGTCAGGCTCGTGGCCTACCTGACCCGCGCCATCCAGCGAGCCATGAGCGAGTTCGTGCTGCAGCGGGTCGAGCGCGAGACACCAGGTCGGGCCGCTGACGAGGTCGCAGGACTCCTCGATACGTTGTGGCGCGGGGGTGCTCTTGCTGGTGAGTCCGCCCAGGAGGCGTACGCCGTCGGCTACTCCGACGACGTCGTCGACTCGGGGTTCCAGTTGGCGTGTGTGGTGGCGGTCGACCCGGAGTTGACCGCTCAGCTACGCATCCACTTCGTGACCGAGTGAGGCTGACCCGATCTCGTTGAGATGCTGCAGTGCCGGCAGGGTGCCGATTCGTCGCAACGCCCTGCATGCTCGGTCATCGATCGGCGGTGCCGAGGTGGTCAGCTGGGTCAGCCGTGGGACGGCCGCGCCACCGATGTGCACGAGCGCGTCCACTGCGGTGCCAACGGCGACCTCGTCGCGGCCCAGCAACACGCGGACGAGGGTCGGCAGGGCGTGGTCACCGAATCCGGCGAGGGCGAGCGCGACTGCGTTCCTAACCGAGGGCTCCGGATCGGACAGCCGCTGCTCGAGCCGGGAGAGCGCTCGTCGGTCCTGGATCGCCCCCAACGCGAGCGCGGCGGCCGCCCGGACGGTGGGCTCGCTGTCAGCGAGGCGGCCGATCAGCTCGACGACGACGGGTCTGCCGATGACGGTGAGGGCCCGACGTACCGCCAGACGCAGGGCCGGATCTGGTGCACCGAGCAGCGCGATCAGCGCGGGCGTCGCTTCGGGCCCGCACCCGCCGAGCAGCTCTGCGATCTCGATGCGCGCTGCGCCAGAGGCGGTTGCCATGGTCGCGGCCAGGAGTGCGCCTACGTCGCTCATCGAGCGAAGTGCCGAGCGGGCGCCGTTCGCTCGGGGGTCCTCGGCATCGAGCAGCGTCACGAGTCGCGTCACTGCCGTCTCGCCGATGTGCACGAGCGCTTCGATTGCGGCCCCTCGGATGTCGTGGTCGGCGTGTCCCACGAGGTCCACGAGTGGCTCGATGGCTGCAACGACCCTGCGGTGCCCGAGCGAGCGGGCGGCGGCCTCAGTGACGAGCAGTGAGCCGGATGTCAGCGCGGCGAGCAGTGCCGGCGCTGCCTGGTCCTCGGTCCCGGTGGTGGCGAGCGCTTCGGCTGCTCGCCAGGCGGCCTCGTTGTTGTACCACTGCTTGTTCTCACTGGTCTCCTCCGCCTGACGGGTGTCACCCTCAAGTGCGGCCAGGAGTGCCTCGAACGAGGTGGCCCCCGTGTCCTTGAGGGCACGCAGCGCCGCATCGGCGCGATGCGCCAGTGTCGGGTCGGCGCTCCGGGTCGCTTGGCTCAGGCTGGCCCGCGCAGAGCCGATCTGGCCGAGGCGCGCCAGCAGCTGTCCCAGGGCGAGGCACGCCGCGTCTGCCTCTGGACCGTGATGGCGCTCGGTGACGTCGCGGAGGGTGAGAGTGGCGGCGTGCGGGTCACCCCTTCTCTCGAGCATGGCCGCCGACGCGATGGCCGAGCGTGGCGACCATTGGTCGGAGTGTGCCTCGATCGCCACCTGGTTGGCAGTGAGTGCGCCGGAGACGTCGTCTGCGTCGCTCAAAATGCCCCCAAGGTGGCAGGCGGCCTCGGGTGCCCAGTCGGGGTGACCGTCGGCCATCGCCTCACGATAGGCAGAGGCCGCCTGTGCCGGCTCGCCCAACTGCTCGAGCGCGTGGCCCTGCTGCAGCGCAGCGTAGGCGACCCAGTCGCCGAGCCCTTCGTTCCGCACGCTCTGAAAGGCTCTGACGGCCGCGTGCAGGTCACCGCGGCGCGCGGCGGCCACGCCCGTCGCGAGGTCCTTGGCCGCGACCGAGGAGTCGACCGCTCGTGCACGGCGCGCGATAGCGCCGTGAGTCGAAGGCCGCGGTCCTGAACGACCAGGCGCCGCACCCGCGGCTGTTCGAGCCAGTACAGGTTCGCCGACCGCTTGGTCGAAGTCGCGCTGCGGCGTGGACCCGGCGCGTTCCCGCAGCCGGTCGCGTACGTGTCGGTACACGTCGTCGATGGAGACGAGGCCGTCCTCATCGCCGTCTTCGGCGCCACCTTGGAGTGCCTCCGCGAGGAACCTCGTGAAGGGACTGGGCTCGTTGGGCGCGGTGGAATCGTCTGACAACTGGGCCCGGCGCGAACTGGTCAGTACGAACCGCCCCTCACCTCCGAGTCGCTGCGGCGTGATGGCACCGCTCTTGAAGCTGCCCGAGTAGCAGCAGTCCAGGATCACGACCTTCGCGCGGGCTCGGCAGCCAGAGATCATTTGGCTGATGTCGGTTGCGGAGATCGCCGTCGAGACGAGCCGGTTTGTGACGGTGTCAGACGCACACAGGTAGAGCTGATCCTCGAGGTTGGGCCGGCCATGACCGCTGTAGTAGAACAGCACCTGGTCCTCGCGTCCGGCCTCACCGAAGAACTCGTCGAGACGACCGAGGATTTCCTCTCGCGGGCAGTCGGCGAGGACCGTCATGTCCTCCGGACGGTGCAACCCGGTGACGGGATCCGTCAGCGCAGCCTGCAACAGAGGAAGGTCGTATCGCGGCCCGACGAGGGTGGGCAGCTGATCGGCATCTCGCGGATAGGTCCAGTTGCCGACCAGAAGCGCTCGAAACTTCTGCTCAGCCGCCATGGGGCAGCTGCTCGAGGGCCGACGTCAGTGCGGACTTCATCGTCTCGTCGCTCACCGTGGTCCCGTCGACGTCGACACTGACATCGCGGTCGCCATCTCGGTACCGCACGGTCAGCCGCCGGGTGCGGTCGCGCGCCAACCAGGCACGAATCACCTCGACGGCTGCTGTGATCGCTCCCGAGGTGCCCAGGGTGAGGATAACTTCCTCGACTCCGGCCTTGTGGCCCGGCTCCGGCCTCTCGCGGCGGCGTACGTCGTCGAGGTCGGCGTCGTGCAGAGCGGTGCGCAGCGCGACGACCTGGGCTCGCCAACCCTGGTCGTTCGCATCGAAGTCAGTGCTGCTCGGTTCGATGGACACTTCCAGCGGAACCGGATCTGTCGCCATGCCCCACATTGTTCCGAGGGAGCGCGCCGCGGTCCATACTTCACGGATGGAGGACCCTCCACGACTCGAACGGCGCAGGTTTCAGGACCTGGTGTCCGACGCCAAGCGCTTTCTGGACGCACGCGTTCCCGGCGCGGACCCGATCGGCGAGGACAAGGCCGCCGGCATCGTGGAGGCGGCGGCGCTGATGGCCGACGAGTTGCTGATTCGCCTCGACCAGCTGCCAGAACGGGTGCACGGTGCCTTATTGGACCTCGTCGGTGTGCGTCCGCATCCCGCACGGGCGGCGCGCACCGAGCTCACCTTCTGGTGTGCCGCGCCGATCGCAGAGGACATGATCGTGCCTGCCGGCACATCGGCAGCCGTGCCGTCGGGGCCGGTGTTCTCCACGCTGAACCCCCTTCGACTGGTCACGGTGGGAGTGGTGAGCCACCAGGTCGTGCGTGCAGGCGACGAGCCGGTTCGCCTCGACGACTTCCCGGGTGTCCAGCCCTACACCGGCTCCTTCAACAACCCACCCGAGCCGGGTGACGCCTTGGTGGTCGAGCTCAGCGCGCCGGCACCACGCTGCGCCCTGGGCGTGACCCTGACGTGCAGCGTCACCGGGCTCGGCGTCGACCCACGTCATCCGCCCCTGCTCTGGGAGGCCTCGACACGCGACGGTTGGCGACCTTGCGAGGTCGATACGGACGAGACAGGCGGGCTCTGCCGATCGGGACGGGTGACGATCCACCTGCCGCACAACCACAGCCGGATGACGGTCGGCTCTTTGGAGGCTGCCTGGGTGCGATGCCGCATCGTCCAGGCAGCACCAGGACTCCCCGGCTACGTTGAGGGCCCGCAGGTCGGCGAGGTCTCCGCGGCGACCGTGGGGGGAACCGTCACGGCGATCCAGGGTGTCTCGGTGGCGGAGGAGCTGCTAGGCGTCTCCGACGGGCGTCCCGGTCAGCGCATGGCGATGCGCGCCCCGACAGCGATCGATCCCGAGCATGTCGTGGTCGAGGTGTTCGAGCACGACTCATGGGTGCCGTGGTCGGTCGTCTCCACGTTCGCCGACAGCGCGCCCTCGGACCGTGTCGTCCAGGTCGTCCCTGGAAGCGCGGAGGTCCGGTTCGGTCCATCGCTTCGAGAGGCCGACGGGGGTCAGCGAAGCTACGGTGCGGCCCCGCCTGACGGAGCACCGGTCCGCATCCGCAACCATCTGGTCGGGGGCGGTCGACTCGGGAACGTCGCCGAAGGGACCATTCGCGTCCTCCACACGCCGGTCCCCAATATCGCAAGAATTGAGAACCGGGTGCGTGCCACCGGCGGCCACGACGCCGAGTCCGCCGAGGACGCGCGACGACGAGTCCCACTGGAGCTTCGCAGTCGAGGCCGCGCCGTCACCCTCGACGACTTCGAGTACCTCGCCCGGGAGGCGGCCCCAGAGGTCGGCAGGGTGCGATGCCTGGGCGGCGACGCACCAGGGTCGGTCCGGGTGCTCGTCGTACCCTGGGTGGGCGCGGCGAGTCACGGCTTCGACTTCGCTGACCTGGTGCCCGCCCACGACACGCTGCAGCGCATCACGTCCTATCTCGATCAGCGTCGAGTGATCGGGACGCGCGTGCTCGTCGAACCACCGCGCTACTGCGGGGTGACCGTGGTGACCAAGGTCCGCGCGACCACTCGCGCCGACAAGGAGACAGTGCTCGACGCTGTCCGCCGACAGCTTCACACCTACTACCACCCGACCACCGGCGGCCCCGCCGGTGACGGATGGCCCTTCGGTCGCCCCGTCGTCATGAGCGAGGCGTTCTCGGTCGTGCAACGAGTGCCCGGTGTCGACCTAGTCGAGGACCTGCTGATCTTCCCCTGCAACCCGCTCACTCAAGAGCGCGGCGACTCCGCACAGCGCATCCCGGTCGAGAACGACAGCCTGGTGTTCTCGTACCAACATCAGGTCGTCGTGGTGACCCCGTGAACGAACTCGAAGTCGGCCTGGTCGCTCGTGGCGACTGGGTGTCCGACGAGATCGCGCGGGCGATCGGCGCGATGTTTGAGCCAATCGCCCTCCTCCTTGACCAGTACGACGCCATGCTCGATCCCGGACTCGCGCCGGATGAAATGGTGCACTGGCTCAGCCGATGCCTCGGCATCCAGGTGGGTGCCGGCTCGTCGCGAGGCGAGCGTCGCCTACTCGCTGCGGTGCCGCGGCTCTACCGCTCGTGGGCAACCCGCAACGGTGTGCTCGTGCTCGTCAGCAGCTATCTCGACATCACCGAGGACGACGTCGAGATCGTCGAGAACGGGGCTGCAGACTGGTCCACCGTCTCGCGGAGCGAGCTGCCCGGCAGCGACGAACCGTTCGTCGAGGTTCGGGTCGCGCGCAAGGTCGAGGCGGACGAGCTGGCAGCGCTGGATGCTCTCCTCGCCTCGGCGCTGCCCGCGGGGGTGCCATGCACAATCACTGCCGGCTAAGACGCCCCTTTGCGCTCGACCTGCCTGCTCAGCCGCGGCGCACGAGGGCCCGAACTAAGTCCGCTCAGGCTCGACGCCCACGGCAACCAAGGGCAGGCGAGGCAGCACCACAGGTTTTGGCGGCTCAGGTGTCGGACACGGCACGACCCACCAGCAACGCCCCTCCCATCACCGCACTCACATGGCGGCGTGTCCCGATCGGTGTCACCGCGATGATGAACCCCCGAGTGGCCGGGGCCACCGAGGACGTCGGACAGAGTGCGCGGCTTCCAGACGGTCAAGGCAAACGGATCTGTGCTCACGTGGCTCCAGCGCTGCTGGCGGACAAAGACGATCGGTATACGCGGTGGGCTGCTCGAGCACAACGCGGCGCGGGGCGCGTGCGGGACCGACCGGCGTCATTCCGCCGCGAATAGCCTGCGGCTCGCGGCGCCAGTCCTACCCGACGCGAGGCGGCCACGTCCCACCGCCGCCTGTCGGCCTGTGGATGCGCGGCGCACCTGTTGGTGGAGGCCATACGAGCTCCGCCGTCAAAGCCAGATGGGCACCGTTGGTGCAACGCGCTTGGATGTGCGACGGGCCAGGACCCTGGGAATGGGTTCTGTGGGCGGGCCGCAGGCGCACGATGCCTTATAGCCCGAGGACGGCGTTGCGCACAGCGTCGATCGTCGCGTGCGCAAGAGCAGGCCCGCTGAGGTTGCCGCTGTTGCGCCATGCGAACGACAGCGGCACCCCGACGAGGCAGTGCCACGATACGAGCGACAGCACCAGCAGGGGCAGAGGCATCCCGTCGGACACCGGCAGGTGCCAGAGCCCCCAGAGGGTCGACACCCACAGCGCCGACGCCCAACCGCGGCCCTTGCCGGGGCCGTGGACGTGCGCGTCGAGCGCGCCCCGGAAGGCCACCTCCTCGATGACGAACGTGGCGGGGTAGTAGATCAGCAGCCACTTGAGGACGCTACCGAGCGCCGTCAGCAGGTCAATCGCGGCGCCGCCCGCCAGCTGAAGTCCTCCGACGACGAGCAGGTTGCCCACGACGCCGACCGCCGTGGGCAGCGCCGCGCAACGGAGGATTGCTCGGAGCGTTGTCGACCTTAGTGCGTACGAGGCGGCGAACGCGCCGGCGACCGCGGCGGCGTACCAAGGGATTGTCCACGGGCTTCCGCCGCGAGCCGCTTGCACGCCCCACGACAGCGGGGCGAGCAGGAGCAAGGCGGCGACCGCCAGGTCTCGGCGGGTGGGGCCGCGGTCTCGGGCGACCGTGTCACTACGGACCCAGAGCTCTCGGATCGGCCGGCGTCGCACGAGCACCTGGAACAGCACGGTCAGCGGGACGCCCACGAGCAGGTAGGCCTCGCTTCCCCACGGGAGCAGGTACCCCAGGCCTACCCAGGCCCCGACGAACCCGAGTCCCTCGACGATTCGCCGGCCTTGCGAACGCTGACGTACGACGTCGTCTGGCATCAGCGTCTCCTGCAGGTCTTGGCGGGTCAGTGCAGGTGCAGGCGCGCGCCGTCGGCCACCCGGGTCGCGGGCATCCGGACCAGGGCGACCAGAGCGACCACGGCGGCGATGACGGCGGCGCCGACGAGGCCGCGGGAGAACCCCAGCGCCGCGCCATCGTGCGTAGAGAGGGTGCCGGCCGTGCTGGCGACCGAGGAGAGGACGGCGACGCCGAGGGCGGCACCGATCTCGTGGCCAGTCATCAGGAATCCGGACGCGACACCGGCGTGCGACTCGGGGATGCCGGTCATCGAGGTCACCGAGACGGGGACGAAGACCATGCCCACGCCGAGCCCTAGCGCAGCGAGTCCGGGCAGCAGGTCCGCGGCGTAGTCGGCGCCGGACGACACGGTGGACAGCAGGAGCGCGGCACCGGTCACGAGCAGCAAGCCGGCGACCGCGACGGTCCGCGGGGACAGATGGGCCAGGAGATGCCGGGCAACGACGGTCCCGACGGTGATCGCCAGCGCGAAGGGCAGGAAGGCCACGCCGGTCCGCAGCGCGGAGAACCCCATCACCGTCTGCATGAAGATCGAGGCCAGGAACACGGTCCCGACCAGGACTCCGGTGACGCCAAGCATCACCGCGGTGCCGGAGGCCAGGGCACGCACCTTCCACACGTGCGGCGGGAACAGCGGGGCGGCGGCGCGACGCTCGACCACGAGGAACGCGACCAGCAGGGCAGCCGATACGGCGAACCCGATCACGGTCCGCACTGACCACCAGCCGTGCGTTGAGGTCTCGCCCAGGGTGTACACGAGCGTGGCGAGGCCGGCGATCACGGTGGCTGCACCCGGGAGATCGAGGGCCGAGCGGGTCGGCACGGTGACCTTCTCCCGGGCGACTACGCGCCGTCCTACGAGCAGCGCGACGAGGCCGACGGGACCGTTGACCCAGAAGATGAACTGCCAGCTCGACCAGGTTGTAATGGCGCCACCGACGAGGACACCGGCGGCGACTCCGAGGCTGCCGACCGCGCCCCACAACGCGAGCGCGGCCCGTCGCTGGGCGCCCGTGTAGGTGGTGGTGATCAGCGATAGCGCCGAGGGGGTGAGGACCGCCGCGCTCAGGCCCTGGACCGCGCGGGCGAGCACGAGCTGGGCGCCCGTCGCGGCGAAGCCGCTGGCCAGTGAGGCCGCGGTGAAGAGCGCGAGTCCCGTCAGGAAGACCGTGCGGCGCGACGCCAGGTCGCTCACGCGGCCACCGAGCAGGAGCCCGCCGCCGGACATCATCAGGTATGCCGTGACGAGCCAGTGCAGCTCTCCGCCGGCGAGGTGCAACGAGCGGCCGATGGTCGGCAGTGCCGTGTTGACGACGGAGATGTCGAGGACGATGAGGACCTGGGCGGCGAGCGTGACCGCGAGCACGGCCCAGGATCGGCGGGGGCCATGGTCGCCGTGGTCCCCGTGGTGCTCGGTCTCGTGAGAGTGGCGGGCGGAGGTGGTGGACATGGGTTGCTCCTTTCGTCGGAACGGTTGGCCGGACGGGCAACGGGGTTAGGGCATGGACACTGGATCGCCGGTGCGGACGGACCGGACGACGGCGGTGATCGCGTCGATGGAGGTGGCCGAGCCGTGGTCGTCGACCAGACCGGCGTGCGAGGACCTGACGTCGCGCTGAACGGCGTTGCTCGACAGCGCGGCGAGCCTTCGCTGGGCCTCGGGCCAGCCGTCGGTGCCGAGGTTCTCCGAGGCGGTGAGCACCACGAGCGGACGCGTGTCCAGCGTGGTGAGCGACCGGGACTCCTCGAAGGTGCGTGGGAGCGTGCTCAACTCGTCCCGGCCGTTGCGCTGGGCGCGGACGGTGGAGGTCATCGCGTTCACCACCTCACCCGCGTGCCCGGGCAGCGACGAGCTCGCGGCGCTCAGCCGACCGAGCCCGATCCGGGCCAAGATGGGCATCAGGGCGATGCCGCGGCGCATCATCGCGTACTGCAGCGGGTACGCCGGCTGGTCCTCGAACTGCCGCGGGCTGGAGCTGTCGAGCAGCACCATCCCGACGACGTCCTCGGCGTACCGGTGCGCGTAGGTCAGGGCGTAGGGGCCGCCGATCGAGTGGCCGACGATCACGTAGGGACCCGGCTCGCCGGCCGCGCGGAGCAGGGCGTGCAGGTCGGCCGCCGCGTCGACGCCGTCCTGCGGGTGGTCGACCTCGTCGCTCCACGCCTGGCCCGGACGGTCGTAGGCGCAGACACGCGTAGTGTCGAGAACGCCTGCCGCGACTCGCGCCCAGGAGGCGGACAGCTCGCCCAGACCGTTGACCAGCACGACGGTCGGCCGACCGGTGCCGGTGCAGTCGAGATGCATCTGGTGGCCGTGCACGGCGTAGATGCGGCCGGGCGCGGGGTGGTCTCGTCGCACCTGGGGCCCCGTGACGTCCTGGACGAGCGCACCCAGCGACGCCAGGACTAGCGTGAGGAACACCGGGACCAGCAGCCACCACGCACGGGCCGGGAGGGACCGACGGGACCGGATCGCGGTCCAGGTCGCCAGTGCCAGCAGGAGCGGCGGCCAGAACCAGCCGAGTGCCGTAAGCGCCGCCTCGCCGGGCTCGAGCAGGACAAGGGCCGCGCCGGTCACTGCCATGGCGACGGCGGGGACGCGCGCCCAGCGCTGCTCGGTGCCGGTTCGGCGGGCGGAGAGGACGGCCAGCGCTGCCCAGCCCAGGCCGAAGCCGACGAGCAGCGAGCCGGTGACGACCGGCTCGGTGGCACCCGGGACGACGACCAGGGTGAGGACGACCGCTGCGAGGATGCCCACCGCGAGCGAGGCAAGGACGACGCGGGTGGGTGACCAGCCGGGCGTGCGCGCAGAGAGCGTCGATCCCGTGTCGGGGCGGGGCTTGAGGGGGACGGACATGACGTTCTCGCTCTCGCAGTGGTGAGCCGGACTGGCGTGGTGCACTGCGACACAGCCTGGGTGCGACGTGGCCCGGTCACCCCGGTCAGATGGCCGGGATCGAGAGTCAGGTCAGGCCAGGTCGAGCTGGGCGAGCTCGCCGCGCGAGGTGATCCCCGCCTTGGCGAAGACGTTGCGCAGGTGGAAGGCGACGGTCCGGGGCGAGATCCAGCACTGGGCTGCGACGTCCTTGTTGGACAGGCCCGAGCTCACCAGCCGGGCGATCTGCAGCTCGGTCGGCGTCAGCGCGAGCACGGTCGAGGGGTCGCGCTTGCGTGCGGTCTCCCCGGAGGCGCGGAGCTCCTGGTCGCCGCGAGCTGCGAGCGGTTCCGCGTGCAGGTCGTGGAACGTCTGGACCGCCTCGCGCAGGTGCTGGCGGGCATCGACCCGCCGCTGACTCCGGCGCAGCCACTCCCCGTAGGCCAGCCGGGTCCGCCCGACGTCGAGCGGCCGTCCCGCGTCCGCGTGGTGCGCCAGCGCGTCGAGGAAGAACGGCTCGGCCTCGTCGTTCTCCGCCGTCAGCGCCCGGCCGAAGGCGACCGTGGCCCGCGCCCAAGGCCGCTGCGTCGACTCCGCGAAGCGCCCCAGCTCCTCGGTCCAGCCGCGGGCCGCGGCGACGTCGCCGGCGCGAACCGCCGCCTCGATGCGGTCCGCCGCGCACATCCGAGCTAACACGGGCAGCCGGAACCGCGCGAAGTGGAACGACGCCCCGACGTAGTCACCCGACGCCGCAGCCCGCAGGCCCTTCGCCCAGCGGGTGACGTCGTGGACCGGGGCCGTCATGATGCCGAGCGGGTGGGCTGCGATCAGCTCATCCAGCCGCGCCAGCTGCTCGTCGTGCTCGTCGAGTCCCTGCAGCGCCGCCAGCAGCGCGAGCCACGCCATCGGCGGTGCCGTCATCGCAGGCTGCCCGATGCTCCGCCCCAGGGACGCCGCCTCCTCGGCAGCGTTGCGCACACCCACGAGGTCGCCCGCCAGATAGGAGCCGAAGCACATTCGCTGGAGGCAGTAGACGACCGCCGTCACCGCACCGGTCTCGCGGGCGTGCGAGAGGGCGTAGCCGTAGAAGCGCTGCTGGGCCTCGTCGTCGCCGACCTGGAGGGCGGCGTTGCCGAGGTTCCAAAGGACGTCCCGGTCGTCGACGAGCTCGCCGACAGCGAGCGCCTGGTCCAGCGTCGCCGTCGCGTCCGCCCAGTCGCCCTCAGCGACGTGCGTCATCGCCAGCAGCATCAGCCGAAGGCACGCTGTCCGCGGTGGGTCTTTGGCGACGGTCTCCACGAGGTCATCAGTCACCGCGAGCCGGGTCCCGCTGTCGGCGCCAAAGGTGCGCAGCACGGCGGCGGCGACCCCGATGTCCAGGGCCCGGCCGGGGTCGGTGGGGTAGACCTCCTGCGCCGCCTCGACGAAGATCCGGTGCGCCTCGGCCGCCGACCCGAGGTTGACCTCGATGTGCCCGCGTAGCCGCGCCACGTCGGCGTGCAAGATGGGGTCGTCCGCCGCCTCGCGGGCCTTGGTGAGCAGGGCCTGCGCCTGACTCGCTCGGCCGCCTGCCCAGGCGCTGCGCGCGGCGGCGAACGTCAAGCCGGTGCGCTTCCCGGGGTCGTCGCACAACGCCGCAGCCCGCTCATATGCCGCCAGGGCGGCCAAGTGACCACCGCGCCGCTGCGCCCGGTCCCCCGCGCGTTCGAGCGCCGCGGTCACCTCAGGGTCCGGCCCTACCGCGGCCGACGCGCGGTGCCAGGCCCCACGGTCCGGGTCACCGTGGCCGGACACCGCCTCGGCGAGAGCCGCGTGCGCCGCGCGCCGCTCGGCACCCGTCGCGGCCTGGTAGACGGCCGAGCGCACCAGGGGGTGCCGCAGCGACAGGGTGGTCGGGGTCTCGAGGAGCAGACCGGACGCTACGGCGGCCTGCACGTCGTCTTCGGTGAGGCCGAGCCCGGCGGCGGCTCGTCGGAGCACCTCCATCTCGTCGCCCTCGGCGGCCGACACGAGCAGGAGCAGGGTCTGCACCGTCGTCGGCAGCCGGCGGCTCCGGTCGAGGAACACCTGCTCGACGCGCGAGGGCAGGTGCAGCTGGGCCGGCAACAGCTCCGCACCGCTCAATTGGTCCCCGCTCAGCCCCGAAGGAAGCTCCAGCAGGGCCAGTGGGTTGCCGCGCGTCTCGGCCACGATCCGGTCCAGGACCTCGGACCGGGCGCCGGCCGCGATCCGTGCCTCGAGCAACGAGCGCGACGCGTTGGCGTCGAGGCCCGACAGGACCAGCTCCTGGACGCCCTGTGGGTCGAAGCTCCCCCAAGCACCGTCGCGGGTCCCGAAGACGAGCAGGACCCGGTCGGCGCCGAGCCGGTGGGCGCAGAAGAGCAAGGCACCCGCGGTCGCGGAGTCCAGCCAGTGCGCGTCGTCGACCACGCACACTACGGGCTCGGCCTCTGCCGCCTGGGTCAGCAACGACAGTGTCGCGATACCCACGAGGAAGGGCTCGACGGCGGCGCCCTCTTCCTCGCCGAACGCCACCCGGAGGGCCCGCGCCTGCGGCTCCGGGAGCGTACGACGCAGCGCGACCACCGGACGCAACAGCCGGTGCAGCGCCGCGAACGCTAGCGGCGCCTCGACCTCGAGGCCCTGCGTCCGCAGCACCGTCGTGCCGGCGGCGACGGACGCGAGGTCGTCGAGCAGGGCGGTCTTGCCCACACCGGGCTCACCGCGGACGACGAGCGTCCCCGCGATGCCCTCTCGCGCCTCTTCGAGAAGCGCTCTCAGGAGCTGTCGCTCCGGGTCGCGACCGACCAGCACGAGAAGAAACTACCGCGCAGAGCACGCCGGGTGAGGTGATCCCGGCACTTTGACCGGGGCGACCCGGACCGAGCCGCGTGAGTCTTCACGACATGAAGTACGAACTCACCGGCGCCCGACGCCGCATCGGCATCCTCCTGTTCCACGGGGTCGAAGAGCTCGATGCCGTCGGTCCCTGGGAGGTGCTCTCGGCGTGGACCCAGCAACACCCGGGTGACGGCTGGGAGGTCTTCTGCGTTTCGCACGACGGCCAGCCGGTCCGCGGCGCCAAGTCGCTCGTCATCGGCGCGCACCACGCCGTCGCCGACGCGCCGCCGATGGACGTCCTCGTCCACCCCGGCGGACCCGGGACCCGGCCGATGCTGCACGACCAGACCCACCTCGACTGGGTACGCCGGCAGCGCGCCGCCGTGCCCCTGATGACGGCGGTCTGCACAGGCAGCCTCGTCTATGCCGCCGCGGGGCTGCTGGTGGGGCGCCGCGCCACCACCCACTGGGCCTCGATCAACCTGCTCTCCGAGCTGGATCCCACGATCCACACTGACGTCAGCGCCCGCTTCGTCGACGACGGCGACCTCGTCACCAGTGCCGGCGTGAGCGCCGGCATCGACATGGCGCTGCACCTCGTGGCCCGGCTCGTCAATGCGGACCGCGCCCGCGAGGTGGGTCGCGAGATCCAGTACGACCGCTGCCCCCGGGTCTGACCACACCACCACACCACCCCACCACTCCCGCCACCAAACCGAGGAGATCCCATGACCACCGTCACCGACCTTGACATGCGCGCGGTCCTCCAGGACCGCTACGGCAGGTCCGACGTTCTCCGGCTCGGCCGCCTCCCGCGCCCAGACGTCAGGGACGACGAGGTGCTCGTCGAGGTCCGCGCCGCCGGGCTCGACCGGGGCACCGAGCACCTGATCAACGGCAAGCCCTTCGCCGTGCGCCTGGCGATGGGCATGACGCGACCGAGGAACCCGGTGCCCGGCCGCGACGTCGCCGGCCTCGTCGTTGAGGTCGGTGCCGCGGTGACCAGGTTCGCCGTCGGCGACGAGGTGTACGGTGTCGCGCCCGGGTCCTTCGCGGAGTACGCCGTCGCCCGCGAGTCGCAGCTCGCCCGCAAGCCCGACTCGCTCTCGTTCGTCCAGGCCGCTGTCGTCCCTGTCTCGGGAGCCACCGCGCTACGCGCGCTCGTCGACGTCGGCCGCGTCCAGGCCCACCAGTCAGTGCTCGTCGTCGGTGCCTCCGGAGGCGTTGGCAGCTTCGCCGTCCAGATCGCCAAGGCCTCGGGCGCCCACGTGACGGGTGTCTGCAGCCCGGCCAAGGCCGACCTCGTCTTGTCGCTTGGCGCCGACCACGTAGTCGACTACACCCGTCAGGACTTCGCCGACGGGTCACGTACCTACGACCTCGTCCTCGACATCGGCGGCAACCCTTCGCTCACCCGGCTGCGCCATTCACTCCGGCCCGGCGGCACCGCCGTCTTCGTTGGCGGCGAGGACGCAGGTGCCGTGATCGGTATGGGCCGTCAGCTCCGGGGCGTGCTCCTGTCCCCCCTGCTCCGGCGGCGCTTCGCTCTGCTGGTCACCCAGGAACGCGGAAGCGACTACGAACGGCTCACCGGCCTGGTCGAGGCCGGCCAGGTCGTCCCCAGCATCGACCGCACCTACCCGCTCGAGGACACACCGCTCGCCGTGCGGACCCTCGAGGCCGGCGACGTCCGCGGCAAGATCGCCATCAGGGTCGACCGGTGACCACCCGATTGCTCCGTCGAGCCCTCGCGGCGGCCGTGACAGTGGCCCTGACCGTCGTTGTGCTCGGCGCCCTCGCCGTCGCCGGCCTGGTCGCGGGCGAGCGGTCCCAGCAGGCGCGGCCGACTGGCGTCGCGCACGCCGCCCCGACGGCCGCGGGCCGACCGGTAGTCGTGGCCTTCGTCCTTGGGTCGAGCGGCACCGTCGCGAGCGACCTGCTCGCTCCCTTCGACGTCTTCGCCAGCTCCCGCGCCGTCACGGCATACGTCGTCGCGGCCGATCCGGGTCCGGCCGTCCTCGACGGAGGACCGGCGGTCGTGCCGACCTACACCTTCGAGCAGGTCGACGCCGACCCAGCGCTGAGGCCCGACCTGGTGGTCGTGCCGGCCATCGACGACCCCACCGGAGCGTCGGAGCGGCCGCTGCGTGACTGGGTCTCCGCCCGGTACCACGCCGGAGCGCGCGTCCTGGGCGTCTGCGCCGGCGCCCGGGTGCTCGCCGCCACCGGGATTCTCGACGGCCGGTCGGCCACCAGCCACTGGTCGCGGCTGCCCGCTCTCGAGCGGGCCCACCCCGAGGTCCGCTGGGTGCGCGGCAGGCGGTGGGTCGACGACGGACCGGTCAGCACGACTGCGGCGATCACCTCCGGCGTGCCGGGCGCGCTGCACGCGCTCGCCACGTTGGTCGGAACCGCGGAGGCGCGCCGGGTCGCCTTCGGCTTCGCGGAGTTCGGCTGGACGCCGGCGCGGTCGCCGGTGATCGACGCGGACGGCTGGCAGACGCGGGACTGGCCGGTCGCGCTCAACCTGGTCGAGCCGTGGTTGCGCCCGACGATCGGCGTGCGCCTGAAGGACGGGGTGGGCGAGCTCGACGCGGCTGCGCCGTTCGAGGTGCTGAGCCAGTCCGGGGCCGGACGCGCCATCGCCGTGTCTGAGGGTCACGAGATCCGCACCCGGCACGGTCTGACCCTGCTCACGACCACGCTGGCCGAAGCGCCCAAACTGAGCCGCACCGTCACACCGGGCGGCTTCGGCGCAGCCCTCAACGACCTCGCCCGGCACACGAACCACGCGACGGCGGTGTCGACTGCGAAGATGATGGGCTACCCGTTAGGGCACGATCTGTTGGCAGGAGACCAGAGCCCGTCGTGGCGCCCCCTGCTCCTCGGAGCCGGCAGCGTCGTCCTCGCCGTCCTCATCGGCAGAGCACCCCTGCTGCTCGCACACCGACGGCGCCGAGCCCAATGACCGGGCACACCCTGACCAGGACGTCAGGGGCCACGCAGTATTTCTGCCCCTGGCCGTATGACTAGCTGTCCCACAGCCCCCGGAGGGATACCAGTTCGGCGATCGTCCTCTTGAAACGACAGTCAGAGACCGAGCCCCAGTTCGTCATCTCCTGGGTCTGCTGTGCAAGCGATGACGTGTGCGTCTTTCCGCCGCGAAAGGCCTGCGGCTCGCGGCCAGCGTCCTACCGCCGCCTGCCGGAAACATCCTGATCTGCCGCTGGGTGTGCGCCTCAGCGTACGCAGCCTGCTGCGGCGTACGCGCGCTGAGGCGCCGACCGTCGCCTACTGGAAGTAGGTCGGCGTTCGCGGGACGTACGGTGTCTCGAGAGACTGCACCTCGTCGTCGGTCAGCGCGATCTGGAGCGCTGCCGCTGCGTCGCTGAGGTGTCGCTCCTTCGTGGCACCGGAGAGCACGGAGTCCACGACGGGGTTGCGCAAGACCCAAGCGAGCGCGACCTGAGCCATGGGGATGCCACGGTCGGCAGCGATCTTCTCAGTGGCATCCACGATGGCCTTGTCGCTGTCGAGGAACAGCGGGTTGCCGTACATGTCGACGTCCGGGGTCGACTGCGACCGCTGGGTGCTGCGGTCGCCCCAGGGGCGGGCGTTGATGCCACCGTTGAGGGGGCTCCACGGGATGGATCCGACGCCCTGGTCGGCCAGGACGCCGAACATCTCGCGCTCCTCCTCGCGCTGGGTGAGGCTGTACTGGTCCTGAACGGAGATGAACTTCGTCCACCCGTGCAGCTTCGCGGTGTACTGCAGCTTGGAGAACTGCCAGGCCCACATCGAGGACGCGCCGAGGTAGCGCACCTTGCCGGCCTTGACCACGTCGTGGAGGGCCTCCATCGTCTCCTCGACCGGGACCGTCGTGTCGTAGCGGTGAATCTGGAGGAGGTCCACGTAGTCGGTGCCGAGTCGGGCGAGGGAGGCGTCGACCTGCTCGAGGATGGCCTTGCGGCTGAGGCCACCGCCGCCGGGGCTGGCGTGCATGGGCCAGTACAGCTTGGTGGCCAGGACGTCTCCTCGCGGGGGCTGAACTCATGCATCGCGTTGCCGGTGATGACTTCGGAGGTGCCGCCGCCGTACGCGTTGGCGGTGTCCCAGAAGGTGATGCCGAGCTCGACGGCCTGACGGAACAGAGGCGCAGCCTGGGCGTCGTCGAGCGATCCAGGGCATCATCGGCGTTCGGGGTCGGCCGAAGCTCATGCAGCCAAGCGCGATACGGCTGACCTTGAGCCCGGAGGTGCCGAGAGTGGTGTAGTCCATGGTTCCTCCTTCGTGGCTTGATCGGGTGTCGATGTTCGACGTTAGGTCGGAATGCCCGCGGCCTGAGAGTCACTGGGGTTAGCCCCCAGCAGACCGCGCAGCCCGACGTGCGCCCGACGCCTGGGGGCTAATGACAGGGACTCCCGTGGTGTCCGGCGGGCGGGCTACCGTCGAGACATGGCCTCGAACCCGGACGTGCAGCAGTTCCTCACTGCGCTGCGCGGACGCATCACCCCCGAGCAGGCAGGCCTCACGGTGTTCGGTGGCGAACGTCGCGTTCCGGGGCTGCGTCGCGAAGAGGTCGCGCAGCTGGCCGGCGTCAGCACGGCCTACTACACGCGGATGGAGCGCGGGGACCTCAGCGGGGTCCCCGAGAGCGTCCTGTACGCGTTGGCGAGGGCACTCGAGCTCGACGAGGCGGAGTCGGCTCACCTGTTCGACCTCGCCCGCGCTGCCACCGGGCCCCGGCGTGCACCTCGCGCCAAGCCGGCATCGCGGGTGTCGCCGCAGCTGGCGTTGCTCATCGCCGCGATGGACGTCCCCACGCTCGCGATGACCCAACTGGGTGACTCGGTCGCATCCAACGCCAGCGGGCGCGCCCTCTTCCCCGACCTCTTCCCTCCCGACCAGCCGCCGTTGAACGGCACCCGGTACCTGTTCCTCGACGACCGCGCCCGCGTGCTCACCCCAACTGGGAGAAGACCGCCCGCGAAGCTGTCTCTGGCTTGCGGCTCATGGCCGGCCGAGACCCGAGCGACCGCACCCTCATGGGCCTAGTGGGCGAACTCGCAACCCGCAGCACCGAGTTCCGGACCTGGTGGGGCGGACACACCGTGCGTACCCACTTCTCCGGGACCAAGACGATCCACCACCCCGTGGTCGGCGACCTGACCCTCGGCTTCGAGGTCCTCGCGGTCCCATCCACCCCGGGACTGAACCTCATCACCTACGTCGCTGAGCCCGCCACCCCATCCGCAGACGCCATGAACCTGCTCCGCAGCTGGACAGCCGACAGCGAGACACCGCGCCCAAGCGCCACGAACCACCCGGCCAAGCCCCAATAATCCAGACGCGTCCCGGGCGAACCTGGTCGACCCAAACGTGCGTCTATCCGCCGCGTCTGCGCACTCAAAATGACGGCAAGGGCGTCCCGCAGGCAGCCGCTCGCCGGCCGACGAACGGGATGTCCCCCACACTGCGCCGGGATGACCCAGGCGCAGTTTCCCGGGAGCCCTACCGTGTCGAGTGAGCAGTCGCCCATTTGTTGGCCTAGTCGGGTCTGCCCAAGCCACGGGCGATGGCTTCCAGGGCCCTCACTGTGCGCTTCGGGAACGAGCCCGCATCGCCTGCCGGAGACGACACGGTAGTGAAGCCCATAAGAGTGACGGATAGTTCATAGTCGTCCTCGTACTTGCGACCGTGTTCGTCCTCATAGCGAAAAGTCACACGTACTTCAGCGGGGGTGGAGTCCTTCGGTGGCGTTTCTATGGCGGCGCGGTAGACGTTGAGCATGACCATGCCAGGGGTAATTGTGGGTATCGGACTGGCGTAACGACGTGCGATCCAGGTGGCCATGTCAGCTTCGTCCCCGAGGTCCCCGGAAATCGGAGGGTCGAAGGTCACCCGCACGTTCTTGGCGACACTTCTGACCGACGTTCGCGGCACGCAGGTCCTTCGCGCGGGTGAGGACCCCTGGGACCAACTCAGCGCTCATGACTGGGCGCGTTCGGTCGCGACTGTCCGCCTTGATGGCGCTAATGGACCATCCGGCGAAACCAAGCCCCCCTGCCGTTGCTATAGCTTCGATGGCGCTCCAGGTGGTGTCCCAGCCCATGCCCTGCTCCTTGGTGTTCCGTGGCGACCTGGCGTGGCCACCCGGACATGGCACATGCCCTGGAACCATTACGTCCACTCGGGATTTTGGCCGACTTTGGGCCACGCGGCTCGGCTTGGCGCTTCAGATTGCGGCGAGAGCAGTAGCCAGCCGAGGGAGCGCTTCCTCCCCGCAGACGCTCATATGGAAACAGGAGCCACCGAGGCGGCGCGAATCCGTGACTCGCGTGCGCGGGCTGTCGGCGGAATTCGGGGCCTGCGCCACCGTGAATGCCGAGAGCTAAGCCGCGACATACCGCCGCGCGCCGGGCGCATCCCGCACGCGGTACCGCAAGGCGGCCCAGTCCCGGTGAAGATCGCGGACAGGTTTCCCGGACGATCATGATCGCGACACGTCGGTGAGCGTCCTCCTTCCCAGCTGGGCTAGGGACAGCAACATGAGATCCGTTGTGACGATGCCCTCACAGGGCCGTGCCGGGTAGTCGCCGCTCACCGACCGATGCTGACGTGGCCGGATGGGGCTTGCGTTCCGCAGCGACCCACGGTCGCGACCGGATCAGTCGACGGGTTACTGGTTGCAGAACGCCTTCAGTACACGGGCCATGAGTTCGGGGGCGACGACGTGTCCCTGCCCGTCGAGCGTGTGTCGTTCGGTGTGGGGGGCGGCAGCGGCTATCGCTTTCGCGGCGCGGTCGAAGAAGTCGGTCGGGAGGCCCGCCATCTGGGGCTCGGTGATCGGACCCTCGGTGGTCACCAGGACCGACTGAGTGATGCGGGCAAGTCGGTTCGTGGGGATCTTGTAATCATTGAGGACCATGGCGTCCTTGACGAGCGTGTGGGCGAGCGCGACGGACGTGGCCCAGTACGGGTGCTGTTTGCCGGCCGCGATGTCCGCGTCGGGTCCGCCGGTGAGCCTCATGAACAGTTCCAGGAGTTCCTCGTCCCGGCCGGCTCTGTATGCCTCGTGGGTGTCCGCGAGGTACTGGTTGAACCTCGGCCACAGATCGTCCCCGATCACGTACGGCACATCCCACACGGCGATCTTGTCGATCGCCGAACCTGCCGCTGCTGCCTCCAGCGCGAGGGCGCCGCCAGATGAGGCACCGTAGACGTGAGCTGAGCCGCCGGCTGTCGCAATCAGCGCGTCGAGGTCTTCCACCTCCCGCGCCACGGCGTACGGCGGTGTATTGCCGCTGTCGCCGCGGCCGCGTCGTGCGTAGTTGTAGACCGCGAACTGGTCGGAAAGGAGCCGGGCCAGCGGGGCGTTCTCAGCGCCGTCGTCTAGGGTGCCGCCGACGAGGATCACCGCCGGGCCAGTGCCTTTCCGGTCGTAGGCGATCCTCGTACCGTCGGCGGACGTCACACGAAGTGTCATCTCGTTCACTGCTTCTCTCCACTTCTCGATGCGTGGTCGTCACCGTCGGAGCTGTCGACCAGGATTGAGTTACTGGATCTGCGAGCCCAGGCGATCACAGCAGCCACTACCAGGAGGGCCAGGGGCAGCCACGGCTCTCCTCGAGACCGGCGCCGACCAGGACCACCCGGGGCCCCGTCGCCGTGCCGTGTGTACCCGATGACGGTGCCGTCGACTGAGGTCACCGCTCATACTCCCAAGTTAGTAGTGTTCACTCGCGGCGTGCTGCTTACCGGCTCCCCTCTGTTGTCAACCGGTGGTGGTGAGGTGGGCTGGGTGCTTGGGCTTTCGTGCCCGGGAGGGGCGGCGTAGCGTCGGCTCTGCGGGTCCGGGAAGTGGCTGATCCGAAGTGTCGATGTGCGGGGGCAGGTCGACCGCGCTGGATTCTTGAGTCGCCCCGCGTTGCCCTCCCGGGCCCGTGCCAACGTCTTGGTGCTCATGGGTTGCCGGGGCCTGCTGCTCGGCGGCTCGGGCGTCGGCGAGGAGCTGGCGGTAGACGGCATCGGAGATCCGGCGCTTGAGGCATCGCATCGCTTCGAGGTGGGTCTTGCCCGCTGCGAGCTTGCGCCGGTAGTAGGCGCGACCTTCGGTGTCGTGGCTGATCTGGGTGGTGGCCGCCATGTGCAGCATGTGGTTGACCCGACGGTTCCCGGCCCGCGACAGCCGGTGGCGGATCTGCTCACCGGAGGAGGCATCGAGGGGTGCCGTGCCGGTCCAGGACGCGAACCGGTTCCGGTCCGCGAACCGCATCACGTCACCGACGTCGGCCAGGATCCGTGCCGCTGCGATGGGACCGATGCCGGGCAGGTCCATCAACCTCGACCCGCTGGCCGCGACCATCGCCTTGAGCTCCTTGGTCAGGCTCTTGATCCTCGCCTCGAGGGTGACCAGGTCGCCGAGCTGCTCAAGAGCGAGCCGCTTGCGGGTCTTGCCGGCCAGGTCGCGGGGGCGCCGGGAGGCGAGAATCGCTTTGGCCTGTGGGGCAGTGAGATTCGCGTTGGCGTGTCCGGGGATGAGCTCGGACAACAGCCGATGGAGCCGGTTCACGGTCTGGACCCGCCGCCTGGTCAGCTCCACCCGGCGATCGCAGACCATCCTCAGCGCCTCGAGCTCGACGTCGTAAGACAGGACCCGTAGGCCCTTCGTGCGGACCGCGACCGCGGCGACAGCGTGAGCGTCGTGGGCGTCGGTCTTGCGGTTGTGGCCGGTGTCGAACAACCGGACCCGGGCCGACAGCTTCGCCGGGACGTCGACGACATGCTCCCCGTCGGCGAGCAGCCGTTGCGCCAATGGACGCCCGGCACCACCGCTGCCCTCGACCGCCCAGACCCGATCCGGCCAGGGTGCGACGCGCTTGCGCATCGCGGCGTAGCCGGCCTTGTCGGTGTCGAACCTGCCAGTCCTCAGCACCTTCTCGCGCGCGTCGACGACCTCGATCGTGGCCGACAGCTTGTGGGGATCGACCCCGATGAACACCCTCGCCATGTGACTTCCCGCCTCCCTCTGATGCCTGCTGTGGACGCGAGGCGGGCATTGCTACTGAGAGCAGGGCAGTCCCCTCTGGAGCCACACCTCGACACGGTGCCCGACGGGACGCAGCCCGGTAAAGAGCCACACCCGAACCGGGTGGGCAGCCGCAAAGAGAGCGACCCCGCCAAGCACCTAGACCGAGTCTGGCCCGACGCCGGTCCTAGAGAAATCGTCTAGTAGCCGCGAATAGCCTGCGGCTCGTGGCCCGTGTCCTACCGCCGCGAATAGCTCGTGGCTCGTGGCCCGTGTCCTACCGCCGCGAATAGCCTGCGGCTCGTGGCCCGTGTCCTACCGCCGCGAATAGCCTGCGGCTCGTGGCCCGTGTCCTACCGCCGCGAATAGCCTGCGGCTCGTGGCTCGTGGCTCGTGGCTCGTGGCTCGTGTCCTGCTGGCCGCGAACCCGAGACTCGTTCGGATTACGGACTACTTTTCAGGTTGGCCCGAGTCCATGTTGGTGATCTCGCCGGTTGCCCGCTCAGAGTCGGTAGAGCGAAAAGGGGGCATCCGGATGCAGTCCAGACGTGCCTTCGATGAGGCCTTCCCGCTGGATGGTGCCGACATGGCGCATGCCGAGCCGCTCCATCACCGCCCGCGAAGCGCGATTGTGAACCTCCGTGTACGCCACGACTGGTACGTGCGGTTGGTGCCGGGCGGCCCAACCCAGCGCCGCGCGGCCGAGTTCCGTCGCGTAGCCGCGGCCGGTGCGGCCGTCACGGACTGCCCAGCCGAGTTCGAGCACCGCCTCGCCGTCGAGGTCGACGCGAGTAAAGCCGCCGCGGCCGACGAGTGAACCGTCGTCACGATCGCGGGCCATCCACTTTCCCACGCCGTCCGCCACCCATCGCGCCGCCATGTCGGCGGCCCAACCCGCCACAGCCGCGGGCGTCCAGGGGCCGGTCCAGAAAGCGACCTGGGGATCGGCGTACAGGAGGACCAAGTCGTCGATGTCCTCAGCGGCGACCGGCGTGAGAACGAGTCGCTGCGTCAAAACCGGGGTCCATGTGCGACCCAGCCGAGCACTCCGCGTCCATCGGAATAGTCGAACACATGGCATGGCCGAAGTTTCACAGCCTCTCATCGACGGGGCCTTGGTCATCAGGCCAGCTGAGGGGTCCCCTCCGGAGCGGTCATGGCGATATCCCGGCCCCGTCGTCGCTGATGAGCTCGGCCGTGTCAAGGAAGGCCGCGCTCTCCTCCCGATGGCCGAACCAGCCCAGGTAGAGCCCCGTGGTGACCCGTTCGACGAATCCCCAGCTCCACACTCGCTGTGCGTCCTCTCCGGCAAGCTCGGCCAGCCGCGCCGCGGCGTGTCCCACGAGGGCGACACCGGAGCCAGGCGCCAGCCGCTCTGCGGCCCAGATCTCGCGGCATCCGTCGCGCAGTGCCACCCCCAGGTCGTAGGCTCGCTCGCCGACGAACCCGTCGGGGTCGATCAAGGCCCAACCCGGACCGCGACGCAGGACATTGCCCGGATGCGGGTCGCCGTGGCACACCACCTGGGCACCTTCGGAGGTGGCGAGCTTCGCGGCGAGAGTCTCTGCCAGTGCACGTGCGGCCGGGTGATCGGCGCCGTCCGTGGGTCCGAGGTCCTCGAGAATCCGATGCAGTCCTGCTGCCTTGCGTGCGAAGGGCTCGCCGGCCTCGAGCGGAACGGTCCAGGCCTCGCGCAAGAGCGGTACGACGACGCCAGCTTGATCCAGGAGTCGGGTGGTCGAGCTCCAGAGGTCGTCACCGAGCCGCTCCATCAGCACCGCGCTGCGCTCAGGTCCCAGCGAAGTACACGTGCGTAGCCGTGGCCCGCGGCCGCCGTCATGACCCGGGTGGCGGTCTCCAGCCCTGGGGCGACCTTCAAGACCGCGGCGGCCTGGCCTTCATCCGCGAGTACAGCGATCGTCGGCACCCCGGCGCCGTTGCCGAACCATCCGGTCGGACTCAAGCGCCAGTCCGCGCATACAGCCGGCAGCGTCGCGGTGTAGTGCTCGACCGCCGCCGACATGTCCCGGTCGGCGTGTTCAGCGCGACGACGGGCCTCAGCGACGGCCTCGCGAAGGACCTCGGCCCCCAGAGCCAGCACCGGCGACATGTCGGGATCGGACACAGGGACATCGTGCGCTGCGGTGTCCGGTTGGCGGTAACTCCAACGCCCAACCGCACGCGTCGAGTCCCGGCTCGCCCATCACAAGCGGATCTTCGCGCGGGACGCGCTCCGGTACGGCGTGACGACACCTCGGCCCGCGTCCTACCGCCGCGAACAGCCTGCGGCTCGCGGCCAGCGTCCTACCGCCGCGTCTGTCACTTGTCGGTCGGTCGTGTTTATCGCTGCTCGTCCTTCGGTGCTAGCAGAGCCGTTGGCTGCACTTCGGACCGTGTCGGTCCGACACCATCGGCGGGTGCGGCGACGCACGACGTGTCGTGCCTGGGGCCGCTGCGCAGCAGGCAGAGACCCACGACCGCCAACCCGATGGCTTCGAGCGCGGCGCCGAGCACATCACCCCACGGACCTCCGAGGATGTGCGCCACCGGCCAGACCAGCACCAGGGCTGCCGCCCACCGGGGTACGGCGCGCGCACGGAACAAGGCGAGGCCGAGCAGGAAGGTGCCGACGAGGTTGCCGATGACGAACGTGATGGCGACGGCGTAGAAGATGCCCTGGTTCATCGTCAGGTCCTGGACAGCGACATTGTCCGTGCTCGCGCCCCCGTGCTGCGCCAGGGCGATCGTGGCGTAGCCCTGGAAGAGCATCGCGAAGTAGCAGACGTACCCGGCGATCATCAGCACCCCACCGATGAGGCCCACCCGTGCCGCCTTCACTCGGGTGAGGCCCATCGCCCCCAGAACCGCCGGCACCAGTAGCAGGCAGCCGAGCATCGCGACGAAGGTGAACCACTTGTCGGCGAGCGGGTGCGCGGCCGCGATGAGCAGGGCCCCGCGTGGCGTCGTGTCGTCGAGGCCACCGTCGGTGGTAAGTACGTCGCCGGTGTTGGCGATCACGAACGCCCACGGCGCGACCATCAGGGCAAGCCCCTGGCCGATGCGCCGAGTACGTTCGGTGCGCGGTTCCGTATCGAGTTCCTTCATGACGTACTCCTTTGCGAGCGGCAGACGGGGCAGGGCCGGATCACTGGCTCCAGGCGGGTGAGTACTCGGGCACCGGCGAACGTGTCACCGGGCGCTGGTGGTGACCGTCGGGCCGGACGGTGAAAACGTCGACGTTGCCGGTGCCGTCCTCCTGTGCGAACGCGAGGCGATGACCCTCGGGAGACCACGACGCGGCATAACTCGTCTTGTCGGTCCCGTCGTTGTGCGTGACGAGACGGGTCGCCTCGGTGCAGGCGGCGATGGTCGGGCACGACGCCGGCAGCAGCGCAACGTCGCCCTGGGTCGGGGATCCCCCGCCGTGGGTCTCGAACGAGACCAGCCCGGCGGTGGGGCCGGAGCGCGCCGGTGAGACGGATGGACGATCGGCATCCAGGTCCCACGGGGTCAGCTGACGGACGTGGGTCGAGTCGGATCGCATCCAGAAGATCGCGAAATGCAACTCGCCGTCGATGCTCTGGTCGCGGGTGAAGACCACGTAGCGGCCATCAGGAGCGAACCGCATGGTGTTGTCCTCGTAGGCACCCGGGACGGACAACAACGTCAGATCGCTCCCGTCGAGGCGCTCGCTGTACTGCAGCGCGGACACCGCATCGCCGGTGACTGGGTCGAACGGCCCGATCACGCGGGTGAAGGTGAGATGCTTCCCGTCCGGCATCCAACCGGGATTCACGTCGGCGAAGCACGGGTCCTGGCAGCCGGTGTCGACGATGCGAACCGGCCCACCGCGCAGGTTCGCGATGCCGATCTGGACCGTTCCGTCGGAGTACTCACGGTTGAAGATCACCCGCCTGCCGTCAGGCGACCGAACCGGCTCGGAGTCCCTGAGGCCCGGCACCGGATGCGTCAGCTGTCGTTGCCACCGGCCGTCCATGTCCCCGACCATCAGTGCCGCGGAGTCCGTCGCGGCGTCGTACCGGACCCAGACGAGCGGCCGGGCGTCAGACGCGCCGTGCTTCTGCCCGACCGTGGTCGACTCATCGGGAACGGGTGATGCCGCACCGGCCCCGACCGTGCCGGTCCCCGAGGTGAGGGCGCAGGTCACGATGGCGGCCAGGATGCTGCCGATGGTGTTCATGAAGTGCCTCGGCTCTGTCGTGGGGAGGGGGGTCGTTCCCGACTCTCCCGGTCTGCAGGCTCGTTGGCTTCGGGGGTGGCACCGGTCCATGACCAGCGCCGGCCCGGGGGTTGCCCTGGGTGCCTGCACGGAGGGCGCAGAGGCTGATCGAGCCATAGGCTGCAAAAGTGACCTGGCACCGACGGTTGGCCTGGACTGCCGGATCGTTCACCGGCGCGGTCGTGGGCGCGGCGGTCTGGCTGACGTTGCGCGACCCATCGCTGGCGCACCTGATGGTGCTGGTGGTGGCGGCGCTCCTGGGAGCCGTGCCTGCGGTAGCGGGCGTGGTCGTCGCCCGGGACCACACCACGGGCGTGCTCGGCATGCTCGTGGTGCTGCCCGGTCTGCTGGCCGCGCTGGTCCTCACCTTGGTGCTGGCGCAGGACGTGGTGGCTGAGCCTCCAGGTGCCGACTACATCACCGTCGCCACCCAAGGTGCGTGGGTGCTGGTGTACGTCGTCGTGGCGCTGCCCTTGCTGGTCTTCCCAGACGGCAGGTTCGCCTCGCGTCTTGGCCGCTGGCTGTTCGCCGTGATCCTCCTCGACGCCGCGGTCTTCATGGCGACCGCGGCGACGGCCCCGGGCCCGTTCCTGCCTCCAGACGAGACGACGCCCCATGTGCTCGGGACGATGCCGGAGGCCCTGGCGACCGCCCTGGCCGCCGTGAGCCTGCCGCTCCTCCCCGTGTCCTTGATCCTGCTCGCCGTCGACCTGGTCCGGCGCTACCGGGTCAGTGGGGTCGGGCAGCGTCGCCAGTACCGCTGGTTGTCCCTTGCAGCCTGCCTGCTGCCGGTCACGATCCTCGGCACCTGGCTGAGCTACGCCCTGATCGGCAGCGCTGACGTGGTCCTGGCGATCGGCCTGACCGTGACATACCTGGTGATGCCGGTCCTCATCGCCGTCGCCGTACGACGACCCGACCTCTTCGATGCGGACCAGGCCCTGGTCGCCACCGTGACCCGATCGATCATCATGGCCGGGCTCCTGACTGTGTACACCGCGGCCAACATCCTCGCCGGCGTCGTCCTCACCCGACGCAGTCCCGCGGTCGCCATCGCCGTCACCGCAGGCGCCGCGTTCGTCCTTGCGCCACTGGGAAGGCGGCTGCAGCGACACGTCGACGCCCGCCTCTACCCCGCCCGGCACGCCGCGTTCGAGGCGATCTCCGACCTGCATCACCAGACCCTGCTGGCCCATGCGGGCCCCGAGCAGCTTCAGCAACGACTGCGGGACGCGTTGGAGGACCCCGCCCTCGTCGTCGGATACTCCAGGCCGTCGAACGGCTCCATCGTCGACGCAGACGGGGTCGTCCTCAAGGTTCCCGACCCGCACATCGACATCACGATCGGACCTCAACGCATCGGCGTCCTCTCGACACGTGCTCCGATCGCGGGCGAGCTGGTCCGCGCCATCGCCTTCCGTGCCGCCCCGCTGGTCGAGCTGGTCCGACTCCGCCTCGAGCTCCGTCAAGCGCTCACGGAGGCCGAGGACAGCCGGGCCCGACTGCTGCGGGTCGGCTACGAGGAACGGATCCGTCTCGAACGCGACCTGCACGACGGGGCCCAGCAACGACTCGTGGCCCTGGGGATGGCCCTGCGGCTGGCACAGCGCCGCCTGGGTCGCGGCGTGGACGTCACGGCGGTCTTCGACGAGGCTGTCGCCGAGCTCGGCACCGCCGTGAGTGAGCTCAGGCAGCTCGCACACGGCATCAGGCCCAGCTGTCTCGATGACGGCCTCGTCCCGGCGCTCTCCCAGCTGGTAAGCACGACCCACCTGCCGATCGTGCTGCGCGTCACGGCCGCCGACCTCGACCAGGACGTCGAGACCACGGCGTACTACGTCGCGGCCGAGGCGATCACCAACGCCGTCAAGCACGCCGAAGCCACCACCATCACCCTCGACGTGGCCACGATCGCGGGCCAGCTTCACGTCCGCGTCGCCGACGACGGCAACGGCCGCGCAGCCCCCCGTCCCGGGTCGGGGCTCGACGGCCTCGCTGACCGGGTCGGGGCGCACGGTGGTCGGCTGTCCATCGAGAGCCGGCGAGGCACCGGCACCATCATCGAGGCAGTGCTGCCGTGCGCATCGTGATCGCCGAGGACTCCACCCTGTTCCGCGAGGGACTAGCCAGCCTCCTCACCGACGCCGGTCACGAGATCGTGGCACGGGTCGCCGACGCCCCAGCCCTGATGGATGCCGTGGGGGACCAGCGTCCCGACCTCGCCATCGTCGACGTCAGGATGCCGCCAGACCATACCGACGACGGCGCGCGTGCGGCGATGGTCCTGCGTGCCGAGTATCCCGAGCTGGGCATCCTGCTGCTCTCCCAACACATCGAGACCACGCACTCGGTGCACCTCGTCAGCACCGGAGGCTTCGGTTACCTGCTGAAGGACCGCGTGCTCGACGTCGACGACTTTCTCGATGCCATGCAACGCGTCGCCTCCGGAGGCTCCGCTCTCGACCCCGAAGTCGTGACCCGTCTGATCAGCATGCACAACACAGACGAGCCCCTGCATACCCTGACCCCCCGCGAACGCGATGTGCTCGCCCTGATGGCCCAGGGCCACACGAACGCCGGCATCGCGCGGCGACTGTTCCTGTCGGAGCGAACCGTCGAGACGCATATCGCCAGCCTGTTGGGGAAGCTAGGGATCCAACCCGCCACCCACGGCCACCGACGGGTGCTGGCCGTTCTCGCGTTCCTCAAGGCCGACGCCTAGCGTCCGACCGCCGCGAGAGAAGAGACCGGCATCCATTGCAGTAAGCGGGACGGCCGCACCGATTGGTTCGCGCGGCGGTCGGTTGCTCCGTACTGTCACTGGGCCGGGCGCACTCGATTCGTTGGCGGTGACGACCACCTCAACGTCGGGGTCATACCAGGGCTGCCGGCGGTATGCGCCGACGTCGCGCGGCCACCGCAAGACTCCCCCCGGAGACCGACAGGGGGGATCGGAGGCATCCGAGGGGAGTGGTCTCGTGCGTGTCGTCGGTTCGCCTTGCTGCACCCCTCGTCATGTGCACCCACAGCGAGGGGTGCAGCGTCGGCGAACCGCCCCCCAGGAGGGATCGCCAAGGAGCCGAGTCGCGGTTCCCCAACCACTGACCTCTGCCCCCAGGGCACCGAGTCTTCCTCTACGTGGGGGGATCGCGTAATAGGCACATCGGACTACACGAACCCGACTCGCCGTCAGTCACGGTTGCTAGACGATCGAAGGCCTCCCCGCTGGCGCGACGGGGGGACGGCCAACGAGGAGGGTGTCCAATTAATTGACGGGTCCACGGTTCTCCGAACGCGGTTGCGTCGACCTTGCTGCCCCGCCACACAGCAACCCCGATCCTCGCCGCTGGGCTCATCGGATCCCCCGACGACTGGTGGTTTCACTTCACCGCGATGGTCGCCGGCTACGTCCGAATCGTTGCGGGGGCAGACACGCTGGTCAGTCTAAGACCAGACATGGACAAGCGACGACCTCCTCACCAGTTGGTTCGAGGACACCCTCGCTTCCGCTATTGCCGATGGCGCTTACCTGACGCCGCCTCGGCTCCGCCGCACACGGCCGGCTTGTCGCGTCTGTTTTCGTTGAGTCGCCTACACAGGGGCGGTCACACGCCAACCGACATTCGTAGATCCACCCGACGGTATAGTTCGCGGTATCCGTGCACCTTCGGGTTTGGCTCCGGTGGCCAAGGATTGCAGGGGAGCGTCCGCGATCAGAAAACGGGAGGGACGCCTTGCTCAAGGACCGCCTCCAAGTCGCCATCGACGCGCAGGACTTGACCGTTGTCTATCAGCCGGTGATCGACCTGGCCACTGGGGGCCGAGTGGCTGTCGAGGCACTGGCGCGCTGGACGGACACGGTCGACGGCGTCATTGCCCCCGACATGTTCATCGGCCTTGCTGAACGACATGGTCTCATCGGGGCACTGGGACGCAGCGTGTTGACGACGGCGTGCGCACAAGGGG